>SSFA01000012.1 GCA_008015155.1 Thiothrix sp.
GGTGCAACTGGTGCTCAAGGTTCTAAGGGCGATACCGGTGCAACTGGTGCTCAAGGCTCTACTGGTGCAACTGGTGCTCAAGGCTCTACTGGTGCAACTGGTGCTCAAGGCTCTACTGGTGCAACTGGTGCTCAAGGCTCTACTGGCGCAACTGGTGCTCAAGGCTCTACTGGCGCAACTGGTGCACAAGGTTCTACTGGCGCAACTGGTGCACAAGGTTCTAAGGGCGATACCGGTGCAACTGGTGCTCAAGGCTCTACTGGTGCAACTGGTGCTCAAGGCTCTACTGGTGCTCAAGGCTCTACCGGTGCAACTGGTGCACAAGGCTCTACTGGCGCAACTGGTGCTCAAGGCTCTACTGGCGCAACTGGTGCACAAGGTTCTACTGGCGCAACTGGTGCACAAGGTTCTACTGGCGCAACTGGTGCTCAAGGTGCCCAAGGTTCTGCTGGTACCAACGGTACAAATGGTACTAATGGCCAAGGCTTCTTTGATTGGTTCTCTCAAACCATTGGTGACGTACAAGGCGATGGTGATATCGATCAATTTGACGTACAAGCTTGGTTGAAAGGCGACAAAGGTGATACTGGCGCTACTGGTGCTCAAGGTTCTACTGGTGCTCAAGGTTCTACTGGTGCTCAAGGTTCTACTGGTGCTCAAGGTTCTACTGGTGCTCAAGGCTCTACTGGTGCTCAAGGCTCTACTGGTGCTCAAGGCTCTACTGGTGCTCAAGGCTCTACTGGTGCTCAAGGTTCTACTGGTGCTCAAGGCTCTACTGGTGCTCAAGGCTCTACTGGAGCCCAGGGTTCTAAAGGTGCCCAAGGCGATAAGGGTATGACTGGTGCTCAAGGCTCTACTGGTGCTCAGGGTTCTACTGGTGCTCAAGGCTCTAAGGGTGATACCGGTGCAACTGGAGCCCAAGGTGCCCAAGGTTCTAAAGGTGCTCAAGGCTCTACTGGTGCTCAAGGCGCTGATGGTGCTCAAGGTGCCCAAGGCGCTACTGGAGGCATGGGTGGCGGTTGCGATTGGGGTTGGGGTTGGGGCTGGTGCTAATTATTAGCTAAAGCTAACCTGATCTTAATTTGATCTAAAGGAACCCCGCGGTGAAAATTGCGGGGTTTCTTTTTTAGGTTACGTTTATCTTGAAAACTGGCAATACGTTGGTGGCTAGGGCTAACTAATAAAGAAAATACGTCAAAATTTTTAGCTAAGGTGCTATTTATGCAACAGGATTTATCTGTCGTGCTCCTCCGGCATTTAAAGCCAATTTTGGCAATGCTTCGTCAAACGATTCTAACCTGTCCAGAAACTGTCTTTTCTGGCGAGAAACTATTAGTACGTGAGCATCTGTATCATTCTCTAGTGGGTATGGATATCTGGTTCAGTCAGAATCCTAGTCATTATCCTTTTCATCGAATTGTAGATATGGAAGCTGCGCAGATGCATAAAATCGCGCCAGACTCTATCTCTAGACGTTTTCTATTATCTTATTTAGGCCAAGTTGAATATAAACTCGCTCATATGCCAATGAGTACTGAGAAGCTACTAGAAAAACGTGAAATGGAAGGAGAGGAGATTACCTATCTAGATCAATGCTTTATACAGATGCGGCATGTACAACATCATTTGGGAGAAATTGATGAGATCATGCGTGAGCATCACTTGCCGCTACTCAAATGGCAAGGTTATGGTAAGGGTATGCAATGAATAGTTTTATATTAAGACAGTCGTTTTAATAATTAAGATAACTGCCATAGGCTATCAATAAAGATTTTGATATGCTTTTTACGAAGTTTTAGTTTTTGAATATAACTGACTAATTGTTTGATTATAAAAAAGAAGAGACAGTAGTTATGCGCTTTAGTATTTTTACACCTACTCACAAACCAATTTTTATTGGTGAAGCTTTTGAAAGCTTATTGGCTCAAACATTTAAAGATTGGGAATGGGTAATTGTACCTAATGGGACAGCAGTCATTCCAGAGTCTATTGCTAATCACCCTCAGGTGCGTGTAGTGCGAGCGCCTGATGAAATTGCAGTTAAGGGGGTGGGGGCCTTAAAGCGGTTTGCCTGTGGTAATTGCCAAGGTGAATACTTTGTTGAGCTTGATCACGACGATCTGCTTACTCCAGATGCTTTGCAAGTTATTGATGCACACGCACAGGCTACTAATGCAGGCTTTTTATATTCTGATTTTACTAATTTCAGAGCTGACCATTCATGCCAAATCTTTATTGCTAGTCATGGTTGGGAGAACTACCCTTTCAATTGGAAAGATAAGCGCTACACAGCCATGCGCGCCTTCGAAACGAATGCTAGCTCTTTACATCAAATTTTCTATGCACCCAATCACGTACGGGTTTGGTCACGTGAGGCTTATCAGCAAGCAGGTGGCCATGATCCAGAATTACATGTGGTTGATGATCACGATTTAATTTGCCGTACTTATTTAGTCGGTGCTCACTTTGAATATATTCCTAAGTGTTTATATTTATATCGTTTATTAGAAAATGAGGATAACACCTACCTACGTTTTAATGCAGACATCCAACGGATGCAGCAAGAGGTTTCTAATAAATATGTTTATCGGATGATTGCTGAATGGTGTCGGCGTAATAATTTGCAAATGTTAGATTTGGGTGGCGCACATAACTCACCTCCAGGTTTTATGAGTGTTGATTTAGTCGACGCAGATGTGAATTGTGATATTCGGAAAGGATTGCCATTCCCTGATAATTCTATTGGTTGCATCCGGGCTTATGATTTCTTAGAGCATATTCCGCATTGCCCTGATTCGAGTTGTGACCACGGTGCTTCGGGTGGACTGTTGTGTACGGTGGGTTTAATGAATGAAATCTATCGGGTGTTAGTGCCTGGCGGTTGGTTGGTATCCCGGACACCTTCGACAGATGGGCGTGGCGCTTTCCAAGACCCAACACATATTTCCTTCTGGAATCAGAATTCGTTCTGGTATTACACCAATCGCGAGCAAGCGACGTATGTGCGCGGGATTAACTGCCGTTTCCAAGATGCCCGTTTATGGCAAGGTTTCCCCACGGATTGGCATAAAGAAAACAATATTCTTTATGTTTACGCAGATTTAGTCGCTTTGAAAGGTCAACGTCAACCTGGCTTAGTTAAAATTTAACTAGACTGGAAACAATAAGAAAAGGCGCGAATTTTGCGCCTTTTTTATTAATTGCTGTGCAGCTTATTAAGCGACATCAAAGAAAAACATATGGAAGAGACGGCTATTTTGCATGCTATTTCCAAAATAGGCTGAGGCAGCATGAACACGTTTCGCATCGAAAATTACTAAACGATTATAGACATTACCGACAGTATCGACTAAATCCCAACGCGTCTTGTCATAGAAGTTTCCTGCAAACATTTCTTCAAAGAGCTCATCAGCCGATTTAGCATGTTTTTTGCAGTCGGCAGGGGTTGGATAAGCCATTAAGCCGTTGAATTTACTTCTATAAAAGCTAGTGCCACACTCCGGTGGAGCATCTGGTGTTAGAAACACCACAGCTGCATAGCTTTGGTTGTCTGTGTGATAAACCAAGGGTTCTTCAGCTGTGCAATATTGGAAAACTCCATTATAAATATGCTCTTCCCAAACGCTAATCTTTCTACCTAAGAGCTTTTCGAAGGATTCTTTAGTGCCTTCGAAAATAGTTTTTACTTCAGTACGTGAGCCTTTGTGGTATTTCACATTGGGATTGAAATCCAAGCTCATCGCGTATTCGCGTACCGCTTCAGGATCGCTATAAAAATTATCTACGACCACCAGGGCTGGTGCTTTTGGGTTAAGGCTAATAGAGGGGTGAGCAGTTTTAGCAACTGGGGCTGGAGCTTCAGTGAGTGCTGTCACTGGTGAGCTATGTTTGATCTCAGTAAATACTTTGTAAGCAGACTCGCCTTGGAACTTGACACTAAAAGTAATGGTATCAAAGGGTTGATCCGGTGTCAGGATAAACTTAAATCCGGTTTGCATATCTTCAGGGAGCTTATAGAAATTGTTAACATCTTGGCGTGTATCGAGATTAGAAAGCTCGCTACTATAATTTTCTGAGGTATCCACCCGAATAGACTCAATCTTGCGACCTGTACTGAAAACCCAGCCTGCTAGAAAATAAGTACGGTCATAGCCATCTAAATGATCAAGATGAAATTTAATATCTTCTAATAATGTTTCATGCATAGTGTTCAACCCGTCATTTTTGTAAATAGAATAATTCAGTTTCTAAATTATTAACTGGGCTACAAAAGAGGGTAAAGCAGTCAACGATAAACTGCTGGAGCTGACTGATAGGTAGTGGATAACGGGGAATTAATTAGTTTTATTCTCTGAATTAATCAGACGCGGAGCAGTCTCAGTCTTTTTAGCCAGCTGAATCACGTGTTTAGCGCGTTCTTGTCTAAGGCGTAATAAATAACCGCCTAAGGTTCCACCTGCTGTCCCGAGCAATAAGACACCAATAGTCACGAACTGCGTTAAGAGCAGAAAACCGCCCAAGCTTGCCGCTCCAGCAACCGCTAAACCAACTTTGAAATTAGCTTGAGCAGTCGTGCGCTTGATTTCTTGCTGAACTTGTTTGTGAGCCTCTTTGGTGACTTGATGCTTAGCGCGTTCTGCATTGACTTTGATTTTCTCCCGCTCGCGGGCATGGCTTTCTTGCAGACGCATTAGTTCATCTTTGCGCTGCTGATTAGACATCGCACTAAACCATAAAGCCATTAAACTAGCTACAATAGCTAAAGGTATGCCTAGGCGTAGCCAACCCCAGCCAATCAGTGGTTCCGGTGCGAGTAGCATTAAACTCACGGTAATGATCTCTAATAAAATTAGGCCGGGAAGAAACTTTAGCATGGAATAGACTCATTCTGATCAGCAGGAAGATAGGGTATCATTCGCGCTAAGCTTGGCAAAGTGATGTCCTGACCAAGACCGTTCAACCTTTTATAGCCACAGCAAACTTCAGATAATGACTCAATTTGTCCACCTACGTTTACATACTGAATATTCATTGATTGATAGCACCATTCGCATCAAGCCTTTGATGAAGGCTGTTGAAAAAGCGGATATGGCTGCGGTGGCAATCACGGATCAAAATAATTTCTTTGGTTTGGTCAAGTTTTATAAAGCAGCGATGGGCGCAGGCGTCAAGCCTATTTTCGGGGTGGATTTGCTGCTAGCCAGTGAACAGTCTGAGCAGGTTTTTCATATTATTTTGCTTTGCCAAAATAATACAGGTTATCGAAATTTAACCCGGCTGATTTCTAGAGCTTGGCAACAGGGTCAAGTACTCGGCGTGCCACGAGTACAACGCGCTTGGGTGAAAGAATTAAGCGAAGGCGTCATTATGCTTTCAGGTGGGCGCGAGGGCGATGTAGGACAAGCCCTGTTAATGGGTAATAAGGACTTAGCCGAGAAGCGTCTACAAGAATGGCAAGCCATCTTTCCTGATCGCTATTATTTAGAACTCCAGCGTACCGGACGAGAGGGTGAGGAAGACTATATTCATGCTGCGGTGGATTTAGCGCTTAAGTATCAGCTACCGGTAGTTGCAACTAATGATGTGCGCTTTATAGCCAGCAGTGATTTTGATGTACATGAAGCGCGTGTCTGCATCAATAGTGGACATGTACTGGCTGATCCTAAGCGCCCCAAACCGTATAGCCAGCAACAGTATCTACGCTCGCCTGCAGAAATGGTGGAGCTGTTTGCGGATATTCCATCTGCGCTGGCTAATACGGTGGAAATCGCTAAACGCTGCAATGTCTCTCTCACTTTGGGTAAAAACTATCTACCCCAATTTCCCATTCCTGCAGGCATGACCACAGAAGAATACTTCTGCAAAGCTGGCGAGGAGGGTTTAGAAGAGCGCTTAGATTTTCTGTTTGGGGAACAATGCCCACGGGGCACGCCTGAGTTTGCAGAAAAGCGCAAACCCTATGATGAGCGGCTGAAGATTGAGCTGGACGTGATCAATAAAATGGGTTTCCCCGGCTACTTCCTGATCGTAGCCGACTTCATTCAATGGGCTAAAGACAACAATATTCCGGTAGGGCCAGGACGGGGGTCTGGTGCAGGATCGCTAGTCGCTTATGCTTTAAAAATCACTGATTTGGATCCACTGGCTTATGACTTACTGTTCGAACGTTTCCTGAATCCAGAGCGGGTTTCGATGCCGGACTTTGATATCGATTTCTGTATGGATAATCGGGATAAGGTCATTGATTATGTGGCGCAAGCTTATGGACGCAATCAAGTCTCTCAAATTGTGACCTTCGGTTCGATGGCGGCCAAAGCGGTGGTAAGGGATGTAGGGCGGGTCCTTAGCCATCCTTATGGCTTTGTGGATCGGGTGGCTAAATTAATTCCTTTCGTGTTGGGCATTACCCTAGAGGATGCGCTGGGCCGTTCTGCTAAATCGAAGGAGGATGCAGAGCGTGTTTCCCCAGAATTAATCGAGCTTTACGAAAAAGATGAAGAAGTGAAAGCGCTAATGGATATGGCGCTGTCGCTAGAAGGCTTAACGCGTAATACAGGCAAACATGCGGGCGGTGTATTGATTTCACCCTCGGATTTAACCGATTTCACGCCAATTTTATGTGATGAAACGGGCAAGGGAGTAGTTTCACAATATGATAAGGATGATGTTGAAGCCGTCGGTCTCGTTAAATTCGACTTCTTAGGCCTACGCAATCTCACCATTATTCAATGGGCGCTAGAGACTATTAATCGCCAACGTGCGGCCAAAAATTTAGCCTTAATCGATATCAATCGGATTCCATTAGATGATCAAGCTTCTTTTGATTTATTAAAAGCGCAAAAGACGACTGCGGTCTTTCAGCTGGAATCGCGCGGGATGAAGGATCTGATTCGTCGCTTACAGCCGGATGTTTTTGAAGATGTGGTTGCGCTGGTAGCACTGTTCCGCCCGGGGCCTTTACAGTCAGGGATGGTCGATGACTTTATCAATCGGAAGAAAGGGATTGCTAAAGTTGAATATCCTCATCCAAGCCTTGAGCAAATCCTGAAGCCAACTTATGGAGTTATCGTCTACCAAGAACAGGTTATGCAAATTGCACAGGTGCTAGCGAATTATACGCTAGGTGGTGCTGATATGCTGCGCCGGGCGATGGGGAAGAAAAAACCTGAAGAAATGGCTAAGCAACGCTCTATTTTTATGGAGGGGGCACGCGCTAATCAAATCGATGAGAATCAAGCCGGTTTCATCTTTGATTTGATGGAGAAGTTTGCTGAGTATGGCTTCAATAAATCGCATTCTGCCGCTTATGCCTTAGTCGCTTTCCAAACCGCTTGGCTAAAAGCCCATTATCCAGCAGCCTTCATGGCTGCAGTCTTATCAGCAGATATGGACAATACGGATAAGGTCGTCATGTTGCTCGATGATTGTAGGCAGCTAGGGGTAAAAATTCTGCCACCTGATTTGAATGCTTCTGAATATCATTTCACGGTCGATCATAAAAACAACATTATTTATGGGCTAGGGGCTGTCAAAGGTGCCGGTGAGGCAGCGATTTCAGTGATTATGGAGGAGCGTGCAGCTAAAGGACCTTATAAGTCACTACTCGATTTTTGTCAGCGTATTTATTCGCATAAGGTGACACGCCGTGTTTTGGAAACCTTGATTAAAGCAGGTGTCTTGGATTCTTTGCCCGGTTCGCGGCGTGCCAAGATTGAGTTTCTGCCTGAGGCTTTGAAGCGTGCTGAGCAATATCATCGTGATCAAGGCGTAGGTCAGGTTGATTTATTTGGCGGTGCGATGATCAGCCATAAGTCTGAAACTGCTATGCCAGACTTGGCAGAATGGCCGGAAAAAGAACGCTTACGTCTGGAAAAGGAAACGCTCGGCCTCTATTTGACGGGTCATCCGCTTGATGAATATGAGCAAGAACTGAAAGCTGTTAGCAAAATGAGCCTGCGCGATATTATCGAGTATGATGGCAACGGCGCTCAACGTTACGCGAAAGAACCTGTTTTATTCGGAGCCTTAGTGGCTAATATTCGTGTGCAAACCTCTGATCGTGGAAAACGCTATTTTGTTAAACTAGAGGATCGCACAGTCTCTGAGTACGAGATTTTATTATTTGCAGACACGTTTACTCAATTTGGACATCTTTTAGAAAAAGAAGCGATTGTCGCTATAGAAGGTACCGTTAGTGTAGATCAACGTACCGGTTCATCACGCTTAAGAATAGAATCCATTTATGATTTGCAAACTCTACGTGAGAGTTTTTTGCGACGTCTGAAATTGCGTGTAGATGCTCAAGAAGTGACTTCAGGGTTTATGGATGAATTGCAAACTTGGCTTGTGGAGGCTACAGAGCCACGTTATCCAATTATGTTAGATTATTGTAACCAGAGTGCACGCGCTGAGTTGCGGCTTGATGATAAGTTTTATATACCGTTAAACGATCATAACTTACGGAGTTTACGCCAGCGACTAGGGCAGGATGCAGTACAATTAATTTTTTAATCTTAGGTTATTATGTCTGCACTTAAGTACATTCCTAATCTGATTACCCTAGCGCGTATCGCTTCAGTCGTACCTGTTGCTTGGTTCCTCTGGATAGGTGCGTATCAGTCTGCTTTAGTCCTCCTCATTTTAGCTGGTTTAAGTGACGGCTTAGATGGTTATTTAGCACGACGCTATCAATGGTTTACTCCATTAGGTGCTTTACTTGATCCGCTAGCGGATAAGCTTTTTATCGTCACTATTATGTTGGTATTTGGCTTCAAAGGGTTTTTACCTTGGTGGATTGTTTGGCTGATTTTTGGGCGTGATGTACTGATAGTGACTGGAGCTATGGTCTACCGCTGGGTCACGGGTGCTTTGGAGATGAAACCCTTATTCATTAGTAAAGTGAATACAGCCTTACAACTTATTCTCTTAGCAGCCACTTTATTACATGTAGGTTTCTATACTTTGCCACAATCGGTCATGGATAATTTAGAATGGCTAGTAGCAGCGAGCACAATCATTAGTGGAGCTGCCTATGTGTTTTTCTGGAGTTATTATGCTTTCACGAACAGACGGCGAGCGTAACTAATGGACTCGAAAATTTGGTTTTGGTTAGTTGTTCTAAGCATCACTGCAATTTTATTCTATTTGCTTTCTCCGATGCTAACACCATTTTTTGTTGCAGCACTCCTAGCCTATTTAGGTGATCCTCTAGTGGATCGTTTAGAAGGGATGAAGCTTTCACGTACCTTGTCGGTGACTGTAGTCTTTATCGCTATTTCATCAATAATTTTAATATTTTTCTTATTTCTAGTACCGTTGCTAGAGATGCAAATTAAACGTCTAGGTGAAAAACTACCAGGTTATCTAGATTGGTTTTTAGGAAGTTTTGGGACTTATTTGCAAGCGCAGTTAGGTGTTGATCCTGATATCCTGCAAGGCGAAAAGCTCAAAGAATTAGTCGCTTCCAATTGGCAGCAAACGGGTGGCTTGATCAAAAATGTACTGCAAACAGTTTCTAAGTCAGGCTTCATGATTGTTGGCTGGCTAGGTACCTTAGCTTTGATTCCCGTGCTTTTATTTTATCTGCTGCGTGACTGGGATAACTTAGTGGCTTATATCCACGACTTATTGCCCCGCTCTGTTGAACCCACTGTCTCTAAATTGGCTAAAGAGTCTGATGAAATGTTGGGAGCCTTCTTACGCGGGCAATTTTTGGTAATGATCGCACTAAGTATTTTATACTGGCTAGGTTTGAGTTTGATTGGTCTAGATTTTGCGCTATTGATTGGCTTTATTGCAGGCTTAGTCAGTTTTGTGCCCTATCTAGGTTTGATCGTAGGTATTACGATTGCTGGTATTGCTGTGCTATTTCAAACCCAAGATCCGTTAAATCTTTTGTGGGTCTTAGCTGTGTTTGTAGTAGTACAGGTCATCGAAGGTTCGCTATTAACACCTTGGCTGGTGGGAGAGCGGATTGGTTTACACCCTGTTGCGGTTATTTTCGCCGTGTTAGCAGGTGGGCAATTGTTTGGGTTTGTTGGCGTCTTATTGGCATTGCCGGTCGCAGCGATTCTAGCTGTGATTATGCGCTATCTACATGAAACCTATAAACAAAGTAATGTTTACACTGATCCTTCACCACCATGAATCAATTGACTTTAAAGATTGCTTTGTTGGATGGTTTTGATTTCGACTCCTTCTATCCAATGCCACAGAATAGAGATGCACTAGCCTTATTGCATTCAGCATTTTGGCAGTCATTTCAGCAAGTTTTTTTATACGGTGACCAGGGGAGTGGTAAGTCACACTTACTTCAAGCTTGTTGCTACAAGACACAAGAGTCTAACGAAGCTGCTTCTTACTTTTCACTTAAGCAGCTAGCGCCCTATGGTGTGCGGGTATTGGAAGGTTTAGATCGTTGTGCTCTATTAGCGATTGATGATTTAGACTATGTGATTGGAAATTTAGATTGGGAGACAGCGGTTTTTCATTTAATTAATCGCTGTCGGCAAAATGCTCAGCCATTGTTATTTGCTGCCCATTCTAATCCACATCAAATAAATTGTTTATTACCGGATTTAGGCTCGCGGCTTATTTGGGGGCCAGCTTATCGAATTTACAATCTTGATGAAATGAGCGCTTTAGAGGCTTTTAAATGGCGTGCATATAAACGCGGGCTACAAATACCTGAGCATATCATTAAATATATTCACAAGCATTTCCCTAAAGATATTCAATCTTTAATGCTTATTTTAGATCAGCTAGATAAAGCTAGTTTACATAAAGGTAGGAAGATTACTCGAAACTTAATTCAAGAAATCTTCCCAGATAACCAGCTAAATGCATTAATCCAATAAGAAGTCTTCATCAAATACATCTTTTAGACGCTTTTGCAACGCTTGCTTTTCTAAATAATCTTCGATATTACGCCTAACAACATGGGGTTTAGTCTTTTTGTTATGTTCGGCCTCTAACTGGCTAGGCAATTCTTCAAGCTCATAGTCATTCTCATGATTACGCATACTAAGCACTCCTTGGTCTTTTTTTTATATTATCTACTGAGTATAGCTGGGCTAGATGAATTTTTGCTGAGTAAAATATTTATCTAGCATTAACGCTTAGGTAGTTGTTCAGTCACTTTAAGGAATTGCTCTGGATTTCTATAGCCTTGGATGCGTATCTTTCTGATTTCATTGCCTTTTGCGTCAAAGAATAAAATCGCTGGTGGTCCAGGTACTGTAAACTTTGCAGTTAAAGCCCGGTCTTGCTCATCTTGATCTGAGATATCCGCTTGAAGCAGCTGTACGTTTTGTAAACTTTTCACTACATTAGCATCCACAAAGGTTACTTTTTCTAGAGTTTCACAATCAGTACACCAAGTAGCGGTGAAGTCAAGCATAGTCGCTTGTTGATTTTGTTTAGCGGCTGCTAGTTTAGCTTCTAAATCAGCAACGGTTTTGATCGTTTGAAAATTTAAATGATTAGCAGTTTGCGTCGGATTGGCAGCTACACTTAAAACACCTTTTAAAGGTTGAAATAAATTAGTACTACCCACCGCAACGCCTAATAGCTGCATAGCACCATAAAATACCATAATTAAGCCAATACTTTTCCAAAAACGCTTCCAGCCCGTGGACTCTTCAGAGATTTTGTCTAAGGCTCCCATGTAAATACCTGAGGCGACTAACAGGGTTCCAGTCAAAGCCATAGTGACCTCGATAGGTACAATCCTTTTTAGCATGGATATTGCTAGCCCCAGCATAATCATCCCGAAGATAGACTTGGTGGTATCCATCCAAGTACCCGCACGAGGTAATAGATGACCTGCTGAAGTACCCACAATTAAGAGCGGAATACCCATGGCAAAGCCCATTGTGAATAAGGCAATGCCACCTATAAAAGCATCTTTAGTTTGGGCGATATAGGTCAAAGCACCTGCCAACGGGGGGGCTACACAGGGGCCTACAATGAGAGTGGAGATAAAGCCCATGATAGCAGCACCTAATAAGCTACCCCCCCGTTGCTTATTACTGAATTCATTTAAACGTGACTGCAGGCTTGTTGGCATTTGTAGGTCAAAAAAACCGAACATCGAAAAAGCTAAAATGACAAATAAAGTAGCAAAGATGCCAATCGCTACTGGATGTTGCAGAGTCGTTTGTAAATTGGCTCCAAATAGGCCGAAGAAAATCCCAATCAATGCGTAGGCGATCGAACTAGCAATGACATAGGCTAAAGATAAAGAGAAAGCCTTGCGTGCTGACAAGTCGGACTGTCCAGCAATTACCCCGGATAAAATCGGGAACATCGGGAAAACACAGGGGGTAAAAGCTAAGAGCAAGCCCCCCCCGAAGAAAATCAGAATAGTCCCCAATAAGCTAGCTCCAGCCAAAGCTGAAGTATAAGCATCATCTTGACTAACTTGCGCAGCCTCTGGATCTGGCAGGTTTTCTAGTTTAGGGGGGGCATCACTGATATCTAGATCCACTAGTTTCTTAACTGGTGGATAACAAATACCCGTACTATCAGAACAACCTTGGTATTCAGTTAAAACACTGAGTTTTTGCGGTAAGGCAGCGGTAGAGTTAACTTGGCGCAGCGGGATACTAACATCAAGTGAGTTATTATAGACCTCAAGACTGCCATAGTAGTCATCTTTAACCAGCTCACCTGCTGGAAACAGCGGAGGGTCCAGGTGAAAGTCCTGATTATTTTGGATCGAAAAACTAATTTTGCTACGGTAAAGTTGGTGATCAGGCTTAATCTTCCACTGTGCAACCAAGGTTTTTTGATCAACTGCTACTAGATTAAACTCAAAGGCTTGCTCAATTGGTAAAGGCTCAACAGCAGGGTCTGCATCAGCTGTTAGAGGTTTAATTTGTTTGATTCTTGCATTATCAGGCTCAGCCACTGCCTCCATAGAGGGTTGCTGCTCTGAGCTAGCTGGGGTTGCAAGCGTATCAGCTGTTGCATTATCTAAGGCGGCTAATTCAACCTTTAAGCTTTTCTTTTGGGGCGGATAGCACAAACCAGCGTCAGCACAGCCTTGGTATTTAGCTTCAATCTCTAATGGAATGGTTTGCTGAGCTTGAGCGGAGCGGGTGACAGGAATATCCAGTACAAAGCTTTTGTGGTAAACCTCCATCTGTCCAAAATTAGCATCCGTCTTAGTGTCACCACTTGGGAAGTTAAGCTGATCTACCGGAGGAAGTTGCGCGTCTGGATGCTTAGAGCTTAAGTTTATCTTGTTGCGATAAAGATAATAGCCGTCAGCAATTTTCCAAGTGACTCTTAGCTGCTTTTTGTCAAGCGGCTCAACAGAGACTTGGAAAGCTTGATCGACCGGCAATGGTTCTGGGAAGGCTGTTGCATTCAAACTGATAATGAATAAGCAACAGATTAAGATCAGATTTTTCATGCCAAGGAAGCTCTTTTGTATCCTATCAAAAGCAACAACATTAAAGTCTAGGAGCTTAGCCCTTGATGAGCATCAGCTAAACTGTTAGAGATCCATTGTCTACAGTCTAACCTGAGCTAGTCTCCGTGTAGCTGTGGGAAGCTGCTTATAGTAGATTAAATATGTTCTAACAGCAAAGTACTTCAGTGGCTATGTAGAAACTTGTTAGGATTTGGCTGATGGGAAGGATATTCTGGAGGGAATTAATGGCACGCAGAGCTTACTGATAAAAGCCTGCCGAGCAGACTTTTATCGCTGATTACTCTAGTCTAATTCAGCAGTTTATATCAGCAAATCTTCTAAAGTTTTACCAGCGCTTAAGGCTTGTTCAACCCAAACTGGGCGACGCCCACGACCTGTCCAAGTGTTCTCTGCGTTCTCAGGATTACGATATTTCGGCTGAACCGGTTTGCGTACCGATTTGGCTTCTAATATTTCCTGCAAGCTAAAACCAGAGTTATCCACTAACTCGTCTAACTTTCTACGCACCTCTAATAACTCGCTTTGTTTGCGATTACTGATGGCGTGTTCGATGTTATATTTTAACTTGTCTAATTCAGCAACACTTAATGAATCTAAATTTATGTTTGCCATGTTATTACTGTCTCTCTACAGTTGTTCAGGAACTGTTAAAATATACTTTACCCTTAATTAATGTCAACTGTAACACGATTGAGTTTTATTCGTGTTTTCAAAGATTACTTCTTAGAAATAAATTTCCTTTGTCAAGGAAAACAAAAAATAACCAAGTCAGTTTTAAATCTGCTTATTTTGTGATCATTAGCTTAGGACGAAGAGATACGATAGGCGGTGTAGCATCCTACAGCATATCCCTGTATAGTCATAAGTGTAATTAATATAAAAATAATTTAATAATGACTGCGGGGGCGCGATGCGTTTCTTCAAAACCTTATTCTCATTGACACTACTAGTGGTTGGTCTAGGGGTAGGCGCTTGGCAGTCTATTCATGGTAGTACTAACACTTCTCCAGCTATTTTATGGATTTTATTAGGATTGTTGGCTGCCCAAACATTAGTTTTATTACTGCGTGGCGACTTCAACTGGGGTAGAGATTTTCGCACTGCTACTCAAAAAGACTTTGACAACTACACACCTAAGCTGAACACAGAAGGGTATACCACTGCTGAGGAGCATAGTGCTACAGAGTGGATACTTGAAGAGCTAGCAGGTGGCATCATTACAGTCAGTGGAGAGGGTGAGATCATCTACTTGAACAAAAGCGCAGAGGTTCTGATCGGCTACACGCATGAAGAGGCTGCTGGTAAAGCCATCTATGATATTGTGCATATTGAAGATCCTCAAGGCAAAGCGATTGTTCCTCGTGTCATGGAAGTACATAGAGTCCATCCACAACATTTACTGCAATTTGGTCAGGTAAAATTAATTCCGAAAACAGGTGAAGCGCGTTATGTCGAACTACATACTACCCACTTGCATGACCCAGCGAATACCTTAGTTTTTATCTTTCGTGATGTGACTGCTGACCGCAAGGTAATAAATAGGCTTTATCAGCAAGCCTCCCATGATGCTTTAACGGGGTTGATGAATCGGCGTAGTTTTGAAGAGTATTTAGAACAAGTAGCCCATGATGATTCGGGTGTTCTCAAAACTCATGTGTTGGTCAGTATTGACTTGGATAATTTCAAAATTGTTAACGACACGTGTGGGCATCAAGCTGGAGATGAGCTGCTTAAGCAAGTAGCACATATCTTTCAGCGCTTTGTTAGACAGACTGATAAAGTGGCTCGGATGGGGGGGGACGAGTTCGCGATTTTCCTAGAAAATTGTGCCTTAGAAAAAGCGCGTACCATTATGGATTCTATCTTAATAGAAATGCGTAATTTCCGTTTTAGCTGGGAAGGCAAAATCTTTACTGTGACCGCTAGCATTGGACTCGTCGAATTTATTCCAGCCCCTGAACTCACCTTAAAAACACTCTTTGCTGATGCAGACAAAGCTTGTTACACCGCCAAAGCCTTAGGACGCAACCAGACCTTTGCTCACCTTAATTCAGAGGATGTCTATCAGTCAGAGCAAAGGCATACTGATTGGAGTAAAGTTTTAGAGAAAGCACTAGAAAATGATCGTTTCATTTTGTTTGTGCAGCCGATTATGCCTTTGCAAGGCACTACGCAGTTTCCTTATCACCAATATGAAGTACTTTTACGCTTACCCTTTAGAAAGCATCTGTTAAGTCCCGGTAGCTTTCTACCTGCAGCTGATCGTTTGGATATGATGACTAGGATTGACCGTTGGATTATTCGTAAGGTCTTAGAGATGGTTACAACGAATAATCTACGTAGTAAAGAGGGTATTGAGCCTCGGCTTATGATCAACTTATCTTCTCAGGCGGTGCAAGACCCAGAATTGTTTGCTTTCATCCAAGCTGAAATCACTAAGCAGAATGTCAATCCTTCGTTACTGTGCTTTGAGATCGCAGAGTCGGTCGCAATAGCCAATTTTGTTCAGACTAAACGCTTGATGAAAGCGCTGCACGCCCTAGGCTGTCATCTAGTCTTAGATGATTTTGGTAGTGGCTTTTCATCGTTAAATTATGTTCGAGACCTTCCGCTTAGTTATCTCAAAATTGATGGTAATTTTGTGCATAATTTGGTTTCTAATCCAGTGGATGCAGCGATGATTAAGGCCGTACATGAGGTCGGGCAGGTGATGAACTTACTCACAATCGCTGAGTTAGTTGAGGATGCTGAAACCTTAGAGCGTTTGCGCGGCATTGGTGTAGATTTTGCCCAAGGCTACTATTGTGGGAAACCTTTTCCCTTTAAACATTTATGTGCACCTATGAATGGAGCTGTTTCTAGCATGAGCAAAATGGCTTAAGCCCCTATATTCATCGCTTTTGCTTGAAAACCAGTACAGAATCTCAATACTAAGTTCTAAATGGCTCTAAAAGGACTCTAGTTTTGCGTACTCTTCCTATCTTGGCATTGTTATTCTTTGCCGTACCACTCATTGAGATTTATTTGCTCATACAAGTAGGTCAGGTGATTGGTGCGCTACCTACTATCTTATTAGTGATTGCTACTTCAGTCTTAGGTGCTTATCTTTTGAGGCAGCAGGGTTTAGCAGCACTAACGCGTTTTCAGACTAATTTACGGCGTCGACAACTACCTGCTGAAGAGCTGAAAGAGGGTGTGTTTATTGTTTTAGGTGGAGTTCTGTTGATGACTCCAGGCTTTTTCACGGATTTTCTGGGGTTATTGTGCTTGTTACCACCGACCCGTAAGCTCTTGATCAAGCTGTTTGCTAAGCGTCTGCAACAACAATCTGGCGTGACTTATAATGAGGTGTATATTCATAGTAACACCCGCGTTCAAGAGCCAAACCCTATACGTCCTACCCCCAATGCTTTGGAAGGCGAATACATTCGTAAAGATGAGCCTTAAAATTTTTTCATTTTCTTGCCCTTGACTTTGCTTAAGTCGCCCTTATTATTAGCACTCGTTAACACTGAGTGCTAACAGCTTGAAAACTTCGCTGTTAGCCCCCAAATAAATCCTGATTCAATAAATCCGAGGAGTATCCACCATGAATATTCGTCCTTTGCATGATCGCGTTGTTGTGCGTCGCATGGAAGAAGAACGTAAAACCGCTAGCGGTATCATCATCCCTGATAATGCAACTGAAAAACCAGATCGTGGCGAAGTTCTAGCGGTTGGCCCAGGTAAAGCCAGTGATAACGGTGAGCGTATCGCTCCACAAGTTAAAGTGGGTGACAAAGTGCTGTTCGGCAAATATGCCGGTACTGCCGTAAAAGTCGATGGTCAAGAAGTCTTGATCATGCGTGAAGAAGATATTTTGGCTGTTATGGCTTAATTCACCCAGCTAACTGATTTAAAGAGGATTAAAGAATGAGTGCTAAAGACGTACGTTTTGGTGATGATGCGCGTTCACGGATGGTGAAAGGCGTTAATGTATTAGCAAATGCCGTTAAAGTAACTTTAGGCCCTAAAGGCCGTAATGTGGTTTTAGAAAAATCTTTTGGTGCACCGACCGTCACTAAAGACGGTGTCTCTGTTGCGAAAGAGATCGAACTCGAAGACAAATTCGAGAACATGGGCGCACAATTAGTTAAAGAAGTTGCTTCTAAAACTTCTGACGCAGCCGGTGATGGTACAACGACTGCAACAGTATTAGCTCAAGCGATTGTTCGTGAGGGTATGAAATCAGTGACTGCGGGTATGAACCCAATGGATCTGAAGCGTGGTATCGATAAAGCAGTAACCGCGGCTGTTGAGCGTTTACACAGCATGTCTAAGCCTTGTGCAGACAATAATGCGATTGCTCAAGTAGGTACAATCTCTGCCAACTCTGATGAATCTATCGGTACCATCATTGCCAATGCGATGGACAAAGTGGGTAAAGAAGGCGTTATCACGGTTGAAGAAGGTAATTCTTTAGAGAACGAATTGGCTGTGGTTGAAGGTATGCAATTCGACCGTGGTTATTTGTCTCCTTACTTTGTCAACAATCAACAAAGCATGACTGCTGAGTTGGATAGTCCTTATATCCTGCTCCACGACAAAAAAATCTCTAATATCCGCGAATTGCTGCCTGCTTTAGAAGGCGCTGCAAAATCTGGCAAACCGCTGTTAATCATTGCTGAAGACATCGAAGGCGAAGCCTTAGCAACTTTAGTAGTGAACAATATGCGTGGTATTGTGAAAGTAGCTGCGGTTAAAGCACCTGGTTTTGGTGATCGCCGTAAAGCAATGTTACAAGACTTAGCTATCTTAACTGGCGCGACTGTAATTTCTGAAGAAGTCGGCATGAGCTTAGACAACGTCACTTTAGAAGACTTAGGTCAAGCTAAACGCGTTGTGATCACTAAAGAAGATACCACTGTGATTGATGGTGTTGGTTCTGCTGAAGAAATCCAAGGTCGTGTTGAGCAAATCCGTGCCCAAATGGAAGTCACTACTTCTGATTATGACCGTGAAAAACTTCAAGAGCGTATGGCTAAATTAGCTGGCGGTGTAGCAGTCATTAAAGTAGGTGCTGCGACTGAAGTTGAAATGAAAGAGAAAAAAGCACGCGTAGAAGATGCTCTGCATGCAACTCGTGCTGCGGTTGAAGAAGGTGTAGTACCTGGTGGTGGTGTGGCTTTGGTACGTGCTTTACAAGCGATCGAAGGCTTAAAAGGCGACAACCATGAGCAAGATGTAGGTATCCAAATTGCGATGCGTGCGATGGAAGAGCCATTACGTCAAATCTGTGCGAATGCAGGCGATGAACCTTCAGTGATTCTGAATGCAGTAAAAGCGAGTGAAGGTAATCAAGGTTATAACGCTCGTACGTCTGAGTATGGCGATATGATCGCCATGGGTATCTTAGATCCAACTAAAGTAACCCGTACAGCTCTGCAAAATGCAGCTTCTGTTGCTGGTTTAATTATCACGACTGAAGCGATGGTAGCTGAGTTACCAAAGAAAGATGCAGCTCCAGCAATGCCAGATATGGGCGGCATGGGCGGCATGATGTAATTTGAGAAGTAATTCTCAATAAAAAAAAGGCTCCAATCGGAGCCTTTTTTCTTAGCTAAACCTCAGTTATTTAAGTTCACTATCTGGAATCGCTTGTTCGCTTGGTGCTACCAAGCCTTGAACATTTAACACCCCTTGGTCATTGATGGTTCCAGCTGCCACAGGTGGTGTTGCTTCAGGTATTTGCAGGATTTGCTCAGCTGGCAGCTCTTCAGGTTGAGCAAGTACAGCGGGTGCTTGTTCGACGTTCGCAGTTTGATTATTTTCTTGTGGCGAAGTCGGTTGTATCACTTCTAGCTGAGCAGGGCCACCCTCAATTTCCTCAACGACCTGCTGAACAGGTGCAGGGCGTGGACGCGGTGGTTCAGCACTAGTTTGAGCAGGTGGTACAGGTTCAGGGATTTGAGTTGGTAGGTCAGCGCCCCTTGCTGGCTGATTAAACTGTTGATTATCAACAGCTACTTCCTGATTCGAAACACTTAGATCATCATTAGGTGTCACATAACGTTCAGTTTCAAGTGGAGGCGAATCGACAGTACCAATTTGAGCGTTCGGTTCAGTTACTACTAAATTGGCTTTGGCTGCTGGTGTTTGCTGAGCGGCTTGTGCTTGCTTGTTGGCTTCTTCTACAGCTTGTTGATAATCACGCTCCAAAGAGGTTTGGGTTTTAGTCAGTCCAGTCAAATTGTATTTGCGAATTACACGACTGGTTTCATCCAAATAATTGCCTGCTTTACTGAGCTTATTACGCTCTAAATTAGTTTTAATTTGTGCTTGACGTGTTTGTACGACCTCTTCTAACAGTGCAAGGCCTTCAGGATTATTGGGTAAGGTAAACATGAGCTTATTTAGATAAGCCAAGGCATTCTTCTCGCCATCTTCTTTACTGAGATTGCCGCGTTTAATGGCTGTTTTGGCTTGCAGCAATAGATCACTGGCCTCTCGTTGTTCGCGTTCGCGGATTTCCAAGACACTTTCTAAGCGTACCTGTTCTTCAATCCGATCTGTCATTGTGAACTCACGAATCAAATCATCGGTTTGACTTAGAGAATTTTTCGCTGCCTCAGCTTGGTTTAGATTGAGATGAGTTTCCGTTTGCTGCTGTTGTTGCGCGATAATTTTATTTAACAAAGCGCGTGCATTAGGATCTTGTCGGTCAATCGCCCAAATTTGACGTAAGACACTCAAAGCTCCATCAGTACCCTGGGTATTGCCTGCATTGAAAGCATCCGTTGCTTTTAAGATTAAAGGAGTGAGCTGAGCTTGCTGTTCCGGTTGAGTTTCAGGAGCGTTTTCGGTGCTTGCAGTAGAAGTTTGAGTAGTTTGAGCTTCTGCGGGTAGTATGGGTGTAGTTACAGCATCAGTGGGAGTTGGTGTGTTGGGCGTGGGCGCGGTGGAGTTAGTACTTGGAAGCTTAGCAGTACTACTAGTTTCATTAGTAGTTAGAGTCGCTGTTGCTAAAGTAGCAGTAGGAACAGACGGGTTAGTGGTAGGTTCAGCTGCAGGTAGCGGAGACGCTGGTTCAGTTGGTTGAGGTGTTGACTCGTTAACCAAGCTCACTGCTTCAGTCACAGGTTTTGCTATATCTTTAGCAACCGGCTGACCCGCTATGACAGCATTGGTATTAGGAGTGACAGCGGGTTGATTTGCAGTTTGTGTTTGGGCGATAGAGGTGGGCTCATGCAATAAGCTATCGAATTTTGAAACTAAATGGTAGCTGGCGTAAACGACCACGCCTAAGGCTGCTAACGCGGCTATTGGTAATAAGAGCTTACGATAGTTTTTGTGGGCTAAAGCTTTCAATAAAGCTTCTGGGTTTTCTGGGCGTTGATTACGTTGCAAAGAGAGCGCTTGGCTCAAAATTTGTTGTGCTTCCGTTTTCAGTTTGGGATTGGTCGCAGCGGGTGTACCTCGGGCTAAAGCCGTCAAGGTGCTTTGCTGGCCATATGCAGGCTGTAAGCTTAAGAGCATTTGATAGAGGCTAGCCATAGAGAAGCTATCATCCTCAGTGACCGGTATGTCCCCAACTGCTACAGAGGGACTGAGCCACGGTGAATGTAAAGCGAGTGGAGAGCGCACACCTGTTTGCTGAAGCAGTAGCAGATGCATAACTTTAACTAAGGGTGCATTTAAGAGCACATAGCCATGATCAGTACGTAAAGTAGAGCCTGGTTCGAAATAACCGAAAGCCCCAGCTTGGACATTGCTTAAAGCATGGCTCACAGCTTCCGTGAGATTAAGGGCTTGCTCGGGGGACAATCCGCGCCTATCGATATCATTAAAGTACTCACTTAACAGGCTGCCTTGCGTATTTGAGCAGCTAAACCAGTAATGATCCTGTTCATTACCCCAATCTAGAATATGGGGGTAGGACGCAGCTGGTGGTGCAGGGCGCGACATGACCGCTGACCAGGCTTTAGCAAAATCTGGGAGAGTACTAATAGCGGGAGCTGCTAATACCAGTAAGACAATATGATCTTTTTCACCCTGAGTGGGTGTATACAAGTCGTCGGCCCAATAGACATCGGCCAAAGCCGTGGAGGACATTTTACGACGTAAAGCGAAGCGGTTATCAATTAATGTTGAGTCCGCTAGTGGCGCTGGTGATTTTACTGAGGTCGACATGGTTTCAACTGCCCATCAAGTCGCGATAGATTAAGAATAGCAGGCAAGTATAGAGCATTCCGCCAGCACATAGCACTTAAGCTGGATTAAATGCAGTACTATCAGGATACTTAACTAAGTGCCGGAGCCTAAGGCTTCAGTCTAATTAGTTTTTTTACAAGAACTCACCTTATTTTGCCTAATGATTTGTTTTTATAGGAGCTGGTGATGCCTACTGCATCCTTCTTTGCCCCCGATACCATAGCACTCCATACAGGCTATCAACCTGAACCACAGTATGGCAGTCGCGCTGTACCCATTTATCAAACCACGAGCTATGCGTTTACTGAGGCAGCAGCAGGAGCTGCTCTATTTAATCTTGAGCAAGGTGGGCATATCTATAGTCGGATGAGCAATCCGACCGTCGCTGTTTTAGAGCAGCGTTTGGCTGCTTTAGAAGGAGGGGTAGCTTGCGTTTGTACCGCTTCAGGCATGAGTGCTTTATTCATCAGCTTTTTAAGTTTGTGCTCAGCGGGTGATCATATTGTAGCGGCTGCACAAATCTATGGTTCCACCGCTACGCTGTTACGCCATACTTTAAAGCGCTTCGGCATTAGCACGAGTTTCGTAGATATTAATGATCACCGTGCTGTAGCCGCTGCTATTCAAGCGAATACTAAACTCGTTTTTTGTGAATCTATTGGTAATCCAGGCTTGGATATAGCTGATCTGCCCCAATTGGCGGCCCTTACCCAAGCGCAAGCTCTGCCTTTAGTGGTAGATGCTACGTTTGCAACTCCAGCATTGGCTAAATCGATTGACTTAGGCGCGAATATTGTTGTGCATTCTTTAACCAAATGGATTGGTGGAAGTGGCAATGCTTTAGGTGGCGCGATCATTGATGGTGGCAATTTTAATTGGGGCAGTCAGCAACGTAGTTTTCCGACTCTCACAGAAGATTATGCACCCTTCCAAGGCTTAAATTTTTGGGAAGAGTTTGGTCCTGCGGCCTTTGCGATGCGCGTGCGGGCTGAGGCAATGCGTGATTTTGGTGCAGCTTTAAGTCCGCAAAATGCTTTCCTACTACTCCAAGGTTTGGAAACTTTAAGTTTACGCATGGCGAAACATGTAGAGAATGCACTGGCTTTAGCCGAATGGCTGACTCAGCAGGCAAATGTGGCTTGGGTGAACTATCCGGGCTTCAATAGTCACCCACAGTTTGCCTTAGCGCAAACCTTGATGCCAAAAGGAGCAGGCTCTGTCTTAAGCTTTGGGATTCAAGGCGGTTTAGCTGCGGGTTTAGCGTTTATAGATGCTTTGCAGTTAGCCACTAATCTCGCCAATGTAGGTGACTCGCGGACTTTAGTCTTACATCCTGCCTCAACAACCCACTCCCGCCTCGATCCATTAGCACAACAGGCTGCCGGGATTAGTGCAGATATGCTGCGAGTCTCCGTGGGCTTAGAAGCTTTAGAGGATATTCAAGCTGATTTCAGTCGTGGCTTGAAGGCTGCTGCGAAATTAGCTAAGGAGTGAGCAGATGTATCTAGAGTTTCAACAGGCGCGAATTTATCTAGGCACTGGCGGTAAAGTTTTTAATGCTCAGTTGCCGACGGTAGTCTTTCTACATGGTAGTGGGATGGACCATCGAGCTTGGCAGTTACAAACGCGTTGGTTTGCTTTTCATGGATTTTCTGTACTTGCTCCGGACTTTCCTGCCCATAGCCTTTCCACGGGACAAGCCTTGGCGAGTATTGAGGCTGCCAGTATTTGGGTTTGGGATTTGCTTGATCATTTGCAACTGGATACGGTGAGTTTAGTCGGACATTCACAAGGTGCTTTAGTTGCTTTAGCAGCAGCGACAGCTCAGCCACAACGAGTGCGCTCACTCAGTTTGATCGCTACTGGAGCGGCTATTCCTGTGAATGACCAGCTCCTCAATCTAGCGCATCACAATAAAACCGCCGCAGTTGCAGCTATGCTGAATTGGGGCTTTGGTGAAGCCTATCAATTTGGGTGTTCGCAGATGCCCGGTTTAGCGCCACTGGCAATAGCAGGGCAAATTATGCAGCAGAATCCGCTGGCCATCGATTTATCAGCTTGTCAGGCGTATCAGCAGGGTGAGCAAGCAGCTAAACAGATCACTGCTCCAACCCAGCTAATTTTTGGTAAATATGACCGCATGACACCGCTTAAAGCAGGTCAAGCTCTAGCAGGATGCTTGCCGAATTTACAAAGCCATACTGAGTTGTCTGCAGGGCATATGCTGACTTTAGAAGAGCCAGCAACGTGTTTACAATTACTACGCGCTTTTATTCAGCCACTGACTTAAGACTAATGATGAGTTTATTGACGGGGTTAGCCTTATTACTGAGTGGCTTTTCGGTAATCAACGCAGGCTTACTAACACTCTATGCTTGGCGTCAATCTGCCCAAGAGTTAGCCTATCTCAGTGGTTTTCTACTAGCTAGCTTAGCAAGCATCCAATTTTTAAATTTTAGCTATTTAGAGTTCGGCACTGATTGGGTACATGGCCGCTTTTATAATCTACTACTGTTTCTAGTCGCGCCAACTTTTTATTTACTCACTGCCCCGTTGTTAGAAGCAAGACCCTATCCACTGGCACAAAGCTGGTGGCATTACTTACCGCTTATTCTGGCTTTGATTTTACCGCATGAGTGGGCTTTGCCGTTGGCATTTGTAGTTGGGGCAGGCTATTTAATCCGTTTAGGTTTGAATATTTATGCGTTAAGAGCACAACGGAGTCGTTTTCGCTTAGAGCTATTAGGCTTAGGCTTAATGTTTGTTCTCGCTATTTTGGTCATTTTGTTGGGCTTAAGTAACGCTTTAGTACCCGATCGCCTGTTTTTTAGCTTATATGCAAGTGCCATCGGCTGTGGATTGGTCTTGGTGAGTGCAATGTTAAATCTCGCACCCCAATTACCCACTGAAGTAGCAGAAGCTGCACGAGAAACGTATGCTGTTTCTACCTTAGGCAAAGTGGACTGTGAATCAGCTTTGCTTGAACTGCAGCAGCTCATGCATAAGCAAAAGTTGTATCAGGATACAGATTTAGATTTGCCTAGCCTATCTGAGGCTTTAGGTTTAAGCCATTATCAACTATCTGAGTTGATCAATACGCGTTTAGGAAAAAGTTTCTCACGTTATTTACGTGAGCAGCGGGTGGAGGCAGCTAAAATTCAACTAATCAGCGAACCTAAAGCGACTGTACTGGGGATTGGCTTGGAAGTGGGTTTTAGTTCACAGTCGAATTTTTATGAAGCCTTCCGTGAAATTGTGGGGATGACACCTGGGCAATATCGCAAATTAAACCAAAAATCCATTCCGAAATGATCAAAATGGAAGCCTAGTTCCTAGGCTTTGCTTTAGCTTAGCTCTAAATTCATGCCACAAGGAGCAGCTATGAAAGTATTAGTGACTGGTGCGAGCGGGTTTATTGGTGGGGCAATTAAAGTTGCCTTAGAGCAAGCGGGGCATACGGTTGTACCGATTGCGCGTCGCTATGGGATCAATTTCAATGAAATGTTGCAAGCTGAGCAATGGACTCCCTATTTAGCAGGGGTTGAGGTCGTCATCAACGCGGTTGGAATTATTGCTGAAACGCGAGGACAGTCTTTTGAAAATATTCATACACTAGCACCTTTAGCTCTATTTAAAGCGAGTGAACAGCAGGGCGTTAAGCGTATTATCCAAATCTCTGCCCTTGGTGTTGAACAGGGTTTTGTGCCCTATCAGTTAAGTAAAAAGGCAGCTGATGATGGCTTGAAGGTTCTAAATCTAGACTGGTTTATTCTGCGACCTTCACTAGTCTATGGGCCAGGCGGATCGAGTGATGCGATGTTTCGTCGTCTAGCGGCGTTGCCGATTATTAGTTTGCCAGGTGGTGGCCAGCAACGCATTCAGCCAGTTAATGTTAAAGACGTAGTGGCGGGTGTTCTGCATTGCTTAACTGCAGAGCCTACTAAGCAAGTCATCAATATAGTTGGCCCCAAAGAATACACTTTGGAAACTTGGCTACAAGCTTTGCGTACCCAGCAAGGGAAAAAGCCTGCACTGACCATCGCGATTCCTTGGTCTTTAATTATGCTGAGTGCTCAGTTGGGGCATAAACTGATTCCAGTATTGCATCCAGATAATATGCGCATGTTGGAGAGGGGCAATACGGCAGATGTCACCGACTTTAAGCAATTTTTGGGACGCTTGCCCCTTGAGCTAGGGCAGCAAGCATGATGTATCTTAGCCTTAAGTATTTGCATATTTTAAGCATGGTGCTGCTATTCGGAACGGGTCTAGGTAGCGCTTTTTATAAATGGATGGCAGATCGTAGTGGGAATATTGCGCATATTGCGGTAATGAATCGGCATGTGGTATTAGCTGATTGGCTATTTACCACCCCGACAGTTATTTTTCAGCCTCTTAGCGGTTTGTGGATGGTGTATCTCTTACATTATCCACTCACCACACCTTGGATTATGCTGAGTTTAGTGTTGTACGCTGTAGCAGGTGCTTGTTGGCTACCGGTTGTTTGGTTGCAAATTCAAATGCGGCGTTTATCTGCGCAGGCTGTCAGTACGCAAACCGAACTCCCGGCGCTCTATTGGCGTTATGCAGCTTATTGGTTTTGGCTCGGTGTACCCGCCTTTATCGCTATGTTACTGATTGTGCTATTGATGGTATTTAAGTTTACGGGTGGAGCGTAATCATGGCAGTAGTTTCAATTATGCAGCAGGCTTTAGGAGCACAATGGGAAATGTTGGCTCCAGCTTTACGAGCACATTATATGGCTGCGGGCAATCGAGATATCGGTGTTTTAAGTATTGAATACCCAAAAGGTATGCAATGGCCACTCAACTTTTTACGCTTATTTGGCACTTTAATTAATCAGACTGCACAAAATACACCAACACAGGTGAGTAAGCGCATGTTAGGTGAACAGCAAGTCTGGCAACGCCGTGTCGAATTGCCTGAGCGAGTCCTCGCCTTTGATAGCGTTTGGCAGTATTGCGGTGGGAATGAGTTGATTGAATACGTAAAGCCGTTTTTAGGTTTGAAAATGGCAGTTAGTGTGCGAGAAGGCAACTTGTACTATGAAGGGCGCGCCTATATTTTAAAATTGGGTCGCTTACTCATTCCCATCCCTGAAGCTTTAGTCTTAGGGCATACCACAATCGAAGAAATTGGGGTCGATGAGGAGCATTTCACGATGGATTTTCGTTTAACACACCCTTTATTTGGGCAAATTTATCGCTATTCAGGGCGGTTTTGTACTGAAGTGATGACTGCTCAATAGATACGTTGGCCTATAGTGCTAGCCTGTTTAAAGAGTTTCTTGTGCGCAATACTATTAATTAAGAATGAGTCATTAGGCAAAGTGAGACTACTAACTAGTTTTTCTTGTAACTTGTCGTGGTTGAATACAAATCCACTGAGTTTGACCGCAACTACATAGACAGGGTAGTTTGGAAAATGCTCTACCTCTTTCTGCGCTAACCAGATTGCTTTTACTTTTTTATGCTTGGCTAAACCTTCCAGCAGCAGGGGTTTTAAGCTGGTGATAGCATGAATATTGGGGTCGATTAAGATGTCTTTAGCATGTAAGTCTTGGCGCTCTTGCTGTGCAGCGGTCATTCTATCAGCAGCCGCTTCTAAATGTAGTAACCAACGCTTACTTTGTGCACTGTCATTATGTTTGGTATAAAACCGCCAAGCTGCTTCAGCGGCGGGTAGTTGTAAATTAGGTTGTAGCATAGCTTCCTCTAAATAAGGAATGCCTTTGAGATCATCACGCTCCAATAGGAGTTGACCAATAGCCAAATCAGCTTCAGTGTCCTCGGGATGATATTCAGCGTATTTCTGATAAAGAGGCAGCGCATCCTTTTCAGGTAAATATTCAGCAGTAAACGCAGCTAAGTTCCAGCGTTCTTTAGCGGTCAAGTCCTCATACAAACGCAGGTTGAGTTGATTGACCGTTTCACGCGCTAGTTTAGAGCGCTGGTGTAAATCATCCCAGCGCTCTCCATAAATTTCGACCCATTCACGATTGAAATGCTTGAGTACCTGCTTTAAGTCGGGCTCTAGCCATGTGCTTGCTTTAACTACGCCTAATTCATTTGCATGCAGATGGCTCAGTTTCAGTGCTTTTAAGCGCTCCATTAAAGCAGGATGGGTGTCACTTGGGTCAGTTTTGCGATTAAGTGCTGCGCGTAAATAACGCTTAAAGTCCTCATCCTTCAGATTAGCTTGTTGATAGAACTCTGCAAGTAAACTGTAAATCTGGTTTTCAGGTTGGGCTTGGGTATAAGGGCGCTCAAACAAGGGTTTCCAAAAATGTTGCTGGGTAAATTCATTTAAGACTGTTACCGAAACTAAGGCTGAAGCTGTGGCTTCACGGGAAGTCAATTGGCTAGCGATGTAATCAGCTTCATATTCATTGTCACGTGCTAATACATAAGAATAGCCAGCAAAGTAGGGGGCGTACCAATTGAAAAATTTACTCATCAATCCCGTACCTAAGGCTTTGGCTTGGCTGAAGGATTGATTGATCTGCGACCAACTCTGGCGCAAGCGATAAATTTTTCCAGCAAATTTACTGTGATTACCGGATAAATGTGCCAATTCATGCGCCAGTACAGAGCGGGTTTGCTGCACTGAGAGCGCCAGTAATAATTCAAGACCGATGATCAAGGTATTGTGGCTAGGCCCAATCAAACCCAAGCGTGGAGTTTGTACCACAGCAGCGTTTAAATGGGTGTCGAGAATAATTTGATGAATCGGAGGAGTACTTAAGGTTTTGCTGATTTTATCTACTTCGCTCCAGAGCTTAGGATATTGTTTACGCGCGAGAATATAACCCTCTGGACGAGGAATGCGGACAAAAATTGACCTTAGTAGTACCCAGATTAAAGCGAGAATGACAAAAATAAGCTTAGTTTTCAGCAACAGGAACAGTAAAGCAGAGCTAGTGAAGGCTAGCCAAGCCGTGCCAGCAGTCAATAAGACTAAACTCATAAAGACAGCTAAAATTAATGCATAACCTAAATAAACCAAATACTGCAGGCGACGCTTATAAGCAACGGGGTGCTGACGAAGTTCTTGTTCAGCTTTGGCTATCAAGCTTTCGAAGTAGAGACGCTGTTCAGTTGTGGTTTTCATTGGGTTTAGGTAGCGAGTCATCTCAGTTTAGCCTAACAAAGCTCGCAAGTCCTTGGTGGTTTTTCCGATTGATGGACGCTTTGCCGGACGTTGTTTATCCCTTGCCAAGAAACTGCGAATAGACAGCTTTTGAAAGTGTGGACTTCTTTAGCAAATAGCTGAGCTGTGCTAGTATGCGCGCGCATTGCAGTTCACAACAGGTTCAGCCTCCCACTATGGCACGATACATATTCATTACTGGCGGTGTCGTTTCTTCGCTTGGCAAAGGCATCGCTGCCGCATCACTCGGTGCAATCCTCGAAGCACGTGGTCTTAAAGTCACGATGATGAAACTAGACCCCTATATTAATGTCGATCCCGGCACGATGAGCCCTTTCCAACATGGTGAAGTTTTTGTCACTCATGACGGTGCTGAAACGGATTTAGACTTAGGGCATTATGAGCGCTTTGTTGGCTTCACTGCGACGCGCTACAACAATTTCACGACCGGCCGGATTTACGAGAGTGTCATTCGCAAAGAGCGCCAAGGTGAATATTTAGGCGCGACCGTCCAAGTTATTCCGCATATCACGGACGAAATTAAAAACAGCGTGCGTGCTGGTGCAGGTGACGCCGACATCGCGATGGTCGAAATCGGTGGAACTGTGGGTGACATCGAGTCTTTACCTTTTATGGAGGCGATTCGCCAAATGGGGGTGGAAGAAGGGCGCAATAATGCCTTGTATATCCATTTGACACTCTTACCCTATGTTGCTGCAGCTGGTGAACTTAAAACGAAACCAACACAGCATTCAGTGAAAGAGCTACGTTCAATTGGAATTCAACCCGATATTTTGCTCTGTCGTAGTGAAAAAGCACTCCCAGAAAATGAACGGCGTAAAATTGCTCTCTTTACAAATGTAGAAGAAAGGGCAGTGATTTCAGCCATTGATGTCGATAACATCTACAAAATGCCTTTGTGGTTACATGCCCAAAAATTAGACCGAATCGTAGTCGAGCGTTTTGGCCTAGGCCATTTGCCGGATGCTGATTTGACGGATTGGAAAAACGTCGTGAATGCGATGGAGTTTCCAGAAGCTGAAGTCAGTATCGCGATGGTAGGAAAATATGTTGATCTGACCGAATCCTACAAATCCTTGAATGAAGCTTTGCGGCATGCAGGGATTCAGACCCATACGAAAGTTAAGATTAACTATATTGACTCAGAAAAATTGGAGTCGGATGAAGATTCGCCAGAAATGGATATTGTCCGCAGTGCCGATGCGATTTTAGTGCCTGGTGGGTTTGGTAAACGCGGTGTAGAAGGCAAAATTCGCGCCGTCCAATATGCGCGTGAAAACAAAGTTCCTTATCTAGGGATCTGCTTAGGCATGCAAGTGGCAGTGATTGAGTATGCACGGCATTGTGCCAACCTTGCCGGTGCACACAGTACTGAGTTTGTGAAAAACGCCACCCACCCTGTGATTGGCTTAATTACTGAATGGCAAAATCAGGATGGCTCGGTGGAAACGCGCACGGAGACTTCGGATTTGGGTGGTACTATGCGTTTGGGCGGGCAAACTTGCCATTTAGTACCTGGCTCTTTAGCACATCAAGCTTACGGAGCGAAGGATATTGTGGAGCGTCATCGCCATCGCTATGAATTTAATAATAATTATCGTAAGGTACTGGAAGAGAACGGCTTGAGTTTCTCGGCTATGTCAGCGGATAGTAGCTTAGTGGAAATGATTGAGCTTAAGGATCATCCGTGGTTCTTAGCTTGCCAATTCCATCCTGAGTTTACCTCCCGCCCACGCCAAGGTCACCCGTTGTTTAGTAGCTTTATTCGTGCTGCTCGTGCTCAGCACGAAGCAAAAGGGGCTTAAGTATGCAAGTTTGTGGGTTTGAAGTAGGTTTAGATCGGCCTTTTTTTCTGATCTCCGGCCCTTGTTCTATTGAAGGCGATGGCTTGGCTTTAGAAACAGCACAGAAATTAAAAGAAATCACAACTCGTTTAAATATTCCCTTTATCTATAAGTCTTCGTTTGATAAGGCCAATCGTTCTTCTCATACCAGTCGGCGTGGGGTGGGGATTGAGGAAGGCTTACGAATTTTAGAACGGGTTAAACGTGAAGTAGGTGTGCCAGTTTTAACCGATGTGCACGAAGATACCCCAATGGATGAGGTGGCGAGTGTGGTGGATGTCTTACAAACACCCGCGTTTTTGTGTCGGCAAACGAATTTCATTCAAAGCGTTGCACGTACTGGTAAGCCGGTCAATATTAAAAAAGGCCAATTCTTAGCGCCTTGGGATATGAGCAATGTGGTTGAGAAAGCGCGCGCTGTGGGTAATCAGCAGATTATGGTCTGCGAGCGTGGCTATACCTTTGGCTACAATAATTTAGTTTCGGATATGCGTAGCCTCTCTATTATGCGCGACACCCATTGCCCTGTTGTTTTTGATGCCACGCATTCGGTGCAGTTACCAGGTGGTCAAGGCAGTGTGTCTGGTGGTGAGCGCCAACATGTACCGGTGTTAGCCCGTGCAGCAGTTGCAGTGGGGATTGCTGGTTTATTTATGGAGTCCCATCCAGACCCTGCGAATGCTTGGAGCGATGGCCCTAATTCTTGGCCACTGGATAAAATGGAAGCTTTGCTGACTTCTTTGGTCGCTATTGATCAAGTCGTCAAAGCTAATCCATTCATTGAACAAAGTTTGTAAATTATTCTAGGGATTAAGACTATGTCTGAGATTGTATCCATTCATGCTCGCGAAATTATTGATTCTCGCGGCAATCCAACGGTTGAAGCCGATGTTAAATTAGCTAGTGGTGCGATGGGACGCGCTGCAGTTCCATCTGGTGCATCGACGGGCTCACGCGAAGCCATCGAATTGCGCGACGGTGGCAGCCGTTATTTAGGTAAGGGTGTGCAAAAAGCTGTTGCTAATGTGAATGGCGAAATCGCTGCTGCATTAAAAGGTCATGAAGTGACTGATCAAGCAGGCATCGATCAGATTATGCTAGATCTCGATGGGACTGAAAATAAAGCGCGTTTAGGTGCTAATGCTTTATTAGCTGTTTCAATGGCGACTGCTCATGCGGGTGCAAAAGAGCAAGGTTTGCCACTCTATCAATACCTGAAAAAATCAGATACTTACAAGTTGCCTGTGCCGATGATGAACATCATCAACGGGGGTGCACACGCGGATAATAGTGTTGATTTACAAGAATTTATGATTCTGCCAGTGACAGCACCTTCTATGGAAGAAGCGATTCGTTACGGTGCAGAAGTCTTCCATAACTTAAAATCAGTCTTGAAAAAGCGTGGCTTAAATACCGCAGTGGGTGACGAAGGTGGCTTTGCGCCTGATTTATCCTCGAATGAACAAGCCATTGAAGTGATTTTAGAAGCAATTGATAAAGCAGGCTTTAAAGTTGGTCAAGATATTTGGTTAGGTTTAGATGTGGCCAGTTCTGAATTCTACAAAGACGGTAAATACGTTTTAGAATCTGAAAATCGTAGTTTCAGCGCGGAAGATTTTACCGAGTACTTACATAATTGGGTACGCCAATATCCTATTTTAAGTATTGAAGATGGTATGGCAGAAGGCGATTGGGCAGGCTGGAAACACATGACCGAGGTCTTAGGCAGTAAGGTTCAAATCGTTGGTGATGATTTATTTGTGACTAACACCAAGATTCTGAAAGAAGGAATCGACAAAGGCATAGCGAATTCGATTCTGATTAAAGTGAACCAAATCGGCACTTTAACTGAGACTTTAGCTGCTATCCAAATGGCACATGATGCAGGTTATACCGCAGTCGTATCCCATCGCTCAGGTGAAACGGAAGATTCGACAATCGCAGATATTGCAGTGGCAACAGGCGCTGGGCAAATTAAAACAGGTTCCTTATCACGCTCAGATCGTATTGCGAAATACAATCAGTTACTGCGTATCTCAGGTGAATTAGGTAGCCGTGGGGTTTATGCAGGGAAATCGGCATTTAAGCAGTTTTAAGTAAGTAAGCCCGCTGAATATGGCTAAGGACATCTGCGCAAGTGGATGTCCTTTTTTATTAATTGCATAGCCTTAAAAAGAATCGCTTTAATTCTAAATTATGCATAGTAGGCACGTGCATACTATCTAAGTGTGTCACTAGAGAAGGTCTAAGTAAAATGAGTATTTCACGGTCTGAGTGGCCTTGGTATGTGGCGGAATATCTAATAACTGAGTTACTGCAAGATCAAGAAGTTTCCTACTCAATCCACTCCTATTTGCTTAAAGCAGATTCAGCAGAGTATGCCTACACTAAAGCTATAAATTTAGGCGAGCGCCTTAACGATTCTATTAATAATGAAGAGGGTGAGCTAGTAGAGTATCGCTGTAAAGGCTTGTTTAATTTAGATACTTTGCAAGTGACTGAGTTGGGGGACGAAACACAGCTTTCGGTTATACCTTTGTCCGCAAGTTCTAGATTGAGCGTTAGAACTAAATCTGAGCTTTCACTGTTTAGTGAGTGATTAAATCACTGCCGTCTATCAGTGCTGAAATGTGTACAGCAGTCTAGACAGCAATCTGCTATGCTTGGTGGCGGGCTTAGTGCCCAACTACGTTATTGGGCGATCTAAAACCTCAGGCATGAAACTAAGTCTAACTCAAATTTTACTAATAGCCTTAAGCGTCTTATCTCTAATGTTGTTCCTGCGTTTATGGTTAGGAACGGGTAGCTATCCAGAAATCTGGGATCTGCAAGGGCAAATCGCTGAGCAAAAGCGCTTGAATGAAGAACAAACTAAGCGCAATGAAGGTTTGCAATCAGAGGTTTTAGACATTAGTCGTGACGATGCCGCGATTGAGGATCGGGCGCGAGGCGAGCTTGGCATGATTAAGCAAGGTGAGACTTTCTATCAGGTAATTTTGAATAGTGATCCGACGCAGGCACCAGCGCCTGTAGCCACAGAGCCTAGTCAACAACCGAGTACACAGCCACATGTCGAATGAAGTTTGGTGCGTGATTCCTGCTGCGGGAATAGGAAAACGCATGCTTTCAGCCATCCCTAAGCAATATTTGCGGTTGCATGGTAAGACGGTCTTAGAACATAGTCTAAGCTGCTTTCTACAACACCCCCAAATTAAAGGCATTGTTGTGGTACTGAGCGCTGAAGATGATTATTGGCAAGACTTAGCAGCTCATTACCACGGCTTACCTGTTTATCGAGCAGTCGGGGGGCAAGAGCGTGCGGATTCAGTGTTGAATGGTTTAAAGTATTTACAGCAACAGTTAAAAATTGCATCGACTGCGAAAGTACTCGTGCATGATGCGGCACGGCCTTGTTTATCCCAAGAAGATTTAAGCAGATTATTAGCCAGCAACAGCAACCAAGGTGCTCTATTAGCGACGCCCGTGCGCGATACCATGAAGCGTGCTTTTAAAGGCCAAAAGGTGATTAGCCACACGGAAGAGCGTGCGGATTTATGGCATGCTTTGACCCCGCAACTAGCAACTTTAGGTCTTTTAATTCAAGCTTTAGAACAAGCCTTAAAATCAGGTACGATTATTACGGACGAAGCCTCTGCTTTAGAGTATCTAGGCTTACAGCCCTTATTGGTCGAAGGTGATGCTAGTAATATTAAGATTACACGTCCAGCCGATTTAGCCTTGGCGGAATTCTTTTTGCAGGAGCAAGCTTAATGCGTATTGGGCAAGGTTACGATGTCCATGCTTTTACTGAAGGCGATCATCTGGTCTTGGGTGGCGTCAAGATTCCGTATACTCATGCTTTTGCGGCGCATTCCGATGGTGATGTGTTGATTCACGCGATCTGTGATGCCTTATTAGGTGCTTTAGCACTGGGCGATATCGGTAAGCATTTTCCTGATACCTCAGCCGCTTATGCGAAGATTGATTCGCGTATTTTGCTTAGGAAAGTTTATGATTTAATTAAAGAGCAGGGTTATCAGCTAACTAATCTCGATAGCATTATCGTGGCTCAAGCACCAAAAATGGCACCCCATATTGAGGCCATGCGCGCCAATTTAGCCGCGGATTTAGGCTGTGAAATCAATCAAATTAGTGTGAAAGCAACGACCACCGAGCGCCTTGGCTTTGAAGGCCGCAAGGAAGGCATTGCGGCGCAGGCGGTGGTGTTACTGAAAAAGGTTTCTTAAGATTTAAGAGTTTCTCGCTTGATTGTACTATTTAAATAAATACTCACTTAAATCCCTTAGACCTACTTGCTTTGATAGTCATTCAATTGCTCAGTAGTTAAAGCTTCAGTCCAATAATTAAAAATCGGCTCACCTGTTAGCTCATCTTCGCGGCCACTAAAAGCCTTAAAATTCATTTGATCACCTACAGATAGCGCTCCATTATGATCGCTGTCAATGACATTGACTAAGCTTGGCGTATTAATATAGTTACGCCCTAAAGTAATAATCTCGAATAATTTATTCTTCTCAGCATTAGACAAAGATAATTGATTGCTAGGGTCTTGCTTGGTAGCAGCCGCTACTACATCAGCACTCAATTCAATATAAGGTCCAGTAGCAACTTTAGGAGGGGGATTGCCTATCGCTGCTTCGGCACGATGATAATCAATAACAGCAATATCGCCCTCACTTAGCTTTCCGTTACCATCTTTATCAAAGACTACTCTTAAATAAGCACCGTCAGTGGTATTTAGGTTCAACGCTTTAGCTAAAGCCTCATTTGCTTCTGAAATTGGGTTAGTCGATAAATCGGAGCTTGTGAGTGCAGGTGAGGTATAATTACCTAAAGTCTTGCCATAATTCCCATTGATTGCTTGTGCCTCATCATTGGTTAATTCATGTTTCCATTGATAGATATCTACATTATTGCTAGCTCTTACAGGAACTGAGAGTGTATCTCCCTTGCTTACATTACCACTATTATCATTATCGGTTATTTGGAGTTTACTAGAGTCAGCACTCCTCCAATGAATGAGCTCACCGTTTTGTAATTGTAAAAGCTGGTCGCTAGTTAAGCTTAAGGTTTGGGGAGTCGGTGTTTGATAGCGATCTAGCTGCTCTTGAGTTAAAGTCACTGAGACTGATTCAAGAATTGGTTTGTCTTGCGCATCTAATTGGCCTGTTGGGCGTTGTAGATTAATTTTATCCCCTACTGAAAGCTTGCCACTTTTATCACTATCTTCAACGGATAGGATAGTCACGGTTTTACCATCAGTCGATAGTGCATCAGCAAGCTTAGTTTTCTCAGCATCACTTAGTGATAAAGTTTGAGGCTTAGTGGGTTGATCACAGCAGGGCTTATTTGGCATATTTTTTAGCAAAGCCTGAATGATCTGAATAAATAAACTCAGTATCAAGCTATTGAAGGCTGTGCCCATACTATTAGCGCCGCTAAAGTTGGCGGCTAAAGCGCTGAGATTATTAGCTGCTGGTGTTGATGTATTATTTGCAACTGCTGTATTATTTGTAGTGGTAAATCCAATGTTATTCATATAAAAACTCCTATTCCTATATGCCTAAAATAATATGAATTACCGACCCTAAGGTAGTTAGACTAAACTAATGAATAGTAGCTTTTTATTGATCTTGGGATTTTAGGTAGAAATTATCTGATGATATGCTAATTGCTTGGGAATTTTATTTAAATCCCAATGAGCTATTGCCCAATCCCAAAACTCCTTGGTAGAAGTAAATGAGCTTGAATCAGTAGTAGTTTGACCTAAGAAATTCAATGCTCTACATAAATTGACTAATAAATACTGAGTTTTTAACTCTAAAGCCGGCGCTAGGGTTTGCTTGCTTAGCTTTTGCCCTAACTCATTGATAGCAATAGGAATATGAGCATAGCTTGGAGTGGGTAAGGATAATAATTGTTGTAAATGAATTTGCCGAGGTGTGTTATCCAGTAAATCAGAGCCACGTACAACCTCAGTAATACCTTGCCATGCATCATCAATAACTACAGCTAATTGATAAGCAAATATTTGATCAGCTCGGCGAATAATAAAATCACCCAATTCTAAGGCTAAGTTCTGAGAGTAACAGCCTTGAATTAAGTCTGTAAAACAAATTTTTTTATCAAAGGTTTTAACGCGGATAGCAAATTCTTGGCCTAAATTCAGTAATTTAGAGCGGCAGTGACCAGAATAAATAGGTCCAAACTTACCTATTGAGCCTAGCGCTTGTAATTGTTTACGTGAGCATTGGCAAGCATAGAGATGGGGACGTAAGCTCTGTAAGGCGTGTGTATAGGCAGGCAGCCGTTGGCTTTGGTAAACAATAGCTTGATCCCATTCAAAGCCGTAGCGAGCAAGCGTTTGGATGATGGCTTCAGCAGCGCCTGCTTGCTCACGTGGTTTGTCTAAATCCTCAATACGTAGCAACCATTGCCCTTGTTGACTACGCGCTTGCAGATAACTGGCAGTCGCAGCCAACAAGGAACCGAAATGCAAGCGGCCTGTCGGGGAGGGCGCAAAACGCCCAATATAGCTCACACTTTAAGAAGCTAATTGTTTTTCTTTAATTTCTTGCGTGGTCTTGCAATCAATGCAAAGCTCAGCCGTTGGGCGCACCTCTAAGCGTTGTAGACCAATTTCCACGCCACAAGCATCACAGTAGCCATAGTCTTCTTCATCAACGCGCGCAATAGTTTTCTCGATTTTGCGAATCAACTTACGCTCACGGTCACGAGCACGTAACTCTAAAGCAAATTCTTCTTCTTGTGTGGCACGATCAGCTGGATCAGAAAAGTTACTAGCCTCTTCTTTCATATGATCCACAGTCCGATCGACTTCTTCCATTAGCTCTTTTTTCCAAGCGACCAAAATATTACGAAAATGCTGTAATTGCTTTTCGTTCATATATTCTTCGCCTGCTTCAGGGATATAGGGATTAATGCCATCAACTGGTAACGCAGCTTTCCTTGCTAAATAGGTTACATTTTCAGTTGCCATTCTTTTTCTCCAACAGCTTGATTTCAAAAGAAATCAATGGGTTAAATCTAGGGTTGACTTAAAGAACCCTACCTTGTTTCTTCGGCATAACTCATGGGCGCGCGATTATATCCCATGAAAAAGTTTTTCGCATTTTTTATTAATAGATAATTGTAAATTTGCATAAATTTTATTATTAAGACTCCTCCCTTAGGCCTTGGGTTCATAAAAAACGTAATTGAAAACGCACTGCATCCTTGCCGGGATCTTCAATATTTAACGAGAACTCCTGAGGAGTCTTAGGCGGCATAAGTTGGCCTTGCTGTTCCTTGCTGAGATATTCTTCAGGATTAAATCGACGTAAAGCGACCACCTCTGCTTTTGGATTTAAAAAACTCACCTCAAGCATAGGGTAGGGTTGCGGGCTACTCGCGTTATTTTGTATAGAAGTGTTAATAATCAGCACATTAGGTGTATTGGGGTGAGTGTAGACCGTATGGCTGAGTAATTTAATTTGATCTAAATGGCGCACAGTACCTAATTCACAAGCCATCCAGTCACACACTAGCTGGGCAATGCCACGAGTACTTGGGTTTTCAAGAAGTTTAGTACGATAGCTGTAAAAAAGCTGAATTAATAATAATAAACATAGCGCTAACAAGCTTAAGTATAAAAATTTTCGCGATTTGGATGAGCGACGATTGGAGTGGCCACCCTTGCTGGCTTTGACGGAGTGACTGGAGCTACCTTCTGCCAAAGTATTCAAGGGTAAAGTGTGAATACGGGCCTCGCCCGCTAAGTCATTACCATTACCCATGCCACCCAAGCGTTCATCCGGTAAGGTAGTACTCAGTGCTTTCATGGCATCAAAGATAGTATCGCATTCACCACAGCGCAGCAGACCCTGAGCAGCAGTTAGCTCTTTCATGGTGACGCGAAAAACAGCGCGGCAATGACTACACTGGGTATACATTTAGCTCAGGCACTTAGGTTAGACATAGCATTCTTATTGTAGCCCTATTTTTTTCAGGCAGCTTCATGATTTGATGCATAAAATAGTAGCGTTAATCCTAAGGGAGAACCCCGCTTTTAACATTATTGAACTGATAAGCGGGGTAGAATCCGGCAAGAGTGGTTCAAGGGGCAGTTTGGGCAGTGCCCTCTAAACGTAACCAGTCTTCTTTAGCCGTCATTTGTAGGTTTTCCAAACGGCTCTGATAGGCCTGAGCTACAGTCTGCCCTTGGTCAGCTAAAATCCCTGAAAGTGCTAGCCGCCCTTGTGGTTTTAAATAAGCTAAAATAGTGGGGGCGAGATTCACTAAGGGGCCAGAAAGAATATTAGCGACGACTACATCGAATTGTTGTTTAGGCAGTGCCTCGGGCAAACAGGTAAGAATTCGTGCTTCTTCCAAGTCATTGCGACGGGCATTTTCTTGCGTAGCTTCTAAGGCTTGCGGGTCAAGATCGGTAGCAACAATCGTCGTTGCACCTAATTTAGCAGCAGCAATGGCTAAAATCCCACTACCACAACCATAATCCAGCACGGATTTACCTACTAAATCTTCACCATCTAGCCATTCTAAGCACAGAGCGGTGGTTGGATGGTTACCAGTCCCAAAAGCTAAGCCTGGGTCTAATAAAATTTTGACAGCATCGGTTGCTTCTTCTGGAACTTCGCGCCAACTTGGATACACCCAAAGGCGTTTACCAAACTGCATGGGATGGAAGTTATCCATCCATTCCCGCACCCAAGGCCGATCTTCTAAATGCTCTAGTTTAAGTTCTGTAATCCCCCATTCACCACGATGTAGCTCTAAATCTAAGAGTAGGGCAGTGAGGTCATCTTCTGCAGGATACAAGCCCGTAATGACTAATTGGTCCCACAAGGGAGTTTCACCCGGCAAAGGTTCAAGAATGGGTTGATCGACCGCATCTTCAAAGGTCACTGAAGCAGCGCCAGCTTCTTCTAAAGCAGCGCTAATCACTTCTTGATGTTCAACAGTGGTATGACAAATGAGCTGCTGCCAAGTCATTGTAGCCCCAACTTTTTCTCTAGATAGTGAATATCCGTGCCACCTTGACGGAAGGCAGGATCAGTCATGATACGACGCTGCAGTGGAACATTAGTTTTAATGCCTTCTACAATCATTTCAGTCAAAGCGCCATTCATACGATTGAGCGCGGTTAAGCGGTCTTCACCATGCACAATGAGTTTACCAATCATAGAGTCGTAATAAGGTGGCACGGTATAATCCGCATAAATATGCGAATCAACGCGCACCCCTAAACCACCAGGCGCATGATAGCGGGTAATTTTACCCGGAGAAGGTGCAAAGGTATCAGGGTCTTCCGCATTAATCCGACATTCAATGGCATGACCATGTGGGCGAATATCTTCTTGTTTGATTTGCAGTTTTTCGCCAGCTGCTACTAGAAGCTGCTGCTTAACCAAGTCCACACCAGTAATTAATTCGGTCACCGGGTGCTCGACTTGTAGACGGGTATTCATTTCAATGAAATAAAACTCGCCGTTTTCATAGAGAAACTCAAAAGTACCCGCGCCACGATAATTAATCTTACGACAAGCATCAGCCACGACTTTACCAATCCGTGCGCGTTGTTCTTCAGTAATTCCCGGCGCAGGTGCTTCTTCGACAACTTTCTGATGGCGGCGTTGCATAGAGCAATCACGCTCGCATAGATGAATCGCATTGCCATGTTGGTCAGCGAGCACTTGAAACTCAATGTGGCGTGGATGAATTAAGTACTTTTCCATATAAACGACATCATTACCAAAAGCAGCTTTAGCTTCGGAGCGAGTCATTTCGATGGAACGGAACAAGTCCTCAGCCTGATGAACTACTCTCATCCCACGACCGCCACCACCACCAGTGGCTTTAATAATGATCGGATAGCCAATCCGTTTAGCCATAGCTAAACATTCATCCTTATCCTCAGGGACAGGGCCGTCTGAGCCCGGTACACAAGGAACTTTAGCTTGTTGCATGGCATCTTTAGCGGAAATCTTATCGCCCATTAAGCGAATCGTTTCAGCACGTGGGCCAATGAAAATAAAACCGCTAGATTCTACGCGCTCAGCAAAATCAGCATTTTCAGACAAAAAACCATAGCCAGGGTGAATGGCATCAGCACCAGTGACTTCAGCAGCGCTAATAATCGCAGGGATATTTAAATAACTATCAATCGAGCGGGGTGGGCCAATACAAACTGATTCGTCTGCAAGACGCACATGCTTCAGATCACGATCAGCTGTGGAGTGCACCGCAACCGTTTTAATACCGAGTTCTCGGCAGGCACGCAGAATCCGTAGAGCAATTTCGCCACGGTTAGCGATGAGGACTTTTTTTAACATGCAAGCCTCCGCATTAGTCGATGATCATTAAGGGCTGACCAAACTCTACAGGCTGCTCGTTCTCTACCAAAATAGCCTTAATCACACCACTCTTATCCGCTTGGATTTGGTTGAGCATTTTCATCGCTTCAATAATGCACAACGTATCACCAACTTTAACGGATTGACCTATCTCAACAAAGGACTTAGCACCAGGCGAAGATGAGCGATAGAAAGTACCAACCATCGGTGACTCTAAAACATGCCCAGTAGGTGCTGCAGGTTTTTCACTAGTGGCAGCCGGTGTAGCAGCAGCTTGTGGAGCAACAGGCGCAGCTGCCATCATTGGTGGTGGGGCATAATATTGTTGCATCGGCATAGCAGGTACTGCTGAGGTAGAAACGCGACTAATGCGCACCGAATCCTCACCTTCTTTGATTTCGATTTCGGCCACATCGCTGTCTTCTAACAGATCGATCAGTTTTTTGATTTTGCGAACATCCATCATGGAGCTATTCCTATAAGTCTTCTATGGCTTGATGTTGTTAGAGTGCCGATCTGCTTAAAACGATCAGGATCAAGAGGCATTTTAGATTCTAAAAGACGAATGCCTCAAAGACTGCTTAACTTGGCAAATCTGCCCTTTTTCTCGGCATATCCCAACAGAATGCGCGCGAGTTTACACCGTTTATCCTTTGCTTGCAGCAATAAAGCTTGAAGAAAAGGCCGGATTAACGGCCTTTAAAAATTGAACCTAAGATACCGCGGACAATTTGTTTGCCTAGGTTAGAGCTAATAGAGCGCGCCGCACTTTTCACAATGGCTTCACCCAATGTTTGCCGATTACTAGGTCGGGGCGTATTAGCAGCTTCAAAGCGGCGGGCTGCTTTTTCGAACTCTTTAGCCCGACTTTCAGCCACCATTTCTGCTGCAGCCTTTTCCGCACGGGCTTGCAAAATTTCATGTGCGGATTCGCGATCAATCATTTTGTCATAACGTCCAGCGAAGGGGCTTTGTCGAATTAAGTTAGCCCGCTCTTCAGGCGTAGCAGGGCCAATCCGTGATTGTGGAGGGCGGATCATGGTCCGCTGTACTACACTAGGAATCCCTTTCTCTTCTAAGACAGAAACGAGAGCTTCCCCCACACCTAGCTCCATAATCACACTGGCAGTGTCTAAATCAGGGTTAGCGCGGAAGGTATCAGCAGCAGCTTTCACTGCTTTTTGATCACGAGGTGTAAACGCACGTAAGGCATGTTGAACGCGATTACCTAGTTGACCCAAAATGCTGTCAGGAATATCGAGCGGATTTTGCGTAATAAAGTAGACACCTACGCCTTTGGAACGAATTAAGCGTACTACTTGCTCGACTTTATCTACCAGAGCTTTCGGTGCATCATTGAAAAGCAAATGTGCTTCATCAAAGAAGAAAACTAACCGCGGTTTATCTAAATCGCCCACTTCGGGTAAGTTTTCAAATAATTCAGATAACAGCCAGAGCAAGAAGGTGGCATAGAGGCGCGGCGTCATCATCAGCTTATCAGCCATCAGAATATTGATGTTTCCATAGCCATTGGGAGCCGTGCGAATAAAATCCCATAAATCTAAAGCAGGTTCGCCAAAGAAGTTTTCTGCACCTTGTTGTTCAAGCACTAACAAACGACGTTGGATAGCACCAATCGAGGAAGCACTGACATTGCCATAAGTATTTTGGAAGTCTTGAGCGTTTTCGCCCATATGTTGCAAGATAGAGCGTAGATCCTTGAAATCTAACAGCAACATGCCTTCATCATCAGCAAATTTGAAGGCAATATTTAATAAACCTTCTTGAGTATCGTTGAGTTCTAGTAGGCGAGCCAATAAGAGGGGGCCAATATCTGACACAGTAGCACGAATCGGATGCCCCTGTTGCCCTGCTAAATCCCAAAGAACGCTTGGATAGCCTTCAAATTTAAAGTTATCGATACCGATTGAATTAATTCGCTCTTCCACTTTAGGAATTAGCCGTACCCGCTTGGCTAATACCGGTCAGGTCACCTTTAATATCAGCCATAAAAACAGGAACACCTGCCCGTGAGAAGCCCTCAGCAATGGCTTGTAAAGAAACGGTTTTACCGGTGCCTGTCGCACCTGCTATGAGCCCATGTCGATTAGCAAAGCGCAAATTCAGATTAATAGCTTGATTGCCACCTTTGCCAATGAGAATGCCCGCTTGTTCACTCATGACTGCTCCTAATTGTATTTTTCATGTTTGGCGTATTGAGGAGCAGTCTAACGAAAATGCCTGTGGACTGCTACGCTAGACCTAGTTTTCGTAGGGTCTCTAGGCTTAATCCACCAATGGCTAAATTATTGGCTTCTTGAAATGCATGTAAAGCGTCAATAGTGGCAGCGTCTAAGTTTCCGGTGCTAGTAATATTCTGACCCGTTTGAATGAGGGCTAGTTGGATTTGCTTGATCTGCTCAAGGCTTAAATGCTCAGCGCAAGCAACCGGCATGTTTAAGAGACGCTCATCCTTTAATTTGCGTTGCACAAGAATCGTTTTATATTGTGCAGGTACTAGGCTCGAAATAATTTTCCACGGTTTACTGATGCGGAGCAATTTAATAGTTTCGTAGCGTGCAGGAATAATAGGCCCTATTCCTTTACCAGACTTAAGGAGTTGTTTACGCTTAATTTTAATAGTTTTTGCCGGGATACTACGCTGATGGATTTGGGCAGGCTCTTTAATGATTTCAGTCGGAATTTTGACTAATTCAGCTTCTATTGTGTCTAAACATGCTGCCTGCGATCCAGCTAAGCAGCCCTGCTTCCAGCGTTTGTGTTGAGGTTTGAGCACTATTTCGCGCGCCACTTTTTGATATTGAGCAGGCGTGGCATACAGTTCTGAGCGTGCACGCTCAACTTCAATAATATCCTCGAACTCTTCGTATTGAGCTGGTTCAGTTTCTTGTGCATACCGCGCCGGCTCTACTTGGATTTTAGTCTCACTCCAAACCATTTCTGCTGGAATATTAGAATAGCTGGCTGCTCCAGAGTATACCAATACTTTGATAGATTCTTCTTGAAACCGCGCTGGGCTTAATAGTTCAGCCGAGCATTGGGTAGGGAGGCGTTGAGAGACTGCCAGCTGTCTAGGTATGGGCTTAGTCGTATGCGTATGATCAGAAGCATTGAACTGATTGCCTGAGTACAGACAGCCTGTTAGGCCGAAGCTTAAGAGTAGTCCAAAAAATAGTGTAATTGTGTTCTGCATTGTTTTAAAGCATATCAATAGTTTGATTTATTAATATCTAGAATATTCAGCTAGAAAACAGCGAAGCTTGCGATAAATACTGCGTGGAGTCGAGAAACTTTTGTGCTTTAGTTCCAGTTTGCCTATTTTTCGGACAAATGCACAATTTCGCCCGTTAGTTTGTCGACTTTTTCAATTAAACCATGCCCTGGTTTCCAAATAACTTTGCCACTTTGCTCTAGTACAGGAACACTATCAATCGTGAAACTAGGACGTAAACGGTCAGCGATCACTGGAATGCTTTCAGGGTCAATCGCTGGGGAAATCTGTTTTTCTGGCAATTGTGGCAAAGGCAAGTCCAAGGCTTTGATATCTACTTTATCAGCGACAGTTGGCACAGTCGGATGAATAGAGGCTAGGGCTGGCAACACATAGCGCGATACTGAGCGCACACTATGAGCATTATGTAAAGCTGCATAATAATCAGCTGGTAAAGCAGTTGCATTTTGCAGTTGCAAGCCTCGGTGGAAGCTTTGGAGGTTTGAGTAGGTCATATCAACAAGCAAGCAGTCAATCAAGGTACAAACAGTATTCTTGATTACTGCAGGGTTTTCTGGCTTAGGCTTGATGGGGCAAAGTGATTAGATGACAAAAGGTCGGCAAGCAAAAGGCTAGTAAAAGCCTGAGCCTACTTATATCATGCAGGACTTTATGCGGTTGTGCGGGAACGCTTTCATGAGCCAATATTGGAATCCTTTAGTGCAGCAGCTCGACCCTTATGTGCCAGGCGAGCAACCTAAGGATCAGCGCTATGTCAAGCTGAATACTAATGAATGTCCTTATCCACCTTCACCCCTAGTTTTAGCCACGATTCAAGCCGAACTAAACCATACGCTAAGACTCTATCCTGACCCTAACGCTGATTTATTTAAAGAAGCTATCGCACAGTATTATGGTTTGGAAGGTCAGCAGGTGTTTGTGGGCAACGGTTCTGACGAAGTACTAGCGCATATTTTCCATGCTCTATTTAAGCCAGATCAGCCGCTGTTATTCCCAGATATTTCTTATAGTTTCTATCCAGTCTATGCGAATCTGTATCAATTAACGATGCAGCAGATTCCCTTAGCTGCTGATTTTAGCTTGGATTTAGGTGCTTATACTCAGCCTAATGGCGGAATTATTTTTCCGAATCCAAATGCGCCTACTGGTTCAGCCCTGAGCCTGGACGCCATCGAGAGTCTCTTAAAAACCAATCAAACCTCGGTGGTCGTAATTGATGAGGCTTATGTCGATTTTGGTGCTGAAACAGCGATTCCTTTAATTAAACACTATCCGAATTTACTCGTTGTGCAAACTTTGTCAAAGTCGCGTTCGCTAGCCGGTTTGCGCGCTGGGTTTGCGGTGGGGCATCCTGATTTAATTGAAGCTTTAGAGCGCGTGAAAAACTCTTTTAACTCTTATCCTTTAGACCGTTTAGCCATTGTAGGTGCTGCAGCTGCTATGCAGGATCGTGCTTACTTTGTGCAGCTTTGTGAGAAAATTATTCAGACTCGTACAGCAACTATTAATCGTTTGCAGGCATTAGGTTTCAGTGTTTTACCTTCAGCAGCGAATTTTGTGTTTACACGCCCGCCTGCTGGTAATGCGGAGTTTTTATACTTAGCGCTGAAAGAACAGGGTGTGCTAGTGCGTCATTTCAAAAAGCCCCGGATTCAAGAGTATTTACGTATTACGATTGGTACGGATGAGGACATGCAAGTCCTGTTCAATAAGCTGGAAACTTTGGTAGCGTGATTAGTGATGGTCAAAACTGATGAGTTAGAGCACTATTTAAACACCTTATTGAATGTAAGTAAGTTTAAAGATTATGCACCTAATGGTTTACAAGTTGAGGGGCGCAAATCGATTTGTAAAATCGTGACCGGCGTTACGGCCTGTCAGGCTTTATTGGATGCCGCAATTGAGCTCGGTGCTGATGCGGTTTTGGTGCATCATGGTTATTTTTGGCGTGGTGATAATCCAGTGGTGCGCGGCATGCACCAACGCCGCTTAGCCAGCTTATTAAAAAACGATCTGAATTTATTTGCCTATCATCTCCCCTTAGATGCTCATCCTGAATTAGGAAACAATGCTCAACTTGCTAAACGTCTAGGTTTAATAGTTGAAACGACACTCAATGAACAAGGTATAGGTAATGTAGGTGTGTTAGCTGAGCCGACTAGCTTAGAGACGTTTAGCCTGAAAATAGAACAAGTCCTACAACGCAAACCTTTAACGGTGGCTGGCGGAGATCACCTAATCCAACGAATTGCATGGTGTACTGGCGGTGCTCAAGGCTATATTCAGGACGCTTTAGGTTTTGGCGTCGATGCCTACTTAAGTGGGGAGATCTCTGAGCATACGACCCACAGTGCTCGTGAGAATCATGTGCACTATATTGCTGCAGGGCATCATGCCACGGAGCGTTATGGTGTGCAGGCTTTAGGCGAGCACTTGACAGAGCGATTTGGAGTAGAATGCAAGTTTGTTGAGATTGATAATCCTGCTTAATGTCAGGTTATTTCGATATTTTTTGTGCTATCATCGCCACCGGATTTGTCGCCCTTGAGGTGCTTGGTGTTAATCCCCTCATGTTTGCAAGGGGAGTCGCTTGATTTCACTAATGAAGTCAGACATCCTATGGCGTTTTTTAGTAACTGCTAATATTGCAGTGCAGTAGTCCAGTAGTGATTGAGGATTTTCCTTCTTGCAGAGCAACCAAAGCTGCAAGAAGTGTTCAGGTTTTGATAATTTGGGAGTGAGCTAACGATGGCAAATTCTGGAGTCGATAAGAATCGCCGTCGTTTCCTGATTGCAGCTACTTCGGTGGTAGGGGCAGCAGGGACGGCAGCGCTTGCATATCCTTTCCTAGGGTCGATGTCTCCCAGTGCACGTGCTTTGGCTGCGGGTGCGCCGGTGGAAGTGAATGTAAGCAAAATTGAACCCGGTCAATTATTACGGGTGGTATGGCGTGGTAAGCCTGTTTGGGTGGTTAATCGCACTGAGGAGATGCTAGCCGCTTTACCTAGCCTGGACTCTGGTTTGAAAGACCCCAACTCTGATGTGGTCAGCCAACAACCCGAATACGCTAAAAATGGCTATCGCTCCCGCGAAGCTAAATACTTAGTACTGGTGGGCATCTGTACACATTTGGGTTGTTCACCTACCTATCGCCCCGAAGTTGGCCCCGCTGATTTAGGCGCTGATTGGAAAGGTGGTTGGTATTGCCCTTGCCATGGTTCTCGTTTCGATTTGGCTGGCCGTGTATTCAAAAACGTTCCAGCAGGTAGCAATCTTGAGGTGCCACCTTACTATTTCAAGAGCGAGGCAACGATTTTAGTGGGTGAAGATGGAGGTGCTGCATAATGGCTGAGCGTCCTGCGCACGAGTACACTGGTTTTCTCGGTTGGGTGGAAGATCGTTTCCCCTTAATGGAAACTTGGAATAAACATATAGCGCAATATTATGCGCCGAAAAATTTCAACTTCTGGTACTACTTCGGCTCCCTAGCTATGTTAGTACTGGCTATCCAAATCTTTTCCGGTTTATTCCTTGCTTTCCACTATAAGCCTGATGCTGATCTAGCCTTTGCCTCGGTTGAATACATCATGCGTGATGTACCAGGGGGTTGGTTTATCCGTTATATGCACTCCACAGGTGCTTCAGCTTTTTTCATAGTGGTGTATCTACACATGTTCCGCGCCATGATTTATGGCTCCTATAAGGGTAAGCGCGAATTATTGTGGCTGATTGGCATGTTGATTTATGTCGCTTTGATGGCTACGGCCTTTATGGGTTATTTGTTACCTTGGGGGCAAATGTCTTACTGGGGTGCGCAAGTTATTATTAACCTCTTCAACACAGTTCCCTATATTGGCCATGACTTATCCGTGTGGTTACGGGGGGATTATGTTTTAGGTGATGCAGCTCTCAACCGTTTCTTCGCTTTACACTTCTTTGTACCGGTGATTGTGCTACCAGCTTTAGTATTCGTGCATATTGTAGCCTTGCATGCCGTTGGCTCCAACAATCCGGATGGTGTAGAAATTAAGAAAGGCCCAAAAGGCAATCGTTGGTCTCCTGATGCGCCATCCGATGGGATTCCTTTCCACCCCTACTACACTGTTAAAGATGTCTTAGGCGTAGCGGTCTTCTTGTTGATCTTCTTCTCAATTGTATTCTTCATGCCAGAAATGGGTGGCTATTTTATTGAGCAACCTAACTTCGAGCCTGCTAATCCATTGAAGACGCCTTTACATATTGCGCCAGTTTGGTATTTCACACCTTTCTATACTGTATTACGTGCAGTCCCTGATCCATGGTGGGGTACAGTAGCGATGTTTGCGGCCATTATTGTGTTGTTCTTATTACCTTGGTTAGATAAGAACCCAATTAAATCTTGGCGGTATCGCAACCCAGCGCACAAAATCAATCTGTTATTGTTCGCAGTAGTATTCTTAGTATTAGGCTGGATGGGTGTTGAAGCGGTGACGACAGTTTACAAAGAACTGGGCACGCGTATGACACAAATCTATTTCTTGTTCTTTGCGGTTCTGTGGTTACACAGCTACCCAGCCAAAGTGAATTACAAAAAATGGTTCGGTATCTTATTAGGTATTGTAGTCGTGTATGACTTAGTATTCCGTCTCAATCTTGAGGATGGCGCTGCGACTACTCAAATGGTACTGCAATTTATCTGGCCGGTAATTTACTTAGCTGCAACCTTATTGTTACCAGCCTTTGTGCCTAGCTTCAATCAGGAAAAACCAGTTCCTGAACGTGTGACTGGGTAAGGAGCGAGACTATGAAAAAGTTTATTACCCGTCTATTCCTTGCTTTAACACTTGCAGTTCCTGCAATTGGCTTGGCTTCAGAAGCAGTCAAGGTTGAAAAAGCTAATATTGATTTGCATAACAAGCAAAGTTTACAACGTGGTGCAAAGTATTTTGTAAACTACTGCATGGGCTGTCACTCCTTAAGCATGAGCCGTTATAATCGAGTTGCGGCTGATTTAGGTTTAACGCCCGAGCAAGTACAAAAGAACTTAATTTTTACTCGTACTGATGGTGAGCTTACTAAGGTAGGTGAGCTGATGAAAAATGGCATGACTGCTAAGTACGGGGCAGAGGCCTTTGGTAATGCGCCGCCTGATTTGTCATTGGAAGGGCGTTTACGGGGTGGTGATTGGATCTATACTTTCTTGAAATCGTTCTATAAAGATCCAACACGGCCTTTAGGTGTAAATAACACTGTCTTCGCAAACGTAGGTATGCCACATATTCTGTGGGAACTACAAGGCATGCAAGAGCTACAACATGAAGAAGCTCCTGCAGAGGGTGCTCATGCAGCGGCAAATGCACATGCTGAGCCAAAATTAGTTTTAAGCCAACCCGGCAAACTGTCACCAACAGAATATGACCGCATGGTGTTAGATATTACTAATTTCTTGGTGTATGTGAGCGAGCCTGGCAAGTTGCATCGCCAAGCAGTGGGTATTTGGGTGGTATTGTTCCTACTAGTCTTTATTGTAGTGGCATACTTCCTGAAGAAAGAATACTGGAAGGATGTTCATTAATTACCAACTGGTATAACATAAATTGGCTACTCTAGCTTATAACTAGAGTAGCCTTTTCATTTGGACTACAGGAGCTTTTCAAGCTATGGCATCGATTTCTAGCCGCCGTTCTGTTATGACTTTATTCTCTGCTGCTGATTGTGCTGACAGCCATCGTGTACGCATTGTCTTAGCGGAAAAAGATATCACCGTCGATGTGCTAAATATTAACCCCGATGATAAGCCTGAGGAGTTGGCCGAACTCAATCCGTATAATACGACTCCGACTCTGATCGATCGTGATTTAGTGTTGTACGATGCGCGCATCATTATGGAATATTTAGATGAGCGCTTTCCACATCCACCTTTAATGCCTGTTGACCCAGTGACTCGTGCACATTCACGGCTAGCTTTATTCCGTATTGAGAAAGATTGGTTTTCTTTAGTGGATGATATTGAGCGTGGTGATGAAAAGTCTGCAACGGAAGCACGGCGGATTTTACGTGAGAGTGTGCTCTCAGCTGCTGAAGTCTTTGCAATCAAGCCGTATTTCTTAAGTGATGAATATACGCTCGTCGATTGTACTATCGCACCTGTATTATGGCGCTTGCCCAAATATGGTATTGATGTGCCCGCTAAGCAGGGTAAACCTATACTAAAATATATGGAGCGCGTATTTTCCCGTGATGGTTTCCAACAATCCTTGAGTAAGGTTGAGAAGGCAATTAGACCATGACTCCAAAACGCCCCTACTTATTACGTGCATTTTATGAATGGATTGTCGATAACAATATGACCCCCTATATCACGGTTGATGCGACAGCAGAAGAAGTGTCTGTGCCGCGTCAGCATGTGAAAGATGGACGTATTGTATTGAATATTAGTCCAACTGCTGTTCGTGATTTTGTCATGGATAATGATGCGGTTAGTTTCAGCGCGCGTTTTAGTGGGGCGGCTTTTTATGTTTACTGCCCGATCTATTCAGTATTAGCTATTTATTCACGCGAAACCCAAGAAGGTGCTTCTTTCCCACCAGATGAATATGCTCAGCTAAAACCCAGTTTGAGGTCGGCTAGTTTAATGGCAGTTTCGACTGAGGATGAGGCTGAAACTGAAACAGATGAAGCAGCATCTTCTAGTGAAGAGGTACCGCCTGATGAACCATCACCGCCGTCTAAAACCAATAAGCCTGATCCTAAGTCGCGCCCTTTTTTACGTGTTGTAAAATAGTTAGCGATCAGTCTAATGATCTCATTGATCGCCGCTATGACCCGTGCCGATCACGTTATTGGCCACCAAGGCTCAATGCCTTGGCATTTGCCAGCCGATCTTGCTTGGTTCAAGCAACATACTTTGGGCAAACCCATTATTATGGGACGTAAAACTTGGCAATCACTCGGCAGAGCTTTACCCCATAGACGCAATATTGTGGTTTCAAGCGGCTCTGTTTTGTCTCAGCCTGAAGTCGAGTTTGTAACGAGTCCTGACGCAGCTTTAGATTTAGTACAAGCTAGTCCTGAAGTGTTCATTATTGGTGGGGCACAACTTTACACCTATTTTCTTCCACAAGCCCAGCGTATGTATCTCACCTTTATTGAGGCACAATTAGCAGGCGATACTTTTTTTCCAAGCTTTGATTTACAAGAATGGCATTTAGCTACCGAACAACATTATCAAGCTGATCACAAAAATCCTTATAACTATTCCTTCACTATCTACGAGCGCTTATGAGCAGCTTACTGGTTGTTAATGCTAAATTGGTTAATGAAGGGCAAATCTTTGAAAGCGATGTTTATATCGCTGAGGGGCGGATTGAGGCCATTGGCCCCTCGATAGGGCGTCAGGCCGATCAACTACTCGATGCACAAGGTTGTTATTTGTTGCCGGGGATGATTGATTATCAGGTGCATTTTCGTGAGCCAGGTTTAACCAGTAAAGGCGATTTATGGACAGAGACTCTAGCGGCTGTTGCAGGCGGAGTGACGAGTTTCATGGATATGCCTAATACACTACCCGCTACTCTTTCGAACGAACTCCTAGCTGCCAAACACCAACTAGCTGCTGGGCGAGCTTTAGCTAATTATGGCTTTTATCTAGGCGCTTCGAATGAAAATATTGAGCTGATTAAATCAGTTGATGGGCAGCTGGCTTGTGGTGTGAATGTATTTGTAGGCTCATCTTGTGCTAGCAAGTTGGTGGATGACCCAGACGTATTACGTGAGATTCTAAGCAATTCTCCGGTTTTGGTGACAGCACATTGTGAAGATATGCCGTTGATTATGGAGAATGAAGAAAGTTATCGCGGTATTTACGGTGATAACGTCCCTTTCGAATTACATGGCGTGATTCGTAGTGATGAAGCCTGCTACCTTGCCGCCGCACGTTTAATCGAAGTAGCGCATGATTGTAAAGCGCGTGTGCATATTTTGCATATTTCTTCAGCTAAAGAATTAGAGCTTTTTGCAGCTGGTAGCCTTGAAGAAAAATTGATTACTGCTGAGGTCTGCTCACATTATTTACATTTTTCTGACGAGGATTATGCAAGCAAGCAGGGTCTACTCAAATGTAATCCTGCGATTAAAACGGCTGAAGATCGCGCGGTGTTAATTCAAGGTGTGCTAGATGGGCATTTAGATATTATTGGAAGCGCACACGCACCCCATCTCTTAAGCGAGAAGCAAGGACAAACTTATTTTAAAACCCCAGCGGGTATGCCTATGGTGCAGGATGCTTTCTTGTCCTTATTAGAAAATTATCATGCGGGCATTTTTAGTTTGGAGGTTATTGTAGAAAAAACCAGTCATGCAGTCGCTCAATTATTTAGTATTCAAGAACGAGGCTTTATTCGCGAGGGCTATTGGGCTGATTTAGTCTTAGTAGACTTAGAGCAAGAGCAAGTTGCCACTCATAGTTCAGCTTTAGCGAAATGTGCGTGGACGCCCTATGAGGGTTATCATTTTCGCTCACGTATTGTTAGTACCCTAGTGAATGGCCAGTTGGTGTGGCATCAGGGCCAAATTTTGGAGCGTCCGCCAGTGGGGCAAGCACTCCGCTTTAATCGCTAATTTGCAAGCTCACGCACCACGCGAAACCCTAGATTGGTGTCTAATTCGTCTAAATAGCGTTTCTTGCGGGCTGCACTACGCGCTAACACAGCAGGGTCAAACCAAGAGCCACCTTTGGTCACATACCAATAAGGGTTGGCATGATGAGAAGGGCTACCGTCGCGGTGAGCTCCCAAGTGGGAGGTCGTCCAATGTGTGCTGGTGAACTCCCAAACATTGCCGTGCACATCATATAATCCCCAATGATTCGGCGCACGCAAACCAACTTCACTAGCGCTGACTGAGGGAATACAGCGCGGCAAATACCAACGTTTCTTTTCTGTGGCTTCTTGATACGGGAAGATGGGATTAAAATTGACCTCTTTGCAGCTCACACTACTACCGTAGCAGAAAGGCGTGCTACTACCTGAGCGTGCGGCATACTCCCATTCTGGCTCAGTCGGCAAGCGATAGACTTGCCCAGTTTGTTCGCTTAACCAAGCTAAATAAAGCTTAACATCACTCATCCGCACATTGATGACTGGAAACCGTCCACGATGCCAAATAAGTTCAGGGCGTTTATACCATTCAGTCGCAGTTCGAAATAGTTCAAACTCTTCTGCCATGAGGGGTAGCACGCCAATAGCAAAGTCATAGTCTAAGCAGATGGTATGTTGTGGATATTCTTCTCGTCTATGACCAAATTCATTAGTTGGAGAACCCATTTCAAATTGCCCAGCGGGAATGACCGCCAACTGTGGGCCAAGTAAACCACTTTTGAGGGTATCCTGGAAAAAAGGCTGCAAACCATGACGACTTGCATGGTTTGCCTGTAAATTTTTTAGCTCATCTGCAGAGAGCGAGTTAACCGAGCTAGCTGCCGAACTACTGATCTTTAGGGCTTCCATAGGTAGGTATTAGCAAACATTAATGTAGATGACTGCAATCTACCATTCATTTTTGCCTAGCCGCAACCTTGTTTGTAAATATATGGTCTACAATAAAAATTAAGGGTGAAAAAGGTGGGCTTTCAATATGGACATTTATCCAGATAAGCAAGATAAGGTGCAGACAAGTTCTTATTTAGAGACAGCTAGACGCTTATTGGACGGTCTAATTCTTTATCGTTTAGAGTTAGGTGAGGCAGGACGTCATTTAGAATTACTGTTGCGCTATAGCGGTGTTTCAGCTAGCACCGATTTACCTTGTTCTAAAAGAATGCATTAGTATTTATCCCAAGCACTTTTCGCTTATGCGTTTAATGCTAGGGTAAGCCTGATGAGCGCACAATAGTTTTAGTCTATTCTATTAAGGTTATAAGAAGAATAAATGAAGCGTACTGCCCGACGCTTACAGCATGGCCTTAACTTACTTGAGGTCTTAATTGCGACCCTCGTCCTATCGCTGGGCCTATTGGGTTTAGCTGGCTTACAAATCAGTAGTCTTAAATCTACCCAAAACGCCTCTCTAAAACAGGAGGCTACTTTTGTGCTTTATGAACTTCTAGAGCGGATGCGCAGTAACCGCCAAGCTACTTTGGATGGCAGTTATACCCAAACCACAAAGTGTAGCAATCCACCACCCGGCAATTGTACGGCGACTACTTGCTCAGGTACGCAACAGGCGAGCTTGGAGTTGTATGAGGTGCTCTGTCGAAGTGGAAGCAATCATTTACCCGCAGCCCAACTAGTTATTACCTGCCCAAAGAGCGCTAATTGTGGCTTAGGCTTACATTTCCACTTAACTTGGGAACAGCGTTTAGAACAACTCGGTATTCAACAAGGTAGGGCGGCTGGCACAGAAGCTAATGGTTCTACTGTTGATCAAGAACAAGAAGCGATGAGCCTAGTGATGGATGCAGTGATTTAGCCATGAAAATGAAAACCAAAGCACGCTCCTTGCAACATGGCTTCTCATTGATTGAGCTGATGATTGCCATGGGGTTGGGGCTATTTATTATGGCTGGGATTGCAACAGTTTATGTTAGTAGTAAAGAAACCTATGCACTGCGTGATCAAATCTCGGAAATGGATGAAAGTGCACGGGTTGCGATGAAGGCTTTACGGACACATATTGAAAGAGCGGGTTATTCATCCGATGCGCATAGTCAATTGGATAACTACTTACTCCCTAGTGGCTTAGTGCCTAGTTCAGTTCTATGTCCTACCGGTCAAGCGAATATTATTAATGTGGCAAGAATTGCTACTTCAGCAGATGGTAGCAGTATTGGTGCCAGCACCTTGACTACCAATCAAATTATGGCGAGGTCCGACACCATTGGTCTGTCATTTTTGGCTGATGATAGCTTAATGGAGGATTGTACCGGTGGCTCTTGGAAAAAACGTTGTATGATCAATCCAAATGAGAGTATGCGTACAGCAGCTGATCAAGGAGCGAATGCGCAGCTGGCTAGGCGTGTTTATAGTTCTTTTAGAATACAAAAAAATGCTTCACGCGAAAATAATGCAGGTGATGGTATCCCAGAGCTAGTCTGTGGAGGCTCACTTAATACTTATTCACAACCTTGGGCACAAGGTATCGAAAACCTGCAGCTTCGTTATGGGGTAGATAATCTGCCGATCACAATTCCTGCAGGGCAGAAAAAACAATGGCAAGTCGATCAGTATTGGACGGCTACCCAAGTCACCGCAAATAATGCTTGGGATAAGGTAGCCTTAGTACAAGTTGCTTTATTAGTACGGACAATGGAACCCGTATTTAAACAAGCTGAGGCTAAAAATTATCAATTATTTGATCAGTCGATAGCTACTAATGATCGGTATAAGCGTGCTGTCTATACCACTACGATTTATCTAAGAAATATTGCGCGTTGATATGATGCTTGCTCACTTCGCTAGAATTGCCACACGTTCTAAACAGACCGGTTCAACTTTGATGTGGGGGATGGCTATTCTCTTAGTCATGTCGATCATTGGGGTGACAGCAGCACGTATGGGAATTATTGATACAAAAATTGTAGGGAATGAGATGTCTAGTATGCTCACCTATCAAGGTGCAGAATCGCAACTTAATCTCGTGCGTCCGCCCTTAGATATGCTAGCGCCTTCTAACTCATTAGCTTTTATTAAGTCAGCTATGGAATCACCTGCTAAAGCGTTTGTGGTGCCACAAACGAATACCGCGGTACTTTTTCAAAGCGATAAACTCACTACGAGCGTGCAAATTCGGCATGGTGAATTTATTGATCAATGTCCGCCCTTAGAAACCTCAATGAGTTTGGAGATGAATGGTGATAAATATAGTTGCTCTATGTTTATCGTTGATGCCAATAGTCGTCTGCAAGGAACCGGAGCACGCAGCGCCCATGAAATGGGGATTGTGCACTTTATGCCCGCTGCACCACCTATAAATTAATTTAATTAAATACGAATCTATTGTAGTATTAAAAGCGCTACGAATAATAATTAAAATTTAGGATAGAGCCATGTCCACTACTCGCTTACAGCGCGGTTTCACCTTAACCGAAATCATGATTGTGCTTGCCATTGTCGGCATTATTGCAGCCTTTGCCTATCCTAGTTATGTTGAGCAAATTAGAAAAACTAAACGTGCCGATGCAAAAATAGCCTTACAACAAATCGCCCAGCGCCAAGAAACACATTTTATCAAGAATTATACCTATGCTGATAAATTAACGGCCTTGGGGTTTGCTGCTGACACCATTCCTAGCCAAGAAAATGATTACAACATTACACTGAGTGCTGCTACCGCAACTAGCTATACGGTTCAAGCCACCCCTGCAAGCAGTTCAGCACAGGCCAAAGATACAACCTGTGCCATTTTCACTCTTGACCAAATGGGACGTAAAATTGCTAAAGACAGCTCGGATACGGTTACCACCGATAAGTGCTGGCGCTGAGTGAATTAGAAAAATAATGAAGAGTTTCCTGAGCACGCCCCTCATAAAGAGATACCTAAGGTTCTTGCCGACCTTACTCTTAACTGGGATTTTTAGCTTCAGTGCTACCTTAGGTTTAGCAGATGAAACGGAAATCTTTGCGCAAAATGAAGCCAGCAAAGTGAATGCTAATATTCTGTTCTTGCTGGATGCTTCTGGAAGCATGAATCAGACACTGTCCAACAGTGGTGGGCGTTCACGTATGCAGGTTCTAAAAGACACCTTTCGTGAAGTGTTGGATACCGCACCTGCTAATGTGAATATTGGGCTAATGCATTATGCCAATGCTAGTTTATTGCCCTCTTATAGCTGGAGTGCGATTAAAGGGGTTAACTTTCCAATTTCACCGATTGACCAGCAAGCCAGCAGTATTATTGGTTCAGCAGTTAGTAGTGATAATTTAATTGATCCTCCTGCGGGTATGCCGGTCAGAGCGTTTTTAGCAGATATTGTGGATGGTTGGCAGTCTGCGGGTTATACACCCATTGTTGATTCTTTATATGAGGCGGCTCGCTATTTTCGAGGTGAAAGCCCAGTTTGGGGTAAGCACTTGCCTGCTTATGCTTGGGCGGCGCATCCTTCTACTTATACAGGTAGTTTAACTTGTACCAGCCAACATCAAGAAGAATGTAGCCCTGATTGGGGAACTTGTAATTCCACAGCTAATTTAAGCCCCAGCGCTTGCAACACCCGCAAATATAGTGAGTGCTGTAAATGGGAAACAGCACCGAATGGGAAGCAATATTGTAAAAATAATAACTACAGCTGCAAAGTGAATGTGAAATTTTGTCAGCACACAATTTGTGATACTTACAGTGGTAATCCGCTCTATAAATCACCAATCGAGCATAGTTGTCAGGCGAATTATTTAGTATTGATGTCAGATGGCAAACCAGAGTATCCCTTCTGGGAAGGGGTAACTGCTGATGGTACGGCTCGTTATCCAGAATCAGTTGCACCAACTCAAACTTATAATGCAAATGTGATTCCACCGATGCTGCCGGATATGACTAATGCTAATTTTCCGGTGACTGTGCCTAATTTAGCTTCAACTCCCTGCGTAGATATACCACTAGGCTACAAAAGTGGGAAATGCGGCCCCGAATTAACTCGTTTCTTAGCCACTCAGGATCAAGCAAGTACTATACCGGGTAAACAAGTGGTGAATACCTTCACTGTCGCCTTTGGTATGAACGATGAGCCGGTAGGAACCAGCTATTTAGCACAGCTAGCAACAGCTGAGCACGGAGCTTATACGGCCGATAATCCACAGGAGTTGGCTACCGCCTTTAGTGAAATCCTGTCAGATGTGCAGAAAGATTCGCTGTCCTTCAGCTCTCCAAGCTTTGTAGTCGATCAATCGAATCTGCTTTCACATGAAGATAAAGTGTATATGCCGGTATTTGACCCCAGCCAAACCTCGATCTGGTCCGGTAATTTACGCAAGTTCACGGTCAATGATGCAGGTGATATGTTGGGTGCTAATGGTTCCTCTGCTTTAAATACCGATGGAACCTTGAAGCTAGATGCCCAAGATCTTTGGTCAAACACCTCGCATGGGGCAGACGTTACTATTGGCGGCGCTGCCAATAAATTGCCTTTGCCAGCTAATCGTATTTTATACACTGACCCGTTAGGTACGGGTTTAGTGCATATAAGCCCTGATACCGCGAGCATTACAGCGAGCTTATTATCGCCTGCCACTACGCTTAGCTTAGCGCATAGCCTATTACCGATCAGCTCTTATGCAAACCTACCAGCAGGTACTAGCTGCTGGGGGCAATATAAGGACTGTAATGGTGTCAAGCATATCGTTCAGGGTAATCCTGTAACCGGTGCAGGCTGTGTAAATATTGCTGAAGTGACGACTTGTCCCGCTCCAAGTATTTCAGAGGAAAAGCGCGCACAATTACTGAATTTTATTCGTGGCTATAAAGAGGGCGATCCAACTGCGGAAGCACGCAATCATTTAGGTGACAGTCTAAACAGCAAAGCAGTCGTTGTGGATTATGGGAATGGGGTGACACGAGTCCTATTAGCTACCAATGAAGGGTTTTTACATTCTTTTGATGCTGAGACGGGTGTAGAAAAATGGGCATTTATGCCTGCCACTTTACTAAAAAATGCCAATATTTTTTTAGACAAGCAAACTAATCCTCAGCACGTTTATGGCATTGATGGTACGCCGACCTTAGCGCGTGTTGATCATAACTTAAATGGCATTATTGAACTGACACCGACTCAAGATTACAACCACGACGGGCAAATCAATGCTGAGGATGCAGACAGTGTAAAGCTGTATTTTGGTCTGCGTCGAGGCGGCCGTATGTACTATGGCCTCAATATTAGCGCTGCTGATAACCCGAGTGTGATGTGGAAGATTGCTCCACAATCAGCAAATACTAATAGCAATGATGGTTTTGATGAGTTGGGTGAGACTTGGTCTAAACCAACCTTGTCTAAATTGCGTGTGGCTGAGACGAATAACCCTCAGCAATCAAAGCTAATACAGGTTTTAGTCTTTGGTGGTGGCTACGACCCACGTAAAGATGAGGAGGATATAGCTGAGCGTCTGCCTGATCAGTGGGGGCGAGATGTTTTCATTATCGATGCTAATTCGGGCAGTCTCTTATGGTCGTTACGCAAAGGTGGTTTTGGTTCAGCAGGTGAGCAAACTGCTGTAGCCGGCGCTAATAGTCTTACACACAGTATCCCGAGTGATATCCGTATTTTGGATATGGACGGGAATGGGGCTTTGGATCGCCTTTACTTCTCTGATACAGGTGGAAATCTCTGGCGCGTGGATATGGATGTGGATGTCCGTGATGAAGATAGCAGCACCTATTATGACTATAGCAAAGCTAAATTAACTAAATTAGCCAGTCTCGGTGGGGGTAGTTCGAGCTTAGATCATCGTAAATTCTTCTATGAGCCGGATACAGCGATTCGTATGCAGAATGGCAAGCCTATTCTAACAATTGCTTTAGGCAGTGGATACCGAACACACCCTTTGAATACTACAGCTGCGCTTGATCGCCTTTATGTGCTACTCGACCCGGATGTTTATAAAATCCCTGAAACACCGACTCTAATTACCAATAATAATTTAATGGACGTACAGAGCATTGAGGCCGGAAAAACCATTCTCGATTATCCAGATATGCAAGGCTGGTATTATGAATTCGAGCATCATGGTGAAAAAGCACTGTCACCAGTCCTGACTTTGCTCGATAAACTAATGTTTACCACCTTCTCGCAGGCTGATGCACAAGGTAATCCAAGTGTCGCGCAAGCTTGTGAGCCTGCGACTAATACCTCACGTGCTTATGTCTTAGATGTCTTACAGGGCAAAGCCGTCTTAAATTTGGATCGTTCAGTCGATGCTTCAGCCGATAAATTTGTGATCGCAGGCTCGAATGAGCTTTTAGATACCCCCCAACTTATTTTTGGCCGTTTGACTGGCTCAGATGGCAGTTCAGGTTGTCAGCTCGGTGATTGCCAGCAAAATATTATGGTGCGGATTGGCAAGTTAAAACTGCCACTCTTAGATCTGAATAATACGCAGCATCAAGCATCTACTGCTTATAGTCAAATGATTGATATTACACGTTTATTGCCACGAATGTATTGGCTGGATTCTACTGCGACAGAAGAGGACAAATAATGAAAAAACAACAGGGTCTCAATCTTCTCGAAGTGTTAGTAGCGGCGTTTTTAATCTCTTTAGGTTTACTAGGGATGGCTGGTCTACAGGTTAAGAGCTTCCGTGCTACGCATAATTCTTATCAGATGCAACAAGCTACTCAATTGGCACATGAGTTATTAGAACGCATGCGCTCGAATCGTACCGCTGTACTAACAGGGAAGTATACGGTAAATGCCGTAGCAGCTACTTACTGTGCTGATCCCTTAGCCTTCAGTTGCCAAACTAATACCTGTAATTCCACACAAATGGCAACAGATGATATCTACCATGTCATCTGTGGTTATGGTACTGGCACGGGTATCAACGGTGCATTACTCAACGGCCAATTAACAGTTGATTGTCCAGACCCTTCGGCTGATTGTGCTAAAGGAATACGCTTAAGTTTGCAATGGAATGAGCGTAATGCTTCTAAAAATGAAGCTGATGTGGAGCCTTTCAATTTGATTCTTAACACTGTGTTATGAGGATTGATCCAATGCAAACTAAACAGTGTTTTAAGGCACAACAAGGTTTTTCCTTAGTCGAATTAATTACAGCAAGCGTACTAAGTTTAGTCTTGGTAGCGGGGGTCGCTACTATCTATATGGGTAGCCGCCAGACTTATAATGCCCGCGATGAGCTATCCACCATGCAAGAAAATGCGCGTAGCGCTATTAATGCCCTCACTAAACATCTAGAACATACAGGCTACACCACTTCCGCTCATTTACCGCTGGCTAAACCCTTTTATGTACAAGGTGATCCAGTACCAGTTTCTAAGAGCTGTGGGGGCGGCGCAAATAGTTTAGTGATTAATCCTGCAGACTTAGCACAAACGGCTGATGATGATACTGCTAGCGGCACAGGGGATACGATTGGAGTGCTATTTTATGCGGATGCTGCCTTAGGGGTTGACTGTAGTAATGAAGTTGTACCTCCCAGTTGTCAAGCCCAAGAAGCCCCTCATCCTGAATATTCTCGAGTGTATAACAGCTTTTATGTCGGTGAAGTAGGTGGTATGCCTAATTTGTTCTGTGCAGGTTCTAGAAGTAGTGCAGCTACACCGGTAGCAGAGGGTGTCGAGGCCATACAACTTGCTTACGGACTTGACCAAAATGACGATGGTACGGTTGATACCTATTTAGATGCTACGGCAGTTAAAGCGGCTAACCGTTGGTATCAAGTACGCACGATTAAAGCGGCTGTTTTAGTACGCTCCCGCGATCCTGTTTTCAATGCTGCAGAAGCTCGCAGTTACACACTCTTAGAGACCACTTATAACCGTAATGATCGTTATCAACGCACAGTCCATACGGCGGTTATCTATCTACGCAATTTAGCTGTTTATGACGGGGGAGCCTAAAGCATGCCAACCAGCTATCACTATCTTAATCATTCTAAATTTCAGCAAGGTACAGTTTTGCTCTGGGGCTTAGTGGGCTTACTGGTCCTAGCTGGTTTAGGAATCGCAGCAGGGCGTATCGCTACACTGGATACAAAAATTGTCGGTAATGCCATGTTTGATAATTTTTCTTATCAGGGTGCAGAGGCTAGTTTACGCCGTTCCACAAATTTGTATTTAGTCGAGCAAACCGCTAAGCAAGAGGCGACTAGCCATACGGATAAGCAAGTAGGGCCCTATAGCGATGCTATTAGTAACGGTGAACAAATCAGCTCAGCAGGCACTATTTCAATGGGAGCGAGTATTCCCTGTCCACCAGTTTTACAAGGTGTCGCGATGAGCACTGCTGCCACACCTCGAAGTGGTGGGGTGTCTTGTCGTTTATTTACAGTAAATGCAGATAGTAAAGTGCCAGGCACATCCGCTGAGAGCCAACATACCGCCGGTATTTTGAAGTTTGTACCGGCCGAATAATCATTAACCGCAATTGGACGCTAAATTATGAATAACAATAAGCAGTGCGCGTATTACTTAAGCTACTTGTTGGGTCTAGTCATTGTGAGCTGGCAATTCGGTGCAGTCGCGGATGACTCGGAAATTTACACAGCTGCTAAGCCAGCTGCTAATCCTAATATTCTATTTTTACTTGATAACTCAGGAAGCATGGATGAGGCGGATGTAGATGATGGTAAGGGTGGAAAGAAAACGCGGATGAGTGTTTTGCAGGAAGTGTTTTCTGATGTTATCACCAATGCACCCCCCAATTTGAATATAGGTTTAATGCGCTATGGTGGGGAGAATGGTGTCACTGCAAGCGGTGTCAGCTTTCCAATTAAGCCCATTGATGCGGAAGCACTCCCTATTATTACTGCTCGATTGCCAGCTGATCAGGATAATCTTCCAGACCCTGTAGCGGGACAGACAGTACGAGCGTTTTTACCATCGGTAGTGAATAGCTGGAAAGCCCTCGGTGGGACGCCTATTGTCGATTCACTGGCTGAAGCTGCACGCTATTATCGCGGTGAGCAAGTCAGTAGTGATGCGGCTTTACCACCTAGCCATATACGCGCTGCTCATCCTACCAGCTATAATAATAATTTAGGTTATGACGCCTGCGCTTCCTACTCAGCACCCACAGCTTGTAACAATACAGCCAACGCTTGTTATGGAGAAATTATTGAGGGTAGTTGTGCCACTCAATGGGTCGATCAAGGTTGTGCAGAGTTTGAACCAATCAATAATGCTTGCTGTGGGTGGTCAGGTACGAATCCTAATGAAACAGGCCAAGCGACTACTTTTGAGTGTACAGGTGGGTACACCTGTGAAGGCTTCAATTATAACAATTGCTTAGTGCCTGGGGGGCAAATAGAGGCGGAGGTCTGCCAAGAACGTTATTGTAATGCCAGCGTGACGGGCAGTGCTAACTATACATCCCCTTTAACCTCTGAGTGTCAGTCTAACTATATTGTCTTTATGTCAGATGGCCGTCCAGAAGGCTGGAATACTATCTATGATTATCCAACATCACGCAGCGTCATTGAGAGCAAATTAGGCAAACCTTGTGTTGATTCTCCAGATGGCTATCCTTCTGGAACCTGTGGGCCTGAAATTGCTGAGTACTTGGCTAATGAAGATCAAAGTGAGACTTTAGACGGCAAACAAACTATTGAGACCTTTACGATTGCTTTTGCTTTAAATGACCCTAATGGGACTAAATATTTAAAAAGCTTAGCTGAAGCAGGTCATTTAAAGGTGGCTAGTAACGCTAATCAATTACGTGATGCCTTACAGCAAGTGATTGCTCAAGCAACCAGTGTTCATAAACCTATTACGGCAGAGCCAGTCTATGCGGCTGCTCAACCTTTAAATACAGCAAGTTTAGTGGCACAGGCAGCTAGTGACAAAACTAATCCTTTAGTCAGTACCTGGGCTTTATGGAAAAGTTTCTTAAATAATCCTGATTTAGCGAAAGCAATGCTCAATCTGTTTGAGCCAACTATATTTACAGGTAATGCGCCTAGTTTGGCAGCTGCAAATAATAATTTCTTCCATGCAAATAATTTAAAAGATTTAACAGAAGCTTTTACTTCGATTATTGGTCGGGTTCAGTCTTCTGCGTCGTCCTTCACTTCACCAACCTATAAAGTCGATGCTAGTAGCTATCTGGCGCATTCGGATGAAATTTTCCTACCTGTTTTCATCCGCACTCCTAATGCGCGCTGGCAAGGTAATTTAAAGAAATTTAAATTAGAAAATGGCGTGATTGTAGGGAAAGGTGAGGGTACAGCAACTCAAGCTGCAGTCGATGCGCAAGGTAAGTTTTTAGACAGTGCTTGGGATTTTTGGGGAGCAAATGCTAGTGGCTCAAATGTAGCCGATGGTGGAGTAGCTAGTTTATTGGACCCTGCTAGTCGGGTAGCGCTTACCAATAATGCCTCTTCCTTGATTCCTTTAAACAATACTCTGAGTAAAGCGGATTTGGGTAATGCGTCCATGACGGATGAAGAGCGTGATGCACTGATTCAGTTCGCTAAAGGTTATGCTGAGGATGGCACAGCTCTGCACTATTTAGGAGATATTATGAATAGTAAGCCCGTGATAGTGCGGGATGTGAATGATAAATCTTATGTATTAGCAGGGAGCAATGATAGTTATTTACATGCTTTTGATGCTGATACGGGGCTGGAAAAATGGGCCTTTATGCCGAATGTCTTACTGAAAAATCTGAAGCCCCTAAAAGAGAATGCGGTTACTAAACAACATTTATACGGAGTTGATGGCCCCTTAACCGTTTGGTATGACGATAAAAATAATGACGGCCAAATTAAAAAGGATGAGGGTGAAGGTATTTATGTCTATTTTGGTTTGCGTCGCGGTGGTAGCGCTTATTATGCCTTGGATGTCACGGATCTGAGCGATGTAGCCTATCCTAAATTAGCTTGGCAGTTCACTAATACCACCAGTGGTTTTAATAATTTAGGCGAATCCTGGTCTAAACCAGTGTTGGCAAAACTGCGGGTTGCTGATAGCTCAGCAAGTTCAGGCAGTATTGTGAAAGATGTGTTGGTGATTGGCGGTGGTTTTGACCCGATTCTAGAAAGTGAAGATGCGAGTACACGTACAACTCACTCTATAGGCAATGATGTTTACATCGTCGATGCACGAACAGGTGAGCTGATTTGGTCATTAAGAACCAATGTTGCTGCAGCCTCCGATTTAAAACACAGTGTTCCCGGCGATATTCGAGTCATGGATATGGACAGAAATGGAGTGTTAGATCGCCTCTATTTTGGCGATACCGGTGGAAATATTTGGCGGGTTGACCTAGATGTGGATGTTAAAGACAGCGATACAAGCACTTTGTATGACTATAGTAAAGCACGCTTAAGTAAATTTGCGGAATTAGGTGGAACAGGCACAGACAAGCGTATGTTCTATTATGAGCCTGATGTTGCCGTCACTCGGATTAAAGGCCAAGATTTATTAAGTTTAGCAGTGGGCAGTGGCTATCGCTCTCATCCTTTGTCGGAGACTATCGAAGACCGTTTTTACGTATTAATGGATCGTCATCCCTATGCGGAACCTGATACTGCCATTTTCCCACTCAAAGAAGATAGCAGTTTAGCTGAAGTGACAACCTTAGATAGTACGACCAATCTACTAACTGATAGCACGCTCAATGGCTGGTACTATGATTTACCGAACCGCGCTGAGAAGGTTTTGGCCAGCCCCCTGACGTTTATGAATAAGATTGTCTTCACAACTTTTGCAGCGGCTGAGGGCGAACTAGCAACAGCAGCTTGCGATGCGTCCACTAGTGTTGGGCGGGCCTATGTGATGGATCTGTTCAGTGGCGTTGCCGTGGCAGCCTTAGATCCTGAAAAGCCAGGCGAGAAGGTACGTTCTAGCATTATTGCTTTGGATGAAATTCCGGATACGCCCCAGCTAGTCTTTAAGCAGCCTAGAGCAGCTGGTGGTGGTGCTTGTACCGAGAACGATTGTGTTCAAGGCTTAGAGGTACGAATTGGCAAAATGCAGCAGGCCTTATTAGATGATACCAAGATGGACAATAACAGTAGCAATGCAGCTGATCGTCTTGATCTGGGTAACATTTTACCGCGTATTTTCTGGTTAGATCATGATGTAAATAATGCTGACTAAAGCAATGTAGGCGAGCGACCGAGGCTTACTCGGTCGTTACCGCCCAAATCTTGATAACAGGCCAGTTCAGTGTAACCTCTTTTGCTTAATAGCTGGATAACGGCTGAGCCTTGATCATAGCCATGCTCTAAAATAAGCCAAGCCTGCGGTTTTAAATAATAGGGTGCATTTTGGATTAGATGGATCAGGTCTTTCAAACCATCCGCACCAGAGCTTAAAGCTGAGCGTGGCTCAAAGCGCAGATCACCTTGCTCTAAATGAGGGTCAGAGTCTGCAATATAGGGGGGGTTGGAAACAATCACATCGAATTGGCTCTCTTTAGTAAAAGCACTGAACCAATCGGATTGTACAAACTCTAGCTTAGTCAGATTTAACTTCTGCGCATTAATCTGGGCCACTGCCAGAGCTGCTAGAGACTGATCAACGGCAGTGATCTGAGCATCAGGACGCTCCTTAGCTAATGCCAAAGCAATCGCTCCGGTGCCAGTGCCTAAATCGAGAATCTTGGGTGAGTGGTAAGTCTCTAAGCGTTCTAGTGCTACTTGCACCAGTAGCTCCGTATCGGGGCGCGGTATTAAGGTGGCTGCTGAAACGGCCAGTTCCATGCCCCAAAATTCCCGATAACCTAATAAATAAGCAACAGGTGTGCCGGTTGAGCGTTGAGCTATTAATTGTTGAAAGCTTTGCTGCTGCTCTGGTGTCAGTTCTTTTTCAGGCCAAGTAAATAGATAGCTGCGAGTTTTAGCTAATACTTTACACAAGAGCAGTTCAGCATCTAAGCGTGCTGTATCGGAGCTAGCATTCAGCGCCTGACTAGCTACTTGGATAGCTGCACGGATTTGCACTAAGCAAGCCCCTTACTCGCCAGCTAGTGCGGTTAATTGATCAGCTTGGTATTCATGTACTAAAGGATCAATCACTTGATCAAGACTACCCGCAATAATGTCATCTAACTTATATAAGGTCAGATTGATCCGGTGATCTGTGACCCTACCTTGTGGGAAGTTATAGGTGCGAATACGTTCAGAACGATCACCTGTTCCCACCAAATTACGCCGAGTTTCAGCTTGCTCAGATTGTTGTTTAGTGCGCTCGATTTCCAATAAGCGCGATTGCAATAAGGACATCGCCCGGGCGCGGTTTTTATGCTGCGAGCGCTCATCTTGGCATTCAACGACTAAGCCTGAAGGGATATGCGTAATGCGAATCGCAGAGTCTGTTTTGTTAATATGCTGACCACCCGCACCTGAAGCACGGAAGGTATCCACCCGTAGATCGGCAGGATTAATCGCTTGAGCTTCGACTTCATCCACTTCAGGCATCACTGCAACTGTAGCAGCGGAAGTATGAATGCGACCTTGGGATTCTGTTTCAGGCACGCGTTGGACGCGATGAGCACCTGATTCAAATTTTAAGCGTGAATACACATTACTCCCAATAATGCGTGCAATGATCTCCTTAAAGCCGCCATGTTCACCGTCACTTTGGCTGACCACTTCAACTTGCCAGCGTCTTTGTTCGGCATAACGTGCGTACATTCGGAAAAGATCACCCGCGAAAATAGCTGCCTCATCACCCCCCGTGCCAGCACGCACCTCAAGGAAGATATTGCTACCATCATGTGGATCTTTAGGTAGCAGCAATTTTTGCAATTCGATTTCTTGCTCATCGCGGCGCGTTTTGGCAGTGAGTAGTTCTTCTTCAGCCATATCGCGCATTTCAGGATCAGCTAGCATGTCTTGAGCGGTTTCAATATCGTCTAAAATTTGCTGATAAGCACGAAAGCCTAAGGCAACGGGTTCTAATTGGCTGTATTCAATCGACAATTTGCGAAATTGATCTTGATCAGTGATGACCTCATTCTCGCCTAATAATACTGCGATTTCAGCATAGCGCTCGTTCAGGTTTTCTAGTTTTTGGAGGATAGATTCTTTCACAGTCTAGGATTCGTCAGTGAGGTTAAAGAGGGTTTTGGCATTTGCCAATAATACATCATTTCCGCTTTGTGCGGCTTGATTCATGCTCTGAATCGGTGCATGTGTGAGCTTATTGGTGAGGGTATTCGCCAAAAATTCAAGGACTTCAGTCGCATCTTTATGTTGTAACATCTTTTGAGCGCGGGCTAGGACTTCATCCCGAATCGCCTCATTCTGTTGACGGAATTGGCGAATCGTGTCGCGGTGCTCTTGAGCTCTTAGCCAACCCATGAAGCTTTGGACTTCATTCAATACCATACTTTCGGCCTGCTCAGCAGCGGCGCGGCGTGATTGTAAATTTTCCTCAATCACTGACTGCAAATCATCAACCGTGTATAAATAAACATCATCCAATTGTCCCACTTCCGGTTCGATATCGCGTGGGACTGCAATATCAACCATAAACATAGGTCGATGTTTACGTGCTTTTAAAGCACGCTCCACCATACCTTTACCGATTATGGGTAAAGGCGCAGCTGTCGATGAAATCACGATATCCGCTTTGGGTAAGTAATCAGCAATATCGGGGAGGCCAATTGCTAAGCCCTCATATTGCTCGGCAACTTTCCGGGCGCGCTCAACATTACGATTAGCAATAATGATCTGGCCGATTTTGTTCGCATTTAGGTGGCGTCCGACTAATTCAATGGTTTCTCCAGCACCAACTAATAAAGCAGTTTGTTTTTCTAATTGGCTAAAAATTTGTTTAGATAAACTGACAGCAGCAAACGCCACTGATACGGGATTAGCACCAATACTGGTTTGCGTACGTACTTTCTTGGCTGTATTGAAGGCATGTTGCATTAAATGCGTCAGTTGGTGTCCAGTGGTGTGGGCTTCAGTAGCGGTTTGCAAAGCGGTTTTGAGTTGTCCCAAGATTTGTGGCTCACCAAGAACTAATGAATCTAAGCCACAGGCCACCCGCATGGCGTGCTGGATAGCTTGCTCTTCATGATAAACAAATAAATAAGGCTGTAATTTATGCTGAGGAATATTGTGAAATCGTGCCAGCCACGTAATGATCAGCTCCAGCTGTTGAGGTTCATGGCAATTCACATATAATTCGGTGCGATTACAGGTGGAGAGAATTAAATGCTCTTGAGCAAAGGGCTTAGCAGCATGAAGAGCCTCTAGTAAGCGCTCAGGCGAAAAAGCAACCTGCTCGCGAATGGCAACAGGGGCTGTTCTATGATTGACACCAACAACAAAAATCGACATCCAGAGCGTAGTTACCGCATATACATTCTATTTTCAGAACCGCGGATTTTCTGATACGTTATGCAGGATTACAAGGTGGTCTGATGAATATACCTTTAAAACCAAGCCAATTCGACTATTAACGGCATCTTTGAATGCTGGAGTTGCCTATGTCCCGTTTTCATGTTTCCCATCGTTTCGTAGGGCTGTCACTTGCTTTAGTCATTGCAGGCTGTACGGTTGGCACCCAAAGTTTTGCTGAGCCACCCGCTGCATTAGCTACTTTAGCAGGACCTTTATTACCTAAAGAGCCATTCCAATCGGAGGCGAGCTATCAGCTTTATAATACCCTTGTAGCAGAAATGCTGATTCGTCAAGGCAAAATCAAACAAGCAGCGCAACATTATGTGCTAGCAGTAGGGCAGAGCAAAGATAAAACCCTAGCTAAACGTGCTACTGAAATTGCAATCCAAGCTGGTGAGCCTGTTTTAGCTAAAGCAGCTTTAGATCAATGGGCGAGCTTGGAGCCAGATACAGTTGAAGTCCATCAATACCGTGTTCTACTGAATGCCCAGCTTGGAAATTACGACACAGCCGTCGAAGATGCTGTGTGGGTACGTGATTATATTGAGAAGAAAGAGGGGCATGGCTTTGAATATGTGGTGTCTTTATTGGCACTAGATGCAGGCCCTGCGAACGCTTATGAAGTAATTAAGCGTTACGCAGCAAAAGTGGAAAATACACCAAAAGTTCAACTAGTGATGGCTACTTTTGCCTTAAGTGCTAATAAAATTGATGCCGTGCTAGAAGGGACAGATGCTGTTCAAAAAAACGGTGATGTTGCACAAAAAGAAGAAGCTGCGCGTTTACGTGCCAAAGCATTACTGAGTGTAGAGCGCGTATCAGATGCATTGAGCACCCTAGAGCCTTATGCAAAAAGCACTAAAAATCAGGAACTCAAGTTAGAGTATGGGCGTATGTTAATCATGGCTGATCGGCGTGAAGACGCGCGTCCGATTTATAAGCAGCTTTATGCTGAGCAGCCAGAAAATGCCGATATTCTTTATACCTTAGGCTTACTGTACTTAGAGCAAGAAGAGTTCACCTTTGCTGAACCATTGATGAAAAAGCTCTTGGAGATTCCTGAGCGCAAATACGAAGCTAACTATTTCATGGCGCAAATCTATGAAGGCCAAAAGCGCATAGATGAAGCTTTAGCGGCTTATGATGAAGCTCTAAATGGTGATTTTGCCCGCGATGCGATTGGCCGAAAATCTGCCTTATTGCATAAGGAAAAAGGTTTGCCGGCTGCTGAAGCTTGGCTCGATGGCTTGTTTGAAAAGGCGACCATTCCAGAACAGAAAGTTGCCACCTTAATGGCGAAAGGCCAGTTACTGCATGATGCTGGCGAATACCAAAAGGCCATCGATACTTTTAATAAAGCTGAAGAATTTGGTAGTAAAAAACGCGATATTTTGTACGCACGCTCGTTGAGCTACGACCGCATGGGTAATGTTGAGCAGTCCGAAAAAGACTTACGTGAAGTCATCAGTCTTGATCCAAAAGATGCTGATGCACTCAATGCCCTAGGTTATATGTTGGTAGTCAATACAACGCGTTATCAAGATGCTTACGATTTGATTAAACAAGCTTTAGATTTACGCCCTGATAGCCCAGCGGTGATGGACAGTATGGGCTGGGTAGTATTTAAAAAGGGTGATGCTAAAGCGGCAGAGGAATGGTTAATTAAAGCTTATGATAAAATGCCTGATCCAGAAATCGGCGCGCATTTAGTCGAGGTTTTGGCTGTGAATGGTAAGCTTGAGGAAGCACGTAAACTATTTAAAGAGCTGAGCGCTAAATATCCAACTGATAAGCAATTAGCGGATGTAAAACAACGTGTTGCAGATTTAGCAGAAAAAACTAATTAAATTTTCAAGGAAGAAGCTTATGAAACAAGTTTACTTAGCACTGGCTTGTGCAGGTGTACTAAGTTTGGTTGGTTGTACGAGTCAACCTAAGCCGAATACTTCAGGTGTAGCGGTCAACCCAAAAATGGGTGGTGCTGAAGCTGCTTGGCAAGAGCGCCAGCGTGTTTTCGCACAAATGCAGCAGTGGCAGCTTAAAGGGCGCGTAGGTTTACAACTACGCGAGCAAAGTTGGGCTTTTGGTTTAGATTGGGCACAGCGTGGCAATAGCCAGTATGAAATGCAGATTAAGAACCCGCTCACAGGTGGTTTAATGGCTACTGTGATGGAAACAGGATCACAGGTTACGTTGAAAGCTTCTGATGGCAAAACCTATCAAGATACCGATGCAGAGCGCTTATTAGCTAAGCAACTTAAAATGAATTTGCCCCTCAAAAATCTGCAATATTGGGCACGTGGTATACCTGCGCCCACAGCGCCTGTGGATGCTGTTAAATTGGATGCTATGGGTCGGCCTACTCGTTTGCAGCAAGCCGGTTGGGTGATTGATTACGCAAGTTATGAGGGAAATAGTGCCCAAGCTTTACCGAGCAAAATTCAGTTAGAAAAAGCATCCGATCAGCTCAAGGCCAAAGTAATCGCAAAAGAATGGAAAACGCGTTTTTAGGCGAAGCTATCGTCTTACCCGCTCCAGCCAAACTCAATCTTTTCCTGCATATCACAGGTCGTCGAGTAGATGGTTATCATCTGCTCCAGACGCTATTTCAATTTTTAGATTATGGCGATGAGATTAGTTTGCAGCTGCGGCCAGATGGACAAATCACGCGCTCTATAGGCTCCCCGTTAGTCCCCGAAAATAATGACTTGGTCGTAAAAGCAGCCCGATTATTACAGCAAACAAGCACTTCTAAACTCGGTGTTGATATAAAAGTAAACAAAAAATTGCCAATGGGTGGTGGTTTAGGGGGTGGTAGTTCTGATGCCGCGACAGTCTTAGTAGGGCTCAATCACTTATGGAATTGCCAATTACCCATAGACCGACTAGCGGCTTTAGGCTTAGGTTTGGGGGCTGATGTACCAGTATTTATACGTGGACATTCCGCTTGGGCAGAAGGGGTAGGTGAGATGATCGAGCCAGTCACAATTCCAGAGAAATGGTATTTTGTTTTGCATCCCAATGTACATATTTCGACCGCTGAAATTTTTGCAACCGATAGCTTGACAAGGAACTGCAAACCCATCAGAATGGCGGCCTTTCTTGCAGGGCAAACAACTAATGTGTTTGAACCAGTAGTAAGAAAAAACTATCCTGAAGTCGCAAAAGCATTTGAGTGGCTTGGGACTGAGGCAAAGTTAACAGGCTCTGGAGCTTGTTTATTTGCAGAGTTTGATGATGAAACATCAGCTCAGTTAGTAGCAAAAAAGCTACCAAACCAATGGTCAGGTTTTGTAGCGAAAGGTCGATGTAAGTCACCTTTATATGAAAAGCTAAGCACCTTAAGTTAGAAGTTCTTTGATGGGCTGTCGCCAAGCGGTAAGGCAGCGGATTTTGATTCCGCCATACCTAGGTTCGAATCCTAGCAGCCCAGCCATCCCCCTGTCTTATATTCAATGCGAGACACCCCATGTCTGACGATAGAATGATGGTATTCGCCGGTAATGCCAATCCTGAGCTTGCCCTAAAAATCGCTGATCATCTTGGAATTTCCCTCGGTAAACTTAAAGCAGAGCGCTTCAGTGATGGTGAAGTGCATGTGGAGATTTTAGAGAATGTGCGTGGCCGTGATGTTTTCATCATCCAGCCCACCTGCTCACCGACAAATGACAATTTGATGGAGCTATTGATCATTACAGATGCACTGTATCGTGCTTCTGCTGGGCGTATTACTGCAGTTATTCCTTACTATGGCTATGCCCGCCAAGATCGCCGTGTGCGTTCCCGCCGTGTTCCTATTTCGGCTAAGTTAGTAGCTGATATGGTCGCTGCTGGGCACGTTGACCGCGTTTTGACCATTGATTTGCACTCTGATCAAGTACAGGGCTTCTTTGATGTGCCTGTTGATAATATCTATGCCTTAGGTGTACTACAGGCAGATATTATGGCAAAGAATCTTGACCATATTATGGTGGTTTCTCCTGATGTGGGTGGGGTAGTCCGTGCCCGCGCTCTGTCTAAAGCTTTAGGGAATGTCGATTTAGCGATTATCGATAAGCGCCGTCCTGAGCCTAACAAAGCCGAAATTATGAACATTATCGGTGATGTGGAAGGTCGTCATTGCTTACTCATAGATGACTTAATCGATACTGGCGGTACTTTATGTAATGCTGCAGCAGCTTTAAAGAATCGTGGTGCTTTAAGTGTGTGTGCTTATGCAACACATGCGGTTTTTTCAGGGAAGGCGGTCGAAAATATCGAAGGTTCGCTGCTTGATGAGGTCGTTGTGACTGATACTATCCCATTGAGTGCAAATGCAAAAAAATGTGCTAGAATCCGCCAGCTTTCGGTAGCAGGCATTTTAGCTAAAACTATTTTGCGTATTAATCGAGATGATTCGGTTAGTTCTCTGTTCGAGGAAGAATAAGCTCTTCAGGAGCGAGCTGCTTGATCTGGTCGCGGATTAGGTGGTTTTTATTAATTTTGGAGTATGAATTATGTCTAAAGAATTTACATTGCAGGCAGAAGCCCGCTCAGAGCAGGGAAAGGGTGCGAGCCGCCGCCTGCGTCGTGAGAATAAGGTGCCTGCAGTTATTTATGGTGCGGGTACACCTGCACAATCGATTTCTTTAAAGCACAATGAGTTAATTCGCAATCTGCAAGATGAAGCGTTTTACTCACAGTTGATCTCGGTTAATTTTGGTGATCGTAAAGAAATCGCTATTTTACGTGCACTGCAACGTCATCCCGCTAAGCCCATCATTTTACACGCTGACTTACAGCGGATTAAAGATGATGAGCTCATTGAAGTTCATATTCCCTTGCATTTCACTAATGAAGAAAGTGCAGTGGGGGTAAAAGTAGGTGGTGGTACAGTGAGCCGTATTCTCAATGAAGTAGTAGTGGCTTGCCTGCCGAAAAACATTCCAGAATATATCGAAGTTGATATGTCGAATGTAGACAAGGGTCAAATCCTACATTTATCTGATCTGAAATTACCTGAAGGTGTCTCTATCCCTGAATTAGCTTTGGGTAGTGACCACAATCAGGCAGTTGTAGCGATTCACTAAACCTTGAGGATTCTCCGATGGCTGAACCTATTCGGTTAATTGTCGGTTTGGGGAATCCGGGGTTGCAGTATGACAAAACCCGGCATAATGCTGGGTTTTGGTTTGTTGAGGAGCTGGCAAGACGTTATAGCGGTCAGTTCTTAACTGAAAAACGCTTTTCCGGCGAAGCTTGTCGTATTAATGTCGGTGCTGAGTCAGTCTGGCTATTGAAGCCAATGACTTTTATGAATCGCAGTGGCCTAGCAGCCCGTCAATTAGCGGATTTCTATCGTATCCCTGTTCAACAAATCTTAGTGGCGCACGATGAGCTGGATTTGCCAGTGGGTGATGTACGCTTAAAGCTTGCCGGCGGGCATGGTGGGCATAATGGCTTACGCGATCTGCATGCACATTTGAGCGCTGATTACTGGCGTTTACGTTTAGGGATTGCGCATCCAGGTGATCGCAATAAAGTGGTTGACTATGTTTTATCCCCTCCGACACGTGATGAGGAAATAGCGATTCGCTTGGCGGTGGATAAAGCAGCTGATCAAATAGCGCTAGTACTGGCCGGTGATTTGCAAAAAGCGATGAATGAATTGCATCGTAAATAGTAGTACAAGAAGGTAACTCTTATGGGATTCAAATGCGGAATTGTTGGCTTGCCCAACGTAGGTAAGTCCACTTTATTCAATGCACTCACTAAAGCAGGCATTCAAGCAGAGAATTACCCCTTCTGTACGATTGAGCCAAATGTAGGGATCGTGCCGGTCCCCGATCTACGTTTGGACGAGCTGTCTGTGATTGTAAAGCCTGAACGTATTCTACCGACGACCATGGAGTTTGTGGATATTGCAGGTTTAGTGGCTGGAGCCTCTAAAGGCGAAGGCTTAGGCAATAAGTTTTTAGCACATATTCGTGAGACGGATGCCATTGCTCAGGTGGTGCGTTGCTTTGATAACGACGATATTATTCACGTTAATAATAAGGTTGATCCTGCGCACGATATCGACATTATTAATACGGAGCTGGTGCTTGCTGATATGGAAAGCATGGAGCGTGCGGTGCAGCGCTTAGCTAAGGCTTCCAAATCAGGCAATAAAGAAATGTTAGCGCAAAAAGAGGTAGCTGAGCGCTTATTGGCTCATCTCTCAGAAGGTAAAGCTGCACGCTTATTAGACTTATCACCTGAAGAGCAAAAGTTTGCGCGTGAATTCCATCTGATCACGATTAAGCCTTTATTATTCATTGCGAACGTGAATGAAGATGGCTTTGAAAATAATCCTTATTTAGATGCAGTTACGAAAATTGCCCAAGATGAAAAAGCCCAAATCGTGCCTGTTTGCGCAGCTATGGAAGCTGAATTATCTTTGTTAGATAGTGCGGATCAAGCTGAGTTCTTAGCAAGCATGGGTTTAGAAGAGCCAGGCTTAAATCGGGTGATTCGTGCAGGTTATGAATTGCTAGGCCTGCAAACTTTCTTTACCGCAGGTGTTAAAGAAGTTCGTGCTTGGACAGTGAATCGTGGTGCGAGTGCTCCCAATGGTGCTGGTAAAATTCATACCGATTTTGAACGCGGCTTCATTCGTGCTGAAGTGATTGCTTACCATGATTTCATCGCTTATAAGGGCGAACAAGGCGCGAAAGATGCAGGTAAATGGCGCTTAGAAGGCAAGGACTACATCCTACAAGAAGGAGATGTGGTACATTTCCGTTTTAATGTTTAGTTCAGTCTTGACAGCGTAACTAGTTAAGACTAACATTCGCAGCCTCTTGGCTACGTAGCTCAGTTGGTTAGAGCACAGCACTCATAATGCTGGGGTCGTAAGTTCGAGTCTCACCGTAGCCACCATCCATTAGTTTCTGGAAGTTCCAGACTGTCCCAAAGCCCCTTACAGGCCGCAATCTGTAAGGGGCTTTGTGTTTCTAATAGTTCCATTTAGTATCTAGTAAGCCCAGAAAAATGTTGGTAGCTTTGTTGGTATCCGACCTACCAACACAGGCAGATACCAACAAATGAAATACCAACTCACTGACAGCGCGATAAAAGCCGCTAAGCCCAAAGAAGACGGCAAGCCCAGCAAGATAAGTGACGGAGGCGGCTTGTGTCTCTTAGTGAAGAATACGGGCAAGTATTGGCGTTTTAACTACCGCTATAACAATAAACAGAAAACTTTAGCTCTTGGCGTATATCCCGACATTAACCTCAAAACAGCACGAGAGAAGCATCAAGAGGCTAGAGCGTTATTAGCACGTGGTATTGACCCCTCCGAATACAAACAGCAGGCCAAGGCTGAACAAATCGCTATCACTGAAAATACCTTTGAAGCGATAGCTTTAGAATGGTTTTCAAAATTCAGCAAAGACTGGGCAGAAAGCTATTCAATCAAACTAATGAGCCGCTTTAAGAATGACGTGTTCCCTTGGCTTGGTAATCGCCCGATAGCAACCATAGAGCCACCGGAGATACTCAAATGTTTGAAGCGTGTAGAAGAGCGGGGAGCGCTAGATTCCGCCCATCGAATTAAGCGCAATATAGGGCAAGTATTCCGCTATGCAGTAGCGACAGGGCGCGCCCAGCGTGATCAAACAGCAGACCTCAAGGGTTCTTTGCCGCCGACTAAAAAAACTAACCTTGCAGCGATTATCGACCCTGTGCAAGTAGGGCGATTAATGCGCGATATACAGGCTTATGAAGGTCATTTGATCACCCGCATAGCTTTGCAGCTTTCCGCTTATCTATTTCAACGTCCTAATGAAATTCGCTCAATGGAGTGGTCTGAAATTGATACAGATAAAGCACTTTGGAGTATACCGGCCAACAAAATGAAAATGCGTCAACCGCATTTAGTACCACTACCGAAACAGTGTCTTGATCTATTGGAGGAAATTAGACCCCTAACAGGTCATCGGCGTTATGTATTTCCATCGATGACTGATAGCACCAAACCAATGAGTAACAACACGGTCAGGCAGGCATTAAGACGTATGGAGTACAGCAAGGGAGATATGACCGCACATGGTTTTAGAGCAATGGCTAGAACCATCCTTGAGGAAGTATTAGAGGTAAATCCTGTCTATATTGAGCAACAGCTAGCGCATGCGGTGAAGGATGCTAATGGCACTGCTTACAATCGCACTAAACATCTAGCTAAACGTATCGCCATGATGCAGCAATGGGCAGACTACCTAGATAGTCTAAGAGTAGGAGCGCAAGTGTTACCGTTTAAAACCAAGCTTGGTTAAGCATCTGGATCGGAAGGAAAGAAACCGCTATGAACAAAGTTAGATACAAACCTACTGAACTACTTGTGTTAACCGAAGAACGCCAAGCAGAATTACAGGCTTTGGCTAACAAACCAGAACGGTATTGGCTCCGATTTTAGTGGAGCGTGAAACGCTTTTTAGACTCCACTAAGCAGCTTGTGGAGTTTGCGCGCCCGACAAGTTCAATGACACAAGGCGCTTTTCTTGGTACACAATCAGCCCAAAATAATAAGACGGCTATGCACTACTCCCACCATAAAAAAGCCGGAACTATGCCCGGCTCTTGGTATGACTCCCCTACCCTGATTAAGATCAGGCTACTTTCAAGTATCGTGGTTTCCGATTGCCTTTCTCATAGTCAGGATTCTCCACCAGCAAGCCAGCATCTGCCGCCGCACTTAGCAAACTATCAGCGACCGCTTGCAAATCATACAGCGCGGTTCTTTCATCACTGTGCTTAGCAATCCATGATTTTAAGTCTCTAAATGCAATACTTACGCGCCCTTGTGCTAAATGCTCCTTAAACAAGTCGACTAAGCTACTTTCTAGCTGTACATGTACAGCCGGTACAGTGCTAAACGCTTGATTCGCATAGGGTAGGGCATTGGCTGTATTTTGACTGTTTTCGACTGTCTGGACAGTGTTGGAAATTCTGAATTGTTCAATAGATGCACTAATTTTCCCCGTATTAATCGAGATAGCACGCTCATTCAGTTGACGCTGTGAACCCAGATAGTGAAAGCAAATCTTGAAGGTCAGGATTAAAAAGAACGCGAGTAGGGCAGAGCTAACCACATGACTAAGCCCAAACACTTCGGCTAAGAACCGAATCATGGCCTGATGCTTGGTTTCATCATATTCCAGTGCTTTGGCCTGCCCAATGGTAGTTTGTAGCGACTGAGTACGATTGGCTTGTTCAAGTTCCGCTTGCTGTTCTAAGCGTAAGATTCTGGCTTGTAGCGCATCCATTGCACCCTTATTGCCTAATTGTTTGGATTCAGAATAAGAAGCCTGTAGCTGGCTTAATTTAATTTGAGCAGGGGATAGGGTGCTATTCGTTGCCAACACATCCACCGCGCGAATCGTGGCTTTATACACTTCGCTTTGGGTGGATTTGAACGCAACCGTACTTTGTTCCCGCTGCATGGTGGCTGCGGATTCCGCGAAGATCGAAAAGCCGATGGAGAAACCCATCACTAAGAGATATTCCCGTGCACGGCCTGAATTAAATAAAACGGCTTCAGCGATAGTAATAGCAGTCGCTAAGGCTATGCCCATCGCTGCATAAACGTACTGAATAGCCCGCCATTCATGCATGTACTCAAACTCAGCGCCCGCGAAGAACTGCCCAATGAAGAACGACATGAGCGCCCAGCTCGCAAAACTCGCGCAAATGAAACCTAAACTCGCAGTGCTGTAGAACTGCTTGAGCTGCTCTAAGGTGTAGTAGCGGGAATAGTGCACCGCTTTCGCGTGGTGCTGTGCACCGTGCTGATAAGTCACTAATTCATTCATAACAAGCCCCTTAGAATCCGGTAGTAATCAAAATAGATGCGACAATGAACGCCCAAAAGCGCCCATGATGCTGGTGTTGATAGGCCAGTAATGCTCCAAGTACGAAGGCAAGGCCGATTAAACAGAAAGGCAATTGCTTTAAGTTGGCACTGGCAAGGGTCGGCAATAAGCCAATGAACACGACTAAGAGTAGGGCCGTGGTGAACGCGAGCAGTTCATAGCCATAGTTAGGCGTGGCCTCATTTTGGGCAATGTTTCCGTTTTCGGAGGTGATAGAGGTATTCATTAGGCAGCCTCCCTGAGTAGGGTTTGCGTACAGTTATTTAAACTTTTTCCAAGGGAAGAGGGCAGGCTTGCCGCCTGCAAAAAATCAACAGCCGAAGCGAAGACAGCAGGGGCGCGAAACACCGAAGTAGCCGTTCCTTCATCCGATTTACCCGCCGCCACCGCTTTTGGCTGAATCGTCCATTCCTTGGTACGGGTGATCGTGATTGTACCGACACAATCCAGCCCCTTAGTACGTTTCACTGTTTCACCGTAGCGGCTGGCTTTCAGTGCCCCCGTGGTCATATCCACCGGTTCGACACTCCACACCTTGATCGGCTGGAATTGACGATTCAGGGTTGCTCCGCCTTGGATCTTGAGGTAGTCACCCCACTTTAAGCTATGTACAGCAAGACGGGCTTCTTCTAGCAAACCTTCTACTGCGTTTTCCATGCGAATCAGTTCACGCCAGACACCGACGGCTGCACCACCAATCTGTTGAAACTGGCGAATCCCCCAAGCGCTAGCCCATGCGCGGACTCGTGCCGCTCCACTTTCCACGCTGTTACCCGTTTCACCGTCCAATTCGGCTTCCATCCCAAAGCCATCAATATTCTTACTGATGTATTTGGAGATATAGCTGGTGGCACTGCCCCGACTGCGATCAATCGCAATCGCTTCAAAACGATGCTCAGCCGCGCCCGCTTCTTGCCCATCCTCTAAGAAGGCGTAATGTTTCAAAGCCGCTGTGACGGCTAATTGATGCTCAGACTGCATGAAGAGCAGGATATGCCAGTGCGGTGTACCGTCATGGTGAGGTTCAGCGACCCGGAAACCATAGACATTCATGCCTTCACGTTTCAGTTTGGCGCGAATCTGTGACCAGATTTTCACGAGATAGGCTTGAGCTTGTCGTGGGGTGGCGTGCTCATATTTAGGGTTTAAGCCTTCGCCGGAATAGCGATGGTATTTCGATGGGGTGGTGATAGTGTAGAACATGGCAATATGGCCCTGCTCGGTGGCATAGGCTTCAGAACCGCGCATCCTGATTTCAAGCTCTTGCCGTCTGATTTTCGGATTAGCGACCGACTTCTTGAGCACCTCCAACAAATTGACCTTATCGCCTTCGCTGGAAATCGCTTCATAGTTCGCCAGTATCTCAAGGCTGGCTTGATGACGGGCTTGCATACGCTCTAACAGGGCAGTGGTGACATAAGGTTGACGACCTTTGCGCACTAAACCCACTTGTACCGCTAGTTGTTCCTGTTCGCGGTCTTGTTGTTTTCTTAAAGCACGTAACCACCACAAGGGGCAAGCCAGCCGTGCTAGTGCCGATGCATCATCTTGAGCCGTGGGGAAGGGCAAACCCACGCTTTTTAATAGGGCTTCAGCCTTGGCAATACTAATCCCTTTGCTGACCCGTGCCATGCGATAGGCTTTGGAGCGTAAGGCGCTATCCGATTGCACTAAGAAGCGTTTACCGGCGGTCAATTCCACCACGGAGAGTAGATACCGATTAGCCGCTTGTCGACCGCTGTGCTCGAAGGTGCGACCGTAATTGAATTGAATCGGTTGATGCAGAGACAAGGGGAACTTGCTGAACTGTTGGTCTAACCAATATTCATCATGGGGATGATGACGAGTGGTGCTGAAGTCTTGAGCTTGAAGGTTCATGCTTGCACCCCCGCTTCATTCACACCCAAGGCTTGCAGCAAGCGCGGCATCCAATAGGCCACCCGCTCCACCCGTTGGGCTTGGTTCGGTTTGCCGAAATAATCACGCGGTAGGTTGATATAGGGGCAGCAACTGCCGTCGGCTTGCGGGTTCTCGGTGTAACCTAAGACGGCTAGTCGGCGCTTTTGGTACAGTGTTGTGCTCATGCTTGCACCTCCACCGTTTCAGCATCCAACAGCCGCCGGATTTCACAGGCGAATTCATGGCAAGTCCACAGATAATTATTCTGGGTCTGGTCGTTATAGCTGGCGAAATCCTCGCAACGGGCAACGCTCAGTAGGGCGGTGAGTTTTGCTAGCACCGCCGGGGTTTCTGCCTCCATCAACACGGTGATCTCACAGGCAAGTTCATGGCAAATCCATAGATAATTATTCTGGGTCGTCGTGTCATAAAGGGCGAAATCCCCACAACGGGCCACATTCAGCAGGGCGGTCAGTTGATCGAGCTTTTGATCAATCCGGTCGATATTTTCGGGAGTAATGGCGCTCATACCTGTACCTCTCCCCGTTGCGCCAAGGTTTGCACCTCCTGCGCTTTCGCTTGTTCACGAACCATTCTATTCAACTGCTCACACAGGCTGGTTTGCTGTTCAAGCAAACCCTGCAGCGACCACAGTAGATTACCGACCCTTGCAAACTGCTTATAATCTTGCAAATCCTCATGATCACCAGCAAGGGAAACAATGGTTTCTGAGAGAGCGAAGGCTTGTGTTGCATGAATATTAGCCTGCATCGCCAATTCAGGGAGTGTGGCTGTTTTTCTTACTACAAAGACATTCATCACTTCACCTCCCCACGTTGCGCCAAGGTGCGCACAAAGGCCAAGGCTTGCGTTTGTGTATCAAAGGTTTCAGTGTCCAACATCAGGCCGTTGGGGTTGCCATAGATCGACTGAGTGGGCTTGATATAGGCCACATCAACAAAGTGATCGGTTTGGTGACGGGTGCGACACACGCCGGGGAATACCCATGCGAAGACCTGCTGTTGCTGCAAGGCTAAATAGCCGTGTGGGGTCGGGAATAGGTGAATAATGGGTGAAGTGTGGCAGTTTAGGCCGACGGCGTAGGGGCGCAATAAGCCCGCGCTGAATGCAGCTTGCATCGTGTGTACCTCGTAAAGTTTTCAGTAATTGGCACAGATTGCCGGGTGTTACTGTCGTCCTTACGGAAACGATGCGCTTATTCCCGCCGTAGCGGTTTTGTAGTCCACGCACACCCGACGAAACCGCCAAAGTGGGCATGATACAGGCATAAAAAAACCGCCATGCGTGGGGCGGTGTTTGCCGCCGCAAGTGGGAACAGTAATCCCGAATCAATTTGTAGTTTTAGAGTACGCTGAACGCTGCTTTTTTGCGCTGAAATATTTTCAATGAATGGCGGATTAGGTTGAAATTATTTCAATTAATTGAGCTGATCCTCACTGTCATTTTCCTATTTATCAAGCTGCCGATAAATTCGTTCTGCCATCCAGTCGAAGGCTGCTGTATGAAATTCTTCATCAGCCATCATCCGAGCAAACAGGGCTTGATTATCATCCATACGCTCAACAATTAGCCCATTCAATGCATCTTTCAATAAGCTTTTGAAATCCTCAAAACTATTGACCTTAGCAGCTTGTTGCAAGGTAGTGTCTTCCACTGCCTGCTGTTGAATCTGGTTGAAGAACAGCTCATCGGCTTGGGTAAAGTCGCCACCGAAACGCTCATTCAGTAAGTCAATCAGGCGCGAAAGGGCAACCCGTTCATCTTTATCGCCCCCCGTTCCCACATCGGTAGGTGCTTTCAGTGGGTCAGCCTCTTTACCATCATTCAGTTGGATGCGCTGTGCTTCTTGTTTCTCAGCACGGTAGTATTCAAGGTCAACCAGATCATCAACCCGCTGGTTATCTGCAAAGGGTCGGCGTGGCAGTTTGGTCAACAGAAAGCGGGCATAGACATACAACATTTCCAAATCTTGATCTTGAAACGGGATCACTTGTGACAGGAAAGCGTAGGTATTGCGGAAATTGACCAACTGGCTTTTGAATTGCTCTTGTTGAGCCTCCTCCAACTCCCTAAAACGCGCAACAGCCTTGTCCAGCAGGCTATTCATTGTCGCGTGGTCTTTCGGGTTGATTTTATCTTTGAGCGGGTCAAAGCAGCGGTAAAAACTCAGGGTATCGTCCACGGTGAATAAACAATATTCCATTACTTGATGCTGCAAATCATAGAGCTTTTGCGCATCCAGCAAATCTTCTGCTTGGGTGACTTCATAAAAGGGTTTGAATGCCTTGTAGATGTCATCCGTTTTATTCCTGAAATCCAACACAAAGGTATCGGTTTTGCCCGCACAAGTGCGGTTTAGGCGTGACAGGGTTTGGACTGCCTGAATCCCTGACAGGCGCTTATCCACGTACATGGTGTGCAAATACGGCTGGTCGAAGCCCGTCTGGTATTTCTCTGCCACCAGCAATACCTGATATTCATTGCTATCAAATTGCTCTGGTAATTCTTGTTCCTTGATACCTTTGTTCATTTGCACTTCGGTAAAACTGCTATCGGGAATGTCTTTATCATTGACTGTACCCGAAAAGGCAACCAAGGTACGCACATCGGTATAGCCCTTTTTCTGGATGTAAGCATCAAAAGCGCGTTTATAGCGTACCGCGTGCAAGCGTGATTCTGTCACTACCATCGCCTTGGCACGCCCCGCGATTTTAGCACGGACGTGTTGGCGGAAATGTTCAATGATGATTTCGGTTTTTTGCTGGATAACCGTTGGGTGCAAGGATGCAAAGCGCATTAACGCTTTGGTGGTTGGCGTGCGGATGACTTCTGGGTCATCTTCACTTTTTAATCTAAGCTCATAAAACGTGTCGTAAGTAGTGTAATTCGCCAACACATCCAGAATGAATTTCTCTTCAATGGCTTGTTTCATGGTGTACTGATGAAACGGTGTTTTGCCATCCTCCCCCAGTTCATCAAAAATATGCTTGGTCTTATATTTAGGCGTAGCAGTAAAACCGAAAAAGCTAATATTCTCCTGTTTGCCGCGCTTCATCATGGTACGCACGGCTGATTCCAGCAGGTCAATATCACCTTCCACATCGCCGTATTCATCATAATGTGCTTCTAAATACTGCTTGGCGGCTTCCTGAATACCCTCCTGATTGAGGATACCTTTCAAATCCATCGCGTTTTCGCCCGTTTGGGAACTGTGCGCCTCGTCCACAATCACCGCAAAACGCTTGCCTTTGGTGCTCCAGTGCAAGGGTTGATAAATCCCTTTATCACCATCGACGTGTTCAGCCTTTTCTTTGTTGAGCTTGTCGATGGTTTCCACCACAAACGGGAATTTCTGCAAGGTGCAAATAATGATCGGCGTGTGGCTGGTCAGTGCATCCACCAATTGGCGGGTATCTTCATCGATGCGCTTGATGACTCCTTCCTTGTGTTCAAACTGGTAGATGGTTTTCTGTAACTGCTGATCCAATACCCGTCGGTCTGTCACTACGATAACTGTATCAAACACTTTTTCATCCACAGCATTATGCAAACTTGCCAATTGATGCGCTAACCATGCGATAGAATTAGACTTACCCGAACCTGCGGAATGCTGGATCAGGTAATTACGCCCCGCTCCCACCGCACGGGTATGCGCCACCAATTTACGCACCACATCCAGTTGATGATAACGCGGGAAAATCAGCGTTTCTTTCTGAATGCGGGTAATCCCTGTCGGGCTATACAGCTTTTTTTCTTCCACTTGTAGGTGCACGAATTTGCCCAAAATTGACAACAGGCTGTCACGCGCTAACACCTCACGCCACAAATAAGCCGTAGCATACGCATTTTCAACCGGCGGATTGCCTGCCCCGTTTTTATACCCACGATTGAACGGCAGGAAATAGGTCTGTTTTCCCTTCAGTTCGGTGGTCATGTAAACCTGAGTGGTATCCACTGCAAAATGCACCAAAGCCCGCTGTTTGAAGGTAAACAGCAATTCCTTGGGGTTGCGGCGTTCTTTGTACTGCTTTTTTGCATCCTCCACCGTTTCGCTACCCGACATTTCATTTTTCAGTTCCAGCGTGGCGATGGGCAAGCCGTTCAGGAACAGCACCATATCCAGTGATTTTTTATCCTGTTCGCTGAAATAAAGCTGGCGGGTAACACTGAGGCGGTTTTCCGCGTATAGCTCCCACGTATCGGGGTTCAGTTGGTTATTGGGTGCGAAGTAAGCCACCCGAAATGGTTTGCCCAAACACTTATAACCGTGGCGCAGGACGTGCAACATCCCCTTATTGGCAAGTTCCTTGTGCAGGCTTTCCAGCAGGTGCTTGCGGCTGTTGTCAGCGTGGATGCGCCGGAATGCCTGCCATTGTTTGGGCTGGGTCGCTTCGATAAAACGCAGCACGCTATCAGGCTTGAAGGCATAAGCCTTGTCATAAAGATTATCATCAGGAAGGTAGCCGCCCAACTTCAGCAAATCCGCTTCGATAGCGGCTTCAAAACGGTCTTCGGTATGGGTTTTTCCGGCGGGCATCAAGCTTCCCCTCGTTGTAAACAATCCAGAATGTCCAGTTTGAGCGTTTCGCTGTAATCTGCTTCCAGCAAAATAGATTCAATAATACGCTCTAGCAAGTCTTTGCTAATCTTACCGTCAGCCAACCAAACCGCCATATTTTCCATTTCCAACACGAACTTTTTGATGCAGTAGTCATAGCCATTTAACGCTAGAAAATACGCTCCCAAAGCAATGCTGGAACGCTTGTTGCCATCATTGAAGGCATGGAACTTGTTGATGGAAAACACCAAGTGGGTCAATTTTGGGATAATGCCCGGATAGTAGTCATCATTCTGGATATGGTCGAGAACGCTTTCCAGTGGATTCAGATCACGTATTCCGTGCAAACCACCAGACTGTTTAATAATCCAGTCGTGAACCTCAATAGCATGGGCAAAATCAAAGTAGAAAATGGGCAAGTCATCCATTTCAACGATCCTTCAGACGCTTGAAGACTGCCAAGGTTTCCGGGTCGCTCAGGCGTTCCTCTAGCGACTTGCTGGTTTCTCCCAGAAACCGCTCAAAGTCACCTTGAGGAACAGACTGAATATAAGCTTCAAGACGTTGATGTAGTGCATCCCGAAAACATAAGTCACGGCTCGCCATTTTGGTACGAGCATCCAGCACTAGGGGCTTGAGTAAAGGGTGTGATTCAAAGGTTTTAAATAAAGCAAAAGCCTCCTTTAGCGTCAACTTACGCCCCAAACGTTGAGATTCACGCTCAAGTTCATAAGCCACCCCCGTTTCATAACTGGCAACCAAGGTCAACACTTCAGAATACATGGTTTCCCGCGTACCATCATGCTTTTTGAGATTTAAAATCTGACGGTATTGTGCAGCGTTTTCACGAAAGATGCTTTGGTAAATAAGATTGGTGAAACGCCCATATTTATATTGATTACCTTCGACAAAATTATCCACTGCATCGGTGAACTGCTTGCGGTACCCCTCTTCTTGGTAAGCGGCTAGCAGATAGTGTTCATCACGTTGGTTGATATAGGTCGTTTTTCCACCCACTCGCTCAGCCAACACATCCAATACAATGTCCAACAATCGACTGCGAACAGCTTTCGCTCTTTCGCTTTCGGTCAATAACATGGCTAGGTTTAGTACAGAACGAAAACTAAACACACCCAATGCTGGGGCTTTGTTACCTTCATTAATGAAGGAGACATCACATAACACCTTGAATTCTTTAAGTTCTTTTCCTTTTAAGAGTTTATAACCATTGCTTTTCAGCTCTTCACCATGTGCCACAAGATAGCGTTCTACCGTTGTATCGCTGATGCCAAACAACTCCATCACTTGTAATTTAGTGAAAACATATTCACCTTTAAACTCTATACCTCCCAATCCAAGATGTTCTTCAGCCTTGGTTAGGGCATAGTGATTGTTCAAGATATTTTGCCGTTCAACCACTGAGTTGGTTAAGTCTTTAGCCATCACTCACACCCCTTTGGTTTCCGTCTGCCGCCACTTCCGCACATCAATCTTACCCGTGACCGCCGCCGTAATCAGCGCAGTCCGGTACTCCTTGAGCTTATCAATCGTCTGTTGATTCAGCTCCACCATTCGATCAATTCGCGCCGTCTCCTTATCCAAATACTCAACAATTTCCCGCTGCTCTTCATATGGCGGAAAAGCTATTAAATAATTGCCTAAGTCGCTTTGGGTGATACTGGGTAATGCTGTTTGTGTTGCAAGCCAGTCAAATTGCATGACTTTAGCAACGAAATATAGAAACTTTCCGTCTGTGCCTTTTAAAATTACACTGTAAAACATAGTATCTACAGTCCAAAATTTTTCATTTATATATAGTGGCTTATCAATTGTACCTTTACGCCCAAAAAGTACAGATTCACCATCATATAAATAATCAGTGGCAAATCTGAACACACCACCCGATCCTAATACTGGATAACCCTCAGATGCTTCTACATTTTTATAATCTCGTCCATTTTGAATATTAATAGCAAATTTTAAACGCCGAATATCCCAATGCTCCGGCACTTCCTCCAGCCACTCAACGCCTGAATCTTTCAGCGTTACAGCGCGGTTCAAGCCTTTGGTGACAGCGTGGGTAATCAGTGCAATCCGTTGCTCGTTGAGCTTGTCGATCAGGGTTTGTTTCTTAGCAATAAGCTGGTCGATTTGCTGGGTTTTGTGGTCAAGAAATTGGGCAATGGTTTGCTGTTCATTTACCGAAGGAAAAGCCAGTAACATATTTGCCATATATTCCCAGCTTACCCTTGGCATTTTTGCACCGTAGGTAGAACTATCAACAGTGGCGATGAAATCTTTGTTTAAATATTGATAAATCCCAAAGACCCCAAGAATATCCCCCATTGGTCGCAAAACGTGAAAATCTCCGACAGCTTCCCCATGAAATTTAGTCAGATGCACTTTAGCAAGATAGGGGCGCAATTTACCAAAAAGTATATCGCCTTGTTTGAAAGCAACACCCTCACCTTGAAACTCGCTGTCTGTTTCAATAAATCTACCAGACCAACCCTCAATATTTTCCAAGCCAACTGGATTATCTTTTTGTTCTGTTTTCTCGGTCAACAGTTGAAATACATATTTAAGACGCTTAATTTGCCAATGATCAGGGATTTTACCGAGCCATTCAATGCCGGATTCGCGGTAGGCGGGATACGTAGGGTAGTCCATCAGAGCTTTCCCCCTATGCTTGCCGCATAAGGCGAGTGCACCTCTGCCAGCGCGTTTTCAATTAAGGCACGGTCACGCTCTAGCTCGATGCGGAGTTCTTCTTCAGTGGGCAGATAGAGGCTATATTTACTGGCGAACAAATGCGGGTTTTCCCTCAATTGCGAGTATTTAGCAACCGCATGGTTACGCTCAGAACACAACAGCAAGCCCAGTGTCGGGTTATCGCCATCACCCCGATATTGCTCCTCAAACACCCGCACATACATATCCATCTGCCCCACATCCTGATGGGGGAGCTTGCCTACTTTGAGATTAATCAACACAAAACACTTCAGCAAGTAATTGTAAAACACTAGGTCGACAAAAAAGTCTTCGCCTTCCACCCGCAAGTGTTTTTGCCGCGCAACAAAGGCAAAACCCTTGCCCAACTCCATAAGGAAGGCTTGTAACTGGTCAATCAAGCCTTGTTCCATATCCTTTTCATACAAATGCGCCCCCGCTGTTGCCCCCAGAAACTCCAACACATAAGGGTCTCGGATAAAATCACGCGGATCAGGTGCGGCTTGTGCAGCAATCAACTGCTGGGCTTCCATTGCGACCCCAGCTTGATGTTCACCACTGGACAGCAAACGCTCATAAAACAAGGTGCTAATCTGTCGGTCAAGGGCGCGGGTACTCCAGCCTTGGGTAATCGCTTCGTTGGCGTACCAATCACGGGCATGGATATTGTCAACCCGCAACAAATGGCGGTAATGTGTCCATGTTAATTTGGCACGCACTGAGTGCCAAATTGGGTATTCAAGATAAAAGGCACGCATATAACGCAGATTCCGCGCCTTGAAACCATCACCAAACTCTTTGCTGAGCTTACCGGAAAGGTATTGCAACGTTTGTTTGCCATATTCCGCCCGTGCAGCACCCTGCTGCTCATGCTCAACAATCAAACGCCCGACATGCCAATAACAATGCAACATCCTGTCGTTAATGGTTTGCTGCACTTGCTGGTTAGCCGCTTGCAACAATTGGCGAATAGCTTCGTAGAGTTGCTCAGGTAAATGAGTCAATGGCTGATTACTCATCACACCACTCCATCCAGCATCCGCGCAATTTCGGCTTCAAGGTCTTTGACTTCCTGCCCAATCACCGCCAACGGGCGCGGGGCTTGGTACTCGTAGAAATGGCGGGTAAACGGGATTTCATAGCCGACCTTGGTCTTTTCAAAATCAATCCACGCATCCGCCCGGTACGGCAACACCTCGCGCTTGAGGTAGGCATTACAGTGCTCCTTTACCAGCTCAATCAGTGCCTTTTTGCTGTCCTTGTCGTCATAACCTAGCGGCAAGGGCAATGGAGCATCTGGCGGCAACGGCACTTGTTCGGTATCGCGCAATTCCGGGTCTGGCTCAAACCCGCCAAGGCTTGCAATACAAGGTTTTGCTTGTGGGTCACGTTCCCCCAACGCATTCGGCAACAGCAGGGCTTTCAATAATGCTGCATCGGTTTTCACGTCTGCCTTGGCAAACGCAGCTTTCAGTTGCTTGCTGAATTCGGCACGATCCAACACCAACTGACCATCAGCAAACGCCGCTTTCATCCCCACCAGCACGGACAAAATGTCTGCCTGCCGTGCCTTGCCCGCCTCAATATCCGCTTGCCGCCCCAACAAATCCACGCGCTTGCCTGACAGGGGCAAACCGATGAAATAACTGCCTCGCATAAAACGCTGGAGACGTTCATCATCCACCCGAAAATTCAAGCGTAACGGACGCTCCACCGTCAGTTTCAAATACGCAAAATCCTGATTGCGGAACACTTTGCTGACTTTCACCGCCTTTTCACCCGCCGCCAACACACGGGTATCATCATCCTTGCAAGCATTGTAAATGCGGGTGATTTCTGCGATATGGTCGGGTTTGTTACCCTGCCCATTGCCGATTTCATTGCGCTTGTTGCCCAAGCTCTTTTTCATTTTGACGAAGAACTGGGTAGCGTTAATCAGTTGCACCTTGCCGCGCCGCGCTGGTGCTTTGTTATTACTCAAAATCCACACGTAAGTGTAAATCCCGGTGTTGTAAAACAACTGGTCGGGTAAGCCTACCACCGCCTCCAGCCAGTCATTTTCAATGATCCAGCGGCGGATATTGCTTTCACCGCTACCCGCATCACCCGTAAACAGCGGCGAACCGTTGAACACCACCGCAATCCGCGCCCCATGATCCTTATCCGTCACTGGGCGCATCTTGGAAATCATGTGCAGCAAAAACAATAACGCCCCGTCATTAATACGTGGCAAGCCTGCCCCAAACCGCCCATTGAAGCCGCCTTTTTCGTATTCGGCAGTCACATGCTTCTGCTGATTTTTCCACTCCACCCCAAACGGCGGATTCGCCAGCAGGTAATGGAATTTCTGGTTGGGATGCCCATCACCATCCACAAAATCACTGTCAGGTTTGGAACGCCCCGTACCTAAGGTATCGCCATACACGATGTTTTGGGTTGGCTCGTTCTTAATCATCAGGTCAGAACCGCAAATGGCGTAAGATTCGGCGTTGTACTCCTGCCCGAACAATTCGATCTTGGCTTTGCCGTTCAATGCTTTGATGAACTTTTCCGCTTCGGACAACATCCCGCCCGTCCCACACGTCGGGTCATATACCGTGATAAGTTTGCCGTCAGCAAACGCAGTGCCTTGGTCGCCACCGCTGGCAAACACCAGATTCACCATCAGGTTGATGACTTCGCGGGGTGTGAAGTGATCCCCGGCTTCCTCATTCGCCTGCTCGTTGAAACGCCGCACCAAGTCCTCAAAGATGTAGCCCATTTCCAGATTGCTGAGGCGGTCGGGGTGCAAATCCATATCGGCAAATGCCTTGACCACCTCGTATAGGCGGTTGGCATCTTCCATCTTGGTAATTTCCTTATCGAACTCGAACTTTTCCAGAATGCGCCGCGCCGTCAGCGAGAAACTGCTAATGAATTTATTGAGGTTGGTTTCCAACTTGTCCGCATCATCCAACAATTTCTTGAAGCTGAAATCGCTATTATTGTGGAAGGGAATACCTAGCTTTTTATTGATCGTTTCTTCCACCTTGGCGGGTGGCATGGACTGGTAAACGGGCTTAGCAAGTTCAGCTTTTACCTGTTCCCGCGTTGCCTCCAACACACAATCCAAACGGCGCAGTACCGTCATGGGGATCATGACCCGCCGGTATTGGGGAGGGCGGTAAGTCCCACGTAGCAATTCAGCAATTTTCCAGACAAGATCACTGTGGTTATTCAGGGTGTTTTCGGACATAGGGTAAAAGTTAAAATGAAAGAGGCTCTTATATACGCGATTGCAAACTAAAATGCAGTAGCTACAAAATCGGCTTTTACCGTTATGAATAACTTTTTATGGCTTAGATTTATTTAACCATCACCAATAAGCGCCCTGCATATTCGCGCTGTTCAGGCAGAATCGCCCCATCCTCTGTACCATCTAGGTTAAACCGCTGTCCACTTTGACCGATTTTCAATAAATAACTGCGTTGGTGGGTGTGCCTATACAACAGCTTTTGTACCACGCGCTTAGAAGCACTGGGCTGCTGAGCAGCAACTAGTTGGAAGATTTGCCGTTCAATACCCAGTGCTAAGGGTTGCTGCTCACGCCACACCACAAAGGCATTCAGCACCGCGTTCAAGCTGTCCAGCCGTATATTCAGAGGGGGCGACTAAAGGCTTTTTAGGGGCAGGTTTGTGCGGTTTAGTCGGCTTTTTCGTGGGTACTTTAGCCTTAGGCTTAGCTAATGCAGTGGCCTGCACTTGCTCACGTTTGATGATGCGTTTGTTGCCCCGTGAAATGGTCTTAGTTTCTTGATTGAGTGTAGGGGCTTGTTCTGTAGTGGGAGCAATCTTGGGCTTAATGCTCAGGGTTTTGCGTGGTTGATCGTTCATGCTTAACGGTTTCCTTCATACCTTGTGCTATGAGTCTTTCTTAACTGCCAAACTATACAGCCCGTCCAATGGGGTAGCACATCGCCCCCAACTGAACACCATCCGTTCTGGTAATGCTCACAGGTTCTACAAGGTTGCTGTGTCGGGTTCAGTGCGGCTTTTTGCTTACTAGACACAAGGTTTTGTTGAGTGCTCAGGGTTTTGCGTGATTGATCAGTCATGCTTAACGGCTACCTTCATACGTTGTGCTCAGTTTAGCAGAACTCAATACGGGAAAATCCCGTATTTGAACCACTCCTACCAAAGTGAGAAAAACTCACTTCGTTGAATACCCCAAATGTGGGGGATTTGACTGGCTGTAAAAAGCTGTTATTTCTCAGAACCACCTGCATTCAACCGCTTAAAATACTCTTCAGCCGTCAGTGGATTTCCCTGTTTGTCTCGAAATAAATGAACACTGGGTTTATTGACTAACATAATGATAGTCCAGCCATTAATATCCACCGTGCTATTCGGATTGATAGCTGTGCTTTTAGGTATTGTTAGACAAGAGCGCTGAATCCTTCGCTGACGTAACAGCCAAGCCGCTCGCATTCGCCTTAGCCAAAACCAATACTTCGGGATTCGCCATCCTTGATTAGACCTCATTGTCTTAGTCACTAAAGTACCTCTTATTGTGGTTGACTATCTCTCAGGGTGAATAAGTGGGTGTGGCTCACTTACTTAAATCTATTGCCTATTATCGTTACCCAGCGTTACTCCCCACCAAGAACTCCCTGCAATGCCGCTGGCGTTTACTTGGATACCTGATCTATGAGGCTATAAGTGACCACCCAGCCCCTACTTCATGGTGTCAATACAGACAACAACGGGTTTGCATTTTATGCAGACGTACCCCAACCCTTCTGATAGTCCAGACAGAGAGATGTTTTTACGCTTTCTTTAGTAATACCACAAAAAAGGTTAATTAAAAATCTCAGCCAATAAAGCACTTTGTATAACTTGACCTAAGCTAGACATTCTTGAAAACAAGGGCAAGTTGTCTAAGTTGTCCAACTAGGCATAACTAGCTTCATTAAGCTATTCAGGGTGGACAACTTGGACAAGTTGGACAACTTTCTCAGTGTGTGTACCTTGGTCAAGTTGTTAAAGCATCTCTATTCATCACCGCTAATTGCACGGCTGTGATACGTTCAAGCCCTCCCTCATACTCGATTAAAGCGGCTCGCTCCTCAATAGCCTCTAAACTATCTTCAGATAGATTCAGATCTACCTTGGTACTCAGTAGTGTGATTAGCATCATTTTATGATATTGGAAGCCTTCCAACAGGTCAGCAGTGACGATGCCCCTAGCTGCTTTGACTTGCAGGCGGTCGCCAATGACCGCCAAGCAAATACTCAGCCGCTGGCACTAATGCACCAGCTCAGCTAAGGTCATAACTCAAACTCTTCAATCTGATTTTCTAGCTCAGGGTGGACAACTTGGACAAGTTGGACAACTTTCTCCGTGTGTGTACCTTGGTCAAGTTGTTGAGGAAAAAACCATTCCGTCTTAGCATCACCGCGCCTTTTTCGGTGGAGAATACCTAAAATTTTCTTAGCACGGCGTAAAGCTTTGTCACTTAAGCCTAAATTATCGGCCTCTTCGTCAATATCTGCCTTCAAACGTGCACCCGTGGCTAGATACCGCTTCAAAAATGCCTCAGCTTCTCCCTGTACGCTCGTCAGATCATTAGTTTTTTCTGGTTTAATAAAGGCTTGTAGGTCATCCCCTTGAAGTTTTTCACCCCAAATAATGCCAGCGGTTTTTATGATTAGTTGATGGTCTGGAAAAACCGCCTCCTTGCTTTCAATTTCATAAAGAAACCCTTCTTCGGCCTCGGATAGATTAGTGTCCCCTTTGAAAAATACCCGCTCCCCTTCGGCATTGGGTGGTTTGATGGCATACCAAATCATACGAGCGACTTGTAGAAAAGCAGAACTACCTATAATTCGCTCGCCCAAATTACCAGCCTCCCCCACTGACTTTCTAAAGTGTGTAATCCCTAACACGGCCATCCCATAGCGCTGAGCGATCTCAATCACAGGCGCAAGTGACATCCTCACCTCTAAAGCATTGTTCATATCTTTAGAGACACTAACGATAGGATCAATAATTAATAAGGCAGGCTTTTTGGGCATTTGCTCAATAGACTGAATTAAGAGCGGCATATCGACTGAAGGATTAAACGGCTGGTGCTGATTAGCACTCACCGTGTTGCCGACAAAATAGAAGTTGGATTCTTTTCCACCGGCTGCCACAAAACGCGGCTTGATGGTATCGTCTAAATCATCCTCACTTGTCCAAAAAATCACAGGGCTTTGCTCGGCCTTAGTCCCATCTGGAAATAAGCCACCACTAGTCACAGTCGCCGCTATATCGAGCGCTAACAAAGTTTTACCTGTTTTGGGTGCACCCACTAACAAGGTTAATTTATGCTTAGGTAGGTACTCATTCCACACCCACTCGACGGGTCTAGGTACAACAGATGTGCAATTAATTAACTTTACATGGTCGACCACCGGATTCATTGCATATTCTTTCATGGGCATACTCCACCAGACTCTATAAACCAGTCATTCCAATCTGTACCTTGGGAGTCGTGGGCGAACTCAGGCAACAGTACCCAACCTGAGACCATCCGCGCTGCTTGTTCGGCTTTGTCTTTGCCAATATTTCCTACTGAGTTATAGCGGTCATTATCCGCTGCAAACACGAGTCGTGCGGTTGGATAAGCCTGACGCAGTGCCAAACCTACAGGGAGCAAATTCCCTGCATTCATGGCGGCAACCGTGGCGCTTTGTTTCCACTGGTACACGGTGCAGGCGGTGGCTAACCCTTCACAGATATAAATAGTGGTGCTTTGCTCCAAGTCACCCAAGGTATGAAATACACCTTTAGTACGCCCACCGGATAAGAAGAACTTGCCGCCATCGGGTTTGATAAATTGCAGTGAATGCAATACGCCCTCACTATCGCGTAGTTCGGCTAAGACGCTGCCCTTGTAGACCTTCAACGTTTGCGCCGGAATCTGCTTGCGCATTAAGTAGGGATGATTCGGTTCAGCCGATACAGCTTGCGCCAAAATAGTACGTGCTTTGATAGCGGCCTGTGCTTGTGCTTGCTGTGTTTCGGTTTGGCGTTGTAGGCGGGCTTGATGGTATTGTTGCTTAAGTGCCTCACGTTCTGAATCATTGAGTTGTTTGCTAGGCTTCGCGCACCATGTATAAGACTCTCCCGTTTTCCACGAACCCACCCCACCCGCTGCCACCGGGTAGCTAAAGTATGAATAAAAACCATTTAGAGACCCGCGTTTATCACCCTCTACGTAAAAACGATGAATTTTGCCATCAGCCTCAACCACAGGAATGATCAGGCCACGGCTAGCCGCAAAGTCTTTAAAAGCTTCCACAGCCGCATAATTGCTTGTAAAATCAGGCTTCGATGTTTGAATATACTGTTTTTTAGAGCCGCCCCCATCAGGCGGCTTTTTTGTGGGGTCACTCCCTTTCTTAAGAACCATTATTGTGCACCCTGCTTGCACTGCTCCAGCCAACTATTGACAGCATTCAGCGACCATGCTCGCGCACGAATACCGATAGAAAACCCCGCCGGAAAACGCCCAGCTTTGATTTCTCGATAAATAGAGGTTTTGGATTTGCCCGTTAGTTGAACCACTTCGGGCAATTTGACTGCACGATCTTGAGCGGATAGTGCGGGGATGGTTTGACTTGCTTTGCTTTGATTCGCCATTGTTGTGTACTCCGTGGTACTTCGTTTTCAATGGCTTTGGATTTAATGACAACTACATCATGGGGGTGCAATGGGGGGGGAGAAATATTTTTGTTATTTTTTTAATGTTCTCCGATCAATGCCTCGAACTTTTGGGTCTCTTTCTCTGCATCTATCCCTAAAAATATTTTTAGTCATACCAACTTTTATTGCGGCAGCTTCGTAAGCTTGAATAACCTCATCAGGGAGCGGTTTAGCAGTATCTATTTTATGCTGTGCTTCATAATCCCTCATCCACTCATGCTGTTCTGTTGGTTTTCCTTTTAAATCTAAAGATTGCTCCCTTAGCGGGAATAAAACTGCCCTATCTATTTTGCCTTCTAAATCCTCACGCAACAAATACAAGGATTCAATCGAAAGCCTATAGCTTCCGCCTACTTTGAAGTGATTCGGATATGACTTAATTACACGTGAGTCTAGCCCATATTCTTTGGCAACATCCTGTTCAGAGGCCAGCCTAAACAACTCACCATCAACAATAAAATCACTCCACTCTAGTTCCTCACCACCAGAACCTATCAATCGCTCAATACATTCATCTGTTAAAAAGAACCAGCCTCCAGCTCCAGATTCTTCATCATAGACCCACTGTCCTTCCCGCCACCAATAACCTATTTGACCATTGCCAGCATCGCCAATTGCACGAACTGCAACCTTCGCCCCGACCCGAATCAACTCCTTAAGGGACAAACACAAATCAGGTTCATCACCTAAGTCGTCCGCTTGGAGTTTTGCAAACTTAGTCAGACTTAAAAAATCTTTACGCTCGTAGACAGGCATCAATACCCCCCTTCACAGTGTAACCTCCAAAGAAAATCAGCGCCAAGCGGGTTGAAGGTTTCCCGCTGTTTAGTGATCAGCTTAGGCGCTGTAGTGACATTATAACTTAACGTTTTCCTTTCATCTGATTGGCTTTAGATTCATCATTAGCAGATAGAAAGATTGTCTTTCATAGGGGTAGATTAAAAAATGTTGGTACTTTTGTTGGTATCTTCATTGTTTAGTCTGTATTTTATGTTGTTACATCAATAGTTTATTCAATATTATTGATAGACACCGTACCACCATCTATTCAAAGCCCTTGCAGATTAGTTCTGCAGGGGCTTTTTACTATGCGCAACCATGACGCTCATTCTTAGCACTATTTCGCCTATTTTTATTTTATTACTGCTTGGCTATTTAGCTAAACGTACTAACTTCTTACCAGCTGATTTTTGGCCTTCGGTAGAAAAGGTATCTTATTATATTCTGCTGCCAGCACTCTTGATTCTTAATCTGAGTCAGGCGCAAATTCATTGGTCTGAAACGAGTCGCTTAATAGTAGGGATTATCTTAGTGCCTGTGCTAGCAGGCTTAGTCAGCTGGCCCTTTAAGCTAGGCCTAAACTTAACTGCCGCAGATTACACTTCATTTTTTCAAGCGGTGGTACGTTTCAGTACCTATATAGGCTTGGCACTGTCTACGGTTTTTCCACCACCAGCACCCACTTTAGGTGCTTTGGTCTTAGCTGTGATGATTCCGGTCGTAAATATTTTATGTGTCCTGATCTTTTCGCTGTATATACAAAAGCAGCTAAGACTAAGTGCTTTATGTAAATCCTTGTCGACTAATCCTTTATTAGTAGCCTGTGTGCTTGGCATTCTATTAAATCTCTCGCCTTGGAAGTTACCAAGCATTGTGCTGGATGTATTTAAGCAATTAGGACAAATGGCACTACCTGCAGGTTTATTAGCCGTAGGCGCGGGTCTTAACTTCGCGGCTTTAAAAGGTCTTCATGCCCCGTTCTTTTGGAGTTCAGCCTTAAAGTTGTTAGTCGTGCCTGCGTTGGCTTATGGCATAGCCTTAAGCTTGGGATTAGATGCAACTTCAAGTGCTATCTTAGTGATTTTTGCAGCCTTACCCACCGCACCATCTGCCTATATCTTAGCTCGTCAACTCGGTGGTAATGCTGAATTGATGGCTGGGATGATTACTGGACAAACCTTACTGTCTCTACTGACCTTGCCACTGATTTTGTCTTTATTGCTGCATTGAAGCAAAAAAAACCGCTATAACCCATCTAGTCACGTGAATTATCGCTGAATTCATATTATGATTCGGCTCTTTTCTTTATAAATCCTTAATCAGGAGTTAAGTGTGGAACTGACTGGTGCCGAGATATTCGTTGAGTGTCTAAAGGCAGAAGGGGTTGAAACCATTTTCGGTTATCCGGGTGGGGCAGTGTTACATATTTATGACGCGCTCTACAAAGAAGCCGAGCATGTCAACCATATTCTGGTCCGACACGAACAAGCAGCTGTGCATGCAGCTGAAGGCTATGCTAAGGCTACTAATAGACCTGGTGTGGTGTTAGTCACTTCAGGCCCTGGCGCAACCAATGCGGTCACCGGGATTGCCGATGCGTACATGGACTCCGTACCGCTGGTAGTGTTTACAGGGCAAGTTCCACGCCATTTAATCGGCAATGATGCTTTCCAAGAAGTGGATATCGTTGGGATTACGCGTCCCTGCGTGAAGCATAATTTCTTAGTGACTGATGTTAAGGACTTAGCTGCAACAGTTAAGAAAGCCTTTTATATTGCCAGTACGGGTCGTCCAGGGCCAGTGCTAGTGGATATTCCAAAGGATATTACCGCAGCTCGTTGTGAGTTTGAGTATCCAAAAGAAATCAGTATTCGCTCTTATAATCCTACGGTTAAAGGCAATAAGCGCCAAATTCGGCGTGCTATTGATTTAATGTTGGAATGCCAGCGTCCGATCCTTTATACCGGTGGTGGCGTAGTTTTATCCGGTGGAGCTGCTGAGCTAACTCAATTAGCACGCGCCTTAAAGTTTCCAGTTACGAATACTTTAATGGGCTTAGGTGCTTATCCTGCAACTGATCCTCTATTTGTCGGTATGCTTGGCATGCACGGGACTTATGAAGCCAATCATGCGATGCACCAGTCGGATTTAGTCATTGCCATTGGCGCACGCTTTGATGACCGGGTAACAGGCAATATCGAGAAATTCTGCCCGCACGCGAAAATCATCCACGTTGATATCGACCCAGCTTCTATTTCGAAAAATGTGAAGGTCGATATTCCGATTGTAGGTGATGTAAAACATGTCTTGCGGGATTTGCTAGACGAATTGCACTCACGTAAAGATTGGCAAACAGCCGATATCAGTGCTTGGTGGGCACAAATCAATGAGTGGCGCAAGGCAGATTGTCTTAAATATGAACAAGATAATGAGTCGATTCGCTCGCAGTTTGTAGTGGAAAAACTCTGGGAAGTCACAGGCGGTGATGCTTATGTCACCTCTGATGTAGGCCAACACCAGATGTGGGCTGCCCAATTCTACAAGTTTGATAAGCCTAATCGTTGGATTAATTCCGGTGGCTTAGGGACGATGGGCTTTGGTTTGCCTGCTGCGATGGGCGTGCAAATTGCTTATCCGGATGCCACGGTGGCCTGTATTACCGGTGATGGCAGTATTCAAATGAATATCCAAGAGCTATCGACCTGTATGCAATATCAATTGCCGATTAAGGTTATCACTCTGAATAATGGCTATTTAGGGATGGTAAGGCAGTGGCAAGAGTTCTTCTATCAGAAGCGTTATTCGATGTCCTATATGGATGCTTTGCCTGATTTCGTCAAATTGGCTGAAGCGTATGGCCATGTGGGTATGCGTATTGAGCGGCCTGGCGATGTCGAAGGGGCATTGAAAGAAGCGATGGCAATGAAGAATCGTTTAGTGTTTATGGATTTCATTACTAAGCGTGAAAGCAATGTTTATCCGATGGTTCCAGCCAATGCTGGTCACAATGAAATGATCTTGGTGTAAGCGATGAGTGACGAAACACGGCATGTAATTTCCATTTTAATGGAAAACGAAGCAGGTGCCTTGTCGCGGGTATCTGGCTTATTCTCAGCACGCGGCTATAACATTGAATCGCTGACCGTAGCACCCACTGAGGACGCTACTTTATCACGTTTGACTTTGGTCACTTTGTGCAGTGAAGAAATCGTTGAGCAAATCATGAAGCAACTCCATAAACTGGTTGATGTGGTGAAGCTGATGGATTTAAACGATTATCCGCACATTGAGCGTGAGATGATGCTGGTCAAAGTCGATGTGCAAAAGCATGGCTCTTGTGATCAAGTGAAGCGCTTAACGGATATTTTCCGCGCCCGCATTATTGATGTCAGTGATAAAACTTATACAATTGAAGTGACCGGCAATCGCTCTAAGCTCGATGCCTTCTTACAAGCCTTGAGTGAAGCGCGGATTATGGAAGTGGTACGCTCTGGTAGTATGGGGATAGCACGTGGTTCTAGTGCTTTAACTGTTTAAATAGTTTCTAAAGATTGCTTGAAGTAAATAGGGGATAGTGTGAACTGTCCCTTTTTTTATTGTTTAAACACGCAATTTAAAAATCGGCTGATTATCCTCGTCTAGCAAATCCTGCTGTATGAGCCACAGCCGCGCATCTTCTGCATCCTCTTCAAACCAAGCTTGTGCAGAACCTAAACGAAAGGTATAGCCCCAACGATCCATATCTAATAGAGCACCTGCTTTGCCAAAGCTGGGGAATTGTTCAGCTAGGATAATCTGCAAATAACATACTGCATCTTCTTCTGAAGTTTCGCCGCCCGCATCGGTATGCAGTTGCGCTCGACGAACTTCATCCATACAGATGACATGGCAGGTTTCATGCAAGAAAGAGTGCATTGGTGTATCAGGGCGTATATAAATAGTTCGTCCAATCATCCCCGCTTCTGATTCACCCCAATAGCTGCCGGGAATGCTCGCTTGCGGCTCTACTAGACACAAGCTTAGTCCATACTGTGTTAACAGTTGCTGTAAAGCTTGAACAGGCAATTCAGCAACCGTCATCACGGGTTCACTGACGTTTACAACCAATATTTACCCGCCGCACCAATGACAATAGTGATCAAACCAATCAGAAGATTCAGGCCTACTAAAAAGCGGATTTGATTTAAAGCTTTACCTGCTTCTTGCCAGTTAGATTGTTGAACATAGTGGGTTAGACGCTTATAGGGTGCGAAAAATACATGTAGAAAGATGGCCATCATAACCAAACCTAGGGTATGCATAAGGTGAATGAAGACTGGAGCATTCTTCATTCCACCATAAGGGCCAAACAGCATCCAATAGCCTGAAGCCAAAATCAAAGCAATCGCTGCCCATACCCAAGGAAAGAAACGACTAAATACTCCTTGCCACAGGGGTAAACGCTGCGGCGGTTGCAACTGACTAGCAGCAATCGGGCGCAACACCATATAAGCGAAAAACATCCCGCCGACCCACACTGTGATCGCTAATACGTGCAGTGCTAGAGCTATCGACATCTTGACTTCCTTTCAGCTAATAAATCCTCAAACTTTGTTGGGATAGTGATAGTAATCATCACCATACCCCAAGCGCCCAGCATCTTTTACTTGATTCAAGATAATACCGGATACATTAGTACCTGTTTCTTGTAAACGCTTCAATGCATTATTGATCGTGCTGGTACTGGTATCATTGGCATGTACAGTCAGCAACGTAATATTTGCTAAAGAGGTAAGAATCATGGCATCGGCTAGGCCTAAAATAGGTGGGCCATCCATAATAATGACATCATAATGCTGGCCTGCAGTCCTAAGTAGTGTTTCCATCTTTGTATTGGCTAACAGCTCAGCTGGGTCAGTAGGTGGGCTACCTGCCACAACAATATCCAAATTAGGCACATTCGAGGCTTGCGATAATTGATCTAAAGGGTACTCACCAGATAGATAGCCTACTAGGTTTTGCTGATTACGAGTGCCAATTAATTTGTGTAGAGATGGATTACGCAAATCAGCATCAATCAGTAAAACCCGATTACCCGTATGGGCAAAAGCACTAGCTAAATTCATAGCTATAGTCGTTTTCCCTTCATTCGCGCGAGCACTGGTAATGAACAAAATCGCCTTTTCATTCTGTTCCCGTAGCTTAAAACGGACGGTTGTGCGTAAAGAGCGGAAGGCTTCTGCTAAAGCAGATTTTGGTGAATTCAAGACCAGTTGTGAAATTTTCTTGGGATCGGTTTCATTAACAGCAGGTACTAAGCCTAATACGGGCAAGCGAGTTTGGCGCTCTAGCTCATTAATATCTTTAACACTGTCATCCATGAATTCACGTAAGAACGCAGCTGCAATACCTAAAAATAGACCTAATAAGCCTGCAAAAGTGAGATTAGTAGACAATTTAGGCTTGAATTTTTGTAAGGGTGGTAATGCTTTATCAATAATGCTGAGATTATTACTACCAGCCTCACCGGCTACATTGATCTCTTTTAAGCGTTGCAACAAGCCTTGGTAGAGTGCTTGGTTCGTTTCGACTTCACGCTCTAAAGTGTTATATGCAACGCGACTATCTTGATAGATCAAGGCCTTTTTTTCTTCTTCACTTAAGGCATCACGCAGTAATTCAGCGCGTTTTCTAGCGGCAGCGAGTTCAGTTTGACGGGCAGGATCAGTTTCTACGATGATGGCTTCGCTTTCAGCTTTCACGAGCTCTTCAGATAAACGCATAATTTTATGCGAGCTAGTGGTGGATTCTTTGTCATCTAGATTAATAATGGTGTTTTCTTTAGCGTAAGCATTAAGTGCTTTTTCACTTTCTTGTAACTTGCCTTTGGCTTCTTGAATTTGTTGTTGCAGAAAGGTTTGTGCGCCACCTGTTAATTCCAAACGACGGGCACGATTGCTGTTCACAAACTCTTCTACAATCGCATTGGCTACTTCAGCCGCTTTTTCAGGACTAGAGGCATCAAAATGAATGGCGACTAAGCGCGAATTCTTAATAGGCTCTATATCCAAATTGTCCATAATGGCATTGGCTAAAGCGGTTTTGCTATTAGCTGCATCGATTGGCGAAAAAGCGCTTTTAATCTTGCCTAATAAAGAGCGGCGAATGACATCTTCTGTTAATTGTAACTTATCGATGACTTTTTCAATCACCGAATAACTTCTAATTAATTCAAATTGGGTCGCATAGAAGTCACGGGTGTCACGAATATCGCCGTTATTTAAGAAATCTACATTAACCACTTTGGTAGCTTCGCGCTCAACTTGCAAAGTCGCTGTGGCGCGATAGACAGGGCTACTTAAAAAAGTTAAGACTAAGGCCAACAACAGAGTTGCAGCCACGATACCCAATACCAATTTTTTCTGACGCACCAGAGTCTTCCAAAATTCACGCAGATCGAGAGTATCCTGAGCCTTTGCGTAAGTTGGAACATAATGAGTTCCATTGACTTGACTTGCAGTGTTCTGATTCATAATCGGTATAAATAATATCTTGGGGTTAATCGTATTCGCGGCAGTTTAGCGTAGTTCAGTTGGACTCAAACGCAGCATTGTATCTTGTGGAAAGCGAGTGTGCATAGGCTTAAGGGCTGGAGCTAGCTTTCTCAGATGAACCGTAAAATGAGTTGATCAAACGCCGTAGCGGTGTTTCCATATATTTAAAAGATAAAATAGAGGCTACGGTTAGCAAGATCGCAAATAGATAATAGTGCAGATTAGCATCTAAAGGTAACCAATGGCCTAAAACTCGATCGTAAATTCCGTAAGCCGGCCGCTGCAGAATATACAATGAATAACTCGCTTCGCCTAGTAATACTAAAAAAGGTAGAGACATGAAGCGCTTAGTCCATCCTGTATTCACAGCTAAGAGTACTAAAATAGCTAAAAATACAGGTGCAATTAATCCATTATTGTAGTCAATCAAGAAGCCTAGTTGTTGCTCAAAACCTTTCTCATAGGCGAGTAACAGAATGACAACTAGGGTAAGAGTCAATAGAGCTAATCCATTCCAAGCTTGATCTAGCTTACGAAATTGACCCTTGCAGAAAGCAACACCTACGACTAGGCCAAGCATGAAAGTACTTAAGTGCATTAAGGGATGATAGTAAATAAACTCATGCAAAATACCTTTAGCTGTATAGCTACTAGAGTTGTGCAAGATTATTTGTAAGAATTGAGTGCTTAGCCAAAGTACTAAACTAAGTACAGCTAGCTTCTTTAGGCCTTGAGTATTTACAAAATAGAGTAAAAACGGGAAGCACAAATAGAACAAAGCTTCGACTGAGAGCGACCAGCCAGGGGAGTTAAGTACCATCGCATATCCCGGTATCCAAGCCTGTAACATACTTAGGCTTAAGCCAACCGCCATAGGGTCACGCCCATCTGTTTTTAGATTAGCAAGAATCATCAAAGTTAAGGCTAATAAGTAAACAGGATAAATGCGTGCAAATCGTGCGAGCCAATATTTAAGTTTATTGATCTTCGGGCGGTCAGGCTGATAATAAGCAACCGCCATAATGAAACCAGAGAGCACAAAGAAAAAGCTCACTGCTATTGGGCCAGCGGTAACTACCGGATGCCACCATGCATGGGTGGCAGGAAACGCCTGTTGACCAAAGTGAAAAAAGACAACTGTTAAGGCAGCAATGTAGCGAGTGAAGGTGAGCTGATCAAGTTTCAAGGTGGTTGAGGCTTAAGGGTATTTTAGTAAGCATTTTTGTCTGACAAGGTTTTGAAAGCCGTCGCTACAATAATGCGTAAGTCTAGCCATAAACTCCATGAGCGAATATATTCCATATCACACTCAACACGCTTTTGCATTTTATATAAAGTGTCCGTTTCACCACGCCAGCCATTGACCTGAGCCCAACCGGTAATACCGGGCTTCATCATATGCCGTTGCATGTAGCCCGGAATCAGTGTTCTATAAGCCTCGTTATGCGCAACCGCATGAGGGCGTGGCCCTACAATCGACATATGTCCTTGAAGTACATTGAAGAACTGAGGTAGTTCATCCAAGGATGTTTTCCGTAGGAAAGCACCTACTTTAGTGACACGTACATCATTGCGGGTAGCTTGTTTAATCACATTACCATTTTCACAAACTGTCATGGTGCGGAATTTCCAAACTTGAAACTCTTCACCTCTTAAACCATGCCGGGCTTGCTTAAACAGTACTGGGCCGGGCGAGGTTACTTTAATAGCTAAGGCAATCATAGCCATGATGGGTAGAATTAAGATAAGAATTAAACTACCAATAATTAAATCTTCAGCACGCTTAATAAAAGCACGTTGGGCTGAAAGAGGCGCATCATAGATACATAAAACGGGTGTATCAGCAATTTCTAAATATTTATTATGTAAGAGCGCGTGGGTAAAGTTATCAGGAATCAAGCGAACTGGTGTGATGGTATCAGCAAGCTGGCTAATCAGGTGGCTAGAAAAGTTTTGATTTTGTGTAGGTAATGCCAAGTAGATTTGATCCCAAGTCCCATTACGTGCGGCTTCTAACAGATCTTCAGTTTGACCAATCTTGGCATAATTGCCTGGCAAACTAACCGTGTCTGAATCAACACTATAAAACCCAGCTACTTGTAGACCGGATTCAGGCTGGTTATTGATCGAATCTGCAAAGCGCAAGCCTGTTTCAGTAATGCCCACAATGGCAATATTACGATTACGAATCCCAATCCGTTTCAGATGAGATAACAACACCCTTAAGGTATAACGGCTAAAGACTAGCAGTAAAGGTGTAGTCACTAGCCAAGCCACTAGTACAACCCGAGAGAATTGCTCAGAGGTTTTTGCAATAAAGATAATAAAGACTAGGAGGAAGAAGGTAGTGAGCCAGGTCACTACTGTCCGCATCGCTTCGTCGCGGAAGAAAGGACGACCACTCCAAGAGGTATAAATATCGGTAAAGCGTCCTACTAAGCCAAAAATTAGAGAAGCCCCTAAACCTGCCGCTAAATAGCCATTGAGGAAGTCATAGTTAGGATCATAAAGGGATGCTAAAAGTACAATGTTTAAAATAACCAGGGTATCTGCACTGCGGTAGACGAGTTCAGAACTGATTTTTTTATCGACCATCGATATATTCCATCCACATAGTCTTATCCTGACACCTTACGGAGCAGGGCTTTATTGTCACATTGCTCATCATTCAACTATTTTGACAAAAAAACAACACCAATCCCACATTGTAACAAAATGTGAATGGGTAGCTGATTTGTCTTAAACAGCTGTTCTGCAAGCAAAACTCGATTTTTGCGGCAAACAGACACTCAAATCGGCCGCTATTCTGCCATTAAATATAGCTTAATTCAGCAAGTTATGTCGTAAAAAAAATACAAATGTAGGACTTTTTATGACAATCGTTAGGTTTATCAGGATTGAACTTGGCGAGAACTATGGTCAGTCTCCCATCGATAGCTCGATAAATGTTTCAATTGTTGCTTGGCGCGTAGACGAATCAGAGTAGCAATCGCTATATAAATACTGACAGAGAAGAAATCTTTGCTAAATAATTTAGCTCGCATAATTTGCGAGTAAGGCTTGTCTTGTGATCGCGTGCACAAATTAGCAGCAGCTAATTGCATATTGCCTAAACGTGCCCTGGTCTTAATTTTAATCAGTGACTTAAGGTTCTGTGGGGCGGTAATGAATACTTGTGTACCGCTAACATTACCACGCTCGTCCGGCGCAAACTGGCAGCGCACAAAGCCATCATCATTGATTACATTAGGAAAATTACTAAAGCGCTTTCGTCCTTCAGCAGAAATGACAAAGCTACACGTGGCAACCACACCTTCACGGATATAAGGCAGAGATAACCAGACTTGATAATATTGTTTCACTAACCAAGAAGAGCGCGAGGTATCAATTACAGGTTCAGGTGCGGCCAATAAGAGCGGCCCTTGGGCCATGACGGCAGTAATTTTTTCGATTGCTCCAGCAGAAAGCTTAGTATCTGCGTCAATATAAAAAACTGGCCATGACAATACATGCTTTTCAGCTTCATTAAGGGCATTCACTTTGGAAGGTGTGGCGATATCAAGACATAATACTTGTGGATATTCTTGTTGCACAATCGCGGCTGTTGTATCGGTACAACCATTGCAAGCGACAATGATGCGATCCACTCCCGGCTGCTGTAAAAGACTATCTAAACAAGCACGAATCACAGTGGCTTCATTATGTGCAGGAACGATAATGCTAGGCATTTATGCTGAATATCCTTTGAGCCAGTTATCACGGGCTTGATAAACGGTTTGCCACTCTTGAGTCTGGGCTGAGTTAGGTTTTAGCAAACGGTGTAGGGCGTATTTGTTAAAGACATAAAGCCAGAGTAGGGCTTTGAAAACGGGGCGTTTCCAAGTGCTGATATGCCGATTGATCAGCTCCACTTTACCTTTAAGTAGCTTAATTAATTTCCCAGAAAAGCGAGAGTGACTCACACCACCATGATGGATTATGCGTGCATCTGGTGTGACGATGGGTTGATAGCCTTTGGCTTTAGCACGTAAGCAAAGATCAGCTTCTTCGGCATACATAAAGAAGGTAGGATCCAAGCCCCCTAATTCATCCCAAACCTGTCGTTTGATTAAAAAGAAGCAGCCAGAAAGAATATCCACTTCTTTAACCGTGTCGCGCTGCCAGCAGCCATAATTGGCGTGATTAAATAGGCAACTCGTGCTAAAGACTTTACTCAAACCTAAGGCACTGAAGAGCAAAGAAGCAAAGTCTGGTTTAGACCAAGCATGTTGAGTATTTAAACTAAGGTCATTATTTAAAGTAACTCCACCCCAAATGCCGTTACTAGGATGTTGTTCGGCAAAGCTTAGCAGCTTATCAATAGCGGCATCTAGCACTAGAGTGTCTGGGTTTAAGAGGAGTAAATAACTACCCTGAGCTTTTTCAACCCCTTTACAAACCCCACCAGCAAAACCTAAGTTTTCAGCACTTTCGATTAATTGAATCCTTGGAAAAGCTGCACGTATCACAGCTACCGAATTATCACTAGACTGATTGTCTACTACGATAATTTCATAAGCTTGCTTAGTTTGCTCTTGAACCGACCGTAGAGCTTTTATTGTGTGCTCAGCGGTGTTGTAAGAAACTAAAATAATACTAACTAGCGGTTTCATTGAAAGCAGCGCTAGCTAAGGTTGTATTAGTAGGGGTTGTCTCAGCCTTAGCCGAAGTGTCCGGATTAATCAAGCGTCCATACGGTTTGGTATGGATGCCAGTTCGGATCACACTGGCGGGATTACCTGCTACAACCGAGCCAGAGGGAACATCTTTAGTAACCACGCTACCAGCAGCAATAATACATTCGTCGCCAATACTAATGCCAGGCATGATGATAGAGCCACAGCCTATAAAGCAACGCTTACCTATTTGAGTCATCTGCTGATAAGCACCTGCATGGCGTTCAGTCGCATAATCATGGGAAAGGATAATGCTATCGAAAGTTACCATCGTTTCTTCACCAATAGCCAAGCCAGTAGGGTTAGTTTTATCAACACGAGCTTTTAAGGAAATGCGCACACTAGGATGTAATTTCATTCCATAAAAAGATCTTAAATACCAATTGTAGGCATAGAGTAGGCTGTGTCTAAAACTGAGTATCCACATGAATACTTTTTGACTGACGAAGCGCGGCTTCATATAGTTGATTTCCCCTGAGCCCAAGTTGATAGTGCCTGACTATCTGAATGGGGTGTTTCTGGCATTAGATTATATTTTGCCCAAGACATAGCGCCGAGTGTGAAGAAAAACATTGGCTGTAATTTGTCAAAGTAGTCGACCGTAAATCCTATTAAAATCAAAGACATGAAAGATAGGATCCAAGCCGTGACCATCCACTTCACATTTTCATGCTGCCGATGTACTTGGTTTAACACGCTAAAAACCGCATACAGACAAGCTGTCAGCAACAGAACAAAAGCAAAAATACCGTGTTGTAGGGTAACAAGTAACCAGAAACTGTCAATACTATCGCCCATCCAATCTTTCCAATAAGGACGGGTCCAATCATTGTGAGCAATGCCTAAGATAGGGTTATCAAGGATATCATCCATACTGTATTCCCACTGTAACATGCGGAAATAGCCCGTATTGGGATTAAACGTTAGGTAAGAGATTAAAATTCCAAAAAAGCCGCGATTAGATAAAGCTTGAATAAGCATAGCAGCCGCTAAACCGCTAAAAAACAGAGCGACCCAGAAGCGCCGCGCAGTATGCCAAAATTTAACTAATAACACGGTAAAGGCTTGGAAAATCAAAGACAATAAAGGTGCTGAGGATAGTGTAGTAAGCATGGAAATGCTCAAGCCTATCACTGCTAGTAACTGTCTAAATTTCTGTTGACGCCAGAAGAGCAGAATCGCAAAAGGGAAGAATAGGGCAGCTAAAGTACCATACAGAATGGGGTGAGCAAATACGCTGGTGGTACGCATAATACTGCCACGAATATAGTATTCCGTATAAAGACGATAATCGATTGATAAGTGACCTGTAACGCGTTCTGCCCATTCGTGTAAAATCCGGTGATGGGATACAGCTTCATACACTGCAGGCAAGGTGAGCAGCACTAAAATACTAATAAAAGCTAAGTTGATGCGGTAAAAACGCTCAGGTGTAGTAATAAATAATTTGGCTAAATAGAAGGCTCCTAAGGTTTCTAAGGAGTAGAGGCCAGTCGATTCGATCGCCTTTTGTAAACTATGGTTAGCCCAGAAACTGGCAAAGGCTAGCACAATCAACCCTAAAAGCAGCACATCAGTCAGATCCGCACGTTTTAATACTGTACGGAAATTAAAGAAGGCATAGATCAAAGTGAGGGCGAGGATAACCCGGTAAGTTTCAATACGCACCGTTCCAGCCATCACAAAGAATTCAACTGGAATGAAAATCGAAATTACAAATAAAACGGCAAGAATTCTTAGCATAGTTGTCTAAGCATAGCTACTTAGCAGGCGGTTTTTGAAGAAAAATACGATAACTCCACCCGTTAAGAGTAAGTTCGCAGCTAAAGTTGCCATAGCAGCGCCTTCGATCCCATATTGAGGAATCAATAGCCAATTAGCCAATAGGTTCGCAAGCAAGGCAATAAATAATAAGCTGTTAAGATAGCGCACTTGCTCACGGATGATGAACATAAAAGAGAAAGTAATGCCTAAACCGCGGACTAATTGACCTAAAAGCAAGATGACTAGGGTGGTTGCTGCTTGCACATAACCTTCATTAAAGACCGCTAAAACGGGTTTGCCGACTAAGGCTATGACTAAAGTAACTGCAGATAAAACAGCTGCAACAAGGAGTGTCGCTTGCCAGAAGAACTTGCGTAGTCTGTCTGGATTTTGCTTATGCATACGTAACAGGCGTGGATAAATAGTTGCATCCAAAGCACCTAGAAAAAAACCGCTTACAAAGGATAGGCGTGCTGCTACCGTGAATAAAGCTACATCTTCATTATTTAATAACCAACCGGTCATTAAGGTATCTGCCCATAGCATCATGAAAGCAAAGTAGGACACGGGTGCTAAAGGCAGCGAGCTTTGCAAAACGGATTGGCGTGAAATAGGATCACTAGATGATTTTAAAACGGGTAACCAAGCACGTAACCAATAAAAGGAAACTAAGCCTGCTAATACCACTGAGAGTGTATAAATCCATAGGTAATTTTGATCAACAGGAAATAGCGGCCAAAATACTAGAATCACCAGCATCATACAGATAGCAGGCAGTGCATTTTGAATCAATAAGGATTCAGAAATATGATGTGCTGCCTTCATGAAGGCAGAGTTGGTCATGACCAGATTAAAGAAGAAAATTCCTAAAGCCGCAATCCACAACCAAGCTAGCTGAATATCACCATCAAATAAGTTTCGTTTCACCACCGGACTAATCGCTAGCCAGATCAGCATGAAAACGATACTACTAATAAGCAACAGCCTAAAAGCACTGTATAAATGGCGTAATTGGGCTTGCGCCAAGCCATGCTCAGGTAAACCGGCCACTTCTCTAACTAGCCATTGCTCTACACCGACACGACTAAACAATGAGATGCCCGTTACTAAAGTCATCAGCATGAATAACATGCCTGCTTCATTCATAGGCAGTGTACGTGTGATAATGATAGCGACTGCAAAATTTAAACCCACCCCTGCAAAGCGTGCAAGGATTGAGAACGCTGTTTGCCATAGTAAAGAGGGGTTGTTCAATTTCATAGTTTAAGCTCGTATCGCTTGATCAATGAAATTAATCAGGTTTTGCCGACGCTCAACGCCAACTTGTCCACCCGCTTGCAGGTTTTCATGTTGGTCTAATAAAGCAGTTAAAGCTGCACAACTTGTTGCAGTATAAACACCGGGCAATTTAGACATCCACTCTAAACCATCCGCTTGATGATTGTTGCGATGTTCACCGAGTTCAAATTGGCGATTCATGACGATAATCGGTTTGCTGCTTTCAATCGCTGTGATGATATTACCCATGCCAGCATGCGAAATAATCAAGCTAGCTTTTTGCAGGGTTTGATTGAAAACTTCGGTTGTCATAAAGCGCTCATAGCGGGCATAGACAGGCAAATAGGTTCCGGTAGCAATTTGAGCTACCACCTCAACGCCATGAGCCTGCGCCCATTCATCTACACAGCGAATCAATCGATCAAAGGGAAATTGAGTGCCGACAGCTACAAAAATCATAAAACGGAGCCTTTAAATAAGATTTGCTGTGCATCACTCAAATGTTCCCATTGAGTTAAAAATACATCAGCCCGTTTTTTGACTAACTCACCTGAGCGGGAAATTTTTTGTACATTGGCAATGCTATCTACCCAAATGGTACGAATCCTCAATAGCTTGCCCAGTAAAATAGCGACTACACCAGGGGCAGCGCCTGTAGATAAAATCACCTGTGGACGTTCTTTTAACAAAATATAGCCGACTTGCAGTGCACAAGGGAGCAACTTCCATTTATCGTCTGCACTCACATCAATCACAGAATAAATTTTCTGATCCCGCTTAGGTTTAAACAGCTTATCTGGCAGTGCATAGACAATCTCATGCTCTGCTTCTAAACCAGCACATAAACGGGTGAGCTGGATCCAATGCCCGCCTGGTGAGGAGATGGCGAATATTTTACGTTTAACATTCATGAGGCTTTACGCAAATAAAAAGCAGCTTGATCACCTTTATTCAGCGCATTTAACTCGCGAGCCCGATGTTCAAATTGCTTAATCTGTTCCGCAGTGAAAGGCGAGTTTGCTGGGTTTTCTGCCCAAGAGCGCTCTGAGCGTAAAGCAATATCTTGTTCGTATTGCTCGCTACCCCAGAATTGGAAAGCGTTGGAGTCATATTGAATGTGGCTAACTGTGAAACCAGTCTGTTCTGCGAGTTTTTGAATGCTCTCTACTGAATGCAAAAACAGATGACGTGGCGCATCCAATTGCGACCAATTGACGCCATAGTGTTGCCAAGCATAAGAAGATACTGTCGGTACCCGCAATAAAACAGTCCCACCTTTAGCAAGTAAGCGTTGAGCCTGCTCTAGAGTTTTCTGTTGTTCGACTAAATGCTCGAAGGAGTGGTGAAACATAATCAAATCCCACTCATCCGTTTCGCTAAAAATATCCCGCTTTTCAATAACCAAGCCATTGGGATAGCGGATAGTATCTGCATTAAAAGGATCGATACCTAATAGCTGAGTGAAGCCAGCTTCACGCAAAGCATTTAATAATAAACCGGCACCACAGCCTACATCTAAAATGCGGGAGTCTTGTTTTAATTGAATAGGTCGCAGGGTCGTAAGTTTGTTATTCGGGGCAGCTAAGCTTAAGGCATGGCCGAGTAAAGATTTACCGGTCACTGCATAGTAATCACGTTGACGTAGCAATTGTTGCTTAAGCTTGCTGCTCGTATTAGGAGCGGAGTAGGAATAATAATTGCTCGGATAATAAGCCGCTAGATTCTCTGGAATCGACTCGATCTGTAAGCAGTTACACTCAGTACATTGGAAATAACGATGCTCATCTCGTAAACCAAGCATCATTTCCTTAGCAGTGTAAACGCTATGTTCGCCCGTGCTACCACAAATCCGACACTGCATTAAGCTGGCTCCTTAGCCGCTGCATGACTACCAAACAGTTGAATATCATCCGCTTGCCAGAAGCTAGTATGACTTAAATACCAATCTAAGGTTTTTGCTAAGCCTGATTGGAAGGTTTCCGCAGGATTATAACCTAGCTCCTGACAAATCTTGCGATTATCAATAGCATAACGTCGATCATGACCAGGTCGATCTGTCACATAAGTGATGAGTTGTTTATGTGGAACATGAGGGGAGTCTGGGAAACGCTCATCTAATAGCGCACAGAGGGTATGAATCAAATTCAGGTTAGTCTGTTCGTTATTGCCGCCAATATTATAAGTCTCACCAATCCGCCCGGTGCGGATAATCAAATCGATGCCACGATTATGATCATCCACATAGAGCCAGTCGCGAATCTGTTGGCCATCACCATAGATCGGTACGGCTTTACCGCGCAATAAATTCGAGATTGCTAATGGAATAAGCTTTTCTGGGTATTGATAAGGGCCATAATTGTTGGAGCAATTACTGGTCGTCGTATTTAAACCATAGGTATGTTGATAGGCTCGTACGATATGATCAGAAGCAGCTTTGCTTGCTGCATAAGGCGAGTTTGGCGCGTAGGGGGTCGTTTCTGTAAATGCTGGATCGCTAGCGGATAAAGTACCATAAACTTCATCCGTCGAGACATGATGGAAGCGATGTTCACAGCCTTTATTCTCCTCCAACCATACAGTTTTTGCTGCTTTTAATAAACTATGGGTTCCATCAATATTGGTACGCAAGAAAGCATCAGGTCCATAAATTGAGCGGTCTACATGCGATTCAGCAGCAAAATGCACAATAGTTTCGATCTGAGCTTCGCGCAGTAAACGCTCCACTAGAGGCTGGTCAAGAATATCACCTTGTACAAAGCGAAAATTCGGCTGTCCTTCTAAGCTTGCTAAATTGCTATAGCGACCTGCATAGGTTAGGGCATCTAATACCGTAATATGCGTATCTGGATAGGTAGCTAGCCAGTAATGGACAAAGTTAGTGCCAATAAAGCCTGCACCACCGGTTACGAGTAGATTTTTAGGTTGATAGGTCATAATTAAGCGTGTTGACTCGATTCATGCAATTCAGTGAGCATAGCTTGCAAACTGGAGCGCCAATAGGGCAAGCGATAGCCGAGATACTCTTCAGTACGGCTTTTATCCATCACGCTAAAAGCAGGGCGTTTAGCGGGTGTAGGGTAAGCACTACTGCGAATTGGATTAATGGGAATACGTTTGTTGAGTAAGCCTAAGTGATAAGCTTCCTCTTGAATAGTGACTGCAAAATCATACCAACTGGCTACACCATTATCTGAGCAATGCAGAATACCTTGAGCATCTTGTGCTACCAAAGCCCAAATACTTTGCGCTAGCGTGCGTGCCCAAGTAGGTGAGCCGACTTGATCATACACCACACCTAATTGCTCGCGCTCTTGCATAAAGCGCAACATGCTTTTCACAAAGTTATTGCCATGTGTGGAGTAGAGCCAAGAAGTACGAAGAATTAAGGCAGTCGATAAATGTGCTTGAACTTGTTGTTCACCACTCAGTTTAGTGGCTCCATACACACCTAAAGGTGCTGGGGTAGCTTCTGGTGCATAGGGTAACGAGTAAGCACCATCAAATACAAAATCTGTTGAGATATGGACAAGCTTAGTGGGTCTAGCCTGATTAGCTTGTGCAACAGCTTGAGCAAGGAGGCCAGCAGCATCTCCATTTAAGCGCTGAGCATTTACTTGATCCGTTTCTGCTTTATCCACAGCGGTATAAGCAGCTGCATTAATGACTAAATCAGGCTGATATTGTTCTAAAGCAGCAGCTATTTGCTTAGGATGAGTAATGTCGAGTGTTTGATGATCAGTGGCGATTAATTCAACATCTGGCGCTACAGTGTGCTGTAATTCATAGCCTAATTGCCCATTCGCGCCGGTCACTAAAACTCTCTGCAGTTTCATGCAAATACCTCAGCGTCTGACAATAAAGTGCCAACAGCATCCTTAGCAGAGAGTTGTGGTGCTTCCCCACGCACGAGAGGCCACGGAATATTCAAGCTAGGATCATCCCAGCGTACACAGCGCTCATACTCTGGTGCATATAAATTGGTGCATTTATATTGAAAGTCGGCTGATTCACTCATCACATAAAAGCCATGTGCAAAGCCAGGTGGAACCCAAAACAATCGATGATTGTCCGCTGAAAGCTCGACAGCAGTCCATTGTCCGAATGTAGGGGAAGAGCGGCGTAGATCAACAGCCACATCGTAAACACAGCCCTGAGTTACGCGGACTAATTTGCCTTGAGGGTTGTTAATTTGATAGTGCAGGCCGCGTAAAATACCTTGGCGCGAACGACTATGATTATCTTGGACAAATCTAAAGTCTAAACCAGCTTCAGCAAAGCTCTGTTGATTCCAAGTCTCCATGAAGAAACCACGCTCATCACCAAAGACCTTCGGTTCTATAATGAGAACATCCGGAATAGCGGTTGGAATAAGCTTCATTTAGCAACTCCAATCAGATAATGTCCGTATCCACTTTTCTTCAATGGCTCCGCTAAGCTGAGTAATTGTTCAGTATCAATATAACGCATCCGCCAAGCGACCTCTTCAGGGCAGGCAATTTTCAAGCCTTGGCGCTCCTCTATAACGCGAATATAGTTGGAAGCATCTAACAACGAAGCATGAGTTCCCGTGTCGAGCCACGCAGTACCCCGCTTAAGGATCTCCACTTGGAGTTGTTCTTTTTCTAAATACATTTGGTTGACCGTGGTAATCTCTAGCTCCCCACGCTCTGAAGGTTTAACTGCTTTAGCAACATCCACGACTTGGTTATCATAAAAATAGAGTCCAGTCACTGCGTAGTTGGAACGAGGTTTAATGGGTTTCTCTTCAATGCTGAGCGCACGGCCCTGCTCATCGAAATCGACTACCCCATAACGCTCAGGATCACGCACATAGTAGGCAAAAACTGTCGCACCTTGAGTTTGCTCATAAGCCGCTTGGAGGCGTTGTGAGAGGCCTTCTCCATAGTAAATATTATCGCCTAAGATGAGCGTACAAGGTGAGTTTCCTAAGAAGGCAGCACCGATCAGAAAGGCTTGAGCTAAACCCTCTGGTTTAGGCTGAATGGCATATTGCAGATTGATACCCCATTGCGAGCCATCACCTAGCAAAGCTTGGAACTGACTGGAATCTTGGGGAGTAGTGATGATTAAAATATCCCGAATCCCTGACAACATCAGTACAGTCAGAGGATAGTAAATCATCGGTTTATCGTAAATTGGCATCAGTTGCTTACTGACTGCTTGGGTCAATGGATACAAACGTGTGCCACTGCCACCCGCTAAAATGATACCCTTACGTTGTATGCTCATAGATTTTTTCATTAATTGTTTAACCTAGAGTAAAAGTGTAGTTGATTTGCTGGGTAATCCATTAATTCTATCTGTCGAGTGGTTGCTTAATGGCGGTATTTTGACTTAGGCAGCTTTCTGTAGCCAATCGACCCGCTGCGGGCTCGAAAAATGCGCCCCATCTATTTGCAGATGCTGATTAAAAGCTGTTTTAACCTGTACATATAGCTCCGGGCTGAGTACATGCTTAGTATGCGTAACGCCAATGATGCGTTGCTCAAACTCAGCGAAATCCACGAAATGGGTGACTGCATTAAAAAAGATCTGTTGTTTGAGCTGTAATAAGCCAGAATCTACTGCCGCTTTAGTTTGCTGGAAGGCTGCTTCGCGTACATGCTGCTCATCATGAAACAAGCGTAATACTTCATTGAAAGCACCTGCATAAATCGGCTCTGAAATCCATAATGAGCCTTGTGGTTTCAACACCCGTGCTATTTCTTGAAAGGCTAAAGGCATCAGGTCAACTGGGACATGGTGTAAAGACTTAAACATAAAAACCACATCAACACTATTATCCGGCAGTGCAATCGACTGTGCGCCACCCGCACGAAACTCAAGCTTACTTGGATACTCACTAGCTAAATTAGCCTCATGTTGAAGCGTATCGACTTCAGTCGCAATGATCTTCTGTATGGGAAAGTCTTGTGCCAGTGCTCGAGTTAGCTGCGCTTTACCGCAACCTAGTTCCAAAACGCTGGCATCAACTAAATTCAGATGCTGACTGATAAGCTCCAGTTCAGTGGTAGTTTTGGACACAGAGGGTTGAGCAATTTGCATGACAGAACATAGGTTTGCTAAAAACGCGCGAATTATAAAGGACTCTAGAGCTAGTCACTAGCAGAATAGCGGTGAAAAGCTCTAAAAAGTAATTTTTAAGATCATCTCAGTATTGTTGTTAGTGATGAAATCTCGAAAAACTCAGTATTAGGCTACTGAATTTTTAGTTGGACTATCCGTTGCCTGTTGAGCTTGGCACTGTAACTCTTGACGAGACAGCGGATTTTCAGTGCGAGCTGGCCAACCTTCACGTTGTTGAGCTCGATTACCATCGGTGCTTTCGGTTTGGTCGTGAAACAGAATTTGCCGCGTTGGAAAGGGCATATCAATACCCGCTGCGGGCAAGACACGATGAATGATTTCAATTACTTTATCTTGGGCTTCTAAGATTTCACGTTGCCGCCCTGGATCAGACCAGACTCGTACTTCCAAGTTAATGCTAAAATCGCCCAACTCGCGTGCTAAAATTTGAGGTGGCGGTTCTTGTAAAATATCAGGCGATTGACGTAAGCCCTCTAAAATGGCCTCTTTGGCTTTTTGAATATTGTCGCCATACCCAATCCCGACTACGACACTAGTGCGGCGAATATTTTTCGCGGTATTCACCACCACGCGTGTGGTAAATAGCTCACTATTCGGAATGATGACCTCACGATTATCATAAGTGCGCATCCGCGTGGCACGCACCATAATTTCTTCAATCGTCCCTTCATGCGAACCAGACACAATTTGGTCGCCAATGCGGAACGGGCGCGTAATTAAAATTAATAAACCAGCTAAAAGATTCTGAAAAACATCTTTAAACGCAAAGCCAATGGCAATACTACTAACCCCTAAAGCGCTAAAGAAAGAGGCGGCATCTAAGGTAGGAAACAGTACGGTCATGGCCACCATAATGCCAAAACCATACATCACCCAAGAAGCCACACGACTAAGGATAATTGCCACCGAACTAGGCTGCCCAGTGCGTTCCACAAAGCGTCTTACCCCTGATTTGATGAGTGCTGCAAGTAGCCAGAAAAAAGCAAAAACGAGTAGAGCGACGAGCAGATTCGGGATACCGGCAATCAACTGCTGAAGCATTTTTTCAGCCCGTTGATAGGCTAGGGATAAGTCATCAGACATAGCATGAGCCTTTAAAATGGTAAAATAATCTTGTATTTAAGCAAGGCTCTAATAATAGAGGCAACTAAAGGTTAGTTAATTCATGGAATATAAATAAAATATCAAGCATAAACCTTCTTGTTTCAGCTAGGCCGATTAAGTGTAAAAATGCGCCCTTTTTAGACGCGCACTAGCCGATTGGCTGAATTATTTATAAAACTAATACCACTGACTTAAGCTAATCCAACTACACTTAAGTTTAAGTATTTAAACGAGTTAGCGCTGATGCTGCTTGAGTCGGCTTTTTAGTAGATAACGATAACAACGGCCTGTTTTATGAAAATTTTCTCTAAACCAACAGCGGTGGAAGCTATCCCCAGTTCTGGGCTAATCCAAAGTTTAGGTCAAAAGCTTGTCACTATCTTCAGTGGAAGTGCTTTTCTATTAGTAGTCGTAGCCATCGGTTTATGGATGAGCTGGTATACCGTGCCCAGCGATTCAGTCGGGATGGTGCAGCGTTTTGGCAAGTTTGTGGCCGAAGTGCCTTCTGGTTTGCATTTCAAAATTCCCTTTGGGGTCGATGTGGTAACTATTTTGCCGGTGAAGCGCCAGCTCAAGCAGGAGTTTGGTTTTGGTACGAATGGCGCGACCAATGCCGATCAATATTCCGCTGAGCCACAAAATGAATCGGCGATGGTGACGGGGGATTTGAATGCTGCTTCAGTAGAATGGGTGTTGCAATATCGTATTACCGAGCCGCAGCAGTTTTTATTCCAGATCCGCGATCCAAGTCTGACTTTGCGCGATGTATCGGAGTCGGTGATGCGCGAAGTCGTAGGCGATCGCACGGTTGATGAAGTGATTACCATTGGGCGACAGGAGATCGAAGTCGAAGCGCTGCGTCGCATGCAGGCTTTAGCAAAGCGCTATAACTTAGGCTTGAGTATTGATCAGGTGCAATTGAAAAATGTAAATCCACCGGATCCCGTGCGCGAATCGTTTAATGAAGTGAATCAAGCGCAGCAGGAAAAAGAGCGTTTAATCAATGAAGCGCGACGTGATTACAATAAAGTGATTCCGCTCGCGGAAGGTGAAAAAGATCAGCGTATTCAGGAAGCGCAAGGCTATAAATTGAAACGGGTCAATGAAGCAGAAGGGGATGTTGCACGCTTTAATGCCATCTTCACCCAATATCAGAAAGCTCCTGCGGTCACTAAACAGCGTTTGTATCTGGAAACGATGCAAGCTGTACTGCCACCCGTGCAGAATAAAATCATTGTCGATAGCCAAATGCAGGGTTTGTTGCCACTGTTAAACTTAAATAAAAATCAGCTGCTTGCGCGACCACCCGCCCCCACATTACCTAGCCAAGGAGCTGCACAATGAAAAAATGGCTTATTCCTTTAGTGCTGGTCGCTGGCTTTATTTTGTTCAATAGCCTGTATACGGTTGGTGAAGCGCAGCAGGTCATTATTACGCAATTTGGCCGCCCGGTCGGTGAGCCGATTACTAGCGCAGGTTTAAAATTCAAAATCCCTTTTATTCAAACCGTGAACCGGATTGATAAGCGTATTTTGGCATGGGATGGTAGCCCAAGTGATATGCCGACCAAGGATAAATTGTATGTGTCGGTGAATTTATTCGCCCGTTGGCGTATTACTGATCCTATGGCTTATTTCCTGCGCTTACGTGATGAACGCAGTGCACAGTCGCGCTTGGATGATATTTTGGGCAGCGAAACCCGTAATATGGTGGCACGCAATGAGCTCATTGAAATCGTGCGCACAACCAAAGACCGTAAACCCTCGCTCGATAGTACGTTGGTCGATAATCAAGGCAATTCCAGCATTGGTATTTTGCTGCCGATCAAGAATGGGCGCGAATCTGTCGAAGCTGCGATTTATAAAGCGGCTGCTGAAAAAGTCAAAGTGTTTGGCATTGAGTTACTCGATATTCGTTTTAAGCGTATTAATTATACCGAAACCGTGCAGCCTAAAATCTTTGAGCGCATGATCAGCGAGCGCCGCCAAATTGCCGAACGCTTCCGCTCCGAAGGGAATGGCGAAGCAGCGCGAATTCGTGGCAATCTCATGCGTGACCAAGACCGCATTCAATCGGAAGCTTATAAGCAGGTCGAGCAAATTCGTGGTGAAGGCGATGCGAAAGCAGCAGAGATTTATGCCAATGCTTTCAATCAAAGCACCGAATCAGCCAGTTTCTATCAATTTACCCGCACACTCGATACCTATCGATCGGTGATTACGCAGGATGCGACCTTGTTATTGTCCACGGATAGTGAGCTATATCGCTTCTTCAAAAATACTGATGAGTCGCCTAAGCCTTAGGAATTGAAGTTGTGGGCGCTGTCAAAACATCCTGAAGGTGCTGCTTAAAGGCGGCAACTTCTTGTGGAGAGCAAAGGCGGATAAAGCGTATATGCTGCCATTCTGGATTCAGCATAGCGTGCAACAGGTGGCGGCGTTTGCGTGCGTATTGGGTGACAATCCACCAGATCAGTGAATCTTGCTTACGCCAAACCAGTAACTGTTGCCAGAAATTCTCGCGATTAGTTCCCCATAATAATTCCTGACTACGCCAACGTCGCCAGGAACGCTTAAGGACGCGTACTAATAATAGCGAGAGCGGCAAATCCAACCAAATGATGGTATCCAAGCGCTGCCAAGTTAAGGGTCTGACAAAACGCTCATACGAACCCGCTAAAATCCAAGCATCCCCTTCAGTAGCAGCTTGGATTTTTTGCCTGAATAATTCGGGGTCAGTTTCATTCAGACCTACCCAATTCGGCTGCCAATTCAAAGCATCCAACTCCACTACAGGTAGCTGTAATACATCAGCTAATTCAGCAGCTAACGTACTTTTACCGGCACAGCTATTACCAAGAATGTGAATATGTTGGCCTAAAAGGGGCATCTGCAGATCGCGAGTTAGCTCAAGGGCTAGGGTTTATACACCCCAGCCCACATTCTCGCAACGAATGCCTTGCGTCGATAGGGTCTCAAACTGCTCAGTTTCTGGATTGGCACGATAAGCAAAGCGCACCTTATTAAGCCATTCACTATCGGAGCTTTGCACTACAGCAATAATGCTAGAGTCAGCTTGGCCATCGCGCTCACAGGCAGCATAAACGACTTCATAACCTGTGGGCGCTTCTGGGTAGGGCATCTGATCAAGTACCTGCCAATGGGCTATGCGACTCGTATGATCGACATTTTTACCAAAATAAAATAAGCGTTGATTCGCTTTTTTTAATACGCCAAGGCTGTAGTCACAGGCGCTAATAATGCAGCTTCCCCCTTCTTCTTGCCACTGGTGGGGATAGGGTGGAACGGTTGTGCCGACTAAATTGTCTGCGGTACAAGGATTAGCTAATAAAAATAAAGCTAAAGTTAATGATTTAGGATAAAAGCTCATCATAAAACCTCTGTGCTGGATTATCGTTATTGATTCAGACACTAGATTAAGACATAGGTTTAGCTTGGCTTAACATCGGGTAGAGTGCAAAGGAAATGGTTAAGCGGTTACTGTTAGGTGTGCTTACTAACTAGACTTGGTGAATTTATCTAGACAGTAATATGGTCAATGCTAGCACTAATGCAAAGCTGCGCCAGCTTAATCGGCTCAAATGTTCATCTAGAAAGACGATGGATAATAACACGCCAAACACTGGGATCAGGCCAAGCAAAAAGGCGGACAAGGCCGTTGGAATATGCCGCATACCGTATAAATACAGAATAAAAGAACAAGCGTAGCTAATGACAGCTGACAACATGATCAAGCCCCATTGCTGAACAGGGAGAGTAGCTTGAGGCTCTTGAAACCATAGGTAAATTCCTACACAGGTAGTTGCTATAGCTAATTGCCAAAAAACTAACAAAAAAGGATCTTGCTGATGGCTAACTAAATGTGCAGAACAGTTCTAAGGATTAGTACTAGAACGTGTCGTTTAGATGATTATTCTCACAACGTAATCCTTGGGGTGTGATCATTTCAAAACGGTTCGTTTCAGGATTCGCTCGATAAGCCGTTCTGATATTGCTTGACCATTCTTCATTCGTGTAATGAATGACTGCTACTAGACTTGGGTCTATAAGCCCGTCAATTTCACAATTCCCATAAGTCACTTCAAAATTATTTCCACCATTCGTATAAGGCAATTGATCGGTAATTTTCCAAAGCATACGTCTAGGATCACTGCTGGGAATAAATTCAGCTAAATAGATAACAGGCTGATCTGCCTGCTTTAAGATGCCAATAATATGACGGCAATCAGCAATGCAAATTGTATTATCCGGCCAACTGCCAATAAAAGGTGAAACAATCTTACCAAGCACATCGTTGGCTGGGCAGGCTGTGGTGCAGAGCAAAAAACTGAAAGCGAGAGCCGAGGTTTTCATAATAACACCGACCTGTGATTATTGTGGTGCTGATAATGAATAAGTGTAGTTGGCTTTGGTGTGAATGGAAAAAATCTAGCGCTTTATTATGAATACGCAATAATGATTGTGAATTATCGAGAGAGTCTAATTTTAATATCTGGATTATCGCTTAACTTAGGTTCATGGCAATAAACTGAAACATCTGGATAAGTGTCTAGGCCGGATAGCTCGAAAATGCTATCGTATGCGCCCCCCACAGTTGGCTATACCACCCAAATGACCACGACACCGTTTGCATGGCGGCACGAAACCCGCCAATTACTCGCGATTGCTTTGCCGATTATTGCCGCTCAATTACTGCAAATGAGTATGGGCGTGATTGATACCCTAATGGCAGGACGCATTAGCCCTTTGGCCTTAGCAGCGATTGCCTTAGGGACGAGTGTGTATAGTTTTGCCATGCTGTTGGGGATTGGGGTGATGATGGCGATGACACCGACCGTCTCGCAGCTCTTAGGTGCGGGTGATAATCACTTGATTCGAGAGGAATTACGTCAAGGTCTTTGGCTCGCCTTGTGTGTGGGCGTGGTGGCGATTTTAACCAGCATGGGCTTAGCGCAGAGCTTAAGTTGGTTTGGGGTGGAGCCGAGTATTATCCCTGAGGCACAACGCTTTATTTATTGGGTGATGTGGAGTTTGCCGTTTATTTTTCTGGCCGTGGTGCCACGTGCGTTTAATGAAGCCAAGCGTAACACGCTGCCGATGATGTGGATTCAGCTTCTGATTATGCCGCTCAATATTCTAGGCAATTATCTATTTATGTTTGGACATGCAGGCTTTCCGGCGATGGGGGCAGCAGGTGCAGCCTTATCAACCGGTATTTCTCAAGTCGTGGGCTGCCTTTTATTGTTCACCTACACCCTAAAAACCCCGCGTTATCGCTCTTATGATTTAGCTAAGCGCATGACCCGCCCTGATCCTGCTCATATGATGCAACTCCTGCGCTTAGGTTTGCCGATTAGCGTGAGTATTAGTATGGAAGTGGGCATGTTTATGGTGGTCGCGCTGTTAATGGGGAGCTTTGGGGTGACCGCAGCGGCGGGGCATCAAATTGCCTTAAATGTCGCCTCCTTAACCTTCATGGTTCCCTTAGGGACAGCCATGGCTTTAACCGTGCAAGTCGGCAATGCGGTTGGTGCACAATCCTATGAGTTAGCCCGTCAGCGCGGTCAATTGGGTATACTTTTATGCGCTGGGTTTATGCTGTTTTCCGGTTTGAATTTATGGCTTTGGGGCGAGCAGATTGCCAGTTGGTATAGCAAAGACCTCGCTGTGGTACAAGCCGCTTCACACTTTTTATTGTTCGCAGCGTTATTCCAATTAGGCGATGGCATCCAAGTCAGCTCCGCAGGTGCCTTACGCGGCTATAAGGACACACTCTATCCGATGCTGATTACCACCTTTTGTTATTGGGTGGTAGGCGTGGCTTTGGGCTGGTATTTAAGTCATTACACCAGTTTTGGCGCCTCGGGTTTATGGATAGGCTTAGTGAGTGGCTTATTTATGGCAGCGCTCTTATTGGGCTTACGCTTTAATAGTTTAAGCAAAGGCTTAATTAATACGGCTAGTAAGGAAACTGTACTTTCCTAAGCCGACCAGCCTTTAATGCAGCCATAGGATTCAGATAGGCAGGCAACCCATGAATAGATTGGCTAATACCGCATTTTCGATGCTGGATTTAGTGCCGGTGCATGACAATGGCACACTAGCGCAAGCTTTTAATAATGCGGTGGAGCTGGCGCAACATTTAGACTCACTCGACTTTACGCGCTATTGGCTGGCGGAACATCACAATATTGACGGGATTGCCAGTGCCGCAACGCCAGTGTTGATTGGGCATATTGCCGGTAAAACCCAGAAGATTCGTGTGGGTTCTGGTGGCATTATGTTGCCCAATCACGCCCCTTTAATCGTCGCGGAAAACTTTGGCACACTGGAAGCGCTTTATCCCAACCGGATTGATTTAGGGATTGGGCGTGCGCCAGGCACGGATCAAGCCACTATGCGCGCGCTACGACGTGGTTCAGAGGGTGCAGAATACTTTCCTCAACAGCTGCAAGAATTACAGCACTACTTAAACCCCGCAGCTAAGCAAGCAGTCGTGGCGAATTCCGGCACGGCAAGCAATATACCTATTTGGTTGCTGGGCTCCAGTTTATTCAGCGCGCAACTCGCGGGGCAATTGGGTTTGCGCTATTCCTTTGCCTCGCATTTCGCACCGCGCTTATTGTTTGAGGCGATGCACACCTATCGCAGCCATTTTAAACCGAGTGCCAGTTTAGCTAAGCCTTATTTCTCTTTAGGAGTGCCTCTCATAGTCGCACCTACCGATGAAGAAGCACGCTATTTAGCCACCACCAGCCAACAGCGCATCCAAGCCCTGTTTAAGGGGCAGAGTGTGCGTTTAAAACCGCCCATAGAAAACATGGCGCAAGTCTGGAATTCGCCACAAGAAAAGCAAGCCGTGGATGCATTCTTATCCGCTGCGATTATTGGCTCACCGCAAACCGTACGCACTAAACTGGAAGCCTTTTTGGAAGCGACCCAAGCGAATGAACTGATTTTCGTTTGTGATATTTATGATAGTGAATTGCGTAAGCGTTCGTTTACGCTGGTAAATGAGTTGAGGCAGAGTGCTTAGAGTTGTAGCGTGTTTTAAGCACACCTCGATGTATCAGCATCCACTTTTTGCATATTCAGTATCAGGCTTGTGAGCTACTGCTGCATCACACCACCCTTTACTATAGCTCCTCCTTATATTTCGCGCCTTCAAGGGTCAGCACTGGAGAATGCTATGTTAGCTCAATCTTTCCTTTTAAAAGTCTCAAGCGGTTTATTACTAGGGTGTTTAGCGGGGACAGTCTTCGCAGGGACACCAAGCCCCACGCCTAGCAAACCCCCTGTGATTACTCACCACATCTATCAAGCGGGTAAAGTCCTCACTTATAGCATTGCAGGCTATCGTATTCAGATTGAGCTACTTTCGGATAAGCAAGTACGCTGGACCTATCTTGAAGCGCCAACTGCTGAAGAAAAAGGCAAAACGGCTTTAGAAAATACGGATCAAATTTCGATTCGTGAGGATTTAATCCTGATCGCTTGGACTGAAAAATCAGGCGCCCAAGTGGTCGATGTCTTTGATTTTGCCAATAAAACCCTCTATGCCAACTTCGTCATGCCCGATGGCAAACGTTATCAAAGTCAGGCGAGCTTTGATATTCAAGCCGCGCCCTAAACTCATAGGCTTATCAACAGGAGCTTGATATGAAATTTGCTATTATTGGTGTCACGGGGCAAACCGGCTCGGCTGTTGCTAAACGACTCAAAGCCTCAGGCCATCAAGTGCGCGCCATTGTACGCACCTTGAAAAATGCTCAAGCCATGCAGCAACTCGGCTATGAAGCTGTTTTAGCCTCAGTAGAAGATTGGGCTGACTTAACCGCAGCTTTTGCAGGGGTGGATGGTGCTTATTTAATGAATCCGCCCGCCTACTACGCAGATGATATGTTCGCCAAAGCGCATGAGGTGCACGCACATCTACTCGCGGCTTTACAAAAATCAGGCGTACCGCATGCTGTAGCCTTATCTTCAGTGGGGGCACAACATGCCGCAGGCACGGGTAATATCTTAACGACTCACGATTTTGAGCAGCAGATTAAAGCCTCAGGTTTAAATATAAGTGTGCTTCGCGCCGCCAACTTTTTAGAAAATTGGACAGGCCCGATTGCCAAAGCGCAAACCGATGGGGTATTGCCCTCGATGTTTTTGCCGCTTGCTAAACAGTGGCTCATGGTATCTAGTCAAGATATTGGTGCGACGGCAGCTGATTTACTCATGGCGGGTGCAAGTGCTCCCGCACTCATTGAATTACATGGCCCCGAGCCTTACTCAGCTAAGGTGGTGGCTGTGTTAGCAGCCGCCGCCAGTTCATTGATAAAGAATCCTTTAAACTAGCGGGCTGTTTACCCCCGTTTAGTTTCATGACTATCTTTCAGCACCAACTCCACAGTACTATTTTGATGTTTTGCTAATAGGGCTGCTTGCTTGGCGATCTCGGGGTAATAGTTGAGGCGCTCGACATATTTTTCGAGATACGCATCATTAACCTGCTGCATCATCTCGGCCAAATCACTAGGAATTTGCCCTTCAATGGCGACGCTTGTTCCGCTGACCTTCAAATAGCCAGCCTGGCCTTCTAGCAAAGCACTGCGCCAACTTTTTGGATGGAAAGCATACTGCCTACAAAACAGACGTTCATTGACTACCACTACCCAAATATCTCTAAAACCATGCGTTTCTCCCACTTTGATTTGGCAGGTTTTTGCCTGATGGATTTGCTTGATCAGGTCGTCGTTGCTCATAGTGCTTGCCCTTACTTTAGAAAAAATCCCCAACACTCTAAATGCCTTGAGGATGTTTAAACGCATCAAACTTCGATAGTCCATTGGTTTTGTTGATATTCTTTACACCATTGCTCCACCGCCGCTGGAAGCATAGTCCGAAATAAATGCTGCTCCGCTGGAATCACTTCGATCATTTTTGCGATCATTTCTTGGGGATCATATTGACTTTCCGGGCTAGCCAGCCCGCCTTGAATATCCCTAAGTGGTTGTTCTGGTGTGAAGTGTTTAGCAGCGTCAAACCATTGATGGGCACTTTCATACATGCGGTCATTAAAGCCCGTGCGGTAAGGACCCGGATTAATGGTCGCAACCGTAATACCTAGCGGTTTTAATTCATCGCGTAAGCACTGCGCTACCGCTTCCAAGGCATGTTTCGAAGCATTATAAGGCCCCAAAAATGGATAGGTAGAAAGCCCCGCCATAGAGGAAACAAACACGATTTTTCCTTGTTTGTTTGCCACCATTTTCTTAATGAAAGCTTGGGTCAATTCCAAAGTCGCAAATACATTGGTCTCCATCACCTTGCGCAGTAAATGCACGGGAATCTCTGCCAAAGGCCCCGTTTCACCAATGCCCGCATTATTGACCAAAATATCTATGTCATAGCTTTGTGCATGTTGGCAGTCCATCGCATCGGTAATATCTAGTTTAATCACCCGTAGCTTATCTGAAACCTGCGCTTGTTGAGCTTCTGCTCTCAAGGCAGTGACTTGTTCCCATTGCATCACACCTGCAATAACCTGATGGCCTTTTTTAGCTAAGCCCAGTGCCGTGCCTTTTCCCAAGCCAGAACCAGCGCCTGTGATTAAGATGGTTTTACTCATTCGTTTTATTCCTTGAGTTAAATACGTTGCCATTTGGTGATTTCGGGTGCGCTTTCCAACAGTGCAGGCAATTGTTGCAAGGCCTCAATAAGGTGAGGTGTTTGCCAGTGCTGTGCTTCGGATGCGGCATCTTTCCAAAGCTCTAGTGAAGTGAATTCATTGTCGAGGGCGCTATTTTTTAGGTAGTTATAGCTAATGCAATGAGGTTCGTTTTGTAGGGTTTGAGTGATTAAGTTTTGCATCAAAGCCTGTGCGGCAGCGAGTTGATCCGGTTTGATGCGAAATTTGGCGGTCACGTACAAGGGTGCGTTCATACTGTGCTCTTTATTAGTCATTATAAAAATGTGTACTAACACGGCCTGTTGCTCAGGCTGTTGGGTGCAGTATAGGTGCTGTTGTACAGAGCTAGGATGCCTAAAACGTGCTAAGATTTGCCTAAAACTGACAATAAATCCTTTTTTTGGGGAAATTGCAGGCTAAAAACTGCAAAATAGCATCATGGATAATCAAGCACTCTTAGAACTGACTCAATCTTTAGTAACGCGGCAAAGTCAGGCACTCAGCCTAGCGGATGGCTTTTACGCCACGGCCTGTCCGCAAGTGCGATTGTTTTATCGAGCTTGTAAACCTACGCACTACCCGATGCTTTATACGCCCGGTTTAGTCTTATTATTCTCGGGGCAAAAAACTGCACAGCTCGGCACGACCAAGTATGTTTATCACCGCGATCAAGGCTTATTGCTCTCGGGTAGCTATCCGGTGTTGTGCCATGAGGTAGCCAGTGCCACAGCACCTTTAATAGGTATGCATATTCAACTAGAGCGCGGGCAAGTGGCGCAGTTGTTAAGCCAGATCGAGCAATTAAAACCAAAGATAAATTTGCTTAAGGCCAGCTCTCCAGCGCCACAAACGCCAAGCATGCTGACTTTTCCCATTACGGCGGATATTCGGCTAGCGCTTTATCAGGTATTGCAGGTGTTGGGCGATGAAATAGCCGCGCAATTGTTTGCTGAAACCCTGATACAAGCCTTGATTTATGTGCTGATTCAGCAGGCAGCGGTACACCGTTTTTTACAAGCTTGGGTTGCGCAAGATGGACGTTATGCGCAGTTTCTCAAGGCGACGGACTATATTCAAAGCCAGCTCGCTACCGCTCTCACGGTTCCTAGAATAGCCAGTCAAGCGGGCTTGAGTGTGGCAAGTTTGAACCGCGCTTTTAAGCACTATACCGCGCATACGCCGATGCAATATGTGAAGAAATTGCGTCTCAGCAAAGCGCATAGCCAACTCACGCAAACAGCTTGCACGATTCAAACCGCGGCTTATGAGGTGGGCTATGAAAGTGTTTCGCAATTTAGTCGTGAATACAGCCGCTTATTTGGTGCTCCGCCTCTGCGCCATCGGAATGAGCAAAACTCAAGACGCACTAACTAACTGCTTAATGGTCCGACGTAACCATTGCAAACTCGGGTCACGATGCGCACGCTCATGCCAAATCAATAAATACCCAAAGGTCTCGCTTTCTGTTGGGAGTGGGATGAGTTCAATCGGTAATTGCTGGCGATAGCGCTGTGCTAAGCGACTGGGTAGGGCAATAATTAAATCCGATTCCGCCACAATCATCGGAGCCGTGCTGAAATACGGCAAGGATAAAGTCGGTTGCCCCATCGGCGCACCCAAGCGCTTTAAGACATTATCCCCCACATCCAAATGATTATTCGGATAACGCGCCACGATATACCCACATGTCGCTGCTGCTGCTAATAACTCGGCCAAAGGGGCATTGGCAAATTCCAATAAGCGATGTCCTGCGCGCACCACCAAAACATAGCTTTCTTTAAATAATTCACTGGCATGAAAATCCTCTGGCAGCGGTGCATCAGCATAGAGCGCTAAATCCACTTGGCCATTTTCTAAATCCGCCAAGGTATCGGTTTTCCACGCCGAGGCTATTACATGGGTATACGGTGCTTGTTGCACCAGGGTGGAGGCCAGCGGAGTCAATACGGCTTGCGCCCCATAATCCGTAGTTGCCAGTTGAAAGGTACGCGCGCTAGTCGCGGGATCAAAATGAGTAGCCGCAAATACTCCTTCCGCCGCTGCTAAGGCTTTGGTGACTAAAGGCGCTAGGGTTTGTGCAAGCGGCGTTAATACATAACCGCGACTGGTGCGTACCAAGAGCGGATCATTTAAGGCTTTGCGTAATTTTGCCATGGTGCGACTCGCGGCAGGTTGGCTTAAGCCTAATAACTCACCACTGCGCGTCACACTTTGGGTTTGAATCAATGCCGCCAACATTCTCATGAGATTAAGATCGGTCAGCTGATTAAAGTCAGCAGCATCCACTTTTTGCATGCTCAACATCCCTGTATAGGTCTTTTCAGTAAGTTAGTAAATACCCAAAATTCAATCAATCTCTTTTTGAAAGGACGAGACGATGCCCGATTTAAAACCCACTCTTACAAACCTAAGGGCTAGGTTTACTCATGGCTATCAATATTCAATTAACCTTTGGAATAACTGTGATGAAACAATCCTTATTGACCCTAGCCACGACCGTGTTGGCTTCTAATGTCATGTTTACCCAAGCCTATGCTGCCACAGAATGCGGTGCGCCCTTGCCTGAAGCCGAATCGATCGCTTTGGTAAAGAATTTCTATGAAGCCTTTAGTAACCAGAAAAAAGAGCAATTGGATGTGGTATTAGCCAAGGATTGGATAGATATCCCGATGTCACCCGGCCAACAGCCTGGTTTGGAGGGGATGAAAGGCGCGATGGATTTTTATAATGCAAGCTTCTCTGACTTTAAAGCTACCAATGAAGATTTCATTGTCCAAGGCAATAAAGTCGTAGTGCGCTCCACGATCACTGCCACCCAAAAAGGTGAGTTTGCGACGATTCCAGCTTCGAATAAACCGATTGAAATCATGGCGATTGATATCCATGAACTTTGCAACGGCAAAGTCGTGAAAACCTGGCATGTAGAAGATTGGTTAAATGGCCTGTTTGCAATGGGCGCATTACCCTTGAAAAAGAACTAATCCTGCGTTGGTTTGGCCTGATCCGCTACATAGTGGCTCAGGCTTTTGATGGAAGTTAGATTGTATAGAGTGAAAATGACGATGAGTTCTCAAACACTGAGCAGCGCTCAACTCCAGCGTTTGCAACAAGCGACCCGTACGCATTTACGCCAACATGGTTGTGGGGCTTATACCTTTGAAGATGGTGCAGGTTTAATCCAACTCGCCCAAACCTTACGCCCCCAACGAGTGTTAGAACTGGGCACAGCCTTGGGCTTTAGCGCTTGCTGTTTTGCCCAAGCTTCAGAGACCACCCAAGTCGACACCATTGAAGCGGATAGTGAACATGTACAACTGGCTCGCGAGCAGATTGCTAGTGTGGGCTTAAGAGATCGGATTACGGTGCATCATGGCTACTTCGAGGAGGTTCTACCCACCCTTAGCGCGGGCTATGATCTGGTGTTTTTTGATGGCTTTGAGCCGTCAATGGCTATTTTGTCCACTCTCAGAGAGAAGCTTGTGATAGGCGGCGTACTGGTGTGTGCGAATACGTCATTGTCTTCGGGGCGGGAGCGTCGAGCTCTGGAGAGTTATCTAAATGATAATAAGCTTTGGGAGAGAAAAGATTCGCTTGAGCAGGGTAGGACGTTGGTTAGAGTAAAGTGTTAATTTAGGGTAACATTCAACTATTTTCTCAATCGCTTTAGAGAGATTAGTTAGGAGTTTAGCTTATACAAGTGCTAGTTAAGCGCAAGTACTATCAGCGAAAAATCTTATTATTTATATCTTTCAAATCCTGACTTTGCCCTAACACACTAATATGCATAAGCATCTTCGATAACGCAGCCCTCCCAGTCAACAGCTTTGGCTTGCATAGTTATTATAGTGAATTGTGTCAACGTTCGTTTGCACTAGTGAATGAGTTGAAGCAGGGTGGTTAGTTTCAATAGGGAGCGCAACTCACGGAGGCAGGAGCTTTTTTGATTAGTTTAAGGTCGAAAGTTGCAAATTGCTCGCAATGTTGACTCAAGGCTAAATGCCAAGCATCTGCAAAATCCATCCCTGCTTCAAACCATTCCAATGCCTGTTGCATAGCCACTTGGTCGCGCACCAATACCTTGTCTAAACCTAGCAAAGAACTTAAAGCGCTGTGTATGTCAGTTGCCTTTAATTGATAGGCGTGACGTAGTACCCACTCAGTTTCGAGCAGAACAGTATCTGCTATAAAAATTTGGTTATTAGCAAAAAGCGCCTCAGCTTTTTTGGCTTGTGCTGCACCATCTTGCACGAGCAAGCGCACCAGAACATTAGTATCCACCGCAATCATTGCCAGCTATCCCGAACAGCTTGTGCTATGGCATCATCCATTTCCTCAATGGTTTTTGCTTTGCCTTGATAATGCTTTTTTAAGCAACCTGCTACTTGGGCTAAGGTGGTTTTCGGTAGGCTGGCAGGTTTGTAAGGACGCAACAAAATACCTTGTTCAGTTTCTTCAACAATGAATTCCTGACCATTTTCCCAACCATGTAAGGAACGTATGGCTTTGGGGATGATGATTTGACCTTTACTGGAAAGGCGGGTGATTTGGGTGGATTGCATAGGAAATCCAAAAGTAAGACAAAGGTAAGATTTTATTGTGATTCTTCTCAAGCCTTAAGTCAAATATAAAACTTAGATTGCCCATATTAAATCTGTAAAATTTTTATTAAATATTCACAAAAAACTAGAACCAATTAATTTTAAGATAATTTTTATCAACAGATTTTAAGGGAATATCTAATACGGCAGCCGCTAGTGCAACACGAGGTAGTATATTAGTAAGATCAATACTCAAAAATTCATTGGAAAAATAGAACTCTATATTGTTTTCACTGATATAGTCTAGGTTGTATTCTATTGGTGCTTTCTGTTCTTTTGTGCCATATTTGTTTAAAAGATCTCTAATAAATAGATTTAATTCACCATATCTATAATTAAAAACATCATAAAAAGATAGAGTGTGGTCAGGATTAAAAGCAAAGTTTAGTGTATCTACCGAAGTAGTTGGATGTACACCTCCAAAGTAATAATCATATTTTATATGTATGCTTAGAAAATTTTCATCTATAAAACTAATATTTGATTCAATGTCTAAGTATTTAATACTGATCTTGTTTATCCACTCAACATCATCTAGTATTGTTTTACGTAAGCTACTTATAGCAGAGAGTGCTTTTTGATGAATAAAAGTATTGACAAAATTAGCATCAAAAAACCTGTTTTCATAAAACTTAGGTAATGAGCAGCTATAGTCAAACTTTAAAGATTTATTTAGATTAAGATCAATACTGTAAGTGGTATAGCAATCCTCCAAATTTCTCTGTGCGACTGGTAAAACAGAGATGTACTTGTCCCTTTGATAGTTTAAGGAGTCAAGAATTTGTTGCATGGAGTTTTCTTGGTTTATCTCTATCCACTGAAACTTGCCTAACCTAGTTGGAACGGCACATTTATCCAAGAGTATAGGGAGAATATAAATATCATCATCTAATAGGCTTTCAGAATAATCTACAGCAAAGTTAAACTCTCTTTGGATATATCCTCTTTTTTGTACGGAAGTAGAAGATAAAAGCAGAATAATAAAATTTGATTCTTTTAGCGCCTTCTGAATTTCGTAGTCCCAATTAGCCCCTACTCTAATTTTCCTTTTATCTAACCAAGGCGAGTAACCATGCTCCAGCAAATAATCGTAAAGTTGTACGGCAACCCCATGATCTTCTCTCGCATGGCTAATAAAAACTTGTTTATACATAATAGATCCAAGTGATTACTTAAAAATTTTCGCCCTAATATCCTGCGCAAACTGGCTTTGCTCAATAGCCCCTACATGTGTAAACATTTCCAGCCGATTATTTTCATAAACTACCCAAACCTCTTGTGCACCTTTCGCTAAATAAAGCTCCACTTTCTCACTAATTTCTTGTTTTGAATTAGAAGGCGATACAATCTCAACACAAAGTTCAGGTGCTTTGGGATAAGGTGTGGCATAACCAAATTCAGCAATAAAAGCCGCTGATGCCCAAGCAACGTCTGCAACTTTGACACCATCAGAGGTGTGAATGGAGCATTCAGTAATCACTTCACCATCAGGTTGATGCAAGGATAAAGCACCCGCAATCCGCCCCTGATAGCGCCCATGACTGTTGGATGCTGGACTCATCAAGAGCTTACCGAATTTATTCAGCTCAATCTTGAAAGGGAGATTCTGCAAAACTGGATTATTAATAACCTCTGCCCATTCCATAATGACACCATCGTGTTAATGACTTAAGTCGATTATAGCAGCTAACCCGCATCATACCCCAACACCGGACTCAACCACTTCTCAGCCTCTGCCAAACTCATTTCTTTCCGTTTAGCATAATCCTCGACCTGATCACGCCCCACGCGCCCAATCCCGAAATAACGCGATTCAGGGTGGCTGAAATACCAGCCCGACACCGACGCAGCCGGATACATGGCAAACGATTCGGTAATCGTCATGCCCGTATGTTTTTCCACCTCCAGCACTTGCCAGAGTGTGCCTTTTTCGGTGTGGTCAGGGCAGGCGGGATAACCGGGAGCAGGGCGAATGCCTTGGTAACTTTCCGCAATCAGCGCGTCATTGTCTAAGGTTTCAGTAGCCGCATAACCCCAGAATTCTTTACGCACGCGCTCGTGCATTTTCTCGGCTAAAGCTTCGGCGAAACGGTCGCACAAGGCTTCCAGCATAATCGCGCTGTAGTCGTCGTGTTTGGCGCGGAAGGCGGCTAAATGCGGCTCAATGCCAAAGCCTGCACTCACTGCAAAGCTACCTACCCAATCCGCTTTACCTGAGTCTGTTGGTGCGACGAAATCGGCTAAGCTGTAATTGGGTTGTTGGCCGTTTCTGTCCATTTGCATGCGCAGATTATGCAAGGTGGTTTGTGCGGTTTGGCGCGTGTCATCGCTAAACAATACGATGTCATCGCCCGTGCTATTGGCGGGGAAGAAGCCAATCACCGCTTTGGCTTGAATCCATTTGTCCGCAACGATTTTTTGCAACATAGCTTGTGCGTCGGCGAATAATTTAGTCGCTTCTGTGCCCACCACTTCATCCTTGAGAATATCAGGATAACGCCCCGCCAATTCCCAGCTACGGAAAAACGGCGTCCAATCAATGCGTTCCACCAACTCATCCAGCGGATAATCGGCAAAATTCAGAATCACACCCGCGCCTTGATGAATCAACTCGGCATTCTCGGGAATCACTTGGGCGGCTTTTTGCGCATTGCGTTCGGCTTGCAATTTGTGCGCGATACAGCAATACGTTTTATCCCCCTCGCCCGTTTTGGGAGTGAGGGTCGCAGCTTCCAATAATTTCGGTTTAGGCGGGGTGTAATTCGCCCAGTCGCCTTGGAGTTTATTAGCACGCGCGTCACCAATCGCAATCAATTTACGCTCGGTTTGATTGGCAGCACGTTTGATGCGCACTTGCTCGTATTCGTCACGAATGCTTTGCACATAGGCGGGCTTTTGTTCTTTTGACAAGAGCGCACCCGCCACACCGACCGCACGTGACGCATCCGGTACATACACCACCATATCATTTTGATATTGCGGCTCGATTTTCACAGCGGTGTGAATTTTCGAGGTGGTTGCGCCACCAATTAACAGTGGAAGATTGAAACCTTGGCGCTGCATTTCTTTAGCGACATGTACCATTTCATCCAAGGACGGGGTAATCAAACCGGACAAACCAATAATATCGACCTTTTCATCACGTGCGACTTGCAGGATTTTCTCGGTCGGCACCATTACGCCCAAATCAATTACTTCATAGTTATTGCATTGCAAGACCACGCCGACAATGTTTTTACCGATGTCGTGCACATCGCCTTTCACCGTCGCCATGAGAATTTTGCCATTAGCTTGCAGATCGCCGGATTTTTCCGCCGCCATGAAGGGATCGAGATACGCCACCGCTTTTTTCATCACGCGCGCGGATTTGACCACTTGGGGCAGGAACATTTTGCCAGCGCCGAATAAGTCACCGACTACATTCATGCCATCCATCAATGGGCCTTCGATGACTAATAAGGGCTTGCCGAGTTTTACGCGTGCTTCTTCGGTGTCTTGATCGACATACGCGTCAATGCCTTTCACCAAAGCATGTTCCAAGCGCTTTTCTACCGGCCATGAGCGCCATTCTAAATCTTCTTTTTTGTCTTCGGTTTTGCCGTCGCCTTTGTATTTCGGCGCGATTTCCAATAAGCGTTCGGTGGCACCTGCATCGCGGTTTAGAATCACATCTTCCACCGCATCGCGTAACTCTTTCGGGATGTCGTCGTAGACTTCCATTTGCGAGGCATTGACGATGCCCATGTCCATACCGGCTTGAATCGCGTGATACAAGAACACGCTATGAATTGCCTCGCGCACCGGATTATTGCCACGGAAGGAGAACGAGACATTCGACACACCGCCCGACACATGCGCATGTGGCAAGTTTTGGCGAATCCAGCGCGTGGCTTCAATGAAATCCACTGCGTAATTATTGTGTTCATCAATCCCCGTCGCGACTGCAAAAATATTCGGGTCAAAGATAATATCTTGCGGCGGGAAGCCGACTTGTTCGGTCAGAATTTTATAAGCACGTTGGCAAATCTCGATTTTGCGCGCTTTGGTATCGGCCTGACCTTGCTCATCAAAAGCCATCACAATCACCGCCGCCCCATAGCGCCGTACTAATTTAGCCTGCTCGATGAATTTAGCTTCGCTTTCTTTCATTGAAATCGAGTTCACAATGCCTTTGCCCTGAATGCATTTCAAACCCGCTTCAATCACCTCCCATTTGGACGAGTCGACCATCACCGGCACACGCGCAATATCCGGCTCGGAGGCAATGAGGTTTAGGAAACGATTCATTTCCTTTTCCGCATCCAACAAGCCTTCATCCATATTCACGTCAATGACTTGTGCGCCGCCTTCGACTTGCTCCAAAGCGACTTGCAAAGCTTCTGTGTATTCACCGTCTTTGATTAAGCGCTTGAATTTAGCAGAACCGGTGACATTGGTACGCTCGCCCACATTCACAAACAGGCTGTTTTTACCAACATTAAAGGGTTCTAAACCGGATAAATGCAATTCCGGTTCAATGCTTGGCAAAGCACGTGGCGCAAGGTTGGCAACCGCATCGGCAATCGCTTTAATATGCTCCGGCGTAGAACCGCAGCAGCCGCCCACAATATTTAAAAAGCCTTTTTCTGCCCATTCCTTGACATGTGCTGCCATATCTTTGGGCGACAAATCATATTCACCCATTTCATTCGGCAAGCCCGCATTCGGATGCGCTGATACATAAGTGGCTGAAACGCGCGCCATTTCTTCCACATATTGACGCAATTTGTCCGGCCCCAAGGCACAGTTTAAGCCAAACGAAATCGCATCGGCATGGGCGAGCGAGTTATAAAAGGCTTCGGTAGTCTGACCCGTTAAGGTGCGCCCTGAATCATCGGTAATCGTGCCGGAAATCATAATCGGCAAACTCACACCATCTTCTTCAAAGACTGCTTTTACGGCGAACACAGCCGCTTTAGCATTGAGCGTGTCGAAAATGGTTTCAATCAGAATTATATCCGTGCCACCTGCGATTAAACCGCGCGTCGATTCTTTATAATTCGCGACTAACTCATCAAAGGTGATATTGCGAAACCCCGGATCATTCACATCCGGCGAAATCGAACAGGTACGCGAAGTAGGCCCCAACACACCCGCCACAAAGCGCGGCTTATCCGGCGTGCTATATTCCGCTGCCACTGCCTTGGCTAATTTGGCCGCCTCGACATTAATCTCATACGCCCAATCCTGCATCTCATAATCATGCATGGACACGCGCGTGGCATTGAAAGTATTGGTTTCAAGAATATCCGCACCCGCCGCCAAATACTGCGCGTGAATCTCGCGAATCACCGACGGATTGGTCAGCACCAATAAATCATTATTGCCTTTGACATCCTTGTGCCATGCCTTAAAACGCTCACCGCGATAATCTGATTCTTGTAGCTTATAGCGTTGGATCATCGTACCCATTGCACCATCCAGAATGAGAATGCGGTGGGCGAGGGCGGTTTGGAGTAGGGTAGGCATGAGAGAAGTCCAAAATAGCAAATAGACTATTGTTGCTGCACTGCAAGATTAAAGCAATTTCAAGTTTTTCAAGGAAAAGTTGAAGAATTTTGAATTTATTAAGCAGTCAGGGAAAAGGATTGAGTCGCTTTAAACTTGTTGGAAGTCGCTGATACTACAATTGTATATCAAATTGATATACAATCATTGACAGGCTTCTTTATACCTATGAGAAAACAAGTACCATGCAAACTCGTGACAGTACTCGTGATACACCTATTAATATTCGTGCTTTACCTGCTCAACGTGCTTTGATTGATCGAGCGGCTAGTATGCTGGGAAAAAAGCGCTCAGATTTCATGTTGGAAGTTGTCTGTCGTGAAGCGATGGATGTGCTACTCGATCAACGTTTATTTCTACTCGATGAGGCTCAATTTAATGCGTTTAATGCTGCCTTAGAGCAACCGTTGACGCTTGAGCAACAAACTAAGATCACTAAATTACTGAATACCCCAGCACCATGGGATCATTAAGTCGCCCGCTACCTCTGCAAAATACTCACGAGCTGGAGAACTTTAGTTGTGGCGAGGAGGGACTGGATCATTGGCTTAAACGCCGTGCTTTAAAAAATGAAGTGCTGGGTGCATCGCGTACCTTTGTAATCTGTAGCGAAAATCAAGTAGTTGGTTACTATGCGCTAGCAACGGGAAGTGTGGTTTTGAATGAAGCGCCTAACAAGCTCAAACGCAATATGCCTGATCCGATTCCAGTGATTATTTTGGGGCGTTTGGCGATTGATCAAGGTTGGCAGGGTGAAGGAATTGGGCAAGCCTTATTAAAAGATGCTGTACTCCGTTCTTTGCAAGTGGCGCAACAGGTAGGGGTGAAAGCGCTGCTTGTTCATGCGTTGTCAGAGTCAGCTAAGCAGTTTTATTTGCATCAAGGGTTTAGTGAGTCGCCATTGGATAGTTTGAAATTATTTTTACCTTTGCCGAAGTTGATTCAGGGGTAGGTGGTTATAGTGGTACAACACATAATCGACCATACTGATTGGGGCTGAAGAAGTTTAGTCCTCACTATGGGAAGTCAGAGATAGAAAAGCAATTCTTATAAGAGGCTACTTAACTTGATATGCAAATTACACTATTAAAGATTTTCTCATCACTGGAAGCTTTGGTGGAGTAAAAATAAGTATGACCGACTTTAAGCCTTACAGCTACACAGTGCTTCAATCCTATAATGGTCAAAAGCAATGAAAAAGAGATTTCGTTCTATAGTGGTTAATAATGAAACATATACTTGGGCTGTAAAAGAAGATGATTGGCCTCAATTAACTATTAGTATTTGGCGTAATGATGATAAAAATCAGCTAGTATGCCGTCGTTCTTTCATTACTACTAATCCTATAACACCCCCATTAATTCGTGACCTAATTGAAAGTTTACCGTGTAGCTAACTTTATGACGAGGCTTGATAGGTACTAGTACAGCCTCATAGTATAAGCAAGAAGAGATACATGTATTCTAAAAATTACCCCTTGAGCAAATTATGAAAAAGCCCACCGTCCTCAAACTCGATCCCAAGGTTGAAGCCGAAACCTATTATTTACCCACCGAAAAACTCATCAGTGGTAATCCCAAACAAAGCTTATGGATGCATTACACCGATGCAACTCAGCAATTTTTCGTTGGCATTTGGAGCAGTGAAATCGGTAAATGGCGTATTGCTTATACCGAAGAAGAATACTGCTATATGCTTGTGGGCAAGAGCATTATCACCGATCAAGCAGGGCAGGCGATGACAGTGGTAGCGGGTGATAGTTTTGTGATCCCACGGGGTTTTGTGGGGACGTGGGAAGTTGTGGAGCCGACTACCAAACGCTTTGTGATTTATGAAAAAGCAGTCTAAAGAACCTAAAGCTCTCAGGCTAACGTAGTAGCTGAGAGCTTATAAACGGGTACGAAAGGCTTAAATAAACAAAGCCGCTGCTAGGCCACCAAAAGAAATAATAATAGCAGCCATATACCAGCGAAAAATCCCCTGATAATACAAACCAGCATTCGCGGTATCGTAGCGATTCGTCAGCAATTTAAATAAAGTAAAAATCATTAAGCCAATGCCAACTAACAGGGTGATAGCAACTATAGCGTCAGCTGAAGTTTGAATGGCTGAGCTATCATCATCGGCAATCGCCCATTGTGCTAGGAAGTTCATCAAAAAACCCAGCATGATCCCGATTGAAGTCACCATCGGTTGGCGAAAATCACGGATATCATTATTCATTTGCTTATCTTGAGGATCAGACATAGCTCAGCCTAGACTTATAGTTAAACCAATTTAAGCACGGCTTTAGCTGCACGTACACCACTCAAATAAGCACCATGCACAGTGCCTAAATACTCGCTATGGGTCGCTTCGCCTGCCCAGTATAAGCGGCCATTTTTGTTGGCTAAAGCTTGGCGGTCTTCATTGCTGCTGCCCACTGCATTGAAAGAATAAGAGCCATAAGCAAAAGGATCTTGTGACCAGCGAGTCAGTTGCACACCCACTGGTTGAGGGATAGCATTGCCAAACATCGCTTTAAGCGCCTTCATCGCATCGGCAATAACGGCTTGATCAGTCCATGTTTCTACTTCACGAGCACGATCAGCAGCATGAAAACCCAACAAGACGGGAGCACCAATTTTGGCAAAGCTCACCCATTCAGCCCAACGCCCTGCATCAGGTGATAAATACTCTAACCAATCAAGCTCTTTGGGCCAAAAGACTTTATTAAATCGTAAATAAGCTTTATTTAATAAACCCATCCCCAAACGTTGAATCGCTGCTTGTTTAGCAGGTGGTAAAGGTGGGTTAAATTGAATGCTATTACGTTTTAACACCCCTAAAGGCACGGTGATAATCACATAATCTGCTGAGTAGCTTTGATCTTGTGTGCTGACAGTTACTCCGGTCTTTTCGTAATTGACCTTAGAGACAATTTGGCCTAAACGCAGGTCTAAGCCTTGGGCGAGATAATTGGTTAGCTGGTCGTAGCCTTGCGGGAAGAGCAGATCTGCACCCTCAAATTCCTCATTATCATCCAAGGTTTGGGCTGACAGTTCGCGTGTAGCACCAGAGTATTCTTGCTCATAAGTGCTATTTAAATAGAAATTTAACTGTGCTTGATAAGCAGGGCTAAGTGGTTTAGTTAGCACGCGTTCGACAGCAGCTTGTAAAGAAATATCCTCGTCTAGATTAGCTGCTTGCTTGAGTGCTTTATTGACGAGCTTCTCAAGCGCTGTCTCATTAGTACCTTTGACTCCTAGCTCCTTGAGACGTTTATCGATATAGAGTTCAGCATTGTCGTAACTTGTGGCAATACGCTTAGCTTGAGCTGCATTGGCTAGGCTAGTGATTGGATTCTGCTTTTGCCCATGAATCCAAGAAGCGCCCAAATCCATGGGATAGTCTGGCCAAACACGGCTCGTATGAATCCTTCCGCCAATCCGTTGTCGACCTTCCAGCAAGGTCACTTTCAAACCCTGATCGCTCAAAGCGCGCGCCGCAGCAAGGCCAGCCATGCCCGCACCAATGACTAAAATGCTAGGAGGATTAGCAGCAGAGACCGAAGTATTCAGCAATAAAGGTGAGGCAGCTAAGCCTGCGAGAAACTGACGGCGTGAAAGGCTCATAGCAATTACTTGTGGTAAATAGAAAGCACAAATTTTAAACTTAGTCACGGATAGAGGCCAGTATTAACTGGCCTCTTCAGGCAGTTTAGTGATTAGTTGTGGAAGTATTGACGGCCAGTTCCGCAGGTTTCACTGCATGCTGCCCATGTCGTTCGGGCTTTCCACGCATAAAGATCCAGCGCAAACCTTTGCGTAAATCATCAATGAAAGTAAACACGACTGGAATGACCAGCAAACTCAATAGAGTTGAAGCAATTAAGCCACCAATCACCACAATTGCCATAGGTGAGCGGAAACTTGGATCAACCCCTAAACCAAGGGCGGTCGGTAACATCCCAGCACCCATCGCTATCGTTGTCATCACAATAGGGCGTGCCCGCTTGTGACAGGCATCCACTAAAGCTTCAAATCGTTGCATGCCTCGCTCATGAATATCCACAATCGCGTATTCGACTAAGAGGATCGAGTTCTTAGTCACGATGCCCATTAACATAATGAAGCCAATCACCGAGGGCATTGAGAAGCTGCTGTGGGTGACCAATAGAGCCACAAAAGCACCTCCCAAGGATAAAGGTAATGCCATCAGAATGGTGATGGGTTGCATAAAGTCGTGGAAGAGAAGTACCAAGACGACATAGATAATCATCACGCCAATCAGCATCGCTCCGCCGAAACTACCAAATAGCTCTTGCATATTTTCCACATCGCCTGAAGGCGGACGCGAAACGCTAGGTGGTAAGCTTTGGATGCTGGGTAGTTCTTCAACTTCTGCGGCAACATCGCCTAAACCACGCCCATTGAGCTCCACATCAATGGTCACATTACGTTTGCGCTGTAGACGCTGGATTTGCGTAGGGCCACTACTTAGCTCTACATCAGCAACCGCTGATAAAGGCACTTCGCCATTGCGACCCGGAATCCGTAATTGTTGAATCGCTTGCAGATCAGTACGTACTTGCTTATCTAAGCGCACCCGTACTGGAATTTGCCGTTGTGGAAGGTTGAGCTTAGGCAAGCGGCTTTCAAAATCGCCAGTCGTTGCAATCTGTACAACAGAAGCCAAGGACTGAGTACTCACACCTAATTCAGCAGCCCGCGCAAAATTCGGTTTAATATGGATTTCTGGACGCTGCAAGCTTGCATTGGAGGTGATATTGCCAAGCCCTTTCAAGGTGCGTAGCTCTTTCTCCACTGCGGTCACGCTAGAATTGAGCGCATTAGCATCATCACTCGCCAAAGTCACTTGTAGCTGTTCACCATTGCCACCTAAACCTACTTTGATGCGTGCTCCCGGCAAATCTTGCACCGCTTTACGGATTAAGTTTTCAATATCTTGTTGTGTCAGTGAGCGCTCTGTGCGATGGGTCAGTACAACCGTTAAGGTAGCTTTACGCGCATCGGTGCCACCGCCACCTCCAAAGGGACCTTGTTGGCTAGCTTCATACCCGACGATAGAAAACACATGTTTAACTTCTGGAACAGTAATGAGCTTTTGCCGTGCTTCTTCAGCCACTACCCGCGTTTCTTCCAAAGTACTACCAGGCTGTAATTCAACGGTTACCCCAGTCACACCTTCATCACCAGGAGGAATAAAGCCTTTTGGTAATAAAGGAATTAACATCACTGAGCCAATAAAGAAGGCAATCGCTAGAATCAAGGTGATAAAGCGATGGCGCAAACACCATTTCATCAAGCGTAGATAGTTGATCATAATCCAACCATCTTTCTGCTTATGCTCTTTCGGTGCTTTAAGAATATAAGCCGCCATCATAGGCGTCAGCATCCGAGCAACCACTAAAGAGAAAAATACTGAAATAGCAGCGGTCATCCCAAAGGGTTCAAAGAATTTACCGACGACACCGCCCATAAATGCAGTCGGTAGGAAGACAGCAATGAGAGTGGCAGTGGTGGCAATAACGGCTAAACCTATTTCATCCGCAGCTTCCATCGCTGCTTGGAAGGGCGTTTTCCCCATATGCAAATGGCGAACGATATTTTCTACCTCTACGATAGCATCGTCCACCAAGACCCCAACGACTAAGGCCAGCGCTAAAAGCGTTAGGATATTCATGGTATAACCCAAGTAATACAAAGCAGCAAAGGTTGGCAAAATCGCCAAAGGTAAAGCAATTGCAGCGACTAAGGTCGAGCGTAAATCTTTTAAAAATAACCAGACGACTAAAATGGCTAAGGCTGCACCCTCATACATAAGCAGCATTGAGCCTTCATAGTTATCTTTAACAGGCGTTACACGATCGAAAGCCTCAACTATTTTGATTTGTGGATATTGGTCATTGAGTTTTTGCACTGCAGCACGTACGCGATCAGCAGTATCAACTTCCCCAGCACCTTTGACCCGTGTAATCTGGAAGCCAACAACAGGGGTACCATCCCAAAGGGCATACATGGAGCGTTCAGCGTAAGTATCTTGTACTTTAGCGATTTGGTCTAAACGGATATAGCGCCCGCCAGCCAAGGGAATCGGCAAAGCGGCTAAATCATCTGCCGTGTCCACTGCACCTAAGGTACGCACTGATTGAACGGAGCCACCCACATCACCGCGACCACCCGAGGCATCTTTTTGCATTTGCCCAAGAGCTTGTGAAACAGCATCCGCAGTAATGCCTAAACCTGCCATTAAAGCGGGGTCAAGGTTAACTTGAACTTCACGATCCACCCCACCAATCCGACTGCTTCTACCCACTCCAGGTACTGACATCATGGCTTTAGAAACTTCATTGTCTACAAACCATGACAAGGCTTCTTCATCCATGCGGTCAGAGGCAACTGTGAAGGTTACAATCGGATTCCCTGAAGTTGTAACCTTGCCTACAATAGGATCAGTCATACTGCCCGGCAAATCAGCGCGAATACCATCAACCGCATTACGCACTTCGCTAAGCGCTGTTTCGATATCCTTATCGATAATAAATTCAATAGCTGTCACTGAAGAGCCATCAGTGAGTGTGGATTGAATATTTTTAATCCCATCTAAAGAGGCTACCGTATCCTCAATTTTGCGCGTGACTTCAGTTTCTAGTTGTGAAGGAGAAGCACCTTCAAGAGCTGCGCTCACAGTAATAACGGGTAATTCAATATCAGGAAGTTGCTGAATCGTGAGCGAGCGGAAGCCATGAAGACCCAGAATGCTCAATACGATGAATAGCAAAATAGCAGGGACAGGGTTGCGTATTGACCACGCGGAAATATTCATGGCTTTTTCGCACCGGCAATTTGCACTAAATCGCCATCATTGAGGAAAGCACCTCCGGTTGCGACCAACTTAATATCCGCAGGTAAATCACTCAGTATTTCAACTCGATCCTGTAAGCGCCGCCCAATTTTAACTTCGTGCTGAATGACACGGTTATCCGCCCCAATTTCAAAGACGATATGCCGACCATCACGTAAAATCACCACGGCTTGTGGGACAGTAAGTGCTTCGGTTTGCCCTTGGCGAATAGTGCCTTGAACAAACATGCCAGCCCGAGCACTACTCCCTGCGGGTAAGGTCACATAAACCAAAGCACGGCGAGTATTCGCATCCAACTGTGGGGAAATTAGCCGCACTTGCCCTTCGATGACTTCACCGGTATTGATCGTGACACTAGCGGTTTGCCCTTCACGGATTTGTCCTAGATCATTGCTAGACACCTCAGCCCGCCATTCCAGCTTGTTTTGGCGGATAAGGCGGAAAAGTTCAGTGCCGGTTTGCACCACACTTCCTAAAGCGGCCGTACGTGAGCTAATCACGCCATCATCAGCAGCTAGAATGGTGGTCTGCCCAAGACGAATCTCTTGGCTTTTCAACGCCGCTTGTTGAACTTTTAAAGCAGCATTTTGTGCTTCCAAAACGGCTTCTTGAGCTTTAACAGCTAGGCGACTCGATTCCACAGCCGCTTCTTGGGATTTTACTTCGGCTTGCTTAGCAGATAAGCCAGCTTTTTGGGCAGTCACTCCCGCTTTTTGCGCATCCAAAGCAGCGCGTTGGGAAGCAATAGTAGCTTTTTGGCTATCAATACCCGCGCGTGCTGTTGCCTCGCCCGTGATGTACTGATCCACCTGTTGCATAGGCAAGGCTCCACTGGTTTTTAACTGACGTGCGCGATCTGCATTCGCTTTGGCTTCAGTAAAACTAGCGTTGGCTTGGACTAAACCTGCATTAGCTTGAGCAACGCCTGCTTCTGCTTGCCCTAAAGAAGCTTGTGCTTGGCTAATCGAGGCATTGGCTTGGACTAAACCCGCTTCGGCTTGGGTAACACCTGCTTGTGCTTGAATGACACCTGCTTCAGATTGAGCCACACCTGCCTGCGCTTTTAAGACTTCAGCTTTAGCTTGATTAATGACTGCTTGTTGTTGAGCAATATCGGCTTGAACAGTTTCTTGAGAAAGCTTGGCCAAAGGCTGACCTTTTTTAACGGTTTCACCCACATCTACCAAAACTTCAGTGATACGTAAACCACCAATTTCAGCTGAAATAATCGCCTCTTGCCAAGGATTGATCACACCATCTGCCTGAATAGTAGTATCCCAAGAGTCCTTTTGTGGGCTTACGCTGGTCACCGTTAAGGCGGGTTTTGCAGCCCCAGCACTGGGCTTGTCACCTACAGCTGGAGTCGGTTTAGCAGAAGGGGTAGCTTCGCTAGAGTTAGCAGGGGCTGAGCCAGTTGCAGCTTGGCTCGGCGCTGTTTGTGCATGGCTGATGATTATGGGATTCAGTGCTACAGTTAGCCCAAGAAAACTGCAAATCGTGATCCGCAAGGTGCGTCTGACTGATTTCATAATAATTCGGTTAGCTCAAAAATTAATTAATGATGGTAGTCGCTACTATCAAAATGACTATGGGTCAGTAGGATAGCGAAAGCCTAGGTACAACGGTAGTTGCTTTACAAAAATTTACCTAATAGCCCCACAGGTTTGACCTCAAAATGACAGTGTTATTCGCTAATTAGTCTACGATTTAGGGAGTTCCCAGTTAATTATTGCGCGCCCCTGCTGCTGCAAAAAAGTATTTGCTTGAGAGAAAGGTTGGCTACCAAAAAAGCCTTGCTTAGCTGATAAAGGCGAGGGGTGAGCGCTAGCTAAAATATGATGTTTGGTTTGATCAATTAAAGCGGCCTTTTTCTGGGCTTGTGCGCCCCAAAGGATAAATACGACCGGCTGAGCTTGCTGATTGACAGCTTGAATCACAGCATCAGTAAACGGCTCCCAGCCTTTTTTCTGATGGCTCCCAGCATGACCTTCTTCCACACTTAGAACAGTGTTCAAGAGCAAAACCCCTTGTTTGGCCCAAACTAGTAAATAGCCAGAATGTTTATTATCAATCCCTAAATCGCTAAGCATTTCCTTATGAATATTGTTTAACGAGCGTGGTAAGGGCTTCACCTGCGGGAGTACTGAAAAAGATAAGCCATGCGCATGGCCTAAACTTGGATACGGGTCTTGGCCAAGAATAACGACTTTGACTGCATGTAAAGCAGTGGCTTCTAATGCTAAAAAGCGTAGTTCAGAAGGTGGTAAAATGTTTTTACCAGCCGCTGTTTCTGCTTCGAGATAAGTTTCTAGCTCTTTTAGATAGGGTTGATTAAATTCTGTGGCTAAAGCGGTTTGCCAAGAAGGGTCTAAGGTTTGGAATTGCGCTTTAAAAGCTATTGACATAAATTTCTCTCAGTTTTTTAGAAAAAAGCCCTGCCCAACAGGCAGCATTCACTATTAAAAAAAGACTATACTGTTAAACTTAATAATACAGACCAAACCCCTGATTTTTAGCGAAACTGTTTCGGTCAATTAGGCTGAGCTAATTGAACTTTTTTTGCTAAACATCAGAGTAAGCAGGCGCTTAATCAGAGTAAACTGGTCAATTTAGTCCGCGCTTTTTTATTTTAGCAGAGCGTCAGAGATAGCGCGAAAGCACCACAGCACCAACCTATTTCGATAAGCAGACATCTGAGGAGGAGAGGATGGAGGCTGAAAAGAGTGCGGCTGATTATTCTTTGCTAACCGTTCAAGTACAGGAGCTGGTGCGGCCTACTGTAATGGTGGATGAAGAGACTAGTATTCAAGCCACTGCTGCGCAAATGACCGCAGCGAATAGCCATACGGCTTTGGTTGTACATGATCAGAAACTTACAGGTATTGTCACTGATCAGAATTTTCGCGCGCGAGTAGTTGCAAGCCAACATGACCCGCAGGATCGAATCGCTAGTATTATGAGCCAAGATCCAGTGATCTTACCGCCGCAAGCACCGGCCACTGAAGCCATGTTGCTGATGGCTAAGCATAATATTCGTCATATTCCCATTGTCGATCCCCATAATCAGACTATTTTGGGCGTCGTAGGTGGGACAGATTTGCTGCGCAGTCATAGCCATAATGCCATTTATTTAATTGGCGATATTTATCTGGCTAAAGACGTCGAGACCTTAAAGCAACTCAGTTTGCATCGTCCCAAAGCTTTAGTGAGTATGGTTAAAAGCCTGAGTAGCTATTATGTTTCACATGCGATTAGCTCGATTGGGCAAGCGATTACCCGTCGTCTTTTGCAATTAGCTGAACAACAACTCGGTACTCCTCCGATTCCTTATGCTTTTCTAGTGGCAGGTTCTTTAGCGCGGTTTGAGCAAACGGCTTATTCCGATCAAGATAATGGTTTAATCCTCTCAAATGATTATCAAGAAACGGTACATGGTGAGTATTTTCGTAAGCTAGCCGATTTTGTCTGTGATGGTTTGGATGCTTGTGGTTATGAATACTGTAAAGGTGGAATTATGGCCTCCAACCCACAATGGCGGCAGCCTTTATCAGTCTGGCGACAGTATTTCGCCAAATGGATCGATACCCCTGATCCCCAAGCATTGTTGTATTCAACAATTTTCTTTGATTTGCGCTGCTTATATGGTGAGGCAGCTTTATTCGAGGATTTGCACCAAAGCATTTTACGGCGCACGCAAAAAAGTACTTTGTTTTTGACCCATATGGCAGCTAATGCTTTAAATTTTCGCCCGCCCCTAGGTTTTTTCAAAGGCTTTGTGCTAGAAAAACAAGCTAATGGTGAAAAGACTTTAGATATGAAAAAGCGCGGTGTAGTTCCTGTGATTGATGTTGCAAGGGTGTATGCCTTAGCAGCGGGTTTGCCAGTGACGAATACGCGCGAGCGTTTGCAAGCTTTGGGTCAAGCGAGTCAAGTTAGCCATGATACCCTAGCCAATGTACTGGATGCGTTTGAATTCATTAGTCTGACTCGCTTACGCCATCAGGCACGCCAGATTGAGGCGGGGCAATTTGCGGATAATCAAGTGGCGCCTGATGAGTTATCGGACTTTGAGCAACGGCATCTAAAAAATGCCTTTGAAGTAGCTAGTCATTTTCAGGATGCACTCGCTCAGCGTTATCAAGCCAATGCGCTGCGCTAATAGACAGCGATTTAATGCAGGGAGGTTCTATGTTACGCGGAATGACATCAGCTCGATTAGTAGCTTTGTTTACCTTTGGCTGTGCCTTACTCAATTTTCCGCTGCTTGCGCTTTGGGATAAGGATATTACTGTCCTTGGCTTGCCCTTGTTTCCAGCCGCTTTGTTTATTATCTGGGCTGGCATGATTGCAGTCTTAGCTTGGCTAATGGAAACGGATGAGCGCTAAAGGAGGGATAGGAGATGATTTCCAGTAGTCTCGTCATTGCCGCTTCCTTTCTTTATGTGTTGATCCTATTCGCAGTCGCATGGTTTGGGGATAAACGCGCCGCTGAAGGGCGCTCGATCATTGCTAGCCCGTGGGTATATGCTTTATCGATGGCGGTGTATTGCACAGCTTGGACTTATTTCGGCAGTGTTGGGCGTGCTGCTAATACAGGGTTATGGTTTTTGCCAATTTATTTAGGCCCGATGTTAGCGATGATTTTGGCTTGGCTGGTACTGCGTAAAATGATTCGCATTGCCAAAACCTATCGGATTACTTCCATCGCTGACTTTATTTCTAGTCGTTATGGCAAAAGCCGCACGCTCGCTAGTTTAGTCACACTGATTACCGTTGTGGGTATCGTCCCTTATATCGCCTTACAGCTAAAAGCGATTTCAAGTGGCTATGCCATGCTCACCACGCCTTTGGGTCAGCCGCGTCCAGAAATGGGTTTATGGCTAGGGGATAGTACGCTGTATATTGCGCTTGCTCTTGCAGGATTTACGATTATTTTCGGTACTCGCCATTTAGATACCACCGAGCGCCATGAAGGCATGGTGGCTGCTATTGCTTTTGAGTCGATTGTGAAGTTAGTCGCTTTTTTAGCGGTAGGCATTTTTGTTGTTTATGGGGTGTTTAATGGAATGGGTGATTTATTTGCTCAAGCCTTAGCAGATGAAACGCTCAAGCCCTTATTGCTCGTAGGCCAAGGTGCTCAAGAGTTTGCCTATCCTCAATGGTTTGCTTTGATTGTGCTCGCCATGCTTTCAGTCATTTTTTTACCGCGGCAATTTCAAGTCATGGTAGTAGAGAATGTTGATGAACGTCATATCAAGCGAGCGAGCTGGGTGTTTCCGCTCTATCTATTGCTTATTAATGTGTTTGTTCTACCGATCGCACTTGGGGGCTTGCTATTTTTCGGACAAGGCCAAGCTGATCCTGATTATTTTGTATTGTCCTTGCCCTTAGCGCATGGCTATGAGTGGTTAGCCTTATTTGTCTTTGTAGGTGGTTTGTCCGCTGCGACTGGCATGGTGATTGTTGAAGCGATTGCCGTTTCAACGATGGTCTGCAATGACTTAGTGATGCCCTTTTTATTACGTACGGAGCGCTTTGGTAGTCGCTCTAGCGGCGATTTAACTGGTCTACTATTGATGATTCGACGAGTGGCTATTTTAGGAATTTTGCTACTGGGTTATTTGTATTTCCGTATGGCGGGTGAAGCTTATGCTTTAGTCAGTATTGGGCTGATTAGCTTTGCGGCAGTGGCTCAATTTGCGCCAGCGATGTTGGGTGGTATGTATTGGAAGGTGGGCAATCGTCAAGGTGCCTTAGTGGGTTTAGCCTTGGGCTTTGCCTTATGGATTTATACGCTCTTGCTCCCTTCACTCGTCAAATCCGGCTGGATTGACTCGGGCTTTATGGACGCAGGGCTATTTGGTTTAGCTTGGTTAAGACCAGAGCAGCTGTTTGGTTTAGAAGGTTTAGATAATCTCACACATGCTTTATTTTGGAGCTTATTCGCGAATATCAGCGCTTATATTTTAGTCTCTTTATGGAGTAGACCTGAAGCACGAGAGGCTAGCCAAGCTTTACTCTTTGTAGATGTGTTTGAGCGCACAGCCAGTTCTTATCCAGTGTTTTGGCAAGGGCGCGCTAAACTAGCCGATTTACGCAATCTCACCGAGCGCTTTTTGGGGGTGGATAAAGCGGAACGCTTGTTTACGGATTATGCACAGCGTTTAGGGCTAAGTCAGACCAAAGATATTCCTGCTAATGCTCAGTTAGTCCAATATGTAGAAACGCAACTAGCAGGCGCCATTGGTACTGGCTCTGCCCGTATGATGGTAGCTTCAGTGGTCGAGGAAGAGCAGCTCGACTTAGACGATGTGATGCGCATTTTAGAGGAGGCTTCGCAATTACGTGCTTATTCCAAAGCTTTAGAAGAAAAGTCCTTATCTTTAGAAAAAGCTACCAGTGAATTGCGCGCTGCTAATGAGCAATTAAAAAGCTTGGGTAAGCTTAAAGATGATTTTATGTCCTCGGTCACGCATGAGTTACGAACGCCACTCACCTCGATTCGGGCTTTCACTGAAATGATGATAGACGATGATGAAATGGAAACCGAGCAGCGTCGGCAATTCTTAGAAATCGTTGTGGGGGAAGCAGAGCGTTTAGGTCGCTTAGTGAATCAAGTCTTGGATATGGCTAAGATTGAGGCTGGGCATGCAGAATGGCATAACAGTGATGTAGATATTCAGACGGTGGTTAGGCAAGCAGTTAACAGTATTTCCGGAACTTATTTAGAAAATGGCCTGAGTTTAACTTTGCATGATCATAATGAATCCATAGCACCTATTCGGGCTGATCCAGATCGTTTAATGCAAGTGATGCTAAATTTATTATCGAATGCTGCTAAATTTGTTCCGCACCCAGGTGGCAAGGTGGATGTCTATATCAGTGATGCGGCAGATGGTGTAACAGTAGCTGTGCAAGATAATGGCAAAGGCATTGCGAAACACGAGCAAGAGCAAGTATTTGAGAAATTCCGGCAAGCAGGCGAATTTTCGGATCGTCCCCAAGGGACAGGTTTAGGTTTGCCCATTAGCCGCCAAATTATCGAACATTTTGGCGGGCGGATGTGGTTAGAGTCTGAGTTAGGGGCAGGGGCACGATTTAATTTTTTCTTGCCACGTTTAAATGAATCTCAGCGCTTAGAGTTAATAGAGGAGGAGCATGCATGAGTGCAAAGGTATTAATTGCCGACGATGAACAGAATATTTTGATTTCGTTAGAGTTTTTAATGAAGCGTGAAGGCTATCAAGTGCGGGTAGCGCATGATGGTCAAGAAGCCGTAGATGCAGTGGCACAAGAAAAGCCTCATTTAATGTTGTTGGATGCCATGATGCCAAAGAAAACCGGGTTCGAAGTGTGCCAAGAAATTCGCTCCAATCCGGATAATGCTGACATTATTATTTTAATGCTCACTGCTAAAGGCCGTGATACCGATATGGCTAAGGGCATGGCTTTAGGCGCGAATGCCTATATGGTTAAACCTTTCTCTACCAAAGAATTAGCACAAAAAGTTCGGGAATTATTGGGTGCTGCGGCATGAGAAAAACGGATTGGCGCATTATCGCGGGTACAGCGCTTGTTGGTTTGGTCTGTTTGCTTTGGTTATTTGTTTCAGGTAGCTTAATTTGGGCCGCGCTAGAGGACAATGAGCGTGCAGCTGCAGTAGCAGCCATTGGCCCCCGAATTGCTCTTTTATTTTTAATGTGGGCCGGTTCTTTAATTGCTGTATGGGTAGTTTTAGGCTATTTGGTGCGTCATTTTATGACCGCCCCCGCACGTTTACTAGAAAACGCTCAAGTGCTCTTAGGTACGGATGTTAAACGTAAGCTTGTACCAGATGGCAGTCCTGAAAATAAAAAACTAACTGAATTGATTAATCAACTGGTCGATCAGCGCGAAAGCCTACGTGAGGAAATGGATCAGCGCGTACAGGAAGCGAGTCGCAATACGGAATTAGAAAAAAATCGCTTAGCTGCTTTAATGTCAGAGCTGACCCAAAGTGTGGTGGTATGCAATTTAGATGGACGGATTTTGTTATATAACAATCGTGCACGCACTCAATTCCGTGCCTTATCTAAAGCGCCTTCCGTCGCGGGTGGGGTTGAGCTGATTGGTCTAGGTCGCTCGATTTATAGCGTCTTTGATCGTAAATTAGTCGCACATGCTTTGGAAAATATTCAGCATCGTTTGCAACGTGGTGCTGCTATGCCGTCTGCACAATTCGTGACGACTACCCAAGCAGGTCAACTCTTAAGAGTACAAATGACCCCGGTGCGCGCCGTCCAGATGCCTGTAGAGGGTTCAGATGATGCACCCACCCAAACTAATGAGTTAACGGGTTTTGTGCTGATGTTGGATAATATCACGCGTGACTTTGAAGATGATTCAGAAAAAGATCGCGTGCTGTACTCCCTAACAGAAGGGAGTCGGGCGGCAATTGCCAATGCACAAGCAGCTGTAGAGGTTTTAGAATATCCGGATTTAGAACCTGAGATGCGTGAGCGCTTATTAAGTGTGGTACGTGATGAAATTCATGCCCTGGGGAAGCGCATCGAGGAAATGCAAACCTCTTCTGCGAATACCTTGCGTTCACGTTGGCCATTAGAAGAAATGCATGGTGCCGACTTAATTGAAGCAGTTACCCGCCGGATTGAAGCTGCTTTGCCAGTCAAAGCCGAAGCTGATCAGGTGGATAGCAGTTTATGGTTGAAGGTCGAAAGCTTCTCACTTTTACAAGCTTTAGTGCATCTAGCGGGCAAACTGCAAGCTGAATGCCAAGTTCAAGCGGTGCAATTACGCCTGCAAAGCAATGGTCAACGTGCGTGTTTAGATATGCTTTGGTCACCTTTAGGAGAAGGTACTAAAGCTGTGATTGGCTGGGAAATGGAGCAGATTAAGGTCGGCACTGAAACCATGTCTCTGACAGTTCAGGATGTGTTGACGCGCCATAGTGGTGATTCTTGGGTTGAGCGTGAGGTTGAAACAGGCCGTGCTTTCTTCCGTTTGTTATTGCCCTTAGCGGCTCCACAGGAAGAGTTATCGTCTGACACCTATCTACGCAGTGAAAGTCGTCCAGAATATTATGATTTTGACTTGTTCAAAAGCTCAGAGCACTCACGCTCTCTAGATGATAGCTTACTGACCCAGTTGACCTATACGGTCTTTGATACGGAAGCGACTGGGCTTAATCCGGCAGGTGGCGATGAAACGATTCAGATTGGAGCAGTGCGTATTGTTAATAATAAATTACTGCATCATGAGTTTTTTGAGCAGTTAATCGATCCTAAGCGGCCAATTCCACCGGAGACGATTCCGATTCATGGCATCACGCCTGAGATGGTCAAAGGGCAACCCACGATTGAGTCGGTTCTACCCGCTTTTCATACGTTCACTCAAGAAACCGTGCTGGTAGCACATAATGCAGCCTTCGATATGCGCTGTTTTCAAGTTAAAGAACAAGCAACAGGAGTCGTATTTGATCATCCTGTCTTGGATACTTTACTACTATCAGCGGTGATACATCCTAATCAAGAGTCGCATCGCCTAGAGGCCATTGCTGAGCGCTTCAATGTGAATATTATAGGTCGGCATACTGCAATGGGTGATGCCATCGTGACTGCAGAAATTTTTATGAAAATGATTCCTTTATTAGCAGAGAAGGGGATTCATACGCTTGGAGAAGCACGTGCAGCTGCCCAAAAAACTTTCTATGCGCGTTTAAAGTATTAAAAAGTTTTCTTGCAGATTTTAGCTAATGACGTCTATAGGGCAGGTTTCTCTGTCTACACTTAAAAAAATGCTTGGGTATTTTGCCCTACTCAAGTTTGTTAGGATGCTGTCATGGATTATTCCGCTTTAATTCATAATGTTTATCAACAATGCCAACGTGAAGTCAACGAAGGCAGTGTCGCCAGTTACATTCCGGAGCTGGCTAAAGTTGATGGCTCGCAATTTGGCATTTGTTTAGCCACGGTCGATGGTAAGGAATACCACGTAGGGGATGCGAGTACCAAGTTTTCTATTCAAAGCATTGTTAAAGTCTTTGTTTTGGCCATGGTTTATCAAAAAGTTGATGAAGCTCTGTGGGCGCGGGTGGGTGTAGAGCCTTCAGGTGGTGCCTTTAATTCACTAGCCCTTTTAGAGTTTGAGCAGGGCATTCCGCGTAATCCCTTCATTAATGCAGGAGCCTTAGTGCTTACCGATATTTTAATTTCACAATGGCAAGATCCCAAACAGGCTGCTTTAGCGTTTATTCAAAAACTAGCCCATGAGCCAAGCATAGCCTTTAATGAGGCAGTCGCTCGCTCGGAAGCTACGCATGGATACCGAAATGGGGCATCGGTGGCTTTAATGAAATCCTTCGGTAATATTCACAACGACTTTTTTAGTGTTTTAGATGTTTATTTCCATTTATGTTCGGTAGAAATGACTTGCCGGGAGTTGGCACGTGCCTTTTTAGTCTTCAGTCATAGTGGAAGGGATATTAAAACCAAGCAAAATATTTTATCAGCACGACAAGTCAAACGGATTAATGCCTTGATGCAAGTGTGTGGCTTTTATGATGAATCAGGTGACTTTGCCTTTAGGGTTGGTTTGCCCGGTAAAAGCGGCGTAGGTGGTGGAATGGTTGCTGTCTATCCAGGTAAGTTCTCAGTTGTTGTTTGGAGTCCACCCCTAAATGCCAAAGGAAATTCGGTACGTGGTTTAAGTGTTTTAGAAAAAATCACAACTCAATTAGGCGACTCTATTTTTTAGCACCCTAAAGTTTAGGCTTTAGTTATAAGTATGGTTATTCATTTAAAATCAGTCGCTTATCTTATCTATTAGTGCTTGTCATGCAAATATCTTAAAGGGTTAACTAGCAGCTTCCTTTCGTCCTGTATTTCCTGCTTTTTGCCCGAATGAACCCCTATAGTTTAGGGTTGTCCATCTATGCTTATAAGGGATAAGGAAGTTTTTTAAGCAAAATAAGTCGAGGGTAAAGGGTTGAAAATGATGCTTGCTGTAAGGTCAGCCTGTTTGCTCTTAGTTGTTCTTTCTGGGCCTGTTTCCCCTCAGTCTGAATCTGAAGATCAGCGTGCGCGTGCGGAAGCTTTTATAAAGACGGTCTTGGATGATCAAGTTGAACCGATATTAGAGTGGCTGAAGAAAGGTGCAGATGTTAATCAAGTCACTGGGACAGGCCAAACTATCCTGTGTGCAGCTAGCATGCTGGGTAAAGTGAATGCGGTGAAGGTATTAATTGATCATGGTGCTCAGCTCTTAGATAGTTGCTTAGTCAGTGCGGTTGCCAATGGTCATGCTGAGATCGTTACGATCTTTTTAGATCGCGGCAAAAGCCCTAATTTACTCACGGGTGAGACCCAAGATACTTTGTTACATCTAGCAGTACGCTCTGGGTATGTTGATGTGACTGAATTATTAGTAGCACGTGGAGCAGATGCCAAGCTGAAAAATGAAGACGGTCAAACTCCGCACGATTTAGCTCAACAAGGTATTCAATTACTTGAGGCTATTAGCAGTATTTTAGAGCAAGCCGAAAAAGATTAAAGCATCAGCCTGAAATAAGCAGATTCTCAGGCTGATTAGAAAGCTGGCTTAGCTACTCAAGTTTTTCTTTAAAAACTCTGTAGTGCGTTCCCACGCTAATTTAGCATTAGCTTCGTCGTAGCGAGCACCCGTAGGATTAGCAAAGGCATGATCGGCCTCATACCAATACACAGTCAGGCTATCTTTTTTACCTGCTTTTTCCATCGCTTGTTCAAAGCCACTGACCATTTCTTGGTTGATATTTTTATCTAATTTACCAAAATGACCTTGCACAGGGCCTTTTAAAGCTTTCAGATCTTCGGCACCTTTTGCAACATTTCCATAATAGATAACGGTGGCGTCAACTGGGGTTACAATTGAGGTATTTAAGGACCAACCTCCACCAAAGCACCAACCTAAAGTTGCCACTTTGCCATTCACGCGCTCATGTTTTTTCAGATAGTCGACCCAGCCAACCATCGTTTCTTTAGCGATTTCTGGATCTAAGTCGCCCATTAGCGCTTTGGCCTCATCGGGTGTCTTAGCAACTTTCCCACCATACAAGTCGACTGCTAAAGCAACATAGCCTAAGTTGGCTAATTCAGCGGCAACTGCTTTAATTTGATCGTTTAAACCCCACCATTCATGGATCAGAATGACAGCGGGCGCTTTGTCGGTTGATGTTGGTAAGGCTAGGGATGCATTAACTTTGTTATCCATTTCCAGAGTAAGGGATACCTCTTCGGTTGTAGCAGCAGCTGCTTTAGCCAGTTCTGGATAAGCTAAAACAGTAGCCAAAGGCAAACACACTAGTCCTTGCAAAAATAAACGTCTTTGTTGGGAGTCAAGCTTAATGGGTGGTAACTGGGCTTGAGTTCCGCAACCTTTCAAATCACACATAGATGTTCTCCTCGCTTGATAATGACTAGGCTCATTTAGGTAGTGTAGTCGTTTTCTGCCGGTAGTTGGCTAGCACAATTCCAGCCACTACCAACAAAATGCCTAATAAATGGTAGAGGTGGAGCTGTTCACCTAGCAGTAAAACCGCTATTAAAATCCCTGAAATTGGCACTACATGGGCAAATTGCCCAGCCCGATTCGCGCCAATTTTCTGCGTACCATGATTCCAGAATAGATAAGAAAGTATGGAAGGAAAAATCGCCACATAAAGCACGCTGCTAATACTAATCCAATTAATTGGCATGAGGCGGCTTGTGAGGATGATTTCCGTTAAATACAAAGGCAGAATCCCTAAGACGCCAATCACAATGGTATAACCCAAAATGGGCAAGCCTTTAAGTTCATTGGGTAATTTGCGCAGGAGCACGGTGTATAAGGCCCAATCCAACACAGCGAGCAAAATAATGAGATCCCCCGCATGGAAATCGAGCTTTAATAAGTTTGCTAGTTTCCCTTGAATCAAAATCACCAAGACACCTAGCAGTGACAAGATAATGCCTAACCATTGGCGTTTGGTAGCAAATTCGCCTAGCAGCAGGCTAGATAGAGCAATGATGAAGATAGGATTGACGGATTGCATTAACACGCCATTCGTGGCGGTTGTGGTCTGTAAACCTAAGTAGACTAAGGTATTAAACCCTGTCACCCCCAAAATACCTAAAGCCAGAACTAAGCTAAAATGCTGCTTAAAACTAGACCATTGGGCGCGCATGGGTTGCCAAACGAAGGGTAATAAAATTAAGCCAGCCACTGTCCAACGCCAAAAAGACAAAGCCATTGGTGGGATTTCTGTATTAAAAGCGCGGGCAATATTGAAGTTACCGCCCCAAAAACATGCAGCAAGCACTAATAAGAGATAAGGAGAAAAACGGTCGAGAAAACTAGTATTAGTGCTATTCATGACAGGGCATTCTGTGTGTGACTACGAATTTCGGCTATGATAGCCGAATAAACAAAATTGCAGGAGTAATTAGAAAAATGGGTAAAGGCAAACTGCTCATTGCAGGGGTCGTATTTGGCATACTGGCGATTTTTGCTTTCATTGGTGTGAAAAGCATGTTGAGTGACCGTAAGTTGGTGACGCAAGACACAGGCTATGCACCTATTCTGCCAGAAGGATCAGGTACGCCTATTGCAGGTACTGGAACAACCACAGAGACAGGTAACAGCACCTTGCCTAGTTCCACCTCACCTGCGACCAATCCGAATTTGACCACACAGGATATTGCCCTGCCAGGCAATACGACTAATCCTTCTGAGACTATCAGTTTGGAAGGTGAGCAACCAGAGACACCTGTGAATCCCAATGGATCTAATCCAGAAGCACCTGCGGGTCAGATCAATGCGGGCACAAATCCTACAGCACCAACGGGCACTAATACCAATACCACCACTGCGGGAACAATTGCAACGGGCACTACAGCCACAACCACTGATACTAGCAGTACTACAATCATGACCGAGCCGACGCCGACAAGCTTCGGTAAATTGGGCTTAACGATTGTCGATCTCTCTAGTCCTAATGGAGAAATTGATGGTGAATTCTTGGTGTATGATACGGATGGTGTGCAAGTTGCTTCCTACTCAGGCAGCGAAACCACCAACTTCTCGCTGCCACCAGGTAAATATTTAGCCAAAGTTAAAGCGAATGGCAAAGAAGCTTCACGCCTTTTAGAGGTTTATGCCAATAAATTAACCAATGCGCGCTTTGAAATGCCGACCACAGCTGCAAGTGCGGCAGCGACCACAACCCCACAACAGCAAACACAGTCTAATCCTGCCCCTACTAACACCAATGGACAAGTCTTTATTTCGGTGCGGGCAGCTGAAGGTAATCGTGCAATACGCTCCAACATTTATGTACAGAAACAAAATGGCCAGCATGTAGCGAAAAGTAATTATGTTGATGGTGCCGAGTTTTCACTGGAGCCGGGTGCTTACAAAATCACGGTTAAATCAGAAGGCCGTCAAGATACTATTCGAACTATTCAAGTTTCCGCCAATGGTATTGTGCGCGAAAATATTGTTTTAAGTCCTATTGGCAATGCGCCTGTGCCACCTCAGCAAGCTCAACAGCCTGTGCAGCCGCAACCAGTTCCTCAGCAGCAAGCCCAGCAAGGCTTGTTACGTTTACGTTTAACTTCAGGTGCTGGCTTGCCCGAGCAGGCGCGCTTTGTCATTCGCAATCGTGCGGGTGAACGAGTGGCTACCGTAGGGCCAGCGCCTAATGGTGAAATCAATTTACCAGCAGGGACTTATGAGGTCACGGCTGGGATTCAGGGCTTGCGTCAAAGCCGCATGATTGAAATAGGTAATGGGCGGGTTAGTGAGCTTGCTTTTAATGCGACAGACATTATTGGTCAAAATCCGGCTCCAGTTCCTGTGCCACCTCAAGTGGAGCCGATTCAGCAAACTGGACAAGTACCACCTCAACCAGTCCCACAGCAACAAGCGCCTGCACAACAAAATGGTGGTCGCTTGAATCTGTATGCGATTTCTGGAGTTGATCGTAAGCCAATGCGGGTGAATTTTACCGTGATGACCCTGCAAGGCCAGCCGATTCAGTCTTTTACTAATGTTTCCTCAGCGGAGATTAGTGTACCACCCCAGCCTGTGCAGGTGCGGATTAATTACCAAAGTATGAGTGGTACTGAGGTGATCAATGTATTACCCGATCAGCCCACAGAGTACACTTTCACTATCTCACCAAGCAATTAAATCAATATGTCTAAGAGCGCTTTAGGGCGCTCTTAGTTTTTATAAGCCTCAGTAATTCCTAGCCAATAGCTGCCAACTCACAATAAGCTGTATACTGCTAACTACCTCAATGCGCTAAGGAGTCTCCGTATGGGCAAATTAACGACTCATATTTTGGACACAGCGAATGGTTGTCCAGCTGCAGGTGTCCAAGTCGATTTATATCGTTGTGCCGCTGACGGTACCCGTAGTCTTATCAAAACTGTCACCACTAATTACGATGGGCGCTGTGATCAGCCCTTATTGGCCGATACAGAGTTAGAAATAGGTATCTGGGAGCTAGAATTCCACATGGGCAATTACTTCTGGTCTAAAGCAGCTGCCTTAACTGAGCCAGCGTTTTTAGATGTGATTCCCTTACGCTTTGGTATCGCTGATCCGCATGCTCATTATCATGTGCCACTTTTGGCTTCACCGTGGAGTTATTCAACGTATCGGGGGAGTTAACTCATGTCAGTTGCCGGGACTCGGAATGTCTTAAGTTTTATGTTGGATGGTGAGCGTATTGATTTAGCGAATATTGCACCGACGACCACTGTACTAAATTTTTTACGCGAGCACTTAAACCGTACCGGTACGAAAGAAGGTTGCGCTGAAGGTGACTGTGGCGCTTGTACAGTGGTGCTTGCCGATTTGCATCACGATCAACTGCGCTATCGAGCGGTGAATGCTTGCATTCAATTTGTGCCCGTGCTGGATGGGAAAATTTTATATACCGTTGAAAGCCTCAAGCTGCAGCAAGGTTTGCATCCGGTGCAACAAGCGATGGTCGATTGCCATGCTTCTCAATGTGGCTTTTGCACACCCGGCTTTGTGATGTCTTTGTTTGCGCTGTATAAATCTGAAGCACCACCCAGTCGTGAGCGTTTATGCACTGCTCTTTCGGGGAATTTATGTCGGTGTACAGGTTATCGGCCGATTCTCGAAGCAGGGCAAACCATGCATAAATATGCCGAACAGCTGCCTAAGAATCAGCACACTAGTGTTTCAACTCCTTTTACTGATTCAACAGGGCAAGCAGATTTAATCCAACAGCTACAAGCCCTCGAATCCAGTCAAAGCCTTTATGTCCAAAATCAAGATTCCAGCTTTTATGCACCTAAAACTCTGTCAGAATTAACTGAGTATCTAAGCACTCATCCTCAAGCACGCATTTTGGCAGGGGGTACTGATATTGGTTTATGGGTGACCAAGCAGCATCGTGATTTAAAGGATTTGGTTTATATCGGTGCTGTGGAAGAACTGAATAAGCTTACAAAAACAGCTGACTATTTAGAAATTGGTGCAGCTGTCAGCTTAGAACTAGCCTACCAAGCCTTAGTGGCGGAATACCCAGAACTACAGGATTTGTATGAGCGCTTTGCTTCCTTACCCATTCGCAATGCTGGAACCCTAGTGGGTAATGTTGCCAATGGCTCGCCAATTGGTGATTCCATGCCTGCATTGATTGCTTTAGGAGCACAAGTTGTTTTACAGCAGGGCGCGCAAATCCGCTATCTAGCGCTCGAAGATTTTTATTTAGGCTATCAACAAAAAGATTTGCAAGCAGGTGAGTTTGTATGCGCTGTACGTTTACCTTTAGCAGTATCTAGGCCAATCTTCCGAACTTGGAAAATTTCCAAACGCTTCGGACAAGATATTTCAGCGGTTTGCGCGGCCTTCGCACTCGACTTGGATGGGGATAAAGTTAAGGCTATTCGTATTGCTGTGGGTGGCATGGCGGCAACGCCTAAACGAGCCCTACAAACCGAACAAGCTTTGCTAAGGCAAGTTTGGAATGAAGCAAGTCTTGATGCAGCTATCCAAGCTTTACAGCAAGAGTTCCAACCCTTAACAGATATGCGTGCGAGTGCTGAATATCGTTCGGTGGTGGCTGCGAATTTATTGCGTAAGTTCTTTTTGGATGTGGAGGCTGCGCTATGACTCCTGAGTATGTGGGTAAAGACCAGCGGCATGAAAGCGCGCATCTGCATGTAAGTGGGGCAGCCCAATATATTGATGATCTGCCAGAGCCAAAAGCCACTTTGTATGCAGCTATTGGAATGAGTAAGCACGCGCATGCTCGCTTAAACCATCTCGATTTAAGCCGCGTGCGTCAGGCTCAAGGAGTAGTCGCGGTCATTACGGCTCAAGATATTCCGGGCGAAAACCACTTAGGCGGTGCTTTAAAAGACGAGCCTGTTTTGGCGGGAGATAAAGTTGAATATATCGGTCAAGCCATCTTTGCGGTAGCTGCGACCTCGATAGAAGCCGCGCGCCGTGCAGTGCTATTGGCAGAGATTGATTATGAAGTACTGCCACATAATATTGATATTCGTGCAGCGGTGGCCGCCGAGCAATTTGTCTTACCCACCAAGCGCTTAGCGCGGGGTAATGCACAAGCTGCTATTGAACAAGCCATGCATCAACTAAGTGGCAGCTTTGCTTTAGGTGGGCAAGAGCAATTTTATTTAGAGGGGCAAATCGCCTTTGCTTTGCCGCAAGAAGATGGGCATCTGCTGATTCATAGCAGCACTCAACACCCCCATCATGTGCAGGAAGTCGTAGCAGCTGTGCTCAAGCGCACCCAAAAAGATATAGTTGTCGAATGCCGTCGTATGGGAGGCGGCTTTGGTGGCAAAGAAAGTCAAGCTAGTTTCTTTGCTTGTATTGCAGGCTTATTAGCTCAGAAAACGGGTAAGCCGGTCAAATATCGGGTCGATCGTGATGATGACATCCTGATCACAGGTAAGCGCCATTGCTTTGATATTGCCTATCGGGTGGGCTTCAACCAACAGGGCTTGATTCAAGGTATTGAGCTAGATTATGCCTCGCGCTGTGGGATTTCGGCCGATTTGTCGGGGCCGGTAAATGATCGCACTATGTTCCATGCCGATAATGCTTATTTTCTCGAAAATGTCGCAATAGTATCTTATCGCTGTAAAACCAATTCGCAGTCGAATACCGCCTTCCGTGGCTTTGGTGGCCCGCAAGGGATGATGGGGATTGAATATGTGCTGGATGAAATAGCCCGCCATTTGCAGCTCGATCCGCTCGCGGTGCGCCAAGCGAATTTTTATGGCAAGGAGGGTGTGCGCGATCTGACTCAATACGGGATGCAGGTTGAAGATAATATTATCCCGGGGTTAGTTGCTGAGTTGGCGGAGACTGCTGACTACCAAGCGCGCCGTGCTGCGCTGCGTACCTTTAATCAAACCAGCCGCTGGGTGAAAAAAGGCCTTGCGCTCACACCCGTGAAATTTGGGATTTCCTTCACTGCGACTTTTTTAAATCAAGCGGGTGCGCTCCTGCATATTTATAACGATGGCACGGTACAGCTGAATCATGGCGGTACCGAAATGGGGCAGGGGCTATTCACTAAAGTGGCGCAAGTGGTAGCAGAAGAGCTGCAAATTCCTTTGGACTTGATTCGCTGCACGGCTTCGAGTACTGAAAAAGTGCCGAATGCGTCAGCAACCGCAGCTTCATCCGGTTCGGATATGAATGGCATGGCTGCGCAAGCCGCTGCCCAGACTTTAAAGCAGCGCTTAGTAGAGTTTCTGGCCGAGCATTATCAAGTGGCTGCGACTGAGATTAGCTTTAAAGCGGGACAAGTCCGCGTCGGGACTAAAGCAGAGCTGAGCTTTGCCGAGTTGGCGCATTTAGCTTGGTATCATCGGGTTTCCTTATCAGCGACTGGCTTCTATAAAACCCCGAAAATTCATTATGACCCACAAACTATGAGCGGGCGACCTTTCTATTATTTTGCTTATGGGGCAGCCGTTGCAGAAGTTGAAGTCGATACTTTGACGGGTGAATATCGCGTGCAACAAGTCGATATTTTGCATGATGTGGGGGACTCCTTAAATCCAGCGATTGATATTGGCCAGATTGAAGGCGGCTTCGTGCAAGGTATGGGTTGGCTAACCACGGAAGAATTATGGTGGGATCATACTGGACGCTTACGCACTTATGCACCTTCGACTTATAAAATCCCCGTCGCTGGCGATATTCCTGAACGTTTTAATGTGCGCTTAGTAGATAAAAAGCCGAATCGCGAAGCCACGATTTATCGCTCCAAAGCTGTGGGCGAGCCACCCTTAATGCTGGCTATGTCGGTATTCTTTGCCCTCAAGGATGCGGTGGAAAGTGTCGGCAATTATCAATATAGCAGCGGTTTGAATGCGCCCGCTACGCCGGAAGCAGTATTAATGGCGATTGAGTCTTTACGGAAAAAGGTTAATTAAATGAATAAATTTGCTCTACTCAGTTTAATGCTCTTACCTAGTTTAGCGCTTGCCGAAGGGCCTTCCAAACAATGGGATTTAGGCTTAGCGGTCACTGCCCGCCAATCACCCTTTGTAGGCGGTGATACACAAATCGGTGCTAAGCCGGTGATTTTGGATACCACCGGCTTTGATATTCAAGGCCCGGCTTTAAGTTTAATTAAAACGCCACGCGCTAATTATTATATTGGTGTGGGTTTAGACGATTGGGATCATGAGCGCGGTGATAGCGCCCAATTAAAAGATATGCATGAATTAGATCGGGCTATTAATTTGCGCGTGGGTGGAGCTTGGAAAGTATTGAACGGGGTAACTTTATTCGATATCGCTCAAGATATGACAGCGCATAAAGGTACGCAATTAAAAGCCCGCTACACTTTCAATCCAGAGCCTTATCAAGCCATCTTCCGCCCTTATGGCGAAGTTCAATGGCTGTCGGATAAAGCCACGGATTATTATGTAGGTGTGAATGCGGATGAGGCGAAAGCAGGTCGCCCCGCCTATCAAGCCGATGCAGGCTTTGCATTTAAGGCCGGTGTGGAAGTTGAACAACGCTTAAGCCCTAAATTTACTTTAGTTGGTGAAGCTGCGATTACTGCTTATGATTCACAAATCAGTGATAGCCCAATTATCGAGCGTAGTAGCGTTTGGGATGGGTATTTGGGGGTGCGGTATAATTGGTAGGTTTAAGTGCATAAACTACTTTTCTAGTTAAGAAAGGGGCTAAGAATCTAAAGTTAGCTATTTGTCATTAGATTGATTTGATAACGACTTAAACAAAGATTTCCCCAGCCGATAAGCCCGTCCAAACTGCTCCTGCACTGAAAAGCTATCACTGGCTTCCAGCCTACGCCGATTGAGCTGGACTTGCATACCTTGCTCGTAATACTGGTCTAAGAGCCGTTCGAGTTCATCCAAGTTATAAGCAGGCTTATCTTCGCTAACGGATAGTGGAATGATCGACTGGAATTTGAGAAGTTTTTGGTTATAGTCCAAAGCATCGCGAATATTTTTGGCTTTGGGGCTATTGGGATTAGTTAAATCATAAGGTGGTTGCCATTCATTTTGCGGCGCTAGACGATCGACTTGATTGAGCACACCGAGCAAAATCGGCTGGCGACGCGCACGTTGCTTAGGCGCATCTAACCAAGCTTGCCATTGCTCTTTGAACTTCGTATCCAAAGCGCGGGCGGGTTGATTGGCTTTTAGCACCCAAAGCACTACATCGCTTTGCATCATTTGCTCTAATAAATATTCATCATTTTCAGGTTTGCCATCCAAGCCGGGCAGATCAACCAAATGCATGGCCTCCACTTCACTATCTAATTTAGCTTGGTAGACCGTCGCGGTGCGTGTGGATGGCAGTTGGTTCACTTCCGCTACCATCGAGCCAATTAAGGCGTTAATAATCGAGGATTTGCCTGCACTTACTTGCCCAATCAAACAAACTCGGAGTGGCTCTAAAGGCACTGCTAAACGCTTTTGATCCGCTTTTAAAGTTTCGCTAGCTGCTAATTCTTCATCATTGACCTTAAAGCGCCCGCTATAAAGATCAATCACGACACTAGCGACTTCTTGTAACAGGGCTTGCTTGAGTTTGGCTTGCACTTCATCTTTTAAGCCGGTGAAGACATGATCAAGCAGTTGCCCGCGTGCTTCAGCAATTAAACCCGCTGGAGTGAAGGCGCGGATGAGACGATAAATATTCCAAACATTTTGAATCGTTTCTTGTTTATCCCGATGATCATAAACCATGCGCACCATCGACAGATTCAGCTTCTCTACCAAGGGCACATGTTTCATAACTAATAAACGATAACGTCGGCTGACCTCCTCAGTCATGCGCAAGGCTTCAGGAAGCGTAAAAGCTAATTCGCGACGCGAGCGGGCGGGATGATATTGTGCAGCTGCAATCGACGCTAATTGTAAGGTATAGGGACGCATCATCGACCAATCGGCATTTTCGCTCAGCTTCTCTTCAATGCTTTTATTCAATAGCGCCCAGACTTGTAGGTCAAACTCAGTCCAATCTTTAGAAGCTTTCACCCAAGCTTCACCGCTCAGCTCTTTAGCATCGATACCTTGCTTAACTTGGCGGCGGAGAAAAAATAGAGGCACAGCGGCGAGGAAAGTCAGCACCGTGATTAATAAGACTAAGGCCAAGAGATAGCCTTCACGATAAATCGACACCAGCCCAAACCCGAGCACCACCAAAATAGGGATGCCAATCATTAAAGCAATAAACGGCGCAATCCGCTCAGAAAGGCGCAGGAAACTGCTAAGGCTGGTCTGAGTTTGCCGCATCGTTTGAGTCGTTTTTGGGTTTGGGTACGAGTTTAGTCAGGGCTTGTTGGTATAAATCTTGTAGCTCGATCTCATCCAACTGCTCGCCTTGGGTTTTATGGTATAAATATTTACTGGCAGCTCGCCCTAAGGCATAGGTAGTTGCAAAGCTTAAGCTCGCTGCAGTCGCAGCTCCAATGGTCTGCCCATACACGGGAATCAGTTTTGCCAATTGGCGCAAGCCCAAATTAGTCGCGTATTTAATCCCAAAACTAGTGCCTAAGGCGGCAGCAAACTCAGTAAGTAGCTTTTTATCCCAATCCACTCCGTACTGGTTACCAAGGCTATGCAGCATTTTACCTTGAATACTCGGGACTGCGACTAAACCTACTGCTTGCAAAACATCACTAGCAGCAGCTGCTCCTGCATACCACAGGACTTCTTTTTTTAGATGTGCGAAGTTTTTCTCTTCTTGATTAGCATGCAATTGTTCGTCGCTGAATTCCGCGAGAATCGGTAATAAATTGGCTAAGGCCTGTTTTAATTCAGCCACTCCTGATTCAGCCGGATCCTCAGCAATAAAATCGACTACAACTTGCTCGAGTTTTTGACCTAATATTTTTTCTACCTGCGCTTGATTATGCGCTATTGCTTGTTGGCGTTGAATCAGGTCGGGGACTTGGAGAACACCTGTGTGTACCACGAGATAGTTATGAATCTTGCCAGAGGCGCGTATCTGTTTGAGTGCTTTGATGACATCGCTTTGCTCAGGATCATCCGCTTTCATAACGATCAACAGCGCATGGCTACGATCTTCACAGGCAGCAATATCTTCGCGTGCATCATAATCCGCTTCAGATAAGCCGCGCGTATCTAAAAAGCGTAAGAGTGGCTTATCTTGCGGATAATCATAAACATTAGCGGTTTTGGTGCAGGGCTGAAAACCATTGCCAATAGCAATCTTGCTATCGCCAGTGAGCGCTTGAATCATGGAAGATTTACCAGCACCCGTTTTACCAAGCAGCCATAAAATCGGTAAAGATTGTGCTTGCTGAGCAAACACATGCTCAAGTTCTGGATTCTTGCTGGGATTCGCCCAAGCACTGACACGTTCAGACCAATTCATACCCTAGCCTTATCATTCATATACTGACTAATCTAGGGGATAAATTAGATAAAGCAAGTTGTCTGGATGAACTCTGCTGGTATTTAAACCTAAACTCAGCCTTAAATAATCTTCGGTTCTTGCTGGGTGGCACAGTGAATACTCCCGCCCCCTGCTGCAATCCCATCGACATTAAGTTGCTCAATTTTCCGATTCGGGAAAGCTTTTTGTACAGCCGCTTTCGCCGCTTTATCTGCAGCTTTATCCCCAAATTCTTGCATAATCACCGCGCCATTGCAGACATAGAAGCCAATATAACCAGCGGCAAATTCATCATTTAAAAAAGTATCCCGAATATTTAAAGGAGCTTGTAGTTTAATCACTTGTAACTTTTTACCATTCGCATCGGTCGCAGTTTTGAGAATGTCTAAATGCTTCAAAGTCACTTCATGATCAAAGGAATTCGGATCAGAATCATAGCCCGCTAAGACTACACCGGGGCGAGCAAAGCGTGCATAAAAGTCAGTATGTCCATCGGTAATATCTTTACCCTTAATCCCAGGAAGCCAGATAATTTTTTTCAAACCTAGTAAAGGCATGAGTAAATCTTCAAATTGCGCTTTAGAAACACCCGGATTGCGATTTTTATTTAAAACACAGCTTTCGGTGATAATGGCAGTGCCCTGTCCATCCACTTCAAGGCAGCCACCTTCTAAGACTAAACTGGTATTGATCACCGGTACATTCGCTTGGCGAGCGACTAAATCAGCGACATTTTTATCAAGATTATGCACCTGCTTTTTACCCCAACCATTGAAGTTGAGTTTGACTGCTGCTTTATTGCCTTTGTTGTCTAACACAAAGCTTGGACCCGTATCACGAATCCATAAATCATTCAATGGAGCCACTACTAAGTTCACTTTAGGATCAAGCAGACTGGCAGCTAGTGAATATTCTTTTTCACGTACTAGCATATTCACAGGTTCGTATTTAACGATGGTATTCGCTAGCAACGCGAGACTACGACGAGTTTCAGGAAGCAATTGTTTGCCCCAAATCGCTGCACTAGCGCCAAAAGCCATCCAAGTACAGCTATGTGCTTCGCTTTCATCCGGCATTCGCCAGTTAGTCGGAGGAGCAATTGCAGAGCTAGAGTTAGACCAGCCTATAAGGGTACTAGCGGATAAACCTAAACCAGTAGCTAATAAATGGCGGCGAGTGATCATACTAATAGCTCCAATGTGGTAATAAGTAAGCCAGTATAGAGGAGCTAATTAACTAAGCAAGCACTTGAAAAACTTGAGACTTCAAGGCTGTTTTAGAAATGCATTGAATACACTGCTTAGCTGTAATAATCTCCACCTAACCCTTCCGAGTCATAAGGGCACTCGATACGATGCTCACAGTCCTAGATTCTATCCATGGTTTGCCTGATTGGTTGCGCGGTATGCAAGCGGCAATCCATGAACAACAAGCTTTTGTTTTAATCACTTTGGTGGCGACTCAAGGCTCAGTGCCGCGTGAGGCGGGCGCACGCCTATTAGTCACAGAGCAGGGCAATATAGGTACGATTGGCGGCGGCCACTTAGAATGGCAAGCCAGCAAGCGTGCGCTTAGTTTATTCAAGCAGCACCAAGCGTTGAGTAGTCTGGAAGTGTTTACCTTAGGCCCACAGTTGGATCAATGTTGTGGGGGCGTTGCTACTTTACATTATGAATATTATCCGTTGGGTAATGTGGTTTGGTTTGATACTTTGCTACAGCGTTGGCAACAGGGCTTAGCAACCAGCTTGACGGCTTATCCGCAAGTGTGGCCAAACACCGGCCGTACTAGAGTCCTAAGCCCAACTAAATCTACAGCTTCAGTCGAATTAAGCGAACTGAGTAGCGGCGAATTCTGTTTAGTCGAAACGTTTAAGCCTGCCTTAAGCCAATTAGTCCTGTTTGGTGCAGGCCATGTGGCACAAGCACTGGTACAAGTTTTATTGCCTTTAGATTGGCATATTATCTGGGTGGATCATCGGGCTGATTTATTCCCACACGCCCTGTCTGAGCAACAGGCAAGCGTCGATTGTATTGTCACTAGCCCGACAGCTTATGCGGCTGGCTACCTGCCACCGGCTAGTTTTTGTCTGATCATGACCCATGAGCACAGCCTAGATTTAGAGCTGTGTGCAGAATTATTAGCACGCTCAGATTTGACTTATGTAGGTCTGATTGGCTCCGCGACTAAGGCAGGGCGCTTTCGCAAGCGTTTGCTTGAGCAAGGTTTGACCAAACAACAGCTTGAAAAGCTGGTGTGTCCGATTGGTATCAGGGGTATTCAGTCTAAACAGCCAGCGGCGATTGCGATTGGAGTCGCGGCACAGTTATTGCAATTACGAGAAGGGCGCAGAGCTGCTGCAGGAGAACAAATACATGAGTCTTAAGGATGCTCCACCACGTTTAGAATTAAGTGGCATCACCAAGCGCTATCCTTCTGTGATAGCCAACCAAGACATTGACTTGCTGGTACAGCCGGGCGAGATTCATGCGCTACTGGGAGAAAATGGTGCAGGTAAAAGCACCTTAATGAAAATTGTCTACGGTGTTGTCAAACCAGACACAGGTAGCATTTTCTGGAATGGTCAAGCGGTACAAATTCGTAGCCCCGCTCAAGCACGTACTTTAGGGATCGGCATGGTTTTTCAGCATTTCTCGCTGTTTGATACCCTAACGGTGGCCCAAAATATCGCCTTAGCACTAGATCAAAAACAGGATATGCAGGCACTTTCTGCGCGGATTAGCGAAGTTTCTACTCGCTATGGTTTGCCACTAGAGCCTGATCGCTTAGTCCATTTACTTTCAGTGGGTGAGCGGCAGCGGGTAGAAATTGTGCGCTGCTTATTGCAAGAGCCGCAATTATTAATTATGGATGAGCCGACTTCAGTACTGACTCCGCAGGCGGTGCGTAAGCTCTTCGAAACCCTCAGACGCTTAGCTGCTGAGGGCTGTAGCATTCTCTATATTAGTCATAAGTTGGATGAAATTCGCGAGCTGTGTGATACCGCTACGGTATTACGGGGTGGCAAAGTCACAGGTACCGCGAATCCTAAAATTGAAAGCTCAAAAAGCCTTGCAGAGCTCATGATTGGGAAAGAGTTACCGGCTTACAACCGCACTCAACAGCGGCAGGTAGGTGAGCCGCGTTTAGTAATTAATGATTTGAGTCGCGCCACCGATGATCCTTTTGGTACTTCGCTAGAGCATATTCAGTTGACCGTCCATGCAGGAGAAATTATCGGCATAGCAGGGGTTTCTGGGAATGGCCAGCAAGAATTGCTTTATGCCTTAAGTGGTGAAAAGCCTGGGATAAGTACTGAGGTGCTGATTAAAGGCCAAGCGGCTGGTGGCTTAGATGCAGCAGGTCGGCGAGATTTGGGTTTACGCTTTGTACCTGAGGAGCGTTTGGGACGTGGTGCAGTCCCAGAAATGTCACTAGAACTCAATGCACTCCTCACCGGCTATGCGAATGGTTTAAGTAAAAGCGGCTTTACTCAGTATGCGAAGATTCGAGAGTTCTCTAAAGCTTGTATTGAGCGCTTCAATGTCAAAGCGGCTGGCCCAGAAGCCGCAGCTAAAAGCCTCTCTGGCGGTAATGTGCAAAAATACATTGTCGGACGCGAGTTAATGCTCAATCCCGAAGTGCTGGTGATTGCCCAACCAACTTGGGGCGTGGATGTCGGAGCAGCAAGTTTTATTCGGCAAACTTTATTGGATTTAAGCAATACGGGTGTGGCTGTCTTGGTCATTTCAGAAGAGCTGGATGAGCTATTTGAGATTTGCGATCGCATTGCAGTGATTGCGGCTGGGCAATTATCGACGGCTAAACCGGTGGCCGAAACCAGTATTGAAGAAATCGGTTTATTAATGGGTGGCATGCGTACTAGTCCTGCTACTGAACAGAGGGCTATCTGATGCTGCGTCTGGAACCCCGCTCTGCACCGTCTAATCTAATGGTTTATCTCTCGCCTCTGCTGGCGATGATTCTTATGCTGGTGGTTGGGATGATTGTGTTTACGATCCTAGGTCAACCACCCTTCAAAGCCTTTCATGCATTTTTTATTGAGCCGATCAATGATTGGTATGGTTTTGGTGAGCTACTTATTAAGGCCTCGCCGTTGGCTTTAATTGCCTTAGGTTTAGCGGTGGGCTTCCGTGCGAATGTTTGGAATATTGGCGCAGAAGGCCAATTGACGATGGGAGCGATTGCGGCAGGTGGTGTGACTTTGTGGCTACAAGATAGTACCAGCGCATGGATTTTACTGCCTTTGATGTTTATTGCAGGTGCTATCGGTGGCATGTTATGGGCAAGCATTCCGGCTTTTTTGCGCACGCGCTTTAATACCAGTGAGATTCTTGTCAGCCTAATGCTGGTGTATGTAGCCAATTTGATTCTAAGCTGGTTGATTCATGGTCCTTGGCGTGATCCGGATGGCTATGGCTTTCCACAATCAAAGATGTTTGAAGCAAATGCTTTATTGCCAATTTTGATCGAAGGCACACGGGTACATGCGGGAGTATTACTCACCTTAGTAGCTTTAGTACTAGCAGCGGTCTTTTTTCGTTGGAGTCTAACTGCGTTTCAAATGCGGGTAGCCGGTTTGGCTCCGAAAGCTGCTTTATATGCTGGTTTTAAACAGAGAAAAACAGTCTGGTTTGGCTTACTGGCGGGGGGGGCTGCAGCCGGTTTAGCAGGAACTGCGGAAATCGCCGGGCCGATTGGGCAATTACTCATGCCTATTTCACCCGGTTATGGCTTTGCGGCGATTATTGTCGCCTTCGTGGGGCGCTTGCATCCGGTGGGTATAGCCCTAGCTAGTTTATTGATGGCTCTGCTGTACTTAGGCGGTGAGTCCGCGCAAATGCAATTAGGTTTACCCGCGGCGGTCAGTGGCGTTTTCCAAGGTATGTTGTTGTTTTTCTTGTTAGCGACGGATGTCTTGATTCAGTTTCGGGTGCGCTGGATTAGTAAAACTTCAACCGAGGCAGCCTCTTAAATGGATACGAATACGCTTATTTTAATGCTAGTGGCTACGGTGGCGGCAGCTATTCCTCTGATTTTTGCAGCTTTGGGAGAGTTAGTTGTTGAGAAGTCAGGGGTGCTGAATCTTGGTGTCGAGGGCATGATGATTGTCGGCGCTTTATTTGCATTTATTGTGGCGGCGGAAACAGGGCAACTGTGGTTAGCGACCCTAGTGGGCGCACTAGCAGGCGCCACAATGGCCTTGATTTTCGGCTTTATCACTTTAAGCTTAATGGCCAATCAAGTCGCTACCGGTTTAGCACTGACGATTTTCGGTGTGGGTTTGAGTGCATTTATTGGGCAAGGCTATACCAGTGTGGCTTTGGATGGGATTAAGAATTTAGATATTCCAGTCTTAAGTAGTTTGCCTGTCGTGGGTAAGTTATTGTTCTCATATAATATTTTGGTGTATTTGGCTTTCGCAGCTTTTATCGCAGTCACTTGGTTTTTATATAAAACTCGTGCCGGTTTGATTTTACGAGCAGTGGGTGAGTCGCCTTCATCAGCGCATGCTTTAGGCTATCGGGTGATTCGGATTCGTTATTTAGCAGTGCTATTTGGTGGTGCAATGGCTGGTTTGGCCGGCGCTTATTTATCCCTAGCCTATACACCGCTATGGGCGGAAGGCATGACCGCAGGGCGCGGCTGGATCGCTTTGGCTTTAGTGGTGTTTGCCACCTGGCGGCCGGGGCGCGTATTAATTGGAGCTTTATTATTTGGGGGAGTCACCATAGCCCAATTCCATGTTCAAGGTTTAGGCGTGGAAATACCCTCACAGTTTTTATCCATGTTGCCATATCTGGCAACTATTATTGTGTTAGTGCTGATTTCGCGAGATGCAGGGGTGATTCGTTTGAACGCCCCAGCCTCCTTGGGGCAGCCTTGGCATAATGAACTTCACTAAGACCTTTTGGGAGCAACAAACCTATGAAGAAAACCCTGTTTGCGCAGCGCTTTAAAACCCTAGCCAGTAGTCTGCTATTAGCCAGCACGCTTGGCTTAGCAGGTACAGCAGCGGCAGAAGATCCCCTAAAAGTTGGCTTCATTTATGTCAGCCCGATTGGTGATGCCGGCTGGACTTATCAGCATGACCTAGGACGCAAAGCAATTGAGGAAAAGTTTGGCGATAAAATCCAAGTCAAATATGTGGAAAGCGTACCTGAAGGCGCTGAAGCTGAGCGGGTGACGCGGGAAATGGCCTCCAGTGGTAGCAAGCTGATTTTCGGGACGTCTTTCGGGTTTATGAATCCGATGCTGAAAGTCGCGAAAACCTTCCCTGATACCCATTTTGAGCATGCCACTGGCTACAAAACCGAAGCGAATTTGGGGAACTACAATGCGCGCTTCTATGAAGGTCGTTATCTGTCTGGGATTGTTGCAGGCTCGATGACCAAAACCAAAACTTTGGGTTATGTAGCCGCTTTCCCGATTCCTGAAGTTGTGATGGGTATCAATGCCTTTACCCGCGGTGCACAAAGTGTTAATCCCGATATTAAAGTCAAAGTAATTTGGGTGAACTCTTGGTTTGACCCAGGTCGTGAGCGCGAAGCTGCTGTGACTTTGATGGATCAAGATGCGGATGTGATTACGCATCATACTGATTCAACTGCAGTGGTAATTGCAGCTGAAGAAAAGGGTAAATACGCGATTGCTTATCACTCTGATATGTCGAAATATGGCCCAAAAGCCCAATTGACTGCGGTAACGCATCACTGGGAAAAATTTTATATCGACCAAGTCCAACAAGCCTTGGATAAAACTTGGAAGCCCACTTCAATTTGGGGTGGTGTCAAAGAAGGTATGATTGATATAGCGCCTTTAAATGCAGTAGTACCTAAAGAAGTAGCTGAAAAAGTCGAGAAAGCAAAAGCTGCACTTGCCGATGGCAGCTTGCATCCATTTGCAGGGCCAGTGCTTGATCAAGACGGTAAAGAAACTGTGGCTGCAGGTAGTAATATGACTGATGAAGTTTTATTGAAAATGGATTACTACGTGAAAGGCGTAGACGGTAAATTACCTAAATAACTTCACTTTAATTAGCAGGCTTTTAAATTTAAGAGCCTGCTAGATCAGATAGACTTCTTTGCCAATTTGGAGCTGTTCGATCTAGTGATCAAAGCGCATCGGCATGGCTACTTGCTTCAATATGCGCAGCAACATCACTTTGTGTGCCATTAAAAAATAGATTCAATAAAACAGCACTAAAAGACGTTAATAAAATCCCAGACTCAATCAGTGGATGAATACTATGGGGGAGCCATTGTTTAAAATTCGGGGCAACTAAAGGGATCATGCCAATCCCAATCGAGATAGCGACTACTAAGGCATTGTAGCGATTAGTTTTAAAATCTACGCTGGAGAGAATGCGAATGCCCGTTGCGGCTACCATTCCAAACATCACTAAACCAGCCCCACCAAGAACCATCGTTGGGAGCGATTCAATTAAAGCCGCCATTTTAGGCAAAAGCCCCAGCACTATTAAAATTAAACCGCCTGCTACACAAACATAACGACTGCGAATACCCGTCACAGCCACTAAACCGACGTTTTGTGAGAAACTAGTATAAGGAAAGGTATTAAAAATCCCACCTAATAAAGTGCCCAAGCCATCAGTTCTTAAACCACGTGCTAGTGCGGGCTGATCAATCTTTTTGCCAGTCATTTCGCCTAAAGCTAAAAACATTCCTGTAGATTCTATCATCACTACCAGCATGACTAAGGTCATGGTGAGAATCAAAATAGGGTCAAAAATGGGCATGCCGAATTGAAAGGGTGTCACTAAGGCAAACCAAGGTGCATTGGCTACTTTATCAAAATGCATTAAACCTAAGAGGCTAGTGACTATTCCACCAATGATAATCCCCAATAAAACAGCAATATTGGAAAAAAAGCCTTGCGCATATTTAGTGATTAATAAAATGGTGACTAAGACTAAAGCGGCAATCCCTATATTTAATAAAGGTGCATATAAGGGATTAGGTACTGAGGGAGCTAATGTTAAGCCTGTTGGAATAGCTAGGCCAGCGGCTTTGCTAGTTTCTAACCAGGTGCTGTATTCAGGATTAACTACTAAGGGTGCGGTTGGCCCGACTGGATTGCCAAAAATCCAGTTAATACCAATACGCATTAAGCTAATCCCGATTAAGGTAATAATAGTTCCTGTAACAACTGGTGGAAAAAAACGTAACAAACGGCTGACTAACGGGGCTAGCAGTAGTGAAATAATCCCGGCACCAATGACTGCCCCAAAAATATGCTGAGCACCTTCTAGACCAGGTGTGGTTTTAGCAATCGCTAACATGGGTGCTACCGAAGCAAAGGTAACCCCCATCATCACCGGTAAGCGAATACCAAACCATTGGGTAGCACCGAAGGATTGCAGTAGGGTAACTAAACCGCAAACAAATAAATCGGCAGAAATTAAGAGCGCTACTTGTTCAGGGCTAAGTTGCAGCGCCTTCCCAATAATCAACGGCACGGCAATTGCACCTGCATACATAACGAGGACGTGTTGCAAGCCTAAAGTTGCTAAGCGGCTAAAGGGAAGTACTTCGTCCACAGGATGGATAGAGTCGGACATAATGACACCTTCAGTGATAGAGACCTAGATCACAATGCAAACCCTGTGCCCAAGTGCCCCGCATCCGGTTAGCTTAGTTAAGTTTGCTAGAATTCTATCTATCGGTTGTAGACCATTTTTAAAAAGATTTGAGTGCAAAAATAGCGCATGTTAGATTTTATTAATCAGCCAATCCGAGGTCAGTCATGGAAACCATTTTAGTGGAGTGGGCAAGTCTCGCAGTACGCTGGATACATATCATTACGGCCTTTGCGTGGATTGGTGCTTCTTTTTATTTCAATTGGTTGCTCAATCATCTACTTCAATCTGAAGATCCGAAGGTTGCAGGCCAGCTTTGGGCTTTGCACGCGGGCGGCTTTTTCAATGTCGAAAAGCGTAATATCGAACCTGGCCATTTGCCTGCGCCCCTGCATTGGTTTAAGTGGGAGTCGTATTGGACGTGGATTAGTGGCTTTAGTTTATTAGCGCTTACATACTATCTGGGTGCAGATGCTTACTTAATCGATCCTAGTGTTTTGGCCTTGGAGCCTTGGCAAGCCATTCTGCTTAGCTTAGGTTTATTGCTGGGTAGCTGGTTGGTCTATCATTTTCTCTGGAAGAGTGAGTTTGCGCACCAAAAGCCTAATCTAGCCATGTTGCTAACCGCTGTTTTTATTATGTTCTTAGCGATAGTGGTCACGCATATTTTTAGTGGGCGGGGCGCTTTCTTACAAATGGGCGCGATGCTGGCGACTTGGATGACTGGCAATGTCTTCTTCGTGATCATGCCGGGGCAACGCAAATTGGTAAAAGCCACGGTCGAAGGTTTACCACAAGATAAGCGCTTAAGTGCAGAAGCGGGCTGGCGCTCTTTGCACAATAATTATCTTACTCTGCCCGTAATGTTTTGCATGATAAGCAATCACTATCCAGCTAGCTTTGGTAGCCACTGGAATTGGGCGGTGTTGTTGGCCTTATTCATGGTAGGCGTGCTGGTGCGCCACTATTTTAATGCTCGCACTAAACAGGGTAATTGGAAGCCTTTGTGGCTGTTGATCATCGCCTTCGTCATGTTTGTGGGGACAGCGTTGTTTGCGAGCTATCCGCAAATCAAATTGAGTTTAGAGCAAGCTTCTGCCATTAGTTATAGCCAAGTACAGCCCATTTTTGCCCAGCGCTGTGTGGCTTGTCATGCAGCAAAAACGACGCATCCTGCTTTTCCCGTGGCACAAAAAGGTGTGTTGTTAGAAACTGAAGATCAAGTGCGTAAGCAAGCGGCTCTGATTGCCACCCAAGTTTCCTCCAAGGCTATGCCGCTGGGGAATCTGACGCAAATGACGGATGAAGAAAGAGCTTTAGTCCTAAAATGGGCGCAGCAAGTACAACAACCTTAAAGCGCTAAACCAACTTTGATATTTTTCGTAGAGGATTCAGCTAAAGATGACTAGCAAGCAACCTTATCCGCGCGATCTCATTGGTTATGCTGACCAAGTACCGCAAGCGAATTGGCCGGGCGGCGCACGGATCGCTGTGCAGTTTGTTCTGAATTATGAAGAGGGTGGGGAGAATTGTATTTTACATGGGGATGCCGCTTCAGAGACTTTTTTATCCGAGATTATCGGCGCACGGGCTTATGAAGGGATGCGTCATCCCAGCATGGAATCCATTTACGAATACGGCAGTCGTGCGGGCTTCTGGCGAATTTATAGATTATTCCAAGAGCGACATATCCCTATTACCATTTTCGGCGTAGCAATGGCGCTAGAGCGCAATCCACGCGCAGTCGAGGCTATGCTTAAGGCTGGTTTTGAAATTTGTAGTCATGGTTGGCGCTGGATTGATTACCAGTTCATGGATAAAGATTTGGAGCGTGAGCACATGCAGCGCGCGATTGAAATTATTGAACGCTTGACTGGCGAAAAACCAAAAGGTTGGTATACCGGACGCAATAGTCCGAATACGCGTGATTTGCTGATCGAGCAGGGTGGTTTTGTGTATGACGCGGATGATTATAGCGATGATCTGCCGTTTTGGGTGAAGGTACAAGGGCAGGATCATTTAGTCGTGCCTTATACTTTGGACACTAATGATATGCGCTTTGCTAGTCCGCAAGGTTTTAATAGTGGTGAGCAGTATTTTCAGTATCTAAAAGATGCTTTTGATGTCTTGTATGCAGAAGGTGCTACAACCCCGAAAATGCTTTCGATTGGTTTACATTGCCGGATTGTTGGACGCCCCGCTCGTTTTGCAGCTTTGCAGCGTTTTGTGGATTATGTGCAGCGGCATCAGGATGTCTGGTTATGTCGGCGGATTGATATTGCTGAGCATTGGCGTCAGCAGCATCCAGTATCAGTAGGTGCAAGCGTATGAAGAAAACTTTAGCTGAGTTGAATACCTTAAACCAAGCTGAGTTCGTAAGCTGCTTAGGCGGTATTTACGAGCATTCACCGTGGATGGCAGAACGTACTTGGCAAGCTCGGCCTTTTGCCGATCTGGACGCTTTACTGAGTGCTTTTAGGGCAAGTTTAGCCAAAGCGACTGAAGCAGAGCAATTAGCGCTCATTCGTGCCCACCCTGACTTAGCAGGCAAAGCGGCTTTGCGTGGTGAGCTAACAGCTGAGTCGAACAGTGAACAAGCCAGTGCAGGTTTAGATCAATGTACACCGGAAGAATTAGCTCGGTTCACTGCATTAAATACGGCTTATCAGCAAAAATTTGGTTTCCCTTTTATTATGGCGGTAAAAAATGCGACACGAGCACAAATTTTGCAAGGATTTGAGCAACGGATTCATCATAAGCCCATTGATGAGTTTTCAACCGCATTAGAGCAGATTAATCGTATAGCCGCTTTTCGCCTTACGGCTTTGATTGAATAAATGCGCTAAATGATGATGCATGACATCCAAAACGAAACGAATGAGTATGCAGTATGTCCGATTTATTAACACAACTACAAACCCAATATATTGATTTAGCGCAGCCACGTTTAGGTGCAGCCGCTATTTCAGCCTCAGATGAGTTTTTTGCACCTTTATACCGCTTATTAAATCCAGAACCAGCCGTTTTTATTCCAGGTAAATATGATGAGAATGGTAAATGGATGGATGGCTGGGAAACACGCCGTAAGCGCGGTGAAGGTTATGATCATGCAATCATTCAGATTTGCCCAGGCATGATTCATGGGGTGGATATTGATACTTCACATTTCACTGGCAATTACGCACCTTCAGTGAGTATTGATGCCTGCCAAACTGAGACGCCTCCAGATGCTAATACCAGCTGGACACAGATTCTAAGTGCCCATGCCTTGCAGGGTAATAGACATAATGTATTTAGTATCGATTCCAAGAAAACTTGGAATTATCTACGTCTCAATATTTACCCTGACGGTGGGGTTGCACGGTTACGCGTCTATGGTCAGATCCGGCAGGATTTATCTAGTTTAGCTGAAGGTAAAGAGCTAGATTTAGCGGCTATGCTGAATGGTGGCCGTGCTTTATGTGCAAGTGATATGCATTTCGGACATATTAGTAATCTGATTGCTCCAGGACGTGGCGTTAATATGGGCGATGGTTGGGAAACACGACGGCGGCGCGAGCCTGGCTTCGATTGGGCGATTATTCGCTTAGCTGGTGTGGGTGAAATCTCCCGCCTTATTTTAGATACGGCCCATTTTAAGGGTAATTATCCCTATGAGTGCTCGGTGTATGGGGCGCTGTATACAGGAGGGAGTGAAACCAGTATTGCTGCACAAAGTTTATATTGGCAAGAGCTATTGCCACCACAAAAAATGGCAGCTGATACCGAATTTACCTTTGTCAACGAGCTGAAAAAAATTGGTTTAGTCTCACACATTCGTTTAAATATGTATCCAGATGGAGGCGTTAGCCGTATTCGCGCCTTCGGGCAATTAAGGATGCAATAAATGGCCTATATTCTCAAACCGGAACCGTTGACAGCGAAAGCTTTTGCTCCGTTTGGCGAGGTGATTGAAATCACTGACCGTGAGTTTTATTTAATTAATTATGGCAAAACTAAACGCTATAATGATTTAGCAAATTTAGATACTTTGGAAAATGGTGGCAAACCTACTATTAGTATTTTTCGCTCACAGCCGGTTCAATTTCCCTTCCGCGTTGAAGTGATGGAGCGTCATCCACAAAGTAGCCAAGCCTTCATTTCTTTAGAGCGGCAAGTATTTTTTACTTTGGTTGCACCGGTTGGAGAGCAGCCAAAACTAGAGGATCTGCGTCTGTTCAGGGTAGGACTAGATCAGGGCATTAATTACCGGCGCGGCGTGTGGCATCATTATATGTTTAGCCCAGCTGGCGAACGGGCTTTTCTTTGCTTAGATCGAACAGGTGGCCAAGGTAGTAATTGTGATGAATATCGTTTTAGTGAAGAAATTCTAATTGAAGCCTGTTAATCTCGAATTTTTAATGAAGGATACATCTTATGATTATATTAACCAATAAAGATACAGGTCTTGAAATCGGGACAATTACTGAAACCCAACTACAATTTTTGGTTGACCAATTAGAAGAGGAAAGCCCAACCGATACCGATTATTGGCTGAATCGAGCGGAGCTTGAGATTTTCAAAGAAAATGGTGCTGATCCAGACTTAGTTGCTCTGCTAGAAAAAGGCATGGGTGAGGCTGAGGATATGGAGGTCAGTTGGGCACGTCGCTAGCTTTAGGCGAACCAGAGCAGGTTCTAGAGCTAAGTGAATTGCAAAAGCTAAGCTCTTTCAATCTTAAGACCCAGTTGGGTTTTAGTTTTTTCGTGGAAAAAGCTCACTATGGCGATTACTTCAAGTTTTCCAAGAAAATAATAAAGTGAACAAAATAGGCTTATTTCCAGCTTGGAAAGTCAATGCAAAGTCTGGAAAATTTCGAGGTGGTTGGATTTGGTATAATTTTTGGTGGGCTAAAGCAGATTATATTCGTTTATTAGAAAAACCTCGCATTGATCCAAAGCATAGATATTATTATGAGGAGTGGCTATCTTATCTAGAAGTAGATACTGAAGATAAATATCAAGACAGTTTTTCAATTTATAGTATGAGTATGAAAGCTTATAATAATCAAGAGGCTTTGGATAATGTGGAGCACCTCTAATTAATGGGCTGAATCCCAGAAAAAAAGCTATCTGGGATAGTCGAATGGCATAGTTACTAATCGCAAACGATTAACGACCCTCTAAAAAATTCTGCAACATAGCATGTCCATGTTGGGTCAAAATGGATTCAGGATGAAATTGTACGCCTTCAACGGGCAGGGTTTTATGCCGTACACCCATAATTTCATCAATTTCACCGTCTGCTGTTTCTGTCCAAGCGGTAATTTCCAAACAATCTGGCAGGCTAGCTTGCTCAATTACCAGAGAGTGATAGCGGGTGGCTTCAAAAGGACTAGGTAAATTAGTAAATACGCCGATGCCTTTATGATGAATCATCGAGGTTTTGCCATGCATAATCTCTTTCGCCCGGACTACCTTGCCGCCAAAGGCTTGACCAATGGACTGGTGGCCTAAACAAACGCCTAAAATGGGCCATTGACCAGCATAACGTTCTAAGGTCGGCACAGAAATTCCTGCTTCGGTCGGGGTGCAAGGACCTGGCGAAAGCACGATTTTTTCAGGTGCAATGGTTTCAATCGCTTCTACCGGAATTTCATCATTGCGCACTACTTGTACATCGGAGCCTAATTCCCCCAAATATTGCACGAGGTTATAGGTAAACGAGTCATAATTGTCGACCATTAGTATCTTTTGCATAGCGAGCTTCAGTTAAAATCTCAAAAACTAAAGAGTATCTTAGTCTGGCTAGAAGCGCATCTTTATCTAGTTTGTGTTCCACTGGCTTAAAGGTTCTTAGGTCTTAACAGAGTAATAATGAGGTTGGTATGTACTTGGATGTTCGTCTTGTTTGTAAAACTGCAGCCTTAAGTGCTGGATTAGCGTGGTCTATGACAAGTTCCCTAGCGCAGGCAGTCAGCACAGAAGATGTGCCAAGACTGGCTGGCTCAGGTTTGTTGCATACAGTGGGCAATCAGATTATTGATGAGCAGGGTAAAGCTATTCGCTTGCGGGGTGTGAATATGCATACCTATTACGATCGATATTTGGTGGATAAGACAGCCCCGTTGAAATATGCCACTGAAGCCGATATTAAATATCTCAAATCCTTAGGCGTGAATAGCATCCGTCTTGGCCTAAGTTGGCAATATTTTAAGACTAATTTGGGTTATCAACTCATTGATACTTATGTGAAATGGTGTGAGGACGCCGGTATCTACTTAATCCTTGATATGCATGTGGTTCCCCCGGAAACAGCAGTTGGCCAAGGGAAAATTTGGAATAATCCAGCAGCTCAGCAGAAATTTATTAATTTGTGGACAGCCATCGCCAGCCGCTATGCCAATAAGAAAGTGATTGCTGGTTATGATATTTTTAATGAACCTGCACCCGCGGACGCAAAAAAATGGTGGTCTCTAGTAGACTCGACCGTCGCGGCAATTCGTAGTGTGGATAGCGGGCATATGTTATTCATTGAACCCGCTTCAACCACAGAAGCCAAGTTTCAATTAGTAAATGACAGTAATGTTGTCTATTCATTTCATAATTACAAACCTTATCTAGTAAGTCATGCAGGCTATGCCGGTGCTAGTGATTCCCCTGTACCTACTGATTATGCTTATCCTGGTTTGGTGCTAACCACCGTTTATACCAACAGCTGGGGAAAGGGTTTTAATGTTATCAAGCCAATCACCGAATGGACTAAATTAGAAAGTCATGAATTAACCGTACCAGATAATGTGCAGTTTGCCACCGCTAAAATTACAGCGGTAGGTCGACTCGGCAATCTGTGGGTTGATGATCTTAGTCTGACGCAAAATGGAAGTTCAGTTAAACTGTTGAATGCAAATATGGAGCAGGCATCAATCACCAATGCTAAACAGCCAGCTAATTGGCGGTTTACAGGTAGTGGCGATTTTACTGGCGTTTGGGATCAAACCGTTAATCAACCTTTTTCTGCTGCGAATGGCAAGTCGAGCTTAAAACTAAGCGGGACAAATGGCGGTGGTTCTTGGACTCAGGTCAATCAATTTTATACAGCGCCCCTAGTTAAGGTGAAAGCAGGGGACAAAATTAGCTTTAGTGCTTGGGTGTATGCGCCCGATTTAACGCGTGCTGAGTTTGGAGTAAATCTAGAGTATTTGAACGGTAGTTATGAATTATATAATCAGGGGCGTTTAAGCACTGATATCCAGCCTTATATCACTTGGGCTAAAAACAATAATGTGCCTTTATATGTGGGTGAGTTTGGTGCTTTGTCTTCAGCACCTGGACTATCACGCTACAAATTAATTCGTGATCAAATGAAGCTCATGAATACGGCCAATTTAAGCTGGTCTTTATGGAATTATAGAGACCTAGCTAAACCGTCTTTTGGTCTTTATATCGATCAACAGCTCGATAAGTCGTTGGCAACAGTACTTAAAAATGGCCTAAAGTAAGCACTTATTTATGCTTACCGTTTAAGCCTGACAGCGCCGCGCTTGCAGCACGAAACACAGCGCGGCCTTTATTCATAGTTTCATCCCATTCCATTTGTGGGATGGAATCATAGACTACACCCGCACCAGCTTGAATATGTAGAGTATCGTCTTTGAGAATCGCGGTACGAATCGCAATCGCAGTATCCATATTGCCACTCCACGATAAATAGCCTACTGCGCCGGAATAAATACCACGTTTCACCGGCTCTAATTCGTCGATAATTTCCATCGCACGAATTTTAGGCGCTCCACTCACTGTCCCAGCCGGGAAGGTAGCCCGCAAAACATCCATAGCTGTTAAATTCGGTAAGAGCTTGCCAGTGACATTCGAGACAATATGCATCACATGCGAATAGCGCTCGACGATCATTTTTTCAGTGAGTTTTACAGAGCCAATTTCACTGACCCGACCCGCATCATTGCGCCCTAAATCTATCAGCATTAAATGCTCAGCCAGCTCTTTCGGATCGTTTAGCAGCTCTTGCTCAAGTTCTAGATCGCGTTGCTCGGTATCACCGCGTCGCCGAGTACCAGCAATCGGGCGTACAGTCAGCGTATCATCTTCTAGGCGCACCAAAATTTCAGGCGAGGAGCCAACAATATGAAAATCGCCTAGGTTTAAGAAATACATATAAGGCGAAGGATTTAAACGGCGCAGTGCACGATATAAATCTAAAGGTGGGGCTGCAAATGGAATACTCATGCGTTGTGAGAGTACCACTTGCATAATGTCACCCGCTTTGATGTATTCCTTAGCGGTTAGTACAGCTTCTTTAAAACCTTGTTCAGTGAAGCCTGAAATAAAATCGCTTTCTTCGACTTGGCGCGAAATAGCTGCTGCTTGATATAAACGCCGCGCTTCTTGTAATTGGCGCTCTAAAGCATCTAGTTTTTTCTGAGCTTGCGCATAGCCATGTGCTTCAGCATGCACAATTAAATGCAGCTCACCACGCAGACTATCAAAGACAACGACTTCATCCGACACCATCAGTAGAATATCGGGCGTACCAATTGGATCAGGTTTGTCTTTGCCTTTAGCGAGTTTTTTCTCGATATAGCGAATGGTTTCATAGCCGAAATAGCCGACTAAACCACCGGTAAAACGTGGCAGATTGCTTAGATCAGGGACTTTAAATTGCGTTTGAAACTCATTAATCCAAGCAAGTGGATCGGCTACCTCGAAACTTTCCACTGCTTGATAAGCACGATGAATTTCTACACGCAAACCATAAACTTTAATAATCGTTTTGGCTGGTAAACCTAGCATCGAATAGCGACCCCATTTTTCTCCACCTTGTACGGATTCGAATAGATAGGAATAGGGCGCATCAGCCAGTTTGAGGTAAGCACTTAAGGGAGTGTCGAGATCAGCTAAAATCGTACGACTCACCGGAACACGGTTAAAACCTTGGGCAAAATAACTAGCAAATATGTCTTGATTCATGACAGTTTCCAAACAAAAGGATTAAGAAAATGGCTGAGTTTAGAAGGAACTCAAGGACGCCATCGTTGCAGTTTGTTTGGAAATAGAGTCATTATGCACACTGAATGAGAGTAGTTAATTCTTGCAGGGAGTCTATCACTGCATCCGGCTGATAGTCACGTATATCTTCACCATGATTATAGCCATAGCTAACTGCAATCATCTTAAAGCCTGCCGCTCGAGCAGCTTTCACATCTGATTTTGAGTCGCCTAGCATAATAGCTGCAGACACAGGTACACCTAAGCGCTCCGCTGCATACAACAAGGGTAGGGGGTGGGGTTTTTTTTCTGGTAGCGTATCGCCACTGACGATCAAGGCAAAGCGTTCAAACAGCCCTAAGTCTTTGAGTAGCTTATGCGTAAACTGCTCAGCTTTATTCGTAACACAGGCAATTTGGATCTTATTGCAGCTTTGCAAAAAGTCTAAGCCTTCTAAAACACCAGGATAAATACGACTACGCTGGGAGGTATTCTCAGCATAGATACCCATAAAAATACCTAAAGCCTGTTCGAGAGCAGCAGGCTCAGCGGGTTGGTGCAGATCATTCATTAAGGCGCGTTCAACCAAGGTCTTGACCCCATTTCCAACCCAAGTGCGTACTGCGGCTTCCCCTCGAATGGGTAAGCCGAGGGCTAGCATGGTTTGATCTACTGAATAAGCAAGATCAGGCACGCTATCGACTAGCGTGCCGTCGAGGTCAATCAAGACCAATTTAGCTTGAAAGGCTGTCATTATGGTTTCGCTTCGGCTAATTGGGCGCGGAATTCGGCAAGAATACTGTTATAGCGCTGTGGATCACTGGCGTTGGCCGCACCAAAGATAGCCGAGCCTGCCACAAAGGTATCTGCACCCGCTTCCTTGATTTCGCGGATATTGCTAGCTTTGACACCCCCATCGATTTCTAAACGAATATCCAAACCAGAGGCATCAATCAGTTTACGTGCTGCACGGAGTTTCATGAGTGCAGACGGGATAAAGCTTTGCCCACCAAAACCCGGATTCACCGACATAATTAGAATCATATCGACTTTATCCAGTACATAATCAAGTACAGTTAATGGGGTAGCAGGATTAAAAACTAAACCAGCTTTACAGCCTTCAGCACGAATTAACTGCAGGCTGCGATCAACATGTTCAGAGGCTTCTGGGTGGAAAGTGATATAAGTCGCCCCCGCTTTGGCAAAGTCTGGAATGATACGATCGACCGGTTTAACCATTAAATGCACATCAATAGGCGCGGTCACACCGTGCTTACGCAGTGCTTCGCAGACTAAAGGGCCTATGGTGAGATTAGGGACATAGTGATTATCCATGACATCAAAATGTACAATATCTGCCCCCGAGGCCAAGACCTGATCCACTTCTTCGCCTAAGCGTGCAAAATTCGCAGAAAGAATCGAGGGAGCAATAAAATCGGATTGTCTAGACATGACGGTCTTCCTCAAGGCAAGGCTGAAATGTCCACACTCTAACCTAAGCTTGTGGAAATGTGCAGCCTTACTCTTGAGGTAGATTCACTACAAAGTGGAATACATAAGGCCTACAGTATAATTATTCGCATCTGTCTCGTGCTCTGAACCCGAACCTGTATTGAATACATGTTCCCATTCCCCTCGTACATGCAGATTCTGATTAAGTTGATACTGAGCACCCACACCTACTAAAGGGGAAATGCCTTTATCGGTGGTATGGTCGCCTGCATTATCCAAGGATTCTTTAGTATCACGCTCCCAGAACATCGCCCCAGCTTTCCCCATTAGCTCTAGATTGGGTACAACATTAATAGGCAAATAGGCAACGCCACTCAGTTGATAGCCCGCTACTTCATTCTTGACATAGACATTTTCTTCGCCAACGTTGCCTTTTTTCTCTGCAGTGCCTAATTTGGCATAAGCCAGCTCAGTGCCAAACATAGGGTTAAAGCGTGCGCCACCGAAGACCTTCCAACCCGCTGAGCCATTTTCACAACTACCTTCAAAAAAAGGCATATTGCAAGCATCGCTTTGCATCGCATAACCAGCACTGACCCCCGCATACATTTTTAAGCCATTGTTAAAGCTAAAATTTGAGTTGACTGGTGCTGTGTTAAAGCCAAATAAACCTTCAGCTTGTACCGCTTCAGCAGTACTCAATAGGCCCACCATTAAACTCAGCATCATGAGTCTTTTCATTACAAACCCCTATTATTCTTTTTATTTTAACCAGCTATGATGTTTTAGAACGTCGAAAAGGTTACACCCACGCTCATTAAGTCAATACCCGTCTCAAAGTCAGTATCTTCAGTTCCCGCACCAAAGGCATGTTCCCACTCACCACGGATATGCATATTAGGTCCAACACGATATTCTGCACCCACACCGATCAAAGGACTGATGCCTTCATCGCTTGCAGTGGATTTCTCAGCGATATCTTTAACCTCTTTACTGCTGTCTTGCGACCAACGCGCTACCCCAGCTTTACCAATCAGATCTAGGTGCTGTGCTACTGGTAAATAGCCCACCGCTGCAGCATAAACTGCATCCATATCACTGGTTAAATCGGCTTTCAGGCGGCCGCCGGGTGAGTCTTTGCCTTCACCTTCGGCTTCACCTAAGCGCATATAGCCCACTTCAGCCCCTAGCATCCGGTTGACTTTCATACCACCATAGATTTTGCCACCCGCTGTTAAGCCATCATCAAAAGCACCTTGATTACTCAAACCTAAACTTGCACCGCCATAGAGATGGGCTTGGGGTGAAATACCCCAGTTTTGTTTTTGGTAATTGCCTCCGGCTTCTACCGAAGAAGAAATGAATAGCCCTAAGCCCAATAGCATCGAAGCTACAACTGCTGACTTTGTAAACATGATCAAACCCCTATTTGATTGTGTTTTATTATTTTTATTAATTTATAGAGAAGAGAAAGTCACACCCACTGATAATAAATCTAAGGGCTGTTTGGTCGCACTGTCTTGGGAGATTTGATAACGCTCCCACTCTGCACGCACGCCCATATTATTGCCCAGATTATAATTAGCCCCCGCCCCTAGCAGGATGTCACTACCATCCGTAGCAGTCGTACCGGTAGATTTTTTATGTTCGTTCTTCCACCACCACATGCCTGCTTTACCAAATAACTCGATCTGATTATTGAGTGGATAGGTTACGACGCCGACAGTGCTATAGCCTTTGGTGCTAGAACTTGCTTTATTATTATTCGCATCGATTCCTTGCTGCTCGCCAAACTGCACATAACTGCCTTCGATAAAAATCTTATCGTTTAAGCGCACTCCGGTATAAGCCTTCCATGTGTTATTGGTTTCACCGCAATGATTTAAACCGGTACAGAATTCAGAGGATGCAGTGCCGAGGCTTGCGCCCATGTAGTTGGGTGTCGGTGTAGTGACTGGAGTATCATCATCCGCTTGAACAGCTTGAAAACAGCACAGACACCCAGCCAACACCAAAACTCGCCACGAGAGTGAGTGATTCATGTTGCCCCTTATTTTTATTATTTTTTATTTGGGTTCTTACACTTGGAGTGTAAGGGAAGGTGGGTGAAGGGCGAAGAATTTCAGATAAACGCACTGATAAATCTAGATCTGCCCCAGTGCTTATAGGGCAGATCATTGATTAAAAAGAAGTTATTTACCAGATTTGAGTTTAGCCGCTCGCTCAGGGAAATTCGCTTCCAAAACACGCAGACTATCGGCCGCTAAATCTGCTTTACCTAATTGCTGAGCAGCGCGTACTTTAATTTCCAAAGCGTCAATCACTACTGGTGAGCCTTGATAATGCTTAATGGCATATTCGGCACGATTGAAAGCAGCTAGCCAGGCGCCCCGTTGCATATAATATTTGGCAACATTAACCTCGGATTCGGCTAAGGTATTGCGCAAGTATTGCACACGTAACTGCGCATCTTTCGCATAAGGACTATCAGGGTAGCGATTAATGACCCGTGAAAAATCATGAAAAGCTTCTTTTTGGCGAACAATATCTAAGTCAGCAATCGAGCGCGGGAATACTCGATCCACTAAACTGCTACCACGATTGAAATTCACTAAACCACGCAAGTACAAGGCATAAGCCATATCTTTACTGCCTGGATTCATGCGGATAAAGCGATCAACCATATCTAAAGCAGTATCCGGTTCATCGTATTTATAATAAGCATAAGCCGATTCAAGCTGTGCTTGTTGTGCATGCACACCCAGTGGATAGCGTGCTTCCAAAGATTCGTAGAGTTTAATCGCTTTTTGGTAGTCAGTTGCTTTAACAGCAGTTTGCGCTCTTTGATAGATAGCCTCAGCCGATAAACCTTCCGTTTCATCTTTTTGTTTATCACCGGAGGAAAATATCGAGCAGGCACTTAAACTAGCGGCGAGCATAAGGCCTAAGGCAATACGAGTGAGACTTGCGGGTGCTGTTCTGCTTATCGACATTTGTTTTATAACACGTATGATGGAATAAAGTTGAAAGTATAACGCATTCATTGGTTTTAACATGCCCCAAGATCAGCAAATAGTTAGCATTGTCCCGCCGGAAATGGCACAACAACGTTTAGACCAAGTTGTAGCCAGCTTATGCCCTCAATACTCCCGGAGCCAATTACAAAAATGGATAAAATCCGGGCAAGTCTTGGTCGATAATAAGCCGCTCAAACCCAAGGAACGCTTAACCGGCGGCGAGCAGATTATTATCCATGCCACTCAAGAAGTCCAAACCCGTTCAGAGGCTGAGGATATAGCGCTGGATATCGTCTATGAAGATGAGGATTTATTGGTCCTGAATAAGCCAGCGGATTTAGTCGTGCATCCAGCAGCAGGCAATTGGACAGGTACCTTGGTGAATGGCTTATTGCACTATAACCCGCAATTAGAACTCTTGCCACGTGCCGGGATTGTGCATCGTTTGGATAAAGACACAACTGGCCTAATGGTAGTGGCTAAGACCCTAGAAGCCCATCATGCCTTAGTCGAGCTTTTGCAAGAGCGTGATGTGAGTCGTGAGTATTTGGCTCTAGTCCAACGTCCTGTGATTGCTGGTGGTACGATTGAGGCGAATATTGGCCGCCATCATATTGATCGCTTAAAAATGGCGGTGATGGAAGGGGGCAAAGAAGCGATTACACATTACCGTATTGAAGAGCGTTTCCGCCATCATACTTTGCTACGAGTCGCTTTAGAAACGGGACGCACTCATCAAATTCGGGTGCATTTGACTGCTAACCATATGCCGATTGTGGGTGATCAACTCTATGGCGGACGTCCGCGTGTGCCGGCAGGCATTAGTGAAGAATTGCGCGAAGCCTTAAAGGCCTTTCCCCGTCAGGCTTTGCATGCAACACGCTTAGGCTTGATTCATCCAAGGACAGCAGAAGCCATGGAGTGGGAAGTACCGGTACCTGAAGATTTGGCGACTTTGTTAGCTTTACTGCGTGCAGAGGAGGCTATATGAAACACTGGCTAAAACCTGATTGGCCTGCGCCGCAGAATGTTCAGGCGATCTGTACCACACGTTCAGGTGGAGTAAGTCTTACACCTTTTGATTCTTTAAATCTGGGCGATCATGTGGGCGATGATCCAGTAGCAGTAGCGCGTAATCGGCAATTAGTCGCTGAACTACTCGATTTACCGAGTACACCATTTTGGTTACAACAAGTTCATGGCGTGAAAGTCGCTCAGCAGAATGTCGACAATCTGGGCTGTCCGGCTGATGCATCAGTTTCGTTCAAAACCAATGAAGTCTGTGTTGTCATGACGGCTGATTGTTTGCCGGTTTTATTCTGTAATCGCGCGGGAACTCGGGTAGCGGCCGCTCACGCAGGCTGGCGGGGTTTATGCGATGGTATTCTTGAGGAAACCGTCCGTGCTTTGGGCTGTGATCCTGCAGAAATCCTTGCTTGGATGGGGCCAGCGATTGGCCCACAAGCCTTTGAAGTTGGGGGTGAAGTTAGGTCTGCCTTTATGGCACATGATCAGCAGGCGGCTAAGGCTTTTAAGCCTATTCTAGCGGATAAGTGGCTGGCGGATATCTACCAACTTGGCCGCCAACGCCTCACGGCCTGTGGGGTGAGCCAGGTCTTTGGAGGCAACTGGTGCACCTACACTCAGCAAGATTTATTCTTTTCTTTCCGACGTGATCAGCAAACAGGACGGATGGCTAGCTTGATTTGGTTAAATTAACCGCTTATTTCTTGGCAAAACTTCCTATTTAAGGGATGGAATTACTGTCCCTTTGGGATATACTTCCCCCCCTGAATCATTAAGATTGTCGACATAAGGCTTAAATAAGCATAACGAGCAGCATCTACTAGGAGCACGAAGGAGTACGGATGATGAGCCAACAAGGTAATGCAC
>SSFA01000008.1 GCA_008015155.1 Thiothrix sp.
CCTGAGCAAAATCAAGCCCGCTTAGCAGATGGTGGGGGCTTGTACCTATTGCTGAAACGCACTAAAGAGGGCATCGGTAAATATTGGCGCTTTGATTTTAAACATCAAAATTAAGTCAGATACCCTCTATATAGGCACTTATCCCGAACTCTCCTTGAAAGAGGCACGAGAGAGACATTTAGCAGCCCGTGCTTTACTCGATCAAAATATTAGCCCTACTGCACAAAAAAGGCGTGATAAGCACAAGCTTAGCTCTGATAACACTTTTGAAGCGATCGCCCGTGAATGGTGGGAAAAAGAACAACATACTTGGAAGTCAGAAAAGCATAAACAAGGCGTTTTACGCTCCCTAGAACTCAATATTTTTCCTTATATTGGTGATCGGCCTATTCATGAAATCAGCACGGTAGAAGTATTAGAGGTTTTAAAACGTATAGAAAAACGCGGAGCTTTAGACCTTTTGCGACAAATACGCCAGCGCTGTAGCAATGTGTTTATTTATGGGGTCGCTAGCGGGCGCTGTGACAACAATCCAGTTGGTGGATTAGAGAAGGCACTTAAAAAGCATAAAGGTAAAAATCATGCTGCTTTAGCAGCAAGTGAGTTACCAGCCTTTTTAAACGTACTTGAAAACTATCAAGGTGATTACCTAACTAAAAAAGCTATTCAGCTCACCTTATATACTTTTCTTAGAACTGCTGAAATACGCTTTGCTGAGTGGAAAGAAATTGATCTAGAGGCTGCTTTATGGACAATTCCCAGCCACAGAATGAAAATGGATAATGAACACCTAGTACCCCTAGCACCTCAAGTTATCCAGCTATTACAAGAGATTAAAGAGTTCACAGGCCATAGCCCATTTTTATTTCCACAAGCAGCTACTCCTTACAAGGTAATGAGTGAAAATACCATGCTATATGCTTTATACCGCATGGGTTATCGAGGGCAAGCCACTATTCACGGCTTCAGAGCAACGGCTAGCACCATTCTGAATGAGGTAGGCTTTCAACCGGATGCCATTGAACGACAGCTAGCACATACAGAACGCAACCAAGTACGCAAGGCTTATAATCGGGCTGGATATGTAGCAGAACGTAAAAAAATGATGATTTGGTGGGCTAACTACTTAGACAGCTTAAAAAACAATAGTTAAATAATTTAGGTAAAACAAATTATGAACGATGAAAAGATAACAGCTTTAACTATCGTAGATACTAAGCTTAGCGAAACTTTGGCAGACCTTTTTCAAGACTACGGAAATAATAAGGAAGAACTCTTAGCAGCTCTTAAAAATATACCGAAACCACGCAAGTTAGGCCGCCCCGAAGGTAAGCACGCTGCTAGAGACTTTAGAATTTTTATAACATGGTCGCTACTTAACTACCTACTGAAGATCAAGCAAAAAGATGCTGTTATGCGAGCACATAGCACCTTAGCTGAAAAAATTTTTCATATGGATGTATCTAACTTAAGGAAAATAATAAACAAGCATGACAAGACTACTAAAAAATATCTGCATGATATAGGCGTAAAGGAACAGGCTATTGAGTCGGGTTCATGGATTATTGCTTTTCTTCACTTTATTGAATTTTCCAGCTCAGGCTCTAACAAGAACCTACTTGCAGTCGTACAACATGCAACCCAACTACTAGAGGCAGCAGCAGTAGGCAAAAACTCCAACGAATTACCGCCTATTACTCCTAAGACCTAAATAGCTCTAATAGCCCTACCGATACATCCAAAGGGTTATTAGAGATGAGTACACAGACCAAACCAAGAAAACGCGCTCCATTAAGCACAGCTCAATTAGAAAAACGCCAAGTGCTTACCCAAACCTTTCCAAACACTGGCAAAGTAAGAGTGTCCCAATGTGCAGCCTTTTTAGGCATAGGTGAATCTACTTTTTGGAGCCTTGTTAAAGCTGGGCGCATTGAACAACCTATGCGCTTTGGAAAGCGGCTTTCAGTTTGGGATGCTGCTTATATTCAACACCTTGCTAAACAAGGCATTCCCCACAGTTTAGGGGAGTAATAGCTAATGCAAACGCTATCCTCAAAGCAGATTGAAGCATCTAGTATTGTCCCTCAGGTATTGCCCCAAGCTATAACAGAATATGCAAAGGTGGTGCAGGATACATGCCCAACAGGGCAGCGACAAAAGCGCGGTTCTTTATATTATCAACCCTCTTCTCAGAGGCAGAAGAGAACTAAGAACAGTAAAACGATTACCTACAGTAATTTTGTGCAATTTGCAGGCAAACGCTACCCAATATTGCAAGGTAAGCAAGGTGTGTTTAGCAAAATTATGCAGCGATTGACTGAAGAGCTATCAGCCTCTCTTGATCTATGGGGGCGCGTGTTTGCATTACGCTTTGACCTACATCACAAGGACATTTATCGAGAAAATAATCAGTGGGTATCGAAATTTTTCAAGAACCTTAAAAGGCGCTTAGAGCGTGAGTATGGCATGGCAACTATTGGCTATTTATGGGTTAGAGAGCAAGAAAAAGCTAAGGCTCAGCATTACCATGTGGTGCTGTTCTTAGATGGCAATAAAATACGCCATAGCAGCAAAATCAATACCATTATTAGCGATACATGGAAGGCCGTGAATCCTAGTAACCATGTTGCTATGCCTGAAAAACCTTTCTACTTTATAGATAATGAAGAAACACTAGCCAATGCAATAGAGCGTATTTCGTACTTAGCAAAGGTCAGGGGCAAAGGCTATCGAAACAAGCAAGTCAAAGATTTTTATGGAAGTAGCCTTTATAAAAAAGTGCATCATCCCTTTAATAACTTTTCACAAAAACAGACTAACAGATTTAGAGCGGGTTCAAATCAAGAGACCGAAGAAGCGACTACCTACATAGAGAAAATCATTTATGAATAAACACGGTAAGCGTTTAAGCGCGCAAACATGGGAGCGCGTCCGAACAGACTATGAAGTCAAGCGCATGTCTTTCAATGAACTGCAACAGCGCTATGAAGTCCATCGTTCTAATATTTCACGTAAAGCGCAAAAACAAGGCTGGAGCCGCTCCCAAGTGCAACACGCTTTAGATGAGCGTTTGCAAGCTAAAGAGAGCCTAGAAACCGCTATACACAAGCTTAGGCTCTTAGCTGCTTATACTGTCAGCAAGCCTAAATTCGCAACAGAAAAACACCAAGCGCTAGTGAGTGAATTAGGCTTGCGCCAAGAAGCTAGTCAACTAATCGAAGCTGCTTGCCTTAGTGGTTTGGAAGCCTCTAAAAATCTTCTAGACTCTGCTGAAGGCTTTAAGGAGAGCCTTAGCTCTTATGAATATCTAGAGCTACTAATGAAAGCTCTAGAGGCACACAGCAAAGCTCTACTACGCTATTCACAGGCTATTTTTGGTAACAAGGGATTACCAAGCTAAACCTAGCACCTACTTTAAATTTTGCTCCAATAGCTCTATTTCTGCCTGATCTAAGCCAAAAAGATCATAAACTGCCTTATTTAGAGCTTGCTCTTCTGAGTTTAATTGATAGCTCAGATGTTGAATTTGCTCTTTTTGCTGATTAAACAGCGGTTCCCATTCGATGCTTTCTTGTAAGCTCAGGGCGCGTTTAAAGCGGCTTTTAACTTCACTTTGAAACTCTTTGAAATCTAGCGTCCACCAATCAGCCAATTTAGTAGATAGCTTGGAGTCTTTGTCTTTAGGACAAAGATCAGGTATGCGGCGGCGTAAGCTGTCTTGTAATTGGTAGCGTTTTTCGGCTAGGGTTTGGCAAGTTTCAGCGTGTCGGGCAATAGTTTGTTTTTGAGTTTCAGTTGCTGAGGGTATAGGCAGTGTCTCCATATCCTGCCCACGGAGTTCATAACGCCATGTACCACCCCGCAATGGTGAGCAAATCCCATTTATAACAAACCACAAAACTTTGGCATTCAGCAAACCAAGTAAGTAAAAATCACCTTTAGGCAGAACAAAGGTTTTGTCATTTGAGTAAATTGGGGTTTTTTGTATAGAAAACTTTGCACCCTGAGAAATGACTGGATAAATTAATCTTTCTTTTTCAAAAGCTTCATAATAATCCACAGAGTCTTGAATCTCATACCAAGAATAACTACCTGCTTTCCGCCCACTCCATTCTTTATTATCAGGCCAGTCTTTAGGCTTTGGCTCTAATATTGCTCTATACTGCTCCAAATAATTCTTTATTGCTGGATACTGCTCAATATCTGTACCTCTGCGTGTAAAAATCAAGTATAGATTTCTAGGTTGAACACACCATTTTTGTATGTCTTTCCCTTCTAAAAATACCTTTATCAATTCTAGAGACTTAGGATCAGACTTAATGAGAGCGTTACGAGTATCAAAATCTATAACAAAGGCTTCATTTCTACCGGTTAAAACTCCTCTATATGGCGAGCCATATGAATTTTTTAAAGTAGATTTAGCGCGTGTAATTTTTGCTCTTAAACTTTGTAACCTATCATCCTCCAAACGCCAACCCTCTAAAGCTAACTTAGCTTGTGACATCTCTCCAAAGCTATCTGCCCCTAGCTCACTAGTTAAACTGTCTAAATCTGTAATAGTGATATTTAAAAAACCGAAATTTTGGCTAGGTATTTGTTTTCTAGCGCGTGTTGGCTTTTCCATGACTATAATAGCTGGATAGGTTGTAACACCTTCAAAAACTTGTAAATCACCAAAATCAACTACTACTTTTAAATTACTTTCAAGCTGCAAATATCTCCTTAATGCCTCTCCACTACCTGTTTTAAAAAAAGTAGATGAGCTAATGAAGCCCATATAACCGCCTTTTTTTAGTAGCTTCAAACCCAACTCAAAGAAATAGGTATAGAGATCAGCTACCCCGTGATAGGTGGTATAATTAGCTTCTAAATAAGGTTTAATGGAAGTCAGGCGCTCTTGGCGTACATAAGGCGGGTTGCCTAAGATCACATCAAACTCACTAAAGCGACCTTGCCAATTGAAAGCCCGCTTATCTAAGGACTTATCAGCAATTAGGCTATTACCTTGGCGAATATTATCTTTTAGAGAAGTCAGGGGCTTACCCTTTTCAGCGGTGGCTAGCCAGAGAGAAAGCCGCGCTATTTCGACGGATTCCGCGTTTATATCTACACCATAAAGATTGTTGTGTAGAATATCGTGGTTAAGATCAATACCGAATAAATCGCCTTTTTCGCCTAGCTCCTGCAAGCGCTTGTTCAAGTATTGGTACTCAGCTTTTAGATATTGAAAAGCTGCTACTAAAAATGCTCCACTACCACAAGCAGGGTCGAGGATTTTGGTAGTCGCTAAAATTTTGCGATATTCAAGCCACCATGCCGCGCTGTCCTCTGCCTGTTTAATCTCCTGTTTACGCTTATCTAAATACGCGCCCAAAGTGTGCTTTACAATCCATTGCGTAATAAAATCAGGCGTATAAACCACACCATCTTGTTTGCGCTTGCCCGTCGTTCCATGCTGCTGTTTGCCTAAATCTAACTCATCCTGATCATTAATCGACTCATAAATCTGGTCAAGATCAGCAATAGATTGCTCGAAAATATGCCCTAAAATGGTCACGCTCACATCGGTCGCAAAGTCATAAGCGCTTAGACGTTTGAACTCATCTAATAAGCCTTTGCTAATACTCAGCTCTTCTAGACTTGCATCGGATTTAAACAAATCACCGTTATATTTAGGAATACCTTTATCAAGCTTGCCTTGGTCTATATGCCCGAATAACAGCTTTAGCATATCCCATTCATTCAAGTGATCATTGGCACTATTGAGGTAACTGTTCAAAATCTTATGGGGTAGTAAATCCCTATCCTCTGCATAAGCAATGAACAAAACGCGATCTAATAGGGTCTGTGCTTTTGCAACCATACTGGCACGGCTAAACCGATTGTTTTCACGCTTCATACCGTTGATTAACTTAATTCTTATATTTCGGTAATCAGTATAGAGTTGACTAGTTATATCCTTTTCAACTTGCTTACTGTCTTCAAATAGCCTAAGCGTGTTACCACCCAATAAGTTTTTTGCACTAAGCAACCATACGAACTCAGCATATTTTTCTGGTTTAATCAGCTCTTCAATGAACCAACTTTGATAGACTGAATCAGAATAAGGGAATTTATAGAGTCTCACCTCAATACAGTTAGAAATTACAAACCATTCAGCATTTCCTTCACTATTACGGGCATACTTAGCCGCTTGCTCTACCGTTGATAGAGCGCGCCCTAGCATAGGTATATCCATATTCGAGGTTTTAGGCGACTTCAATTCTAAGGGAGCGACAAGTATCTTTTCTTTATCAGTAAACTTTCCAAAACCTATGTCTACCCGTCCTGTTTTTTTAACAGCACTTTCATTCGCTAACGTCCATATACCTGTTTTTTTATCCTTGTCGGTAAAGCTGGTGTAGCCAAGGATACCCTCACACAAGCTACTATAGAAATTAGCGTGCAAGTTACCTTCAGACTGCTTATGAATAGAACCATCTTTAATGGCATCATGCCAGCCCTGTAATAGCTTCAAGTGCTTGGCTGGTATTGCACCATCCTTTAGTAAGTTAGCGGCTTGTAATGCTTTAAAAACTGCACGAGGATGAAAGAGTAGTTGACTAGACATAGAGCAAGCTTTAAGAAGGAAAAAACGGATAGTAGCCCAAAAAGCAGGCAAGCTAACAGCCTACTGCTAGAACTTAGCTACACCTAACATTAGCCGTGTGTCTATTTAATAAAAAATGAGGCATAAAAAATTTTTCCGGTATTTCTTCCGGCTCTTTTCATAATATTAGAAATATTAATCAATTAAAACAGTCAGTTAAATATAAAATATGATTCCTGTTGGGGCCGCCATCTATCTTATAGCTACTAAGCCTAAACTTAAGGCTTAGCGTTAATAGCTTAGCTAAACCCCTCTAGCGAGCACGCTCAGCCAAACCCAATTGCGCAAAATCAAAAGGTAGCTCAGTCACTTTGGCGACAAAACGCCCTAACTCGGTTACTAGCATTAAACTTTCAGGCTGTTGCTGTAGGCGTTGTAAAGCCTCCGTCTTAACCATTGCCAAGCCTAACCAAGCATCATAACGAGCTGATACACAATGCCCGCCTAGTTCGCCTACGGCTTGTTCATTGAGTAGTAGCTGTAATTGTTGTGGCCAAGCAGGCATCTTGGGCACGACTAAGCCGACTAAGCGCTCAGAGACACCGGTCGCACGTTGTTGCCTTAAAGCAGCCAAGCTAAAACTATCCAAGTCACGGTCTAAATGGCAGTATTTATCCAAGCCACATTGCAAAGGTGTATGACGTCGATCCATATCGCCGCCGTAAGATAATAAACTGCTTTCAATCCGCTCCAATAAATTGGGGCTACCGTGACCTACTTGCAAATCAGTACCTTCTGCAAATAACTGATCCCAGAGCGCTTGACCTAATTCAGCATCATCCACATAGATTTCAAAACCACCCTGCTTTGACCAACCCGAACGGGCAACAATAAATTCATGTCCCCGAAACGATAAGCGCTTATAACGGAAGAACCGAATTTCACGCACCGTATCGCCAAATACACGCTGCATTAAAGTTTCTGCCTTGGGGCCTTGAACCGCTATCGGCCAGACGTCTGCCTCGGTAATTCTCACCTGCAATTTTAGACCCGTGGCTAAGCCCTTCGCCCACAGCAGTACATCGGAATCAGCAATACTCAGCCACCAGGTATCCTTAGCCACATGAATCGCAATTGGGTCATTAATCAAGCCGCCGTCTTCGTCACATAAGGGTACATAAAAACACTGATCGGCTTGAGCCGTGGATAAATCACGCGGTGTCATCAGCTGTACCAAACGATATGCATCTTCACCTTGAATTTGAATTTGCCGCTCGCAAGCCACATCCCAAACTTGCACATGCTCACACAAATGCCAGTAGTCTTCTTCTAGGGAGCGAAACATAGCAGGCAGCAACATATGATTATAAACCGTTAGGGCTTTCACCCCGCCTGCCATCACCCGACTGGTAAAAGGCGTTGTGCGTGTGCGGCGCGAAATCGACAGCTTTGGCATGGTAGTCCTCCGGCTAGAATGGTAACTGTATTGTGAGCTGCACTCCTGTGAGCTTGCAAACGAAATTGATAGCGCGTGAAAGACCGCATTTGTTAGGTTTCTTAGTATTATTCGATTTTTATTTAAAAAGGTGTGGCTATAATCAAGCAGTTTTCAGTAGGAGATTCGCTTATGCATAGCCGCACTTTAGGCCCCTTTCAAGTTTCAGCCCTAGGTTTAGGCTGTATGAACTTTTCTATGGGTTATGGCCCCGCTGATGACACTGATTCAGCCCGCATTCTCCATGCAGCTTTAGATGCGGGCTACCGTTTCTTAGATACAGCGGCTATGTATGGCAATGGACATAATGAAGCCTTGATTGGTAACACCCTCAAGCAGCGGCGCCAAGAGTATGTCTTAGCCAGTAAATGCGGTTTCAGTAAAGATGAGAGCGGCAAGCCCATTCTTAATGGTCGACCTGAAGCCTTAAAAAAGCAATGTGAGGACAGCCTAAAACGCTTACAAACCGATGTGATTGATTTGTATTATTTGCATCGTTTAGATCCACAAGTGCCGATTGAAGAAAGTGTTGGTGGTTTAGCTGACTTAGTACATGCTGGTAAAATCCGTGCCTTAGGCTTATCTGAAATCTCCACCGCTAGTTTAAAACGCGCTCATCAAGAACATCCTGTCACTGCCGTTCAATCCGAATATTCACTCTGGTCACGCACACCAGAAATTAGTTTATTAGCCGCTTGTACTGAATTAGATGTAGCTTTTGTCCCCTTTTCCCCCTTAGGGCGGGGCTTTCTGACGGGTAAAGCGCAAGATGTGACTCAATTAACCAAGGATGATGTCCGTTGTACTAATGCGCGCCCGCGCTTTGAACCCGAAGCGTTTGCCGCTAATAGCAAGCTACTAATTCCTTTGGCGGAAATTGCCAAGGAACAAGGCTGTAGTTTGGCGCAATTAGCGCTCGCCTGGTTGCTGTCACAAACTAATTCACAAGGTCAGGCCAAGTTGATTCCTATTCCGGGCACTAAACATCTGGACTTTATGCTGGAAAATGCAGCGGCTGCGGATATTCAATTAGATAATAAAACGCTTCAAATTCTCAATGAATTGGTGAATGAAACTACCGTACAAGGCCAGCGCTATACCGCTGCCTTGATGGCTAGTATGGACTCTGAGCAAGATCGGCTAGCGTCCACTAATTAGCACGACACCAAATAAACGTGGGTCATTCATCGCATTATCTTCACGCGCGAGCCAAGAAATTTTCTGCTCGCGTTTGCCGCCATCGTCATCATCATTGACTTGAACCTCAACCCCGATCCGGCTTTTTACCCCAATCTTTACACCTAACATTTTCCAAGGGATTTTAGCCTCTAAGACATAGCCATCCGCAGTCGTTTTTAGTTCATAACTTAAATCAGAAGAAATAGTTTGCGGCGACTTTGGATCCAGAATCACCTGCTTACGTCCCCATGCAAAGATCATCCGATAATCATTCACACCGTCATAGCTGGCTTTACGGCTATTATCAGCATCAAGATAAACCTCAATGGAATCATCATCTTCAGGGTTTTCTGAATCGGTTTTAATCGACTCATCATAGACCCGCACCGTTAAATACAGATAGTTCTCATCCCATTTCCCTTCCCATTTCCCAAAAAGATCACGTTTTGCCCATTCTTGACCAGCAATTAAAGTATCTAAGGTGCGGGGGTTTTCTAGGAAAAAATAGCGTTCTGGGTCTTTAGCAGGTCGAAACACAATCAGCGGATCATCCGGATGATGCGGCTTTTTTTCAGCGGGGATTTCTTCAGGAAGGTTTACTTGATTAGAAGGCACAACTTGAACAGGACTGGCTGTGTCTAGCACCCAATCACGATGGGCATCCATGAAATTCAGCACTGCATTATATTTATAAGCGCTTTCACGAGGTTGGCGAATATGCTCTTTCAAACCCCAACAACCAAACCATTGACAAGTACGTGGGGAAGAGAAAGCCATAAATAACTCACCCCCAGCATCCTTCCAACCATTTAATAGTTGAGTATAAAGTTCGCCCATCCGTGAATCACGATTGGCTGCAAAAAACAAAGGATTAGGCTGTTGACTCGCTTCACGAGTTGCCCAATCGACTAAACCTTGCCCGCCTTCATAAGCAATCAATTTCAGACCATAGTGATGAGCGATATCTGCTTGTTCCCGCACATGTTCCAGAACTTGGGGTAAAGACCGGAAAGAATCGGGCGCTGTGGTTAGATCAAAAATTTGATCCACCGTTGTCGATTCGCGGTAACCTTTCGTATTACCACCAAAATAAGGCGCAATCGCCATTGCATCAGCGATTTGTGCTCCAGCATATTCACCTAACAGTTTCTTAGAAATATCCGGACGGGTATCCCAAGATCCAATGACTCGAGTTAGGCGCTCGCGCCCGCCAAAGACTTGCTCCCAAATAGCAAACACTTCACCTGCACGCTTAATATAATATTGATAGCCCGCCTCAACTGAATTAATACTAAAACCGGCTTCAATGCCTTTCTTTTGGGTATATTCGCTATGTGAGAAGGAGGTATTCCAAACTTCATTGGTATATTCCACATAGATTCTGACTTGAGGATTTAAGTGGTCACGTACATAAGTTGCAAACTGGCGTACATAATCATCATCAGCGGCATGTGGCAAATTAAACCAAGCATTTGCCTGCATTCGATTGGCTAGATCCACCTGTATTTCTAAAGGTGCACCCCGTTCACCATAGCCGCCACCCCAAGTAGCTTCTTGCATATTGGGGCGTTCTGACCAATGACTTTCTGGATTGCGGGTAATGCCTGACATCGCCATAAAGCGGATCGTGCCAAAGTCTTTTAGATAATTCAGATACTCTGGTGTGAAACGAATACTGGGGTAATACTGCTCAAAAGGTAGATAGGCAGCTCCAGACTGACAATCTGCTTGTGTAAATACACGCAAATAAGGATTATCTTGGCAGATACCACCCGGTGGCAAAATCCGAATATGTCGAATCGGATCCTTATCGTCCATTGAGTTAATCAGTAGGCTGGCATTGATTTCGCCGTCCTCACCTTTATGCAAGCGAATCACATCTCGATTCGGGCTTTGACTAATAGCCTCCACTCCATGCCCATAGCTTAGACTGCCTGTACCGTCATAGAGCACTACATAATCGCCTTCAACTAAAGCCTCAGGCGGCATTTTGCCAATAAATTTGGTAGCGATTTTGGCTCCATGCAAATGCAATGGCCAGCCTTGGCTGTCATATTCCACCTTATCTGCATCTGGTAGTTCTAGAACATTAGCTTTAAAAGGAGCTGATTGGCGAAACAAATCCACAAAAGGAAAGCTGGCATCTTCATAATGCAATTCATTGACATTAATCCCAATTAAAGGGCGTACTTGGGCGGGAGGAATAATGGGAATATCCGCAGTGAGTGGCTCAGGCGCTTGATGTTTTACGCCACTCGTTTGAACGGGAGGATTGGTTTTTGTTGTGATTTGTGTGGTTTCTGCTTGCTTAAACTGCGAGTAATAAAACGAAACCAAGGTGACCGCTACCGTAACGACGACGACTAACAGCAACACCCACTTGCCTATTGTTTTCATTAGGTCTACATAATTGAGGTGAGGTAGACGAAGCTTAGCGAAGAATCTAGATTTTGCAAATTGCTAACTGACTGGCTTAAACAATACCCTGACCTAAGCAACGTTTACTTAAGTCCTCAAAAACCGCGCGTAGCCGCTGTACAAACTCACTTGAGTTAGTGGATAAGGCTAAAGGTTCGCCAATAATTACATCGCAATTAAACGGTACAAACAAGGCTTCCCCACGCGGTAAGGCTTTACCTAAGCCACGCATGAAGACTGGTGTAATCGGTACTTGTGGATGCTGTTGCATTAAGTAAAACAGCCCTTTTTTAATTTCTCCCATCTGTTCGGGCTGACCACGGCTCCCCTCAGGAAAAAGAATCAAAATCTGCTCAGATTCTAAAGCTTGATGACAAGCATCTAAAACCGTATCCACTGACTGTCCAGAACGCTTAATCGGAATAATGTCAATACAACGCGTTGCTATCCAAGTCCAGAGTTTATTTTGGAAAAAATAATCAGCCGCCGCTACTGGACGAATAGAGTGTAAACGTTTGAGCGGATATAGACTCATTAATACCAAGACATCCAAATGGCTATTATGATTAGCCGCCACTACTGCCGGGCCTTTAAGTGGTAACTGCTTATAACCTTGTAAATTTAAACCTAAAACAATAAATACAATCGGCTTAATGAAGAGTGCGAAAAATAGAATTTTAATCATTGTGGCGACTCAATAAGCCAAATAATAGCAGTAATGAAAAAACAAAGGTGCTGTATAAATAAGGCTATCAAAGCGATCTAAAATACCACCATGCCCTGGAATCAAAGTGCCACTATCTTTAATCGCTAGATCACGTTTCACTGAAGAAATAACGACATCACCAATAAAGCCAGCACAACTAATCAGTACTCCAGCCCCTAATCCTTGGAGCGGTGAAAGCGGTGTCAGCCATGGCGCAATTACCGTAGATAACAGGCTAATGCACGCTAAACCACCTAAAAATCCTTCCCAAGTCTTATTAGGGCTTACCTTAGGGATGATTTTATGCTTACCCAGCAGTTTACCCGCAATATATTGGCTAATATCATTCAATTCAGTCATAAATAAAATAAAAATAACCAAACCCAAACTGCCTGCTTGTGGATTTTTTTCCGGCAGCACTAATAAATAAGCCACATGACTAATACAATAAACTGTCAACATGGTTGCCCAATGAATAATCCCTGCAGACTGAATAAAACCCTTGGTTTCTCCCATTAATACCATGCGCATTGGTAGCAGTAAAAATACATAAACGGGGATAAAAATAATGAACATGCCATACCAACCAATTCCTACCCAATAATACTGCAGCGGAATCGCAAGATAGGCTAAAAAGACGACACGCCGGTCATTTAGGCGTAATGGCACAATCGAGAAAAACTCTTTTAAGGCTAAGAAACTAATGAATGCAAACAGAATAATCGCGGTTGTTGTACTGACTGCTAGGCAGATAAACAGAATGCCAATCATCCACCACCAAGAAGTGATGCGCTTTCTTAATTCCTCATAATCACGCTCTGGATGTTTGAGCTGGAGCACATACTGCACAGTTGAGGCTAGCAGCAACAAGCTTAAAACCAGCAGCATGGTATAGAGTGAATGGCTTGGAATATTCAACATTTAGCGTGCCTCCAGATAATGATAGGCCGCCTGAGCACGTCGAATCGCCGTCCAAAGCGCCCCCAACACAATCAGAATTAAGCTATAGAATAAAATCCAATGCTGATCCCAAACCAAGGGTTCAAGTAGGCTTAGCAGACAAGCCAAAGTTAATACGGCCATCCGTTGCTGCTTAGCCATTGGCCCCCGAAAATCGGTAGGTGCACCAATACTGACAGCTAAAGTGCGAATATAAGCCGTAAGCACAGCCAGTAAGCCCGCTGCCCAGCCTAATTCCACGCCCCAAGCTAACTGAGTTGCGTAGCCTGCACTAACTAAAATCAATGGATCTGCAATGCGATCTGGAATGTCATTGAATAACTCACCTGATTGAGTACTTTTCCCTCCTTCCACTGCCACCATCCCATCTAATAAATTACAGACTAGGCGCAGTTGAATAAACAAGGCTGCTGCTAAGAACCACAGCATAGAACCCTTATGGGCAATGAGGCTTAAACATACAGCCGCACCAGCAGCAAAGACGACACTGAAAAGCGAGATTTGATTGGGCGTAATGGAAGTCTGGCTTAAATTACGCGCCAACTGTTGGAAGAGCGCTAAGCTCCGCACTTTGAGAGGGCGGCGATTATTATTGTTCATATGCTTTCGTTGAGTGGATGCCTAGACAAGAGCTTAGGCTAGCTGGTGTGATTCCCTGCTTAATGCAAAGCTTCGAATACACCCAAAGCACGATTTTTAGTGACTTGCGCGCCATTAAATACCCGTCCATTCATGGCAATATACACCCCAACAGGCATGCATTGGACAGCAACCAGCGCACTACCTAAATTAAATAAGCCATCTGACTGATTCACACTTAAAGGAATCATTGCGCCAGTGAGCACAATAGTTTTGTTAGGGTTAGCGGCAATCAGATAGCGAGCTGTTTCCGCCATCGTATCCGTGCCGTGGGTAATGATAAGGTGTTGATGAGCGCTATTACGGCAAGCCTCTAAAATTTGCTCTCGATCGTCATCCGTCATATCTAAGCTATCTTTCAAGCAGAGCTGTTGGATCTCTAACTCCACACCACAACGCCCCTGCTCCAAAGCAGCTGGAATATGTGTTTGGGAAAAACCCAACTCACCTTTGAGAGGGTTATATAGTTTATCAATGGTGCCACCGGTTAAGATTACGTGAATACGCATATTTATTCCTATTGCTTGTCATAAGTTTCACCAAGCATAGCCTGCGCTTAGAAAGCTGTCGAAAATTTTATACGCTTCACAGCTATGATTGGCTAGGTTCTGGTGGTGTTAGAGGTGGCTGATGGCATTCTTGAAACACCCGCAGCGCGCAGTGATGGCAGATATCATGATTTAACATAGTACGCGTAATTTGCTCAATCGCTTCACGTTTAGTTTCAAAGAAAAACGCACTACCAATATGCTCATCAAAATGGCCTTTATGAATAAAGGTATTCACCTTGCGCTTGAGACCAGCGAAATACAAGCCACCTCCCGCTAGCTTTAAGCGTGCAGATTCCTGCTCCAGCATTTCCGCACCTGTAAGATCAATAAAATTGATACCCGAACCAATCACCAAAATCCGTTTGTAGCCTTGATGCTCACTCATATAATGCAAACGATTTTGAATATGATTGGCTGAGCCAAAATACACCGACATATCAATCCGTACCACTTTTAACTGTGGGCATTCAGGCAGGCGCTCATCACGATACTTATTGACCAAAATACTTTTACCAGTAGCAGCTTCGGTAGTGGGTACTAAGCTTACAACATCAGGAATTGAGGTACGTGCTAAGAATAGAATCAACGAAAGCAACACACCTAAATAAATCGCAAACTCTAGCTCTAAAAATAAAGTAGCGAAGAAAGTAGTCAGTAAAATGCTGGTTTCCGCACGACTGGTTTCAAAGATTTTCTTGATATGCCCGAAATCTACCAAATTCCAAGCTACTAGCATGATCACACCTGCCATAGCAGGAATCGGTAAATAAGCAGTGAGTGGCGCGACGAGTAAAATAATCAGGGCTAGGAGTAATGCTGCAAAGATCGCAGATAAAGGGGTTTGAGCACCAGAGGTATAGTTCAAACCAGAACGCGTAAAAGAACCTGAACCTGCATAGCTAGAAAAGAAACTACCAATGATATTAGACAGACCCTGTCCAAAGAACTCCTGATTACCATCAATCCGCTGGTGGGATTTGGAAGCAATCGCCCGACTAATCGATACCGCTTCAATTAAACCTAATAAAGCCACCGCAAAAGCTTGTGGAGCCAGCATTTTGATTGTCGCGAGCGAGAAATCAGGAACTGACAGTGGCGGTAGATGCGCTGGAATTTCAGTGACTAATTTAATGCCAACTTCTTGACCACCTAATAGATAAGCGATGAAGCTACCCGCTACTAGCGCTAATAATAAATTAGGTAAACGCTTCGCCCAAGTCTTTAAAACTAAAGCAATCACGAGGGTCAAAATCGCTACCGTGAATACATACACATTCATTTCTGGTAGCTGTTGAAAAATCTCAAACCAAGTGACTACAAAGGATTCGCCACGTTGTACCTCTACTCCAAAGACTTGATTCATTTGGCTAGTCGCTATCAGGATAGCCGCCCCTGCTGTGAAACCAATCACTACCGTATGCGAGACAAAGTTAACCAAGACACCTAAACGTGCCAGCGCAAAAGCGAGTTGGTAGACCCCCGCTAGAAAGGTCAGTGTCAGGGTATATTGAATGAAATTCGCACTACCGGGCTCGGCATGACCACTGACGGCAGAAAATACAACAATCGAGATTGCAGTGGTTGGGCCAGAAATCAAATGCCAAGATGAGCCAAACAAAGCAGCCACAATCGGCGTCACCATTGCGGTATACAAACCATATTCAGGTGGCAAACCCGCAATAGTCGCAAAGGCCACCCCCTGTGGTAACACAATAACCGCACCGGTTAAGCCCGCCACGAAATCCGCTTTTAAGGTCTCACGACTGACCTTTGGCAACCAAAGTAAAAATGGAAACAGAAATTGGGTAATGAACTGCATTCTTATTGATATCACAACCTGTAAGACTGTATTAGTCTACGCTTATTTGCTCGAACTTAAAGTGAAGTTAGCTATCTCTGTGGAGTTAAGGGTGGGTATCTCTTTGGAGGTGGTCTTAAGCTACAAAGAAGCCGTTGCGAACAAACGCCTTCCCATTGTTGCTAAAGCCATATCAAATACCTCATCCCATAAACGCTCAGGGTGGCGAGACACATCTAAGCCCACACCTTTACTATGTTGATCAAGTACAGCTAGGCGTCTAAACAAGCTCGGCCAATTTGCACGCTCCATGCGTTTAATCGCGATTTGAAACGGCGCTTGCCGATTTTTAGGCAGCCGCATGATCAAGTTCTGATTAGAGCGTTGATGACGCTGATTCTCAGAAGCTTCATAGAGTTGACGCAGCAAATCGCCCAGCGCCCATACCAATAAAGGTAGGGCGGTATCTTCTTCTTTGAGCACTTGCAAAATATGCTGTAAACGTTTGATATCCTGAGCCAAAATAGCATCGGCTAAATCAAAAACAGTGAAGCGAGAACTATCAGAAATCGCTGCTGCCATTTGCTCGACACTAATTAACTCATGGTCATAGAGCAGTTTTAATTTATTAATTTCCTGCACAGCTGCCAGCAAATTGCCTTCGACATGCTCACTTAAATAGCGCACAGCTGCTTCACTGGCGTTTAATCCAGTATCACGCATGCGTTTAGCCAACCATGCTAAGGCTTGTTGCGGAGATAAATCCCAAACTTGAACTAAGACGCCTTGGTTTTCGACTGCCTTCACCCATGCCGCACTGCGGCAAGCCTTATCCAAGCGCCCAGATTGAATGAGCAACACTTTGTCAGTCGGTGGATGTGCTAAATAATGCTGTAAAGCTTTGCTACCGGCTGCACCAATTTTGCAGGAGCTTAAACGCAGATCGAGTAGCTTTCGTTCAGAGAATAAGGATAAAGCCTCGCTCGCTGCTAACAATAGACTCCAATCAAATTGCGCATCAACATTGAGGATTTCACGCTCGCTAAAGCCTTGCTGCTTAGCTGCCGTGCGCACTGCATCTGCAACTTCCATCACTTGCAGCGGCTCATCACCACTAATTAAATACACTGGCTTCAAGCCTAAACCTAGATGTTCAGTGATTTGCTCAGCACGCACCTGCATGACTTACGACACCTTAAGAGGAGGATTTCTAAAGCATGCATGGTATCATGCAGCGCTTATTTTGCGGCAGAACATTGGCGTTTATGGGTCAGCGAATTATTAGCAGTTATCGTGCACCGTGGTGGTTAAAATCCCCACACCTCCAAACTATTCTACCGACCTTTCTACGTCAACGTCCGCAGCTCGACTTTACTTGGGAACGCGTAGAACTCAAAGATGGTGACTTTATTGATCTTGCTTGGTATCCCCGCCCACAAGCACCTTTAGTACTGATGATGCACGGTTTAGAAGGCTCTTTAAACTCACATTATGCTTCTACTTTAATACAAGCCTTGCATCAAGCTGGATTTAGCGTGGTTTTTATGCACCTACGTGGGCGTGGCCTTGAGCCTAATCGCTTAGCCAAAAGTTATCATTCTGGAGCGTCTGCTGATTTAGCTGAAGTATTAGCGCAACTTAAAGCTCGAGGGCAAATGCCAGCTGCTGCCATTGGGGTATCTTTAAGTGCAAATTTACTGCTTAAATATTTAGGCGAAACCGGCGCTAAGGCTGGCCTAAAGGCTGCCGTTGCGATTTCCACACCCTTTCAATTAGCGGTCTGTGCCAAAAAACTTGAACACGGGTTTGCGCGGGTCTATGGGCAATATTTATTGAAGCAACTGAAAGACTCTTACCGCAATAAATTCCAGCGTTTACCAGAACCCAAGCCGATTGATCTAAAGGCTCTTAAGACAATTTATCAATTCGATGATCAGATAACAGCTCCCTTGAATCAGTTTGAGAATGCCACTGATTATTATCAGCGCTCTAGCAGTGCTCAGTTCTTAGGTCGTATTCAAACGCCTACCTTGATTATTCATGCTCTAGATGATCCTTTTATGCGTCCAAGTATCGTGCCTAGCCCTGAGCAAACGAGTGCCAGCGTCAGCTTAGAAATCACCGCGCAGGGCGGACATGTAGGCTTTCTGACAGGTAGTGCACCGTGGAAATTAAGCTATTGGCTAGATGAGCGTGTACCTGCTTGGCTAAGTTCACAGCTGGTCACTGCTGCATGAGTCAAACTACCCTAGCAGCAGTGATCGGGGGTGGGCCTGCAGGCTTGATGGCTGCCGAGCAACTCACTCAAGCTGGTTTTAAGGTGGATTTATACGATGCGATGCCTTCAGTTGGGCGTAAATTCTTGCTAGCAGGGATTGGTGGCTTGAATATCACGCACTCTGAAAACTTTGTAAGTTTTAACCAACGTTATGCTGAGCGGGCTGAGGTACTCCAGCCTTATTTACAAGCCTTTAGCCCTGAAACTCTACGTCAATGGTGTACCGATTTAGGCATCGAAACCTTTATTGGTAGTTCAGGACGAGTGTTTCCTAAAGAAATGAAAGCCGCTCCCCTTCTACGCGCTTGGCTAAGCCGCTTAAAAGAGCAAGGTTTAAGTATTTATCCTCGTCATCGTTGCTTAGGCTTAAATGCTACTCATGAATGGATTTTAGAAACGCCCAGTAGTTTAGTGACCAAATCCTACCCAGTCACTATCTTAGCCTTGGGTGGCGCGAGTTGGAAAAAGCTGGGTAGCGATGGCGCTTGGGTAGACTGGTTAGGCCAACAACAGATTCCCATTCGAGCTTTAAAGCCTGCGAATAACGGGTTTCTATGTGCTTGGAGTGACTATCTAAAACCCCTAGCTGGCTCACCAGTCAAACCCGTCAGTTTAAGCTTTACTGATCTTGCTGGTCATACCGAAACACGCCAAGGCGAACTCATCATTACTGAACACGGGGTGGAAGGTAGCTTGATTTATGCCTTTGCCGCTCGCCTACGTGATAGCTTAGAGCAAACGGGTAGTACCGTTTTTTATTTAGACTTATGCCCTCACCACACCCAAGCACAGTTAGAAGGCATTTTAGAGAAACGTAGTTCGAAAAAAAGCCTTGGCAGCTTTCTAAAAAGCCAATTGAAACTGGATGCGATTAAAACGGCTCTAGTCTTTGAGAAACTTGATAAATCCCAAGCTCAAACTGCAAGTGATCTCGCCCAAGTCTTGAAAAACTTGCCTATTACCGTGATTGGTATGACTACTTTAGACGAGGCGATTAGCACTGCCGGTGGCGTAGAGTTTGCTGCGTTAACAGCTGATTTAATGTTCAAACAGCTACCGGGTGTATTTTGCGCTGGCGAAATGCTGGACTGGGAGGCTCCAACCGGTGGTTATTTGCTAACGGCTTGTTTTGCGACTGGCAAACAAGCGGGGTTAGGTGCTGTGCGTTATTTGCATCATTTAGGGCTTAGTCCAATATCAGATTCTGATCAGCTAAGCGCTCCACATCTTCGTCTTGATGGGTAACAAGTAACACCGTTTTATGTGCCGTTTTAGCAGTCTGTCTCACCCACAGAGCGGCTAATTCACGGGTATAAGCATCCAATTCAGCGAATGGCTCATCTAATAAAATAAGCGGTTCAGGGCGTAGTAATGTACGTAGCAAAGCCACGCGCTGACGTTGCCCACCCGATAATTCCTTCGGCATTTTTTTCAAATAAGCGCTAATTTCTAAGGCATCTGCTGCAGTATTAATAGCTGCTTGTTGCTCTGTCGCGGAGCTAAACTTCAATCCCAGCTTTAAATTCTGGGCAATACTCAAATGCTCAAATAAATTATGCTCTTGAAACAACATACTGACCGGACGTTGCTCAATGGCTAAGCGCAAGAGTGATTGGCCTTGCCATTGAATATCCCCCTCAGCGACTGGCTCAAACCCAGCAATCGCGGCTAAAAGCGCGGACTTCCCTGCTCCACTACGGCCTTGAATGGTTAGTATGGTGTTCGGTTCCACTTGAAAATGGTAGCGCCGCTGCCAAGAGCCACGGCGCAAGAGAAGATTCTGCATCACTAACATGAGTTATTTTGCTGCCCAAGCACTCTTATAAAAATTACCCTTATGGAAATAATACAGATAGTTATCAATCAAAATACTCCGGTCAGCATCATCCCAATACCAATTATTAGCAGGACTGACTGAAAATCCACCTAGATGCTGCAATTTACGCTGGGCGTGAGTCACTTCAAAGCGGTGTAGGCCATTTTTAACCGTACCATTGTTGGGATCATACACATTGACCGGTAAAGCTACTCGAGTAAGCGTGTTGTTGTTGATGGCTAACGAGGTAATCGCATGGTGATTACGATTGGCCGGGCTATCTGAACCTGGACCACCTAATTGCACCTTATCAATTTCTTGTGGGTTATTGGGGTTACTGATATCAAACAGTGACAGTTTCCACCCCTGTTGAGCACCTCCTGCTTGTGCATCAGCCGCTTTACCCACACCTAACAATAGATTGGCTGTGACCGGATGGAGATAGTCCGAAAAGCCTGGAATCACTAATTCGCCCGTTACTTTCGGGTCATTTGGCTTACGTAAATCCACTACATATAAAGGATCCGTGTTACGGAAGGTTACGAAATAAGCATAATCATTAAATAAACGTGCCCCATACAAGCGCTCACCGGGCTTACCAATGGCTTGCGGATACTTAGCATTCGGCAGACGTCCAACTGTGAGCAACTGTTTAGCATTCGCTGCCTCAGCTAGAATAGTGACAATTACTGGAGAGCGCGTAATCGGATCAGGATGTTTAGTCGTTTGCGCCATATTATAGGTCACTACTCGCAAATTACCGCGCTGATCCTCATCAAATTGGAAGCTACTCAGCTCGTTCCAATTGAGCGTTCCAAAAAATGCACCCGACCCGCGATAATTAAAACCTTTACCACTCAATGCAAACTTATGCAGCACATTACCCTGCATCGAGCTAATCGGTGCTTTTGCTAAAGCGTCATAGGGAGATATCAAGTAAGCGGCCTGATCTGACATATAGAAATTGCCGGCTCCACCGAAATAACCCAGCGCTTCAGGCGCTTGAGTTGGACTATCTAGATCTAAACTAATCAGTGAAGTGATCTGATAAACATCGGCTACTTTTTGATTCACTGCATAGAGTGAATTCGCTTTGAATAAAGGCAAGGAGTTTTTAGTTGTTTTCTCAGTGTAGTGAGGCAATATCTCACTGACACTCCAGCTATCAATAGCAGCACTAATTTTTCTCTTCTCAAGCTCTTTCTGAGCTTCAGTCAAAGCTTGTTTAGTTTCAATACTTTTGTAAGTATTAGGAAAACCATTAAGATAATGATTTAGAAATAAATAAAGGCGATTATTAATTCTTCTCGTTTGGAAAAAATTTCCCTCAATATCCAAGTGGCGAATCAATTGCGGTTTAGCTGGATTGCTAGTATTAAAAATGAGTACTTGTGTCTGTCCCTGACCTACGTAGGGACGGCGCATGGCGTGCCGTGAAGGACTCACCGCTTGGTAAGCACTGGTAATGGCAATCAATTGCTTTTTATTGGGAACTAGATATAAACCCTGCAATTGGGAATTTGCTGGCATACCAATGCTAGCAATCTGTTTCAGTGTGGCTCCTGACACCGCTTGGGTATCAAACACCCGAATCCCACCACCTTGCTGATTAGCGCCATATAAATAGCGACCATCTGTTTTCACCCAATCCGCTTCATCAACACCCTGCTCTTGTAAATTGGTACTAGAAACCTGCCCTGCGGAAGTCGCTGCCGGACGCATCGCTGCTCTAGGCGGTGCTGTGCTCGCTTGAGCCTTCACTGCTGGCACTCGGATCATCGGAGTAGCTTGATATTCAGTGACAGTAATTTGTGACTTGAATTGTGTTTTGAGTTGCTGATCCAACTGTTGCAATGAAATAGGTTTTAACAAGCCTTCTTTATCGCCTAGACCTTGGGCAAATACGCTACTGGGTAAAAAGAAATAGCAAATCAGCATTAAGCAAATATGTCGCATAGTTTTAACCTTGTTATTGACTGAGCTAGCAGAATAGACCTCCAGCTATAAAAAAGAGTTCAGACTTTGCTATTTATTTTTAATTTTTTCTAGCCAAACTACGAGAGCCGCGCAGATCAATAAAAATAAACAGGCTAGTACTGAGGCCTCAGCAATCCGATAACTGCCAGCATAGCTATAAATAAGCCAAGGCAAACTAATCCAAGTGTCTGTGGCAAAAATCGAGAATACTGCTACATCCCCCATTGCTAGCAACAAACACAAAACAAAAGCCGCTTGTAAATCGCGCTGCAGCCACGGTAATACTACTTGCCAATAAGCCCAGGCATTTAATTTCAGTTGTTGGGCTAAATATTGATATTGATCATCAAATTGAAATAAGCGCGGCTTTAATTGCTGCACTGCAAAGGGTACTAAGATAAGCGTATTGACGAGGATAACGAAAAATATCCCCCAAACTTCTAAATCTAAATGCCTTAAACTCCAAACATATAAGCCCACTGAAAGCACCATCGCTGGCAAGACTAAACTGTGATTAGCCAGCCCCTCTAATAGCCATTGCTTCTGCTGTTGTTGCTGACGGCGTGCCCAGCGAATAGGACTGAGTACTAGGACTGCGATTAACACAGCTAAACTCGCCGCTATTAGACCTAAGCTCAGAGTTGTGATTAAAGGTTTGATAAGATTTATCTTAGTTAAACCCTCGAAATTGATTTGCCACCAACTAGGAATCAGTGCCAGTAAGGGTAATAAGAAGAAAGTCCAAGTAAGATAGTAGATCAGTTGCTGGTAAAGCATTTGCCAAGACCTAAGTCGAGGTAAAAATTCTGGCCTCGCTGTATCAGCAGAGAGCCAAGCGCTCGAACCAAAGCGTGTCATGGCTAAATAAAAACTACCCGTAATCAATAATTGTAGCCAAGCTAAGCTCAAAGCTTCCGGAATATTAAAATCGTATTTAAGTGCCTGATAAATAGCAACTTCCAGAGTAGTTGATTGCGGCCCTCCACCCAAGGATAAAACCACTGCAAAGCTATTAAAACACAGCACAAAGATAAAAACCCAGACTGTGAGTAAACGCGCCCGCAATTGTGGCCACTCAAGTACAGCCCATTGCTGCCAACTGCTTAATTTTAACTGCCGCGCTAGTATCCATGAACTAGCAGGTAAGGCCTGTAGCTGCAGATAAAAACTACGAATCGCAAACGGTAGATTTAAAAATAAATGCGCCAGTAGAATCCCCTGTAGGCCATATAAATTCCAAGACTTGCCAAGATAAGGACTTAAGCTACCTGCACTCCCTAAGAGCGCAACCAAGCCAGTAATTAAAATTAAGGTCGGCAAAACAAAGCAAAGTAAGCACAGCGCCAAAAAAGCGCGTTTACCTAGGAGATTAGGTAAATAATAGAGCGCACGTGCGACTGGTACTGCTAATAAAACTGCAGCACTAGCGCTTAAAGCTGCCTGCTTTAGGGAAAAGCCAAGAATGCGGTGAATATAAGGATCAGTAAATACCGACCCAGCTAAGCGTCCTTCGGCCAGACTACTTAAGCCATAAAAAGCCCAAGCAGTCACTGAAACTAAAGCTACAAGCGCTAGATAACCGCTTATTTGGCTGCTGCGCTGCGCCACTCTCTAACCCATTCCGCACGCTTTTCGGCAACTTCAGCCGGTGTAAAACCAATCCGCTGCGGCTGAATTAATTGGCTAAATATAGGAGGTAATTCAATTCCATCAATGACGGGTAACATCCAATTAGTCACTGGAATAATACTTTGTGCTTCTGGCGAGATTAGAAAGCTTAAGAATTGTTTAGCTAATTCCGGTTGCTGGCTGGATTTCAGCACAGCAGCTAACTCGACTTGAGCCACATGCCCTTCACTAAAAGCGGCCGCTTTATACTGTTCTTTTTTATCAGAAAGGACATGATAAGCGGGTGAGGTGTTGTAGCTTAGGACATAATCTGCGCCGCCCTCTAAAAACATACTATAAGCTTCCCACCACCCTTTAGTCACTGTCACGGTGTGCTTGGCTAATTGCTGCCAAGCAGATGCAGCTTGATCACCGTAAACCGCTTTCATCCATAACATTAAGCCTTGGCCTGGCGTGCTGGTACGTGGGTCTTGATAAATGACTTTAGCATCAGACTCAAGCAATTCTTTCAAAGAACTAACGGGCTTAGTAATTTTGCTGCTGTCGTAGATAAAAGCAAAATAGCCATAATCATAAGGAAGAAAGTCTTTATCTACCCATTTCAAACTGGTCGATAATTTATCTAAAGCTTGGCCATGCTCCGCAATCAATTGGGTCGCGCGCGCTTCTTCCATCAGGCCATCATCAATGCCTAAAATAAGATCGGCTTTAGCCTGATCACCTTCGATTTTCAGGCGATTTAGGATACTGACTCCATCTTCAACAGCAATAAATTTTAAATCGCAATGGCAGGTTTGCTCAAAAGCTGCTTCCAGCTTCGGGCCAGAACCCCATTCAGATACAAAAGAGTCATAGGTATAAACCGTCAAGATAGGCTTATCCGCTGCTTGAGCAATACCTAAACTGAAAAGCATGAAAAGGGGAAGGAAATAGGAGGTTTTCATGTTGAGTACCTTTAGTAAGTAACTAAGGAACACAACGGCACAGGGGGGTGGTAGACAGAATTATCTCTTCCCTACGCCGGTATGAGCCGGATCAGGTTCTACGGGTTCGCTAAAAAGCATCTCAGTCCAGAAGGACACCCCGAGAGCGCAGAAAGAGTTTAGCAAAGCTTTGAATAAACTGACAACAAACTTGAAAAGATAAGGGAGGAAAAAGGAAACCTTCGATTGAACCCTCCCCTGCCTTGCACAGAGGAGGATAGAAACAATTTACTACTGTTGTGTACCCGACATTTGCTTTAAATAAGCCACTAAGACTTTAATCTCAGTTTCATTTAAGCGTTGACCGAATACTGGCATTTGGCGTTGTACACCATTAGTGATAACTTTTTTAACTAAGGCTAAGCGCTCAGCCGGAGTTTCCTCAGCAGTCGTATCTGCGATCGTCCAGATTTGATCAGTTAAATTAGCAGAACCTTGTGAGTACAAACCTTTACCCTCAACCGTATGGCATTGGTAGCAACCCCCTGCATAACCATTGAAGATTTTCTGACCTTTAGCGGCTGCCTCTGCATTATGTTCAATGCCAGAGAAACTCAACACATAGTTAGCCACTTCATCCACTTGCTCTGGAGTCAGAGTAGTATTGTAAGCGGGCATATAGCCATTACGCCCACCAACGATAGTCTGATGAATTTGCTCAACACTACCCCCCCACAACCAGTCATCATCAACTAAAGTTGGGAATAAGCCAGCAACACCTTGACCACCCGCTTGGTGGCAAGCGGCACATTTATCACCAAAAATACCATTGCCATAAGAACGCACGAAAGCACTCATATCAGGATCTTGAGCAATTTGCTCATAGGATGCTGCAGAGACTTTTTCCAAATAAGCCTTTTGCTTGAGCGCTTGCTCGCCGGTTTGCATGTCTTGAGCTAACAAAGCACGCATGTTCCAGTGAGTTGTTTTAGTTTCCCCAGCATCTGTTTTATAAGTTAGGGTACTAAAACCTTTCAAATAACTACCGCCAATCGGCCAAGACGGATAGGTAGACCAATACACGATCGCGAAAATGATCGTTGCATAAAAGGTCCATAACCACCAACGTGGTAGTGGATTATTAAACTCTTGTAGGGTTTCATCCCACACGTGCCCGGTGGTTTCTGCCCCAGTCAAAGGATCTTTTACAGGACTTGCCATAATTTATTTCTCACCTTGCTTTGGTGATTCTGCCTGCGGTTTATGCTCATCATCATCCAAAAAAGGCACATAGCGATACGATTCAAGGCGTTCGCTACGGGCTTTATTTGAATAAACGTACAGCACAATACCGACAAAGGTGGTAAAGAAAATCACTAACGCCACCATTTTGCTATTACCTAAATCGGTAATCCACATCCATAATTCTGCTAGCATCATCATTCTCCTAACCAGTCAGTATCACCCAATCTCTATGGGCCAGATCAACGGAACTGGATAAAGTAGTCTTCATCAAACTTACTGAAATCAACCATTGTCCCTAAGACTTGTAAGTAAGCAATTAAAGCATCCATTTCACTAATAGAAGAAGGATCGCCGTCGTAGTTACCTGCTTTAGCTTGGGCTAATAAATTATCTTCAGCTCGATTGATATCTAAGGTATTGGCAACTTTCTCACCAAACCGCTCTACCGTACCCGGATGTTTTTGACCTTTCTCATCCGTCCAACCTGCATATTCGTCTTTAGTCAGAGTGTAAGGCACACCAACCTTTTTCAGCGCAGTCATCCGTGCGCCTACATCCGAATAATCCAACTCAGTCTCTAACAGCCAAGGATAATTAGGCATAATCGACTCAGGCACGACTGAACGTGGTGCAATTAAATGCTGGGTATGCCAAGCATTTGAGTACTTACCACCGACCCTTGCTAAGTCTGGGCCTGTACGCTTAGAACCCCACTGGAAGGGGTGATCATATTTAGACTCTGCTGCCAGAGAATAATGACCATAGCGCAGATCCTCATCACGGAAAGGACGAATCATTTGTGAGTGGCAAGTATAGCAACCCTCACGAATATAAATGTCCCGCCCACGCAACTCTAAAGGTGAATATGGGCGCACCATCTCTACCCCAGTTTGCGGGTCTTTTACGTCTTCAATCGTACTATCAATATAATGTAATGGCACAATTTCAACCAAACCACCGATGCCAATCGCGACTAGAGTCAAAACGATTAACAAACCCGAGTTGGTTTCAATACTTTCGTGTTTTAACATCCTTCCCTCTCCTTAGGCCTGTGCAACAGCAACGACAGGTGTTTTCTCTTCTTGCTTAGCACGAGCAATGGTCATATAGATGTTATAAGCCATTACTAACATACCAGACACGAAGAACATACCGCCGATCGCACGTGCCGCTAAGGGGCCATGCATGAAGGCAACCGTTTCAACGAAGGTATAAGCTAAGTTACCGTACTCATCAAAAGCACGCAGCATCAAACCTTGACCGATACCAGAAACCCACATCGCCGTGATATAGAGAATCACACCGATAGTTGCTAAGAAGAAGTGAGTGTAAATCAACTTAGTGCTGTAAATAGTAGTGTTCCATAAGCGTGGAATCATATGGTAGAAGGAGCCAATTGACACCATCGCAACCCAGCCTAAAGCACCTGAGTGAACGTGACCTACTGTCCAGTCAGTGTAGTGAGATAATGCGTTCACACTTTTTAAAGACATCATTGGGCCTTCGAAGGTAGACATACCATAGAAAGACAATGAAGTAATTAAGAACATCATAATCGGGTCGGTGCGCAGTTTATCCCAAGCACCTGAAAGGGTCATGATGCCGTTGATCATCCCACCCCAAGAAGGCATCAATAACAGAATAGAAAAGACTGCTGCTAAAGAAGAGGTCCAATCAGGAATCGCTGTCCAGTGTAAATGGTGAGTACCTACCCACATGTACATAAAGCTTAATGCCCAGAAATGCACAATAGACAAACGATAAGAGTAAACGGGACGCCCTGCTTGCTTAGGTACGAAATAATACATCATCCCTAAGAAGGCTGCGGTTAAGAAGAAGCCGACTGCATTGTGCCCATACCACCACTGAGTCATCGCATCTTGCACACCTGAGAACAGACTATAAGACTTGGCACCAAAGAGACTAACAGGCATCGCCAAGTTATTGAAAATGTGGAGGAGCGCAGTAGCTAAAATAAAGGACATAAAGAACCAGTTAGCAACATAAATATGTGGCTGGTTCCGACGAACTAAAGTGACCGTATAAATTAGGAAGTAAACAACCCAAACAACTGCAATAGCTAGGTCAACATACCATTCTGGTTCAGCGTACTCACGACCTTGGCTAATACCAAACAAATAGCCAGTACCAGCAATCGCTATAGATAAATTCCATCCCCAGAAGGTGAAATTCGGCCAAAACGTTCCACCCGCTAAGCGAGCTTGACAGGTACGCTGTACAATGTAATAAGACGTTGCAAACAAAGCATTACCGCCGAAGCCGAAGATAACACCGCTTGTATGCACCGGCCGCAACCGTCCAAAGGTGATCTGAGCGATATCGAAGCTCAAAAATGGCCAAGCCAATTCTGACGCGATATACACCCCGGCTGTCATGCCAGCGATACCCCAGACAATAGCGGCAATCGCAAATTTCTTTACGATTTCATAGTTATATTGCTCCGAAGAGACTACTGCACTATGAGCCATCACTTGCCCTCAACACTAAATTTAAAAAAAACCAAAACCAACAAAACTCTTACTAAGCGCGCAAGAATATACCAAGTGCCTATTTAAGAAAACTGTAATATTCCGCTGGGAGTGTGTGCCAGAATGCACTTTTTAGAAAGCTCTCAACATGATGTTTATCAAAAAAGCACCACTAGCCAGATTACAATGAGATTGATAATAGCAATGGTAACTGCTGCTGAACCCATATCTTTAGCTCGACCGGCTAACTCATGACGTTCTGCACCGATCCGATCAACCACTGCCTCTACCGCTGAGTTCAACAACTCCACAATGAGCAGTAAGAAAACCGTTCCAATTAGCAAGGCCTTTTCTAGACCACTCTCTCCAAGCCATAAAGCTAGGGGTATAGCTATCACAAGAATCCAGACTTCCTGCCGAAAGGCTTCCTCGTGACGGTAGGCTGCACATAAGCCTTGCCATGAGTATTGTCCTGCTTTAATGATCCGTTTTAAGCCAGTATTGCCGCTGGACGCCATTCCCTGCAATCCCTATGTTAATTTGCGATATTGTGCCTCTTTTTGTCTGTTGCAGCAATTCAAAACAGCAGTAAATTGGTGCAATGCACTCAGACTGTACTAGGGTTTTGGGTGCTAACAATGGTTTACCTAACACCGTTCAGAGCTTTAGGCTATTGTCAAGCCTTAAGCTGCGGCATCTTCACCAATTAGCAAGGTATGTTCATTTATAAAGTAATAGGGTGGGACTACCAGATTAGTAGCTGCTGGTACATTTTTATAAACACGCCCGGCCAAATCAAAACGTGAACCATGACAAGGGCAATACCAACCTCCTTTCCATGTTGCGCCTAGATCAGCTGGTGCAAGCTCAGGACGATAACTAGGCGAGCAACCCAGGTGAGTACAAATACCGATGAGGACAGCATATTTTGGTTCACGTGAGCGATGTGGGTTTTGGGCATAGCTAGGCTGTTGCTCAGCAAGTGCAGAGGTGGGATCACGTAAACTGGCATCATTACTAGGCAACGCTTGTAACATACTCGCTGTGCGATGCACGATCCAAACTGGCTTACCACGCCAGACCGTTGTGAGTAACTGCCCCTCTGCTATTTTACTGAGATTCACTTCGACAGGTGCACCCGCTGCGAGTGCACGAGCACTCGGAGACATAGACAAAAGAAAAGGACTGACTAATGCTCCTACCCCTACTCCAGTGATTGTAGAGCTAGCACCGATTAAAAATTTACGTCGACTGAGTTGCCTAATGCCTGTCATTGGGCTGCTACCTTAGATTTTAGTTTTAAAGTACTAAGGTACTCAGGCTAGTGAGTAAGCGCTTTGCGAATCCACAAATAACTAGGATTTTTTTCGTTGAGCACGCAAAATTTATAGTGTAGTAAAAGTATAAATCTGCTTTGGGTTTTGATCAGAGCATTGAGTTAAAGGCCAACCCTGTTGACTATGGCAGCTTACTGACAAACCTACAGCATTACGCAAGTTCGTTGCACTACTCAATTGGCCTTGCTCAGCACTGAACTTAAAACTCGCACGGACTGGAATATCGACCTTAATCATAATCGTTGCAGAGGCACTGCTTTTTTGTCCTGAACTTGAAGCGACACTGGATAGATTCATTTCTGCTTGTGCCTGAGCACTGAACAGCAACATACAAACGCTAGGCACTAATAGCTTTAACATAGCCTGACCTCAACCATTACCTGAAATGGGATACTAACATTACTAGGTCCTTGGCAGGATAAGCATTTGTCGTAAGGATCAAACTTAAGCGATAAATGGCAAAACAGCTGCTGATAGCCACTATAGTTTTTTTAAACTAGCAGTTCTTCTATGTTAGACTTTGCTTATATACTTGCTTAGCATGTAGCTAAGTGCAGCACATCCTTAGGAGCCACTATGTCTAGCGTCAAAGGTAAAGGTCACTGCTTAAGTTGCCCTATTCGGCATTTAAGTATTTTTGCTGAATTACCTGCTGAACGCTTACAGCAGATCCAGCACTTTCAACCAGCGGTATTGCAATACCAAGCGGGTGAAACGATCTATCATCAAGGTGCAAGTGCAAAGAGCGCTTACACCTTGCGCAAAGGCATGGTTAAACTCACTAAAAGCTTAGCGAATGGGCGCACCCAAATTATCCGCGTAGTAAGCGCTGGTGAGTTATTCGGTTTTGATGGTTTTGCAGATGAACATTACAGCCATAGTGCTACGCCTCTTAGTAGCATTGAACTCTGCCGTCTGCCGTTTGCAGACCTAGCTCAGTTAAAAAAACAGTATGCTGAGATTGATACCGCGATGACACAGCGTTGGCTACAGTATCTACGGGCTGCTGAGAATCAGATGTTAGCCTTAGGGGTGATGAAAGCCCCTGAGCGTTTAGCCTCTTTTTTAGTTAATTGGTATGAAAGTGGCCATCTCAGTTCTGAGGGCGTGGCTCTGCCTTTGGCACGTGGTGAAATAGGTGAGTTATTAGGTTTAACGATTGAAACAGTGAGTCGGTTTATTTCTGAATGGAAACGCCAAGGTTTTATTAGTGAGACGAAGGGTCATCTCAACTTACTCGACAAAGCTGGACTGCTTAGAGCTGCTTGCTCTGATTAAAGAGATGAATCCATGTCAAAGCTGAGTAAACAAGCGCGTATTTATGCTGTAGTCCAGCAAATTCCTGCTGGTAGTGTTTCTACTTATGGCGATATCGCTCGGCTTGCAGGCCTACCACGACATGCACGTCTAGTGGGTTATGCTTTAAATGCTTTGCAGGAGCAAACTGACATACCTTGGTATCGAGTCGTGAATAGCCAAGGACAACTAAGCCTAGCTAAGTTATCCCCCTCTGGTGCCGCCGAGCAGCGCGAACGCTTATTACAAGAAGGTGTTGAATTTAGCCCCACAGGACGAGTTCTATTGAAGCAATATCGTTGGAGTCCTCACCCTTTAGCATGGGAAGCCTTTATTATTAACCTTTAGACAAGACAAGCTTAAATTAACACATCTTTTTCAAATTTTAGTTAAGCATATACTGAGTTCAACCCAAAATTGAGACTTTAATATGCACACTCCAGTTTTATTTGTTTCTCATGGTGCTCCTGACATTGCTCTCCAAACCCAAGCACCTACATTAGCTTGCTGGCAGCAGCTAGGTGATTATTTAGAGCGGCCTAAAGCTATTTTAGTCGTTTCGGCTCATTGGGAAACATCCACTCCTTTATTGAGTACGGCCGAGCACCCACAGACTATTTATGACTTCGGTGGTTTTCCAGCGCCTTTATATAAATTGTCTTATCCCGCGAACGGTGCGCCTGAACTAGTACCTTTGCTGCAAGCTGCTTTCACTCAAGCCGACTTACCTTTAGGCCTTGATCCACGGCGGGGTTTAGACCACGGTGCATGGATACCACTGCTATCCCTGTTTCCAAAAGCAGATATCCCCGTTGCTCAATTAGCTATTCAAACCCAAGCAGGGCCGGCTTGGCATATTAAATTAGGTCAAGCACTACAAAGCTTGCGTGCAGAAGGCGTCTTCATCATGGCTTCTGGTGCGGTGACGCACAATTTTGGCTGGTTATCGCATGCCTCTGAACCCTTACCCGCTGCCCTAGTGTTCAGTGATTGGCTAGCAGAGCAATTACAGGCGCGGGCAGCAGACAATCTACTAGCTTATAGGACTCAAGCACCTTATGGTGCTGCCGCTCATCCGACAGAAGATCATATTCTGCCGCTATTTGTTGCTTTTGGTGCTAGTACTGCTAATGATCAGCTCAGGCGCTTCACACCCGAAGTGACTTATGGCGCCTTGGCGATGGATGCCTATCTATGGGAAGTAGCTGCAGCAAAATAATTTATATTAATGGATTTATTTGCTTGTTTTATTAAGAGCTGCGTATAATTTTATTCCATACCCTAGGCGTTTTTTGAGCCAAGATCATTAGCTTAATTAATAACCATAAGAAGAGTCGAGAGATGAAAAAATCAGCCTTAAAACAACAAGAGCAGCTAGCTAAACAAATTCAAAACGAAGCTTTAGTCCGTTTAATGCTTTTAGCCCGCTATCAAGATAAAAAGCTATCTCTCAGCGAGCAAGATGCTTATAACCGTAGCTTACAAAAAATTGAATGGCATTCGGTGACAGATGTCACCATGTTTACCATGCGTGAAATTGCTAGTGTCCGCAAAGCCTTAGAAACGACCGAAAAAACTGAGGCTTTTATTCATCAGCAATGCCTATCATTCACTAGCCCTGAAGCCAAAAATCAATGCCTAATCGTGTTGAAACAGATTGCGGCGGCTGATAAAAGCGATCCGCGCGAAAACCAGTTCATCCATCAAGTGGAAGCTGCTTTGGGTCTAGCTCACGCTTAAGTGCTTGTACTTTAAATTTTTACAGAGGTGCTAACTTAGCATCTCTGCTCTTTTGCTTGTGAAGACAAGTCTTTAGATTGCATGGTTGTGCCATTCGGCATAAGGTGTAAAATTTTCAGATAAGCTCTAAGCCCATGCACTTTCGCCTTTTCCTATCCTTCCTTGTGATAATCAGTGCAGCTACTCAAGCTGACACACCTACGCAAACACTACCTCAAGCTTTATTTTCTGCTGAACAAGCTGATGCCTATAGCGCTGATCACCAAGCTTTACGCAAAATCACCTTAGCTGGCTTCGCGCGTTATATGACTCAAGACGGGGATTTGGTCGATGAGGATATTGCAAGTTTAGAGCCAGTGCCCTTAGCAGCCCGTAGTAGTGATTATTCTTTTAGCCAATCTAAGCTTGTCCTAGCAAAAAAGATCTATAAAGACCATCCAATCGGTTTTTACAGTGCTTGTCGTTTTCAGGCTCAAGCTAAACTCCTCGTGCCAGATTGGAAAACTTGCGGTTATCAAGCCCGTAAAAATCCGGAACGCGCCAAACGGATTGAATGGGAACATGTAGTGCCCGCTTGGGTATTCGGTCATCAATTACAATGCTGGCAGCAAGGTGGGCGAGCTGCTTGCCGTGACCATAACGCACAGTTTCGTCAAATGGAAGCAGATATGCACAATCTAGTACCAGCGATTGGCGAACTAAATGGTGACCGAAGTAATTTCCCTTACGGCATGGTCAATGGTGAAGCGCGGGCGTATGGGGCTAAAGTGAATATGGAAATTGACTTTAAAACACGCACCGCCGAACCCCCAGAGACTGTCTATGGGGATGTCGCGCGCATTAACTTCTACATGCGTGATCGGTATAAACTCACACTAAGTCAGCAACAACTGCAATTATTCAGTGCTTGGAATAATCTTGATCCCGTTGATGCTTGGGAACAGCAGCGTAATGAACTCATTCGTCAAGCGCAAGGCAATGACAATCCTTATGTAACGCATTATCAACGTGTAGATGGTAAACAGGTGAATGCTATCGAGCAGGACTGGGTGGATGAGCTGTATTTAATGATTTTTAACCAACGCTCTTCCCTACCCTATGTTGTCTTTGCTTTAGCCACGATTTTATATTTGGGCTATTTGAAATATCGACGCACCCGTACTACCCAGCAAAAGCCATCTAGCACTAACAGCAAGACCACGCGGAAAACTAGAAAAGCTAAGTAGAACACTTAGCTTGTTAGGCTTGAGTAGAGATGCTTAACTAGCTGACTGGCTTATCCTTACCCATTTCCTCTCCGCTATAAGGTAAAGTTTCCTCAAACTTGAAGATATTTAGCTCAATAGCAAAAAAGCAGATAATCCATAAGGTTGCATCATAGAAATCTAAAATCCCGCCTTCATAAGCCCACATCCCTGCATAGACAAATAAAGCAGCGTAGAGAATGACTTTTATCGTATTACGTATATGCCATTCAACACGTCCATACAGGCCATTGGCATAAACATCATACTCCAAAAGGGCCACAATACCGAGCCAAGTCAAGGAGTTATACATATCTAAAGGCCCATTTTCAGCACGATATTCTGGCGTTGCATATTCATAAGCAGAGTACAAAATAACGGCGTAAGCAATGAAACGGCCAATGTGGATGGAGTATTTTTCCCATTTATTGGTATAAGGCTTATCCAGCTGAGAGGTTTCCCACTCAAACAACAAGAGTAACGCAACCCAAGCTAAAGTTTCTAAACCTTCGATAAAAGTTTCATGCAAGAAAAATAGCACGACATTAATAGCCAAGAGGCCATAAACACCCCATTTGAAGATTGGATAGTAGATATAGACCGGTGAGTCTTTAGTAAAGGTAGGCATCAGTTTTCTCCTCAGCAGCTGTGCTTCACACTCTAGTTAAGCAGTTCTGAGTGAAAAGCGATTAAAACCTAAATGGCAGCATCTCATTTTTATCCTGCTTGATCTACTAAGAAACTGTCAAGCTACTCTCCAGCAAAATGCCTTGAATAGGTGCTTAAATTCTGTTTTTTTGCAGAAAAATCAAAATCTAATCTTTTAAATCCCAATGAAACTTGTGCAACAGTCGATGCAAAAATGGCGTAAAGACTAAGGCAGCGGTCGCGATAAACACCAAACCCGCATATAAAGCATATAAACCTGCGAATAGCTTGCCTGCCTGGGTCACAGGAGCATTCACCGGCCCCATACCGCCTAAGAGCATGGCGGCATTCAAAAACGCATCCATCACTGGTAGATGCTCAAAATACATATAACCTGCAATCCCTAATCCTAAGGAGCCAGCCAGCAACAGCGCAATGACTAAACTGTGCGCCCCCACCCTCTGCATAAATTGAGCACGCGTTACTGGAGCTTGCGATTTAGATTCGTACATAAAAAACTTTAAGCTTAGTCCAAAGCTTTATTTACTAGCATAAAACTGACTAAGCTTGGTAGTCTGCTCAACCTTCTTTTGAAAACTGAGTTATGCCACATTTAACTATCAGCCCTCGTGAAGCGCAGCAACTCGTCTTAAGCAGCCAGCTATTGACTCACGCAGCTACTGGTCAGGACACAGTCGCAGACACGCTAAAGCTTATTGAGCATTTAGGTTATATCCAGATTGATACGATTTCAGTCATAGAGCGTGCTCATCATCACACGCTGTGGACCCGCAATCCGGCTTATCAAGCTCCACAACTAGAACAGCTCTTAGAACAAAAACAAATTTTTGAATATTGGTCGCATGCCGCAGCCTATCTGCCGATGTGTGACTACCGCTTTAGCCTATGGCGTAAACAGGCTTTTGTCAGTGGACAATTGGATCATTGGTATGAACGGGATACGAAACTGATTAATGAAGTTTTAGCGCGACTGCGGGCTGAAGGTCCTTTGATGGCTAAAGACTTTGATCACAGTGAAAAAGTCTCTGACTGGCAAAGTAAACCCAGTAAACGTGCCTTGGAATATTTGTTCATGCAAGGCGACTTGATGATTCCCTATCGGAAAAACTTTCATAAAGTTTACGATCTTACTGAGCGTGTTTTACCTGCTGCGATCGACACGCGCCCGCCGAGTGAACAAGAATATTTAGATTATTTAATTCTGCATTATTTAAGAGCTCAAGGTTTGGCTCAAGAAACTGACTTTGGGCATTTAATCAAAGGCATCAAACCCAAACTTAAACTAGCTCTTAAGCGTTTAGTTGCAGAAGGCCAAGTGCTTGAACTAAGTATGAATGAACACACTTGGTTTAGCTTACCAGACAAAATCCAGTTACTAAACCAAACACCAAACCCAAGCACTCAACTTAAAATCCTTTCACCGTTTGACAATTTGGTGATTCAGCGCGAGCGCCTACGTCGTTTGTTTGCATTTGATTATCAAATTGAATGTTATCTGCCTGAAGCAAAACGTAAATATGGCTATTTTGTATTGCCGATTCTATGGAAAGGCGAACTAGTGGCACGCCTCGATTGTAAAGCTGAACGTAAAGAAGGCAGCTTGATTTTGAAGCAAATTTGGATGGAAACAAAGCTAAAGCAACAGGATGAATTTTGGGAAGACTTATCTAAAGAATTAACTCGATTTGCCGAGTTTAATCGCTGTGAACGCATCATTAGCTACTGAAGCCGCTCGCTGTAAGGAGCAGCTTAAAGCAGTTTAGATTTATAACTGATAAAGCTCGCCATATTTGCTACGCAAATACTGCATATAAGGCGCAATATCTAGGCCACGGCCGGTGACACGCTCAATTAATTCGGGTGCTGTGTATTTGCTGCCATGTTGATAAATATTTTTCTTCAACCAGCCATGCAAACTCGCAAATTCACCCTGCGCAACCTCGCTTGGAATAGCCGGCTGCGCTTTCACCGCTTCACTAAAGAATTGTGCCGAGAGGATATTGCCTAAGGTATAAGCCTGAAACACGCCGCCAATATGCCCGCCATACCAATGTACATCTTGCATACAACCATCAATATCATTCGGTGCGCGAATCCCAAGGTCGGCTTGGTAAGCTGCATGCCAAGCCTCTGGCAAGTCTTTCACCGCAAGCTTGCCCTCTAGCATTTGCAACTCTAATTCAAAACGAATCATGACATGCAGGTTATAAGTAACTTCATCCGCTTCGGTACGAATCAGTGAACGCTGCACCTTATTAATGGCACGGTAGAAAGTATCCAAAGGCACCAAGGCAAATTGTGCAGGGAAAGCTTGCTGTAGTAGCGGATAATAATGCTCCCAAAAACCGCGGCTACGTGAGACTAAGTTTTCCCAAGTGCGCGATTGCGATTCATGCACCCCATTACTTGTACCGCCATCCAATGGTGTACCCGCATACGCAGGATTCACGCCTTGCTCATAGAGGGCATGGCCTGCTTCATGCGTCGTCGAAAAGAAGGCTTCGGCGAAACTGTGCTCTTTCACCCGTGTAGTAATGCGTACATCGCCGCTACCGAGTTTAGTCATAAACGGATGATGGGTTTTATCTTGGCGGCCATTGTTAAAGTCATAGCCAAAGCGCTCAATTACTTTGCGCCCAAAGGCTAGCTGCTGGTCTTCAGGGAAGCTTTGTTTTAAGCAAGCGTCATCGGCTAAAGCTTGAGCCGTAATAGTTTCCACTAAAGGCACTAACTGACTGCGCAAATCAGCAAACACCTGACGCACACTAGCCGCTTGCATACCATAATCAGCAAGACCAATCAGAGGGTCAGCAATATGCTCATAGCCGGTATAAAACGCTGCCATCTGCCGACTCAAATCGAGGGTTTTCTCCAAATAAGGCTGTACTCGCTTAAAATCATTGGCTGGACGCGCTTCCGCCCAAACTTGGTAAGTCTGCGAGGCATGCTCGTACAAGCTAGCAATAAAAGCTGGCGGCACTTGCGTATCGCGTTCATAACGGCGCTGAGTCGCACGAATTAAGGCTGCATCATCATGATCAAAGGGTAAACTCGCGGCATAAGCTTGCAAATCGTCTAGTAGGTGACCCAGCGCTGAATCGGTGAATTTCTCTTGTGCCAGCCGCATTAAGGTAGCCATTTGCCGACCTCGTGCCTTCGCACCACCATTCGGCATATAAGTAGATTGATCCCAACCTAGCACTGCATTTGCACCCTCTAGATCACTCACTTCCCATAAACGCTCTTTCAAATCCGCTAATTTTTCTTCCGTGCTAGCCATAGCTCTGCCTCATTCTTGTTCACATCAGGTCTTTAAGGCGACAAATTCGCCACGAAACCGACCCGTTATTTGCTGCTCGTATGCTAATTCAGATAGCACCGCTATTTTTGCCTTACCACGCTGGCGAAAGACTTGCAGAGATTGCTCCCACAAATCCGGTGTTTCTAAACTAGCGATGGCCTGAAATGTCCCCGCAATCGGTTTGTCATACTCTAAAGTACTACGCCTTACCACCAAACTATTCGCTAATCCTTCGGCAGCTAAGCGCGTGTGCAATAGACACCATGCAGCCAGTGTAGCCATAGTCGCTACACTGCCACCAAAAACCGTATGGTGCGGATTGATATTGGGCTCTAACGGCGCTTGTAGAATCAATTGCTGAGGCTCTATGCTCAGCACAGCAACCTGCATGGCACGAGTGAGCGGGATATACGTATGTAAATATGCTTCAAGTTCGCTAGCTTGCATTGTTATTAAACTTTTATCAGCTCTTTGTAGTTAGCAAAGATCACAAATGACGCGTTTCTGGTGGTGCTTGCATCCAATTATTATGCAGGCCATCTGCATAATGTATAGGCGCTGCAAGCAAATCTTGTGGTTCAACATTATCTAGAGCACTGAGCTGCACCGCCACATAATCACCCCCAATCGCCTCTACATAACCGCGCATAAAACTACGTACGCCGCAATATTTACAAAACAACAAATGGCTCGATTTCTCACCAAACTGGTAATCGCTTAACGCATCCTCACCGGTTAAAAGGCGAAAAGCACTGGGTTTAATAATCACATTCCAATTACGCGTTTTGGTACAAATCGAGCAATTGCATTTATTACTACCCTTCGCAAGATCAATGTCCGCTTCAAAGCGAACCGTGCCGCAATGGCAACTACCTTGATAGGTTTTTTCCATATTTTAGCCCTCCTGATAGGCTAGCGTTCAATACGATTCCAAGCGTTTTACACCACCGCGCCCAAACAATAGTATTAAGATAAAACCTACAATTCCGCCCCCAACATGGGCAAAGTGGGCGACATTGTCACCAAAGATTGAAAAGCCCGTGATACCAGATAACAAATCGATGCCAATAATGGCTGGTACAAAATATTTAGCTGCAATCGGCACCGGAATAAATAAGAAAACTAGTTTTGTATTCGGGAAACAGAAGGCAAAAGCTACCAAGACCCCATAAATCGCGCCAGACGCCCCTACAGTGGAAACGTTATAAGCTAGGTAATAGTCTCTTACGATATTTTCAGTCAAACCCACTACATTACTGCGATATTCACCACGCGTCACTAAACGTTGTAAATCCTCACTCGTTAAGCCTAAAACTTGTAATTGCTCAGTGAGCTGGCCGAATTGGTAAGTATTGATAGCATTATAAATGATACCTGCCCCAATGCCGCAGGCTAGATAAAACAGTAAAAAACGGGCTGAACCCCATAAACGCTCTAAGGCAACGCCGAACATCCATAGCGCTAGCATATTGAATAATAAATGCGTGATACTTCCATGCATAAACATGCTGGTCAGATATTGCCAATAATGAAATGCAGGATTTTCTGGCAAATATAAAGCAAAGGCATCAGCCTGCTGTGGATTACTGCCTTGCACTAGAAAAAAGACAAGAGCGCAAATTGCAATCAAAGCATAAGTGACAATCGGGGTACGGCTAGTGAATGGGTTATTCAAACGATATCCTTTCTGGCAAAGCTATTTAGGAAGTTTAGCTCATTTCAGCTAGAAGCGCTTACTTCACCCCATCATCCTAGCAAACTACTTCTCTTTGCCTACTAAGACCTCAATACATCAGATGAAAAATTAAGTTAAACTAAACTTTTTTAATCACCTAGGGCTAATAATGAGATCTTATTTACTTGCAATTTCTGTTTGCGCTTTCCTGAGCGCCTGTATGCCACCTCAAGCACCCACACCACAACCCAACACGCCCGCACCGCAGCCAATGCCACGCACTGACTTAAACGAAATTTCATTAGATACCAACCTAAGCGCGGCAGGCCTTAGCATGGATTGGATGCAAATATTTGGTACTACTACCTTTAAGAATGCAAACAGTGATAATAACTTAGGCTTTGGTCCACGCGTTGCGAGTTTTGGCTCAGCTAGTGCCTTGAGTGCGGATACTTTAGAAAAACTTCAGCTTATTGATGAGGTAGCACCTGCCCAAAAAACGGCGGCAGCCGAGTTGATCGCACAACGTGTTAGTAGCCAAATTGATTTTAGCAAACAAGATTTTGTTGCTGTGTATATGAACGATGGCGGCCCACCGTTTGGAGACTACGGTTATGGCATGATTGGCGATACGTTAGAGTTTTGCATAGCTAAGAAACCCAATCCCAGTGGTATCTCAGGTATGGCTTTACAAACTATTGTGAAGTTTTATGCAGCACCCAAAGGCCTGAAAGTCAAACAATGCGGGCATAAGCTTTAAACTTAGCAGTGAGTGAGTAACTGACCGCCCGGTATTTAAAATAGGCGGTCAGTTTAGCCCAAGTTGCATTGAAAAATTGCTTGAATCAGCTTGCTTAGCACACTAACTTAATTCATCTCTATCACCACAGCAGGCTAATTCTTATGATGCAACAGTTCGCTTCTGATAACTATGCAGGCGTCTGCCCTGCTGCTTTTAACTATTTCCAACAAGCCAATCAATCGGGTCACGAGCTAGCCTATGGTGAGGATATTTGGACACAAAAAGTCTGTGATTCCTTACGTGATTTATTCCAAACAGATTGTGAAATCTTTTTTGTATTCAATGGCACAGCAGCCAATTCTTTAGCTTTATCGGCTTTATGCCAAAGCTATCATTCAGTGATTTGCCACGAACTAGCGCATATTGAGACCGATGAATGTGGTGGCCCAGAATTTTTCTCGAATGGCTCCAAGCTGCTAGTGGGAAAAGGCGAACAAGGCAAGCTCAATCCCGATATTATCGAGGCGATTGTGACGAAGCGCAGCGATTTACATTTTCCTAAACCCAAAGTGGTGTCACTGACCCAATCGACTGAAGTTGGCACCGTCTATAGTGTTGAAGAAATTCGTGCGATTGCCGCGATTGCTAAACGTCGCCACATGACTGTACACATGGATGGAGCGCGCTTTGGCAATGCTGTTGCTTCTTTAAAGGTGCACCCTTCTGAATTGACTTGGCGTGCTGGAGTTGACGTTTTGTGCTTTGGCGGGACTAAAAATGGCTTGCCTGTTGGAGAGGCAGTGGTCTTTTTTGATAAGCATTTAGCAGAGGACTTTGCGTATCGAGTCAAACAAGCAGGACAGCTCGCCTCAAAAATGCGCTATTTATCTGCGCCTTGGCTAGGTTTATTAGAAAATAATATTTGGCTCGACAATGCACAACATGCCAATGCGATGGCAGAGCTCCTTTATCAACGGATTAAAGACCTACCTCAACTACGGATCATGTTTCCAAGGCAAGCCAATGCCGTCTTTGCTGAACTACCCTTAGCCATTATTAAAGGACTTTACGCTAAAGGCTGGCGCTTCCATCAATTTATCGGAGCGGGCGGTTGTCGATTTATGTGTGCTTGGGATACCCAACTAGAAACTGTAGAGGCTTTTGCCAAAGATATAAAAAGCTTGTGTGAGGCTGCTTGACTTAGCTTAATGCGGTGGATTCAAAGGCGAATCCACCTGAGAGCGGAGGAGGTTTAAGCGATTAAGCGACGCGCAGCATCTGCCCAATTTCAATATGGTTAGCTTCATAAGCGCTAATATTGTTTAGCTTCATTAAGCGCTTCACTGTTGTTCCATAACGTGCTGCAATTTTAGATAAACTATCACCTGGTTTGACCACAATGACTCTGTAATGGGAGTTTTTCTTCCAATTTTTGCCCCAACGTTTTTCGAATTTGTTCTTGTAATAATTGCCACCGCGATCTACACGCAGCGCTGGACGATAGCCTAAATCCTCGGACTCAATCACATGGATGCTAGCATTCACCCGTGGCTGAGCATGATAAGGAATATTAGTGATTGGATAGTCCACATAAGTATGGCTGCGACTATCAGCAAAACTTGCACCTGAGACCGCAGTCATTGTTAAAGCCAAAACACCAGCGAGCAAATGACGAATTTTCATAGCTAAACTCCTAATTCTGAGGTTGATTCAATGGGTCCTTGTCCTTGACCATGGAGCTGAGTATGAGTGAAATCTGCAGGCTAGAAACTCCCTTAAATAAGGTGAAATGCTTAGTTTTAGCTCCCCTAAATGGGGGATCGAGGCCATTCGACAGTACGCCATGCTTTAGAGAAGACAGGATGGCAAGTGACTGCTGATCCTTATTTATTGAAAGCTGGCGTGATTACGATGTATGTCGATCCAGGCGCTGAGCGCTTGTTGGCGGCTGACAATGGGTCAAACAAAATAGCGGTAGAAGTTAAATGTTTCTTGAAAGCCTCCGACCTTGCCGAGTTCCATTTAGCTCTAGGTCAATTTATGAACTATAGAGTTGCCTTGAGCAAACAAGAGCCTGATCGAGTTTTGTATTTGGCTATTCCTAAAGATACTTACGACTCGTTTTTCATTCAACCGTTTATTCAAGAAGTGCTGCAGCAATATCAGATAAAACTAATTGTGTTTCAACCAGAAAGCGAGGTGATTACGCAATGGCTAAACTAAAAAACTATCGAAATGCCATCAAAGCTATCTTAAAAGATTATGCTACTTTATCGCCTTCTACTGCTGAAATTGATACACAATTATTATTTGATGAAGAAAATGATCATTATCAACTAATGTATGTTGGCTGGCAAAATGGTCAGCGTATTTATGGTGCGGTCATTCATATGGACATTATTAATAATAAAATCTGGTTACAGTATAATGGTACTGAAGAAGATTTAGCGCAAGCTCTATTAGATCAGGGTGTGGCAAGAGAAGATATTGTTTTTGGATTTAAGCCTGCTTCAGTTCGGCAATATACGGGGTTTGCTACTGCATAACTTAAGACTGTATAATTCGATAGTGAGACTCATGGCTGCAAGTAACGCTGAGCGCGCGCTTTGGCCAAACGCATTAGATGCTCAAGTTGCATATAATGATCGAGCTCACTTTTTTCTTCTAGCGAAAGTGCCGCATTTTTTGATTTTGCGATTAGGTCACTGACGCGAGCCTTAGCAGTTTCAGAGGGGCGAAATGCGATAATTTTGCTTTGCATTGTACTAGTATAAATAAAATCAACGACTTATTCTTGGTAGGCTAGTTTTATGATGATGACTCATGATAGCGAGGTTTTAAGTCAATTTTTTCATCAACATGGCCTAACTCTAACACTCCTTGATTCTTTTGAGGCAGCCATTGTTTCTCTTGCAATGCAAAAAGAATAACTTGCCTCACAATATGGGGAGTTATTACAAACTGGTTTCTTAAAGCAAAGCCATGCTCATTAACGGTTTGCTCTTGATGATATTCAAACTTACAAGAAAGTTTTTGGCTGCCTTGTTGCTCTATCATTATGAAGAGGCCAATCCAGCCATCGTTACCGCTCGCACACCAAAAATACTCTTGCTCATTAACGATAATTTTACGCTTATTCTTTTTATTAAAAGCCATTTGTCATGCTCACAGTATTTTATACGAAGCTCTTAAATAACATATTCATAGAAAAGGGGGGGAAATCCCCCTTCCTAAAAGCTAGAAACTACCGATAACCCTCCATCGGCGGACAAGAACACACTAAATTCCGATCCCCATACACATTGTCAATCCGATTCACAGTCGGCCAATATTTCGCGGTGGGGTTTACACCTTGCGGGAATACCGCTTCGGTTTGAGAATAAGGGCGCTTCCAAGTATTCACTAAATCATCTAAGGTATGCGGTGCATTCACCAGTGGGTTATTATCAAGAGGCCAAACCCCATCTTGTACCTTTTGAATTTCGGCGCGGATTGCAATCATCGCATCACAGAATCGATCTAATTCTGCTTTTGGCTCGGATTCGGTCGGCTCAATCATGAGCGTACCCGCGACCGGAAACGACATGGTGGGTGCATGAAAGCCATAATCCATTAAACGCTTAGCAATATCCGATTCATCAATATCTGAGGCGGCTTTCAGTGGGCGAATATCAATAATACATTCATGCGCCACCCGCCCATTTGCGCCACGGAATAGCACTGGATAATGCGCAGACAAGCGCTGCATCATGTAGTTAGCATTCAAAATCGCCATTTCGGTAGCGCGCTGCAAACCATCCGAGCCCATTAACTTAATATACGTCCATGAAATCGGCAGAATCGCGCCACTGCCATAAGGGGCTGCGGAAACGGCACTATTGCCTGAGGCAATGCCATCGGGCGGATTGACCACATGGCTGGATAAGAACGGCGCCAAATGTGCTTTCACGCCAATCGGCCCCATACCCGGCCCACCGCCGCCGTGCGGAATCGCAAAGGTTTTATGCAGGTTCAAATGCGATACATCTGAGCCAAACTTGCCCGGCTTAGACAAGCCCACTTGCGCATTCATATTCGCGCCATCCATATAAACTTGCCCGCCGTATTGATGCACGATTTGGCAAATTTCCACGATCTCTTGCTCGAATACGCCATGCGTGGATGGATAAGTGACCATTAAGCACGACAAATTATCGGCATGCTTTTCAGCTTTAGCGCGTAAATCCGCCACGTCCACATTGCCATTCGCATCGCATTCCACCACCACGACTTTTAAATTCACCATCGCTGCGGAAGCGGGATTCGTGCCATGCGCGGAGCTTGGAATTAAGCACACATCGCGATGCGCTTGCCCAATACTCGCCTGATAGCGCCGAATCGCGACTAAACCAGCATATTCGCCTTGCGCGCCCGAATTGGGTTGCATGGAAATCGCATCATAACCCGTGATTTCAATCAGCCACGCTTCCAACTCTTTAATCATCTGGCGATAACCGACGGTTTGCTCATTTGGCGCAAACGGATGAATATCGGCAAATTCCGGCCACGTCACCGGAATCATTTCTGCGGTTGCATTCAATTTCATGGTGCACGACCCCAATGGAATCATGCCATGTGTTAAGGAAAAGTCTTTATTTTCCAAGCGCTTCAGATAACGCAGCATTTCTGATTCGGAATGATGCGCATTGAATACCGGATGCGTTAAAAACGCGCTCATGCGCTGATAACCGGCTGGAATCCCACTGAAATGCTCTGCGCTCACCGCTTGATCTAAAGCATCAATGCTTAAACCATGACCCGCACCCAGCAGTACATCGAAGAGCTGTATGATATCGTCACGCGTTTTACGCTCGTCGATACTAATGCCGACTTGATTATCGGAGAGTTTACGTAAATTCAGCCCTGCCGCTAAGGCACGCTCGTAGATCCCTGCACTTTCGACTACCAGTGTATCGAACCAAGTATCGTGCAATAACTTTACACCTTTTTGCTGCAAGCCTTTCGCCAGAATCGTGGTTAAGCGCTGAATGCGTCCGGCGATTTTCTTCAAACCTTCGGGGCCGTGATACACCGCATAAAACCCCGCCATATTCGCCAACAGCGCTTGGGCAGTACAAATATTGGAAGTGGCTTTTTCGCGGCGAATATGTTGTTCGCGGGTTTGCATCGCCATGCGCAAGGCTTGCTTGCCGTGGCTATCAATCGATACGCCAATCACCCGTCCAGGCATAGTGCGCTTGTAGGCATCTTTGGTGGCAAAAAACGCAGCATGTGGCCCACCAAAACCCATCGGTACACCAAAGCGCTGTGAATTACCCACAACCACATCCGCGCCACATTCGCCGGGTGACTTCAGATTGACTAAGGCCATTAAATCAGTCGCGACACAGACCAAGGCTTTTTGTTGGTGCGCTTGCTTGATAAGCGCGTCTAAATCAATGATCTCGCCAGTGGTACTCGGATATTGCACCGCAACACCAAATACCTCGTGCTGCGCTAACTCGCTCAAGGGGGCGACGATTAATTCAAAACCGAAATACTGCGCGCGCGTTTTGAGCACATCAATGGTTTGCGGATGCACATCGCTCGCCACGAAAAACTTATCCGATTTCAGCTTATTCGAGCGCTTACATAAGGTCATGGCTTCGGCAGCCGCGGTCGCTTCATCCAATAAAGACGCATTAGCAATGTCCATGCCGGTCAAGTCCATCACCATTTGCTGGTAATTGAGCAAACCTTCTAAACGCCCTTGCGAAATCTCCGGCTGATACGGCGTGTAAGCGGTGTACCAACCGGGATTTTCCAACACATTGCGCAAAATCACTGGTGGAGTGATGGTGTCATAGTAACCCATGCCAATGTACGACTTATTCACCTGATTCTGCGCCGCCAAGCCTTTTAAATACGCTAAGGTTTCGGCTTCGGTACGACTAGCGTCCAAAGCCAGCGGCGCGTTAGTTAAGATATTGGCAGGTACAGTGCTTTGGATGAGTGCCTCCAACGAATCGGCTCCCACCAGTTTTAACATGGCTTGGGTATCCGTCTCATTCGGGCCAATATGGCGGGCAATAAAATCCCCGCGCTGCTCTAAATCAGTGAGAGCAACGTTTAAATCTTTCATCATTTGTATTAACCCAGTAGGTAGTTAAGCTTCAGCAGCGACTAACTCGCTATAAGCATTGGCAGTTAATAAACCGGTTAGCTCAGCTGTACTATCTAGTTTTAGTTTGAATATCCAGCCTGCTGCATAGGGATCGCTATTCACTAATTCTGGGCTGTCTTCTAAGGCGTGATTAATTTCAATGACTTCGCCACTCACCGGCGCATAAATATCGGAAGCGGCCTTGACTGACTCCACCACTCCACATTCATCACCCGCTGTAAGCTGAGCGCCCACTTCAGGTAATTCGACAAACACCAAATCACCCAGTAAGGCCTGTGCATGATCCGTAATTCCAATCGTCACTGTGCCATCGCCTTGATCGAGAATCCATTCATGCGAATCGGCATATTTTAAATTAGCTGGAACATTACTCATTTGAAATCTCCTAATTAACTGAACAATTAACTTAAAACCGATTGGCCCTGACGGACAAACACTGGCTTAACCACTTTAGCAGGATACAACTTGCCACGAATCTCGATCGAGCACTGCTCGCCACAAGCAACGGGTACACGCGCTAACGCAATCGCTAGCCCTAAGCTTGGGGAGAAAGTACCACTAGTAATCTCACCTTCACCAGCCTCACAAGTCACTTTCATATGGCTCCTTAATACCCCTTTACCTTCTAGGACTAAACCCACAAACTTTTGCTGCACGCCAACTGCTTTTTCAGCTTCTAAAGCTTGACGGCCGATAAAATCACGATTAGCCGGTTCCCAAGCAATTGTCCAGCCCAACCCCGAAGTTAAAGCTGAAGTGGTTTCATCCATATCGGTGCCATATAGGTTCATCCCCGCTTCTAAGCGCAAGGTATCGCGCGCGCCTAAACCAATGGGGGGAATACCTGCCCCTACTAGAGCATCCCAGACTTTTTCAGCTTGCTCAGCGGGGAACATCATTTCGAAGCCATCTTCGCCGGTATAGCCAGTGCGAGCGATAAACCAACTCCCGATTTGCGCCCCATAAAAAGGCTTGAGAAGTTCTGCTATAGCGATCTCATCAGCCGGCATTAGGGAAAAAACTTTAGCGCGAGCATTAGGACCTTGAACCGCCAACATCGCTAAATCAGAACGCTCAGTTAAGGTAGCATCAAAGCCTTGTAGTTGCTGCCGCATCCAAGCCAAATCTTTTTCGCGAGTCCCTGCGTTCACCACAATACGATAAGCCGTATCCGATAAATAATAGACAATAAGATCGTCGATTACTCCGCCCTGCTCATTCAGCATACAACTGTAGAGCGCTTTGCCTGACTCTTTTAGTTTATCGACATTATTGGCGAGTAGCTTTAATAGATAAGGTTTAGCTTCAGCACCTTGCAGGTCTAAAACCACCATATGTGACACGTCAAACATGCCTGCATCACTGCGAACTTGTTTGTGCTCTTGCAATTGTGAACCATAGTGAATGGGCATTTCCCAGCCAGCGAAATCGACCATCTTCGCGCCAGCATCCAAATGCTTTTGATAGAAAGGGGTACGTTGCATCTCATGCTCCCGTTAACAAAAAAAGGGCGGCAGACCTCTCGATCTACCGCCCCTCTGTCCTTGTTACCTGAGAGATTCCTTATTGTAGAGACAATAAGTTACAACCCTTCGGTGGATGCAACAGCATCACTCTCCAGAGTCAACCATCCACAACAGTCCTTTTGCCTGAGCGTTTACGGGCTATGCGCCTTCGGCGGCTTCCTAAAGAAGCGCTCTCCTGCTGAGATGTTTGTTGAAGAGCGAGTTTATAGCATATTAAGCTGAAAAATAGCTAAAGAAACATACAAATACTTTTCTATCAATTCCTCACCCATTGCAGATACTGGGGTGTATAAGCCTTTCCTGCTGGATTAATAAATTGAAAAGGAATAGAGACTAGCTCCCCATTTTTTTCTTTCAAAACAGAAAAATGCAAGTGCGGCCCTGTACTATTTCCGGTAGAACCTACTTGAGCAAAACATTGATGTGCTTGGATTTTTTGCCCTATGCTTACTTGAATACTTCCTGGCAATAAATGCTGATAATCCGAAATCTGTTGGTTCGAATGTTTGATTCGGACATAGCTGGATTTTTTATAGTCTGTACTAAACCAGCCCCGTCCATCATATAAATCAACCACTTCACCGGTTTGCGCAGCACAAACTGGCTCACCTTGTGGCATGACTAAGTCGACGGCATAACGGTTAATAGGATTAGTATGAGTTTCTCGGCCATTAAACCCCTGCGACACAATAAACCGCTTCCCTAGTTCAAATGGTGGAAAGTAAAGCGCTACATCTTCTGCAGCACGAACTACACTACTTAGCAGAACAAGACATAAAACAAATTTATCAATAAAATTGATTCTCACATTAATAATTTGAATGAAAAAAAGGTGAACAATTACCTAGATCTAAACAACAGCTTAATATAGCATTACTATTAATTAGTTTCAGTGCCCAAAAATTAAACACCCTCTTAGTCCTATAATAAACCTAAAAATTCCCTGATTTTAAGAACAACTGATAAATCCTAATGCTATTGATGGGTATAGACGGGCGGTAGCTTGCTTAAAGCGAATAGAAGTGAGGTCTTTATAAATTACTTATACCTTGCAAAAGGTACTAAAGCATCAGACAAAATATGAAACCACTTGAATATCAAAACCATACCCTGACAGATGAACATTTGACCCCACAAAAATCTTATCGAGCTTATGATATCCAAAAACGCCTTTTCGATCTTATTGTAGTAACGTTTGCCAGCATCGCAGCCTTGCCTATCATAGGGATCAGTGCTCTATTAATAAAAACTATTAGCCCTGGTTCACCCTTCTTTTCCCATGAGCGTGTTGGCCTACATGGGAGGATGATTCGTGTTTGGAAGCTACGTACTATGCATTGCAACTCACAAGAGCTCTTGGCAAAGCATTTAGCGGAAAATCCAGAGGCCAAACTAGAATGGGAGCAGTTTTTTAAATTAAAGAATGACCCACGAATTATTCAAGGTATTGGAAACTTGCTGCGTAAAACAAGTATGGATGAACTACCTCAATTCTGGAATATTTTCAAAGGCGAGATGAGTGTTGTGGGGCCGAGGCCTGTAACTTTAAGCGAGTTGGATTTTTATGGTGAGGCCAAACGGTTTTATTTGGCAGTTTTACCTGGCTTGACTGGTCTTTGGCAAGTTAGTGGGCGAAATAATACAACTTATGAAGAAAGGGTAGTACTAGACACTAAGTACGTTTATGAACGCTCTATATTTTTTGATTTGAAAATTTTTTTTAGAACCTTTTATGTTGTTTTTGTTCAGGATGGGGCTTGTTAGGATATATTGTAGTTATATAGCTTTTTGCCTTAAGCTAACTTTCATACGAAAGCCTAAAATTATTTTTTCTACTAAAATTCAGTATAAAAACTAGTGAAACTTAACATACAATTGTTCAACAATTCTTTTGCAAAAAAGTGATTTTTTACCAAAATTTTTTAGATAACAAAGTAAAATAAACTAATATAAAAATAGCATAGTTATATTAATTCTTAACTAATAAGAGTTAAGTTAAAAATACGATCATGAGTTAAGAAATTTAAAAAAAATCAATCTCAGTAGACTTGGAAAATCATAAAGTTCTACGAGCTAGACATTTGGGACGGTTATGGAAGTTAATATTTTGCTGCTTGATGGACTGAGTGTAGCGTTTAGTAGTTAACTGCTTATCAGCAGGTAGTAATCGCTGGTAATCTTACTACCAATCAGTCCAAGAGGACTCGAAGCTTGAAACCACTCAGTAAAGTTATCAAACGCTTTAAAGTCTTATCCTCTGGCTGCCATAACTCGTAAGAACAAAGTTTTCACTAATACCACTGCCAGCGCTTCTGCTTTTGATAAATCACATAAGACCGTTGCTCATACATTTTACACTAACTTGACATCATGGTGTCCCATCACTACTTAGACTGATTGAGGATTGCCCTTGATGGGGTTTAAATTTTTTAAGTGAGCAATCGATATCGTGATACTCATCCCTGGTCTCACTGATGCCGTTGCCGTTCACGGCCATTTGGATAATTTTTTCCAGGGTATCTTCTTTGCTACCTTTATAACGTGCGTTGACAGTTTCAACAACTATAGCGACACTCATCACTACAGGCATAACTCTTTTTTTACAATTACTATCATAATAGGGACACTTTACTGCTATCATAGCCAACGCCTCGTTCTATGGACATTATACGAGGGAAGCCGTAGCGTAGTTCATGATTCGACTCCGCTCAACTTATCTAAATCATTACCGTTTTTTATAATCTATGGCTATTTGAATTCAAAAAAACAATATAGCAATCTTACTTTTAAAAAAATACCAGACCTCTTACAAAAGTAGTTAACTGGTTAACCTACGGTAGATAAAGCCAGCGATTTGTTAACTCTGATTCAATAAGCGGCGACAGTGATGGATAACTTTCATAATCCTAAGAACCTCAAAGCGAATCTGAGTGAGGCAACAATTAAAGGCTTTAGCCTCAGGTTATAAAAAACGAAGTTTGGGCTTCTTAAAAAGCCACAGCGCCTAACAACCATAGTGTATGATGCCGCTAAGGTGCATACCTTTCGATGGTGAGTTCATTGGTATGCATCTGCACGAACGACGCGCCTCTGACACCCAGTCTTCCGGCCTTGACCAAAGTCAATGGCACTGAAGTCGCTAATGTGCTCTACACACGGTTCAAGATCCAATACATGGTGGATTCATGCATGCGATAGCTCTTTTCTAGGCGAAAGAATGTGCAGTACTGGCACCAGTAGCTTAATATCAGACACAATTGATGTTCTGGGCTTAAGCTAGATCAGTCGATCGCTCCTTAACCATCTTAATTGGGCTAACATCGCCATGATTTCATCGAATAGCTCGCATTTAATGCCGACACTGCGTCAAAATTCCTCGGGCAATAGGGGTCATGAAGTTTCTAAGTCATGAAAACCTTGTAGGACTCTTCTTACTTTAACAAGAGCTCTAATGAAAAGCAGATTAATTAATATCATTTTAAGAAGCCTAACTTTGGTTAGCAAGCTAGTATTAATATTTATTCTAGCGCATTTTTTTGCAGCCTCAGAAGTTGGTGTCTATGGATTAATTAGCACTTCAATTGGCTACATGCTCTACTTAGTTGGGTTAGAGTTCTATATTTATACTAATAGAAAAATTATTACGTCTAGACCTTACATGTATGGAGCAATTCTGAAAAACCAATTTGCTCTATATATAATTAACTATATTTTAATAATAAGTATATTGACACCAATTGTTTTTTATAAAAAACTCATGCCATTAGATATATATTTTTGGATTATAATGATTCTCTTTTTCGAGCATTGGGCACAAGAATTTAATAGATTACTTATATCTTTATCTAAACAAATAATTGCAAGTCAAATCTTATTTATTAGATCTGGACTATGGATTCTGATTTCTATTCCTTTTATTATTGCTTCGGAAAGATACAGAAATATTGATTTCATCTTATTCCTTTGGCTTTTAGGTTCTATTATTGCTTGTTTAATTGCATTACTCAAATTAGGAAAAGAAATTACATATTGGCCAAAGGGCATTAAATGGTCATTTATAAGAGCAGGGATTATTATATCACTACCTTTTGTAGTATCAACTTTAGCTACCAGAGCACTATTTACTATTGATAAATATTGGTTTAATTTCTTGACTAATCTTGAACTACTTGGAGTTTATACATTTTTTACTAGCATATCTATCTCTCTAACATCATTTTTAGATGCAGCTGTTTTTTCCTTTTTGTATCCAATGTTGATTAAAGCCAAAACATCATCTGAGCAGTTTAGAAAAATGATGAGTAAAATGATAAAACAGACTTTATTGCTTATTATAGTTTTCGTAATTATCGCACTAAGCACTATTGAATTCGTGCTTAGCTTAATTGACAATAAAATTTATCTAAATAATCAATGGATGTTTGGCTGGACTTTAATGGCAAGCATTATTTTTTCTTTAGGTTTCATACCACAATATGGTCTTTATGCTTTAGAAGAGGATAAATACATAATACTATCAAGTCTTCTAGGTTTTACGTTATTTTTAATTACAACTTATATTTTTTCATTTTACCGCCCTGACTTAGCAGTACTTCTTGGTGTAAATATAGGTTTACTTTCGTCAGCTATTTTTAAAGTAGTAGCATTAATAGTTAAAGCTCCTAAGGAGTACCTGTGGAAAAAACAAAAGATAAGCGCGTTTTAATTACTGGCGCAGATGGCTTTATAGGTTCTCATCTGACAGAATTACTCGCCTGTGAAGGTTATAACGTGCAGGCTCTATCTCAGTATAATTCTTTTAATAACTGGGGTTGGTTGGAAGATATAAAATATCAAGATAAAATCAAAGTAGTAACAGGTGATGTGCGCGATCCGCATTATTGTAAATATATTACTAAAGATATTGATATTATTTTTCATTTAGCAGCACTGATTGCTATTCCCTACTCTTATGTTGCTCCTGATAGTTATGTTGATACTAATGTCAAAGGTACGCTTAATATTTGTCAAGCAGCATTAGAAAATGGGGTAAAACGGGTTATCCATACCTCAACCAGTGAGGTTTATGGCACTGCACAATATGTACCTATTGATGAAGCTCACCCATTGCAGCCACAATCTCCTTATAGTGCTTCAAAAGTTGGCGCTGATATGATGGCTATGAGCTTCTATAATGCTTTTGATTTACCTGTAACGATTGCCAGACCGTTCAATACCTATGGCCCCCGCCAGTCCGCTAGAGCAATTATTCCTACTATTATCAGTCAAATTGCAGTGGGGCAAAAACAAATAAAACTGGGTGATTTGTCACCTACCCGTGATTTCAATTATGTGGAAGATACCTGTAGAGGATTTTTAGCACTGGCATGTTGTGATGCCGCCATTGGCAAAACGGTTAATATTGCCTCCAACTATGAAATTTCTATGGCAGATACCCTCAATATTATTCGTGAATTGATGCACAGTGATGTGGAGTTCATTACTGATGAGCAGCGTTTACGCCCTGGAAAATCAGAGGTTTTCCGGCTTTGGGGTGAGAATCGCCTGATTCGTGAATTAACAGGTTTTGAGCCTCACTATGACATTCGTGCAGGCTTACAAAAGACCATCGAATGGTGTACCCGACCTGCGAATTTGGCGAAGTACAAACCCGCTATATATAACCTTTGAGCATCATGATGTATCAAAAGCTGATTGAGTTTATACAAGATCACTATCAAACCACGGTATTTATCCCGCTTCATGCTCCAGTATTCAATGGGCAGGAACGGAATTATGTGTTAGAAACCATTGACTCAACCTTTGTTTCCAGTGTTGGGGCTTTTGTAGACCGTTTTGAGCAGGAAGTTGCAGCCCATACCAAAAGCCCTAAAGCAATAGCTACCGTCAATGGTACTGCGGCATTACATATTGCTTTAAAACTGGCGGGTGTCGAAAATGGCGATTTGGTCATTACCCAGCCACTCACTTTCGTCGCAACTTGTAATGCGATTGCCTATTGTAGGGCTGAACCTATATTTGTTGATGTGGATAAGCACACATTAGGGCTATCAGCACAAGCCATGCAAGCATGGTTGGAAGAACATGCTTTTATTGATGATCAGCTAACCTGCCGTCAGCGGGACAGTCAACGGATCATTCGGGCTTGTTTACCCATGCACACCTTTGGGCATCCTGCTGATCTTGAAGGGATTATACGGATTTGTTCACAGTGGAATATCGCATTGGTTGAGGATGCAGCGGAATCATTAGGAAGCCTCTACAAAGGTCAGCATACGGGCACATTTGGCTTATTAGGTACGCTCAGTTTTAACGGCAATAAAATCATCACCACGGGTGGCGGCGGAATGATTTTGACCAATGAAGCTTTGGGTCAACGCGCAAAACACATCACCACAACGGCAAAACAGCCACACCCTTATGAATTTGTGCATGATGAACTAGGCTATAACTACCGTTTGCCCAACCTAAATGCTGCACTCGGCTGCGCTCAATTGGAGCAGTTGGAAGCTTTTGTTGCTGAGAAACGAGCTTTAGCCCAAGCCTATGCAGACTTATTAGCTCATTCTTCACTGCAATTTGTGGTCGAGCCAAAACATTGTCGCAGTAATTACTGGTTGAATGCGGTGATCTGCGAGAATCAAGAACAGCGGAATGAGTTGTTAAAAGCTACCAATGAGGCTGGTGTCATGAGCCGCCCTATTTGGCAACTGATGACCCAATTACCGATGTACTGCCATGCATTGAGAGGCGATATACCTAATGCTGAATGGTTGACACAACGGGTAGTCAATTTGCCCAGCAGCATAAAAACCCAATAGCATTTATGAAAAAACTCCTGTTAATCGGTGCGGGTGGACATTGCAAGTCTTGTATTGATGTCATTGAGCAACAAGGCTTATACGAGATTGCGGGCGTTATTGACAAGCCAGATGCTACATCTAAAGTTGTATTGGGCTACCCAGTGATTGGCACAGATGATCAACTAGCGTCTTTAAAGCAACATTTTGACTATGCCTTTATCACCATAGGTCATCTAAGAAATGTTACCCCCAGAATAAAACTTTACGAACTGTTGAGAAAACTGGGTTATCAACTCCCCGTTATTGTTTCACCTTTGAGCTATGTTTCAAAACATGCAAAGGTTGGAGCAGGCACAATTATCATGCACCATGTAATTGTTAATGCTGATGCAGAGATAGGTAATAACTGCATTATTAATACCAAAGCATTGGTAGAACATGATGCTCAAGTGGGCAACCATTGCCATGTATCCACCAATGCCGTGGTGAATGGCGGCGTGAATGTGGGGGAACGTAGCTTCATCGGCAGTTCAGCCACTACAAAACAATACATCAATATCCCGACAGATTCTTTTATCAAAGCAGGAAGTTTGACGCAGTGAGTGTTTTTATTATTGCCGAGGTTGGAGTCAACCATAACGGCTCGCTAGACTTAGCCAAACAATTGGTTGATGTTGCCAGTCGTTGTGGCGTAGATGCTGTCAAGTTCCAAACATTCAGAGCAAGTACCTTAGTTACCAAAACAGCGCGGCAAGCAGACTATCAAACAGCCAATACCCAGAAAGAAGAAAGCCAGTTTGATATGTTGAAACGCCTTGAACTGAGTGAAACCGATCATCATGCCTTGTTTGAGTACTGCGATCTGAAAAATATTGAGTTCATGTCAACGCCGTTTGACTTGCACAGTATCCAATTCTTAGCAGAACTTGGCGTAAAGCGTTTCAAGATACCGTCAGGTGAGATTACCAATTACCCATACCTCAGCCTGATTGGGTCTTTCAATAAAGAGATTATCCTCTCTACTGGCATGGCACATTTGGGTGAAGTTGAAGCAGCCATTCAGGTATTGCTAGAGGCTGGTACGGAACAACATAAGATCACCGTGCTGCACGCAACAACGGATTATCCGACTCAAATGACCGATGTTAATTTAAGAGCCATGCAAACTATGGCACAAGCCTTTAAACTCCCTGTCGGTTATTCGGACCACACCCCCGGCATTGAAATTCCTACTGCGGCTGTTGCTTTAGGGGCAAGTGTCATCGAAAAGCATTTCACCTTAGATCGCAATTTGCCGGGACCTGACCACAAAGCGAGTTTAGAGCCTGACGAACTCAAAGCCATGGTTGTTGCTATCCGTAATATAGAGATTGCCTTGGGGGATGGTATAAAACGTGCCTCTCCGAATGAAGCTAAAAACAAACCTATTGCTCGTAAATCCATTGTTGCCAAGCAAGACATTCAAGCGGGTGATGCATTTACCCTTGACAATCTAACCACTAAACGCCCAGGTACAGGTATTTCGCCTATGCGTTGGCATGAAGTTTTGGGTAAAACAGCAAACCGTGCATTTGTCGCAGATGAGTTAATTGAGCTATGAGCCGTAAAATTTGCGTCATTACTGGCACTCGCGCTGAATATGGTTTGCTGCGTTGGATTATGCAGGGCATCAAGGATGACCCCGAACTAACTCTGCAAATCATTGCTACAGGTATGCATCTGTCGCCGGAGTTTGGTCTTACTTACCAAGCGATAGAACAAGATGGCTTTCAGATTGACCACAAAGTTGAAATGCTGATCAGCTCAGATACTTCCGTCGGAATTGCCAAGTCTATGGGCTTAGGCATGATCGGCTTTGCAGATGCTTTAGCGCAATTACAACCGGATATTATTGTGGTCTTAGGTGACCGTTTTGAAATTTTTGCCGCAGTATCAGCGGCATTAGTTGCTCGTATTCCAGTTGCACATCTGCACGGGGGTGAAACAACTGAAGGTGCATTTGATGAAGCATTACGGCATTCAATCACCAAGATGTCACATTTGCATTTCGTAGCAGCCGAGGTATACCGCCAACGGGTCATTCAACTGGGTGAGCAGCCTGAACGTGTGTTTTTAGTCGGTGGGCTAGGCATTGATAATATTAAACGCCTGTCACTACTGAATAAAACCGAACTTGAGCAATCACTGGATTTCAAATTAGGCATTAAAAACCTGTTGATCACATTCCACCCTGTCACACTGGAAACAGCTACGGCGGCTGATCAAATGCAGATGCTACTGCTAGCCTTAGAAGAATTGGAAGATACACAGCTTATTTTCACACTCCCGAATGCTGATACTGATGGACGCACTCTGATCAAGATGATCGAGCAGTTCGTGGCAAAGCGTACTAATGCCCATGCTTATACTTCTCTGGGGCAGTTACGCTATTTATCTTGTATCACCCATGTCGACGGAGTAATCGGTAACTCCTCCAGTGGATTAATAGAAGCTCCCAGCTTTAAGAAAGGTACAATTAATATTGGCGATCGTCAACGTGGCAGACTACAGGCTGAGAGCGTTATCAACTGTGAACCGACTCTCGCCAGTATCAGATCGGCATTAAAGCAACTTTACTCTGTTGAATTTCAGGAAAAGCTCTGTCAGGTCATTAACCCTTACGGTGAGGGTGGAGCTAGTACCAAAATTATAGACACGTTGAAATATTATAAAATCAACGAAATTCTTAAGAAAAAATTTCACGATTTACCAACGAAAAATATTACAGCACATTAAGTCATGAACTCATCCGAACAATTGTGGCAACAAGCCATTCTCAAGACTGATGCAACCATCGGCGAAGCCATCCGCAATCTAGATCAAGTTGCCATTAAAATTGTCTTGGTGTGCAATGAGGCGGGCATTCTGGAAGGCACGGTATCTGATGGCGATATACGACGTGGCTTACTGAAAGGCTTGAACATGGATAGCCCTGTTCTCAGCGTCACACATCGTAATGCACTGGTTGTGCCGCCTGATTTTAGCCGCGAAATGGTTATGCAGCTCATGGTGGCAAATAAGATCCATCAAATTCCCGTACTTGATGAAGAGCGTCATGTCATTGGCTTATACCTTTGGGATGAAATGACCTTGCCACCAGCACGTCCGAATCTGATGGTCATTATGGCGGGTGGCATGGGGACACGTTTACGCCCCCATACTGAAAACTGCCCTAAGCCATTATTGCCAGTGGCAGGCAAACCGATGCTGGAACATATTATTGAGCGTGCCAAACAAGAAGGATTTAACCAGTTCATGCTTGCCATTCACTACCTCGGTCACATGATTGAGGATTACTTTGGTAATGGTGAACACCTAGGAGTACAAATCAGCTACTTGCGGGAGAAAGCACCGTTAGGGACTGCTGGGGCTTTGAGCTTACTGAATCCTGTGCCTGATACACCCTTTGTGGTAACTAATGGTGATGTAATGACAGACATCCGTTATGGTGAACTTCTTGATTTTCACATCCGACACGCTGCGGCTGCCACGATGGCAGTGCGTGTACATGAATGGCAACATCCATTTGGCGTAGTGCAGATGCAGGGTGTGAATATCGTTGGTTTTGAAGAAAAACCAATTGCCCGAAGCCATATTAACGCAGGCATATATGCACTCGATCCCTCTGCATTAAATGTTTTAACTACTGATAGTCGTTGTGATATGCCAACTTTATTTGAACGCTTACAGGTTGAAGCAAAACGAACTGTTGCCTACCCCATGCATGAGCCTTGGTTAGATGTTGGCAGGCCAGATGACTTAAAAATAGCCAACTCCACGAAATATAAATAACTATCGGAAAAGTACTGTGTCCATCGAACGTATTCTAATTGTTGGTCTAGGAAGTATTGGTAAACGTCATTTACGATTGGTTAGTGATTTCTTACCTGAAGCTGACATACGGGTACTTAGACACCAGCAATCCAACTTGCCATCAACTATAAAAAATAAATGCTTTTTCAATCTTGAAGAGGCTCTAAAATTCAAACCTCATGTAACTGTACTTTCCAATCCCGCACCATTTCATATACCAATAGCACAAGCATTTGCTGAAATTGGTACACATCTTCTTATTGAAAAACCCTTGTCAACCTCACAAGAAGGCGTACTCAAATTAATAAAAACCTGTCATCAAAAACAAAATACTCTACTAATTGGTTACAATCTGCGCTTTTTGACATCACTACAGCAATATCGACATCTTCTAATTAACGATAAAATAGTTGGTAATATCTTGTCAGTACGTTGTGAAATTGGACAATACTTGCCATCCTGGCGACCAGAGACCAATTACCGTGATAGTGTATCAGCTCAACAAGCTTTGGGGGGTGGTGTATTGTTCGAACTTAGTCATGAACTTGACTATCTTCGCTGGATATTCGGTGACATTGATTGGGTATATGCAAAAATTAGCAAACAAAGTGATTTAGAAATTAATGTTGAAGACACTGCACACATTATCTTAGGATTCACTAAAACAGAATATAATAGCACTCAGGTAATTGGTACAGTTAATTTGGATTTTATTAGACAAGATACTACCAGATTATGTACTGTAATAGGTGATAAAAGTAGCTTACGTTGGGATGGTCTCACAGGCAAAATAACATTATATGATACAATACAAAAAAAATGGTCTGAGATATTCCAACATTCACATCATCGTGATGAAAGTTATATGACAGAATGGTCACACTTCATAAAATGCGTCAATAACATTGAACAACCATTCATTACTGGAGAGGATGGTTTGAAAGTGTTACAGCTTATTGAAGCAATTCGTTTATCATCAAATTGTGATAAAAAAATTTATCTTGCTGATGCAGCTATAAATGAGAAGACTTTATGACGAATACAGTAGGTTTTATTTTTGCCCGAGGTGGCTCTAAAGGATTACCTAGAAAAAATATTCTTCCGTTACAAGGTAAACCATTAATAGCTTGGGCTATCGAACATGCTCTTGCAGTAAAAAAGATAGAACGACTAATCGTTTCGACTGATTCAGAAGAAATTGCTACAGTTGCTTTACAATATGGAGCTGAAATTCCGTTCATGAGACCCAGAGAACTTGCACAAGATAATACACCAGAATGGTTAGCTTGGCGTCATGCACTTAACTATTTAATTGACACAGATGGTTGCTTACCAAAAACTATGGTTTCTATACCTACTACAGCTCCTTTGCGATTGCCTATAGACATAGAGAATTGTTTAATTGAATATGAAAAAGGCAACTCAGATGTGATTATTACAATAACCGAGGCTCATCGCAGTCCTTACTTTAATATGGTCAAAGTTAATTTAGATGGGCATGTTGCGTTGGTGATTCCTTCTCCTCAAAATATCGCTCGCCGTCAAGATACACCTTCTGTTTATGACATAACAACTGTGTGTTATGTCATGGATCCAATATTTGTCATGAGTCATACATCAATTTTTGAAGGTAGGGTCAGATCTGTATATGTTCCTAAAGAAAGATCTCTTGACATTGATACGCCTATAGATTTTCAGATAGCTGAAGTTTTATTCAACCCTATAAGATAAGATTTATGAGCACTATAAACGAACTAAGCAACTTAAAAGATAGGCGAGCTTTAATTACAGGTGCATCTGGTGGTCTTGGGCAAGTCATAGCTGAAACATTAGGAGAGCTTGGAGCAGATCTTCTGCTAATAGATCGAGATAATAAGCAACTTAAAGAGCTAAGTGATCGTTTAGAAAAAAAGTGGCAAATTAATATAAATTACGAAGTATGTGATCTAGAGCGGCAAGATCAACGTTTAGAGTTAATAAAACTAATTAAAGATAATAATCTAAGTATTAACATACTAGTAAATAACGCTGCCTTTGTTGGTACATCTGATTTGACTGGTTGGGCAGTGCCTTTTGAAGAACAAACCTTAGAAACATGGAGACGAGCATTAGAAGTTAATCTAACAGCTATCTTTGAGCTCTGTCAAAAATTATACCCTGTGCTTAAAATAGAAAATGGTTCAAGTATAATCAATATTTCATCTATTTATGGTTTATATGCTCCTGACTGGAGTTTGTATGAAGGAACCACTATGAGTAATCCTGCTGCTTATAATGCAAGTAAAGGAGGCCTCCTACAGCTTACACGCTGGTTAGCCACAAACATGGCCCCTCATGTTCGTGTTAATGCCATATCACCGGGTGGTATTTTCAGAAACCAACCAGAAATCTTTGTTAAACGCTATGAGAAAAAAACACCTCTTCAAAGAATGGCTACAGAAGATGACTTTAGAGGAACTATCGCTTATTTAGCCAGCGATTTATCAAAATATATAACTGGACAAAACTTAATTGTTGATGGAGGTTGGGGAATATGGTAATAAAGAAAATTATATTATTTAAAATAAAATAAAAAACACTGCAATATAAAAGTATTATTTAATAGTCCCCGTAAAATTCAAAAACTGAGCGTTTTCATTTTTTTAGTAAGCCCTTCGAACCTAGACTTAGATCCAAAATTGGCTCAATTTCAATGAATGAGTTTGCTTAAAAATTGAATTTCTCAGGATTCTAATATATTTCACCCTTCAGCAACTAAACTCAAACTGATCCATATTAGTGCTTTACTTAAGTTTGTAAAAAAACAAACTAACACTCTTATACCAGAACGAAAACCTCTAGATATTACGCAAAAAGAGATTAGTAGTATTGTAGATAGATGTTTGTATAGTGCAGCATATATAAATAGAAAATACTATCAAGAAAATGGGAATCCGATATTTCACCAATTCAATTCTGATCATTATGCTATGTTTTTATATTTTCTATCTAATACTTTGTATAAAAATAATAAAATAATAGAAGCCACCAAAATTTTTTTATTAAATAAAGCCTTACATGGGATTGACGCTTTCTATTCCATAGTTTTGCCTGAAATATTTTATTTTGTCCATCCAATAGGAACAATATTAGGTAACGCAGTCTATAGTGACTACTTAGTAGTATATCAAGGTGTCACAGTTGGTTCAGATCGAAACGAACAAAACATAAATGGATTATATCCAGAATTTTCTAAAGGATGCACATTGCTTGCCAATAGCTCTATAATTGGCAAATGTCGAATTGGAGAAAATGTTATTTTGGGTGCTCATAGTTTTATCAGAAATCGTGTCGTTTCTGACAACATAATTATTTTGGGTCAGTATCCTAATAACCAATATATAGAAAATAGACACCATTATTTAAACTATTACTTTGGTCAAAGCTTAAAATAGGAATATATTGGTTATGCAACAAAAAGATAGTAATCTTGATGTAGGTTGTGGTGCAAATAAAACTGAAGGCTGCTTAGGGATAGATAGAGTGAGCCTGCCAGATGTGGATATTGTACACGATTTAGATTTAATACCTTGGCCTATTGAAAACTCAAAATTCGACAATATATTCGCAAATCATTTTTTAGAACACTCAAAAGACATTATTAAGACTTTAGCAGAACTTCATCGAATTACCAAAAATAATGGGAAGATTTATATCAGAGTTCCACATTATACTAGTGACAATTTTTACAGTGACTTGACACATAAAACAGCCTTTGCTTGGAGAAGTTTTGATCACTTTTCCATTAATGGTAAAATAGATTATAATTTTTATGAGCCATTTAAATTTGAAATCTTAGAGCGAAGAATTTATCTTTTAAATCCCAAATTAAAACTAAATCCATTCAAATTATCAGGAATAGAATATTTAGCAAATAAATTCCCTAGAGTCTATGAGCGTTTTCTCGCATATATAATACCTGCCTCCGAATTGTTTTTTTGTTTAAGAGTAATAAAATAATTGGTCATGTATTTAATCAGTTGAAAGGAAGTTAGACTAAGCGGGAGTTCAACAGGACGGCAGAACGTGATGGCGAGTGTAGAAGTATTATGTCCGACATGCGAAAGTAGAGTGTATCGTCGTGGCGAGGCGCGTTATCGCTGTCGAGGGTGTCATCACGGTTTTCAGTTGAACTACCGTTATGAAGCGAATCGCTCTGGCGTGGCGGAGCGGATCATTGAGATGGCGATGAAGGGCTCAGGGGTACGTGATACGGGTCGAGTGCTGAAGATCAGTCCGACGACCGTGGTGCGTCATTTAAAAAACTCAGCCCACCGACGATGAACCCCTTAGCGCTAGAAGCCCTAGCTTTGGAACACCGGTTAGCACGGGTGTGTGAAATGGATGAGCAGTGGTCGTAGGTAGGGAAGAAATCAGAACCCCGTTGGTGGTGGTAGGCGTGGTCGCCGCATCTCAAGTGCGTCTTTGCGTACACCTTCGGACGACGAGTGGATGAGTGTTTGAAGCACCTGCTGGGCTTACTAGAGCGATTCACCTTTCGGTTGTATTGCACAGAGGACTGGGGGGCTTATGAACGCTTACTGCCGGAGGATAAGCATCTGATGACCAAGCATTACACCCAGAGCATTGAGCGACAGCATTTAAATTTGAGAACTCATTTAAAGCGGTTAGCTCGAAAGACGATTTGTTTTTCTAGGTCTGTCGAGGGACATGATAAGGTCGTCGGTGAATCTATCCCTAGACACTCTTTCAACTGATTAAATACATGACCAAATAATTTAAAAGCATATCTATGAAAAAAATTCATATTTTTTTAGAAGTTGTTCCTAGACCAACTGATTATTTCAAACCTATAAAACAACTCCTTATTAATAAAAACGATTTTTTTATAGACATTAAATATCCGGATAATTTAAAAAATCTAGTAAAATCAATAGAGTACTCAAAGATAAGTAAGTTTAGATTTTTCTTCTATAAAAAATTATTTAAATTTATTGATGAAGAAATTCATAAGATATTAATTAATAATCGTAACAATATATGCTATATCTATATGCTTGACGAAGGGGTATGGGCAGAATTACTTAGCTATATAAAAGATAAATATAAGCTTTCTAACGTAAAAATTATAAATATACAGCACGGTATTGGTATTATGACTCCTGCTAAATTTAAGTTTTTGCGAAAGATTTCAAATTCTTTATCAATTAAATTAATCGGTTATCCTTCTTTAGGGTTAGGTTGTTATGGGCAAAGTGGTAGTGGTATTTTTGATACTTATTTAACATATGATCAAACTGTTTCAAAAATCATAAGTGAAAGAACCAATAGCAATGTTATAGAAGCTCCCGAGTTAATTAAGTATAATTTGTTCTACAGTTATTTAGTAAATCGAAAAATTCATGATATACCATTAAAAGAAATTAATATACTAATAGCATTACATCATGATGTGATGTTTTCCCCAATAAAGTGCTCACTTTTTAATTCTCTAGATGAGTGGTCTAAAATAATTCATATGTTAAAATCATATGCAGAAAATGATACTTTAATCTTTTATATAAGGTTGCATCCAGGAAGTTACTTGAATCCTAAACTGATGAAAAGAATACTGAGCCACCCAATTTTTCTACAAGCAAAACAGGATATTGAGCAAGACTTAGGCAAAAGTTTAGCATCAAAACATGCCGTATTAAGTCATATTAGTACTGTACTATATGATGCAAACTTGCTCAAAATTCCTTCATTTTCGATAAAAAATAAATGCTTTGATAAGTCTGTAAACTTTTCTACCTATCAAATAGATTATAATAAAATAAAAAATATCATAGATTTTACAAAAGAAAATATGGCTTCAAATAAAAAAATAAACCTTCAACTCTTAGATACAATTGTTAATAATTATTTAACCAGATTATGGAAATTAAAATAAAAAAGAATTTTCTTTTCCTTTCCGTACTAATATTAGTATTGGTATTTTTTAATTTTGAAATAATAGAAGGCACTGGATTATATACATCAAATCTTTGTTTGGTTATATTGTTTTCCTATTTTTATTTAAGTAAGAAAATAAAATTTACTACAATAACTGCTTTTTTAATTATAATTATAAGCATAAGATTTATTATCTCCATAAATATAGATTCTTTTATAGACTATAGTAAGATTATTTTAATAATCTGCGGTTATCTTTTTTTTAAAATAATAATAGTTAATAAAGAAAATATTATTTTTCTATTTATAATCTCACATTTTATTTTAATTTTAATCGGTTGGTTTCAAGATTGGTCTTATTACGATCTAAATGAACCCAGATATAGTATAAAATTATATGGATCCCCAAATTTAACTGCCTTTATTATTACAATAAATTTAATACTATGTTTCAAGGAGCTAGGGGTTAGGTCTAATATAGCCCCCTACAGAAAACTAATTTTACTTTTCGTGATAATATTTTTCTTATTTACTTTTTATAAAACTGATTCGGATGGTGCAAAAGTTACATTAATCTCATGCTATCTATTTTATTTAATCAACAAAGCCAATAAAAGAACTAGGATCTTGTCTATCTCAATTCTTTTTCTCTTATTATTTTTTCTACTTTATTACATATTCAAAATCGACAATAACTCTCTTAATTTATTAAGTAGCGGCCGCCTTGATATCTGGAATTCCCTGTTTAAATATGATGGAATTATGAATCTACTAATTGGGCATGGGCCCGGTACCTTAAAATTGGATAATCTTTACGAATATGATAAAACAGTAACATCTAGTCACAATTTATACTTATATATATATTATTGTTATGGTTTAATAGGTATATCTTTATTCTTTATACTTATTAAAATGCAATTAAAATCGATAAAGCGAACCGATAAAAATTTTCTATTTAAAACCACATTATTTACAAGTATATTGGTTGCTTCTTTATTTGATAGTCACTTAATTGCAGGCCAAGTATTGTGGTTCACCTCCTTTATATTAGTTTTACTTGCAAACGAACGAAAAAATATTAGGAAATTGATATGAAAATAGCTATTTTTCATTACTGGTGGATTACTAATAGAGGAGGTGAATTAGTAGTTAAGAATATCATAGATCTTTACCCTAACGCAGACTTGTACTTACACGTAGCCGATGAGACCTTAATAAGATCAACACTTCCTTCCCATTACAAAGGCAATATAAAAACTACTTTTATAGCAAAACTACCCTTTGCTAATAAATACTATCAACTGTACCTTCCTTTAATGCCATTTGCTTCAGAGCAATTAGATTTATCAACATATGATTTAGTTATAAGCACTGAATCAGGACCAGGTAAATTTCTTATAACTGGACCAAATACATTGCATATCTGCTACTGTTTTTCCCCTATGAGATACATCTGGGATATGCACTCACTATATGCAGAAAAAATCCGTTTTTTACCTAAAAAGCTACTATTCAAATTTATCTCACATTATATTCGAGTCCTTGATCAACTTAGTGCACAAAGAGTTGACTATTTTATAGCAGACTCTAACTTTGTCGCTCGAAGAATAAAAAAATATTATCGACGCTATGCAGCGACGATTTACCCACCCACTGAAACAAAAAGATTTATCTATACAAAAAAAAGAGAAGATTATTATTTATATTTAGGTCAACTTACTCCGTATAAAGGTATAGAGTTAGCAGTAAATGCCTTTAATGAAAATAGGAGGAAACTAATTGTAATTGGTGATGGTGAACTATTAAAATATTTGAAAAGCATAGCAAATTCCAATATCAAATTTATGGGGCGTCAGTCTAATGATGTTGTAACTCAATATTTAGAAACATGCAAAGGATTAATTTTTCCGGGTATAGAAGATTATGGTATAGTGCCAATAGAGGCTATGGCGGCCGGAGCACCTGTAATTGCTTATGGGAAAGGGGGTGCTTTAGAAACCGTTTTACATATGAAAACTGGTGTCATTTTTAAAGAAAATACTATAAAATCATTAAATGACGCTATATCAAAATTCGAATCAGAAAATTTCGATGCTTCTTTTCTAAGAAAACATGCTGAACACTTTAATGATACAAATTTTAAGAATTTTTTTTCAATCTTTGTTGAAGAAAAATTAAAAGCTTTTAACTATTCAGATTGGCATAAGTAATTTATGAAAATAGCGATAATCACTGGCATAACGGGACAGGATGGAGCCTATCTTGCTGAGTTTCTTTTAGCAAAGAATTACAAAGTATATGCAACCTTTAGGCGTTCAGCTTCTGTCAATTTTTGGCGCATAGAGACACTAAATATACATAATCATCCAAGCCTAACTTTAGTAGAGTACGACCTTACAGATCAATCCTCAGCTATTAGGTTGATAAGTGAAATACAACCTGATGAGGTATACAACTTAGCAGCTCAGAGTTTTGTTGGTGTTTCTTTTGAGCAACCACTAGCTACCGCATTAATAACAGGCTTGGGGCCTTTACATCTTTTAGAAGCAATTAGAATAGTCAATCCCAAGATTAAATTTTATCAAGCATCGACGTCCGAATTATTTGGCAAAGTACAATGTATACCCCAAACAGAGACAACGCCATTTTACCCTCGTAGCCCTTATGGGGTGGCAAAATTATTTGCTCATTGGAGTACTATTAACTATAGAGAATCTTACAATCTGTTTGCTGCTTCTGGTATACTTTTTAATCACGAATCACCATTAAGAGGGCTAGAGTTTGTTACAAGAAAAATCACTAATACTGTTGCTAAAATAAAACTAAATCAGACCAATACTTTGGAACTTGGAAATCTAGATTCAAAACGAGACTGGGGCTATGCTAAAGATTATGTAGAAGGTATGTATTTAATGCTTCAAGCCAATGAACCTGATACTTATATATTAGCAACAGGCCGAACTGAAACGGTTAGAGACTTTGTTACACTCGCATTTAAGGCTGTTGGCATAGATATTATATATGAGGGATCGCATGAAAATGAGATTGGTATAAATGCTGCTACCGGTAAAATTATCTTGAAAGTGAATCCCAAGTTCTACCGGCCAGCAGAAGTAGATTTATTAGTTGGTGATGCGACAAAAGCTAAAAATAAACTTTCTTGGCAATCTAAAACGACATTAGAAGAATTATGTGTCATGATGGTTGAATCAGACCTGAAGAATATCAAAAATAATATATCCTATTAATTATGATAATACCTGTTATTCTTTCAGGTGGCACTGGCTCACGCCTGTGGCCTCTTTCTCGCCAACAACGCCCTAAACAATTTCTCCCCGTTACTGAACATACCACGCTATTCCAAACCACTTGCATACGCTTAGCAGGCTTAGAATCATTACAAGCACCACTCATTGTTTGCAATGAAGATCATCGTTTTATGGTGGCTGAACAATTACGTGAGTTGGGTTTGTCAAACCTAGGCATTCTGCTAGAACCTATAGGTCGCAATACCGCGCCTGCTATTGCATTAGCGGCTTTAAAAGTCAGCCAACACACACCTGATGCGTTACTATTGGTTTTACCCGCTGACCATGTGATTCAAGATAAAACTGCTTTTCATCAAGCGATTCAATTGGCAAGCGATGCGGCACAGGCAGGCTATCTAGTGACATTTGGGATTGTTCCTACCCATGCCGAAACAGGTTATGGCTATATTCAAACAGGTCATACACTCAGCATATCACCTAACATACAGCAAGTTTCCGCTTTCACAGAAAAACCTAATCGAGAAACGGCTGAGGCTTATCTAAAAAGTGGTCAGTATCTATGGAATAGCGGAATGTTCTTATTTCGTGCTGATGCCTATCTACAAGCCCTAGAAAGTCATGCGCCTAATGTATTAAAAGCCTGCCAAATTGCTCTAAAAAACCCCAAAGAAGATGGTGATTTTATCCGTATAGATCGCGAAGCTTTTAGCGAATGCCCTGATATTTCAGTGGATTATGCAGTCATGGAAAAAACACCTCACGCGGCAGTAGTTCCACTCAATGCAGGTTGGAATGATGTCGGTGCTTGGTCAGCCGTCTGGGATGTGGGTGAAAAAGACCCACAAGGGAATGTATTACGGGGTGAAACGTGTTTGCATAACTCACACAATAACTTGGTTTACAGTGAGCAACGCTTAGTGAGTTTGGTGGGAGTAAATGATTTAGTGGTTGTCGATACCAAAGATGCCACTTTAGTCGCGCATAAAAGTCAAGTTCAAGCGGTCAAGACAATTGTGGATCAGTTAAAATCTCAACACCGCTCAGAAGCGGTGATTCATCGTGAAGTAAACCGTCCTTGGGGTAGTTATGATTCTATTGATCACGGTGAACGCTTCCAAGTAAAGCGTATTGTAGTCAAGCCTGGTGCAAAACTTTCTTTACAAAAACATCACCATCGTGCGGAACATTGGATCGTAGTAAAAGGAACAGCTGAAGTGACTTGTGATGAACGTGTTTTTCTGCTGACCGAAAATCAATCCACTTATATACCATTAGGTTCAATGCATCGCTTAGCCAATCCAGGTAAGGTTCCTTTAGAATTGATTGAAGTACAATCAGGCAGTTATCTGGGAGAGGACGATATCGTGCGTTTTGAAGATCAATATGGACGTTCTGAGTCTAAATCATGACCAAGCTAACCTGCTTCAAAGCCTATGACATTCGCGGAAAACTTGGCGAAGAATTAAACGAATCAATTGCCTATCGTATTGGGCGTGCTTATGGCCTGTGGCTAAACCCTGAACACACATCTGACAAAGCCGTTGTGGTGGGTGGCGATGTACGACTAAGCTCTGAAAGCCTTAAATTAGCTTTAGCGAAAGGTTTACAGGATTCAGGTATTAATGTCATTGACTTAGGATTGACAGGGACAGAAGAAATTTATTTTGCCACCTTTCATTTGGGCGTTGAAGGTGGTGTAGAAGTTACTGCCAGTCATAATCCTATTGATTACAATGGAATGAAATTAGTGCAGGCGGGTTCACGTCCTATTAGTGGTGATAGTGGATTAAAAGTCATTCAACAATTAGCCGAACAGGCAAACTTCCCATCCATTCCACAACAAGGTAGTTATCGAACACAATCCACCTTAAGTGCCTATATTGATCACTTACTCACCTATATTAATCCCAGCAAAATTACACCCTTAAAATTGCTTGTCAATGCGGGTAATGGTGCAGCAGGTCATGTGATAGATGCTTTAGAAGCTCGTTTTAAACAACTATCCATACCGATTACCTTTATTAAGATTCATCATGAACCTGATGGTCATTTTCCACATGGCATCCCCAATCCCTTATTAACTGAATGTCGCGCTGATACACAACAGGCAGTGATTGCGCATCAGGCTGACTTTGGTATAGCTTGGGATGGGGATTTTGATCGATGTTTCCTATTTGATGAAGCAGGTCAGTTTATCGAGGGTTACTATATTGTGGGGTTGCTGGCAGAAGCGTTTCTACAAAAAGCACCCAACGCTAAAATTATTCATGACCCACGCTTAACCTGGAATACCATTGAAATAGTTGAAAAAAATGGCGGCATCCCGATTCAAAGTAAAACAGGCCATGCTTTTATTAAAGAAAAGATGCGTGTGGAAGATGCTGTTTATGGCGGTGAAATGAGCGCGCACCACTACTTCCGCGACTTTGCCTACTGTGACAGTGGTATGATTCCTTGGCTTTTAGTCGCTGAATTAGTCTCTGTTAAACAACAACCACTTTCTACTTTAGTCAACGAACGTATTGCAGCTTATCCATCACCTGGAGAGATCAATTTTCACCTAAGAGATCCAAGTACAGCAGTACAAGTCATTCGAGCAGAGTATGAAGCTAAAGCGATTACTATTGATGAAACCGATGGTATTAGTCTAACGTTTGACGACTGGCGATTTAATTTAAGAAGTTCTAATACAGAGCCTGTATTGAGACTTAACCTTGAAAGTCGGTCTAATCAATCTCTGCTAGATACTGAACTACAAAAGTTGAAAGCATTGCTTGAAAATAAATAACCTTATACAAAAAAACAGCTAATACATATAAATCCTACCGTTCTTTCCCAAGCTACTTGCTAAGAGAGGGTTGCTTTTAGCAGCAATTTTGTACACTTTCTCGAATCCAAATCCTTTGAAATCATTTGTATAGCGGTAGCTCTTGCTAAAAATTCTGTGGTACTGATCTAACTTTGCTGTATACCGTAAATAATCCGCCTAAATTTAGAAGGGTTTTCGGGTATAATTCCCACCCTAGAGTCTTTGCTGGACTACAATTCTTCTAATTTTGTTAAGAGTGTCAAAATCTTATGCTTAAATTAGCCCACATTTACCTACTGGTAGCAACCAGTGCATTAGTATCTGCTTGTAGTACTAGCCCTAGTACCGAAACTACTTCAAGTGGTTCTTCACCCGCAGCAGCGACAACTAATGTTTTTTCTAGTATTAGTGAACTTGATTACAACCCCAGTCAACAAGACTATAAAATAGGCACTAATGATTTATTAGATATTAAAGTTTTTCAAGCGCCTGAATTATCTCAACCTGTACGAGTTGACCCACGGGGCAATATATCTTTGCCGCTCATTGGCACTATGCGTGTTGAAGGCTTAAGCCAAGGGCAACTTGAAAAGCAATTAGCGCAAAAACTTGGCGCTACTTACCTACAAGACCCTCAAGTTACTGTTTTTATCCAAGAATTCACTGCTCAACGAGTAACCGTAGAGGGTGAAGTTAAAACAGCTGGTGTTTTTCCTATTAAAGGAGATATGACATTAGTACAAGCTGTGGCCTTATCTGGAGGGCTAAATAGTCTTGCAGACCCAAGTAAGACGGTTTTATTTCGTAAACAAGGCAATGTCTTAAAGGCCTATAATGTGGATCTAAACGCTATTCGCGATGGCAAAATGCGTGATCCATATCTTAGAAATGATGACCGTATTATCGTCCATCGCTCTGATGCTCGCTTCTGGCTACGTGAAGTTGGCTCTATCCTGAATCCTTTTAGAGTATTCGTTCCTTAACAACTTAATAGCTAAACAGAGAGTTCGATGCACTCCCAAAATTACCTTAGTAACCTACCAGAGCAAAATAAATCAGCTTTGGTATTAACTGACCCCAATCAAGCTCTAAGACCCTACAATTACCCTGAAGAGCGTGCGGATGAAGATGATGATGAAATTGATCTGCGTGAATTGTGGCAGGTTATCGTCAGACGCAAATGGCTGATTTTAAGTATTGCACTTTTAGTCTTAGCATTAACTGTCATTATTACTTTTATGATGACACCTATTTATCGGGCAAGTACTACTTTACAAATTGACCCTGAAAATCAAAATATCTTGAAATACGATATTCAGGCTCAAGCTCAAGCGACCACGCCAAACACTAAAGACTTCTATCAGACACAATATGAGTTATTGCAAAGTAATACTTTAGCCAATCGGGTGATTGACCAACTTAGCTTAGAGTCAGCCTTAAAAGGTGATCAATTAGCCAAACCCTTTTTTGCTGAACAATGGGATAAGTTCAAACTATCCTTGGCTACCACTGAAGCAACTGCTAATAGTACAGACACAGATAATGCAAAACCACAAGATATGTTGCTTGGGGAAAAACCTCTATCAGAATATTTCTTGGCAAATGTTTCCATTGCACCGGTTAAAAACTCTCAAATAGTCACGGTGCATTATGATGATACTGATCCAAAACGTGCCGCTGATATAGCTAATGCTCTAGCTGATAATTTTATTGAGCTTAACTTAGAGCGTCGCCGTAATGCAGCTCAATATGCAGAGCAAAAACTTAAAGAAGAGGTCACATTAGCTCAGGGACGGATGTTAGAGTCAGAAGCGAAATTAAATAACTATGCTAAAGACAAAGGGATTATTGTCACGGATGACAAAGAGTCATTAACTTCACAGAAAATGCGTGAACTTAACCAAGCATTGACACAAGCTGAAAATGATCGGGTTAAGATCCAAAGTGACTATGAACAAGCCTCGAAAGCTCAAGGTGCTACTACTACCTTGCAAAACAGCACCATTCAAGAAATGAAGAAAAACCTAGCTAAGCTACAAAGTGAATATCAAGCGGGCTTGAGCTCTTCCTATGCATTTGATAATCCGACTATTCAAGGGTTAAAGCGTCAATTAGCTGAGCTACAAAGTCAATTACAAGCTGAAACCTCATCTTCACGTGCATTTGACAATCCAACTATTCAACGCTTGACTCAAGAATTGGCCCAATTACAAAGCCAATATCAGGGTGCCAACTCAGCAACTAATGCCTTTGATAATCCAACCATCCAAGGAATGAAACGCGATTTAGCTAGTTTAGAAAGTGATTACCGAGAAAAAGCACAAATTTATAAACCTGCTTATCCTTTAATGGTTCAGCTACAGCAAAAAATTAATAGTTTAAAATCGGACATTGCTGCTGAAACGAAATCTTTAACTAGTAGCAATAAGACAAACCTAAAACAGCGGATTGATGAATTACAAGCACAAATTGCACGCGAAACTAGAGCTTTAAATGTTAATACTCAGTCAAATCTGAGACAGCAAATTGCAGAGCTACAAGGTCAAATCCAACGCGAAACTCAAGCATTGAATAGTAATACGCAAACTAATTTGAAACAGCAAATTAGTGAATTACAAGCGCAAATTGCAAAAGAAACCGGTAATATAAATTCAACCATTGTTGAAGACTTAAAAGCCAAATATCTAGCAGCTAAACAGCGAGAAGATGCTTTACGTGAGCAATTAACTCTACAAAAAGATGAATATGTTAACTTGCGAGATAAAAACGTTGGTTACAATGAGATAAAGCGTGAAGTCGAGAGTAACCGTAATATTTATGAAGGTTTATTGGCCCGCCAAAAAGAAATTGGTGTTGCAGGCGGCATTGGAACTAATAATATTGCTGTAGTAGACCCAGCTGTCATTCCTTTTGAAGTACATAAACCAAATAAAAAACTTAATACTGCCTTGGGTGCTGCACTAGGTTTATTCCTTGGCTTAATCACTGCCTTCTTATTAGAGTTTATGGACGACCGTGTACGTCATGCAGAAGATACCGAGAAACTTCTGGGTTTACCGGTTTTAGGTATTGTACCACGCTCTAAAATTAAAGAGGCAAAAAAGCTAGCACTACTCACCCAAACGGATCCACGTTCAGCTTTTGCTGAGGCCTTTCGCTCATTACGCACGAATTTATTGTTCTCTACCAAAGATGGTACGCCTAAAGTATTGGCTATTACCAGTGCTGCAGCCTCAGAGGGTAAGTCAACTACTGCAGTTAACTTAGCAACTGTAATGGCTCAAACTGGTAAAAAAGTACTCTTAGTCGATACTGACTTACGCAACCCCTCGATTCATAAACGTTTAGACCTAGATAACTCTAAAGGCTTAACTAATTATTTAACAGGTCAAGATTCGTATGAAGCTGTGCTACAACACACACAAATCCCAGATGTCGATGTTATTACCGCAGGCCCTATGTCACCTAACCCGGTAGAGTTACTATCTAGTGGGCGCTTAGCTGAGTTATTTAGCCTAGTACATGAAGGTAGTTATGACATGGTGGTCGTTGATATGCCCCCTGTTCTTGGTCTGGCGGATGCCTTAATTATTTCTAATCAAGCAACAGCAACCATTCTCTCGATTGCGATGGGTGAGACGAAAAAACAAGCTTTAGTTGGAGCCTTCAAGCGCTTACGTCAAGCGCGTGTCAATGTAATTGGTACGGTAGCCAGTAAAGCTAAGCAAGGTACAGGTTATGGTTATCATTATGACTATAACTATTATGGCTATGGTGAAAATAATAAGTTACTGGAAAAAGGTTAAGGCTTTATATTAGCATCCACTATTTTACTTAAAGTGCATCGCATTGAGGGCTTTAGATAGTGGGTACAAAGCTATCACTTCAGCAACACCTAGCTTCATCTGAACGGAAGCTAGGGTTTGTTTTTGCTAATCGCTACCGCGTTACAGAGTTTATAAGTGATACTAGCCTTAGCCAGCTGTATTGGGCAGAAGATATTCATACCTTAGATGCGAATGCACAAGCTACTCGTTCTATTCTAGTTATTGTCAACCCTGCACTATTACAGATAGAAAATTTTGCTCTTACTTTAGCGCGCGTCTTACCAGAATTTGCGACCACTTTACCGGCTGTGATCGATAGTGATTTCACTATGGAAGGTGCTTGGTTTTTACTAGCTTTATCCGAAGGTATCGTGCTTGAGCAGCAAATCAAACCTTTAGGCCGTCACGGCTTCTCCCTTATAGACACCTTAAGACATGCTGAAGCTATTCTAGGAGCCTTACGCAAAACCCCATTAAATAGTGCTTACGGCTATTTAGAAGTCGGTTCGATTTTACAAACTTTAGATAAGCAATATCTACTCCTCAATACCCCGATTGCTGCCACCCTCAAAATCTTAAGCACGAGCAACCAGACTAAAAGTAAACTTAGCCTGAGCTCTAGCTTTATTAGCCCTGAAGTAGCCATGGGCAATAAACCGACCGAAGCTGATGATACTTTCTCGCTTGCCGCCCTCATCTATTATATGCTCAATGGCCACTTGCCATTTGTTTTAGACAATAGTATTGAAGCAGCCATTAAGAAAACAATACCCGCAACTGTCATCAAATTACCCGAACACCGCTGGCAAGCATTAGCAAGAGCGCTAGCCTATAAACGCGAACAGCGCCAAGCTAATCCTGACCATCTACTCTCAGATTTAAACAATTTACCAGTACCTCAGCCTAGTTTCTTACAGCGCTATGGTTTAGCCCTGGCTCTGCTAGCACTTTTAGCCAGTGCTTATGGTTTTTATCAATGGTGGGCACTCAACAGCGCACAACAGCGAAGTCACACTTTAGCAACAACGGATACAGACACTAAGTTAGCAGCACTAAAAGTAGAAGCGCAACGCTTAGCAGAGCAACAACAAGCAGAGTATGTTGAAGCGAGCCAAAAACTCAAAGACATACAACAGCAACAAGTTGAAGCAGAACAACGTCTAGCCCAATTACTTGAGCAGCAACAACAATTAACACAACAAGCTGATCTATCTACTGCTCAACCTACCAATCTAGCAAATGATCAACAAGGTGGGCTCCGAGAACAACGTTTAGCTGAATTAGAAGCTCAACAAAAGCAGGCCGAAGAAGCACTCAAAGCCTTAGAGTTGCAAGAACAACAAACTGCTGCCAAACGACAATTAGAGCAAGAGCAACAGGCTGCACGAGCTGCTAAGCTCGCCAGCCAAATGGCAGAACAGCAACGGCAAAAAGAAGCCGCAGAAGCAAAACGACTTGCAGAAGAGGCAAAGCAAAGAGAACTAGAAAAACAACAGGCCGAAGCTAAACGCCTAGAAGAAGCCCAGCAAAAAGAGTTTGCAAAACAGCAAGCTGAAGCAGAAGCTCAACGCGAATTAGCAAGACAGCAAGCCGAACAACAACGCTTAGCCGAAGAAGCTCAGCAACGCGAACTAGCAAGACAACAAGCTGAGTTGGCTGCTGCTCAACAGGCGGAGCAACAACGCTTAGCCAATCGACAAAGACAACAAGCCGAAGCAGAGGCTCGCCGTTTAGCAGAAGAAACACAGCAGCGAGAACTAGCCGCCAAACAAGCCGCTGAAGCTCAACGCTTGGCCAATCTACAAAAGCAACAAGCAGAAACTGCACGACAAAAAGAGCTACAACGGCAGGCCGAAGCTAAACGCCAAGAAGAGGCCAGAAAACGTGAACAAAAACGACAATCTGAATTAGCTAACTTGCAGCTTGCTCAAAGCACTCCAATACAAGCTCGCCCTCAACCTCAGAACACTATTGCAACTACTATCACTGTAAAAACAAGTACTCAACCAAGAAAGATGGTGACCGAAACGCTTGCCGTGCAACCTAGTCCCTACCCCCCACAGCTAGTTGTAAAAACCTATGGCGACTCTGAGTCTTACAAGGAAGTTAAGTGGGACAATACTAGGCTATTCGGTAGTGTCCCAACAAGTTTACAAGAATTTGGCAATAGGCTCTGTAAGAAAAGTGGTATGGGGGTGGCCATAGGTTATCACCCTAAAGCACTTGATGAAAATGCTAAAGAAATCGATGGTGGCGGCTACTTATGCAAATAACTTATAGGCCTAGTTTTGGTATAGAATTGCCCTATGCTTAAAAAGTTATTGATTATTCTGCTTTCTGCTTTGTGCTTGGCTTTAAGTCTTGCTTATCGAACAGGAGGTATGTCACCCAGTGATTTTATTGATGCATCGCCTGATAAAACTATACAAACTTGGCAAGTTGCACATCCAGAGACCTTATTGAAACAGTCTGACCGGGCTTTAGAGCAAAACAATCCTGAACTTGCCAAGCAGCAGGCGCTAGAAGCAATAAGAAAAAATATAACCAATGGCTTGGCTTTCGCTCAATTAGTCACAGTGGCTGCTAAAGATGACAAGTTAGGATTAGATGCAGCTAAACTTGCTCCTCTAGCGGAGCAATTGTGGCCAGCACACATTGGTGTACAAATTAAACTGGCATCTTACTGGCAAGTACAAAATAATCTGCCTAAATTAATGCATGCATGGCATATTCTGATGGTACGCGCCCCCTCCTTGCGTAAGGATATTTATCCAATTTTATTTAAACTGCTGAGCTATCAAGAAGGGCTCGAAGTATTAAAAAACTATACAGAAAATCCTCCATCTTGGTGGTTGGGCTTTTTTAATTATACGGCCCAACAAGAGCAATCCTTATCCCAGCTAAGAGTACTGTATAATCTGCGTGATACTGATACGACTACCTTAACTCAAGAAGAACGAGCCACATTTATTAATAGTCTAATTAAAAGTAAACTGTGGGAAGAAGCCTATTTTGTCTGGTTGGCAGGATTAAATGAAAATCAATTAAATGAAAGTGGATTTATTTATAATGGTAGTTTTGAGAATACAGATAAAACAGCAGGGTTCGATTGGCAATTCGCCAAATCGCCTTTAGTGAAAACCGAGATTGCCGCAACGAATGGTATGGTAGGGCAACGAGCGTTACACCTTAGCTTAAATGATAAAGATCGAATTAACTTCCGCCATATTAGTCAAGTTACTAAATTAAATGCAGGACTCTATAGTTTTAGCGCACGCGCTCGAGTAGATAATTTACAAACTGGTGAAGGATTACGTTGGCGAATGCACTGTATGAACAATAAAAACACATTATTGGGTGAATCCACAGTATTAGCCAAACGTAAGCCATGGGAAGAACTTAAATTTGACTTTGAAGTCCCAGCTAATGATTGTGTTTTCCAGATCGTGCGTTTAGAAGCTAGTAGCCCCTTTGTTAATAATCATTTTTTTAAGGGTAGCCTCTGGTTTGATGATATCCGCATAAACCGCCAATTAGCAAAACCACAATGATCGCACGTTTACAGTTTAGTCTAATTATACTCATGCTCTTAGGAGCACCACTCATTGCAGGTGGCAAGAGTATCAACTCCTTACTTTTTCTTGAGGTAACTGGCATCAGTTTACTGGCTATTACGTATTGGCAAGGTAATATTCTGCCTAAGTTGCCTAAACTAGCATGGATAACTTTAAGCTTAGGCTTAGCTATCCCACTCATTTATCTTATACCTATCCCTGTAAGTTTATGGCAAATCCTGCCTGGACGCGATCACTACACAGAAGCACTGGTAAACTATCACACACTAACTAATAGCTACCCGTGGCTAAGTTTGAGTATGGTACCAGAAAAAACGATGCATGCTGCTCTTGCACTTCTACCCCCACTTGCTATTTTTACCGCCGCACTGGTACAACCGATCGATTCACAAATTAAGATAACTTATGTACTAATTGCTGTCGCTTGCTTAGAAGCTCTATTAGGGATGGCTCAATACACCACTGAATCAGCAACATTTTTTCCCTTTGGCGCTCATAATGATCAAGCAGCCAGTGGTGATGCTGTTGGGACTTACATTAACCGAGACCACTTTGTCGTATTTTTGTATTTGACCTTGCCTTTAGTCTTGAGCCAGTTCTTTTTTCAGATTGGTAGTAAGGCATTCATCCATCGACATAGGCAAGATGGTTTTCGTACTCGAGCCATCATAGGTATAGGCTTAATTACGCTAGCAATTCTTTTTCTTATAATCGGAGCTACATTATCTCGCTCACGAGCAGGCATTTTCTTAATAGTATTAGCTATTTTATTAAGCACTCTTATCTTTGCGCGTCATATTGGTGGTAAGCGCGGGATTAGTCTAGCCTCTACTCTAGCTATAGTCAGTATTGTTGTAGCAAGCAGCATCGGCATTATTCCTGTACTCAATCGTTTTATAGCACTCGACCCTTTTGAGGATGGCCGCTGGTGGTATTTCCAAGTAGCATTAGAAGGAATTAAACAATTTTTTCCTTTGGGTACAGGCCCTAGCACGTTTCAGGAGCTATATCGTACTATTCAACCTTATGATCAATTACAGTTTCTTAATCATGTGCACAATGACTATTTAGAGCTTGTATTTGAAACAGGTCTTATTGGGATCGTATTTGTTGCTCTATTTTTTATAGTTTACATACGAGGCTGGATTAACTTAAGAAAATTCACTTGGGATGAAGCTCGCTTTTTGAAAACTGCAGCAGGCATTAGTGTCACTTTATTATTATTACATGCTCTGGTAGATTTTAACTTTCATACGCCGGCAAATGCTCTAATGTTTTCTTTTTTATTAGCTATTTTCCTAAAAAGAAAAGAGCCATAAAAATGGCTCTCTTTTCTAAACTAAATAACTTTTAGCAGATTAGTTACTGCCACTATTATTGTCAATAACAACAGCACCAACAACAACGGCACCAGCAACAACAGCACCAGTAGCACCCGCTGATAATCCAAGCCCTGACAGTAAACTGGTAGTCGTACTGGTGGTACCAGTTGCTACAGCACCAGTAGTACCTGTTGTACTAACCGCAGCCATAGATCCATCCGCTGTAGCACCAACTGCACCTATCGCTAATTGCTGACCAGGTGCACATTGACTAGCTTCACTAATAGCAACTAATGTATTTGGAGTATGTGCTTGTTTACAACCAGTAGACTTATATTGAAGATTAACTTTGCCTTTCAAGACTAACAAAGTAGAGCCTTCAGTTAGTTGCATACTGGGAGTTACATTTAAGCGCTTACCTTGAAGTGTCTCAACCTTAACATCACCGCTCACAGCTGTTACAGTTGCAACTGGTGAAGCTGCAAAAGCTGAAGAGCTAAGTAGCAAGCCTGAAACTACTATGCCTAAAATTTTTGAATTCATTAAACTCTCCTTAGTTATTCAAAGGATACGAAAAGGCGCTTTGTATATTCTACTATATTTTTCCTCAAAGCAAAACTATAATTCGACCTTGAAAATTTTATCGGATACTTCTTGAAATAACTTAAGCGCTACAAGCGTAGCCACCACCATCAATGGGTTTTCCTGCTTTATCTAGCGCTTTTGGATGATAGCCAATAGCTTTGGACTTGAAGATAAATGTATCTTGACTGCAAATTGCATCCCCTTCTTTTTGCAAATTTGCAGGGACTGGGCCAAAGGCAGCTAGATTGTCCCACTCAACACCTTGCCGAACATTGCTATTAACAAGGCGCGGAGGAGTATCAGATGGCTTAGACCCAACAGTTGGTTGATTGGTTGGTTTGGTTGTAGTAACACATGCACTTAATAATAAGCAACTAATCCCTAAAACAAAAATTTTCAATGTTTTCATAATACTTACTCTCCTGACATAAAGAGCATAAACTATAGCCTACCCCTCTATAATGTTATGGGTAAATGTATACCATTAGATTAATTTTTAAACAGAAAGTAATAAATTCACAAAAAATATAACAAATTATTAATTAACTATAGTGTTGTGCACACTAGCAACTTCTAATACATATATAACCGGCTCAGCTGTATAAATCTCACAACTTTCCTTACAAGGCTGAGCAGCCTTTACTAGCTTCACTAATTTATAATGAACATCAAAAAAATAAATATCCAAGGGAATTAACGTATTCTTCATCCAGAAATTAACTTTATCTTCTCGCTCAAAAATAAAAAGTGCACCATAATTAGGCGCTAATTCCTTAACCCACATTAAACCTTGTTCACGTTTGGCCGGTGTATCGAAAATAGCAACTTGTATGGCCTTACCATTTAAATAAATTGTTTGATTAAAATCCAAGACTTGTGGATTAGCAGTCGATGTTGACTGCCCAGAACAGGCAGTCAAGCATAGGCTACACGCCAGTACAGCGCGTAAAACAGTCATCAAGCCAAATACTCAGCTCCACCCATATAATTTCTTAAAACCTCAGGCACACGAATACGTCCATCAGCCTCCTGATAGTTTTCCACAACAGCCACTAATGCTCTGCCTACTGCTACACCTGAGCCATTGAGCGTATGGACTAGTTCTGTTTTTCCAGTTTCTGGATTACGGTAGCGGGCTAGCATGCGCCGTGCTTGGAAATCTAAGGTATTAGAGCAGGAGGAAATCTCACGATATTTCTGCTGACCAGGCAACCACACCTCTAAATCATAAGTTTTAGCGGCTGAGAAGCCTGTATCGCCAGAGCATAGTGTGATGACTCGATAAGGCAAACCCAGCTTTTGCAAAATCGTTTCTGCATGCCCCACCATTTCTTCTAGAGCTTGCCAAGATTGATCTTGACGGGTGATTTGTACCATTTCTACTTTTTCGAACTGGTGTTGGCGAATCAAACCCCGTGTATCTTTACCATGTGAACCAGCCTCGGAGCGGAAACAAGGGGTATGTGAAGTAAACTTTAGGGGCAAACTAGCCGCGTCCACGATCGTATCACGGACTAAATTGGTCACTGGCACTTCAGAGGTTGGAATCAGGTAATAGCCTTGCTCATTATTTAGTTTGAATAAATCTTCTTCAAACTTCGGCAGTTGCCCAGTACCACGTAAGCTATCCGCATTCACCATATACGGGACATACAGCTCCGTATAACCATGCTGCTGAGTATGCGTGTCTAACATAAATTGCGTAAGTGCACGATGCAAACGTGCCATCGCTGCACGCAAGACCACAAAGCGTGCACCAGTCAATTTACTCGCTGACTCGAAATCCATCCAATCTTGAGTTGCGCCTAATTCAAAATGTTGCTTGGCTGCGAAATCGAAGGCTTTAGGTTCACCCCAGCGTCGAACTTCGATATTTTGTGTCTCATCCGCACCATCAGGGACAGACGCATCTAAAATATTCGGCAAGCCTAGAGCAATCGCTTCTAGGTCAGCTTGGATCTTCGCTAAATCCTGCTCAGCCGTTTTTAATTGCTCACCCAAACTCGATACTTCAGCCATCAAAGGTGCAATATCCTCACCACGCGCTTTGGCTTGGCCGATACTTTTAGAACGCGAATTCCGTTGATTCTGCAAATCTTCCGTGTGAGTTTGGAGTGCTTTACGCTGCCCTTCGAGCGTGCGTACTGCATCCACATCTAACTTAAAACCGCGTCGTGCTAGCTGTTGCGCTACGTCGTCGAGTTCAGTTCTTAGTCGCTTGGGATCCAGCATTGTCGTTATCCATCATTATTTTAAGAAACAACTATAGTAACAAAATTCAAGCTTGTGCCGCAGTAAGCTTATTAGGGAAAGACGACCTATTAGGTGCAAATTCACACCTTTTAGCCCAAGAAACAATCTTTTTATCCCAACTGACCTTCAAGCTACAGAATTCGCACTAAACTTGAACTGAGGATGTGAGTCGGTTAGGGTACAAGGAAAAGACAAGCATCCTTCGGTCAGTGTCGGTTCAATGGTGTTTGTCTCTAGCACCATCAGAAAAATGAAAGCCCCAGCTAGTTGGGGCTTTCATTATTTTAAACTAAGGGCTAATCGCCATGCATGAATTTGACCTGATCCAGCAGTATTTCACTTGGACACACGCGCCTTCAGAAGTACGAGTAAGTGTTGGTGATGATGCTGCCGTTCTCCAAGTAAGTCCAGATGAAGAATTAATGATCTCTGTTGATACCCTAGTCAATGGAGTACATTTTCCATTAAATACTCCCGCCCATGCGATTGCATATAAAGCCTTGGCTGTTAATTTAAGTGACTTAGCCGCGATGGGTGCTACACCCCGCTGGTTTACGCTAGCTCTTACCCTACCTGCAGTAGATATTGCTTGGCTAGAGGAATTTGCGCGCGGTTTAAAAGAGTTGGCTAGTCAAGCGGGTATCTTTTTAATCGGAGGTGATACGACTCGTGGGCCTTTAAGTATCACGATTCAAGTGATGGGAACCTCAGCCAAACAACAAGCCTTATTACGTAAAGGTGCACAAGTTGGCGATGCTATTTTCGTATCCGGCTATTTAGGTGATGCCGCAGCGGGTTTAGCTGTTGCCCAACAACGTCTCAGTTTACCCACAGCAACTGCCGATTATTGCCTACAACGTCTTCATTATCCTAGTCCCCGCTTGGCATTAGGTCAGTGGTTACAAGGACGTGCGCATAGTTGTATGGATATCTCTGATGGTTTAGTAGCTGATTTAAAACATTTATTAAAGCGCTCCCAAGTAGGGGCGAACATTTACCATCAAAATCTGCCCTTTAGTCCTGCTTTACAAAAACTCAATTTATCAACTGCCTTAGTCTTGGCTCTGACTGGCGGTGATGATTATGAGCTACTGTTTACAGCACCCGAAAGTCTTTTAGCTGAAATTGAAACTTATCAACTAGTTAACCAAATAACTATAACGAAGATTGGGGAAGTTACTGACAAAATTACAGAACTGAGCCTCGATTATGACTTAGTTAATCTTCCAGACGGTTATAATCACTTTCAATAGTTCCGCTTGTTTGGTGAACTGTGCAGCTATAGTATTGTCTTATCAAGCGATAACAACTCATTTGAGGGCTAAAAACAATATGAAACACTCTTTACGTCTGACTTTGGCTTTGTCAGCAACTGTTTTCTTTGTCTCTGCATGTAGCAATACACCCTATGAAGATACCTCTGAGACAGGGTCAACGAGTAATATCCCAGAAGCAGGACCTTTAACTGGTAGTGGTGGCTACGGTGGTAGTTATGTTCAACCACAACAAGGCAGCACTTCTAATTATTACCCACCACAAACCACTCAACCTCAGCAACCGCAATACGGTGGCGGTTATGGTCAAGGTGGACAACCCCAACAGCCACAAGGTGGTGGCTATGATAGTTATGCCACGGGCGGTTATGACCAAAGTCAGGGGACTCAAGCTAACCAAGGTGGATATGATACTGCTGGGACAACGGGTGGATATGACTATAGCGGTGGTAACAATGATAGTTACGACAGCTATAGCTCGAATACCGGTGGTAACAGCGGTAGCAGTGGTGGTGATTACTATGCGAATGGCTCAAGTAGCGGTGGTAATGACTACTATGCGGGGGGCGGTAATAGCGGCGGTGGTAGCATTGGCAGTAGCTCGGGGCGCGCTGCAGTACAAGTATTTGCCTCAGGGAGCAGTAGTAAAGCCCAACAAGTCCGCAGTTCAATGGCTAGCCGCGGCTTAAACGCGGTGGTTGACTCAGTTGATGGCTTATACAAAGTACGTATTCCTTTCGGCTCCGAATCAGAAGCACGCTCTAACCTCATGCGGGTACGCAGCGCTTCCGGTGAATCAGGTGCTTTTGTTACTTTCCGCTAAACTTTGATTCGTGCGTATCGCTCTAGGGCAGCTTGCCTACTGAGCGCTAAATCGGTGATGGGTAAGGGATAGTTCCAACCATCACCTAGCACTCGCGGGTGGTGAATTTCATTTGCTGCCCTCTTGGCTAACTCTGGAACCCACCGACGTACATACTCGCCCTGAGGATCAAATTTTTCACCCTGCAAAATAGGGTTAAAAATCCGGAAATAAGGTGCTGCATCCGCACCACAACCAGCTACCCACTGCCAACCTAACACATTATTTGCCAAATCAGCATCCACTAAAGTATCACGAAACCAAGCCTCGCCGAGTTGCCAAGGAATCAATAGATTTTTAGTCAAGAGCGATGCCACAATCATCCGTACCCGATTATGCATCCATCCGGTTTGCCACAACTCACGCATCCCTGCATCTATGATAGGGATACCGGTCTGACCTTGCTGCCAACGCTGTAACTGCGTATCAAAATTTTGCTCCCAAGAGAAATTTTTAAAGCGCTGATCTAAAGGTTCAGTGACCGTTTGTGGAAAATGGTACAAGAGATACCAAGCAAATTCACGCCAAGCGATTTCTTGTAAAAAATGCTCTACACCTGCACTAGACTCCGGATGCTCCGCTAAATATTGTTGGGCAAAGAAAGTAATTTGTCTTGGGCCAATTTCACCAAAATGTAAATGCGGCGATAAGCGGGAAGTCCCTAAAACCGCTGGTTGGTCACGGGCGGTTTTATAATGAGTAACACTCGTCTCTAAAAAATTGTGGAGTTTCTTGAAGGCAGCTAACTCGCCTACCTCCCAAGCTTGCATCATCACTTGATCCCAAGCAATTTTGGGTAAGAGCTGCAAATCAGTTATGCCTAGCGAGGGCGGCCATTGAGCAGGTCTAGGAATGGACACAGGCGCCGGCAAGAGTTCTTGGGTTATCCCCGTTTTGACTAAAGCTTTCCAAAAAGGTGTATAAACTTTGTAAGGCTGACCATCACTTTTCAAAACTTGCCACGGTTCACGCAGCAAACTAGCGTTAAAACTCTGAACCGATAACTCCTCTTTTAAAGCCGCCTTGATAAGTTTATCACGCTCTAAACTCGCTGGATCATAGCATCGATTCCAGAATAGATGCGTTGCACCCGTTTCTTGGATCAGCGTCTTTAAAACAGCTAAGGCTTGACCTTGACGCAGAATCAAGCGACTTGCCTGAGACTGTAAGGCCTTATCCAAATTCAATAAACTATGATGTAACCAAACACGACTGGCAGCCCCTAAGCAGCTCACTGTAGTAGGTGTGGGATCATCTATAAAGACTGGAATAACCTGCTCACAACTACGGCAAGCCTCCCACCAAGCAGGATTATCCGCTAAACGTAAATCTTGGCGGAACCAAACAATCGCGCAGGTCATTCGTGATGATCTTGCGGATGAGGCGTACGAGCTAGGAGTAAAGACTCCAATTGCAAAGAAGCCTCATTAAAAGCGAGTGGTAATAGTTTTAGTGTTTCTGGTAAAGCAGGTTGTTTGTCGGGCTCTAAATAATGCACCAGCAACTCGGTTTTAGTCATCCGTGAGAGCACTTCTAAGCCAGCTAACACGGTTGTATCCGGATTACAGTAAATCAGTGCATCAAAATGTGAGCGTTCTAAAACCAAAGGTAGATGTTCAGGACGACAATCAGCACCTAATAAGCTCACCTGAAAGCCCTGCATACCTAAAGTACAAGCTAGCATCAAGGTTTGCAGATAAACCATTTGACAAGTCACTCCGATAACAATCACACGAAAACCATTCGTGCGTGACTGCATATGAGTGTTCAGATAATAAGCACCTAATTTAGCTGAGAGAAATTGATACCAGAAAGCATGATCAGCCCTAGTAGAGGTCAACAAACAGCATTGCCCATACAGATCCGTACATAAAGGCAAAAGTAATTTATGAGCAACGATTTCTAAAGAGTAAGAAGCAATCGCTTCGTCAATCACCTTTTCAAGTGCTTTAGCATCAAGTTTGTAAATAGAGCGACGGCAGAGACTAGTGTATTGTTTCCAAGGGTCTTCGCCAGCTACTAACCTCACCTGCTCGGCTAAATCAGTCTGCTCATCCGTTGCATGCTTACGTAAGATTTCCTGAGCACGGCTCACAGGAATACCCTGTTCTAATAAACGTAAGACTTGTTTAACGCGATGAATATCTTGTTGGCTATATAAACGATGACCTTTAGGCGTACGAGAAGGTCTGAGCAAACCATAACGTCGCTCCCAAGCACGCAAAGTCACGGAATGAACACCTGTTTGCTCAGAGACAGTACCAATAGGAAATAAAGCCTCTGCTTGCATAGTAGCTTGCTTGATTAGCTTGACCATCGACCCTGTCACACCCTTGTATAAGTATGGTGACACTATAGAGCAGAATATTTAAATTGTGAAATCCCTATACTGCCTGTATGGAGTTACAAGCAGCTAAGACCTAGCGCCATTTACAAGAGGATAGTTTTTTCTGGCGTCAGTTGAATCAACTTTTGCTTATACAATAAGCCTAGCGCTCGTTTGAAATGCGCCTTACTGACTTTAAATTCTGCATAAATTTGCTCAGGTGCAGTCTTATCTGTGAAGTTAGAACTTCCACCCCGTTGCTTTAAATGCTCTAGAATTTGCTGTGCCAGTGCATCTTCCACCACTACACCAGGCTTACGTAGGGTTAAATCAATTTTGCGATCAGGACGAATTTGCTGAATGTAGCCACCCACTTGCTCGCCAATCCGTAAGTTTTGGAATACTTCAGTTTGATATAATAAACCTAGATGGGTTTGATTAACGACTGCTCGGTAACCCAAATCATCGCGGGCATAGATCAGTAAATCAACCGCTTGGCCTTGTTTAAAATAGTAACTGAACTCACTTAAGTGTTGAGCTAAGCGTGTAGTGCCTACTACACTCTCGGTACGCTCATCTAGAAAAGCGTGTACCACATAGGATTTTCCCACTTCAATGGGACGCTCTTGCTCATTGTAAGGAACTAATAAATCCTTAGTTAACCCCCAATCAAAAAAGGCTCCGTGCCGACTCGAATCAATAGCTTTTAAGTAAGCAACTTCGCCTACTTGCAAATAAGGACGCTCTATAGTTGCAATTAAACGGTCTTCAGAATCCAGATAAATGAAAACCTCCAACTCAGTGTCTGGTTGAGCTTTAGCAGGGACATAACGACGTGGGAGTAAAATTTCCCCATAACTACCCCCATCTAAATAAACCCCTGCATCAGCTAAGCGTGTGAGTCTTAGCTGATTGAATTGACCAATTTTAAGCATCAGCTTCAGGAACTTCGTCGTCTAATTCTGCGGCAACATCCGCAGGCTCAACTTCCAAACCTTCAAGATTCTCATCCCAATTTGGCCCTACCATGACATCATCTTCATGCATACCTGGTAACCAATCATTCAGAAAATCCTCCAAAGGAATTGCTTGAGCATGAAACACAGCCCACTCGCCTACACATTGCGCTTGTGCAGCCGCTTTAGATGACCAAAACGGCATTACATCCGTATCTTCATAAGCAGAAGAGGCACAAACCGCCCAATCATCGTCATCAGTACATAAACCCCAGACTTCTCCGGTTTGTTTAATTTCAGCGATGAAAGCGTCGTAGTTAGCCTCATATTCAGCGTCAGGATTACTCATAAGGGGTTCTCACCAATAGCAGCGGATAATGCTTTCAAGCATAGCATGCTAGGCTTTTAGAAGCAGTTGCTTTAACCAGATTTTAGCTCAGCGTGTATAAGTTCCTGCCAAACAGGGTGGACTTGTAAAGTCTCTAGGGCTTGGCGTAGCAAGGTTTTGCCCGGTTCAGTATGCGGCCAAGTCGATAGCCCTGAGGGATGTGGCAAAGCAAGTAAATCCACAATTTTTCCTGTTAATGCCCGCTGGTGTACTCGCCCAACAACCTCAGCCAAGGTCTTAGCTGACAAGAACTGTTGAATAGCTAATTTTCCTACTAAAATGATAAGTTGTGGCTGCATTAAACCTAACTCCGCATCCAACCAACGCGCACAATTACTGATTTCTTCCTCTGAAGGTACACGATCGCCACTGCCTTTTGGATTTTTTCCCGGAAAACAACGACACACCGCGGCCATATAAACCCGTTCACGAAATTGCGCTTCGTTTAAACCAATACTACTAAACCACTGAAAAAGCGTTTTACCAGCAGTCCAACCGAAGGGGCGCATCACTTTGGCTTCATGTATGCCCGGCGCTTGACCAATCAGCATCACAGGTGACAACACAGGCTGGCAGGTAATGACGGGGCGAATCATATTTGGACATAAAGTACAAGCACGCAGGTGTGTTTGATGAATCACCAACTCACTAGAAGGATTGATAATAGTTAAGTTCACAATATCAGACACTCACACTGCTAGATTATAACTAGCATGGCATGCTTGCTAGGGTTGCTTCCAGCCTCTTGTGCTTATCCGAGAAAATTCATCTCTCCAATTGATTGACCAGCTCATGAGCAACGACTTAAACCACCATACCCCAATACTGCAGCAACTAACACTAATAAGTATTTGATTAATAGAAATAAAGCATCTTACTTTTCGAAAAAGATAGTAGGCGCAGCTGATTATCAAACCCTTATTTGCAATGAATAATGCCAAACCTAGTTTTAGCCAGTTTTTTCCTAAAAGACTCGACTAATCACCATTCAACTTAACCTAAAGCAGGCGTAGCTAAACTATTTTCTAGTGTTTTGTAAGCAGCTCGTATGACTATAAAACTGCAGCTAGATTTTACTTGCTAACTTTCGGCCAGTGTTCACATGCTGTTGCCTTACTTCAAGAATAAAAGTAGCCAGAGTATTGTTTTAAGAGCTTGTCTACCAATGATCTATAGAATTTTTCTTTTTAGTCAGGGTCTATTAAGTTAGAACCCTAAGCCTAATTAACGAGTAAAGTTTCATGTTGAAAACAAGACTGCTTGTTTCTATATTGAGTGTTTTTTCGCTGGCAGTGATATTAAATACACCCTCCTTTGCTGAGTGGCAATGTCCTGTGGGTGTTGACCCGAATGGCGTTAATAATAGCGGTGTGGCTTGTGTGTGGTATGAAGAACCACCGCCTGAGGAAGAATATGAATATGAAGATGAAGCGCCGCCCGAACCAGCGTATTCTCCAGCCATTCAACAGTCTCAAGCCGTACGCCAAGCTTTAAATAACTTTGTTGCAGAAACACAAACTATTTTAAATGCACAGAAATTAGCTGCGACACCAAGTGCTTGGAATTTTGTGCAGTCTCCCGCGAATGATCCTAATCAAGTATGCCAAGCTTCCTTCTATGCGGATAATAGTGGGGTCGTGTTAATAGATTCACCTGCTGGCGAGCCAACCACCTTTTTAGGTTTTTATGGTGGCTCTATTCCCCCTGTGTCTGCCACTGAAAAAGTGCGATTAAGCCTGACCCAATCGGGTGAAACCCAGACGGTACAGGCTTTTCATGTACCTTCAGTCGTAAATCCCAATCAAGGTATGTACTTATTTGCCGTTCCCAGTACGCAAGCTTTGCTAAGTTCTATAGAAGATCAACAAGACTATACCATTGTAGCGAATGGCAGAAAGGTCGTGCAGGGACAATGGCAGGATGGTGACAGCGCTCGTCATTGGTTAAGTCGATGTGTGCAACAGCGTGGTGGCTAGTCAGCTGCGGTCTAGAGGCGTTTACATCCCTAACGCCTCTTAGCTTTATTCTGCGGGTCTCGAAAGGTTGAAAGGCTCAGTGCAGCTAGCTTTCCTAGCTTCATCAACTCAGCTATTGAATTCTAGAGTTAGCCCTCTCATTGAACTAGAAGCGTGCGAGAAAAATTTTCTACGATTACCCCATCCTTTATCACAAAAAGGTAAAATTACGCTTTTAGTCGAACCCCAACCGATCTGACATCACTTAAGACCCATCCTACATGACCGACTTAAATACTATTTCGCACCATACCCCAATGATGCAGCAATACCTGCGTCTCAAAGCCGAATACCCTGAGATTTTACTGTTTTATCGCATGGGCGATTTCTATGAAATGTTCTATGAAGATGCCAAACGTGCGGCGCAATTGCTGGATATTACCCTCACCGCGCGCGGCAATTCAGCGGGTGAGCCGATTCCGATGGCCGGTGTGCCTTATCATGCCGTGGAACAGTATTTAGCGCGGCTTTTGAAGGCGGGCGAGTCGGTGGCGATTTGCGAGCAGATTGGTGATCCCGCCAAATCCAAAGGCCCCGTAGAACGCAAGATCACGCGCTTACTCACGCCCGGCACTTTAACCGACGACTATTTGCTGGAAGACCGACGCGATAATTTATTGATTGCCCTGCATAAAGATAAAGAACAATTTGGTTTGGCGGCGATTGATTTAAGTAGCGGGCGCTTTACCGTGCAACAAATGGACGGTTTAGCGTCTTTGCAGAATGAAATTGAGCGCTTGCAACCGGCTGAAATTCTGCATCAAGAAGATTGGCGTTTGGAGTTTGTGCGCGGGCGGGTGACCACAGCACGCCCTATCTGGCATTTCAATTTGGAAACTGCCACCCGCTTATTACTCAAGCAATTTGCGGTGCATGATTTAAGTGGCTTTGGCTGCGAAAACCTACCTTTAGCCATTGCTGCAGCGGGTGCTTTGCTGAATTATGTGCAAGAAACTCAGCGCACCACCCTACCCCATTTGAATAGCCTCAAAGTCGAACAAAGCGATGAGGGCATTATTCTGGACGCGGCCAGTCGGCGTAATTTAGAGCTGGAACACAGTTTAAGCGGCGAACATAAAAACACGCTGGTCTCCGTGCTGGATAAGACTTCGACTAGCATGGGCAGTCGCTTATTGCGTCGTTGGTTAAATAAACCGCTCCGCGATCGCCATGAATTGCGCATGCGCCATCAAGCGGTGGGCACGCTGCTCGAAAATTATCGCTACGAAGGTATTTTAAATACGCTGCGCAGTGTCGGTGACATAGAACGGATTGCCTCACGCATAGCCTTAGGCACAGCGCGCCCGCGTGATTTATCCACCTTGCGTGATTCGCTCGCAGTCTTGCCGCAAGTGCATGCTGCGCTTGTGCAATTAGATGATTTGCAGCTCGCGCAATTGCAAGGCCAACTCGATAACCACCACGAACTGCATGAACTTTTAAAGCGCGCGATTATTGAAAATCCGCCGGTGGTAATTCGCGATGGTGGCGTGATTGCGGACGGTTATGACGCGGATTTAGATGAATTACGTAATTTAAGCGAAAACGCTGACCAATATTTGCTGGATTTGGAAACCCGCGAAAAGCAGCGCACCGGCATTGATAAACTCAAAGTCGCTTATAATCGCGTACACGGTTATTATGTGGAAATCCCGCAAAGCCAATTGCACCGCATTCCTGCCGATTATATTCGCCGCCAAACCCTAAAAGGTGTGGAGCGCTTTATTCTGCCCGAGCTGAAAAAGTTTGAAGATAAAGTTTTATCGGCGCGCGAACGTTCGTTAGGACGTGAAAAAGCTTTATATGAATTGCTCTTGCAGCAATTGGCTGAACATTTAATTCCGTTGCGGCAAACCGCACAAGCTGTGGCCGAGTTGGACGTGCTCGCCAACTTCGCCGAGCGCGCTAATACTTTGAATTATAACTGTCCCAAATTGGTGGAAGGTGCAGGCCTTGAAATCATTGGTGGCCGCCATCCGGTGGTGGAGCGCACGCTAGATGCGCCTTTTGTGCCCAATGATTTATACATGGATGCACGCCGACGCATGCTGATGATCACCGGCCCGAATATGGGCGGTAAATCGACTTATATGCGCCAAGTCGCCTTGATTGTGCTAATGGCACATATTGGCAGTTATGTGCCTGCTGAGTCCGCACGTTTAGGCCATATTGACCGCATTTTCACCCGCATTGGCGCCCATGACGACTTGAGTACTGGCCGCTCCACCTTCATGGTGGAAATGACCGAAGCCGCAAATATTCTCAATAATGCCACCGCGCATAGTCTGGTATTAATGGATGAAATCGGGCGCGGAACCAGTACCTTTGATGGCTTATCACTGGCTTGGGCATTTGCGGATTACCTCGCACGCGAACGCAAAGCCTTCACCCTCTTTGCCACTCATTATTTTGAACTCACACACCTCGCCGAACAAATCAGCACCATTGCCAATGTGCATATTGATGCCGTCGAACATGGCGACAAAATCGTCTTCTTGCATGCTGTAAAAGACGGCCCCGCCAATCAAAGTTATGGCTTGCAAGTCGCCCAATTAGCGGGTGTGCCAAAAAGCGTGATTGGGCAAGCTAAAAAGAAACTCATTTCCCTGGAAAAGAATTCAGCCAATACACCACAAGTGGGACAAAGTTTGGCGCTGCCCTTTGGCGCAGCTGTGGAGCCGAAAGATGAAATCGCGCAGCAAGTAAAAGCCGCTTTGCAAGCTTTGGAGCCGGATGAAATGACACCACGACAGGCTTTGGAGGAGCTTTATAGATTAAAGAACTTAGTCCATTGAGCTTATCGCTAAGGATACACGATCAAACAGAAGCTTGGTTCGTTCTGCATCTCCAGTTATCATGCCAAGCTTTGCAAACTCCGGAATGTTTTTATGTCGCATATGCAGTTTCAGCTGCTTAAAACCGAGGGTATGGCACGCCGTGGCCGCCTAAGCTTCCCACGTGGGGAGGTCGAGACACCAGCTTTTATGCCCGTTGGAACCTATGGCACGGTTAAAGCCATGACCCCTGAGGAGCTCAACGGGATTGGTGCGCAAATCATTCTGGGCAATACCTTCCATCTCATGTTGCGCCCTGGAACAGAGATTGTGCGTTTACATGGCGATCTACATGAGTTTATGCATTGGGACAAACCAATCCTGACTGATTCGGGTGGCTTCCAAGTGTTTTCCCTCGCGGCAATGCGTAAAATCAGTGAGGAAGGCGTGCGCTTCCAGTCGCCTGTCAATGGCAGCCCTATTCTGATGACCCCTGAATCTTCGATGCAAGTTCAGCGCGAATTAGGCTCCGATATTGTGATGATTTTCGATGAGTGTACCCCCTACCCTGCAAGCCACACTGAAGCCAAACAGTCAATGGAGTTATCTTTGCGCTGGGCTGCACGTAGTAAAGCAGCTCATGAGGGTAATCCTTCTGCTTTGTTTGGGATTGTGCAAGGTGGCGTGTATGAGGATTTACGACTGCAGTCTGCAGAGCAGCTCCAAAAAATTGATTTTGATGGCTACGCGGTTGGGGGTCTAGCGGTTGGTGAACCTAAAGAAGACCGCGATCGGATTTTAGAGGCTACTGTGCCGCATTTACCTGCCAATAAGCCTCATTACTTAATGGGCGTAGGTAAACCTGAAGATATTGTGGAAGGTGTATTGCGGGGGATTGATATGTTTGATTGCGTGATTCCCACCCGTAATGCCCGCAATGCTTTTTTATTCACCCGTTATGGGCAATTGAAGCTGCGCAATAGCCAATATCAACAGGATACCCGCCCCATTGACGAACAATGCGGCTGTTATACTTGTCAGCACTACTCACGCGCCTATTTACGCCATTTAGACAAATGCGGCGAAATTCTCGGCGCGCGTTTAAACACTATCCATAATTTGTATTATTACCAAGAGCTCATGCAAGGCATCCGTGCTGCTTTAGAAGCTGGCCGCTTGAACGAGTTTGTGCGCGAATTCTATGCGCTACGTGCTCATTAAGCGGTACAGCTAATCCCGATTTTATCAAAACGCTGATTGAGAGAGGCTGCAGCTCCGCGTAAAGCGGGGTTATCGGCCTCAATAATATAGACAGGCACTTTTTGCATAAAACCAGTAAAGCGACCCTTGGTTTCAAAAGCGCTGCGAAAACTGGAGTGGATGAAATAATCACCTAAATTCGGCACAATCCCACCACCAATATATACCCCACCCGTTGCACCCAAGGACAGAGTCAGATTGCCTGCAACAATACCAAACCACTCACAGAACAAATTCATGGTTTCTATACAAGCCGGACAAACTTTAGCAATCGCACGCCCCGAAATATCTGCAGGCTGTAAGGGTTCTGGCATTTTCCCATCTAAGCGACAAATTACTTGATAAAACTCTTCTAAGCCGGTACCAGACAATAAGCGCTCAGCGGACATATGCCCGTATTTTTCCCAAAAAGCGGCAAAAATTGCTAATTCACGGGCATTGCGAGCACCTAAAGTGACATGGCCACCTTCACCTGATAAAGGATACCAGCCAGCTGCAGAGCGAATTAAGCCTGAAACCCCTAAACCAGTTCCCGCACCTAATAAAGCAATCGCGCCATCAGGATCAGCGACACCACCACCGACTTGCTTTAATTCACTAGCCTCTAAGAGCGGAATCGATAAAGCCATCGCTGTAAAATCATTGATAACCTTTAAGCGTTCAAAGCCAAAATGGGCGCGAATCTCCCGAATACTAAAGGTCCATGCATGATTAGTCAGCTTGATCGTATCTTGTGTAACAGGCGTGGCTACATCAATGGCTGCTTGCTTAATCTGTTGGGGAGGTGCTGAGCTTAAAAATAATTCTATAACTTCGGCGAGACCTGAAAATTCATTAATTTTAAAGGTTTTAATATAACTAGGGCGTAACGAATCAGCTTCTAGCAAGCCCAAACGTATATTGGTTCCACCAATATCAATAGCAAGCGTATTGTAGACAGCAGACATATTCTTTTTCCTTAAGCTGTTGCCTGATGCGGCGTAGAATTATTTTACATCATGAAAAAAATAAATGCTGCTAGAGATGCTGGTTTTAACGTAGCAATAAGCCTCGAGCTTGCAAAAACTTTAACATATGCGCCCGCTGCTTTTTCTGCACTGCGCCCGCTGTCTGTGCTGACCAAGTAGACAGACGCTGATTACTACCTCGTGTTTGATAATAAGCCTGCATCTGCTGATCATAATCATCCACACTTGAGGCAACTTGGCTTAGATCATACTGATCAGTTTGTAAGATTGACTGCACGGGAAAGCGTGGCTTAAGGGTGTTTGTGTGGACTGGCCAACCTAAACACATCCCAAAGACGGGGTAAACTTGCTCAGGGAGCTTTAATAAATCACAAACTAATTGTGGATTATTCCGAATCCCACCAATGAAAACACCCCCTAAACCTAGAGACTCAGCAGCCAGCAATACATTTTGCGCCACTAAAGCGATATCAACCGTAGCTGCAATAAAATGCTCAGTATGCCCGTCTAAAGCACCTAAGCCATTTTTTACACAAGCATAATTGACGCGCTGCAAATCTGCACAAAAGACTAAGAAAACCGGAGCATTAACGACCCAAGTTTGCCCGCCCGCTAATTCTGCGATTTGCGATCTAGTTTCTGTTTGAGTTATCTGAATGACAGAGACGGCTTGAATGAAACTCGAAGAAGCCGCTGCTTGACCACAGCGAATTAAGCTTTCTAAAGTTTCCTGCGAGATCACTTGTTCAGTGAATTGGCGTGCCGAAGCATGCTTTAACATAGCCTCCATAACAGCATTCATCGCTCACTCCTTATTTATGCAGTACTAAATCAATGCAACACTAAACCAACTCGCCCCCACTGCAAGCCCCCCACATCACGGTTGTAAGAGAACCAGACTTGACGGGCTCGACCCGTAATATCAGCTAAAGGCACTGTGCCAAAATAGCGCGAATCATTGCTATTGTTTCGATTATCACCCAAGACAAATACTTGCCCTGCTGGCACAGTTAAATCAGCTACTGGCATTACCGCACGCGGATTCTTCCAAATCACTGGCCACTGCTTCTGCTCGTAGCGCTCTTGTACCACGATCGCTCCATTCTGTTGAGCCGTTTGTATAGTCAGGGATTTATTATTAACGCTCACAGTTTGTCCACGAATTTTGATTTGATCACCGGGCAACCCGATCACGCGCTTGATATAGCCCATGGCACGATTATTGGGATAAGTGAAGGTGATAATATCGCCGCGCTGAACTTCAGGCACACAGCCTAAACAATTATAATGCTTATCTGCATAGATAAAATCACCTGCAATAAGAGCTGGCTCCATGCTGGCAGAAGGAATTCGAAACGGTTCAACCCAGTGTTTACGCACCTGCTGCGACAATAATGGAAACAAACACACCGTGACGAGCAGAATGAGGAACAAATAAGTACCTGCACCTTGCCAACTAGCGGGTGTGTAGTTCGATAATTTAAGCGCCTGTAACAGTGCATCTATACAACTAATCAACCAAATGAACAGCGCCAAACCAATTGAGCCAAGCATTACCGAGGCCGTCCAGTCATCGGGTAGATAAGGTACAGCTAAGGCTACTAAAGGAATACCAAATAGCCATGAGCCCAGCATAAACCAAGCGGCTCGATTCACTTGCCCATTGTAAACTTGCCCTAAACCTGGCAGAAACAAACCCAACAAAAAAGCCAGCCAAGCTTTGCGTGGACGATTAACAGTACTCGTTGAATCCATATTAGCTATTGGAAGAAATCCCTAAAGCTTGTAAATGACGTGGGCTATTTTCCCAGTTTTCTTCCACCCGTACCCATAAACGCAGCAAAACCTTTTGTTCTAAAAAGGCTTCTAAGGCAACCCGTGCAGAACTACCAATCCGCTTCAAGGTTTCCCCTTTGTGTCCAATGAGAATCCCTTTCTGATTTTCCCGGCTGACCCAAATAGTGGCATGAATTTCGGTAATAGCGGCACGCGGCTCAAACTTTTCCACTTCAACGGCAGTAGAATAAGGAATCTCTTGATGCAGATAAGTCATCAACTGCTCACGGATTAACTCACCGCAGATAAACCGGGTTGATTGATCAGTGACATCATCTTCCGCATAAGTCCATTCGCCTTCGGGCATCACCGCCATCAGCTCCTGTTTTAACGCTTCGGTGTTAATGCCTTTAGTAGCGGACAAAGGAAAAATTGCTTTAAATTCACGCTTAGCGGCGACTGTTTGGAGCCAAGCTAGTAAATCCACTTTCTGCTTTACTTTATCAACCTTATTCGCCACCAAAAACACTGGGCAAGTTAGATGCTGTAGACGCTCTAGCACTAAACTATCTTCATCAACCCAGCGCTCTGCCTCCACGATCATAATCACTGCATCCACATCTTCCAATGCTGCAACAGCTTGCATATTAATCGTTTTATTTAACAGACTTTTAGAGGCACGATGAATGCCGGGTGTATCTAAAAAGACAATTTGGCAATCATCTTCACTCAGAATCCCCCGGATATTATGCCGTGTAGTTTGAGGTTTATTAGCAGTAGCAGATACTTTGAAGCCGACTAAGTGATTCATTAAAGTCGATTTACCTACATTCGGTCGACCTGCAATCGCCACTACGCCATATTTAGACATGCTTCATTACCTGTTCAAATGCTTTTGCGGCTGCATCTTGCTCTGCTTTACGCCGACTGCTTGAAATCCCTATCGTGCAAATCTCTAAAGCAGGCACTTTGCACTCAGCCGTAAAGGTTTGCCGATGAGCCTCACCTTCTACTTGGGTAAGTTGATAAGTCGGTAGATCATAGCCACGTGACTGTAAATACTCTTGCAGACGGCTTTTGGGATCCTTTAAATCATCTTCAGTAGGTAATTGATTGAGTAAATCTCGATAAATATGCAAGACAAAACGCTCTGCCTCACTAATACCTTGCTCTAAATAAATGCAGCCAATCAGGGCTTCTAACGCGTCAGCCAGAATAGATTTACGTCGAAAACCACCACTTTTTAACTCGCCTTGGCCCAGACGCAAAAAATCCCCTAAGCCTAAACCTGCTGATAAATTCGCAAGGGTATTTTCATTAACCAAAGAGGCACGCAAACGGCTGAGATAGCCTTCACTTGCACGGGGAATGCGCCGATAAAGCTCCGTGGTGATAATGAGACCCAGCACACTATCACCAAGAAACTCCAACCGCTCATTATGCTTACCATCTGCACTGCGGTGAGTGATGGCACGTACAAAAGTATCCGTAGCCATCAATTCAACCGAGATTAACTTCTTTAATTTATCCAAACAGCCTATTGCCCCTTTAAAGCCTCGGCATGATGGAAGGTCATTAGAAAATCAATATTTCCTAGCCAAGGCTTTCTTACTTCATAATCCACCACCAAGGCTTTTGCATTTTTGTTATCAGCTTGAGCTTGCACTGAAAAATGCTCACGCTTAATGGTGTACATACCGTTAATATTTAAATAATCGTCTAACTTACCACGAAGTCCCTGTGTATTAGTGGCACTAATAGAAGGATCTTCAGCAATCTTTTTCATTAAAGATTGCACACTATAAAACTCAACATACACTGGCACTAATTTAACACCACTGACGAAAGCCAGAATCACAATACTTAGGACACTGACCCAGCTGAGAAATGACATACCACGCTGTTTTTTTCTTGTTTTCATGCTTTGACCCAAATTTATTGTTGAATATTTTTGTTCGGGCTAGGTAGTGCTTAATGAGCTTTAATCAATTAAGCCAATTCGTTTGACATTCAAACCATCGCCACCCCAGTTAAAGTGCATCCATACTAACATGGCTTTACCTACTAAGTTTTCCTCAGGAACTAGGCCCCACATACGGCTATCATTACTCATATCACGGTTATCACCCATCACGAAATAATGACCTTCAGGTACCACAACCTCACCCGAGCGCCCTGAAGTGCCCGGCAAAATCAGGATATCATGATCAACTTTACCGAGTGTTTCCTTTAGACGAAGGGTGGGATGTACCTCACCTTGCTGATCATGCGCATCGTAAGCGCCCAGTTCTTGACGTGCCACCGGTACACCATTGACTTTAAGCTCTTTATTGTCCCAAGCAATCACATCGCCTGGTACACCTACTAAGCGTTTAATAAAATCAATTTTTGGGTCATTCGGAAAACGAAATACCACTACATCTCCTACTTTAGGCTCACCTAAAGGTAGGATTTTAGTATGGGTAATCGGCAAACGAATTCCATAGGTAAATTTATTAACCAGAATAAAATCGCCAATTTCTAAGGTCGGTAACATGGATCCCGATGGAATGCGGAAAGGCTCAGCGACAAATGAACGTAATAGCAGAACAATCAATAAGACTGGAAAAAAGGAGCGTGCATACTCAACATACCAAGGCTCAACACGACGACCGAATTTACTCTTATTACGGGTAAACAGGCTATATAGTAGCCAAATTAAACCGCTTACTAGCGTCGCAACTACGAGCCAAAACTCTAAGTCCATATCCATGTAGGCTATTCCTTCTTAATACTCTTCGTTATTCGTTATGACTAAACTTATTTATCACTGACACGCAGGACGGCTAAAAATGCCTCTTGTGGAATTTCCACACTTCCCACCTGTTTCATGCGTTTTTTACCTTCTTTCTGCTTTTCTAATAGTTTACGCTTCCGACTAACATCACCACCATAGCACTTGGCCAAAACATCTTTGCGCATGGCCTTGACTGTACTACGTGCAATAATTTGGCTACCAATCGCCGCTTGAATGGCAACCTCATACATTTGGCGCGGAATTAACTCTTTCATCTTTTCTACGAGTTGACGTCCACGTGATTGCGCAAAATCACGATGTACCATAATGGCTAAAGCATCCACTTTATCGCCATTCACAAGAACATCAACCCGAACCATGGGAGCTGGCTCAAAGCGATCTAAGGCATAATCAAAGGAGGCATAACCACGGCTCACCGATTTCAATCTATCAAAGAAATCCAACACTACTTCAGCGAGGGGCAAATCAAACACTAAAGAAACCTGATTCCCCATATATTGCATATTTCTTTGCACACCGCGCTTATCAATGCATAGTGTAATGACATTCCCTAAGTATTCTTGCGGGACTAAAATCGTGCCACGAATAATTGGCTCGCGAATTTCATCGATTTTATTTAAAGGAGGTAATTCCGAAGGATTATGAACAAAGACCTTTTCGCCATTAGTTAATACAACTTCGTAAATTACCGTCGGTGCAGTGGTGATTAGGTTTAAATCATACTCACGCTCTAAGCGCTCTTGCACGATTTCCATATGCAACATGCCAAGGAAACCGCAACGGAAACCAAAGCCTAAAGCTTGCGACGTTTCTGGCTCATAAAAGAGTGCTGAGTCATTCAGTTGAAGCTTAGATAAAGCATCACGTAAGTTTTCATATTGATCCGCATCAACAGGGAAAATCCCGGCGAATACCCGTGGCTGAATTTCTTTAAAGCCTGCTAAAGCCTTATCAGCGGGCTTTTGTGCATCAGTGAAAGTGTCGCCCACTCGTGCTGCGGTAATTTCTTTAATCCCTGCAATCACAAAGCCAACTTCACCCGCTTTTAGACTGTCTTTATCCAAGCGCTTCGGTGTAAACACACCGACTTGCTCTACTTGGAAATCACGGCCGGTCGACATCGCGCGAATTTTCATTTTCTTGCGAATTTCGCCATCCACTACCCGTACCAATGAAATAACGCCGAGATAGTTATCAAACCAAGAATCAATGATTAAGGCTTTCAAGGGTGAATCAGGGTTACCCACTGGCGCTGGAATCCGCTCAACAAGTTGCTGTAATAAATCCTCAATTCCAATCCCAGTTTTCGCACTGACATGGACAGCATCGGTTGCATCAATACCTATAATATCTTCGATTTCTTGGCAAACTCGATCCGGATCAGCCGAAGGTAAATCGATTTTATTGAGAACTGGCACAACTTCGAGATTTAATTCAATCGCAGTATAGCAATTGGCCACACTTTGCGCCTCCACACCTTGAGACGCATCCACGACTAATAAAGCCCCATCACAGGCTGCTAGGGAGCGAGAAACTTCATAAGAGAAATCGACATGCCCTGGAGTGTCAATGAAATTGAGCTGATAGGTTTGTCCATTACGTGCTTTATAATCAAGCGACACGCTTTGCGCTTTAATGGTAATACCACGCTCACGTTCTAAATCCATGGAATCCAGTACTTGCGCTTCCATTTCGCGCTCTTCTAAGCCGCCACAATATTGAATAAACCGATCGGAAAGGGTCGATTTACCGTGGTCAATATGCGCAATAATGGAAAAATTCCGAATGTTAGGGTTTACTTCAGCCATCTTGTAATGCTTGTCTCACCATGTCCTCTTCGAAAAAATGGAAACACACGACCTCTGTGCCGAGTGTCACCACCGGCACATCCACGTTATAACGCTTGCGTAAATCCGGATCTTTATCGATGTCGACTAATTCTAATTCAAATGCTAGTTCATGCTGCAAACCACGCAGCTCGGCTATCATTGCGTCACACAGATGACAGCCGACGCGATAATACACGCTTAGGGATTTTTTTGCCTGTCTATTCAACTTTCATAGCCAGAAAACGCGCAGCACCCTCACGATAAACTAATATAGCGATCGTTTTGCCCTTATCAATTTCACTTAGAATTTTCTTCACTTCTTCAGGTGAATTGACCGGCTTACCGTCTAACAAGGTGATGACATCACCTGAATTAATACCCGCACGTTGCGCAGGATCGCTCATTACTTTTTCGACTAGAACCCCGCCCATCGCTAAGCCTAAAGCTTCACGGATTGTGTCATCGATCGGCGTTAACTGCATCCCGAGTACTTCAACACCTTCAGGGTTCTCAGGATTAGCTTCTTCTGGGTCTGTTGATGTAGCACCTTCCTCGCCCGGTAACTCACCAATTTTTAGATCTACTTCTTTGCGTTCACGGTTCCGAATTACTGTCAGCTTAACCGTTTCACCCGGAGCAACCGTTCCCACAATAGCGGGCAAGCTGCCTGCATTGGCAATCGGTTTACCATTCAATTCAATGATCACATCACCCAATTGTAAGACGTCAGTAGCAGGCCCTTCTGGCACTACTTGAGCGACTAAAGCACCCGTAGGTGTAGTCATACCGAAAGACTGGGCAAGGTTTTGATCCACCTCTTGAATATAAACGCCAATCCAACCGCGCGAGACTTTACCCTTGGTTTTGAGTTGGGAAACAACATCCATCACGATATTAATCGGGATTGCAAAAGACACGCCCATAAACCCACCAGAACGGCTATAGATTTGGGAGTTCACCCCGACCACTTCACCGTCTAGGTTAAATAAAGGCCCGCCTGAATTACCAGGATTAATCGCTACATCAGTTTGAATAAAGGGGACATACGTGTCCGTGGGTAGATTGCGCCCGGTAGCACTCACAATGCCCGAAGTAGCACTTGATTCAAAACCAAATGGTGAACCAATAGCTAACACCCATTCACCGACTTCAATCCCACTCGAATCTCCAATTTTTAAGGTGGGAAGATTCATAGCCTCAATTTTCAATAGCGCGACGTCACTGCGTTTATCACTACCCACTAACTTAGCAGTAAATTCACGCCGATCATTAAGCTTGACTAATATCTCATCAGCACCATCCACTACATGATGATTGGTAATCACATACCCGTCGGCCGACAAGATAAAACCTGAACCACGTGCATCGGGCGTGAAATCTTCTGGTACCCCATTCCCGTTAGGATTTCCAAAAAAACGCTTCATTAGCTCATCAAAAGGCTCATCATAACCTGGAGCATTAGAGGGAGTTTCAGGTGCTGCTTGTTGCTTATGGCTGGTTGTGATATTTACCACAGCAGGCCCATTGGTTCTCACAAGTTCAGTAAATTCCGGCAAGCTGCGTGCCTGCACAGAAGCGCTAAGGCAAAGAACTCCTGCAAGGAACCACTGCAGAAGTCGCGTACGACTAGCCGGTTTATACATCATTGAAAGTCTCCAAACACATGTTGTTCAAATGCTACAAGTAAGTCTAGCTTACCCGAATCTAGGTTCGCATAGCTATAGGTGCTTGTGGCTGAATGTAGCCGAAAATTCCCGCATTAACTTATTTTTTATACGATTTTTAGGTATTTTGCTGGGACTTTTTCAGTAAGCCAGACCTTATTAGCTGAACAATAAAAAAGATATGCGTCTGTCCACATCTGCTGAGCGTCCACTACGAAGATAACAGGCCTTCCATGGCGTGCGCCTACTTTAGTGGCTGTTTCAATATCTTTTGATAAATGCACATGTTGGCGCGACTGTGCTTTTAAGCCTTCTACAAGAATCAGATCCATGAAGCGGCTAGCACTACCATGGTACAAAATCGCCGGTGGTTCAACAGGTTCTAAGCCCAACTCTACCGTTTTTAGAGAATGCCCCTGATTAGCACGAATTTTTTCTCCATCTGCACTGAAACTGTAGCGCTGTTTATCATTAGTCAATACCAGCTCCTCCAATTCATTACGCGTCAAAGGGTGATGGTGTGCTGCTAATTGAGTCAACAATTCATTGACCACCGCCCAACCTTCCGCATCTAAACTTAAATCAATCGTTTCGGGTTGATGACGTAAGATCAAACTTAAGAATTTGCCTTTTCGATTTTTTTCTTTTTCATTCATCATGTTAAATCATCTTTATTTTATAATTAATAGAATACTGACAAGGTACTTAGCTTAAAGCGCCATAAGCTCATCGCCAAGCGATTAGAATTACATTATGTTATTAAGTCATTTGCTAAGGATTGTCATCATGCATGAGTTCCACCACTTCTTGAATAAACTACCGAAAGCCGAACTGCATATGCATCTTGAAGGTAGTCTTGAACCCGAATTGATGTTTAAGCTCGCGCAACGTAACCAAATCAGCCTGCCTTTTGACTCGGTGGAAGCCATCCGTGCCGCCTATGAGTTTAGTAATTTACAGGATTTCTTAGATATTTATTATCAAGGTGCCAATGTCCTACAAACCGAGCAAGATTTTTATGATCTCACTTGGGCTTATTTAGAGCGCTGTCACCAACAGAATGTCCACCATGTAGAACCCTTTTTTGATCCGCAAACCCATACCGATCGAGGGCTTCCTTTTAGTAAAGCGATCAATGGCATTCATCGTGCCTTGCAAGATGGTGCGAAACAATTGGGTATTAGTAGCTATTTGATTATGTGCTTTTTGCGGCATTTGCCGGAAGCAGCGGCATTCGCCACTTTAGAACAAGCTTTACCTTATAAAGATAAAATTACTGCTGTAGGTTTAGATAGCTCTGAACAAGGTTTTCCTCCAGAACTCTTTGAGCGCGTCTTTGCTAAAGCTCGTGCCGAAGGTTTCCTTACAGTAGCGCATGCAGGTGAGGAAGGCCCAGCTGACTATATCAAACAAGCGCTTGAGTTATTAGCCGTCAAACGTATTGATCATGGCGTTCGTTGTGTGGAAGATCCAGAATTAGTGGAGCATTTGATTCACATCCAGATGCCGCTGACGGTCTGCCCGCTCTCCAATATTAAACTTTGCGTCTTTAAAACAATGCATGAGCATAATATTTTAGAGTTGTTAGACAAAGGTGTAAAAGTCACGATTAACTCAGATGATCCGGCTTATTTCGGTGGCTATATGACGGAAAACTTTATCGCCGTCGCTGATGCCTTAGGCATGACAAAAGCCCAAGCGCTTCAACTTGCACAAAACAGTTTTGAAGCCAGCTTCTTACCTTCTGATGTAAAAACTAAGTGGGTGCACACTTTACAAGCTTTTGCTTAGTTAACACCAACCCTGCTAAGACAGACTTGTTATTATACTAATGTCTTGAATGCTCACAGAGTACCTTTAACTAGGTGCTCTGCCAGTTTTATCTTTACAGCCGCTCTAAATTTTCTAGGATGTAATCTAAAAACACTTTGACTGCAGCGGGTCGATAGCGATTCGCCGCATACTGCATCACCATTGCCCCTTGATAATTACCCCCTAATTTCCAATCAGCTAATACCTGTACTAAAGAACCCTCTGCTAAAGCTTGTTTGGCAGTAAAATCGGGTAATACTGCGATCCCCAAACCCTGTTGTGCGGCTTTTAAGCGCATTTCACTGTGATTAACACTATAGCGACCTTTTACTGTGACTTTGGCTCTTTGTCCTTGCTGTTGAAAGCTCCACTCACGATCAGCTGGCGTTTCCCCTAAATCAATACAGACATGTTGCAGTAAATCATAAGGATGTTGGGGTACACCAAACTCTTGTAAATAGCTAGGACTAGCACACAAAATTGACTGTACCCGCCCAATGACTTTGGCTATTAAACCTTCAGTAGGTCGATCTGTCGGGCGAAACACAATATCAACCTCATCCTGCAAAGGATGGATTGCAAAATCAGACACTTTAAAGCGGAGTTGAATCAAAGGATAACGCTGTAAAAAAGGTAGCATCAAAGGCTCAAGCACTTGACGCGCATAAGCTTTAGGCGCAGCGATTCTTAACTCGCCACTTGGTTCAGCATTTGAACTCGCAGCTTCGGTCGCTGCTTTCGCTGAATCTAGGACGGTTTTACAAAAAGTATAGGCCGTTTTCCCAGCGGTACTTGGTCTTAAACTGCGAGTCGTTCGCTCTAACAGCGTCACATTTAACACCATTTCCAAACGACTGATTTGCCGACTAATCGCTGAAGGCGTGACACCCAACTGACGAGCCGTCGCTGAAAAACTGCCACTGTCGACCACTAAAGCAAACACACCTAAATCCGGCAGTAAGCTTAAAAGTTTATTTGTGTCCATCACGCACAAGTGCTTTGCTTAAAAACCTAATTATAGTTTTTTTGGGCATAAATTAGCATGGCTGTTTTCAAACACTGGTGTTCCCTATGCCAAGCTTGCACGGCCTCAAAGCAGAACTTTTACTCTTAGCTGTCGCTATTATTTGGGGCACAAGCTATGGTCTAACTAAAGAAGCTTTACTGTATTTAAGTGTACCAGCCTTTCTGGCCTTGCGTTTTTTACTAAGCTTTTTATTACTGAGTCCTGCTATCTTGGCTGACATAAAGCGGGGCTTAGCTCAGGATTTTCGTCCTGCTATCGTAAGCGGCTTGATACTACTCTCGATTTTCCTTGCTGAAGTGTATGGTGTTGCGCAAACCTCGGCGGCTAATGCCGCTTTCTTAATTAGTTTGTGTGTGATGCTGACCCCATTACTAGAATGGGCTATTTATCGCCGCTATCCGGGAAGACTTACGCTTATTTTAGCTAGCCTATCCTTGCTTGGAGTGTATTTACTCACTGCTACGACTAGCCTCTCGCTTAATTTACAACTGAATCAAGGTGATTATTTAATACTGCTCGCTGCTTTACTAAGAGCCCTAATGGGTATCGCGACTAAAAAGCTCATGCAGGGACGTAACTTATCTTCTTTGAGTTTGACAGCGACTCAGGCTTTTGTGGTAGGAGCAGGTGCTTTAGTCTTAGTTTTTTGGCAGCAACAACACTTTGAACTGAGCTTACCAACTCATCAGAAATTTTGGTTAATCCTTATCTACTTAGTGCTGTTCTGTAGTATTTTCGCCTTTTTTGCGATGAATTACGGTTTGCGACACACTACACCGACGCGGGTAGCCTTACTTACTGGTGCAGAACCTGCTTTTGGCGCTTTGTTTGCTGTGCTTTATCTAGGTGAGCACTTGCTTTGGTATCAATGGATAGGCGGATTATTGATTATGCTAGCTTCTTTAGCTTCTTTAGCTGCTTTAACAACCCATAAAACCTAAATTAATACGAGAACAGCAGGTTTAAAGCCTTGCACTTAAACCTGCTGATTTCCCCACTGAAGCACTGAACTAAGCCTTGGCACGTTCAGTTAACTTCACTAAATCATTCATCACGCTATCTAAGCCACCGTAAACATTCAGGTTTTGAACGCGACCAGTGATTTTCTCCAAAATCTCCAGCTCTTTTAAACGCAATAAAACTGGATTGCCTTCCATGACTTTAGCCGTATTGTGTAAGGAGCGTGTTTCTTGGGTTTCTTCACGACGGCGAATTAAATTGGCTTCCGCTTTTTTCTCTGCTTCCACTACTTGCGCCAAGATTGCTTTCATTTCACCTGGCAAAATAATGTCACGCGCGCCTACTGTTTTCAGTTCCAAACCATAGGCTGCAACTTTTTCAGCTACGATCTGTTGAATGGTGTGGTTAAGCAGGTTTTTATCTGCCAATAGCTCATCCAGAGTTTGCGTCGAAACGACTGCACGTAAAGCTAATTGCAACTCACGATATAAGTAATCCTTGTGGTCAACTAAACCAGATTTCACCTGTTGGGCTTCTTTTACCTGCCATAAAGCTGAGAGGTTGATGCGTAAGCCGACCCGATCTTTGGTCAAGATCTCTTGCCCATTTACTTCCATAGTTTGTAGGCGGGTATCCAATTGAGTGACTTTGATGCTGTGATTAAACTGCCACCATACATGCACACCCGGTGGCAATACTTCATGCTGTAGACCATCTACCTCTAAGAAGCCTACTAATCCCTCAGGCACAGTGCTCATGACAATCGAGGCCAAGGCCGCATTGCGCAGTTGAGCATCCTTGGTGCTTAGCAATTGATTTGCTAAGGCTTTAGGTACACGCAGGTCTTCACTGATATTCAATTTACGTACTTCGATGGCTCGGTTTCCACGCCAATATGCGCCACGCTGAGCTGGAGCCTTAATGTCTTTCAGCACTTGATCCTGATAAACCAAACCTACTTCCTGCTCACCCGTTTCCCAGCGCTGAATAGACTCAGCAAACCGCTCTGGATAAGCATCAGCCAAGGTTAAAATCTGTTCGGATACCGGATTAGTAATGCTATTAAGCGTATGAATTGCTTGAATTTTGTAATGCTTATTAAAATTCCAAAAGCTATGCACGCCTGTCGTTAACAAGTCTACGAACTGCTCGTCTTTGAACAACAGCCCGCGATGTGTTTCTGGAATAACAAACTTTTCTTTGAATAACATGGTGTTGTCCTTAAATTTAAGATGGCATTCCTCCTCACCGCTACCAGCTATCTGCTTTGGTCAGCTTGGGAAATTTGCACTGGCATTGAGTACAACTCGTTGCAAGTAGCATTTCGCAAGTTAACACCCCAGCCGATAGGCGATTTTGGTGTTGTTATCAATACTGTTAGCCTTGCAGCTACCAGCCCTAATAACGCGGAGGTTTGCCGTTATTTGCCCTTACGGGCTAATTACCTTGAAAGGGTAAGTTGCTAATTGGAGTCGAACCAATTACCGCTTGATTCTTAGTCAAGTGCTCTACCAGTGAGCTATAGCATGTTGCAACTGGTTGGAATCGAACCAACGACCTGCCGATTCATTTCGGCTGCTCTACCACTGAGCTACTCTTGCTTATCTGCTCATCTCAGTACTGATACACAGGCTCACCAAAGGTAGCTGCGTCAGCTAGGTTTTAGAACCTAGACCGCAAGTAACAGAGAGAATTCAGATAACAAACTATTGCAGGAGATGTGCCAAAAGATTTAATTCAAAATAAAACATTGAATTTATTGATTTTATTTTTTATTTATTAATAAAGCAGCATGAGCACCAGGAAAAAAACTATCTATAAAAATATTTAACTATCTGCATCGATTAGCCATTTTTTTAACATGGAGTCTAAATCCTGAATACTAAAAGGTTTGGCCAGATAATCATTAATCCCCGCCGCTAAGCAGCGCTCACGCTCACCTGCTATCGCATGTGCAGTTAAAGCTACAATGGGTAAGCTGCGTAAGCCTAACTTATTACGAATTAATTGAGTCGTTTGGTAGCCATCTAAATCGGGCATACTCACATCCATCAAGATAAGGTCGTAATATTTAACTCCCAGTTTGGCTAAGGTCTTTTCTCCACTAGAGGCCACTTCGACTTTGACCCCCAAGGCTGCTAATAACTCTTGGCCAAAAAATTGATTTAAGGGATCATCATCGACTAGCAGCACTAGTTTGTCTTGATAGTTGCGTTGCAAACTGACTGCTGAGGGAGGTTCTGCTGGAGCTAACTGCGCTTCAGCTAGCTTAAGCGAAAGCTTGAAAGAAAAACTCGAACCTTGTCCTGGTTTACTGGCAAGCTCTAAGTGTCCACCCAAATGCTTGGCTAAATTATGGCTGATCGTTAAGCCTAAGCCTGTCCCCCTATAACGGCGGTTACTGGTAGCATTCGCTTGGAAAAAGGGCTCAAATACACGCGCTTGCTCTTTAAGAGATAAACCTAAACCTGTATCGCTGACCTCAAACTTCAGTTCAATTTTATCACGCCAGTAGCCTACCGCCCTAATCGTCAACGACACAGAGCCTGAATCAGTGAATTTAACTGCATTATCCAGCAGATTGAGCAAGATCTGTGAGAGGCTCATAGCATCACCCAAGAGTAGAGTCTGTGGTGGATACTCACTTACCAAATCGAAACTCAGACCCTTTTGTCGAGCTTGGTCACCTAATAATTTTTCAAGATTGTCCAATAAGAACTGTAAGGTAAAAGCTTGCTCATGGACTTCTGGTTTCACATGACTCATGCGTGAAACATCTAGAATGTTATTGATTAAACTAAGCATATGTTGTGCTGAGGCTTGTAATTTAGCGACATAGTTTGCTTGCTGCTCAGTCAGTTGCGTTTGTTGTAATAGAGTCCCACTACTGACTACCGCATGCATCGGTGTGCGTAGTTCGTGGCTCATGGTCATTAAAAAAGCATCTTTAGCTTTGCCTGAAGCTTCAATTTGCTGAGCTTGCTCACGCAACTCACGCGTACGCATACTCTGATTTAATGACAGCAGCAAAGTAAATATTAAAAAGCCAACCAATAATATTTTTAAGGGCAGAACTAAGTCAGCAATCAAGCCCACTCCGTGTAACAGTAACGGAATACAGGAAGCCAAGATAACAATATAGGCCCAAACAAAAGACTTAGCCTCTGGTATATTTGCCCTATATAGACGCCATAATACGGGTGTCGCTATACCTAAAAGGGTCAGACCTAAAGAAGAAGTAAAAAACAAGCCAAATGGCAAAATATAGATAATGCAACCTATAAATACCGTAAGCCAAAAATGAATACGAAAGAAGTTCGCCATCAGTGGTAAGCGCTTTGGAATATCCATCAGATAATAAAAAAATCTATTTGCGCTAGCGATAGTTAAAATGGCAAATATTAAATTTGCTTTACTCGAGTTTATCGTAGAAAATAATAAAATAATTATGCCGCTTTGACTACTTAACGCTATGCAGTTGGATACAATAAAAATCGCCAAACTAAGATAACTAAGCTCTTTTAAATTTAAAAAAGTCATTATATTATATAGCGCTAGCACCAATAAACCACCAAAAATCAAAGCGTAAAATGCATGATCTTTGGGTGCCATTCTGATCAGAGCATCAGGATTGACTAAATTTAAATTAAAATTAATTCGTCGACTAGTACTATACTTCTCAATATAAATTGAGTATTTTTTATTTAGATTTAAATCCAGGCGAAAGGTCGGTTGACGCAAATCTTTTATAAACGGTAGCGGATCAGGAGTATGCACTTGATCCTCAGCAAGCAAATAAACTCTTAAAGCTTGTGGCTCTATATCCTTAAATTGTAAATACCAATAAAGATTCGTGTTATCTTGATTGATGACATCAACACGCATCCACCAACTTGAGAGGCTATAGCTTACCTTCCTGGAGTTTTGCCATTGGTTGGTATGATTTTTCTCATTTTCCAAAATTTTTGCGAGCGTTAATTGGTGGCTAGCATCCTCTAAAACCTTCAGATAGTTAGACAGTGGCACAAGGTCATTATGTAGTTCTAACTCTAAGGGCAAAGGATCTGCCCTGAGCGGACTTAACCATAAAAATAGTAAAGACAAAAAGAGACTTCGAGTTAGCCTTAACATTTTTTGCCAGTACGCCAAAAGCCTCGCACCGCCCTTAATAAAAAATAGATTATCATTAGATAAATATACTGTTATTTGAATGATAGATTCAAAACTCAGAAATAAAAAATAGTAGACAAGCCTTTGGGGTAAAAAGGGTCGGAACCATAGTGAAACTAGCATAAAACTTTCTCTTGACCTAGAGAAAGCTCTATAAAAAATTAGCAACTCTAGGGAAATACTGTAGCTTGGATGGACTTTAAAGCGCTTTTGAAAAAATGAGAAGTACTTTAAATAGAAATAAACTGAACTTGACTAAAATCTACTCTTTATTGCTGAAATTTACATGAGCTTTTTAGAAAAATCACATCTAATGCTCTTTTTTAGTGCACTTTTAATAGTTTTAAACTATCCTGCCCTAACCTATTATTTTTGGTTTGAGTTAATTACTTAAAATAAAGTAAATGACGAAATTTGAATCCACGAATAGTCAGAGCCAGGCTTTATTCTCTTATAAAATGCGCACCAATCTAAACCCCTTTGAGCTTTCGACCCGCATCCGCAACCATACGAGCTATTCTACTTAGCCGACACTCGTCTCTGCCTCGCACTCGTCGTTCTAGGCAGTGGGACACCTATTGCCGCCAGCATCCATGTAGAAAAAGCAATCACACTGACTAGCTAAAACTAGCTATTAACCTATACATTGGTTTTAAGATTCTCTAAATGCATTTTAAATAGTCTTGAAAACTCTTCTTGAACCCACCATCCTGTGACTGTGTAACAATACATGTCTTGATCAGTTATCTGAGTTTCATAAAATGTTTTAGGATATGTTAAACAATTACGTGCTGCTTTAGCCGCAAGAAAATCCTTATAGCTTTCGCTACATGTATCAAGCTTAAAGTTCACTCCCCAAATCCTTGCCGCCAATTCAAATGTACGTTTAAGATTTTTCTCTAATGATAAAAACTTCCCATCTGATTTCACTATAACCGATAACGAGCCAAGTGTTTCTAGGTCTTTTTCGGATAGCACAAAAGATTTATTCCTAACTCTAATTTCAGACCTTAACTCAATCTTTATAACCTCAAATAAAGCCTCTATGTAAGCAAAAACTGCTCAACCAACATTACGCCTGAGAAACTGAGACTGCTTATCTAACTCCAAAGCCTCATACGCATAATCAATATCATTTCTCAACTCACTAATAAGGTCATGAGCGCGAGTAAAACCCTCACCCCGACGGGCACAACTTGGCATTTGATTCATCCCTTCACACACAAAACCTGTTTCAAGGTATGCATAATTTCCACTAACTCATCCTGCGCTTTCATCACCGCCTCGATGTCCTTATAAGCTGCTGGCGTTTCGTCCACAATATCCGCGTCCACACGACACTCCACACCCGCCACCGCTTTGGTATGTTCTTCCAAACTCACACGACGCTTAGCTTCAGTACGCGACATCACACGTCCTGCACCGTGGCTACAACTACAGAAACTTTCCTCATTTCCAAGCCCGCGCACAATGAAGGAACGCGCCCCCATGCTGCCCGGAATAATCCCCATTTCACCTTTTTTCGCGCTTACCGCACCCTTTCGCGTCACCCACACATCTTGACCGTAATGATGCTCCTTGCTGATGTAGTTATGGTGGCAATTCACTGCCTCCACATCCGCCGAAAATGGCATTGGCAACACTTCACGCATCGCTTGTAAGGTACGCGCCATCATCACTTCACGGTTAGCCTGCGCAAAATCCTGCGCCCACGCTACCGCCTCCACATAATCACGGAAATGCTCCGAACCTTCAGGGATATAGGCCAAATCCTTATCCGGCAAGTTGATAAACCAGCGCTCCATATCCTTTTTGGCTTGAGCAATAAAATGCGAACCGATTTTGTTACCGACCCCGCGTGATCCGCTATGCAACATCACCCACACACAATCGGCTTCATCAATACACACTTCAATAAAATGGTTCCCCGAACCTAAAGTCCCCAAATGCGCCAAGTTATTGCTCTTTTCCAACCAAAGATGCTTTTCACATAGCTTTTTGAAGCCTTCACTCAAATGCAACCACTTCGCTAAAGCCTCAGGCGGTGCGTCCATCCAGCTGCCTTTATCACGTCCTCCACGACCATGAGTCAAACCATGTGGTACAGCTTTCTCAATCGCCGCACGCATTAAACTCAATGAATCGGGTAAATCAGACGCCTTTAAAGTTGTTTTTGCTGCCATCATCCCGCAGCCCAAATCCACGCCGACTGCCGCTGGAATCACCGCACCAATAGTTGGAATCACGCTGCCGATGGTTGCTCCTTTTCCTAAATGCACGTCGGGCATTACCGCCACCCATTTATGAATGAAGGGCATGGAAGCAATATTTTTTAATTGCTGCTTAGAGTTATCATCGAAGGACACGCCTTTAGTCCACGCTTTGATCGGTGCTTTACCTTGCTCGAATAACACGTCGTAGTTGCTAGTTGTAGTCATGATGCTTATCTCGTTTGCTTTAGTTGAAATAAGTATTGCAGGCAGCATGCCAAGTTAGTAAGTATTTGTTTTTAAATAAAAATAAGGAAGCAATCTAGCTAAGGACTAGATTTTAAATATCTCTATAGTTATTAATTTATTTATTCAGATACTTTTAAAATTGCCAACTGGCCAAATAGCGACGCGGTATCCAGCCTAAATTGCCATCATAACGAATACGACACCAGGTGTTCACACAAGCATCTAAACCTTCAATACCGGTGGCATATTCAGGTAAATACCCTGCAATCGCGCTTTTGCTACTAGGTTTTTTATAAAACTTCAAAGTGCCCGTGTAGCCATGTGAGGAGTAATAACGCGCTCCCGAATACTCACCTAAATACTTACAAAATGACCAGCCCTTCACACCACGATATTGCACTTTGCACCAACCGCTGGTTGTGCGACTCCCTAGGTTTTTTACTTGAATGGCATTGAAAGGTATGGATTTCAGAATCTTATAACGGGTTCCAGGCCCTGCTCTTAAGCGTAACTGATCCTCACTTTTGACCCAGACCACTGCATAGCTGGCAGGCCCTGTGAACGCCTGCACACTTGCGAAACCACTAATACCTAAACACGCACTAATCATAAATACATACAGTTTCATCTTGTCCTCCTGCTAAAGATTCATTTTCGGGAATTGAAGACAACAGCCTATGCCTTTACCTTTAGCAAGGTTTTGTAGACACTGCTGCTCTTTAAACTTAAGGACCTGTTATGCGTTTAAAGTTCTATGGATTTTTACTATTGGCTTTGGGTTTGACAACTCAAACAGTTTCGGCTATTCCAAAATTACCAGTCCCGCTAAAAAACTTAGAAATTGCTGGGCAAGTTTTGCAAGATGGTAAGCCTGTTGCAAATGCTATGGTGAACGCTTATTTCTATAATTGTGATAATGCATTGCAAACCAGTACGACCAGTAATGCTAATGGTTATTATCGTTTGATCATTCCAAGTTACCCACGAGTAATATATGCCTCGTGCCCTGAGCCTTGCTCTCCACAACCCATGCCTCCAGAAGCTGTACTTGAGTTAAAAAAACTGAAGCTTGCCATACCACCAAACGGTATTAATGGTTATTACTCTGTACCCATTTTCCTCAGCACCCACTCTCTTACTAATCCCACAACTACTCTCTGTCAACAAGCACTTAAGGGCGGATTAGAAACTCCACTCAAAAATCGTTTCAACCTGAAACTGGATGGAGTACCAGCAACAGCGTCCATACCGTCAACTCAAGCCCCAATACCGCCGAAACCACCTGTAAAACCAAGCGAGCAACAGAAATGCCAAGCACAAGGTGGTCAATGGGAATTTATCAGCCGTGGCGTGAAAGGCTGTAATCTCAGTTATAAAGATGCCGGACGGACTTGCACAGATGGCAAACAGTGTAGTAGCGGCGTGTGCTTAGCCAAAGAGCGCAATCCACGTGCTAGCGAAGGTCAATGCGCGGCTAGCACATTTGCGATTATTAATGGCTGTTTAGGTGAGATCAAACGCGGCCATTGGCACTCCCGCGCTTGTCCTTAATGCGCTTATGGCTGAAGTCTAAGTCTTGAAAGCTAGGCTTCAGCTCAATCAAAGCACTCTAATTCTTGCAATAAACGCGGCAAGGCTGCGGTCATGCCACGATAAGCCAGAATATTGTCACTCATCGATCTTAAAGCCTCTGCTAATTGTTTGGCGCGCTCAGGTTCAACACGTAAAACCTCGACTAAAGGTGCAATCATCACGCGAATGAAAAACACACCCCGCTTTAAGTCGGGTAGCGGCAAAGTAGTTTGGCGCTCTACGCGGAAATAAAGCTGCTCTAATAATGAGCCTTGATCAACTTGTTGCAGCACATCAGCCCACAAACGCGCCCGCTGCAAAGGATGCGAAGGTAAATCGCTATTCGGCGTCAATAACCACACATGACGTAGCATGGTATTTTTGCGAAAAGCTAGATCAATAATTCCTTTGGCGCCCGCTTGTAATAATGCATTATCCGCCACAGGTATATGTATGGCATGAAAGTTTAGGCCTAATTTCTCACTCGGACTCCAATTTGACGGGAAACACACTGATAAAAAGCGAGTACGCATATCGAAGCTTTCGCCTTGCAGTTCATCATGCAGAATGACGAAATCTTCCTGCATGCCTAGAGTGAGTGCCTCGGTTTCTGCAGCTAGCTGAATACCTGTTTGCTGTTGATAGCGCTGTGCAATTTCGACTAAAACCTGCGGTTCGGCTTCACCTAATAAAACCCGTTGCCGATGTTCATTGAGCAATTGCTGCTTACGTTCGGCATATTGAGCGGCTAAAGCATCGCGCTGAAATAAACGAGTGGTTTCTTCTTCAAGGCGTGATAAGCCAGGGCGCATTTTAAAGGGACTAGCAACTGTCCAAGGAATCAGCGGAGCTGGGGTGAAAATAGGCATAACCAACCTTTACTAAGCGGATATTACGCATTAATAGTGCAGCGCTTAGCACTTAAGAGCAATCTTTAGTTCAGCTAAACTTGATCCAAACCTAGTAAATCTTTTATAGAGAAAAGCCAATGAAGCTCACTGCTTTCGATTATTACTTAATTGTCGACCTTGAAGCGACTTGTTGCGATCGCAATGGGGAGAACCCTAATTTAATTCCCCGCCATGAAATGGAGATTATTGAAATAGGTGCTGTGCTGCTGGATGCGAAAAACTTAGCAAGTTTAGCTGAATTTGATACTTTCATTCGTCCGGTGCGCCATCCCGAACTTACCCCATTTTGTACACAGCTCACCACCATTCGCCAAACCGATGTCGATACTGCGCCCTATTTCCCAGAAGCATTGGCAGCATTTAAAGCTTGGCTTGCACCTTATCCGCAACTGCTATTCTGCTCTTGGGGAGATTATGATAAAACTCAGTTAGCACAAGACTGTGCTTATCATCAACAGCCCTTTCCACTCGATACACCTCATTTGAATATCAAGCGCCAATTCACTGAATCCCAGAATTTATCTAAGCGCTATGGAATGGATGCTGCCTTGCGGCTGGCTGGTTTGAACTTGATTGGAACCCATCACCGCGGTATTGATGATGTACGAAATATGGCACAACTAATGCCCTATATTTTAGGGCGACAACTGCTCAATAAGGCTGCATCCGCTTAAACTCTCCGCTATGAACGAATTGCTTAAACTGATTGACTCCCTAGTGCAGACTGCGCCTCCCAAGCGGCACGCCTTTGAGCAAGTCTTAGCAGCGATTGCTTTGGAGAAAAAACGCCTAGCTGAATGGCAAGCTTTGGCCGATTTGCATCAACGTGAAGTCTTAGCCAAATATCTGCCCTTGCGCAGACGTTATGCCGAACAGCAAGCGATTTTAGTGCAGTTAATGGATGAACATTTACATCAGGAACGCTTCACCCCTCAGCAAACCGATAAACTGAGTCAATTGATCCGGCTGCTTTGTGAACAAATACTTGCGGTGATTCCTGAGCCAAGGATTGAAAGCATTCAACAGCGCCATGTATTTCAAGCTACTCCCACTCAGGTGGCTGGAAATAAAAAAATGCTACTTGAGCAGCCTGCACAGTATGAGGATGACGAGTTTGAAGCGGCTCAACAAGCGGCTGCTAACCAACGTGCAGCTTATAAACAAGCGGCGAAACAACAAGCTAAACAAGCCCGTGAGCAAACCGCTAGCTTAAAAAGCACTCAATCCATACGTGCAGTCTATCGAGACTTAGTAGCGCGCTTGCATCCTGATCGTGAGCCAGACCCTATCGAACAGCAACGTAAAACCATGCTCATGCAACAAGTGAATCTTGCTTATCAAGCACAGGATTTATTAAAGCTCTTCGAATTACAGCTGGCGGCTGAGCATCTTTCACCGCGTCAATCTAAACAAATCGCTACGGAGCAACTCGAACACTATCAACGTGTTCTGATGAAGCAACTACAACAATTACAAACCGCCAGCCAGAATTTAGAGCTAGGCTTAAAGGCTGCTGCGCATTTGCGTCCTTCAGAATTGTTTAGCGCCAAGCGTTTAAAGCAAAGCTTCAAAGCGGATGTCAAACTCTTACAGCAGCAATTAAGCGCTATTCAATCTTTACTACAAGCATTGCGCGATGCACAGAGCTTTAAGCTGTGGCTCAATGCTTATGAACTAGACCCTGATTAACTACGGAATGAACTATGCCGCACCCTTTATTAGCTCGAAAGTATTGGATATTTGATATGGATGGCACCTTGACGCTTGCTAAACATGATTTTAGCGCGATTCGGGCTGCTTTAGGTTTACCTGCGCATCAAACGATATTAGAAAGCTTAGCTGCTCTAGCACCTGAGCAAGCCGCTCCGATCTATGCACGTTTGCAAGCCATTGAACTAGAGATTGCTCAAGTTTCTGAAGCAGCAGCAGGCGCACATGAGCTACTCCAGCATTTAACTGCACAAGGAACTCGTCTAGGTGTCCTTACGCGCAATAGCGCCCTTAATACGGAGGTGACTTTGCAAGCAGCCGGTTTAGCTGAGTATTTTGAAGCTGCCGATTTAGTCAGCCGAGATTGTGCTCCACCCAAACCGCATCCAGCAGGGATTCAACGCTTATTAGCACAATGGCAGGCAGAGCCACAGGAAGCCGTGATGGTGGGCGACTTTATTTATGATTTACAAGCAGGACGCGCGGCTGGGACAGCAACTTTATATATTGACCCAAGTGCAGTCTTTCCTGAGCGCGAACATGCGGATTACTGTGTGACTAGTTTGGCGGAATTATTGGCTTAGTCCCCTAAACTCGCTACTCTTTATTTAATTAATCTTATAAAGCTTAGTAGCGATTATGAAAACCACCATCATCGGCATTCTCGGCACGCGTCTTGATCATCAAGGTTTAGGTAAACGCCGCTGGAATCACTGGCGTCCTTCCATGAGCTTACTCATGCACCCTGAGCTAAAGGTCGATGAATTTGTATTGATTCATCAAGCGGCTGAAAACGAATTAGCTAGTTTAACTATACGCGATATGCAGGAAACCCGTCCACAGACACAGGTACAGCAATATCTAGTTGACTATGCTGATCCTTGGGATTTTGAGCAGGTGTATAGTGAATTATATAAATTTGCTCAGTCTTATACTTTCGAGCCTGAGACTACCCAGTACTATGTGCATATCACCACTGGCACGCATGTCGCCCAAATCTGCTTATTCCTGCTAACAGAAGCGAATTATATTCCTGCCAAACTGATTCAAACCTCACCTAGTAAAGAAGGGGTACAAGGCAGTTATCATATTATTGATCTGGACTTATCCCGCTATGATCAAATTGCCTCACGCTTTGCCAAAGAGGCACAAGAAGGGATTAGCTATCTCAAGGGTGGTATTGCAACTCGTAATCCCCAGTTTAACCATCTGATTGAACAGCTCGAACAAGTGTCGATTCGCTCCACAGCACCGATTTTATTAACCGGTGCAACGGGGGTTGGTAAGTCACAATTAGCCAAACGCATTTTTGCTTTAAAAAAACAGCGCGGACAAATCAGCGGCGAACTCGTTGAAGTCAATTGCGCGACCTTACGCGGTGATAATGCTATGTCCGCTTTGTTTGGGCATGTGAAAGGTGCATTTACCGGCGCTTTAAGCCAGCGTAGTGGCTTATTACGTGAAGCCCATAAAGGCTTATTGTTTTTGGATGAAATCGGCGAACTCGGCCTTGATGAACAAGCCATGCTCTTGCGCGCCATTGAAGAGAAAGTATTTATTCCCTTTGGTAGTGACAAAACCGTCAGCAGTGATTTTCAGTTAATTGCAGGCACGAATCGCGATTTATTTGCTGAAGTACAAGCTGGCAAATTTCGCGAAGACTTACTTGCCCGCATCAATCTTTGGACTTATGAGCTGCCTAGCTTAAAAGATCGGATTGAAGACTTTGAACCTAATCTAGATTACGAATTACAGCAATTTACCCGCAAAGTGGGACATAAAGTGAGCTTTAACCAAGCAGCTCGCGAGCAATATCTAAAATTTGCCCATGCGCCCTTAGCTTTGTGGCGAGCTAACTTTCGGGATCTCAATTCCAGTGTGACGCGCATGGCAACTTTAGCGCAAGGTGGACGCATCAATGAAACCTTAGTCAGCGCTGAGATCCAACGCCTCAGCTATGATTGGCAAACGTTCCAAACCAAACCTCAAGCGGCTCAAAGCGAGCTATTAACCCGTTTAGTAAGCCCTGAAATCTTGGCGAATACAGACTACTTCGATCAGATTCAACTGCTTGAAGTACTGAATATTTGTCGCTCTAGTAAAACCTTGGCAGACGCTGGACGCAAACTCTTTAATATCAGCCGCACTCAGCGCAGCTCCCAAAATGATTCTCATCGCTTAAGAATTTACTTGCAAAAATTCGATCTGAATTTTGAAAAAATCTATAAAAATGACTAAACTTAATTCTTAAAATCTTTTACTAAGAGCTTATTAATGTAAAAAATCTATCATTGATCTAGTATTTACTGAATGACATGAAGAATCTTCATAAAAATCTTCATATATAAATCAATAATTTACCCCAAACACGCTCTCACAAGTCAAAAATTTGAGCAAATCCATGTGATGCTAAAGCTTGTCTTGCATAGTGCTTAGGACTAATATTGATCAAAAATTGTTCTATAAAACAACTTAAAAAATAACCACCACAGTAGTGCTAGTTTTAAATACTTAATGGCTATTTGATATGTTGGAGAACACGCATGAACCTCACGCAAATGACACAGGCGATTTTGCAAAGAATTCCTCAGTCCATGATTCCGAGTGCTGAAGAAGGCTTATTAATCAACGAATATCGGGCTTTTTTTCAAAAGCATGAAGCACGTCTGATCAATGAATTTTATAATTTGCTGTATAAAGACCCTAGTAGCCAACTACTTTTAGGCGACCCCAAGCTACGTTCACAACGGGAACGGATTTTACAGCAATGGTATCAAGTGACGACCAGCGGCAATTTTGATGTAGATTATTGGGCTTGGCAGACTTTAGTCGGCATTGTGCATGTTAAACACAAAATTCCAAATGCTTCTTTACTGAGTATGTGGTCTTGGATGCTGATTTTTTTACAAACTCATTTATTGGATGAACTCCCTGCTACCCAAGCACATGCGGTTATAAAAGTTTTGAACAAATTGCATGCTACCGTCTGCAGCTTAATCGTTGAAAGTTTTTTAATGACTCAACAGGAAGCCATTACCCGTGCATCAGGCTTAAATGAACGCATTTTGAGCCGCTTCATTAATGTAGAGATTGACTCTCTCCTCCAACAGGGTCGTGAAACCCTTCTGCAAGCACAACACCTACAAAACTCTGCGGCTTAATCCTTACCCATAGACCTACTAGCTTGACGACCTACGGCTAACTGTGTTTCTTTAGTCGCGTTTAGCCCCCTCAACTGCTTAAATCCATTTAGCGTTTAAGCAGTGTATTTATTGGTCAAGATAAGTGAAGCAGCTAGCCATGCGCTTATTACTCATTGAAGATGATCTTATGATTGGCGAAAGCCTTGAAGCTAGCCTGCAGCATGCTCAATATGCAGTGGATTGGGTACGCGATGGGCATCAAGCACTTTTGGCATTAGAGCATGATCTATACGACTTAATTCTTTTAGACCTTGGTTTGCCACGTTTACCAGGCATCGACGTTCTCAAACACTATCGTCAACATCAAGGCGAAGCAGCCGTGCTTATTTTGACAGCGCGTGATACACCTTCTGAGCGCGTGAAGGGTTTGGATACAGGTGCTGACGATTATTTAGTGAAGCCTTTTGATTTAGACGAGCTGTTAGCCCGAATTCGTGCTTTATTGAGACGTAAAGCAGGACGTACTCAACCACAATTAGCTGGCAATGGCTTACGTTTAGACCCTGCCAGACATCAAGCTTTTTATCAGAACCAACTGATTCACTTTTCAGTCCGCGAATTTAGTCTATTGCAGGTGCTATTAGAAAAGCCAGGGCAAGTGGTATCGCGCGAGACTTTAGAAGGCAAATTGTATAGTTGGCAAGATGAAATCGAAAGTAATACGGTTGAGGTTTACATTCATTTGCTACGTAAAAAATTAGGCAAGGATTTTATTAAAAATGTGCGAGGGGTTGGATATAAAATTGAGGAAAACGCCTAATTGCCGAGCATTCAAAATAAGCTTTTGTTTTGGCTAGTCTTGTGCATTGTGTTGGCAAGCACCTGCTCAGGAATAATCAGTTATAAGAAATCCTTCACTGCTACTACCAAGCTTTTCGACTACCTTCTACAGGAAGTTGCGACCTCCTTACCTGCCCATCTGGATACTAAAACGATCTATCAGCGTGATTCATTAAATAAACATATTGTGGTGCAAATCTGGAATCGAAATCAGCACTTAATTTATACCTCTAATCCAGAATGGAAACTGCCACGCTATTCGCAGCAAGGCTTTCAAACTATTAGTGCTTTCGGTGCACACTGGCGGATTTATACAGAAAATAGGCGCTCTAACTATATTCAAGTTGCTTATCAAACCGCCGTTGTCAATGAGCTAGCGACTGAACTTGCGATTCAAGCTATTTTGCCTTTTGTGCTGATTATCCCTTTAGCTTTAGTGTTGGTCGGTCTGATCATACATCGAGGCCTCCGACCTTTTCGCAGTACTGCACAGGCCTTAGCTGAGCGCACTCCTGATCAATTAGAAGCTTTATCCACCCAACAGCTACCCAAAGAATTAGTGATCATCACGCAGGCGATTAATGAACTGTTAGCCCGCTTGGCGAACGCTTTAAATGCACAGCGCGCTTTTGTAGCAGATGCTGCCCATGAATTACGCTCTCCCTTAACTGCCTTAAAATTACAGTTGCAACTGACGGAGCGCATTCAACAAGAACCTCAGCGTAGTCAAGCCTTGGCCAAACTTCATGAACGTTTGAATCGCGCAATTCATCTAGTGGAGCAAATGCTAGTCTTAGCACGCCAAGAATCGAATTTAGAACCTGCGTCTTTCCATTTGAACTCCATCAACCAATTAGTGCTCCAAGCTGTACAAAGCCAACAAGCTTTAGCCCAACAAAAGCAGATTAACCTAAGTGCACAAACGAGTCCTTTTGACATTCAAATCCTAATGAATGTCCATAGCATGGAGATTTTGCTAAGGAATTTGCTTGAAAATGCCTTAAAACATACTCCAGCTAAAGGCATAGTCATCGTCTCGGTGCGGGAGGAAGCTGAAGTCGTCGTGCTGCGCGTCATGGATAGCGGTTGTGGTATCGAGGCTGAGGAGCGCAACCATGTATTTAGACGCTTTTATCGTATTCAGCATAATCAGCAAGGCGGCACTGGCTTAGGCTTAGCTATCGTGAAAAGTATCGCTGACCAGCATCAGGCTAGTATTAATTTATTAGATAGCCCCTTGGCACAAGGCTTGTTAGTTGAAGTGAGCATCCCCAAAAATATTAATAAATTTTAAACATCTTTTAAGTCTTTTTTAATTAAGTCCCGCCTAAGATGCAGTCCATACAGTCAGTCCTGACTGTCAACCAGCAAAAAAACTCAAAGGAAATGAGCATCATGAATAAAAAATTCCCTAGTGTAATGGCTAGTTTAGTGACTGCCTTAATTTTAGGTGGGCAAGCTTACGCCACTGAGACAACTACCGCTACGCCCCCTGTAGACACGACAGCGCTAACAAGCACTCCAGCTACAGCACCAGCGGTGACTAAGCCCGTTAATCATCAAGTTACTAAGCATGCGAGTATGGCTCATAAAAAAGCCATGATGCATAAGAAGCTTAAAGTGAGCAAGAAACCTAGCCATAGAAAAAAGACAATGCATAAAAAGACCAGTATGCATAAGAATACAGCACATCAACTTCTGACCGACCCGCACGCGAGTACTAAGACCGGTACTCAAATGCCCAAAAAATAATTAAAAGTTTATTTCCCTCATTTGTGGCGCAGACTTCCATAGGGATATGGAGCTGCGCCAGCTCTTTGCTAAGCTTATTTCTATCTAAGATATCTGCACGAGCTCTTCACCTTTAAACCATATTGTTAATATTCACATAGGCTGTTTTACTAGGAATATTCTGCGTGCTTAGGTACATTCAGCGCCTTTTAATGTTTAAATATTACGCCGCCTAATGTCTTAGCTTAGACGAAGCGCGAAGGATGAGTATGGATATCTCAACAACCACCCAATTGATTCTGCAAAATATCCCGGTATTTATGCGCCCCACTGTGGAGGATGGACAAAAGTTACGTCAATACAGTGAGTTTTTTACGCGTTACGAAAGCCAAGTGATTACCGGCTTTTACGATCTTATTTATTCAGACGCAGCTGCTCATGCACATATTACAGGTATGTCGCGGCAGCAACGCGAGATGATTTTGCGTGAATGGTATCGCGTCACGATGTCTGCGCAATTTGATGATCTTTATTGGAACTGGCAAGCGTTGATGGGCATTATTCGCGTCAAGCATAATGTACCGAACTCTGCCGTCTTGAGTATGTGGTCTTGGATTATGAGCTTCTTGCAAGAGCGCTTATTGGCTGAATTGCCTGCTGAAGAAGCACAAGCTGTCATTCATATCTTACATAAACTACATGCAACAGTGTGTGGCCTGATCATTGAAAGCTTTATTGTAACCCGCCAAGAAGCGATTACCCGTGCCTCTGGACTGAATGAACGTATTTTGGGACGTTTAGTCAATATTGAGATTGATCAATTAGTTAAACAAGGCCAAACTTTGGTCGCGGAACAAACCCAACTACGGATGGCAGCTGCTGCTTAAAAACTTTTATTTGTTGCCTTCAAAACCAGGGGCTGTTTTGAAGGCGATAAAGATAAGCTTAGCAAGCCGCTAGCATTCAATAATATTCACGGCTAAGCCACCACGCGCGGTTTCTTTGTATTTAGTTTTCATATCTAAACCCGTTTCCCGCATGGTTTTGATGACTTTATCTAAAGACACATAGTGCGAACCATCACCGCGCAACGCCATCCGCGAAGCATTAATCGCTTTCACCGCGCCCATGGCATTACGCTCAATACAAGGGACTTGGACTAAGCCACCGATCGGATCACAAGTGAGGCCTAAATTATGCTCCATGCCAATCTCTGCTGCATTTTCTACTTGCTCAGGCGTTCCACCCAAGACTTCAGTCAAAGCACCCGCAGCCATGGAACAAGCCGAGCCTACTTCACCTTGACAACCTACTTCTGCTCCAGAAATAGAGGCATTTTCTTTATATAAAATTGCAATTGCACCCGCAGTCAGTAGAAAACGTACAATCCCATCCTCGTTCGCGCCTTGCACAAAACGCCAGTAATAATGCATCACGGCCGGAATCACGCCTGCAGCCCCATTAGTCGGTGCAGTTACTACGCGTCCACCCGCTGCATTTTCTTCATTTACCGCTAAAGCGAAGAGATTCACCCAGTCCATAGTACCTAAGGGTGCTGTGTTGAGCAGATTATCGTGTTGTAACTTGCGGCATAAAGGCGCTGCACGGCGTTTAACTTTCAAACCACCGGGTAGGATGCCTTCAGTACGACAACCCTGCTCAACGCAATCTTGCATCACTCGCCAAATATGCAGTAACCCAGCGCGAATCTCAGCTTCACTACGCCAAGCTTGTTCATTGAACAACATTAACTGGCTGATGGAATAGCCATACTCTTTACAAAGCGCTAATAGCTGCTTACCTGTTTTAAAAGGATAAGGTTGAACCGTTGTATCAGCTACAATCGGCTCTTCCGCACTTTCAGGGTTTACTACAAAGCCACCACCTACTGAATAATAGGTATTTGATTGTAAGCACTGCCCCTTAGCATCAAATGCATGAAAGATCATTCCATTTGGGTGAAAAGGTAAAGACTTGCGGCGATGAAAGATTAAATCCGTCGCATAGTTAAAACTAAGCCTACGCTCGCCCCCCAACTGCAGCACTTGCTGATCAATAATGCCTTGCATGCGCTGCGGGATTTTTTGTGTGTCCACCGTTTCCGGCTCGCTACCTTCCAAACCTAACAAGACTGCTTTGTCTGATCCGTGACCTTTACCTGTGGCGCCTAAAGAACCATAGAGCTCGGCTTGAATGCGGTCAACTTGCTGAAATAGCCTACGTTCGCGTAAACGTTGTAAAAAATAATTCGCAGCACGCATCGGCCCCACGGTATGGGAACTAGATGGACCGATTCCTATTTTGAAAATATCAAAGACACTGACTGCCATAACGCTTAACCTGTGATGCGTGACGATTTTTTAAAAGCTGCGCCAAATCAGTTAAACTAGGGGCGCTAGGGTATCTTTATCACATTAATTGACTAGTCAGTCAATAGCATTGCGACCTAGATCGAGAGGAAGACGAATGAAAAAAATTACCATTATTGGCGCTGGTTTTGCTGGCCTCACTGCGGTGCGTCAATTACGTAAACTTGAGCATGATGTGGAAATTACCCTAATCGCTCCACGCCCTGAATTACAGTATTTACCTAGCCTGATTTGGGTACCCTCAGGCTTACGTAAACGCGAAGATATTATTATTCCGCTGGCTAACTTCTTTAAGCGCATGGATGTGAAATTTATGCAAGCCAGCGTCACCGGTTTAAAAGATCAAGGGCGCACCGTAGAAACCGATCAAGGTACTGTCACGAATGATGGTTTAATTATCGCCTCGGGTGGACGCTTTATTAAAAAGCTCCCCGGTATTGAACATGCAATTACCCCCTGTGAGGGCATAGAGGCTGCAGAGAAAATTCGTGATCGCCTAGCAGCTATGCAGGGTGGCACGATTGCCATGGGTTTTGCGGGCAATCCCAATGAACCTAGTGCGATGCGCGGTGGCCCTATGTTTGAATTTTTGTTTGGCACGGACACCCTGTTACGTCAACAAGGCCGGCGTGAACAATTTAAAATAATTTTCTTTAGCCCTGCGCCTAAGCCGGGAATTCGTTTGGGTGAAAATGCCGTCAAAGGCTTGATGGATGAAATGGTCAGGCGGGATATCAGCACACATTTAGGCCATAAAATGCTTGGCTTTGAAGCCAATAAAGTCAAAACCGAAGGTGGCGAATTTGCTGCCGATTTGATTTTATTTATGCCTGGGATGACAGGAAACTTATGGTTCGATAATAGCGAACTCCCGCGCTCAGAAGGCGGCTTGGTTAAAGCAAATAAGCATTGCAAAGTTGAAACCATGTCAGCTGTTTATGTCGCGGGTGATTCGGGTAGTTATCCTGGCCCTGATTGGATGCCTAAACAAGCACATATGGCTGATTTACAAGCCGAATGTGCTGCCAAAAACCTGATGGCTGAACTGACAGGCAAACCTGCTGAGTCTAGTTTCAAAATTGAATTAATGTGTATCGTTGATTCCTGCGATAAAGGTCTATTTGTCAGCCGCACTGAAGACAAAAATACGGTACTACCGGCGAATAAAGCCATGCATTGGGCAAAGCGTGGGTTTGAGTGGTGGTATTTACGGCAATATCGCTAACTGAAGTTATTGATTTATTTACTGAATAAATTTAAAAAAGGTTGTTTAACACAGCTGTGCGCTGTGTAAACAACCTCAAGCCGAAAATAGAGCGGATCCTATTTGCTTTTATTTTATACATTTGTGCATAACGCACATATTTAAGCTCTCGCTTTCATCTTTAGAAGATTACTATAATAAGACTTAGTAGCTCTAAGTAGCGAGGAAATAACCAAAGCAAAGCAAAGCAAAGCAAATCGATTCTCTTTTTTATCTACCGTTTATTAATCTTCTAATAAAAGCATTCACTTTAGCTACTCTCATTGGGAAGTTTTTTGATATATCCACCAATCCACAACTTTATTGTTCGGTTAATAAAAAACACCTTATTAGATAAGTTAATGATTTTATTTTTAATGAATTTACTTAGTGGTTTACCTAGCTATGCCCAACCTCAGTTTACTAATAAACATAATAAATCTAGCCATACACTAAAAAACTAACCAAGATGGGGTGGTTTTACGAAACTTTTTATAACTATGTAGTCATATAGCTACTAGCAAGTATAATAGCCATATCTAGAGTAAAAGCCGACTTTACTAATGCTGCTAATTTAATTAAGCTTAGACAGCTAGGTTAAATTTAGAAGAGTTACTTACCTATCCTAATAAAAGGGGTTTCGGTCAGGTTTGATTAAAAATCATCTTATTAATAAAACAACTCTAAGCAAATAATCAAAAATGTGTTAATCCTATACTTAATCTATTTTAAAATCTGATTAACTATACTAGCGTAAATTTTTTCCAAGCATGTATCTAGGATAGTATTTTATTTTTAAAACCCAGGAGGTAGCCATGAAAAAAATTATTCTATATTTTCTTTTTTCAACCCTAACTATAGCACACATTGCTAATAGCGCGGAACCTAAACTACTTTATACTATTGGTACAGCTAGTTTATTTGATAAAATTGATGATTTAGCCATTGATGGTTTAGAGCAAAGTTATATTTTAAGTAAAACAGAAAACACTGTCTATAAAGTAGATAGTCAAGGCAAACACTCTAAAAACTGGCAATTAAACACACCAGCTAATCATATTATTACAGTTTTGCTAAATAGCCCCAGTGCTAATTTATACACTCTAGGCTACGCTTCTGAGTGCCCGAATGGCATTTGCAAACCACTAATCAGTAAATGGTCACCGGAAGGCCAGCTCATTAACCAATGGCAGCCGATAAAGCCTAGAATTAGCAAGATAGTTATTAGTGGAAATAATCAAATCATTGTTAGTACAATTAACAAAATATTTATTTACTCGGATTCTGGCACACTCATTAGAGAAATAAGTGGATTTTCTAGCCCAAGCCAACCTAGCGGTATTCAACATTTTTTAAATATAAAAAATCTAGCTATTAATTCCAAAAATGAATTGTTAGTTGTTGATTCTAATAGAAAACGCCTTACTGTTATCAACTTAGAAGGCAAGCTTTTAAAGGAACCCATTTATAATAATTTAATGATTGATAGCGGCAAAACTAATAGCCACTCTTTAGCTTACGACACTCAAGGTTTTATTTATGATAGCCAAAGCGATGCTAACTATAACAACACAAATAGCTGTAACTGTGTTCGCAAGTTTGACTCCCAAGGAAAATTAGTCAAAACCATTGGCGGCTTAGGTTCAGAGAAAGGTCAATTCATAGCCCCTAAATTTATTGCACTGAGTAAGTCAAATAATTTATTTGTGGCTGATAGTGGGAATTTTCGTTTACAAAAAATCTCTGCTCTTGCTAGCCCAATTTGGAGTGCTGGAGACAGTCTAGGTAGTTTTAAGCATCCCAATGGTTTAGTGGCCGACTCAAAGAATAATCTTTACGTCCTAGATCCAGGACATTATCGTGTGCAGAAATTTTCTAATAGCGGCAAAGCTTTAAGTAGCTGGGGAGGCTTTGGAAAAACGGATGGGAAATTTATAGATTTAACTCAAATTACTATTGATAAAGACGAGAAAATATATATCCAAGACTCCTATGTAGATTTAACTACCCAACAAAAGAAAAAGCGCATTCAAACCTTTTCAACAGAGGGGGTTTTCTTAGGAACTTATGATGCACCTTGGCCTAGCTTTGATCGGAAAGGCAATAGCTATTCGGTTATTGGAAGAGTTAAATCAGACAGCAATCAAACTGAATACTTTATTCAAAAAAATGATAGTTATAATAAAATTACTGAGTGGCCCTTAAATTACGAAAATAGCCCTAGCAGTATTGCAGAGGGCACGCACATTTACCCATGCTTAAGCTCGCTTGGAATAGATAATGAAGACAATATTTACACTTTAAAGTGTAGTACTCTAAGAACCTATGTATCTCTACATTTTCCTAGTTATAATAACTCTATAAGCCTGTTAAAAATTAACTCAACAACTGGTTTCATGGCCGAGAAAGACCTATTGGGACCTTTAAGTACAATTTGGGGACCTGCAATATTTTTAGCCAACCTAACAATAAGTAAAAATAATACTATTTACACGAATACCCTTCTGGAGGGTTCTGATTACTCCGGTACTTTAAATAAACTAACCGCTTTTGACAATCAGATGGATATAATTGGCAACTACCCACTTGGTAATAGAAGCTTTGTTTATGAGAATAATGCTAAACTCTATACCATTAACTCTGATAAAAACATTATTGAAGTCTATAACGCCAACCCATTATTAAAAGCGCCTATTCTGCAAAAAGTCGAGACCTTAACTAGCAAAGGTGCAGTCAGTCTCAAATGGCAAGATCGTACTAAGGATGAAACTGGCTTTAAGATTTATCGCTGTAAGATAGTTGATACTGCATGCACTGATTTTAAACTGGTTAAAACGACCCAAGCTAATGTCACTGGGACACGCTTACCAGCACCTACTGAATTTAGTGCTCCAAGTTCTTATACCTATAAAGTCACGACTATCAAGAATGAAGAGGGGTCTTTAGCATCGAATAGTATGACTGTCAGTTTTTAGAATCAATCTGATCTGCTTACTCAACAGCAGCCCGATTATCACAGCAGTTGCTTGGCTAAATTTGTTATAATAGCTTCACATTCTTATTTAGCTAATCAACTGCATGCTTTCAATCGAAAATTATTCGTTTCTTGATCGGCAATTGGCTGATTTACTAGTGCGTTTATGTGCTGAGTGTGCTTATATCCTCAGTCCGACTCAACAGAAAAATTTAGCCTTATTAACCTGCTATACCAGCGCTTCTACCCGCCAAGGTATTATTGCTGCTCCTCTACCCTCTGTTATTAGTTCGCAAGAACTAGATGCTTTATTAGCTTCACCGGTGATTGGGCGAGCCAATGCTTATAAGCCACTGATTATTGAGCATGGGCATATTTGGCTCAATCGCTATTGGCGGTATGAGCAAGAGCTAGCTGCCAATATTGTGCAACGCCTAGCCTTAAAATTTTCCACAGACCAGTCGAGCTTAGAGCATAAGCTTGATGCTTGGTTTCCTGCTGGTGCTAACGATTTACAAAGGCAAGCCGTGGAGCGTGCAGCTAGATTGCCTTTTTTGATTATTTCTGGTGGCCCCGGTACCGGCAAAACGACGACCGTTACCCGTCTGCTCTGTCTACTTATTGAACAGTTCAATATTCATCCACAACGCATTAAATTAGCTGCACCGACTGGCAAAGCAGCTATGCGTATGCAAGAAGCGATTCGTCAGGCTAAAACTAATTTGCAGCTTACTCCTGAACTTGCTGAGCTAATTCCCGAACAAGGCAGCACTTTGCATCGTTTATTGGGTTATATCCCGGGTAAAGTGGGCTTTAGGCATCATGCCCAATATCCTTTACCAGCGGATGTTGTGATTGTCGATGAAGCCTCCATGATTGATGTTTCTTTGATGAGCCATTTATTCGCAGCAGTCCGTCCTGATGCTCGTTTGATTTTATTGGGTGATCGTGATCAGTTAGCATCGGTGGAAACAGGTTCTATCTTCAGAGACTTGTGTTTAGTAAATACTGGCATGCACCCTCTACATGAACATATCGTCGTTTTGGAAAAGAGCTGGCGTTTTGACGCGAGTGGTGGCATTGGCCAGTTAGCGAAGGCTGTCCGCGATCAACAAGAGCAAGCTCTGTTAGATATTTTGCATTTGGCTCCAAACGGGGTGACTTGGGACCCCAGCCCACAGATTAGCGAGCGGTATTTACATCATGTCTGGCAAGATTATTTAAAACAGGTCAAAGCTTGGCAACAGGACATAGATCAACTCCCAACACTGTTTGCAGCGTTTAATCACTTTCGCCTATTGACGCCTTTACGTAAAGGCAGTTTGGGCACCGAACAGCTCAATCAACGCATCAGTAGTGTATTAAGGCGGGTTTTACCCCAGCGTTTTCAAGGACCTTGGTTTGCAGGTCGTCCAGTGATGATTACTGAAAATGATTATCGGCAGAATTTATTTAACGGTGATATTGGCTTGAGCCTACCGAATACAAACGGACAGCTCCAGGTCTGGTTTGCTGAGCCGAATGGTAGTTTCCGTGCGTTTGCCCCAGTACGTTTACCCGCTCATGAGACAGCTTGGGCGATGACCATTCATAAAAGCCAAGGCTCTGAATTTGATCAGGTTTTATTAGTCTTACCTGAAGATGCTGAAGCACAAATTTTGGGGCGGGAGTTACTGTATACTGGTATTACCCGCGCTCGCCGTCAAATTGATTTGATGGGTAAACAAGCTGTCATTTTAGCAGCCGTGCGCCGCTCTTTACCGATGACTTCGTGTTTGTCCTGGCGTATCCAAACGCTAGCCGAATCAGCGCAAAGCAGCTAAACGTAAAGCCAATAAGCGTGCAGCCTCCGTCTCTAGCTCTGCTTGAATGCTACGCTCCTCCTCACTCACACCTAAGACATAGCGGCTATCATAAATTTGATTGCGCTCCACATAAATCGAGGATTCTAAAGGCTTTAAATTAGGATTAGTCTTAGATTCAGCCGTAAAACGCAAATCTAGAAAATGATTAAACTCACGCACTTGACGTTCGGCTGAATAGGCCGTCGCAGTTTTGTCTTCTTTAAAGTAAGTAATGTTCAATTGCAGACTAACGGGTGCTTCTATTGCAAGCTTAGCACCGGCTTGCTCTAAAGCGGCAGTTAGTTTTTTGCTAAAACTGCTATTAGGCTCCAAACCCTGTACTAAGACTGCCTGATCTTTAAGCGGCGCTAATAAAGCTGAATCAGCACCTCTTAAATGAAAGCCAGTACAGGCTGTTAGATTAGCTACTAGCAGCACACTCACTAAACTTTGACCTAAACGCCGTAACACCTTATTTAACCACAATATTCACTAAGCGGCCTTTGACGACAATCACTTTGTCAATAGTACTGCCTTCTAAGAAGCGCTTCACATTTTCATTATTTAAAGCGCCTTCTTGGATTTCAGCTTCACTAGCCGTTGCATTAACTTTCACTTTACCACGTACTTTGCCATTGACCTGCACAATCAATTCCAAGGTATGCTGAACCAAAGCGGTTTCATCAACTTCAGGCCAAGCAGCGTCGATTAAAGCACCACTACGCCCCAAGGCTTGCCACAAAGCATGGCAAATATGCGGCGTGACGGGCGCGAGCATCAACACAATGGTTTCTAAAATTTCTTGGCGTAACTTGCGACCATTGGCGGAATCATCAGCAGCACGAGTGATTTCATTCATCAATTCCATATTCGCCGCGATGGCAGTGTTGAAGGTATAGCGCCGTCCCATATCATCAGTCACTTTCTGCAAGCTCTGATGTAATTTACGCCGTAAATCCTGTTGCTCAGAACTCAATTTGTCATAGGCTGCACTGCTATCGACTACGCCGCTAGCAACATGGTCATAAACCTGTTTCCACAAGCGACGTAAGAAGCGCTGTGCGCCTTCGACACCAAAATCCGACCACTCCATACTTTGATCTGGTGGGGCGGCAAACATAGAGAAGAGGCGTAAAGTATCTGCACCGTATTTTTCAATCATCAGTTGTGGATCTACGCCGTTTTTCTTCGACTTGGACATTTTACTCATGCCACCATGAATAACTGGCTGACCATCACTGGCTAAGCTAGCACCAATAATGCGACCCTTCTCATCACGCTGCACATCAACTTCACTGGGTGGAATCCAGTCTTGCCCGCCTGTTTCTGGTTCACGGTAGAAGGTGTCAGCCAAGACCATCCCTTGAGTTAACAAATTGGTAAAAGGCTCATCGGACTCCAACATACCATGGTCACGCATTAACTTATGGAAGAAGCGTGCATACAATAAGTGCAGAATTGCGTGCTCAATCCCACCGATGTATTGATCTACCGGCAGCCAATAATTAGCGCGCTCATCCAACATCGCTTGGTCATTATCAACGCAAGCATAACGCGCAAAATACCAAGAGGATTCGAAGAAGGTATCAAATGTATCGGTTTCACGCCGTGCGGGTCCTTGGCAAGCAGGACAGGCACACTCATAGAATGAGGGCATTTTTTTAATCGGCGAACCACCCGTTTCATCGAACTCGACATCTTCGGGTAAGAGAACGGGCAAGTCTTCAGCTGGTACTGGCTGCACACCACAGCTCTCGCAATAGATCATCGGGATGGGGCAACCCCAATAACGTTGTCGTGAAACACCCCAATCACGTAAACGATAGTTAATTTGCCGCCGCCCTAAACCTTGCTCAGTTAAAGTATCGGCAATCGTGTCGAAGGCCTCACTTGAGCTTAAGCCGTTGTAAAGTCCTGAATTAACCAAACTACCTTTATCAGTGAAAGCTGCCAAGGTCATATCAATTTCACGCCCATCCACAGGCGCTATCACCTGTTGAATCGGCAATTGATATTTCGTCGCAAACTCCCAGTCACGCTGATCATGCCCTGGTACCGCCATCACCGCACCTGAGCCATACGACATCAAAACAAAATTCGCGACCCAGATCGGTACTTCTTCATTAGTTAAAGGATGGATAGCTTTTAGGCCGGTATCCATACCCTTCTTTTCCATCGTCGCCATATCTGCTTCAGCGACTTTAGCGAGCTTACACTCCTCAATGAATGCAGCTAAGTCTGGATGCTGCTCTGCTGCTTTCAACGCTAAAGGATGTTGAGCTGCAACCGCTACATAAGTCACACCCATTAAAGTATCAGGGCGTGTGGTGAAAACTGTTAAGGTCTCTTTGCTATCTGCCAAACCGAATTGCAGCTCCACCCCTTCCGAGCGCCCAATCCAGTTCTCTTGCATCAGCCGAACTTGAGTAGGCCAGCCAGGTAATTCCTTGAGTTCATCCAATAACTCATCCGCATAAGCCGTGATTTTTAAGAACCACTGATCAATCTCACGCTGCTCAACTAAGGCACCTGAACGCCAGCCACGCCCATCCACCACTTGCTCATTCGCTAAGACGGTCTGATCGACTGGATCCCAATTCACTGTAGATTTTTTACGATACACCAAGCCTTTTTCATACAGCTGAGTAAAAAACCATTGCTCCCAGCGATAATACTCTGGCTTGCAAGTGGCTAATTCGCGTGTCCAATCAATTGCTAAACCCATTGATTTGAGCTGGCTACGCATATAGTCAATATTGCGATAGGTCCATTTCGCAGGAGCTGTTTTATTTTGAATCGCCGCATTTTCTGCAGGCAAACCAAAAGCATCCCAACCCATCGGTTGTAGAACATTTTTACCCTGCATGCGTTGAAAGCGCGCAATGACATCGCCAATGGTGTAATTGCGCACATGCCCCATGTGCAGCACGCCGCTTGGGTATGGGAACATGGATAAGCAATAATATTTTGGCTTATCAGGGTCTTCCTTGACCTCGAAAGATTTGGCTGTATCCCAAAAAGCCTGTACTTCGGCTTCTAGCGTTTTAGGCGTATATTGTTCCTGCATGCTGCTCATGAATTCTACTAACCAGCTATTCTAAAACGCGAAGGATACAAAGCTTACCCAATGATTACCAGCTACCCGCCGCAATTCTTCACACAAACTTGATAAGGTTCGACATTTCCGCCACAACTTCCGTAACATTGGCGATAAGTTTGCTCACAGCCGCAATCTTTAGGGCAAGTTTCGGCTTGAATGCGTGCAGTCTCAGATTCTAAGGTAGGACGTTTGGGTGCAGGCCCTGGGGAATCAGGTCGATCCCAGTAATAATCGGAGTAACCTAGTCCAGTATGCCGTGGGAAACGTGTACAATGACGTTCACCCGGACGACAACGCTGCAGATCGCGCTGTAAATCACGCATTAAACGTCGCTGGCGCATTTCCATTTCCCAGAAACGCAAATCGGTTTCGTAACGATCCATCGCTTTTTCCCAAACCAACATATCTCGCTCCCAAGCACCTAAAAGGATCGGTAGCTCCTGTTGAGCTTGTAGTCGAGCTTTAGCTAAACATTGGCTGGTTTTAGCAGCACATTGCTGTTTACATTGTCCTAAAGCCAGATCACAACGTGTTAAACATACCTTTCCTGCACCTGCAGGCGGTGGGGTAAAACGGTAGTTAGTTTGGTATTGCGGACTCACACAGCCCACCAAACCCAGTACTAGCAACAGTATTAGATAGCGCAACATAAATGCCTTGCTCCCCTATAGCGATTGAATAGCCTCTAAGCGTATTACTTAGAACTTAGGTTTAGTATGAAGTTCTGCAACTTAAGTACAAGCAAGGCTAGTTTAATAGGTAGAATAAAACCGTTAAGGCAAACGCAAAACGGTCAGCAAAAAAACAAAAAAGCCCTAATACCCACGTATTAAGGCTTTTAACGGAGATAAACTACAAAGGCTACTAAGCGCTAATCACTGCTCTTGTCACCAGAGGTACGCGGGCGAGCAAAAGGACTGACATTGCTGGTTTTGCCCCCATCTAAAGCATGGATTTTACTGACACCAGGCTTTTCGACCTCATCAATGCGGATAATGGCGTGTAAAGGAATAAAAGTACGATTCACCGAAGCAAACTCAGATTTTAGACGCTCTTCGGCAGGATCAATAACTAATTCACTTTGCGAACCAAAAACCAATTCTTCAATAGCAATAAAGCCATATAAATCAGATTCATAGACTTGCTTAGCGAAAACTTCGTAAATCTTATTATGGTTAGCAAAAGAAATACGGTAGATACGTGAATTGCTCAAGGCTTTTCCTCAAAAAATATCCCTTGCTCAATTAAAAAAAGCAAGGGATGAAACATGGGCTTAGCCTATCAAATTTTCTAGCAATATTCAGCTTTTTAACGTATGGGCGGCTATTTTCTGCTCAATGATCTGATGCCATTTTGCGGGGCCCGTTGTATGTACAGACTCACCTTGGCTATCGACCGCCACGGTGACGGGCATGTCTTTGACCTCAAACTCATAAATCGCTTCCATACCTAATTCAGGAAAAGCCAAGGTCTTTGAACCTGTAATTGCCTTAGAAACTAAATAAGCAGCACCACCTACCGCCATTAAATACACAGCACTAAACTCTTTAATCGCCTCAATAGCGATAGGACCACGCTCGGATTTACCAATCATGCCCAATAAGCCAGTTTGCTGCAGAATCTGCCGCGTGAATTTATCCATCCGAGTAGCTGTAGTGGGACCAGCAGGCCCTACTACCTCATCACGTACTGGATCCACTGGGCCTACGTAGTAAATAAAGCGCCCCTTAAGATCCACAGGCAACTTTTCGCCTTTATTGAGCATATCGACCATACGTTTATGCGCAGCATCGCGCCCAGTTAGCATTTTGCCTGATAGCAAAATGACTTCACCCGGCTTCCAAGTTTTCACATCTTCCGGGGTAACTGTATCCAAATTCACACGCCGCGCACTCTCACCTGCGACATAAGTCATTTCTGGCCAATCGTCTAAACTTGGTGGCGTTTGGAAAGCAGGGCCTGAACCATCTAAAACAAAGTGTGCATGGCGAGTGGCTGCGCAGTTTGGAATGATACAAACCGGCAAGGAGGCCGCATGGGTTGGATAGTCCATGATCTTCACGTCCAGCACCGTCGTTAAGCCACCTAAGCCTTGGGCACCTAAGCCTAGCTCATTCACCTTGTGATATAACTCAATGCGTAACTCTTCGATGCGGTTTTTGGGGCCGCGAGCCATTAGCTCTTGAATATCAATCGGCTCCATCAGTACTTCTTTCGCCATTAGTGCAGCTTTTTCAGCCGTCCCACCAATACCAATACCGAGCATCCCTGGTGGACACCAACCTGCACCCATCGTAGGCACAGTTTTTAAGACCCAGTCGACAATGCTATCAGAGGGATTGAGCATAGCCATTTTCGACTTATTTTCAGAACCACCACCCTTGGCAGCCACATCAATCGATACGGTATCACCGGGAACTATTTCATAGTGAATGACCGCTGGTGTATTGTCTTTCGTATTTTTACGCGCACCAGCTGGATCTGACAGGATAGAAGCACGCAGCACATTATCTGGCCAGAGATAAGCTTGACGCACACCTTCATTAATCATATCGGTGACACTCATATCACCTTCCCATTGCACCTGCATACCAACTTTTACAAAGACAGTCACAATGCCCGTATCTTGGCAAATCGGCCGTTTACCTTCAGCGCACATGCGGGAATTCACCAAAATCTGCGTAATCGCATCCTTAGCGGCAGGAGACTCTTCACGTTGCCAAGCGGCATACATGGCATCGACAAAATCTTTCGGGTGATAGTAAGAAATATATTGCAGCGCATCGGCTACACTGGCAATTACGTCAGCTTGCTTGATGATAGTCATAGGGTCCTCCGTCGGATAATCAGTCTGGCTTACTGGGTGCAATGACTCTATTTGTGTGGTGCACAAGGGTATGCTATTTGACGGAGGGAATCCAGCTTTAAGGCTGAATCCCAAACCTAGCCAGCAGTAGCAGCTTAAATATAAGCGGGTATGAAATGATCTTGGTGGCGAATATGCAAAGATAAACCTAAAGCAGACATGCCATTTTTATCTAATAAACGAGCACTTAAGGGTAGAAAAACAGCCTCTTCAAATAAAGCATGTGCTGCATATTGAGTCACAATTTGCTCGACGATTTTTTTGTCTAAGCTTGCTTCTTTACCCTTAGCTAGCTTTTTAAGAGCGGGTTCAATGTCACGCCACCAGGCTTCAATTTGACGGTGTTCATTGGTCAAGCGATCAATAATGTAATTTCGCATCAGCTAAATCGACTGGATCAGGATGCAAAGCCGTTCTGACCGCAGTAAATAGTTCCTGCTCTTCTTCTTGATGATGATTGAGAATAACTTTGTGATAAAAACTCTCCAAGTCTGCGGCAAGCGTTTTGACTTGAGGATTGGATTTATCTTGTTCCACTATACTAGCGAGCTGAGCTAGTTGTTCAATATGTTTGAGAATTCCATCATGGCAGCCCGAAAAACTTTGTAAAGGGCTGGCTTGCTGATTGAGGCTCACGGTGGTAGCTCCTAAATACTTATTAATCATGCACCATCATAAGCTGGAGCCTGATAACACCTATTGATCTGAGTCAAGCCACCACTTGACCCAGCTAGAAAGAGGCAAATTATTGAGCAACTTGCACTAAGCCCTTCATGCCCGCCTCAAAATGCCCCGGCTGTAAGCAAGCAAAATCTACCTTGCCCGCTTTACTAAACTTCCAAACGACTTCTTTAACCTCCCCCGGATCAACCTGCACCATATTCGGGTCCTTATGTTGCATATTGGGGTGCTTCAGCATTAACGCAGCATGTTCTTTGAGATCAGCAATCGTACCTAAGGTCAACTCGTGACGAATATTGCCCGTATTGCGCACCACTAAACGTACCGTTTCACCTTGTTTTACATTCAGGTTCTCTGGGCTAAAACGCATCGTATCTGCCATATCAACCACCACTGTACGTGCAACCTCAGTGGTATCACCGGGTAGGCCAATCGCTGTTTCGGCCTGATGATCATGCCCAGCTGTATGTTCATGACTTGCACTGGCTTGTGTCTCACCATGCTCATGCACAGCAGCTGGATTCACTTTATAGTATTGATAGGCTAGAACCGTACCAACCAACACAGTAGCCAAGGAAGCAAGCGCATAACGCTTGATACTCTGCGTCCAAGTCTGCTTAGACATCCACACTAAAGCCAGAATCGAAACAGCAAAGCCTAAAGGTACTGCCCATAAGCTACGGTTCGGTGAGTCTGGAAAATGTTGCAAACTACCAGTAAATAGACCCAAACTAATCGCTAATAAAGTACTAATAGCTAAGGCTTTAACCAGTACAGCCCCCTTCTCTTCCTTATCTTTGCTTTCCAACCACATGCCTAAAATAAAGGCAACAACACCAAGACCTGCCGTGACTAAAGACCGTTGTCCTGAAAACACACCATGACTGACAGAACCGGCAATAAAACTAATACCACCGTATTTCAAAGCCATCGCAATATGCTGGCGGGAAAAACTGACTTGCTGCTCCATAAAATCCTCATTAGTTTTAGATTGGGTAGATACTCTAAGAATAACAGTAGTCTAAGAACTGGATACAAGGTTTGCAAGTTAACTAATTGTTATCAAGAGAGACTACTAAACTTTGCTTATGTTGGTTCAGAATCGAGCGTGCTGTATTCGCCAAAGCTAAAGTATCTACACCTAAAGCAATAAACTGCACACCTAAACGTTCATAGTGCAAAGCGGTTTGTGGATTAACCGCTAAAGTCCCCACTGCTTTACCAGCCGCCTTAATTTTTTGAATCGCATTGGTAACGGCTGCGACTACCTCAGGATGATTCGGATTACCTAGATGATCCATCGTAGCCGCTAAATCCGCAGGTCCGATGAAAACTGCATCCACTCCTGCTACTGTTAAAATCTCATCCAAATTGTTTAAGCCCACTACACTTTCAATTTGAATGATCAAGCACAGCTCTGCTTCAGCTTCTTTTAGATAATTCGGATTCAGATTCCAAGCGGCTGCCCGCGCTAAAGCCGTACCCACTCCACGCACGCCTTTGGGTGGATAATGCATAAAGCGCACTAAATCGCAGGTTTGCTCTGCAGTTTCGACCATAGGAATCAACAGCGTCTGCGCCCCTAAATCCAAATATTGTTTAATTAGCGCTTGATTACCTTCTACTAAGCGTACAATCGCATGGCTAGAGCTAGGTGCAGTGGCTTGTAACTGTGCTAATACTGTCTGTAGATCGTTGGGAGCATGTTCACCATCAATCAAAACCCAATCATAGCCAGTATAGGCACAGAGTTCAGCCGCAATTGGGCTGCATAAACCTAACCAGAACCCATACTGTTGTTGGCCTGCTGCTAAGGCGCGCTTGAAAGCATTAATCGGGATTTGCATACATTCGCTCCTTAAACAAAACGGCAGGAAATACCACCTAAAACACCATAATCAGCATGAATCGTATCACCCGCTTTGACGGTTACAGGTGCGGTAAATGAACCCGATAAAAGAATCTGCCCTGCTTCCAATCCAATGCCATGCGCAGCAAAACGCTTAGCAATCCAGCAAATACCATTGGCGGGATGATTCAACACACCCGCCGCTAAGCCGGTTTCCTCTATCACTGCATTCCGATACAAAATCGCCCCGCACCAGCGCAAATCAACCGCATCAGGGCGTATTGGCCTGCCACCTAAGATAATGCCAGCATTGGCTGCATTGTCCGAAATCGTATCCATCACTGTGCGTACATAGCCCGTTTGGGGATGAACGCGATGGCTACGTGCATCAATTAGCTCTAAAGCAGGGATGACATAATCAGTAGCATTCAGCACATCCATGACCGTTAAATTCGAGCCTGATAAAGGCGATTTAAGGACAAAGGCTAACTCGACCTCAATGCGAGGATCATTAAAACGTACCGCTTCAATTTCACTGCCATCCTCGATACGCATGGCATTAGTCAGCACTCCAAAATCAGGCGTATTAATTTTCATCACACGCTGCATTGCCCTTGAAGTCAGGCCAATTTTGTAGCCCATCAATTGCTGACCAGCCGCATATTTCTTCTGCATCCACGCAGCTTGCACCGCATAAGCATCATCCATCGTCATCTGCGGATAAGTTAAGGTCAGCGCATCAATTTGCCGCACATCTAACTCGGCTTGATGCAAATCTTGAGCAGCAGCGGCAATTTGCGCATGGTTTAAAGTCAGCATTCGAGCCTCCTAAAGATAATCTTGGATATTATTTTTGTTGTACTTTAAAACCGGCTCTAGCTCTTTCATTTCAAACGACATCGCCCCCCCTCTAGTCTCAAAACAACTGGCGAAGTGATTTTCCAAAACGCTAAAAAAGCTTTTCGCCGCAGTTTCTCGTTCTTCTAAGCTACGCCCCGCGCCCAATAACACGGTCAAATGCACGAACATATGCTCAGGATTACCATCCGCCAGCCGATAATCCTGGCAAGCATAGGCACGACTACGAATCCCTTTTAACGGGAAAATTCCTGTATCCATAGCGGCCTGATGCAAGTCAGCAAATAGCCTTTGCAGATTCAGAACTTCATTCGAAATATTATCGGAATACTCCAATACAAAATGCGCCATGGCTTACTCCAGCGGGAAAATTGCATTAATTTGCCCCGTGCCGGAGCTACCAAAATAGGGGGTAATGACTTCGACTTGGCCACGATATTGATCCCAGCCTAAAGCCCCCAAAAGCATAGCGGTATCATGCATAAAGCCTTCACCATGACATTTATCCGCATACTCCGGCAACATGCCACAAAAGGTCGGCCAATCCCCTGCTTGCCAAAGCTCGACCACACGCCTATCAACCACTTCTAAAAAAGGCGACCAAACTTTATGTAAGAAATGCTCAGATACACCATTTTGGGCAAAGCGATGCGAGAGTGAGCCACTGGCAAAAATAGCTACTTTACCGTCATAGCGCTGCTCAATCGCCTCTCGAAAGGCTTTACCCAAAGCCACACTATCCGCCAAATTATGCACCATACACAAGGCTGATACTGAAACAACTTTAAAATGCCGGTCGCTATTCATATAGCGCATGGGTACTAAGGAACCATATTCTAAAGCCAAGGTGGTCTGATCATGGGCGCGCGTATGAATACCGGCTTGAGTGGCGACTTCTGCCAATAGATGCCCAAGCTCAGGATTACCCTCATAGGCATAAGGCATATTTTTAATAAAATGTGGCAATTCATTACTGGTGTAAACACCTTCAAACTGTGGAGCACAATTGATGTGATAACCTGAATTAACTAACCAATGGGTATCGAAAATAACAATCGTATCCACACCCAATTCGCGACAACGTCGACCAATTTCCAGATGCCCATCAATCGCGGCTTGCCGACAGCCAAAATGTGGCCCCGGTAACTCGGACAAATACATAGAAGGCACATGCGTAATTTTGGCCGCTAAGGCTAATTTGCCCATAACTCACCTTCCTAAGACTGGCACATGATGAGTCCCGTGTGCGAGGCAGACATTTTTGGTTTCCATATAAAACTCAAAACTATAATCACCACCATCACGGCCGATTCCACTCATTTTGACCCCACCAAAGGGTGAAGGTAGATTGCGGTTATTCTCAGAGTTAATCCATACCATTCCAGCCTCTAACTTATGCGCCAAACGCATAGCTCGACCTTGATTTTCAGTCCACGCATAAGCGGCTAAGCCATAGGGCGTATCATTGGCTAAACGAATCGCCTCTGCTTCATCCTTGAAGCTAATCGCTGTGAGTACTGGCCCGAAGATTTCTTCGCGGGCGATTTTCATTTGATTATGAGCTTGAGTGAACAAAGTGGGCTGCACATAATTCCCTGCCCCCAAACTGGTTAGCCGCTCACCACCGACCGCAATCCTTGCTCCCTCTGCACGTGCTGCCTCCATATAACTGAGGACTTTTTCTAGATGAGTCCTATGAATCAATGGCCCTACTTCAGTTTCAGGATCTAAGGGATGCCCTACTTTGAGATTTTTAACACGCTCACTTAGGGCTACTAAAAAGCGCTCATGAATACTCTCTTGAATTAATAAACGACTACTAGAGGTACAGCGCTGGCCATTTAAACTATAAATCATGAAAACTACAGCATCCAAAGCACGCTCAAAATCAGCATCTTCGAAGACCAAAACCGGATTCTTACCACCTAGCTCTAAATGTAAGCGTTTTAAAGTGGGGGCTGCTTGCGCCATGATATAAGAGCCGGTCACCGTTTCACCCACAAAAGCGACTGCTTTAATCGCGGGATGCTCAGTTAAGCGTTTGCCTACTGACTCGCCCAAGCCATTTACCATATTCCAAACACCGGCTGGAATGCCTGCTTCTTTACTGATTTCAGCCAATAGCGCTGCACTCAAAGGGCTAAACTCAGCGGGTTTGTGCACAATCGTACAGCCTGCGGCTAAGGCTGGGGCAATCTTCCAAGTCGCGAGCATAAAAGGCGTATTCCAAGGCGTAATAACTGCAACTGACCCAAGGGGAGAGCGAACGGTGAAATTAGTATGCTCGGCTTGCATCAAGGCCAAACCATCTTTGGCTTCTGCCGCTTTATCTGCAAAGAACCGGAAATTTTCTGCACCCCGCAAAGCAGCTTGCTTCATAAAGCGTAACGGCTGGCCACAATCACTACTTTCAACTAAAGCGATTTCTTCTGCGCGTGCTACTAATAAATCAGCAAATTTATGCAGCATTTTGCGCCGCTCACTACCTGCCATGTCCCGCCAAGCGGGGAAAGCTGCTTGAGCCGCTTCGCAAGCCTGATCGGCATCAGCGATGGTTCCTGCAACTACTTGGCCAAGGCTAGTGTTATCAATCGGGCTTAGATTATCAAAGCTAGTTGCCTGAGCTGGAACCAGCCATTCACCTTGGATGAAGTGCCCAGTCGTCTGCTCACGAAAACCTCGCAAGTACTGCGCCGCTAAGTTTTGATTTTTCGACAATAGTTCAGACACCGCTTACTCCTCATCCTAGTCAGTTGAACTAGAAAATATATAACATGTTAAATTTATTTTGACAAGAATAAAGACAAATTAGACTTTTTCAGATTAACAAGTTAAATTAATATTCAATTAGACTTAAATACTGTTGAGGAGGAAACCTGATGCGTCTAGTAACTTATCGACAAGTTCAGCGTGTGACTTGGGGAGTACTGACAGAAGATGATATGGTTTTGGATTGCAGCTCAACCGCGCCTTCTTTGAAAGCTGCTATTGCGCAAAATAAGCTGCCAACGCTACGCCCTTCACCTGTGGGCGTAGGCTTGTCTGAAGTGACTTTGTTACCGACCATTCCCGACCCTGAAAAAATTATTTGTATTGGGGTGAATTACGCGAACCGTAACGCGGAATATAAAGATAACTCCTCAGAATCCAACTACCCGAGTGTCTTTATGCGCACACCCGATTCTCTGACTAGTCATGAGGCTCCTTTGATTCGCCCCCCTGAGTCACATCAGTTGGATTATGAAGGGGAAATTGTCATCGTTATTGGCAAAGGTGGGCGACGCATTCGGCAAGAAGAGGCTTATCAACATATTGCTGGCTTGACGATCATGAACGAAGGCACGCTAAGGGATTGGGTACGTCATGCTAAATTTAATGTAACTCAAGGTAAGAACTTTGTGCACTCTGGCTCACTCGGCCCTTGGATGGTAACAGCCGATCAATTTAATGCACAAAGCTATGAAGACATGACGGTCACGACTCGGGTCAATGGCGAAGTGCGCCAACACGATACGACGGCTAATATGATGTTCCCTTTTGCCTATATCATCCATTATTTGTCAAAATTTTACTTACTCAAACCCGGTGATCTTATTGCCACAGGGACACCGAATGGTGCAGGCGCACGCTTTGATCCACCTCGTTACTTAGTACCTGGTGATATTGTTGAAGTTGAAGTACAAGGTATCGGCGTCTTACGCAATAGTATCAAGGATGAAATTATTTAATGCGTACCTTTGAGCGTTCCCTGCCCATGTCTTTATTGAAAGCGCGCGAAGCGGTGATGAAGAGATTCATTCCCCATTTGCGCGCTCATGATCTTTCTCCACAACAATGGCGAGTTTTGCGCGCTTTGTATGATAACGAAGGCTTAGAAATCTCAACCTTATCAGAGCGCTGCTTTTTACTCATGCCTAGCTTATCAAGGATTGTGCAAAACTTAGAAACGCGCCAATTGGTTAGTAGGCGTATTGCAGAGCACGATCAACGCTGCTCAATTATTAGCTTAACGCCCTCGGGACATGAATTAGTAGAATTGATGGCACCAGAATCAGAAGCCCGCTATGCCCATATCACGCAAATTTTCGGCTATGGCAAGTTGGAATTACTTTACGAACTTTTGGATGAGCTAGTTGAAAAACTAGAGGAAGCTGATAAAAGCACGCTGGAAAAATGAAGCTCAGGATTTGAATCAATTACCTCGTCCAATCATGCTAAGATACGCTTACTAAGAAAAATAACAGTTCAGCAGAAAACTCATATACTCTAACTATTTAGGCCATTAATAAGCTTACGTCTATCGGTGGCTTAGATGACAGCTTAGTCGTTCCATGAGACACTTCAAATCATGATAAAACACTACACCCTGATTGCCGCTATCCTTGCTTTGATTCTGATTGGCTTATTTATTTGGTGGTTTCAAGGCGGTTTAGTCCTTAATACTGCGTATCTAGCCGCAGCAGTGCTCGCTACTTTAAGTGTTCCCCTACTCTATCGCCTACTCGGCTATTCAGCGGCTGATGATGATGAATGGCTCAAGAATCGAGAAAACCAACAGCACACTGATCTGATGCAGCGCTTACAAACAGTCACTAAAGAGCTTGAAGGCTTAGGTCTCAAAGAAGGGGTACGCCAAGCGAATTCACTGACTGATATGATTGATGATTATCATGCCGTGGTGAAATCACGTTTCTTTGGTAAACAAGCTAGTCCTCTTACTTATTTGAGTGCTGCACGCACTGTACAAAGTCAAGCCATTCAAAACTTGGCAGATATGGCAACTATTGGGCATAGCATGTCGAGCATTCAGACTAATCTACAAGCCGGTGGTGATCAGAAAGATAGCCGTTACCTAGAGCAATCCGAGCGGATTCGTGCTCTCTTAGATGAAAATAAACAACTTTTTTCTGCTTTGACGGAAACCGCCGTTGAAGTAGCCAATATGCAATCCATTAGCGAGTTTGAACGTACTGATACCCTAGCTCGCTTATTAGCACTCGCTGAAATTGCCAATGGATCAGGGAAAAAATGATGAGAATAATCGCCCCAATTTTCGCTATCAGCTTAAGTACTCTGTTATTAGTTGCCTGTGGTGATTCCAATCCTGTGGCAGGCTTAACCGGTAAGTCGAAACTTACACCTGAAGAAGCCAGTAAAGAAATTGCTAAGCTAGTCAAGGATCAAGTTCGGCCTAGTTATAATGAAAACACGGTACGCGCCAATATACAGCTGACTCAAACGAATTTACTCGCCTTACTGCCTGATTTAAAAGAATACCCAATCACTTTAGACGCTCAAGACAGCGATCGGGTAGAAGTGGCTGAAATTTTCACTTCCCCAGAAAAAGCTGGGCAAGGGCGTGATGGTTTTTATCTGGAACTTGCCAAGACGTTTAACCAGCAAAATCGCACAATTGGGAACGGTAAAATTGCTCAGGTTGCCATTCGCAAAATGGATTCAGGTTTGGGCGCACAATACATTATGGCGAACCGCTATGTGCCTGAAGCTTATACTCCAAGTAATTATCTCTGGGGTATGCTTTTAGGGGCTAATGGCGTTAAGGTTGACACGATTGCTACGAAAACCGCACCGAATGTGGCGGGTATTGTGGTCAAAAAAGATAAGCTTGATCAGATCACTACGAATGGCAAATTAGATATCGCCAAACTGCTCACTAATGTGAGTAATGGCTCGTTTGCGATGGGGTATACCAATCCCTATCAGTCCAGTACTGGCTTAAATTTCTTGCTGAATGTGCTAAATGCCTTTGCGCAAGGGGATGAAACTCAAATGCTCTCGCCAGATGTTGCTAGTGCCTTTGAAGCTTTCCAAGCGGGCGTGCCTTTCGTTGCGCAAAATACCTTACAAATGCGTGATGCAGCCGTAGGGAGTGGGGTACTCGATGCTTTAGTGATGGAGCATCAATCTTGGGTGAATGTTACTGGCATGAATGACTATCAATTTGTACCCTTCGGTGTGCGTCATGACAGCCCTTTATATGCTACTACTGAAGCCGATCCTGCTGAACGCGAAGTTTTGCAGCAATTTGCCAAATTTATTGAACAGCAACAAACCACGGTGAGTAATTTTGGTTTTGGCCAATTAGCGGATTATCAAGATGCTTATACTATCAAAGATGGCTCGGTGATTGGCCAAGCGCAAAAACTTTGGAAGCAAAAGAAGTCTGGTGGCAAACCTATTGCTGCTGTCTTTATTGCAGATGTTTCTGGCTCGATGGAAGAAGGTGAGCGGATTAAAAACCTGAAAAAAGCCCTCATCGAATCTTCAGACTTAATTAGCTCGGGTAATGCTATTGGTCTCGTGACCTATAGCGATCTGGTGAATGTAGACTTAGAAATTCGCCCGTTTAACGTGCAACAAAAAGCCCTATTTACGGGTGCAGTAGAAAGCTTAGTCACAGGTGGCAAAACAGCTACCAATAATGCCGTTTTGGTAGCAGTTGATCAGCTAGAACAATTTGGCAAGCAACATCCGGAATATAAGAAAGTTATTTTCTTATTATCTGATGGTGAAACCAATGTAGGCTTTGATTTTAATAGTGTTCAGGGTTTACTGGAGGCGACAGGGATTCCGATTCATACCATTGCTTATGAGCTTAAATCTGACCACTTAAAATCCCTATCCGGTTTAGCTGAAGGTGCTTATATTGAATCTACCACAGGCAATGCGTCCTATCGGATCGGCAACCTGCTTAATGCGGAAATGTGAGCAGCTTAAATGAAGTTTATCAAAGTCTTTGCCTTATTCATCCTGATTCAAGCGGCGGCTTGGGCGGGCGCTCATGTCTACCAAAATCAGCATCGTGAGACGATTTTAATCGTGGCAGATACTTCTTATGCTATGAAGCCCAAGTTCCCAGCCATGCAAGAATGGATTGAAAATTATGAGGCTAAAGCGCGTTATAAACATCTACTAGTGGGTACGGACAAAGCCATGCTAGGTAATCTAGTTGATTTAAAATCAAAAACAGTGATTTTTCGTACCTCCTTTGGCAGCATGACCGCAGAAAGTCTAGCGCGATATCAAAGTACTGTAGCGAGCCGTAAAATTTTGTTGTCAGATGGTAAAATTCAAGCTGCTGGTTGGGATGTAGTGAAGTTTTAAAGTTAAGCTAGCATAGCCAGCTTAACTCAGTAAAATTGTTAGCTATTATTCAATAAATCACAAATTTACTCGTTAACAATCACCTGACCTGAACTTAGTGGGACTATGACTTCACCAGACTCCAAAGATTCCTCTTTTCCTTTTACAGTTTTCATTCGATAGCATAGAAGTTTAATACCAGTAGATGCAGTCAAAGGTAATGGCAAATGTGTACTACTGACATTAGCCTTAGTGATTTTGATTGTTTTAAAGCTATCGGGGTCACAAGAAAACTCCTTTGTACTCTCAGCACGTTGGATTTTAAAGCCTGATTCATCATGAGTACGATCTTGCCAAACTAAAGCAAGTACTTGTGGGCTAATAAGTTTAGCTGAAAGAATGCGAGGAGCTTTTAAAGTTGATAGACCTGAGTAAACCTCCACTCGCCCATCTTTTGCCAAATACATATTATTATTCTTATCAAAACTCGCTTTACCAGAGGCAGCTATATAAAACCGCCCTACAATATCCAGATTTAGATCAAACATCGCTAAAGCAGGGGAAAAAGAATAATTATCAATAAACGGCTGGCCTGTATCAACATATAGATATGAGTTTCTGTCTATAGACAGACCACCAATTATGCCTTGAAAGCCTTGCGCCCCGTCTTTTTCCTCTCCAGTAATCGGGTTAAGACGACTCAAGTAACTATAATAAATCCTAGTATCATTATAATCACCGATACTATACTTTATAGAGTATATATTGTCATTTTTATCAAATACTCTATCCTCCAAATTTATACCAGAACCATAATATTGATGTGTGGAGTTAATAAACGGCCACTCTCCAACTAATTCTGAGTTTAAGTTAATTTTTTGCAAGGAGTAATAGCTATCAGAACCCACATCATCATCAAAAATTTCCTCTTTAAATAGCTCTTGGTAAGTATTACCTTTCCTATCGAAGAGTGGCCAAGGAGACTCATAATATTTTAAAAAAACACCATCTGTTGAAAACACTTTAATTTTATTATCTATTTCTTGGGAGTCCTGAATATAAATTCTATCATAATTATCAATTGTTATTTTAAGCTTACTCTCAAACGCAGGTATACCCGGATTTCTTATCTCCCAGACTGTTAGTGGCTTACCATCAGGTGCAAACTTATGAACTTTTTTGCTGGTTAAAACATAAATATTATCGTGGGAATCTAGTACTAAATTTAATGCCTGAATTCTTTCAGGCTCCTCACCTTTTGACCATAGAACTTGGCCAGTTGTAGCTAGCTTTTGTACCCTAGCTTGACGGCCATCGGCGATAATCACATTATTATTTGCATCTATTACCAAACTAGAAGGAATATGGAAATTACTCGAGAAGCCATCAAAGCCAGTAAATTCTTGTTGTACTTTACCATCCCAACTTATACGTTTTATGCAATGACATATTTGCCTATCAAGCGTATAAATATCACCTTGTTTATCTAAGGCTAAATTATCTTGACTCCTTATTTGCAACGAACTCAAAACATTATTATTTTTATCTAGCAATAAAGTCTCTCCTGCACCTTGCTGAACTAACAATCGTTTTTTGCTACTTTCGATATTTATAATTTTTTTAAAACTATTCAATAAGCCGTCTGATTTTTTATAAAAACCTTTAATCTCACCTTTAAGTTCTAATTGATCACTCAAAACATAAATAGACTTAATCATAGCCCAATAGATGGTTCCATCATCAAAAACAGCTAATGAACCCTCATTAATATTTATTTGACGGTTTAAGCTGATTCTTTTTTTCTTTGAAATACTTCCTTCAGATGTCCATTTATTAAGTACAATATACCTATTTCCATCTTGGATCTCACTTACACTACTCGTATAAACAACACCCTTTTTATCAACAACTATGCTTTTATGTTGTTCGTCTAAGGGTAAAGACTAATCTGCAATTACTTCGCCAGCCACATTCAGTTTTATGATTTTTTTATCAGAATTATCCAATATATAGCTATTTCCAAGTGAGTCAACAGCTATATCTGTTGCTGAATAAAATAAAAGAGGTTTACCAATAGTTTTTATTGGCTTTAAATCAGCTAGCGCTATGCTATTACATAGGAAAACCATCATAAAACAGCTTATGCATTTTATAAAAAATGCATTATTCTTGAGAAACATAAAAACTCCTTCTGTTAGCAACAACCTGGTTAAGATATTATTATTGAGACCATTATGCTTTCACACCGTGCATATTTACAATTAACTAGTAATTTTTCCAATGGAAAAATATCTTTGCTAGGGTAAAATTTATCAACTAATAAACCTCAGATCAGAGTTAAGCTTGAATGGCAGTGCAAAATCCCTATACCAACTTACCCGATAATGCCTTTTGGAAGACAGCAGTTGCTGGCAGAAAACCACGAGAAATCAACGGCTTGTGGACACCAAAATTTGAAATAAAGAAGCAAGATATGATCGCTACAGCAGGCTCTTGCTTTGCACAGCATATTGGGCGTGCTTTAAAAGTTAGAGGCTATGCTTGGCAAGATAGTGAACCAGCCCCTTTACTGATGCGGATGAGTCAAGAAAAAACTGTGCTATTCAACTATGGGATTTTCAGCTTTCGTACCGGAAATATTTACACGGTAGCGCTACTCAAACAATGGCTTGATTGGAGCTTAGGTCAAATCAGTCCACCTGAAGAAATCTGGCAAAGCCCAGAGCAGCGCTATTATGACCTATTTCGCCCTAATCTTGAGCCAAATGGCTTTAAATCTGCAGATGAGGCGCTCAAATCTCGGCAAAACACCTTAAGAGCAATCAAACGCTCACTCGCTAAAACCGATTTATTTATTTTTACACTAGGTTTAACCGAAGCGTGGATTAACCATAAAGAGCATTATGTTTATCCTATGTGCCCTGGTACTTTAGCGGGTGAATTCGATCCAAACTTGCATCAATTTAAAAACTTTAGTTTTTTAGAGATTTATACAATGCTAATTGAAGTGTTAGACACACTCAAAACTATCAATCCTAAGATGCGTTTTTTGTTGACCGTTTCGCCTGTACCCTTAACCGCTACTGCCTCTGATAAGCATGTGGTGACAGCAACCATTCATTCAAAGTCAGTATTACGTGCGGTGGCTGGTGAATTAAAAAACGCCAGAGCGGATACCGACTACTTTCCTTCTTATGAAATTATTTCTGCTTTTCCCTTCAAGGCTGTTTTTTATGCAGAAAATATGCGTACTGTGCTACCGCAAGGGGTTAATTTTGTCATGAACTCCTTCTTTAATTGCCAAGAACGTGTGTTTGGCACACCGGCCGAGCAAATACCTCAGAATAATCCAGCGCGACCCAACACTGAAACCTTCAGCAAAAAATCCACTGATGAAGTTTGTGAAGATGCTCTCTTAGAAGCCTTTAAAAAATAAATTCATGAAAAAACTTTGTTTCATTGGCACTTCACATCTAGGCTCGGTAGCAAGCGCTTGGCATAAACGCGTTGCACCCCTTTACCCTGAATTTGAGCCGACATTTTTTGCAGGACCAGGAACCTCTTTATATCAAGCGGAGTTTTTAACTGATCAAATTATTGCTCCGATTGGGAGTCAATTGGAAGAATACTTTAAACTATCCGCTGATGGGCAAACTTCTATTAACTTAAAAGATTACGACTGCTTTATTTTTCAAAGCTTAGATCATCACTTTATCGCTATTTCAGAACTCTGCCAGCAGATGGCTACTGAGGAGGAGGATGAGCAAGCTTTTTTTTCATCAGACTGCCTAGCAGCCACAGTAGAAGAATCCATAGAGCGTTCCCCTATTACACGCTACGTCAAACAGATACGTTCCTATGTGGATACACCTATCATTGTTTCCATCACACCAAAAACTTCTATCTTAGCTTTGGAAAAGCATCCTGAGGAATATGCCCCTTACTTAGAATATGCAGAATTATTCGAAAACCTTTTTCAAAAATCTTGCGGTAGAATACTAGATTACCCTAATTTAACAATAGTTGATCAGCCTGAAGAAACCTTAGCCACGCCTTATTTTACTAAGATCGAATATTTAAACTCGTATGGCAAGCAAGATTTAGCTCGTGTTACAGACTATTGGCACAAAAATGTTAAATATGGCAAAGTTACCTTGCTAAAAATACTCGAACAGATTAAATCTTTAAACCTATAAGCAGAACTCAAACTAAGTAAAATTAACGTCGTGCCTGCCAAAAATACCAAAGCATCGTTAGCACCTGCACAATCAGAGCAATACTAAAAGCAATTTGATAACCTAAAGAATTGTAATCTTGAGTATCACCACCTGAATACCAATTAATCACAACTCCAATGCCCCATTGCGCAATAAAAGCAAAAACAAAGACGAGTAGATTCAAAGCTGTATTCACACGACCTGCTAATTCAGGAGCGAATTGCTGAGATAAATAGGCATAAGCTAATACTCCAGTGGTTCCAAAGAAACCAAATAGAATCCACCAAACAGTGGCTAAGCTAGTCCATTCAAAGATCAAAGCCAGTTGTACGAGAATGAACAGGATTAAGCCAATACTAGCCACATGGAGGGTCGAGAAACCATAGCGCCCTAGGCGTTCAGCAATGACGCCTAAAAAGAAATAACCAGCAATCACTCCGACTGCTAACCACGAAAGAACTGGAGCGATCTCGGCACGCTCCAAACCGGCGACATCTCTTAACCAAGGCCCTGCCCACAAGCTCATAATCGAGAGAAAGCTAGCTTGGGTAGACACAGCCCAAGGTGAGATCCGCCAAAATTGTCGCGAGGTAAAAATATGCAGAATGCCACTGATATGTTGTTTTAAAGTGGCTTGACTAGCAGGCATCGGCTTATCCGGTACTACAAAAAACACCAGTAGACTTACGATTAAGGTGAGGACAGCTAGTCCGATAAAGACACCGCGCCAATCGGTAAAATTCAAAGCATATTCCACAGGGATAGAGGCAGCTAGAATCCCGAAACCACCCGCCGTAAACTGCAAACCATTGATTAAAGGTAATTTTTCTTTAGGGAACCATTGCACGAAAGCTTTGAAGGCCGCCATCAAGCAAGCGGAAACTCCAAAACCAATTAAGGCTCGCCCCACAATTAACCAACCCAAGGATTGCGCCATGGCAAAGACTAATGCGCCCGCAGCGGCAAAGAGCAACAACAGCGCTTCAATTTTACGCGGGCCATAACGATCAAGCAGAATACCCAAAGGTAATTGCACTGCAGCAAAGGTAATTAAATAAGTGCTGGTGAGTAGACCGAGTTGCCCTGCATCAATCTGAATATCTTTCGATAGATCACCTGCAATAATGGTATTAACCACCCGGTATAAATAAGACAGGAAATAACCTAAAGCAAAAGGAATAAAAATACGCGCAAGTAAACTAGGGCTTAAATTCATGAACGCACTCAATGCTAGGAATGATAATTGCTTGATCTGCCGCACTATACGCAGGCGTTTACTAAGAATAAAGAGCGAAGCTTGCAGCCACTCATTCAAGCCCTATTCTAAAGCGTGCTAAGATAGACTCATGAAAAACCAACTGACTTCTTTATGAAAATTTCTAAAAACCTTCGTTGGATTCTAGCAGGTGCGATTGTATTCGGTACCTGCATGTTTTTACTGTTTTTATTCTACGCCACTGAGAGCGCTTTGAATCTGTGGGATCGCTTACAGCAGCTACCGCCAGCTTTGTTTTATTTGTATTTAGGCTTGATTGCGTTAGTGAGTTTAGGAGGCTTAGGACTAGCACTCAAATTGTTACTAGGTAGCAAGCGTGTGACACCTAATTTCCAACGCTCTACTACGCCTCCCACGGTTGAGCAAGTTGAAGCAGAACTTAAGCAGATTGAAGCAGCAGGGATGGATATCACCCCGTTTCGAGAAGAACTAGAACGTTTAAATGCCCGCAAAGAAACCGGGCAAATCAATATTGCTTTTTTTGGCGAGGTCAGTACAGGTAAATCCTCTATTATTAAAACCCTGCTTCCTAGTGCTGGAGTTGAGATTAGCTTGCGGGGTGGTTCGACCCGTGAAATTCACGAGTATATGTGGCAAACCCAGTCTGGTGATCGTTTACTCCTAACAGACTTACCAGGTCGGAATGAAGCCGAAGGCTCTTTGGATGAATTAGCGCGGGATGAGGCTGTACGGGCGCAAATCGTGGTGTATGTGGTGGACTCCGACTTAAGCCGCAGTCAATTCGAAGATATTCAAGAACTGTATGCTTTCGGCAAACCATTGATTATTGCCTTCAATAAAAGCGACTTGTATACGCCTGAAGAAAAACAGCAACTAAAAGAACGTATCCTCAGCCGTTTCAACACCGAGACGCCTCAGCAGCCACTACCTAAAGTCGTGTTCATTCAATCGGGTGGCACGGAGGAAGTGGTTCGAGTGTATCCAGACGGACGTGAAGAAACCATTCAGCGCCAACGGAAAGCCGATGTCAGTGCCTTATCTGAAACCCTACAAACTGAAATTGATAGCCGTATCGAATGGCTAGAAAACCTACGCGATGCCAGTGTGTTTAGTTTGGTACAAACTAAATTGGATGAAAACCGTGCTAGTTTTCGCCGCGAACAAGCAGAGAAAATTGTACGTAATGGAACCCGTAATGCCGTGATTGGTGCTTTAGCGGCGATTAGTCCAGGTACTGATATTATTATTCAAGGGGTCATTGGCACACGCATGATTCAAGAATTATGCAAACTGTATGATGTGCCCGTTAAACAAATAGACATTGATCAGTTTCTCGACTTTAGCCAAAACCAAATGAAGAAAAGTATCCCTTTGATTTTAGCAGTGGCTGGCAATGGGCTAAAAGCATTCCCGGGAATTGGTACAGTAGCGGGCGGCTTAGTGCATGCGGTAGCTTATGGTTTGATCTTTGATGCTTTAGGGCATGCGGTTGCCCTGACTTTAGAACAACGGGGCGCTTTAAAGGCAGCTCCAGCAGCACTGACGTTTCGGGAGATGCTGAGTGGAAATCTGGAAGAACGTACAAAAACACTGGCCCGACTGGTTGTCGATCAATACAAAACCAAAGACAGCGAGCGAGTTGGCAGTGAGCAATGAAGAACCGGGTACTACCAAAAATATCCAAGGTGATGCGCATTTAAACCTCGCGACGGCCAGCTTGCGCCGTCTATTGGAAGACAAAAACCTGCCTGCTGATGTACGCGCTACCTTAAAAGATGATTATTCACAAGTCCAAGCCATGCTCGATAAGCTCGAACATGGGCATATTCATATTGCCGTCTTTGGCCGAGTGAGTGTAGGCAAGTCATCGTTGCTTAATGCACTGTTAGGTAAGGATGCGTTTAGCGTCAGCGTCTTACATGGTGAAACCAAAACGACTGATTTCCACGCATGGGATGAATATGTGGATGGCGGTTTATATCTGATTGATACACCGGGTATCAATGAAATTGCGGGCGAAGATCGAGAGCGGATGGCACATGAAGTTGCTACACGTGCTGATTTAGTGCTCTTTGTGATTGATGGCGATTTAACGGATGTCGAATTTCGTGCTTTAAAAACGGTAACCGCCAGCCACCGCCCTACCATTCTGGTCGTCAACAAAGCGGATCGTTATACCGATAAAGAAAAGCAGCAATTGCGTAGTGTGCTTGAAGAGCGCACACAGGCTATTTTAGAGCCAGAAAATATTATCTTTACAACCGCTCAAGCCAGCCGTCAAACAGTGATTTATGTCGATGCCGAGGGGAATGAGCAGGAAGGTCTGCGCGTACGTCCTGTTGATGTAGAGGCTCTCAAAACTCGTTTGTGGGACATTATCGAACATGAAGGCAAAACATTGGCTGCCTTGAATGCTTCCTTGTTTGCGAGCAATTTAAGTGAAGAGGTGGGCAAACGTGTTCTAGCGGTTAAACATGAATTGGGTTTGAAGACCATTCAAATGTACTGTATTGCTCAAGGTGTAGCCGTAGCTTTAAATCCAATTCCTGTTGCAGATCTAGTAGCCGCAGCAGCGATTGATGCTGGCATGATAGTACATCTCTCCAAACTCTATGGCTTACCCATGTCCAAAAGCGAGGCGGGTGATTTACTTAAAACTATTTCAGGCCAGATGCTTGTTTTGATTGGCACCACTTGGGCCGTGCATTTAATTGCCACGGTACTCAAGCTCGGCACGGGTGGACTTTCGACTTTACTCACTGCAGCTACCCAAGGTGCGGTCGCTTGGTATAGTACGCTAGTGGTTGGCCGCGTCGCAGAAACTTGGCTAGCTAATGGCAAATCATGGGGTGAGTCAGGGCCCAAATTGACCGTGGAACAAATCCTTGATTCGCTAGATCGCGACTCTGTAATTGCCGAAGCTCGTGAAGAAATCATGGCTTATATCCGCAAAACGGTGAAAAACTAATGGCTGGTTATAGTGTGCGCAATCTCATTGTAATTGCAGTATTGCTTATCGCTGCAGCTTGGCAATACTTCTCAGGGCAAGTCGGCCAGTCGCCTTCTCAAACTAAGGGAACAACCTCTACTCTTGCCAGCAACACACCTGCCAAAACGCTTGCACAATTGCGAGCGGCTACGAATGATCCCAATGCTAAATTCTGGACTACTGTGCAAGGTACTGTGATTAAAAATCTGAAAGACGACCAAGAAGGTGATCGCCACCAGAAGTTTTTAATACAAGTCGCTCAGGATTTAAGCCTATTGATTTCACACAATATTGATCTAGCCCAACGCGTCCCAGTGCGGGAAGGTGATAACGTCAAAGTGCAAGGCGAATATGTATGGAATAATCGGGGTGGTGTCATTCATTGGACTCATCATGATCCAAAAGGGCGGCAAACAGGTGGCTGGATTGAGCTGAACGGCAAACGGTACAATTAAACAGTTGAATTTGACTAAGCAGCCGAGTAGAGACTGAAAACTCGACTGCTTAGCTTATCTTTACCAGATAAAGGCTGGCTCAGAATAAGTCATAATCATGCAACCACAAGCACCGGGTTTCGGTGGAACATAATGTGCATGGGCTGTGCTGGTGGTGACCAACATCGTGGTTGTGCCAATAACGGTTAAACCTAACAATAATAATAGTTTCTTTTTCACAATAGTTCTCCTGATTAACACTCAGTTTATGAGTTGTAGTGAGGATGCGAATGGTTCGAACGATGGTAGCCTAATCTAAAGGCTTTTTTCGCAAGCTTATTAGACTCTAGTGCATATTTAGTCGCACAACGCCGCATCATTTTAGCTTTATAACGTAGCTCTACCACATCGATCCCCTGACGTTTTAGACTCTGCATGGTCTGCTCTAGCGTGGTTGCTTGATCGTTCAAAGCCCAGGCGGTTGAACGTAACTTATTGGCTTCATTGACAATTGGCGCAAGAGGGCCTGCTTCAGCTTGACCACTCACTAAAGGAATTGCGCCAGCCAATAGAGCGCCATGGATTATTTTTTTCATCACTAACACTCCAAGTGTATTTGCTGGTTTTAAGGCTGGTTTCAAACACCAGCACTTAGGAGTTTAGAAGTAATCTAATTAAAAAGTTGCAGTTTTTTAATATTGTTATTTCATATACCAAATTAAGTAAAATTAATCTAACTAGCTTCAAAAAAATACTCTGCATAAGACGACCTATTATCAGAATAATAAGTCCGCTCATAACAAAAGACTTGTTTATTTTTATTCATCAAAATAATCGTCGAACAACGTGTTCCGTAATCCATAAAGCCGGGTGCAATAAAAATAGGTGATAACCAAAGTTCTTTTTCTAAGCCAATACCCGTGTCTGGTAGCTGCTCAGGCTTAGCTATTGTGCGGTCTGCTAGCAATTCAAATAATTTATTCACCAAACCGACTTGATCTTGGTTTTGTGAATTATTTACTAAATGCTTAAATTCGACTAAACCACGCTGCACTTTAGGCCAAGGGGTATTTAAACTGGCATTGCTTAAACCATAATAGCCTTGATTGAGCACTTGCCAATGGCTTGAATAACGATTACTTAGATAGTAAATTTCATTAGGCAAATAACCTGCTAGTAAATTAAACCCTGCATATTGATTTTGAGTTTCTGCTAGTTGTTTTAAATCACTTAAAGCAGGCTGAGGGCTAGCTACAAATTCGCTCACCACTAAACCGCGAGAACGCGCGCCAATCTGTGGAATCCCTTGACGCACATTCGTGACTAAAGCGAATTTGAGGCTAGTTTGATTGAGCGCTAGCCACGAGCCTTGCGAGCTTTGATCCATGCCCCCCACAATCGAGGGTTGATCTGGCCAAACGCCTAGAGCAGTAGCCGGGCGCTTAAAAAACTCATCGCGATTGGCTGCCAAAATAAAAGAATATTGAGGATGTTGCTGGATAGCTAATAAAGCAAAACACATAGATGGCTCGATTTGTAAGCATAAACACGAGTTGATCATACCGTATTTAGGTGAGTAGCCAAGCTAAGTAAAAGCTGTTACTCACTTAATTGGGGGATCATCAAGTATTGAATTAAATCATAAACTTAATATTAATAATCAGGAACCCAAAACTGACTATCAACGCCTTTGCTTCTAATGATCTAAGTGTTTTTAGGGAAAGATTATCATGAATATACGTCGTCAATTAGCCTTTAGCCTACTAGCAGTTCCAGTGGTTGTAGGTATTAGTGATTCAGCCATCGCTGACACGGATAGCAATTACCAGAAACTATCACCTGCCGCTTTGCAGCAATTAGAAGCTAAACGCATACTAAGTCATCCTGCCAAACCTAAATCGGACGCATGGATGGAGCTCGGTGATCCTTGGATGGAATGGCAAGCTGAACAAGCTAAAGTGAATCTAGAACGTTCAGTTGTGAACCCCGCCGACATTTTGGCTCGTTTTAAACAACATCAGCCTTAAAGCTTAAGCCTATTCAGCAACTGATAGAGCGGAGCAGTAGAGGCAACTCCCTCGGCTCCAGTGGGAGACGGTATCATGTTAAATTCCAGCCCCAAGCGCATTAACCCACTCTTACAATTTGTCGTGAAGGTGAGTAAATACTGCAATCTGCGCTGTGCCTATTGTTATGAATACAATGAACTAGCACATAAAGCTGTTATTGCCTTGCCTGCTATGCAACAGTTTTTCCAAAACATTCGCTCTTATGCTGAGGCACATTGCAGTAAAATTGATTTTATTTGGCATGGTGGCGAACCACTTTTAGTGAAGCTCGACTATTACCGAGAATTAGCAGCACTGCAAACACAAATCCTAGGTAAGCAACTCCATTTTCAGAATGGAGTACAAAGTAATTTAACAGTCCTAACTGAGCGGCATTTACAGTTCTTGAAGGATAAAGAGTTCTTCCAGACCATCGGTGTATCTTTTGATGTCTATGGTGATCAACGCATCGATATTAAGGGCAAGCTAAAAACACAAGCTGTGTTAATGCATATGCAAGCTTTACAAGCACACGGTATTCGGTTTGGGGCGATTACAGTATTGGCACAGAATACTTATCCACATCTGCAAGCTATCTATCAATTCTATGACTCAATCGGTGTCTCGTTTCGCTGCTTGCCAATTTATCGGGGCATTTCAGAAGCACAAATTGATCAACACTCTCTATCCCAAGAAGAAATTTTAAAGTCGCTACTATTGCTTTTCACTTGCTGGAGCCAATCACCTACAGCTACACCGGTGGAACCCTTAAATCGCTGGATTGATTATGCTTTAAGCTATTTAGCTAGCAAGCCTGTGCACACTGACTTATATGATAAACGCTGGGATGAGCAGACCTTCATGGTTAACACGGATGGGCAAGTTTGGGGAACTTCAGAAACTTATGATCCTGTCTATTGCTATGGCAATATTTTTAGCCAGAGTATGGAAGAAATTTTAGCTTCTGCTGGTAGAAAGCGCGCTATACAGGCCTCTCGACAGCGGGTGGAGAACTTTTGTACAAACTGCAGTTATCGTGGTCACTGTGATGGTAAATTTATGGGCGAAGCCACTCCCATTCAAATTGAACAAACACGCCAATCAGGCTGCTTAGTGAGAAAAGCTTTAGATGCTATTATTCCAAGCCTAGCTCAAGCTCAAGTGGCCTAAAACAGCAGGCCTTTACCCGCTGCTTATTGAAACCAGAAAAACTTAGTGTTTAACCCAATCTTTATAAGTGTCTAGACTGCGGCTCTTACCTGCTTCATAACCAGCTTCATATGCCTCGTTCAAGCGCTGCTCTTCACGTAGCGGATTATGCAGATAACCATTTTGCCATCCTTGGATAAATTCGCTATCAGTGCCTGCTTTCTCCATCGCAACCACTGCTTCATAATACTGTTGATTCATCTAAAGCTCCTCTCAAAACTAAATCATTGTTGACAACTGCTAAACCTATTTAAGGCTGTTGAGCCGCTTTAAAAAACTTTAAAGCTTGCCCGCTATCAATGGTTTTACGTACTGCTTGGGCAGCTGCTGGTAAATCGGGATAACGCTGTAATTGATGTAAGCAAATAGCACAGGCATAGACCAAACTGTCATATGTTAAGCCGCGCTGCCCTGCTAAAGCAGCTAAACCTAAGCCTGCTGCTTCCGCCGCTAAGGCATCACTATCAATCAAAGCATTGTCTGCTGGTACTAAATCTGCTGATAAAGGTACCGCACGTGTTTCTGCCACTATATCTAAAGCTTGAGGCGCTAGATCAACTTGATATTCCTGCGCTTGATCTTGATAAGCAAATAAACGCCCTGCTTGTTGTAGGGAAGGAATGATGCCACCTTCAACGCCACGAACAAAAATCGCGCTTGTAAAACCTGCTTGACGTGCTAAAGAAGCATAAATAGGTGGATAGGCTTTATGGACATAACCGCCCATGCAATGCGTTTTCTTCCGTGCTCGGATTGGCCCTAACATCGTTTCGACCGTAGTCAAAACTTGACGTTTAACCATACGTTGGCGCAAGGGCACTAGCGCATGTAAAGCTGGCGCAAAACTAGCTTGGTCAATATAAGTCCAACCCCATTGCTCTAATTGCTGGGTTGCCTGTTGTGGACTTAAATCAACCTTAACGCCAGCTGCTTTTAAAATTTTATGATGAGTTGCTCCATATTTTGGCCCCACACTATCTAAGCCATGTACGACTGCTGGTAAGCCTAAACTCGCTAATACTGCGGGTACAAAACTTGAAGCAGGAACACCCCGTGCAAAACCATCATAAGGGTCAGAAATATCCACTAACTCATCAACTGCTGCCTGACTAATCGTGGACTGATCGATTAAAGCTTGTAATGTACCCCGATTTTCTTCATCGGTTTCGCGCTTCATCCGCAAAGCTATTAAATAAATAGCCGTCTGCACCGGATCAGCCTTAGCACTTAAAATATGCTGCATCGCCTGATAGGCTTCGGTATAAGACAAGTCCTTGCTGTATTCAGGCCCTGTCGCGACTTTTTGAATACATTGTTTGAGGTGTAGCGCTAAATTAGCTTCAGACATAGTACAAGTTTCCATAGCAAACCAGTGTAGGAAGTGCGGCAGCGCTTAGAAATACCCCTCTCGGGGTAACGCTTTGCAAGTCGACTTATTCTAACTTAGGCTTGAGGCTTTGTAGCTAGCTAACTACCTAGAAGGAATTTGTGATGTCTAATTTAGAATACACGGACGCAGATGCTGGCTTCGCCAGTGGGATGGCTGCGTTTGAAGCCAAACATTTCGCCCGCGCAATGCAACTTCTTTATCCTTATGCTGAACAAGGTCATGCGCAGGCGCAATACCATGTCGCCATTATGTATCAAAATGGCTTAGGCATTACCCAAAGCGATGTAGCCGCTTGGAAATGGATGCAGGATGCGGCTCAACAAGGATATGCACTGGCTCAACATGGTCTAGGTTTTATGTATCTTGAAGGTGAATGTATTGATCAGGATAGTAGCAAGGCAGTGCATTGGTTTAAGCGTGCTGCTGAACAAGGTCTAGCTGGTTCGTTGCTCGCCTTAGCAGGTTTATATGAAAGCGGGAATGGTGTTCAACAGGACCTTGCTGAAGCACAGCGTTTGTATAAGCTCGCTGGCTTTTAAAACTTATTAAATTATTATCAAATTTATTTGTTACATTCAGTTACATGTAAGTGTCAGCCATTTAATCTACTGATCAATGGCTCAGAAAAATTTAAGAGCGATTTAGAAAGTAAAGCCGATGTAAAAACTTAAAGTATTCACATCGGCTTACTGCTTAGAACATCAATCAGAAATAAGTTTGGGCAAACTTATTGACCAGGGTCGCACTTGGTAGTTGATGTATAATTAAAACAATAACAACTTAGTTCAATTGAAAGGAATCGAGTACTGGCTGTGCATTTAGCTAGTAGCTCGGTTCCTTTATCTTTTTTTACTGCAATTTCTAATAAGTTGCAAGCTCTAGCGGATAAACTGCTTTAATTAATCTCGATGTCTTATCAACCAACAGGCATGAATTTTCGTATCTCTTTGAAAATCCTCAGGTATTGAAGGTAACCGATAATCCTCGACGGCATAACGCTCGATAATTATAGGGTCTAATTTAAACTTCCGAAAATTATTAGAAAATACTAGTGTGCCAGCTTGGCTAAGTACCCGCATAGCCTGAGTTAGCAACTCCACATGATCCCGCTGCACATCAAAAATGTCCTGCATACGCTTTGAATTACTGAAGGTTGGAGGGTCTAAAAAAATTAAATCATAAGTTTGCTGGCAAGCAGCTAACCACTCCACTGCATTAGCGCGGAGCATACGGTATTTGTAAGGATTGAGTTTCAGCTGATTGAGTTGGAAATTATCTTCTGCCCAAGCTAAATAGGTTGCCGATAAATCCACGCTATCCACTCGGCTGGCTCCACCCAGAGCTGCATGCACACTAACTGCGCCCGTATAACAAAATAGATTTAAGACTGATTTACCCTTAGCCTGCTGTTGCATCCACCAACGCATAGGGCGGTGATCTAAAAATAAGCCGGTATCCAGATAATCACTCAAATTTACTTTAAAGCGTACGCCATGTTCGTGAACAATTAAGCTCTGACCTACCTGAGCCTGACGCTCATACTGTTCTAAACCTTTTTGGCGCTTGCGTTGCTTTAGGATAATTTTCTCAGCAGGGACTTCTAAGACTTCCGATAAAGTAATTAGCACTTGATCCAAACGTTGTTGGGCCATTTTTTCATCGATCGTTGCCGGAGGCGCATATTCTTGGACATGTAGATAGTCAGCATAACGATCCACTGCGACGGCATATTCAGGAATGTCTGCATCATAAATCCGATAAGCATTGGTGTGACCGCGCTGAATAAAACCTTTTAGCTTACGCAAATTTTTTTCAAGACGATTAGCAAAATCCTCAGCAATCCAACTCGTTGGTTTAATTTTCTGAACTAATTTATCCAGTGTCCATAACTGATATTCATCTCGCCCATTGAGAAAGCGATAGGTTTTGCTATAAAACAAATCTGTATAGGCTAAGGGTGCGGCTGTGGGTGCAAACAAACCACCCTGAAACGTCGCTGGCAACTGCGCACAAGCTTGACCGAATTCAGCATATTGAGTGCGCCATTGGATAGAGTTCTGCTCAGCATCGAAGGGCAGCTTGCTCAGCATTAAACCCGCATCAGCTTGAAACTCTGCAAATTTAATATGTTTCGGTTCTTGTTTAAACCATTGAGCTGCTGGCAAATTTAAAGCAGCCCAATCGGTTTGAGCTGTGCTTAATTTCTCTCGATCCGTTTCTGCACCGATAAAGCGGAAGCGCTCAGCTTGAGCTAAACCTGCTTGTTGACGTTCACGCGCCTCCAGCAATAAAGAGCTGTATAAATTCGCATCATGTTTGAGCCAACGCTGAGCAACTGTGGCGCCTCTTAATAAGGCGGGTGCTATATCTAAGGCCATTAAAGCTGCTTCAGTCATCAACTCTCCTGAGCCACAAAGAGGATCAAGAAAGCCAATCTTAGGGCTATTAGATTGAATAATTTTCAACCAGCCTGCTCGAATTAAGACAGCAGCAGCTAGATTCTCATGGAATGCGTAATAAGCATCCGGGTCACGATAACCCCGCTGATGGAGTCCTTTTTGATTGAGATCAATACCAATACTAGCTTTGCCCTTATGCAAATTGACAGAAACTACCAAGTCAGGATTAGCACTAATGCTTGGACGCAGCCCTGCTTCGGTACGCATTAAATCAACAATCTGATCTTTCACCCATTGCGCGCCAAATTGAGTATTGCGAATATCTTCATTTAAGCCCGAGAAGCGTACTTTAAAGCTGCCATCTATGCGCAGATGTTCTGCCCAAGGAATAGTCTGAATCAGATTAGCCAACTCTAGTTGGTCTTTGCCGAAGCCCTGGGCAAGCTGCAAACTAGCGCGTGAAGCTAGGCGGCTCCAAATCAAAGCGCGATAAGCAAAAGCCAAATCCCCCCAAGCTTGCACACCCGAATGACCAATTTTGGTTTGGGCAGCCCCTAAACTCATAAGCTCTTCAGCTAATAAAGGCTCGACAAACTGGGGACAGGCAAAAAACCATTCAGATGACTGCATAGGACTCTCAAATTGCATGGGGATGACCAAGAAATCGACGGCTTATGATTTTAACATCATTTCAGGTGTTGTATGCTCTCACTTCGGTCATCGCGATAGACTTTTCGTCTGCCAGAACAGGAGTCTATAAAGTTGGATCAGTTAGCAATTATGTCAACAATGTTGCGGCTGCACACTTGGAAATACCTAAGTTTCCAGCTATTATTCACCCTCTGTCAGCACACATGTCGACAATCCGAAGGCTTAAGAAAACATGTTCCAACATAGGTTCCAAGCAAATGAAAACCACCAGTAACAGACCGCTTTCTCCGCATCTGCAAGTCTATAAGTTGCCGCTCCCGGCTATATTATCCGTTCTTCATCGTGGCACTGGCGTCGTGCTGGCTATTGGCAGCCTGCTAGTGGTGTATTGGCTCACTGCACTAGCAGCAGGCCCTGAAGCCTATGCGAACGCGACTAGCATTTTAGGTTCCTTCCTTGGCAAATTAGTGCTATTCGGTTGGACTTGGGCGCTGTTTTATCATATGTGCAATGGTATCCGGCATTTATTGTGGGACACTGGCTTTGGCTTTGATATTCCAACCACCTATCTGACTGGCAAAGTAGTGCTAGGCGTTTCTGCTGTTTTAACGATTGTGCTGTGGCTAGTAGCTTAAAGCCTCTAAGGAGATTGTCATGAGTTTGGTAACACCTTTAAAGAAAGCACGTGGCTTAGGCTCAGCTAAGGCAGGTACGCATCATTTTTGGATACAACGGGTGACCGCAGTGGCTTTAGTTCCCTTGACCCTATGGGTTGCGTTCACAGTGGCCGCCTTAAGTGATAAAGACTATGCCACGGTATTAACTTATTTTTCATCACCTTTCAGCGCTGCCATGTTCAGCCTGTTCATATTCACTGCTTTTTATCATGCAGCTTTAGGTTTACAAGTCGTGATTGAAGACTATGTGCACAATGAAGGTGTGAAAATTGGCGCTTTAATTGGCATAAAACTATTTTTGGCCTTAACTGGAGCCACCAGTATTATCGCTGTGTTGCTTGCGGCGTTTGGCAACTGAGGAGCCTTGCATGTCTGAGTACAAAATTGAAAACCATACCTATGATGTTGTAGTGGTTGGAGCAGGTGGGGCGGGCTTGCGTGCTACCTTTGGTATGGCGGTTAAAGGTTTATCGACTGCTTGTATTACTAAAGTATTCCCTACTCGTAGCCATACCGTGGCAGCACAAGGTGGGATGTCAGCCGCTTTAGGTAATATGGGTCCCGATAAATGGCAGTGGCATATGTATGACACTGTTAAAGGTTCTGACTGGTTGGGTGACCAAGACGCGATTGAATACATGTGTCGTGAAGCGATTCCAGCGGTTATCGAATTAGAGCATCAAGGTGTACCCTTTTCGCGCACTGAAGAAGGTCGTATTTATCAGCGCCCCTTTGGCGGTATGACCACGAATTACGGTGAAGGTATTGCACAACGTACTTGTGCGGCAGCTGACCGCACCGGTCATGCGATTCTGCATACTTTGTACCAACAGTCTTTACGCCATAATGCTGAATTCTACATTGAGCATTTCGCGACTGATTTGATTATGGATGACCAAGGCGTATGCCGTGGCGTCTTAGCTTGGGACTTAGCGACCGGTGTTTTACGTGTTTTCCGTGCGCAGACTGTTGTATTAGCCACGGGTGGTTATGGTCGTGCTTATTTCTCTGCCACTTCAGCACATACTTGTACAGGTGATGGGAATGGCATGGTGACTCGCGCTGGCTTACCTTTACAAGATATGGAGTTTACTCAGTTCCATCCGACGGGTATTTACGGTTCAGGCTGTTTGATCACTGAAGGGGTCCGCGGTGAAGGTGGTTATTTAACCAACTCCCTAGGTGAGCGCTTTATGGAGCGGTATGCACCGAACGCAAAAGATTTGGCTTCACGTGATGTGGTTAGCCGCTCCATGACAATTGAAATTAACGAAGGTCGTGGTGTTGGCCCGAATAAAGATCATATTCATATCCACTTAGAGCATTTGGGTGCCGAAGTGATTCATGAGCGCTTACCGGGTATTGCGGAAAGTGCGAAGATTTTCGCGGGTGTCGATGTGACTAAGGAACCAATTCCGGTACTGCCGACGGTTCATTACAATATGGGTGGGATTCCAACGAATTATCATGGTGAAGTCGTCACTCTGAAAGACGGCAATCCTGATAGCATCGTTCCAGGCTTAATGGCGATTGGTGAATGCGCTTGTGTCTCAGTGCATGGTGCGAATCGTTTAGGCTCAAACTCATTACTCGACATCGTTGTTTTCGGCCGTGCAGCTGCTAACCGTTGTGCAGAAACTTTAACAGCGGGTGCGAGCCAACCTGATTTACCTAAAGCAGGTTTAGAGAAAGCCTTAGATCGTTTCAAGCGCATCCATCATGCGAGTGGTAACACGACTACCGCAGAAATTCGTGACAATATGCAACACGCGATGCAGAAGCACGCAGCGGTCTTTCGTACAGGAGACTCCTTGCAAGAAGGCGTGGATAAAATGAATGCGATTTATGCTAGCTACAATGATGTCAAAGTTAGCGATCGTGGCTTGATCTGGAACTCTGATTTAATGGAAACTTTCGAGCTAGCTAATCTTTTGGATTGTGCTCAGGTTTCAGTGCAATGTGCACTGAATCGTCAAGAAAGTCGTGGTGCACATGCACGTGAAGACTTCCCAGAGCGTGATGACGCTAATTGGATGAAGCACTCATTGGCTTGGGTAGATGAGCAAGGTCAGGTCAACATTGACTATCGTCCGGTACATACTTATACCCTCACTGATGAGGTTGAGTATATTGCGCCGAAGAAGCGTACCTATTAAGAAGGGAGTATAACGAAGATGGCTGAATTTAAACTTCCTGCGAATTCGATCATTAAAGAAGGCAAAACTTGGCCGACGCCAACCGGTGCTAGCCGTGTAAAAAACTTCAAGATCTATCGTTATGACCCTGATAGTGGACAAAATCCACGTTGGGATACCTTCCCGATTGATTTAGACGATTGCGCGCCGATGGTGTTAGATGCGCTGTTGAAGATCAAAAATGAAATTGACCCTACTTTGACCTTCCGCCGTTCTTGCCGTGAAGGGATTTGTGGCTCATGTGCTATGAATATCGGTGGTAGCAATACCTTAGCCTGTATCAAAGCTATTGAAGATATTCCAGGCGATATCACTATTAGCCCTTTGCCACATATGGAAGTGGTCAAAGATCTCGTCCCAGATCTGACCCACTTCTATGCACAATATGCTTCGATTAAGCCGTGGATGCAGACTTCAACACCGGCACCACAAGATCGTGAGCGTTTACAATCGCCAGAAGATCGTAAAAAGCTCGATGGCTTATATGAATGCATTTTATGTGCAAGTTGCTCAACTTCTTGCCCTAGCTACTGGTGGAATGGCGACCGTTACTTAGGTCCAGCGGTTCTACTCCAAGCCTATCGTTGGGTGATTGACAGTCGTGATGAATCGACGGGCGAACGTTTAGACAATCTTGAAGATCCCTTCAAGCTCTATCGCTGCCATACCATTATGAACTGTACCAATACCTGTCCAAAAGGCTTGAACCCAGCCAAAGCCATTGGTGAGCTGAAAAAAATGATGGTCGAGCGCCTCTATTAAGCCCGCTTAATTAGGCTCGTTCTAGCGCCCTTCTTTTCGTGTGGAAAAGAAGGGTTTGCAGATAGTAAAGGTGGACTGCATGAACGAACTCTCTCGCTACAAATTGCGTTGTCGGCGCGGTATGAAAGAACTCGATTTCGTACTAGACCGTTATTTAAAAAATCATTTTCCCCAAGCTGATACTGAAGAAATTCAGCGCTTTGACGAATTACTCGAACTTCAAGACCCTACTCTGTTTGGAATTATTTTTCAGACGGAACCTACACCTGAACCTTTTCAGGCCTTAGCTGCTAAAATTCGCGCCCTATCTTGATGGGCAAGTTTAATCAAACCGAAGAGCAATGGCAGGAACGTTTGGTACGTTTACGCTGGGCTTGTCATCGCACCCACTCCGAACTCAATAAGCCTTTACTCAGCTTTCTGGAAAATGTCTATCCCTCTTTGGCAATGGGTGACCAGTTTGCGTTTGAACGCTTGCTAAGTGCAGCCGATAAGGATATTTTGCAGTGGTTAGCGGGCAAGCAGCTACCTAATGATCCAGGCGTTGTAGGGATTCTTACACTGATGCGGTCGCCTAGCTAATCTTTCAAAACATTCATTATTGCTTTAGAGGAAGATTCATGGCTGAGTTGATCGACTTATCGCCTATTGCTGCTTATAAATATTTACAGGAAAATCCTGCAAATAGTGTTCTAGTCGATATACGCTCATCTATGGAGTATTTATTTGTGGGCCACCCGGTTGGTTCCATCCATATTGCTTGGATCGACGAACCGGATTGGGATGTCAACCCCAATTTTGTTACTGATGTCGAACGCTTATTAAAAGGTCGTTTCAAAGACCTAAATCCTAAAACAGAAACAGCGGTCGTCTTATGTTGTCGAAGTGGCAAGCGTACCCAAGATGCTGGAGCTGCTTTACTCGCGGCAGGCTTTCAAAAAATTCTTCATGTCAATGAGGGCTTCGAAGGTGAGCGCGACGAACATCATCATCGTAGTACCCTTGGTGGTTGGCGTTTTCATGGCTTACCTTGGGAACAATGTTAGCTTATAGGCAACTAAGTCATAATCATCGAAAATTACAGTGCTAAACTGTGACGCAAACCCATGGAGGCGGATTGCGAACAGCTAGCGGGTTGTGATGCTGGCTGAATATAATAATATTTGCCCGCCCGCTGGGTTGGAGCCAAACCATAAAGGAGTTGTAAGAATAATGAAAGCAAAAGCACTAGTGGTACTAGTTCTTGCCAGCGTATGGGGTCTGGCCAGTTGGTGGTGGTATGCCTGTCAAATTAAAGGTTTCTGTGGCACACCGGTAGCCCATGCTGAAAATGCAACGGAAGTGCATAGTACAGATACTAACCCGCAAGCTTTAGCTACTTCAGCTACTTCTACGACTGAGCACCAAACGGCTGATATGCCTGCTGCCACTACCACTCAATTAGCAACAACTGGTACAAGTGTAGACACCAAACCTACAACAGATACCGAAACTAGCACGAGTTCAGTGACCGAAACTGCAGCACAAACTGAAGCAAAAGCTCCTGACCTAGACACCGAAAAGAAAGCTGAATCAACAGCTGAAGCGGCTCCTGTTGAAACCACTCAACCAGCAAAAACTCAACAAGAACTCGCTGCTACGGAAACTGAAGCAAGTTCTTATATTGAACCAATCACCACTAATGCTGATGACAGCGATAAGGATGGTGTACCGAATGAATTGGAGAAGAAGCTCGGCCTTGATCCCTATATGGCAGATTCAGATAAAGATGGGGTTAGCGATAAAGATGAGCTAGGCGATAAACCTACAGAGGCTCCCTTAGATACCGATGATGATGGTATTATTAATGCCCTAGATACTGATGATGATGGCGATGGTGATTTAACCGCAAATGAAGCCGTCGATCCTAATAAAGATGGATCTGTGTCTGACGCCCGTGATAGTGACCAAGATGGTATTCCCGATTATTTAGATAAAGATAGTGGTTGGGCGACCTTAGATGATGACCAAGATGGCATCAGTAATGGTGAAGAAAAAGAGGCAGGAACTAATCCAAGTCTCACCGATTCAGATGGCGATGGCGTTCCAGATAGTATTGAATTAGCTGACAAAAAAGATACCGATCAGGACGGAGTCTTAGATGCACTTGATACCGATGATGATAATGATGGTGTCATGACAGCTATGGAAAATCCTGACCCTAACAGTGACGGCAAACTTGAAGATGCTGCGGATCACAATAAAGATGGTGTGCCTGATTATTTAGATGCTAAATCTTCCGGTGAAACGGTAGCTCAAAATAATAGCCCTGCAGAGCCTAATCCTAAAGATCCTGATATGGCAACAGGTGTACCTGTGACAAAAGCGCCTGAGACTGCTCTGGAGCCTGAACCAGCAGCTACTGAAGCTGAAACAAAACCAGAAGCCGTTGCTGCTGAAGATGAGACTACTCAGAATCCAGCAACAACTGCAGTAGCAGAACCTGAAGTAAAAACTCCAAAAGCTAAGACGGATGACAGTAATAAAATTACTGTTGATTTAGAGAAAGCGGCGGATAAAAAGAATGTTAGCTCTGCACGTTTATATTTTCCCTTCCGCTCTAGCAAGCCTGAACTTGCTGATAGCACAAAAGAGTACTTTGATGATTTAATAAGCTTCTTAAAAGCCAACCCCCAAGCTAAGGTAAAAATCATTGGGCATACTGATAATGTCGGTGATGCTGATATCAATGAAAAGCTGGGCTTACAACGGGCAGAGCGCATTCGCACTTTATTGGTTAGGCGTGGCGCGCCCGCTGATCGGGTAGAGGCTAGCTCTAAAGGTGAAACAGCACCTTGGGTGACGAATAAAACCGAGGAAGGGCGCAATAAAAACCGTCGTGTTGAAGTGAAGCCAATTAAATAACTGGGCTATAGGAGTACCGACTCATGTTCGAAAACATTACTAGCCGCGTTGACTTGAGCGACGCTAGTTTAGAACTAGCGATTATGCTGGGTGTTGCCTTTATCTTGGGCTTCTTATTCTGCTATTTACAAAATAAATCCAATGACTAAAGGATCTGGACTGTGAACGAGACGACTCATTCTGCCTATACTTTCGGCACAGCTAGCTTAGAAATTGCCCTAATGCTGATTGGCTGTTTTTTACTAGGTGCCTTGCTCTGTTATCTACTAAAAAAAATGGGTTTATGCTGTAAAAAATCCACTAAAACGGTAGTTCTCGAACAAGAAGCACAAGAAGCAGCTGTTCCTACTGATCCAGTGGCTCAAATGCGTGCCCGGATTGGTTCTAGCCAGCAAACCGTTAGCTACCCTCCTCCTATCAGTACACAAATGCCGAGACTAGATCAGGAAACGACGTATGAGGCGGATTTGCGCAGTCTGTTGAAAGGTCGAACTAGTGAGCAAGATCACTTAGACTCGCAAACTCGTAGTACGACGCCTTCCCCCCCAGCCACTGCTTTCCCAAGCCGAGTCACTGCATCTGCGCCACCTAAAGCAACGCAAGCTGTTGAACCGAGCATCAGCCCGATTGTGCTGCCTGATGAAGACCATGTGGATGATCTGAAAAAGTTAGAGGGCATTGGCTCTAAGATTGAAAAGCTCCTCAATGAAGCAGGCATTAAGAGCTATGCCAAACTTGCGACAATGGATCGGGACACTTTAAAAGCTATTTTAGAGGCTGGTGGTAGCCAGTTTAAGTTGCATGAGCCTAAATCTTGGCCTTATCAAGCTGAGCTGGCTGCCAAACAAAACTGGCAGCGTTTAAAAGAATATCAGGATTTTTTAATTTCTGGCCGTAACCCTTAAGCTCATTTCGAAGCTCTTCAGACAGGATCTGTAACTCTGTCTGGAGAGCTAGCTTGAGTTGTCTTCCTACTAAGATTCTTGAGTGGCTACAAAAGCACTTTGCAAGTACTGCAGCATAGAGACTAAGGTTAGGATGGTTGCCAAAACCAAGGCCATTATTCCTAGTTCACGCATAGGCAGAAAACCGAACAAATCTTGGTTATATAGCAAGAAAATCAAGGCGATAATTTGAAACGTTGTCTTCAGCTTGCCGATAAAAGCAACTGCTACTTTGCCACGTAGTCCAACCTCTGCCATCCATTCACGTAAAGCAGAAATCACAATTTCGCGGCCAATAATAATCATACCTGCAAGGGTAAACCAGATATTAGCTTCGCGCTCTACAATCAGTAGCATAGCCACAGCTACAATGAGTTTATCAGCCACTGGATCAAGAAAAGCTCCAAAACGCGATTCTTGCTGCCACCTACGAGCTAAATAACCATCCGCCCAATCGGTTAAGCCTGCAAGGCCAAACACTAAAGCTGCTGCAAAGGGCGTCCAAGATCGATCAAGATAAAAAAACAGGATCAGTAAAGGAATAAAGGCAATCCGCACCCAAGTCAGCAGGATGGGTAGATTCATAGTTTTCAACTACTGATCTCCATTAAATTTATCATAGATTTTTTGCGCTAAGGCCAAGCTGATCCCAGGCACTTTTGCTAATTCTTCAACACTAGCACGCTCAATCGCACGTAGCCCACCAAACTGCTTTAATAAGAGTTGGCGACGTTTGCTACCTAGACCATTAATCTCTTCTAGGGCGGATTGGGTACGTGCTTTTTGGCGTTTGGCACGATGGCCTGTAATGGCGAACCGATGCGCTTCATCCCGAATCTGCTGAACGAGATGTAAAGCTGGTGAGTGCTCAGGTAAATTAAGGCGCTCGGTATTGTTCTCAATAATCAAAGTTTCCAAACCGGGTTTACGCCCTTCACCTTTAGCTACACCCACCACCATCACTTGGCTAATCGCAAGGCTGGCTAAGACATCTAAGGCCTGCGTGACTTGTCCACTGCCACCGTCAATAAATAGGATATCAGGCAGCTTCCCATCCTGCTCAGTACCCCGACGAAATCGTCGTGTCAAAGCTTGATGCATCGCTGCATAATCATCACCCGCTTGAATCCCATTGATATTATAGCGACGATATTCGGACTTAATCGCCCCTTCCATACCAAACACTACACAAGAAGCCACTGTAGCTTCGCCCATAGTATGGCTGATATCAAAACACTCCATTCGAGAGGGAGGCGAATCTAAACCTAAAACCTCTTGCAAGGCAAATAAACGCTGGCGCATCCCTGCCTTGGAAGCAATATGCATTTGCAAAGACTGCTCAGCATTACGGATAGCCATTTCTACCCACTTAGTACGCTCACCCCGTTGAGGCTGACGAATGACTACTTTGCGTTCTTGTTTGAGGGTCAACATATCCTCTAAAACAGCATGCTCTGCAGGCAACTCTGAAACTAATATCTCGCCCGGTACATCATGATTTAAATAATACTGGGAGAGAAAACTCTCCAAAATTTCGTCAGTCTTAATTTCATCGTCGGGCAACTCTGGAAAGAAATTACGATTCCCTAAATTGTGTCCATTACGAATCGTGAACACTTGCACACTGGCCAGACCTGCCGCCGTGGCGATGGCAACTACATCAACATTTCCGCTGGTACCAGTCACATATTGCTGCTGAGAAATATGGCGCAAACTTTCAATTAAGTCGCGTTGCTCAGCTGCCTTTTCAAAATTTAATTGAGCGGCTGATTTCTCCATTTTCAGGATCAGCTCATCAATCGCATCCTGTGTATGTCCCTGCAAAAATTGTACTGCATGGCGAATGTTCTCGGCATATTCCTCTTGATCAATCAAACCCACACAAGGCCCACTACAGCGCTTGATTTGATATTCCAAACATGGCCGCGAGCGATTCGCAAAATAGCTATCCTCACATTGGCGAGCCTTAAACAGACGTTTCATTAAATGCAAAGTTTGACTGACTGCACCCGCACTGGGATAAGGACCAAAATACTGCCCCGGCTCTTTACGCGAACCTCGATAGAATTGAATGCGCGGATAGGCATGCTTAGAGATATAAATATAGGGATAACCCTTACCATCTTTGAGGCGGATATTGTAATGCGGTGCATGCTGCTTAATCAGATTACTTTCTAGCAGCAAAGCTTCCGCTTCCGTACTAGTAATCGTTACCTCGACTCGTTGAATCTGCTGCACCATGGCATAGATGCGTGAGTTCGCTAGTTTTGAGCGAAAATAGCTAGACACACGATTTTTTAAATCTTTAGCTTTACCCACATAAAGAATTTCCTCATTTTTCCCGAACATACGATAGACACCGGGCTTATGCGGCACGGTTTTGAGGAAGTCTTGGGGATCGAAAGCACTTGGGGTTTGCATGTCGCCATTTTGCCACAGATAGCAGAGAAATAGTAAAGACACTCATGGCTTAGGCAACTTAGACAACTTGATGAGGAAAAACTGAGCCTGCATTCATCACCCTAGGTATACAAACTAATCTCTAAACATTCAATGTACGACCATCTTTGAAAACAAGTTAATCACCAGCACACCTGCGATAATCAAGCCCATACCAATCACGGCCGGCAAATCTAAACGCTCATGATAAAACAGCACACCGACCAAACTAATCAAGACAATGCCAAGCCCTGACCAAATCGCATAAGTGATCCCCAAAGGAATGGTACGCAAGGCCAAAGTCATGAAATAAAATGCACTGCCGTAAGCTGCAATCATGATTAAAGTCGGCCAAAGCTTGGTGAATTCCGCTGAATTCCTTAACGCGCTCGTCGCGATAACTTCAGAAATAATGGCAATAGCCAAATACAAATAAGACATAAAACCTCAATCAATACAGTAGATAAGCTTGACGTTGCTCTAACCATGCACGCTCATCAACTGTTGCTAAGCTTTCTAAATCCTCCACAGTTGCTGCAGGATCATCTACCCATTCACGCAATAAAGGAGAGCCATTAATAACATCGATCGCGAGCTTATCAAGCTCATACTCATAAGGAAAATCACGCCATAATGGGTAATCTGTTTGTAATAATCGCAACGCTTTGAACGCTAAAGCTTGTAGCCGCCACGGCTTAAAGAGGTGGTGCTGATAGCTTGCATCCTCCACATGAAGCTGTACACCTGCACAGAGCTTACCAACATGCTTATGGAAGGTAGGCTCAAACCAACATTCACGCAGCCGACAGCCTTGTAACCAGTCAGGGGCTAGCTTATACATCAGTTTCAAAAGTGCTTTCGTATCAAGGTCGGGTGCACCAAATAATTCTAAAGGCCGCGTCGTGCCACGCCCTTCCGATAAGGTAGTACCTTCCAGCATAACCGTACCTGCATAGCAACGCGCCATCAATAAATTAGGTGCATTGGGACTAGGATTGATCCAAGTTCGTTCAGCTAACGGCCAACCAAAGCCTCTCCCTGCCTCTGGTTGCCAGCCCTGCATGCTGATGACTTGATAATCAAGATTGAGCTTGAACTCATCAATAAACCAGTGCCCCAGCTCGCCCATCGTCATCCCATGCCGCATTGGCATAGGTGCAGCACCTACGAAGCTTTCCCAACCTTTGCGCAAGCTCAAACCTTCCACCGGTCGACCTGCGGGATTGGGGCGATCTAGCACCCATACTGCTTTACCTGTTTGTGCCGCAGCTTCCAAGACATAAGCCAAGGTCGTGATAAAGGTATAAATACGGCAACCTAGATCCTGTAAGTCCACCAATAAGACATCGAAAGTATCCAGCATTGCTGCGGTGGGGCGACGTACCTCGCCATACAAGCTAAACACTGGAATGTGATATTGCGGATCAAGGAAGTCTGGTGACTCCATCATATTGTCTTGCTTATCGCCTTTAATACCATGTTGCGGACCAAAAGCAGCGCTTAGCTTAATGTCCTCTAGTGCGGCTAAAGCATCCAAAGTGTGGGTTAAATCAGCCGTAACAGAAGCCGGATGCGCAAGCAAAGCCACCCGCTTACCATGTAAAGCAGCTCTTAATCTAGGTTCTGCAAGCAAACGATCAATTCCAAACTGCATCACAGCTTTATTCCTTAGCCCTTCAATCAGGCGCGTACTTTACAAGGAATAGCGCCTGAAGCCTAGCGAGCAGCGCATAGCTGTGTTTAGATAGCAGCATTTAAACCTTAAACGACTCATCACTAGGATTTTTAGAATGGACGATGCCGAAATTTTACAACCTAAAGGCCATTTACTGTTGCGTACTGTCGCCATGCCCGCCGATACCAACCCAAATGGTGATATTTTTGGCGGCTGGATTATGGCGCAAATGGATATTTCCGGCGGGATTATGGCGAAAGAACTCGCACAAGGACGGGTCGCGACGATTGCAGTGAATGCGATGAAGTTCATTCGCCCTGTCAAAGTCGGTGATGTAGTCGCTTGTTATGGAACTTTAGTCCACACCGGCACTACCTCTTTGACGATTCATCTGCAAACTTGGGTAAAACCTGCATGGCGTGACCCAGCATCTAGCTTATTCCAAGTCACTGAGGCTAATTTTGTGTATGTGGCCATTGATGATAAAGGGAAAAAACGCCCACTAAAACAGATTTAAGGCCTAAGTGTTGCGCTGTTCTTCGGTACGGCGCCGCCACCACCCATACCCACTCACTACCACCAACCCGAGCAATACCATGCTTGAACCTATAATAAAATGAATTTCTAGGGACTCACCCAACAAGACCACGCCAAATAAAACCCCAAATAAGGGAGTAAGGAAGGAGAAAATCCCAAGTTGTGCAGCCATATACCGGCGCAACAAGGCAAACCAAATCAAAAAGCTCGCAAAAGAAACTATAATTCCCTGAAACGCTACACTTGCCCAAACGACTGGGCTAGGCTTGAATTCAGCTTGGCCTGTTACCAACGCTAGCGTGAGCAATAAAATAAAGGTAACGACTAACTGATATTGCAAGGTTTCCGTGGCTGGGGCATTAGCTAGACTTGAAGCACGCACCACTAGAGTCGTTAACCCCCAAGCTAAACCACTTAACAAACCTAGAAAATCGCCCCAGAGCATATTGCTTCCTGTACTAGGCTGGTCATGCCCTAAGAAGGTAACGCCAATTCCAGCAAAGGCCAACAGCACCCCAAGCCACTGCAGTGCCGCTAAACGTTCCGCTGGAAATAACCAGTGCATACCTAAAGCCACAAAAATCGGAGCGGTATACACCAAAACAATCATATGTGAGGCCGCGGTGTAACGTATACCTTCTGCTACAAATACAAACTCAACCGCAAATAAGACACCTACTATTAAACCCGGTTTCCAATTTTGGGCAACATTCATGCGCTCCTGCCGATAACGCATCAATAAAGCAACCAACAAAGCACTCAGCCCCGAACGCAAGGCAATCAGCATCATCGGGCTAATCTCATCCAGTACGGCTTTCAAGTGCGTTTGCTGCACACCCCAAAGCATACAGAGCAAGACCATAATGCCCATGGCTTTTCCATCCAGTGCTTGGCGGGTATTTGGCATAGCAGACCTCTATTGATTAGCAAGGCGCAGATTATCCCTTAGTTTTGCCAGACAAGCAGCAGAATTCCCACCATTGTGCTAGATAATGGTGCATATTACGCAGGCCAAGACCTGCCTTCCGCCACATGGTAGACTTAAACAGCATTCCTAATTCAGATCCACTATGTCTTATTTTGCAGTGAAACAAATCCAACCACGCCCTTATACGGGAGCGATTTTACATGATGCGACTAGCAGCTATCCGCCTTTGATTAAGCGTATTTTGGCGGCACGTGGCATTAATCATAGTGACGAATTAAACTTTGTTTTAAAGCAATTACACCCCGTGTCGAGCTTAAAAAACGTGAAAGCAGCCGCACAATTATTAGCTGAAGCGGTGGTCAACCAGCATCAGATCCTCATTGTCGGTGACTATGATGCTGATGGCGCTACCGCAACGGCCTTATGTATTCGCGCTTTACGACTCTGTGGTCATCAAGCGGTCGACTTTCTAGTCCCCGACCGCTTTAAATACGGCTATGGCTTAACACCAGCGATTGTGGAGTTGGCCAAACCTTATCAGCCTTGGCTATTGATGACCGTGGATAATGGGGTTTCCAGTATTGAGGGAGTTGAAGCAGCTCATGCTCTAGGGATGAAAACCCTAATCACTGATCACCATCTACCCGGGCAACAATTACCTGCCAGTCATGTCATGGTCAACCCCAATCAACCAGACGATGAGTTTCCTTCCAAAGCTTTAGCGGGGGTCGGTGTTGCCTTTTATGTGATGCTCGCTTTAAAACAAGAATTGCTAGCACAAAATTATTTTGCTCAACAGCGTTTACCTGAGCCCAATCTAGTGAGCCTGCTCGATTTGGTAGCTTTAGGCACGGTAGCGGATGTCGTCCCCCTAGATGCGAATAATCGTATTTTAGTTGAGCAAGGCCTGCGGCGCATTCGTTCAGGCGCAGCACATGCGGGGATTCAAGCCTTGCTAACGGTCGCAAAAAAAGACCCCAAGCGCGTAGTTAGTAGTGATTTCGGTTTTGCCTGTGGCCCCCGTTTAAACGCAGCTGGACGTTTAGCTGATATGGCTGTGGGGATTCGTTGCTTATTAAGCGATGACCCTAAAGAAGCAGCACGCTTAGCACTGCAACTCGATAGTCTTAACCATGACCGCCGCCAGATCGAAGCTGATATGAAGGAAGATGCTGAGCGGATCATGCAATCTTTAGGCTTTGAGCGTAGCGCTAATTTACCGCCGATTATGTGCTTGCATCATCCCGATTGGCATGAAGGTGTTGTAGGCATCTTGGCCTCGCGGATTAAAGATCGCTATCACCGCCCAGTGATTGTGTTTGCCAATTCTGAAGAGGGCCTACTTAAAGGTTCTGGGCGTTGTATTGAAGGCTTGCATTTACGTGATTTAATTGACGAAGTAGCAACACAACATCCGGGCATGATCCAACGATTTGGCGGGCATGCGATGGCTGCTGGTTTAAGCTTGCCAGCAGAACATTTCCCACAATTCCAGACTAGTCTTATTGCGGCTGTTAATCGCCAGACGAAGCCGGATACTTTTCGCGAAACCATCTATACCGATGGTAATCTTAGCCCGCAAGAATTGAGTCTGGCGACTGCCGAACAGTTGCATAGTTTAGCGCCTTGGGGTCAATGGTTTCCAGAGCCACAATTTGAAGGTGAGTTTGAAATCAAGAAATTACAAATCCTTAAAGATTTGCATGTGCGTGCCAGCTTGATTCCAATTTATGCAGAACCTAGTTTAGTCTCAGCAGTGACTGCGATGCATTTTTTTGCTGATTTGCGTCAATGGCCAGCCGAAGGCGAACGTGTCCGTTTGATTTACAAATTAAGCGTGAATGAATATCGCAATGCACGCTCACTACAGCTCATCGTAGCTTATCTAGTACCGCGAAAACTCGTTGCTGCCTAGCTAGTTTTTAGTGCAAGCCGCTCTTGGGTTGTTTGGGCAATTTTATTTCTTAAATAAATCGGCTGTGCTTGCTCTGCCGCTACTGCTCGCCCTGCTTGATAGTCTTGCCAAGCGAGTTGAGCAATAAACTCTGCTGAAGGTAACCAGTCCGCATAACTAGCTAGTACTAAATCTGAGGCGCGCGCTAGCAATTCAGGATATGCAGCCCAACCACTCCCAACTGCGATCCAACCCTTCTCAGTAGGTAAATCAATAGCCGCTGGGCTTAAGACCTGCTCTTCTCCTTGCAACTTTACTTGCCCATCCACTACCTGAAATATACCCCAATAAACTTCGCCCATACGCGCATCTAAAGCGACTAAAATTTTCTGCGCTTGTTGCTGCTGATAAGCCTGCTGTGCTAGAGCTGCTAAACTTGAGATAGGTAAGAGTTTTTTATTCGCTGCTAGAGCCAAACCTTGGGCAACACCAGTGGCAATCCTCACTCCAGTAAAAGCGCCTGGCCCACGGCCAAAAGCAATAGCATCCACCTGCACCAGTTCTAAATCAGCTTGTTTTAAAACAGACTCGACCATCGGCAAAATTAATTGCGTATGCGCACGTGGAGTGAGTTCAAATTCAGTAAAGCAAGCTTCCGATGTTAACACCGCAGCTGAGCAAGCATCACTCGAAGTATCAAGAGCTAATAGAGGCATGAGTATCGTTCGAATTAGGTGTTGGAGGGGGTTTCAAGGGGATTTTTGAGAAAAAACGCTCAACCACTTCCAGTTTTTGGGTGCGTGGCATGCGCGGTAAACTATCTAAAAAGACTGAACCATAGCTACGCGTACGTAAACGGGCATCGCAAATCATTAAAAGACCACGATCCTCTTGATCACGAATCAAGCGCCCTACCCCCTGCTTCAAGGTAATCACAGCTTGGGGCAATTGATAATCCGCAAAGGGATTACCCCCTTCACGGCGTAAAGTTTCTAAGCGTGCTTCTAAAACTGGGTCATTCGGCGCTGCGAACGGCAGCTTATCAATAATCACGCAGCTTAACGCTTCACCGCGCACGTCCACCCCTTCCCAGAAGCTCGCAGTCCCTAATAAAACCGCATTACCTAGCTCACGGAATTTATCAATCATTTCACGCTGCGGAGACTCGCCTTGAATCAACATCGGGTAGTCAAACTCACCCTCCAATAATTCAGCTGCCTCATGCATGGCTCGATAACTGGTAAAGAGCATGAAAGTTCGTCCACCACAGGCTTTAATCACTGGAATAGCCGCAGCAACCATTTTTTCTATAAAATCAGCTTGTTGAGGTTCTGGCAAGCCGCTCGGCAAATACATCAAGGCATGATGCCAATAGTCAAACGGACTATCTAGTTTTAAGGTTGTCGCCTGACTAATACCTAAACGTTTGGTGAAATGCTCAAAGGAGTCACCTACCGCTAAAGTCGCGGAGGTCATCACCCAACGGCAAGGCAAAGTTTCCATACAACGCTGCAAGGGAGCAGCAATATCTAAGGGAGTAGCCGTTAAAGTAAAACTGCGGGTAAAAGTTTCAAACCATTGAATTACATCAGTTTGGGGCATCTGCATACGTAGTAAGCGCTCGCGTAATTCAACTAAGCGCTCGTGACACAATTCTAATCCTTTGCTGCGTTCAACAATTTCCACCAACAAGACTTCTAGCTCTTGCATTACTTCGAGCAAGGCATTGGTATGCTCAATAATCCCTGGACGGTCACGCATCATCAACCACGAAGAGCGTTGCCCTGGAGCATCCATAACTAAGCGTAAATCTAAGACTGCTTTATCCAACTCATTTAACTTATCACGCAACTGCGGCATGTCTTTAGCATTCACTAAAAACTCAGCCAAAGTATCCCGCGACCACTCCTGAAGCTGGCGACTACTGATAGTTTCGCTAAAGAAGTTAGAGGCAATTTCAGGCAGTTGATGCGCTTCATCCAAGACAATCACATCAGCAGCGGGTAATAACTCGCCAAAACCTTCTTCTTTTAGCGCCATATCGGCAAAAAACAGATGATGGTTTACTACTACGACATCGGCTTCTTGCGCCTTACGTCGGGCTTTCACCACAAAGCAATCACTATAATATTCGCACTCTAGACCCGCGCAGTTTTCAATCGTTGAAGTGACTTTAGGCCATACCTCCGCATCATGCGGAATTGCAGTCATTTCAGCTATATCGCCCGTTTCGGTTAAACGACTCCAGCTTTCTAGGCGCCTAATCCAGCCAATTTCACGCCGATCCGTGAAGCGCCCTTCTTCTAAGGTTAGCTCTAAGCGATGTAAACATAAATAATTAGCGCGACCTTTTAACAAGGCGGCTTTGAAGGGAAGTTTGAGGGCGTCACAGACGACCGGTAGATCCTTAAAGAACAATTGATCCTGCAACGTTTTACTGCCGGTCGAAAGGATGACGCGCTCACCTGAGGCTAGAGTAGGAATGAGATAGGCAAAGGTTTTACCAACACCAGTACCAGCCTCTACGACTAAAACACCCTCACCCGCCAATAACTCAGTAATAGCTTTAGCCATGGCCTGCTGTTGCGGCCGCGACTGAAAGCCTTCTAGACTTTGCGCGAGGGCGCCGCCCTCTTCAAGCCAAGCCAAAGCGGGTTGCTCAGAATCTGTGCTCACCACCCGCTCCTTAAGAATTAATTAACCAAACGTTGGGCACGTAAGCGAATGGCTGCATCATCTGGAGCTAAATCTAAGGCCTTTCTTGCCATGGAAGAAGCCTGGGATTTATTACCTAATTGTTCATTCACTTCAGCTAAACGCAGCCACAAATTGGCATCATTCGGTGCAATGCGCAAAGCACGCTCTAAGGTGGTAGCTGCACGATCAGCCTTACCTACACTCAACTCATTATTGGCTTGTTTAAGTAAGACAGCGACTGCAGGCGAACTAGTGGTACTGGTCGTGCTCTGTGAGCTACTACTGGTACTTGAACTAGTAGATGTGCTGCTAGGTGGCGTACCCAAGCCCGTTTGTGGTGGTAGGCTAGGATTCACAGTAGGCGCTGGTTGCTTTTCTGCAGGTAAATCCATGACCTCGACTTGGACTTTACCTTGATCCCAGAACGGCACGCCCGTAGGTTTGGCAGGGCTAGTCTGAGATTGAGCACTAGGTGCGGTTTGCTTTTCTGGAATATAAGTCACTGAAGGCGCTGTAGATTTGGGTGGCGCACTCGGCTCAGGTAAAGGCTCAGCTACCACTTTGGTACGTGGCTCAATGGGTGTCACGGTGGGTGGTGGATTATAGGTTTGTTGCCGGGGTGGCTGTGGTAGCGGCATGGGTTGAGGAATAGGTTGCTGCATTTGTGGCGGCATAGGCGTTAGCGGCATAGCCTGAGGAGGGGCTGCATAGATAGGCTCAGGCGGCAAAGCTGGCGCACAACCTGCTAAGCCCGCTGCTAATACTGCTAAGGGAGCATAACGTAAAACCATTTTAGAAGGATGTATTGACATTTTTACTGGTTCCCAGGTTTATTCATTAGATCGTCCACCCAATTACCACCATTGGGTGCAGCAGGTGCTGGACGTGGTGCCGGCCTTGGCGCTGCTTGTGGTGCAGGTACTGCGGGCCTAGCTTGAGCGGGTGCTGTGCCTGCAGGTCTAGTTTGTCCAGGCGCTGCAGGTATACCGGTTTCAGAACTAGGTGCTTCTAATTGTGGCTCAGCACAATAGCTAATTTTCTGTGGCTGTGTACCACGAATAAAAGGCATTTTGACTGATTTACCACAAGCTGGATTAAACAATAAGCCAGTTGCTGCGTCGACATCGACCCAGATCAAGCGCGAAGACTGACCGACTTTAAGCGGTTGCGAAGGCATGACTTTCATCATATCCGCCCAGACTTTCAAAGCACCTGTGCCACCCGTCATATTAGTCGGCTTACTGTCATCGCGACCCACCCAAACGGTCATCACATGTTGACCAGAAAAACCAGCAAACCAACTATCTTTCTTATCATTGGTTGTCCCGGTTTTACCTGCTACATCTTTCCAACTTGGTAATACCCCTTGTAAAGCTTTCGCTGTACCGTTTGTGGTGACTTGATGCAAACCAAAATTCAGCATTTCCACTGCTTCAGGGCGTGCTACTTGTTGTACAGTCAACGGATAGCGCGTTAAGGTTTTGCCATTCGAGATATTCATGACACTGCGAATCGATTTCAAGGGCGAATAGGAGCCATTAGCCGCTAGGGTTTGGTACATCTGCTGTACATCAAAAGGCGTTAATTCTAAAGCACCTAGCAAAATAGCTGGATAAGCGGGAATTTCCTTTTTAATACCCAGATCACCCAAGGTTTTAATCACTTTATCTAGGCCAACCTCCACACCGACCCGCACTGCGGGGGTATTGCGTGACATCATTAAAGCTTGCATGACCGTCATGGTGCCGGTGAAGCGTTGATCATAGTTACCCGGCTGCCAGTATTTATTACGCCCAATTTTTACCGTGACGGCACCATCACTGACGCGATCTCCCAAAGAGCCATATTTGCCTTTATTCTCAAATGCAGCTAAGTAAATCGCTGGTTTGACTAAAGAACCAATCTGCCGTTGAGCGATTAATGCATGATTATAGCCAGGATAACGTACATCTAACCCACCCACTAACGCGATGACTTCACCACCTTGTACGGTACTAATCACCATCGCACCACTGAGCTTATTTTTCGGAATACGATTCGCGCGCTCTAATTGTTGAACCCGCTTAATCACAATCTGCTCAGCAGTCAACTGCACAATCGGATCCATAGAGGTGAAAATTAGTAAGCCTTCCGAGCGCAAATCTTCTTCACGATAATCACGCTGTAATTGAGTGCGTACCAAATCTAAATACGCAGGGAAAGGACTCGCTCCTGAAGGGCGGTGCTCACTGACGCCTAAAGGCCTTTTACGCGCTTCAGCACCTTCCGCTGCAGTCAGCACCCCTTCTTGCTCCATGACGGTGAGCACAACATTACGACGCTCTAAAGCCCGCTCTGGAAAACGGCGCGGATCATAAAAAGCAGCACCTTTAGCTAAACCGATCAGCAGAGCAATCTGGTCTGATTTCAACTCACGAATAGGCCGATTAAAATAGAACTGTGCAGCTAAACCAAAGCCATGAATGGCTCTTGCACCATCTTGCCCCAAATAGATTTCGTTTAGATAGGCTTCAAGAATTTCTTGTTTGTTGTAATGCAGCTCTAACAATAAAGCCATCAAAGCCTCTTTCAGCTTACGCTCCCAACTGCGCTCATTGGTGAGATAGAAGTTCTTCACCAATTGTTGAGTGATGGTACTACCGCCTTGTACTGTCTGCCCTGCTTTAAGATTGGTCACCATCGCCCGAGCAATCGCCATAGGGTTTACCCCTTGATGCTCATAGAACTTTTTGTCTTCAACCGCCAATAAGCCGTTAATTAACAAGGGGGAGACATCCTTAATCCGGACTAGGACACGATCTTCATTTTGACTGGGGTAGAAATTACCGATCAACACTGGCTCAACGCGCATCACGGGCAGCTCGCCTTTATTAGCCAGTGCTAGCGAAGTCACTTTGCCACGCGCAAGGCTTACCTTGATACTGCGAGGCGGCTCCATATCATCAGCGAACTGAAAACCCCGCGTCACAATTTGGAACTCATCACCCTTCCGATAATATTGCCCCGTTTCAGTAGGTGCTTTATCGACCTGCACATAACTCAGCAGCTTCAATTCTTGCTCAAGATGATCAGCGTACAGCTGTTGACCATTAAATAATTCTAAAGGTCGCGCAAATACCCGGGCAGGTAAAGCCCAGCGCCGACCTTCAAACTGCTTACGTACAATTTCGTCTAATTGCATGGAGTAGACGACGAGAGCGAGTACGCCTAACACCAAACCGACAATAAGAACAATGCGGAAAACCCGCCCGAAGAGAGCCATAAAAAATCCGATTCCTTTTACGGGGAAAAGCCACCAAGCAGTCCGTGATTTTTTTATCACTGCGGGCGGATTCTGATTGGATTCCTGAGTCAAGGTGCTATCCTGCTTAATGTGCAACTATGCCAAATTTGACCCGCTTCATGCGAGCCTAGTTCACCCAGCCTAAGTCAGGCGGAAACAACGGGGCATTTTACACAATAAGCTTGCAGGAAACATTAACCTCCTGTGCAAGTTTAATGGATAAACGCTGAAATACTGCTGCTTTGCAACAAAATTTAGTCATTGTATTGATCAAAGTTTCTAGACATTTGGGAGCTGATAGTTTCTAGTAAGCGCCATTTTTTAACAAAATGAGTGCTTGGTATGCTGCACGACTCAGTCAATTGGTTACTTAATACAGTAGGAGCTTGGGGTTATCCGGGAATTTTTATTTTAATGGCGATGGAATCAACCGTCTTACCCGTACCTAGCGAACTAGTGCTGATTCCTGCTGGTTATTTAGCCCACAAAGGGGAAATGAGCTTTGGCTTAATCCTGCTCTTCTCTACTTTAGGCAGTCTCGCGGGTGCTTCTTTAAATTATATAGTCGCCTTGTGGCTAGGTAGGCCTTTCTTAGAAAAGTATGGCAAATATTTTTTTGTGCGTCCTGAACTCTTGCGTAAAACTGATGAATTCTTCCTCAAGCACGGTGCCATTTCCACTTTCACGGGGCGTTTAGTTTTAGGTATTCGCCATCTGATCTCGATTCCAGCAGGCTTAACCCGCATGAATTTTGGCAAATTCAGCTTCTACACTTGCTTAGGCGCTGCGCTTTGGTCGCTCGTATTAATTTTGATGGGTTATTTCATTGGCGGTAATGAGCAACTGATTAAAGATAATTTACCGATCATGACTGCAGCTATTTTAGGCTCTGTGGCTGCTATCTTGGTTATTTATTATTTCTGGCAAAAGCGGCAAAAAGCCTGAACCTTTCACACTGGCAAACAAGCTCTAGACTTGTTTGCCAGTATTTTAAGATTTTAAACTTTTAAACCTTGCTCATACCAGGCTTTACTGCGATTTACAATGGCTACCACAGAGAGCATCACAGGTACTTCTACCAACACTCCAACGACTGTCGCTAGTGCTGCACCTGAATTCAAGCCAAACAAAGCGATGGCCGTCGCTACAGCTAGCTCAAAAAAATTACTCGCACCTATCAAAGCTGAAGGTGCAGCTACACAATGCTCCACTCTAAACCAGCGGTTCAAGACATAGGCTAGGAAGGAATTGAAATAAACTTGGATTAAAATCGGAATCGCCAGCAGCAAGATAATCAAGGGCTGAGTTAGGACTTGTTGCCCCTGAAAACCAAATAATAAAATCAAAGTAGCCAGCAAAGCGCCTAAAGACCAAGGCTGTAGTTTAATTAAGGTAGCCGCTAAATGCTCAGTTTTTAGCAAGTATTGCCGCAAAATTTGGCTAATTACCACTGGCAAAACGATATAAATCACGACAGATAATAACAATGTGTCCCAAGGCACAATAATAGCGGATAGCCCTAGCAATAAAGCCACTAAAGGAGCAAAAGCAAACAGCATGATAGTGTCGTTCAAAGCCACTTGCGATAAGGTAAAATGCGGTTCACCTTCAGCTAAATTACTCCAGACAAACACCATGGCGGTACAGGGCGCTGCTGCTAGCAGGATTAAACCTGCGATATAGCTATCTAATTGCTCAGAGGGCAACCAATCCGCAAAGAGGACTCGAATAAATAGCCAAGCCAGTAGAGCCATGGAGAACGGTTTCACCAACCAGTTAATGAATAGAGTAACGCCAATACCTTTCCAGTGCTGGCCTACTTGCTTTAAAGCATAAAAATCAATCTTCAGCAGCATAGGGATAATCATCAGCCAAATCAAAATGGCTACTGGCAGATTGACTTGAGCAAGCTCCAGCTTAGCTATCGTTTGAAATAGCTTAGGAAACAAAGCACCTAAACCAATTCCAACTACAATACACAGAACTACCCATACACTTAAATAGCGCTCGAAAAACCCCATCGCTTGCTTAGTTGATTGCTTAGCCACTGCATAGGAAGTTGACATTTAAACCTCCTGTTGCAAAGCAGCGCGCACCACAGGAATTAAGCGTGCACGAATTTCATCACATACTTGGATAAAGCTGGCCAAAGGCTCGCCGTGAGGATCATGAAAGGGTAAATGCACTTGAGGCACAGGTCGCGGAAAGATGGGACAAGCTTCTTGCGCGTTATCGCATACGGTGATGACTAGATCGATAGGTGTATCGAGGAAAACGCTGACATCTTTTGGGTACAAGCCAGTGGTTTCTAGACCCGCTAAGTGTAGAGCCTCGATAGCCCCTTTAGCTACTTGAGGTTGGGGTTGCGTACCTGCGGAGAGGGCTTTAACTTGCCCTCTAAACTCGTGATTCACTATAGCCTCAGCCATTTGTGATCGACAAGAATTGCCTGTACATAAAATTAATACTGTAAACATTCGCTAGCTCCCAAAAAATTTAGATGGCTAGCAGTATATTCGATTTAATATATATATGAAATTTCAGATATTGTAAGTCATAAAAAATTCATTTGCTCTCAAACCTCACCACAAGTTGAATCAGCCAAAGCCAGTTGATGTAAGCGCTGGCTGTCTTCCTGATAAATCGCTTCCTGCTGGCTGGCAACTTGCATTTGATTAAGAATGGCCTTTGCCCAAACTTGCAAATCATCATGCAGACGATAATGTACCCACAATCCAAGTTTTCGATCTTGTAGCAAACCTGCTTCCCGCAAAATAGCCAAATGCCTTGAAATTTTGGGTTGCGCTAAACCGAGCGCATCTGTTAACTCACATACACAGAGTTGCGAATTTTGTACCAAGAGATTCAAAATTCGCAAACGAGTTTGATCGGCTAAAGCTTTAGCAAAGACTTCTAGGGTTAAATGACTCATGCTTCTCCTAAGAGCTGCTTCAACTCGGATTGGGCAAATTGGCTTCGATGAGCTTAATTAGCTCAGCATCTTGGGGCTTCACAAAGCTTGAGAAACTACCAATCAGTTCCCCCTTAGGATTGAGCAGATATTTGTGGAAATTCCATTTTGGATATTCGCCAGCCATTTCACCGAGCATTTGATAAATCGGGGACGCGGCCTCTTTAGCGGCATGCGTTTTTTCAAACATCGGGAATTGCACATCATAGGTGAGCTTGCAGAAGTCTTTTACCTCTTGCTCACTCCCCGGGTCTTGCCCACCAAAGTCATTGGAAGGAAAACCCAAAACGACTAAACCCTTATCTTTGTAATCTTTGTAGAGTTTTTCCAAGCCTTCAAATTGTGGGGTAAATCCACATTTACTGGCCGTATTCACAATCAACACCACTTTATTTTTGTAAGTCTCACACAAATTAATCTGTTCTTGGCTATTGAGCGCACGCAAGGTGAAGTTTAAAGGCGCAGGACAACCATTGTCCGTTACAGGGCCTTTGATCGGTTCAGCCATGGCTTGAGTCGAGGCTAAAAAACTCAAAGCTAAACCAAACAGCTGTTTTAACATCATGCTGATTCTCCAAGTATTAGTATTAATCAACGACAGTCCATAATTCTTCGCCCTCTTTGGCGCATATTTCTTTATACTCTTTCAACAAAACGATGACATGAGGAGTTAAGCATGAAATTTTTTATTGATACCGGTGATATTAACGAAATTCGCGAACTTTGCACTACTGGCATGGTGGATGGCGTCACTACCAATCCATCTTTAGTTGCAAGTTCTGGCCGTGATTTTATTTCTTTAATTCGCGAAATTACCGAAATTACCCCAGGGCCTGTTAGTGCTGAGGTCTTAGCCACTGATACCGCGACTATGCTCAAAGAAGCTGAAGTCTTAAGTAAAATTGCCAATAATGTTTGCATTAAACTACCCCTAACCATGGATGGCTTACGGGCTTGTAAAGAGCTATCCAGCCAAGGCATTCAGACCAATGTCACGCTTTGCTTTAGTCCTTTGCAAGCTTTATTAGCGGCTAAAGCAGGTGCGACTTATGTATCCCCTTTTGTAGGCCGCTTGGATGATATTGGCGAAATGGGTTCAGACCTTATCCGCAATATTGTTATGTTGTATGACAACTATCCTGAACTCAACACTCAAGTCTTAGCTGCCTCGATTCGTGGCCCACAACATGTCTTAGAGGCCGCTTATGCTGGGGCGCACGTGGCTACCATTCCCCCTAAGATTCTCAAGCAAATGTACAACCACCCACTCACCGATAAGGGCTTAGCAGCCTTTATGGCAGATTGGGCTAAAACTGGGCAAAAACTACTGTAAGTTTATAAGAGTAGCTCTTCTTTAATCGGTATATAGCGCGTTGCACTGTTGATTAAAGCGTTAGAAGTCAAAACAGGTACTCCATAAACTTCAGTTTCCACTGGATAACGCTGCTGTACTCGTTGCAGCAGCAGATCGAAATCTCCATCACCAGAAGCCAATAAAATGACATCTGTATGGGCTGCCGCCTCCATTACATCTAAAGTAATGCCGACATCCCAATCGCCTTTAGATGAGCCATCCCGGCGTTGGATGTAGGGCTTAAGCTTCACCTGAAAACCGATGCCTCTAAGAATATTCTGAAACTGTTGCTGCTTTTGATCACCCCGGTCAATCGCATAGGCATAAGCACTCACAACTATCCGATCCTGAGTAGCCTGTTGCCAAAACCGGTTATAATCAAAGTTCCGGTTATAGGCATGGCGAGTTGTGTAATAGATATTTTGTACATCTACGAAAAGACTAACTTTTTTCATGCAACTATCTTACAACCCAAGGATTAATTTTCATGCCTTGCATACTTCATTTACACCAACTTGATAAGTCATTCATCCCTCTCAAATTTAGGGCGCAGGTTTGCAATAAGTCACTTGTGCATCAGGTAGATTTCTCAGCAGATCGAAGCCTTGGGATTGAGCTTTAACTAAACTCTGCCGTTGAATCGTAAAGATATTAATGTGTCCATCAGGTGCACCACAGACTGCAGGATAGATCAAACCATCAACGCCACACTGCCCTGCTAAGACCTTCACACCCCGTTTTATTAATTGTCGGCGCATCTTAGCCAAAGGTTCGCCCCCACCCTGACATTGCAAAGATCCTTGATATTTGTAGACTTTGATCAAATTTGCGGGTGCTGGTGCAGGTTTAGCTGCTAAGGAAACAGGCAGCATAGCTAGCCAACTTAGGCTCATCAACCAAGCTATAGTGCGTAATCTGAGCATGAATCTCTCCTCCCAATGACCTCAGTAGTGATCATTTCTAAGTCGTTAATCCTAGCCTGACCCATTGCCTAAGCTTCTCTAGCTTTAGGTTTGCTATACTCCCACTCACCTAACCCCAGTAATAATGAATGGCGCTTGCAGAGACAGCTATCTTGATGATTCTACTATCACCTGTTAAAAAACTGGACTATCTATCTCCTTTTACTAGCATAAAGCATACTCGGGCCTGCTGCTTAACTGATTTACAGGTTTTATTTGAGCAATTAAGTACTTATGTAGTTCCTCACTTAGCCAAGCCTAAACACCTGAATAAAGACTTAGTGCAACTTAAGTTCGAGCCTGATCACTGGCCGCTACCTAATAACTTAGACAACGCAAAACCAGCAATGTATGCAAAACTGAGTGAATTTTGCGCTAAAAAGGTCAATAGCCTTAGCTTAGGTTTTGCACGCCGACAAGACATTCATCGACTAGAACAAGTTTTAGCTTTCAGCGCGGATGCTTATGTTTATAATCCGAGCTTGACTCAGCAAGCACATCAACCCGTATTGACACTTAAAACCTTTTAGATCTTTTTTAACTTAGCTTCACAGGAGTTTGGCTATGCCCTATCGATATACAAAACTAGGATGGATGGTGGCTCTGTTTATCCTGCTACCTTCAGCTGCTTGGGCGCATACTGGCGCTGGTGCGATTGGTGGTTTCATGAGCGGTTTCACCCATCCTTTATATGGTTGGGATCATGTGGCAGCCATGGTAGCGGTGGGGATTTTAGGCGCATTTTTAGGGCGTCCAGCTATTTGGATCTTGCCGATCGTGTTTCCAGTGGTAATGGCCTTTGGTGGTGTGCTGGGAATCTTAGGTCTTCCTCTACCTGGGATTGAACCGGGTATTGCTATTTCTTCTATTGTCTTGGGCAGCCTAATAGTGTTAGCAGTCCGCCCACCCTTATGGATCGCTGCAGTTTTAGTCGCTGGTTTTGCTATTTTTCATGGTTATGCGCATGGTGCTGAGCTGCCCAATGCTGCTAATCCCTTGGCTTACTCAGCTGGTTTTGTTATTTCTACTGGCTTATTACACTTATTCGGGATTGCCATCGGCGAATTGATTCGTTGGCCTTGGGGTAAAGCTGTGGCACGCACAGCTGGCGGTGTGATTGCTTTAACCGGTGTTGGTTTCCTCACAGGCGTATTGTGAGTGCTTTTTTCTGGCAAGGTTGCCTACACCCACTAATGATACCAGCGCACCTGATGGTGCTGCTGGCCTTGGGTTTACTGCTAGGACAACAAACCCCTAGCACCATACGTCCTAGTTTAGCTTTATATATCCTAAGCTTGGGCAGTGCTTTAGTGTTAACACGTTTTCTACCACGTTTTGTGCAAGGTGAGCTTAATTTATTAATTTTAGCTTTGAGCTTAGGCTTGCTAGTCATTTTAAAGCTCAGAATTAATCTCGCTTTAGCCCTAACCTTGAGCATCTGTGCAGGTGTGTTAATTGGTTTAGACTCTCGAGTATCAGCACTGCCTGGCCTAGGCGCTAGCAAAATTTACCTGCAACTCGCTGGTACTGCAGTCAGTGCCTCATTGCTTTTAAGCTTACTAACCCTGTTCAGCTTTTATTTGAATAAACTCTTGAACGGCCTTGCGGTCAGAGTCTTAGGTGCTTGGATAACCGCTGGCTCCTTGATGGTTTTGGCCTTATTCATTCACAGTTTAATTAAAGCTAACCCTGCATAACGAGGAAATTTCCCTGTGTTTCTAGCTTATAAACTTAGCCTCAGATCTTTGAAACTCACCCTAGCTAGTTTGCTATTGTTAAGTTTGAGTCAGCCTGGGCTAGCCGATGGTTATCACTACCAAATTAAAACTAGTGCAAATTTTCTAGCGAATGCCGCAGGGAAACTGACAGCATTGGAGTTGATGTGGACTTATGCTCCGAATGAAGGCCAACAGCTATTAGCTGGTAAAGATTTGTCAGCAGCCCACCAAGAGGCCAGTCTTAAAGCTTTAGGTAAGGCCATGTTGGATGATTTATTTGAATCGGGTTATTACACACAGCTGGCTATTGATGGCCAGCCTGTTTTATTGAACAAAGTGCAAACCTACACAGTCACTGCTGGGGCAGATCACAGTCTAAGCTTAGCATTCACGCTGCCCTTAAAAACAGCAACCACCCTTACGGCTAAGCAGCTAAGCTTAAAGCTAGTTGATCCCGATGGGATTGCCACTCTAGTGTTTAATCAAGCTCCAGAGTTTAGTTTAAACTCAACCTTAGCCAAGATTTGTACTAAACCGAAGCTCAGCGAAGAAAACCTAAGCTTGCCAAATGGGCATGAACCACGCGTACCAACTATTCAATTCAATTGTAAATAAGTTAATACCTGTAGCTCAGTGCTCTGCTCGCTGCTGCTTTTCAGTTGATATAAGGAATTTCTAACTTGAAAATTTTTACCCAAGTGCTGCGCCCGTTCATAGGGCTGACTCTAAGTGCTAGTTTCTTCAGTTTAACTACCCCTGTGTTAGCGGATGGCTTTCATTATCAAATTCAAGCTGCCAGCAAGCTGATGAGTAACCCTGCTGGTGAACTGACTGCTGTGAATATGACTTGGACCTATGATGCCGAACTAACGGGGATTTTATTAGAAGACGAAGACCTATCTGAAGCTAATAAAGCCGCTACACTTAAACAACGGGCTAGTGATATTTTAGAGGATCTATTTAAGCTAGGTTATTTCAGCAAATTAACAGTGGATGGACAAACACTGAGCTTTAGTAAGGTACAAGACTATAATATGGTTTTGAACCCTGATCAAAGTATGAACTTAAGCTTTCAAGTTCCTTTGAAAACGCCTATGGCAGTGGCTGGAAAAAAAATTAGCTTAAGCTTAGCGGATCCAGATGGGGTAGCAACGCTGTTTTACAAAAATCCACAAGACGCAAGCCTAGATGAAAATCTAACAAAGATATGCTCTATGCCTAAACTTAGTAAGCTCACTGTAGAGATGCCGAACGATCACAAGATCGATGTACCTAGCACTGAATCTGAGTGTAAATAAACCAAGCAGCAGCGCTTAATTTATTAGGCGCTGCTTACTTTAATTGCTAAATCTTAATACCGATCACCATTCCAACCCCCATAAGGTGGGCGGTGATGTTGACCCCTACGTTCACTATCATGACGCTCACGCCAAATATTACGGCTAGCTTGATTTAAGCGTGCTACTAAGTCATTACGCTCTTGCAGGGTAAGACAACCATCTCTACGCATCCGCGATTCTATAGACGCAATATGATCCTGTTGTGCTAATAGAGACTCCATTTCAGAACGGGTTAAATCCCCATCTTGGCGACCTGCATAAATGCGACTGGATTGTTCAGCTTGCATCTGATCGACTTGATAGCCAGGTACACAACGAGGTGGCGGCTCATAATACCGTGGTGGGACATAGCGCGGTGGTACTGGTGGTACGACATGAATACTAAAATGTCCACCCGGATGTCTATGATGTTCAGACTCCCAGCCTTGGTTTTCGTAAATGTAATTTTCTGCACTAGCCATGCTGCTCAAACATAAACTGCTGACAGCAAGACTTAACACTAAAGCTTTTTTAAACATGCTCCACTCCTTACAAAGCCTAATCAGGCTAGATGAGTTATTTAGATTTAGACGTTTATATGAATAGCGTCCAGATCTTACTTCAATTGCTGAACCCAGTATGAAAATCAACTGGATGTTATGCCATAACAAAGGCTGCTCTATTTAATAAACTAATATTTATTAGCCTTCGGAATTTAATAACAAGTTAGCATTAACCTAGATCGAACTGACTAATCATTCTTATTAAAAACCATATTAACTAACTGTTTTTATTATATTTTTTAAAATGTTATTGGATAACAAACTCAAGTTATCGAATAATCTTAGCCATCCTGTTAGTCTAAAGCCTTTGAGAAATCTGGTTAATTTAATAGGGCAAATGAAGGGAGAGCAATAATGAAAAAATTAAGCTATATACTGCTAATTCCAATTTTAGTCAGTCTACAGGCAAATGCTTATGCCTTAAGCTGTGAAGTTGATTTTCGGGCTAAACGCGAGGTACAAGAAAGCCACTGGTTTGGAAATGTCGAGCGACCTGAATTTAGATCTGGCACAGTAGCAGGCATGGGAGACAATCCGCGCGACTGTGAACGCGATGCTCTAGCACCGCTGATTGAGGAAGGCTGGCAAATTACCTTTCAACGGACGCGCATCACAGCAACTAAGGGCTAGTGCGCTTCAGTTTCATCATCTAAAACGTGGATATGGGTGGCTTCCATATCCAGCCAATAGCCCTTCCCTCGCCGATTCTGAATTAAACTTTTTTCCAATAAACGCGCGCCTAATTCCTCGCGTAAGCGCTTAATCAGCTGTGTGCCATTGTCACCGGGTAAATCTGCCGGATGTAAAGGTAGCTCCGCTTGACGCTTAATCACCAACTCACGCAAGGTTTGCATTTGCGCCCGATTCAGTTCTAGTTCTAGCTGATTTAAGCGTAAGCGATTGCCAGTGAGAAACTCTAGACGCTCTACCACTAAACCTTGCTCACGCCACAGCGCTAAACGTCGTTTATCTCGGCTCCACGCATACATCTGTACCGCAAACAGAATAAGGGTCAGCACTAAAGCGGCAATGAGTAAGCCAATTAAAGTAGTCATAAACTCAAAAGTGAGGGAAACAAAGCGCACATACTCTTCAAAGCTTTGCTCTTCCGTAATAGCACTACCCGCAGGATAAAGCGGCGAAGCAGAAAAGTTCAGCAAAGAAAAGATAGCAATACCTACTAATGCCGTAATAGACACGAGCAAAATTAAGGCAATGACTAAAGAGAAATAGGAATGACCAAAAAGTTTGCTGAATTTGTTTTTCATAGCTGCCTTGTTATTAATCTTGCTGTGCTAAACTTGGATTAGCCTCTGCGGAATAGGTTCCTTGGCAGCTCCAGCCTACTTTAAGGGCTGACGGTATTATTGACCAATGCATCACCCTTGAGACGTCTTACTACACTATCAACTTCCACCGGCTGAGCATTATTCACTAAAGTATTATTATCTGTGCGTACATTAATAGAACCATTGCCCCGATTGGCTTCTACGCGATTATAACCAGAGTTATCCCAGTAATATTTAAAGGTCAGAAAGCTCGCATAAACCGGCTTAGCACAATCCCAGTCTTCTAAATTCCAGTCAACACGTTTACCAATTTCTACTGCCCCTCCTGCTCCATTATTTTGGATGAGGTTATTACGAATTAAATTCCGCTCCGCTTCAAAAATCCGTGGGACATAATTAGGATCAGTGCTTACTTTTTCACCACAATTAGCATAGAGATGAATACCACCTCGTGCATTACCCGTTAAAGTATTACGATTCACTCGGTTGTTATAACTGCCATCAATCGCAATCGCCTCGCGCATGCCACGTCCTTGCTTAGGTTTACCTTGCGGATCAAGAAAACCACTCTCAGTGATGACATTATTAGCAATGGTATTCGCAAATGAACCGGTGTCTAAGTAAACGGCTGGCCCTTGTGCAGCCGTAATCCGGCTTTTTCTTAAAGTGACTTTACTATTCCCTACCCAGACATAAACCGCGCTACCTTTCGGCTTAATAAAGCTCATATTCTCAATCATCACTCCACTAGTAGCAGTGCGTTGAATATAAGGATAATAAGCCTGTGGATTACGACGTAAATTTTGTAAATCATTACTGGTTAGAGCACGATGCACGTATAAAGCGGTACCATAACCGCGAATCGTGCCATTTCTTACGCTCACATTGCGGGTAGGGTGCTGCGGATCAGTGGTTGTAAACATAATTGCCGCTGCAAAACCAGGACTACTGAGCGTAGAACCATTCAAGTCTAAGTTAGCATTTTGCACATTTTCAAAAACGAAGCGCGTATTGGTCAGTGTGCAGCCTGCTGGCAAAGTCATATGTGTTTTCACTTGTACAATTTGGCCATTTAAGTTGGCACAACTCGATTCAACCTGAGTAGTCTTGGCTAAACAAGGTTGAGCTAGTAAGCCTATTCCTAACAGCACCACTAAGACTTTATCCCACATGACAGCACCTAATTTAAGAAAAACTATTATTAAACCCTATTCTAGCTACAAACTTACAAGATCCGCTTCAAAAACTCCCCAGTAAAGGAACCTTTGGTTTTTGCGACTTGCTCAGGTGTCCCGACTGCAATAATTTTACCACCACGGCTACCACCTTCTGGGCCTAAATCCACTACCCAATCAGCGGTTTTGATTACATCCAAATTATGCTCAATCACCACGACGGTATTACCGCCATCTCTGAGCCGATGCAGCACTTTCAACAACTGATCCACATCATGGAAATGTAAGCCGGTGGTTGGTTCGTCCAGAATATAGATCGTTTTTCCGGTTTCGCGTTTGGACAGCTCTTTAGCTAATTTTACCCGTTGTGCTTCTCCACCTGATAGCGTCGTCGCATTTTGCCCGAGCGTAATATAGGACAAGCCAACATCCATTAAAGTTTTGAGCTTGGTATAAATCGACGGCACGGCGGCAAAAAACTCGCAAGCATCTTCCACGGTCATCGCTAGGACTTCGCTAATATTTTTACCTTTGTAGCGCACATCTAAAGTTTCACGGTTATAGCGTTTGCCATTACAGACTTCACAGGTGACATACACATCAGGTAAGAAGTGCATTTCAACTTTAATCACCCCGTCACCCGCACAAGCCTCACAACGCCCACCTTTGACATTAAAGGAGAACCGCCCCGGCTGATAGCCCCGTGAACGTGCTTCTTGCGTAGCTGCGAAAATATCCCGAATCGCCGTGAAAACACCTGTATAAGTCGCGGGGTTCGAACGAGGTGTGCGCCCGATTGGGCTTTGGTCGATATCAATAATTTTATCGATTTGCTCGACCCCTTCCACAGCTTTAACAGGTGCTACTTCCACACTGCTATCATGTAAATGCCGTGCTAAATAGGGGTAAAGCGTGCGATTAATCAGGGTTGACTTGCCAGAACCTGAAACACCTGTAATACAAGTTAATAAACCTAAAGGAATTTCCAAACTGACATTTTGGAGATTATTGCCGGTAGCGCCTAAGAGCTTAATCAAGCGCTCTGGATTGACTGGCGTACGCTGTTTGGGAATCTCAATCCGCCGTTGACCACACAAGAACTGCCCTGTGACTGATTCTGGAACCTCAGCGACTTCTAAAGGCTTACCTTGGGCAATAATTTGCCCACCATGCACGCCCGCACCTGGGCCAATATCCAACACGAAATCAGCACTACGAATCGCATCTTCATCATGCTCAACCACAATGACCGTATTCCCTAAATCACGCAGGCGAAACAAAGTACGTAATAAGCGATCATTATCCCGCTGATGCAAGCCAATCGACGGCTCATCCAATACATACATCACCCCGACTAAACCCGCGCCAATTTGCGAAGCCAAGCGTATCCGCTGCGCTTCACCACCAGATAAGGTTTCTGCACTACGGCTTAAGGTTAAATAATCCAAACCCACATTCACGAGAAACTCTAAACGTAGACAAATTTCCCGAATAATTTTCTCAGCAATTTTCCCCTGAGTTCCGGGCAGGATTAAATCACGGAAAAACGCATGTGCTTCGCCTATCGGCAATAAACTTAAACTCGGTAAATTCTTTTCAGCCACTAGCACATTGCGTGCTTGCTCATTCAAACGTGTCCCTTGGCAATCCGGACAAGGCCGGCTGGATAAATACTTGGCTAATTCTTCACGCACCATATTGGAATCGGTGTCACGATAACGACGCTCTAGATTATTAATCACGCCTTCAAATTCGTGGCTACGTTGATAAACTTGGCCTTTTTGCCCTACATAGGTGAATTCGACCTTATCTTTGCCACTACCATACAGAATGATTTTGCGTGTGGTATCAGTTAAATCTTTCCACGGAGCATGCACATCAAAGCCATAGTAATCAGCCAATGAGGTCATCATCTGAAAATAATAGGCATTGCGTTGATCCCAACCACGCACAGCGCCCTCAGCCACACTTAATTTTTCATTTTGAATGACGCGCTCAGGATCAAAATATTGCTTTACCCCCAAACCATCACAGGTAGAACAAGCGCCTTGTGGAGCATTAAAGGAAAAGAGGCGCGGCTCCAATTCAGGTAACGACCAGCCACAATGGGGACAAGCATAATTCGCCGAAAAGGTTAGCTCTTTGCCCTCAGCGCTCTCCATCGGTGCGATGATTGCTAAGCCATCCGACAATTTTAGGGCTGTTTCAAAAGACTCTGCTAAGCGTAGTTGCAGATCTTCACGTACTTTAAAACGATCCACGACCACTTCAATGGTGTGTTTCTTGCGTAGTTCTAGTTTCGGAGCGTCTTCCAAATCATAAACTTGCCCATTCACCCGCACCCGCAAAAAGCCTTGTAAACGCAAGGATTCAAATAACTGCAGATGCTCGCCTTTGCGCTCGCGAATGACTGGAGCTAAGAGCATTAAGCGAGCTTCAGCAGGCATCGCTAACACTTGATCAACCATTTGGCTCACGGTCTGCACTTGCAAATCGACCTGATGGGTTGGGCAGCGGGGTATCCCTGCACGTGCAAACAGCAGACGCAAATAATCGTGAATCTCAGTAATTGTCCCCACCGTCGAACGTGGGTTATGCGAAGTCGTTTTCTGCTCGATAGAAATCGCGGGTGATAAGCCTTCAATATGATCAAGGTCTGGCTTATCCATCATGGATAAGAATTGACGAGCATATGCCGATAAAGATTCTACATAACGCCGCTGGCCTTCAGCAAAAATCGTATCAAAAGCTAAAGAAGATTTACCCGAACCTGACAACCCCGTAATGACAATCAGCTTGTCGCGCGGCAAATCAACGTCGATATTTTTGAGATTATGAGTACGCGCACCACGCACGCGGATGTACTTGTCCATGGGGTTTGCAAGCCTAAACCAAACAAAAAACGAATCTTATCAGGTTTATTTAGCTGCTGGCATTACCTGTTTAAAACTTACTGGTTTAAGCGTTTACCAACAGCACACTGCTGTTGAATCCCTACTATCTCAGCGCAAGCTGCACAGGAGTTGCACAGAAGTCATTTACCATAGGCTCATATGCTTAAGCACTCATTGACACCGGCTACAATGCTAAAACTACTAAAATGGCTCGTTCTGTTCCTAGGAATTTGGTTGTTTACTCTCAGTGTTTTTATCTGGCAATTTGGCAAACTAGATCAAGCTCGCCCCTCCGACTGTATCATTGTGTTGGGGGCAGCCATTGCTGGTACAGAGCCTTCGCCTGTATTTGCAGAGCGCATTCGCCATGCTGTTTATTTGTATAAACAAGGCTTTGCTAAACAATTGATTTTTACAGGTGGGATTGGTCAGGGTCAGCACTATTCAGAAAGTCGTATTGCCCGTCATTTTGCTCAGCAACTAGCGATTCCCAACACAGCTATCCTCATTGAAGAACATTCGCGTACCACTCAAGAAAACTTAGTTGAAGCAGCCAAGCTCATGCATGCTCACGGTTTAACGTCTGCCATTATTGTTAGTGATCCGCTCCATATGAAACGTGCTTTGCTGATGGCTCATGATCAAGCAATCTCAGCCGTTTCCTCACCTACACCCAGCTCACAATATCGTTCATGGCCTAAACGCTTAAAGTTTTTAGGGCGAGAACTTTATTTCATACATTATTATTTTCTAACGGGAAAATAAGTGACTCGGACAGGCTACACCTGTCTAAATCAAAATAGGTCGATTGCTACGCTCATTACCTGGCTCTTGAAGCCTTGCAGTATAGAAGGCTTGTAAAGTCTGTCCAATGAGTTGGACGCCAGTTAGCACACCTTCTACATAATGTTCTTGCATAAATTGGCTAGTCACTTGCTCACAAATAGTTTGCCAATGTTCAGATGTAACAAACTGATGAATCCCCCGATCAGCTAGTAGCTCGACTTGACGCTCACAAATATTTACATACAGCAACATGCCACTATTGTATTCGGTATCCCAGACTTGGTAATGACTAAACAAATCGAGGGCGCGCTGTTGAGTATCTAAATAATAAGCCAGTTTGAGCGGTAAATTGCCTTCGATAATGACTACAATTTCACCGACATGACCTAATTCTGCAGACTTTACCGCTTGTTCAATTTGACTCAAGCTGTCCTGTTTAAAATAACGCTCAGTCAACCACGGCATATATAAAGCATGCCGCCACCAACGCTTTAAGCGACTGGTTGAGCGGGTGGAGTTTGCTGAAACTTGTTGTTTAGTTACAGTTACCATGAACCTGAGGCACCTCCACCACCAAAACCTCCGCCACCTCCGCTATAGCCCCCACCTCCACCGGAGCGCCCCATACCGCCGCCCCCAGTAAAAACAAAGCCCCCGCCTCCTTTGCGACCACGCCTACTCGTTGTACCCGTACTACTCAACAGCAGAATAAATAGAACCACTGCAACTACCGCTGAGAGCCAGAGAGATAAACCAAATAAGCTAGAGCCTACTACTAAGGCTAGACCAGCCACGAGCGTTGCAGCTATAAAACGTCCCAAGAAAGAACCTAGAAACTGTCCTATGACAAATAGAAAAATACCTAGACCAAAAAGGTTCGCGAAAGGATCAGAAGGCTGTTCATGTAGTTGGTCTTGTGCTTGCATGGCTTGCGATTTTGCGACCTCTGGGTCTAACTGCAAAATTTGGTCAATCCGCTCTATGGCAGCTGTTAAGCCACCCGCATAATCACCCTCACGGAACGCAGGCGTCATGGACTCACGGATAATCCGACTGGTAATCACATCAGGAAGAATACCTTCTAAACCATAGCCGGTTAAAATCTGTACGCGTCGATCCTGCACTGCTACCAAAATTAATAAGCCGTTATCCTGCTGAGCGTTACCTAATTTCCATTGCTCTGCCATGCGCATAGCCGCATCAAAGATACTTTCACTGCCTGTAGATGGAATAAGTACAATAGCCATCTGCGCCCGCCCTGCTTGATGAATGGCACGCAACTTAGCATCTAAAGCGGCAATGTCAGCAGTAGTCAAGGTTCTAGTCTGATCAATGACTGGAGCGTTTAAGCTAAGCGTGCTTGCTTGCGTAGTGTTTGTGGTTTGAGCATGCGCACAGGGCATCAGCAAGTTCCACGCTAAACAGCAGAGCAAGAGCCAAGACTTTAACCCCGAACTAAGCTTCAGATGCGAAACGAACATGTTACTGGCCTGCTGGCTTAGGCTGAGTGAAGTCTACTTTGGGTGCACGCATAATATTGGCCTCGCTATCGACGGTAAAACCCTCTTTAGGCTTCATGCCAATCACTTTAGCAGTGAGATTTTCAGGGAATTGACGCACGGTCGTATTGAAAGCCTGTACTTGCTCAATAAAGCGATTCCGCGCTACTGCAATACGATTTTCAGTACCCTCTAATTGCGCACTTAAATCCCGAAAGAGATTGTCTGACTTAAGATTCGGGTAGTTTTCACTCACTACCAATAAGCGAGATAAAGCCGAACTTAACTCGCCTTGAGCTGCGCTAAATTGCTTTAAGGCTTCCGGGTCATTTAAGGACTCTGGGCTGAGCTTCAGATTACCTACACTCGCGCGCGCATTGGTGACTTGAGTGAGAACATCTTTTTCTTGTGCCGCATAACCTTGTACGACATTGACCAAGTTCGGCACCAAATCCGCCCGGCGCTGATATTGATTCAAGACTTCAGACCATGAAGCTTTCACAGCTTCGTCTTGCGCTTGTAAATTATTATAGCCACAGCCACTTAAGAACAAACTCAACAGCATTAAGCCTGCTAATCCTAAACCCTTACCCCAATTTAACATGTTCATGCTCCATAATAAGACTATATACGAGTGTAGTTGGCTCTAAGACGACCGCCTTAAATTTAGGATAAAGTTCAGGGTTTATTAGCCTAGCCCTGGTATTTACCGGCTAAACAGGCTTGAATATAAGAGGCCGCTTCTTGCGCACCCGTTGGCAACACCCGTTGCTTAGTCCATGTTGTCGTGAGTAAAGCTGTTAATGGTTCGACAAATTGACCGGTTTGAATGGCCTGCCAATCAATAAAGACCACTTCACCCTGCTGTTGATGCCAAGCCGATAAATAAGGCTCTTCTGGCCAATCTGGGCGTTGCACACAAAGCGCAGGAATTTGATTAATCACTGCCTCGGTTTGCGTACCATAGCCAGTTTTAGTCAGCACTAGATTGCAAGAAGCCAACAAATCAATATAACTCAGCCCAAAGCTTGAGACCGGGAAAAAATCTTCCCGTGTTCGATACAAACTCTTATCATCAAAAATCCAAGCTACTCCTGCAAGTTTCGGCATTCGGCTTAAGGCTGGGTCAGCTTAAGATTAGACTGCCATTGACCTGTCCGTGCATCTAAGAACGAGACCATAGCCAACACTTTTGGATCATTGAGGCATAAGCTCGCTAATGCTAAGCGACGCTGATCAGCACTGATATCCTCAGCGACGGTGGTTCGGCAATTGGCAGGTAAATTCAAGGCTAAGGACTGTTGCTGCTGAGTGCTTAAGTCTAAACGCTGCATACCTTGTTGACCCGCAAACAACAGTGATTGATGATCAGCAGTAAATACCGCAGAACCGGTAGCATTTTTAACAGTAAAAACCTCTTCAGTCTGCAGATTAATCACTTGCGGCAAAATCGCAGCGTAATTGCCATCCGGACTGAAGACAACTGGCTGATTAAACGCTACAGGTGCTTGAATAGTATAAGTTTTTAAAGTGGTCTTTTTAAAAAGATCATAGACCTGTAGATCAGCTTTGCCTGCACTGCCTTGAGTAACGAAAGCTACCCTGTTCATGCTGGCATCTAAGCCTAAAGCTAATAAACGCGCTTGAGGCAACTCCACGCTTGCTAGTACTTTACCCGTACCTGTATGGATGAGCTGTAATTGCTGAGTGTTTGCATCCTGAAACAGCTGCGCCGTACCAGCCGCATTGGTAATGGCGGTCGCTGGTTGGTAACGACTGGGGGGGTTGGGTAAGTTTGGGACGGGCAAAGTCCGTAAGGTTTTACCACTACGATGCAGAATGCTTTATCCTGCTGCTTCTAATACTGCTACTTTAAAGCCATCCGGAGTAAATCCCATGATTAGTTGATCAGGCTGAATTTTTAAATCAACGGTTTGCTCTAAAACCCCTGTTTTCCCATTGAAAGTTTTCAGACTAGGCTTAAAGCCAGTTTGCAACCATAAAATTTGTCCTTGCTCTTGGCTTAGGGCTAGATAATTTTGAGGCTTTGGTGCAGCCACCGCCGCTGTTGATAAGCCTAAAACCAAAAACGCTAACCTTAAATAATTAGATTTATTATGAGTTTGCATAAACTACCTTGGATCACACTGAGTCTTTGAATACTTTTTAGATGCTCAACAGCTAGCTAATAAACTTTAAAATTCTGCCAACTAGTTTAAGCTGCATTGAATTTCGCATTGTTTCTTCAACAGGCAGCGTATACTGTCTCAACGAAATCGACAACCTATTGGGGAGTATATCATGGTAGAACTGGCCGCTGGTCTTCCACGTTTGGCTGACAATTTGCCCAAAGATGCAGGCTTAACGCTCACTGATAAACGTACCTTGGTTGATCAGGCGAAGGTTTTGCTGGAACAAGTCTACGCGCACATTTATTTAAAGAAAGCTTTGTATGCCATTGATCCTGTGCAACGCTTAAGCTTACTTCAATATCGCCTAGAGAATCCAAGCGATCCTGTAGTGAAAAGTGAGTTGGAATTTCACCGTGAACTCTTATCGATCTTCACCAGCTTGCATGATTTACACACCAATTATGTGTTGCCCGCCCCTTATAATTCCTTGACGGCCATTCTGCCATTTTTAGTTGAGGAATATTTTGACGATAAGCAGCAAGCTCATTATCTGGTCACTAAAATCAGCAGCGCCGCTCCCGCTTCTGATACTTTTAAAGCAGGTGTGGAATTAATCACTTGGAATGGCTTGCCCATTACTGAAGCGATTCGTTTAAACGGTGAACAGGGTGGTGGAAGTAATCCAGCAGCACGCTATGCCGTGGGTTTACGCTCGCTTACCATACGTGCCTTGGCGATTAATTTACCGCCTTTAGAGTCGCGTATTTATCTGCAGTATAAAACTACAGATGACAAACTTCTTGAGACTTCTTTTGAGTGGTTAGTCATTAAACCAAGCGGTGGTTTAGGTGTAGATTTGGGAGCATCCCCTAGCCCTGATACTTTATTACCCCTGCGCCCTGATCCTTCCCGTATTTATCGCGACTTTTTAATGGGGAATCAACTGGAAGGGGAATACATTAATCAAGCACGCAAAAAATTATTTGTAGAAATGCGCGCTACTGGGCGTAGAAACTCTAGTCGGCGAGCAGCCGATAGCACTGAAGTCAAATCTTTATTAGAAGATATCACAGCGCGCGCTGTCACTACTCCAAGCGGAAGCTTTGCTTATCTGCGCTTATTTTCCTTTATGGTCCAAGATGATCAAGCCTTTCTGAAGGAGATCATACGCCTGCTGAAACTCCTGCCACAGAATGGCTTAATTCTTGATGTGCGCGGCAATCCCGGCGGCTTAATTACTGCAGCTGAGCGCTTACTCCAACTCTTTACCCCCCATGTTATTGAACCTGAAAAAGCTCAGTTCATTAGTACCCCCTTGATTCGCGAACTTTGCATTCGCAATTCTCCATCGCCTATCGCGCCGCAGATTAACTTAAAACCTTGGGTAGCGTCCCTCAGGCAAGCTCCTGTGACAGGAACCCTCTATTCCACGGGTCATGTGATTACCTCCATAGAAGAAGCGAATGATATCGGCCAAGTCTATACAGGGCCTGTAGTGCTCATTACTGATGCACATTGCTATAGCGCTACTGATATGTTTGCAGCAGGTTTTAGAGACAATAAAGTCGGTAAAATCCTAGGTGCGAGTGATAATACCGGTGCTGGTGGCGCGAATGTGTGGCAGCATTTAGTCTTACGTGTATTAGCGGAAGCACCAGGACGTGCTGAAACGAATGCACTGACTAAAGCCTTTACTGAATTACCTCGCATGGCTGATTTCCGCGTGTCTAGTCGACGTATGTTGCGCGTAGGTGAGCAAGCGGGCATGCCCTTGGAAGATTTTGGTGTGGAACCCGATGAACGCCATTATATGACGCGCACTGATATTCTCAGTAGCAACCAAGACTTAATTAATCATGCTGCTAAGCTGTTGCTGGCTCAATCACAGCATCAGATCAGTATTAAAACCGACCCAGCTAAGTGCGAGTTACAAGTCAGTACCACCGCCATTGATCGTTTAGATTGGTATATCAACGGCCGTCCGGCTGGCTCTGTGGATGTCAGTAATAATACAGCCACCCTGACGCTGCCTAAAGCTAGTGCTGAACGTCAAATTCGCGTGGAAGGCTTTGCTAACCATGAAAAAGTCGCGGCTATGCAAGTCAGTCTCAAGTGTAGCGCTTAGACTTAAGCAGAGCGCATGAGCTAGGTTTTCTCATGTGCTCGGTGAACATCACGTAAGAGCAACATATCCGTGATACGTTCACTCTTACTAGTCTCAAAACCTAAGTTTTGCCTACGCTCTATGGGATTGCACCAAGTCCCAAATAGCCAATCCCAAACTGGTAGACCATAGTTTTGTGCATGATGATCGCGCTCATGATGCACCGTATGCATTTCTGGACGTTGAATAAAATACCCTAAGGCTGGCGGTGTACGTAAATCACTATGCAGAAACAAATCAAACATGCCGGTTATTAGCAAAGCAATCGCAGCCGCCAAAGGACTAGCCCCTAATACAACATAGCTCGAGCAAGCACTAATCAATACAGCCATAGCCGTATCGAGCGGATGCGCATAAAAGGCCGTCAATGCTTCGACGCGTGGCGCACTATGATGTAATTGATGAAACACCCGCCATAAAAAATCAAAATAATGCGTAGCGCGATGCCACCAGTAAAATATAAAGCTTGTGAGAAAAAAACTTAAAATACCCACCAAAATATCGGGTAAGCCGCGAGTATCAAAGAAAGCATGCTCTTGAATAGATGCCGCCATCACATAGCCAATACCTAAGGTAATGATGACTGTAAGCACACCAAGCGCACTAGCTAAAATCAACCAACGACGGTCACAATGGTTATTGGATGCGGGTGCTATCACTTCACGTGTAAAGATACCCACAAACAGGAGGGCAATAATAGGATAAACGTATAATTCCATAATGAGCTTATTTAATACGAGTTAGCTCTTACAGGGAAATTAATTATAACTAATTAACCAGCCATTTCTTAGTGTGAAGAAATAGCTGGAGTTGGCTATTAAACAATGCGGCCGTCTTTTAAGAAGACTTGCACATTATCGATCAAGCGTGCCTTGCCCATCCAAGCAGAGGCTAAGATTACTAGGTTTTCATCACCCGTAACTGGGACTTGTAAATCGCTAGCCCGACGGACTTCGAAATACTCAGGGCGAAAACCATGCTCCGCTAAATGTCCAATCATAATCTGTTGAATGGACTCGAAACCCTCATCTGTAACCTTACCGCGAGCTAGAATCTGCTGGGCAGCTTCTTGTAGAGTTTGATGTAAATAAGGTGCTTGCTGACGCTGTTCTGGAGTTAGATAGCCATTGCGTGAACTCATCGCTAAGCCATCGGTTTCCCGTACCGCAGTCACTCCAACAATCTGTACATTAATATTCAGATCTTTCACCATTTGCCGCACCACCAGCAATTGTTGGAAGTCTTTCTCGCCAAAAATAGCGATATCAGGCTCCACTAGATTGAATAGTTTGCAGACCACCGTCGCGACACCCGTAAAATGACCCGGGCGCTTTTCCCCTTCGAGGATGTCGCTAATGCCTGGCGCTTCAACTTTAGTGCGCAACTTGCCAGTGGGATACATACTTTCTGGGGTTGGGGCGAATACTAAATCTGTATTCAGTTTGGCTAGATAACCACAATCTGCATTCAAAGTTTTAGGATAGGCTGCTAAATCTTCAGCTCGATCAAACTGTGCCGGATTCACAAAAATAGATACGACTACCTTAGTCCCCAGTTCCTTAGCCCGCTCGACTAAGGTTAAATGTCCGCCGTGTAAATTACCCATCGTCGGCACGAAAGCAATGGTTTCACCACTGGTACGCCAAGCGCGAATCTGTGCTTGTAACTCTTCAATTTGATGCACTAATTGCATGCGAAGTCCTCTTAGGTCTTTTTAATCGTTACTAAACAAAACAATGTGCATCGGCAGGGAAACTGCCATTCTTGACTGCCTCTACATAAGCACGAATCGACTGCGGAATATTGCGTCCTTCTTGCATAAAATTCTGAGAGAAACGAGGCGCACGTGGCGTAATACCCAACATATCGTGCAAAACTAACACTTGCCCATCACAGCCGCGCCCTGCCCCAATGCCAATCACGGGCACTTCCACTGCTTGGGTGATAGCGGTGGCTAAGACCTCAGGCACGCATTCGAGCAAAATCATATCCGCGCCTGCATCTTGTAAAGCCAGAGCATCTGCTTGCATTTGTTTAGCGACCGCTTCCTCACGACCTTGGACGCGATATCCGCCCAATTTGTGCACCGATTGCGGTTGTAAACCTAAATGTGCACAGACCGGTACACCGTGATGCGTCAGCTGTTTAACGGTTTCGACTTGAGGTGCGCCGCCTTCTAATTTGACCATATGTGCATCGCTCTCTTGCATTAAACGCGCACAATTGCGTAACGCCATCTCTGGCGAGGTGTAACTCATAAACGGTAAATCGGCTAAAACTAAGGCCGTTTGGGCAACCGCTGAAATCGCCCGCGTATGATAAATCATGTCATCGACGGTGACAGGAATAGTCGTAGGATGGCCTTGAATGACCATACCGAGCGAGTCTCCAATTAGGATCACATCGACCCCCTGCTCATCTAAAACCCGCCCAAAACTTGAATCGTATGCGGTGAGCATGACAATCTTTTCGTTGTCTTGCTTCATCTTACGTAGTGTCGTGACGGTGCGGCGCTTAATAAGTTTAGCGCCTGAGCTATCTTTCTGATCCATTACAGGTACTCCTCCGAATGTCGGAGGCACAGTATAACCTGAAAAATCTGCTACTATTCAAGCTATTTTGCGCCGCACAACTAGAGGATTTCTACCGTCTGGCGCAGAGAAAAATTGCTCGAAAGTTTTGCACTAGACATACTCACGAGCGCATAGTCTAATTCCTGCATTGCAATAACTGAAAAAAGCTAAAAAATTATGAGCGATACCAGCCGACCCCTGAACTTTATTGAGCGCATCGTTGAAGAAGATCTCGCCAACCATGTTGTGACTGAAGTCAAAACACGTTTCCCTCCTGAACCGAATGGCTACCTGCATTTAGGCCACGCTAAATCCATTTGGCTAAATTTTGGCTTAGCTGAACGCTATGGTGGCAAATGTAATTTACGCATGGACGACACGAATCCCGTTAAAGAAGACGAAGAGTATGTCGAATCCATCCAAAACGATGTGCAATGGCTTGGTTATCAATGGGATGGCAAAGTTCGTTATGCTTCCGATTATTTTGATCAGTTACACGAATGGGCGGTGTATTTAATTAAACAAGGTAAAGCCTTTGTTTGTGATTTGAACGCAGAACAAATGCGTGAGTATCGCGGTACCTTGACTGAGCCGGGCCAAAATAGCCCCTATCGTGATCGTTCGGTCGAAGAGAATTTAGCACTCTTTGAAAAAATGCGTGCGGGTGAATTTCCGGATGGACATTGTTCTTTGCGTGCGAAAATTGATATGAGCTCCCCGAATATCAATCTGCGTGACCCTGTCTTGTATCGAATCAAGCATGCTTCCCATCATCAAACGGGTGATAAATGGTGCATCTATCCATCTTATGATTATGCTCATGGGCAAAGTGATGCGATTGAAGGCATTACCCACTCAATTTGTACTTTAGAATTTGAAGCACATCGCCCTCTATATGACTGGTGTATTGATAATCTGCCCGTACCTGCTAAGCCCCACCAATATGAATTCTCCCGCTTGAATGTGAATTACACTGTCACCAGTAAGCGCAAGCTCAAGCAGTTGGTGGATGAAAAGCATGTCGATGGTTGGAGCGATCCTAGGATGCCGACGATTGCTGGGATGCGTCGGCGTGGTTTCACACCCAAAGCCTTGCGCGATTTTTGCGAAATGGCGGGCGTGACCAAAGTCGATGGCGTAGTTGATATTAGTATGCTCGAACATGCGCTACGAGAAGATCTCAATGCTATCGCACCACGTGCTATGTGTGTCTTACACCCACTTAAAGTGACCCTCACGAATTATCCTGAGGATAAAACTGAAACCATGCTCGCCCCGATTCACCCACAACGCGAGGATTGGGGTAATCGTGAACTGCCTTTTGCTCGGGAAATTTACATTGACCAAGATGACTTCCGTGAAGAAGCGAATAAGCAGTACAAACGCTTAGTTCTAGGGAAACGAGTACGCTTACGTAATGCCTATGTGATTGAAGCGGACGAAGCGCTTAAAGACGCTAACGGCAAGATTATCGAAGTACGTGCACGCGTGATTGAGGATACCGTCGGCAAAGACCCTGCGGATGGCGTGAAAGCTAAAGGTGTGATTCATTGGGTCTCTGCACGTGAAAACATTGAGTGTGAAGTACGCTTATACGATCGCTTATTTTCTGATCCCGCCCCCGATGCTGGCGATAAAAACTTCTTGGACTTTATGAATCCGCATAGCCTAGAAATTCTGCAAGGGTGCAAGGCTGAAATTAGCTTAAACAAAGCGACTTTAGACGATCGCTATCAGTTTGAACGGGAAGGCTATTTCATTTTGGATTCGGTTTATTCTAGCCCTGACAAGCCTGTATTCAATCGCATTATTGGCTTGAAAGATACTTGGGGTAAAAGCGAGCAAGCTGGTTAGGTCTTTCTATTAAATAGCCTGTTTATTCAAGATTGACAGGCTATCTCTGAGCAAACTGTGCGTTAATTTAATACCAAGAACAAATCACTCTTCGCTATACTTCCAATAGGTTAAAATATCTACACCTGCTACCAAAGGAAGTTCGTTCATGAAACCTCTTAAGCATCCTAGGGTTTTTATTAGTTATGCACATGAAGGTTCATTACAGGCTCAAGTTAAAAATTTGGCAGATTGGTTAACTGAACAAAATATTGAAGTTATTACTGATCATCCTTACTCAAATCGCCCACCTGCACAGGGTTGGCGTGCTTGGATGCAGCATAATATTGAAGATGCCGATGTGGTTTTGATTGTTTGTAGTGAACGCTATAAACGCCTATTCGAAAAACGTGAAGTACCTGATACAGGCGGGCGGGGTGTTACTTGGGAAAGCGCTATTATTACTGATGAGCTTTATGAAGAACGCTTACACAACCAACGGTTTTTTCCGATTTTACCTGACGACGGGAAGCAACAGCATGTCCCAAGAGTCTTACGCGATTGGAACAACAGCCATTTTTTCCCCTCAGGCAATCAAGGCATTTTATCTCTTATTAGGGACGAAATTCGTATTCCTAAGCCTCAGGCTCCTTTTCAAGCCTTACTTCCTAGTGAACTGATAGGTAGCAATGACTCCAGACTGCAGGCTCGTGAAGGTGAAGTGATAGGGCGTACTCATGAATTGGGAGAAGTCTTACAGTTCCTCAACTCAACACTTACAAGCGCTGCCGTTTGTGGGCATGTAACTGGTAGTGGAGGTATTGGAAAAACTGAAGTTTGCAAAGCTGCCTTAAAAATTTGGTTGGAACAAAATAGTCATGTCCGAGCATTTTTTATTATGGTCAGTGATACAGCTGATTCAGCCATGCTTTTGCGCCAGCTTGGAGAGGCTATCGGTTTAACAAAGGAGCAAGTTGAACGTATTGTTAGCCTAGAACAATTACATAGCTATTTACCCACAGGACTTTATTATCTTGATAATCTCGAGCACGTAGCTGACTCCCCAACAGGACTTCGTTTATTACGTGAGCTAAGCCAACTTCCTCATATACGTTTATTGGCTTCATCTCGAATAGCTTTAGATAGCGTGTTTGGGCGTAGCATTAGCATCGGCAGATTAGATCGAAACAGTGCTTATCAATTATTTGTAAAAGCATGGAATGGCAAACCACTATTAGCCCAAGACGCAGTACTGCAGTTTGTGGACAAAGAGTTAGGCGGACATCCATTAAGCATTAGCTTATTAGCACGACTAGGACGCGCTTATTCATGGGATACTTTGCAAGCACGTTGGCGACAATTAGGCACAAGCTTCGCCAAAACCTATAAAGCTAGTGAGCGTTTAGACAGTTTAGAAATTTCCTTTGCTCTTACTCGTGAGCTTTTAGCTCAGGTATCAGGTGCTTTGGATTTATGGCAATTCATTGCTTTATTTCCAGAAGGCTGTAAAGAACACACCTTAGAACAGTGGGAAAGTTTAAGTGGTTATGATGAGGCACGCCTTGCTTTATTTGAACATCATATACTCCACTATGATCAAGAACACATCAGTATGCTACCTCCTTTAGCTCGTTACGCTCTCAACCCTTTACACACCGCGTTGCAAACTGAATCCAATCAATTTTGCTGGGCGAACACGCGCCAGCCTACTTATCAATATTTTATAGATCTTATCGCTGAAGGTGCTCAAACTGCTAGCTCAGAACGTGCCACTCATTCTAGAATACAAGGTGCTGAAGCAATGCCAGCTATTGGGCGTTTATTCAGCGTCGACCAAGCCTTTATCCGCTTAGATCCAAGTCTTACCAAGCGCTTGAATAGTTTGCTAAGTAATACATATCAATTTAATGCAAGCGCAGGAATTCAAGCTTTAAGCAGTTTGTACAGTAGCATAAAAGATGGACTTATTACTAAGCTACTGGGCGACCTCGAGAGTCGGCTCGGCCAGATTGAGCAAGCACGCGCCCACTACGATCAAGCCATTCAACTCTATCAACAAGAACAGGATCAGCTCGGTCTCGCCAATGTTCTACAAAGCCAAGCTGACCTATTGCTTGCTACGGAAGAAGCTACTCAAGCTTTATTAATTTATGAGCAAGCGCTTAGTATTTATCAAGATGAACAAGTTCCTAGTGGACAAGCCTATACCCTAGCCGAGTTACTTCGTTGCCATCATCAACTTGGATATACCGAGAAACTACCCATGATAGGGAGATATGCTATTAATGCTGCTATAGAGAGCAACACACCAGATATTATTCAGTATGTATTAGGTGCTATCTATGAAGCCTTTAATCAAGATGAAGAGCAGCTTAGAGTTTTCCTTGAGAGCTGTATGGATGAGACTTAATAAGGTTTTAACTTTAATTTAAAAGTTGGGATTGTAAACAGGCTCTATAGCTTCTTACCCAGATTATTCATGCACACTTTGCCTGTAAATATCACCTCCCCTAAATAAGGGAGGCTGCTTGCGCTTTCTTTTCACATTTAGCGCATTTTTAACACAAATTCAGCGCGTATCTTTAGCCTTGTTGAAACAAGAAAACTCTAAATCAGATTACAAGGGAAACATTATGAAACTGAAAGCACTCTTCTCAAGCTTATTAGTCGTTGGTGTCACTTTAGGCTCATCCGCTGCTATGGCAGCACCTAGCTATCACAGTAATCCTGTCAATATGGGTGCTTTGGAAGCGCGAATTGATAGTGGTGTCGCGACTGGCAAACTAACTCGTGGTGAAGAACGCTTACTACGCTCAGAACTAAAAAGTTTACGCTACTCACTAAAAATGGCTTTAAAAGATCATCGTTTAAGCAATAAAGAGCGTAACTCACTAGAGCGTAAAGAAAGCAGCCTAAAGCGCCAGATTTATAAATTGAGCAATAACCGCATTGTTGCCCGTGGCTATCATAATAACCGTAACTTTGACCGTCATGACAACCAACATAGCAACTATCGCAATGACAGAAACGATAGACCCTTCGTCAGCATTAGTGCAGTACCGAATGGTTCTGTGGTTTATGTGAAGTAACAGAGCTTAAGACTACTTAGGGACGTTTGAGGGGCAAGGGCCAGCTTCTATCTGAGGCTGGCCCATTTTATTTAAAGATTTAAGGACTCACTGCAAGTGGGCGCTCTTTGGAAAAATAGGCAGCTGCTAAAGCAAATAATAAGGATAAACTAACAGCCCAAGCTACGACCTCCATCAAACTTGCATAATGCTCAGGGGTAATTTTTGCCTGTCCAATCATCAGTGACATCAATAAACTAATAATAGCCGTACCCAACATCTGCCCCAATAAACGCGATAAATTCAATAAAGCGGAAGACATACCTAAGCGCTCAGGCGGTACTGAGCCTAAAACACTATTACTATTGGGCGTAGAGAAAAGGCCAAAGCCAATCCCGAAAGCAACCAAGCAGATTAAAATAATCCAAATCGGCGTGTCTGGTGCAATCGTGAGCGCGAGTAAAGCCAAACCAGCCACCATCGATAAACAGCCTAAAGTTGCTAATAAACGTGGTCGATAACGATCCGATAAGCGCCCGGCTAAAGGCGCGAGGAGTGTCATTACAATAGCTTGCACCATCAACACTTGACCGGCTGTAGTCGGTGTCATACCTCGGTTATATTGCAGATAGAGGCTAAGTAAAAACACTAAACCGTAATTACTCGCATAAACCATAATCGACGCAGCTAAGGCTCGCGAAAATGGCTTATTTCCAAGCACCAATTTTAACCGCACCAAAGGGCTAGCGGCTGTATAACAATGGCGTACAAAGATCACTATAAAACCAAGACCCAAGCCTAACCCAATCAGGGATTTAGTATCAGGCAAGGTACTTAAACCAACAAAAATACCAGTCATTCCCAAAGCCATGTAGAAACTGCCAATGAAATCCAAAGGTTCCGGCTGCGCATTACGCCATTCACCTTTCATTTTCAAAGCAGCTAACACAAGCACCAATAGCATTAAGGGCAAGGGAAACCAGAAAACGGCTTGCCAGCCAAACTGTTCAGTCACCCAGCCACCTAATAAAGGCCCACAAGTCAGCCCTAAATAAATCGACGAAACTAGCCAGCCTAAAGCTGCACCTCGCCCTTGCTGGAATACACTCGTAATAATCGCCATGCCTGTCGTGAAAAACATAGCACTACTAATGCCCTGCACCACTCGACTGAATAACAGTAACTCAATCGTTTGTGCAAAACCTGCAATTAAACAACCTAGACTAAATAAGATACCACCTATTAAAAAAATCCGTTTTCGGCCATATTGGTCGGCTAAGCGTCCGGCGGGCAGCATCATTAATAGATTACTGAGCAGAAAAGCGGCTGGAATCCAACTGGCATAGACAGCATTGACATGCAAATCTTCTGAAATCGCGGGTACTGCGACAAAAGAACCCGATAAAGACACCGGCGTTAAAAAGCTACTAATACAAACAATGATTAAAACTAAATAACGCGCTGTAGGATTTTCTTGATAATAGCGCTCAGTTTGTTGACTATCCAAAATACCAACTCATCAAAACACAAATGCAGATGATAGCATGAGATAAACCCAAACGTGCTTGCTGAGCCTGCTCAGTTTAAGCTATAGCCATAATACTTTTTTGCTAGAGTTTGGGGAGTTCAGGTCTTAGTTGGCGTAACACGTAACTGGCAGCTTCTACACTTAAATGTCCCTGATCAGTATACATCAACAGACCATTGTCTAAATGCATCCGGCATTGCTGATGAGGGCAAATTGTCTCGGTCAAATCGATAAACTGCGCTGCTAAGGCTTGTTGAGTTAAAGTTTGCAGTTTAGCTACTTTCTGCCGTTGTTTGTCGCTAACTGGAAAGTCACAAGCATTGTTCTTGCTAGGACTTAAACTCAGATAGTGTTGCTTCACTAAACAACGCCCTACATTAAACGGAGCATCTGGCGTAGGCCCAAGCACTAACACAGGCAAACCGCTTTCATTCAAACTGCTGATAATACTTTGCAAAGAAGCATAATAGTCCTCATCTAAAACCCCATTAAACGGTGAAGAAATCACCACTAATTTGATGCTGGATAGGCTTTTGATGGTTTGGAGTGCTTTAGTATAAAAATCAATGCAGGTGTTTTGGTGTAAGGCAAGATTTTTTTCAATCAAGCCAATTTCACAACCTTCTTTAGTCAGCTGCAAAACCCCCAATGCTGGATATTCTTGAGTTAGATTTTTCGCGAAATGCACCATATAGCTATTTCCTAAGGTAGCTATTGCAGGATTGGGGGAGGAGGCACAAGCAGCTTGATAGTGCACATTACCATTACATTGTTTGCCAAAACCCATATTACTAGCTAAACGCTGGAATAAATGATTCCGTGTTTCAAAGCCATTAGTAAATTGCCCGATGACACCTAAACTTATTAACACGATACTAAGAGGCGCTATCCAAGCAATGAACTGCTTATGTGAAACTTGTTGCTTCTTCCTAAAGGGTCGCTCTATAAATAACCAAGTGAGATAGGCACATATCAACATAATAGGCAGCAAGATGAATAGTTTTGAAGCACTACTTAAGGGTTCAAGCAGGAGTAGTTGGGTATAGACTAAAATGGGCTGATGCCATAAATAGAGGCTATAAGAGATTAAACCGATACTCACTACCCAGCCTTGACTCAGGCAACGATAAGCCCATGCGCCTTGTTGAGCAAAAACAATAAATAAAACACAACCTAAGACCGGAATTAAGGTGTAAACACCCGGCGTGGGCGTGTTTTTATCGAAAAATAGGATAGAACCCACCATCAGAGCTAAACCTAACAAGCTTAGATAAGCATGGATAGATTTGGTCTGAAGCGCACGCTGATTCAAATACAAAGCCGCCAAGGCTCCTGCTAAGAGTTCCCAAATTCTTGCTGGTAAGAGATAAAATGCAGCGATAGGTTGTTGAATAACCTGCCAATGAGCAACAGCCAGACTTAAAAAAAATAAGCCAACTAGCGTCACTAGCAGCCTAGTTCTACTAGGCCAAAGCAATAATAAGAGCAGTGGAAACAGAATATAGTACTGTTCCTCAAGCGCTAGGCTCCACGTATGGAGCAAGGGATTTTCTTCTTCGCCTAAATTAAAATAATTTTTATTTTGGATAAAAAATAAAATATTGGAAGAAAAAACTAAGCTTGCAACTACATATTGCCCAATAGACCGATGCGCATCAGGCAGCATAAAAAACCATGAAAAAGCATAGCTTGCTAATAATGTAACTAATAGAGCAGGCAATATCCTTCGGGCACGTCTTTCATAGAATTTAATCAAACTAAACTGCTTAATTTGTAAATCAGAAACAATTAAACTTGTAATTAAATAACCACTAATCACAAAAAATAAATCTACACCAATAAAACCACCTTGGAAAAACTGGAAATCCATATGAAAAAAGATTACAGCCATTACCGCAAGTGCGCGTAAGCCGTCGATTTCAGGGCGATAGTTCACTCAGTGGGACCTAAGTTGGTTAGTCAAAATCGATAAAATTAATTTTAGGTTTAAGCTAACTGGGATGATACGAGCTTAGAAACTAACTCCGATTTTCGGCTTAAGCTTTAAGATGGTTGAAAAGATAGCGGTGATTAAAGGGGCTAAAGACTTAAGCTGAATGCTAACTTCCTTATTCTTTGCACATTCTCTAGCGTATTTTCTACGCAATCTCTATTTAATCTTGTACATCAAACAGATCGTTTGTGCGTTATTAAGTTTACCCACCCACAAACCGAGGCATATTGTATGAAAAAACTATTGTTCCTAACTGTTGTTAGCAGCTGTTTATTGTTAGGCAGCACCGGCGCTATGGCATCCCAATGTGGAGTGGGCTATTCCGGTTATCATCGTGCTGCACCAACGCGTGCTGCGGTAGTGCATTACCAACGTCAAAACCATCGTGTCGTTAACTATCGAAATAGTTGTGTGCGTGTTGATGGCCGAGTGACCCGAGCGGAACGCAATTGCTTAAGTAATCGTCACTATCAACGCCCTATGCCACGCCATGGTGCTTATACCCCTAGTCGCCATCACTCTAATTGGCATCGTTAAGTCTAGTTAACGACTACCCAGTCTCTTTCTGCATTTTAGGCAACCTTCGGGTTGCCTTTTTTTAAGCATCGCCAACGCCTATCTGTTGATCCTGCCCTTATAACAACTCGCTAATCAAACTCCTAAGCGGCTTAAACTATACTCAAGTTAACTAGTCTAACTCTAACTAAAGTGATTCGGCGAGGGGATCCAACTCATGACTAAGCATTTCAAAATCAGCATGGCTTTGCTGTTAGGATTAAGCAGCCTTAGTGTTCAAGCCAATGACAAAACTATTCTAGTCTTAGATGCCTCAGGCAGCATGTGGGAGCAAATTGACAACAAACCCAAAATCGAAATTGCCCGTCAAGCTTTAAAAGCTATGCTAGCCGACTGGCCAGCTGACCAAGACTTAGGCTTAGTCGCTTATGGGCATCGTAGTAAAGGGGACTGTAAAGATATTGAAACCCTCATGCCTGTGGGTGCGCTCGATGCAAGCAAGATGGGTAAAACCGTAGATGCTTTGATCCCTAAAGGTAAAACTCCTTTATCAGCGGCTGTCAAACAAGCCGCTGAAGCGCTTAAATACACTGAAGAAAAAGCCACTGTGATTCTAATCAGTGATGGCAAAGAAACTTGTGATATGGATCCTTGTGCACTTGGCACTGAATTAGAAAAAGCAGGTGTCAATTTTACTGCGCATGTGATTGGCTTTGATGTCGCTAAAGTTGAAGATCAAAAAGGTTTGAAATGCTTAGCTGAAAATACTGGGGGCAAATTTATTGCTGCTGCGAATGCCAGTGAATTAAATAAAGCTTTGGTCGAAACGGTACAAGTGCCCGTGGTTGAAGCCAAGGTAGCTGCAAAGGAACCACCCAAGCCCGAACCAGCTCCGCTACCAAAGGCGAGTATTACTGCACCTACTACTGCCGAAAAAGGCACTCTAATTGCCATTGAGCATCAGTCCGACCAAGCGGGGATTGAAGGTCATGTGTTTATTTACGCACAAGGCAAAGAGCAAAGCATTACTTATAGCTCTGTACATCCTGATGGCGAGCGCTATAAACCCACCGAATTACGTTTACCCGCGACCATCGGCGAATATGTTCTACGCTGGAAAGATGATAAAGAGCAATTGTTAGCGGAAACCAAAATTACCGTGACAGAAGCCCGTATTACGCTGGAAGTACCTGAGTCTGCTCCTAAAGGAACACTTCTAACAGTGGGCTTAAGCGCCCCCGCTAAGCTCGAAGGCCATGTGCATATTTTCGCGAAAGGTAAAGATCAAAGCATCACTTATGGCTATGTGCGCCCCAATCCTCAAGGCGGTTATTTAGATGCAGAATTACGTTTACCTGCTGAACCGGGCGATTATGAAATCAAATGGCTCACTGATCGTAATGAACTCTTAGCTCAAGCACCTCTTCAAGTCACCGATAGTGAAATTAAGCTTACAGCGCCAGCATCGGCTTCTAAAGCCACTCTTTTAAAAGTCGGCTTAACTGCCCCCGCTAATCTCGAAGGCCATGTGCATATTTTCGCGAAAGGTAAAGATCAAAGCATCACTTATGGCTATGTGCGTCCGAATCCTCAAGGCGGTTATTTAGATGCAGAATTACGTTTACCTGCTGAACCGGGCGATTATGAAATCAAATGGTTATCCGATCGGAATGAATTACTCGCTTCTGCTCCCCTTCAGGTGACCGACAGCGAAATTAAGCTAGAAGCACCTAGCTCTGCTCCCAAAGGTACCGTAATCAAAATAGGCTTAATGGGTGCTGATGGTTTAGAAGGTCATGTGCATATTTTTGCTAAAGGTAAAGATCAAAGCATTACTTACGGCTATGTGCGGGAAAATGCCATTAAGGGTTATGATCCGGCTGAACTCAGCTTGCCCGCTCAGCCTGGAGATTATGAGCTTAAATGGATCTCAGATCGCAATGAAGTGCTCGCCACAGTGCCTATCCAAGTCACTGATGCAGAAATTAGTCTGTCGGCTCCTGAGCAGGTACAAAAATCTACCGAGATCCAAATTGCACTTAAAGGCCCAGCCGGTTTAACTGGGTATGTGCATCTTTTCGCAAAAGGTAAAGACCAAAGTATTACTTATGGTTATGTACGTGCCAGTAGCACACAAGGCTATGAGCCAGCGACTTTAACCGTGCCCGATGTGCTCGGTGACTACACACTACGCTGGCTCACCGAGCGTAATGAATTACTCACCGAAGCACCTTTACAGGTTGTGGAGCAAATTAGCGAATAGGCTTTATCTCAGATCACTAAATTGCATTAGCTCTAGCCCTTTGGCATGATCAAGTGGCCAGCTTAGCTCAGTAACTAAGCTGGCTTTTTAGACTGCCATGAGGAAAAAGCATGGATTTAGCTGCAATTCGCGCCTTTATTGCCCAAGAGTTTCCACAGACTAATGTAGTAGTTGAAGCAGTGGGTGATAAAACTTGTCGAGTGCGCCAACCAGTGAATCATAGCCATTTACGCCCCGGCGGCACGGTATCTGGCCCCACTCAAGTATTGGTCGGCGATATTGCCATTTATATATCGATCCTGCATGAACTTGGCTCTGTAGCTTTAGCAGTCACTACGAACCTATCGATTAACTTCCTCAATAAGCCTGCTGCAAACACTGATCTTATTGGTGAATGCAAGCTCTTAAAGCTTGGCAAACGTCTAGTCATAGGCGAAGTCTATATTTACTCAGTCGGTAATGATGAGCCTGTGGCTCATGTTGTCGGTACTTATTCGATTCCTCCCGGAGCGGTTCAATGAACCAGTATGCACATAGCCCACAATTCATCAATCCTCTTAAGCGTATGATTGATTTACGTAGCGATACGGTCACTCAGCCCACTGCAGCCATGAAACAAGCAATGGTTGATGCGCCTTTAGGCGATGACGTGTATGAAGAAGACCCCACTGTTAAGGCATTGGAAGCTCGTTTAGCGGCGATGTTAAATAAAGAAGCTGCTTTATTCTTTCCGAGTGGCACACAAAGTAATCTAGCGGCCTTACTCTGCCATTGTCAGCGTGGGGAGGAAGTCATTGTCGGTGAACACTACCATACCTTCCTGCATGAAGCGCGCGGTGCTTCAGTGTTAGGTGGTATTGCGATGCATCCACTCCCCACGAGTAAGCTTGGGCGGATCGAAATTGAGGATATGCTTGCTGCTATTAAACCCGATGATATTCACGATCCAATTAGCAAGCTACTGGCTTTAGAAAATACGGTGTCTGGTTGTGTACAAGATCAAGACCATCTCAAAGCACTGGCCGAAGCAGCGCATGCCAAAGGCTTAAGTGTTCATTTAGATGGTGCACGCTTTTTTAATGCAGTCATTAAACAAAATGCCACGCCTGCCGAATTAGCTGCGCCTATGGATTCAATCTCGATCTGTTTGTCTAAGGGTTTAGGTACACCGGCAGGCTCAGTCCTTGTCGGCTCAGAAAAACTGATTCGTTATGCAAAACGCCAACGCAAGATCTTGGGCGGTGGTATGCGCCAAAGTGGTATGTTGGCTGGAGCAGGACTTTATGCTTTAGAAAATAATATTGAACGTCTAGCGATTGATCACGAACACACTCGTATCATTGCGGACGCCTTAGCGCAACTACCACAACTAGAAGTCGATCAAGAGCGCTTACAAACCAATATGTTCTTTATCAAGCCGCTCCCCGAAGACCATACTCCTTTACAAGCCTTTATGGCAGAAAATGGCGTCAGAATTGGCTGGCAACAACCTTGGATGCGCTGTGTCCTGCATTTAGGCGTTTCAGCCGAAGATGTGGAGCGGATTATTGATTTGTTTAAGCGTTACTATCAAGCCTAAACTGAAAAGCTTTCGCGAACTATATAAGATTCAGCGTTGGCAAATCGCTGAATCGTCTGGTTGCTCGACACTTTTCACAAGGGTATCTAAGAATTGATTAAACTCTTCTAGGCTGAGCACTGAAAGAATTCGATTAACGAGGTCAGGATTAACCTGTGCAATCGTTTGCTTTCCATTGGCGAGCTGCAAATAAATACCAGCTGCGGCTTGAGCACTTTCGTCTTCGACCTCAGACTCTAATAAAGCCTGATCAGCCAATGAGAGCTCATCATATAAATCATCTAATTCATCCCAAACCTGCTGCCCTACCGATTCAGGAATTTTAAAGACAATTGCTTCTTGTACGGCTTCGATCACTTCTTGGTAATCAACAGAACGTGCAGCTAATTGCTCGGCGAATTGATCCGCTATTTCTCTAGTAAAGAACAGATACTCTAAAACATCGCTCATGATTACTCTCCTCTATTCTCTTTACGCGAGACCGCCAGCAAAACTTTATCCAGTAAAGAAGTCGGTAATACCCGCTTGCACACAGCAAATAAGCTGCTTGGGAAGGTGACTCGATACCGTGCTTTAGGGCGTGGGCTTTCCAAAGCATGGATAACTTTAGCTAACACCGCCTCGGGTGGCAAAGTGAAAGGTGCGGCAGGCCCGATCTTCTCTAAACGCTTGATTGCGCCTTTATATTTGTCGCGATGCACACTTTTTTCAATATCCACATGGTCTAGGAGCGACTTCAGTGCATTGGCTCGAAAGCGGCTTTCTACTGGGCCTGGTTCAATTAGGCAGACTTTAATATCGGTATCGTAAAGCTCTAAACGTAGCGTATCCGCTAAGCCTTCAAGTGCATGCTTACTAGCGTTATAAGCACCACGAAAGGGTAAAGCGATAAATCCGAGCAAGGAGCTATTATAGATAATCCGTCCCTCTCCTTGGTGGCGCATGAGTGGGAGTAGTAAATTAGTAAGTTGATGCCAGCCAAACACATTGACTGCAAATTGTTTTTCCAAAGTGTCGCGACTTAAATCTTCGACTGCTCCAGCTTGTCCATAAGCACCATTATGAAACACTGCATATAAGTCATTATTTGTCCGCAGCATAAGTTCATGTGCACAAGCTTCTACACTATTAGGATCAGCTAGCTCTAAGGGGATGACTTTAAAGCCCTCTGCTTCGAGCCGTTTGATGTCATCAGGTTGGCGAGCTGTAGCAAATACTTTATAACCCCGCTCGCGTAGTCCTTTGGCTACACAATAACCAATACCACTTGAACAGCCAGTGACCAACACATTACGCATACTTGCATCCTATTTATATCTGGAGAGGGAATCTGTCGCCATCTTGAATTTAGTGATGAGCATCCCTATTATTGCCGCACTTGAATATCAGGAGAGACTGATTATGCCTATTTATGCTTATCAATGTAGTTCTTGCGGCCATGAAATGGAAGCTTTGCAAAAAATGAGCGATGCCCCGTTAACAGCCTGCCCTAGTTGCCATACGGCTAACCTAAGCAAAAAGATTACTGCAGCTGCATTTCGTTTAGGCGGAGGTGGTTGGTATGAAACTGACTTCAAAAGTGATAATAAAAAGAATCTAGCTACTAAAGAGACTAGTAATGATACTAGTTCAGCACCTGCTCCTGCTTGTGGGACAGGCGCATGCCCGGCTTGCCAATAAGCTATTTCTGACACAAAAACGCCTGTCGAGTTTCATTAAAACAGACAGGCGGATGGCTCCTCATTCGCTTTATTTTTCCAGCCTTTTCAGCTCCCCCACTCATCGGAAAGTCTTACCTTCAAACCTGCATAAGATTGCAAATTTCTTCGAACCCACTGAGAATTACTATCATCAATATTTTTGATAGACCAATTTAACTAATAATTAAAAATAAACAAAACGGGGTCAACTCATATGAAAAAAATCTCTATGTTCTCTCTGCTCTCGGCGGCAATGCTGACAGCAGGTAGTGCATTTGCTGGCGGTGGTGCACTGTTAGGTGGCTCTGGCGGCGGAATGGAAGTCGGCACTATGTACGGCGGGGCTAGCGTTGGCAAGGCGACCACTGACTGTATGATGAAAGATGAGAATGAATGTTCATCAACAGGGTTTAAAGTCTATGGTGGTTATAAAGTCGCTGACATGCTAGCTATCGAAGGCGGTTACTATAACTTAGGCTCGATGGAAGAAAGTATTAAAGGCTCAACAGTTCAAGGTCAATATACAATTACTGATCCTCAAGCTGAAGGTAAAGCCAATGGTTTTGGCCTTGCTGCAGTAGCTAGCGTTCCAGTTGTCGATAATTTTGAAGTGTTCGGCAAAGCAGGTGCCATGTTCTGGAAATCAGAAGCCACTGTTAAAGCGACGGTCACCAATACAAACTCTGGTCAAAGCGCTGTAGCTACTGATATTGCTGAGAAAGACGGAACTAGCCTGCTCTTAGGTGTTGGCGCGAGCTATAAGGTTAATGAGAATTGGGGTGTGCGTGGTGAATACGAACACTTTAAACGTCAAGACCTAAATGACCAAGACCATGATGTTGGCGTCATGTCAGTTGGTGCTACTTTCTCTACTTTATAATAATTGAACCCAGGGTGTTAAGCTCCCCTGCCTAACACCCTTCCCTACCCCATTATAAAAACCACACAGGGAAAAACATGAACAAGTATTTATTGGGCAGCGCGCTTGCTCTGCTATTAGCGCAAGGTAGTGTCTTTGCCTATGACTATTCTTACACTGAAGATGCGTCTAAAGATGGCGCAGCTAATTTCTACGTAGGTGCTGGACTTGGTGTTTTAGGTGGTGATGCTGCTGACGCCTGCGACGCCTTGGATTTGAATTGTACTTCGTGGAAAACCTTTGTTGGTTATCGTCCGCTTGAAAACTTCGCTATTGAGGGTGCCTACCAAAATTTATTCAGTGGTCGCTACACCGGTACAGACAATAATAGCTACAAAGTAGAATCTACCGGTCTAAGCGCTTCTGCCCTTGGAATTGTATCCTTAAAAGATAATCTAGATTTCTTCGGAAAACTCGGTTTTCTAGCTTGGGAGGCACGCACCAATGGTAAAGCCTCTGCGGATGGCACAGATATGATTTTAGGTGGTGGTATTCAAAGCAAGATTAACGAAAACTTAGGTTTACGTGGTGAAATTGAGCATGTAGGTGGAGATTTAGATAGCACGAACTACAGTGCTGGTCTCACCTACTCAACTTTTTAAGCTTAAGCGAGGGTGGAGTGAAGCCAAGAAAGCAGTTGCTTTCTTGGCTTTTAAAGCTTTATTGAGCCGCTTGTAAAGCTGCAATACGCTCTTCTAAAGGGGGATGAGTCATAAATAAGCGACTTAAACCCTGGCCACCTGAAATACCAAAGGCTTTCAGTTCACCCGGCAAATCATGGGGCTCGTGTACACGTTGCAGACGTTGTAAGGCTGCAATCATTTTTTGCCGACCCGCCAAATCAGCACCCGCAATATCCGCACGGAATTCGCGATAGCGGGAGAACCACAAGACGATAATAGTTGCCAAGAAACCTAAGAGAATTTCAGCCACAATTGATCCAATGAAATACCCCAATCCAGGCCCACTATTTTCTTGGCTATTACCACGTAACAGGCCATCAACAAACATACCAATGACGCGTGCAAAGAAGAAAACGAAGGTATTCAAGACCCCTTGGAGTAAAGTTTGGGTGACCATATCACCGTTAGCAATATGCCCAATCTCATGGCCTAAAACAGCTTCCACTTCATCAGGTGTCATCCGCTCTAAAAGACCTTGGCTGACCGCAACCAGAGCATCATTCTTATTCGCACCAGTGGCGAAGGCATTTGGCTCAGGGGAATAAAAAATTCCGACTTCAGGCATGCCGATACCGACTTTTTCAGCTTGGCGGCGCACTGTCTCCACTAACCAACGCTCTTGATTATTACTAGGATGCTCAATAACCTGGACACCCATACTCTTTTTGGCCATCCACTTTGACATGAGTAAGCTAATAAAAGAGCCACCAAAACCAAAGATTAAGGCCATAAAGAGCATGCCGCCCATACTGCCCTGCGACATATTAATGCCGAATACCGCCGCGAGCACATTCATGGTCACAAACAATACCGCCATCACGGCAAAGTTAGTGAGCACCAAGAGAATAATTCGCATCATTGTAGTTAATACCTCTAATTAATACTTAGACTTAGGCTCAATAATAGGGTCATGTTGCATAGATGCAAGTATCCCTTATCCACGCCCTTGACTTTCAAGAGCACTGACCTGCTGATAACCCTTCGGAAGTAACTTACCCCGCTGCGCACGCTCGCCTTTATATTCTGCTAAGTCACTTGGTTTTAAGACTAAAGGCTTTTTACGATTATCTACCTGTACTACTAACTGCTCGCCTTCACTTAAGACCAATGCAAACGCTAGTGTTTCATCAGCTATACCCAAGCCACCTTTTTTCAAACTGATTAACTTATTACCTTTCCCTTTCGCTAAAACCGGCAATTCAGCAGCAGAAATTAACAGCAAATACCCTGTAGTCGAAACTAAGGCCAAGTAATCGTTTGCTAAATTACGTAAGGCCACTGGTGGTAGAATAGTGACATCATCCCCTGCAGTCAGCGTCACCTTACCCGCTTTATTCCGACTTTGCATATCCGCTAAAGAACAAATAAAGCCATAGCCCTCTACTGATGACAGCAGATACTGATCACTATCTTTGCCGAGTAAAATATGAGTGAACCGTGCACCAGACGGTAGGCTTAATTTGCCCGTTAAAGGTTCCCCTTGCCCTCGTGCAGATGGCAAAGTTGCTGCAGGCAAAGAATAAGTGCGCCCCGTACTATCCAATAAGACCAATTGTTGATTCGAGCGCCCATAAGCAGCTGCTAAGAAGCCATCACCTTGTTTATAGCTCAAGGCTTCTGGCTCAATATCATGGCCTTTAGCAGCTCGAATCCAGCCCATTTTCGACAGTACCACGGTAATAGGCTCGGCGGGCGTGAGCGCGGTTTCATCCAAAACTTGCGCGGCTTGGCGCTCAATCAAAGGCGAACGACGCTCATCGCCGTATAACTTGGCATCCTCTTTTAATTCTTTACGAATCAAATTGGTGAGCTTTTTATCTGAACTTAATAAGGCTAATAAATCATCGCGCTTTTTTTCCAGCTCGGCTTGTTCGCCACGAATTTTCATTTCTTCCAAACGTGCTAACTGGCGTAATTTGGTGTCGAGTATGTATTCGGCTTGAATATCGCTCAGGCTAAAACGCTTGATTAATTTCGGTTTTGGCTCGTCTTCACTGCGAATAATGCGAATCACTTCGTCCAAGTTGAGGAAGGCAATCAATAAACCTGCCAATAAATGCAGGCGTTTTTCGACCTTATCTAAACGCCATTGCAGGCGGCGTGTCACGGTTTGCCGACGATATTGCAGCCACTCACTCAGGATTTGACGCAAATCCTTAACTTGCGGGCGACCATTGAGGCCAATCATATTCAGATTAGCGCGATAACTTTTTTCTAAGTCGGTGCTGGCAAACAAATGCGACATGAGCTGCTCAACATCGACCCGATTGGAGCGCGGTACAATAATCAAACGCACGGGTTGCTCGTGATCGGATTCATCCCGCAAATCTTCCACCAAGGGCAATTTCTTAGCCTGCATTTGCTGAGCAATCTGCTCGAGAATTTTTGAACCAGACACTTGGTAAGGCAGCGCTGTAATCACAATATCGCCATCCTCCACCTCATAACGCGCGCGCATTTTGAAGCTACCATTGCCTTTTTCATACAGCGTCAAAAAATCCGCCGCTGGCGTAATGATTTCCGCTTCGGTCGGAAAATCAGGCGCTGGAATAAATTTACATAAATCCGCGAGTGTCGCATTGGGATGATCCAGCAAATGAATGCAAGCATTTACCACTTCGCGCAAATTATGTGGCGGAATATCCGTTGCCATACCCACGGCAATCCCCGTTCCCCCATTCAAGAGCACATTGGGTAAACGCGCAGGCAAGGTGACTGGCTCTTCTAAAGTGCCATCGAAATTAGCTTGCCAATCCACTGTGCCTTGCCCCAACTCTTGCAAGAGAACTTTGGCATAAGGTGTCAAACGTGATTCGGTATAACGCATGGCAGCAAAGGATTTGGGGTCATCTTGCGAACCCCAGTTACCTTGGCCATCCACCAGTGGATAGCGATAGGAAAAGGGTTGCGCCATCAACACCATCGCTTCATAACAAGCGGAGTCGCCATGCGGATGATATTTACCCAGCACATCCCCCACGGTACGCGCTGATTTTTTATGTTTAGAAGCGGCTGATAAACCTAATTCAGACATCGCATACACAATGCGGCGCTGTACTGGTTTTAAGCCATCGCCCAGATGCGGCAAAGCCCGATCTAAAATGACATACATGGAATAATCCAAGTAAGCTTTTTCGGTATAAGTTTGCAGCGCTAGAGTCTCGATCCCGTCGTAATTCATGCTAATCCTTCTTGTTTTTAGCTGCCCGCATTATAGCAGTTTTGGTCTTAGAGACCGAGTACAGTCAGTATTTAACTGGTTTAATTGCTGCATACGGCTGACTCATTAACACCATTTATATTTTTCTTGTCTATACTTTTCACAGAACCTTACAGTCTTTAAAAGCCAGTGCATTAAGCAGGCTATTCAGTCGAGCTCTAATCGTTTAAACACTAGATTTAGGTTTTATTAGCCCCAGATCACCTAAAACAAGAGGTCATTTCTAATGAATGCAATGATTGATTTTTTAAATAATATTTTATGGAGCTATCTTTTGCTCTACGGCTTACTCGCTGCTGGTCTTTATTTTACGATTCGCCTAGGTTTTATCCAATTTATACATATCGGAGAGTTTTTTCGGGTAGCATTTCGCAGTAAATCGACTGACCCTGAAGGCATTTCCCCTTTTCAAGCCTTAATGGTTTCTTTAGCTTCTCGAGTAGGCACTGGAAATATTGCCGGGGTGGCAGTGGCCTTGTATTTAGGTGGCCCTGGAGCCATTTTTTGGATGTGGATAGTTGCTATCTTAGGTATGGCTACAGCTTACTCTGAATCATCTTTGGCACAGCTATTTAAGGTTAGAGCACCTGAAGGCTATCGTGGAGGACCAGCTTTTTATATTTCTAAGGGTATAGGCTCAAATTGGTTAGCCACCATATTTTCGATTTGTTTACTTATTTCTTTTGGCTTGGTTTTCAACGCAGTTCAAACTAACTCAATGGCATCAGCCTTTGAAACCTCATTCGGTTTACCTAACTATGCAACTGGCTTAATTATAGCAGGCTTAGCAGGGGTTGTTATTTTCGGTGGTATTCGTCAAATAGCCAAAGTTGCAGAAATTCTCGTGCCTTTTATGGCAGGTGCTTATATTTTAATGGCGATTTATATAATTATTACAAATATTCATTATGTGCCAGTCGTTTTGAGCGCTATTGTACGCAGTGCTTTTGGATTAGATGAGGCTATTGGAGGCATTTTCGGAGGTATGGCAGCCGCGATGCTAAATGGTGTAAAGCGTGGTTTATTCTCTAACGAAGCAGGCATGGGCTCTGCGCCGAATATCGCAGCAGCAGCCACTCCTTCTCCTCATCACCCTTCTAGCCAAGGTTTCGTCCAAGCCTTCGGTGTTATTATTGATACATTACTAGTCTGTAGTGCTACAGCTTTTATGATCTTAATCGCCGATGTGCTCAGACCAGGCTCTGGTGTTACAGGTATTGAACTGACTCAACAGGCAATGACTGTGCACTTGGGTTGGTTTGGTAAACATTTTATTGCTATCGCTATTGCCTGCTTTGCTTTTACCTCAATCATTGGTAATTACAGTTATGCAGAAAGTGCCTTGGTCTTTCTTAAGCAGGATAGCAAGCTGAAAATTACTATTTTACGTATTGCTTTAATGTGCTTTGTCTTCTGGGGTGCAGTGCAATCAGTACAAACCGTGTTTAATTTCGCAGATGTCTCTATGGGTCTAATGGCAGTAATTAACTTGGTTTCGATCGTGTTACTTTCAAATATCGTCGTCAAACTAACGCGCGACTATTTCAGCCAACGTAAATCGACTAAAGAGCCGCGCTTTGATGCTCACGATCTTCCTGAAGTGATGGGTAAAGTCGATACCACTATCTGGAAACGCTAACTAGACTAGTAGGCAGTGGCGGCTGTTAAGCACCACTGCCTAAAAATAAATTTAAAAATAAACCCTAATTAAGCCAAGAAATCTATAACACTTTGAATCTGTTCAGCAGTCGCTAATGTGGGCGCATGTCCAACTTTTGAAAAGGTTATCGCTTGGGCTTTTGGCTGCTCCGCAAGCATACGTTCTACTTGTTCAGCAGATAATAGATCAGATAGCTCACCACGAATCACTAGAGTCGGGCAGATAATTTGCGCCCATACCGGCCATAAGGTGACTTCGCCTGTGTAATTATTGAAAGGCTCTACTAAGCGCACATCATAATGTAAAGTGATTTTACCCGCGCTCGTGCGTCGCGCTGAAGTCATCGCCATGCGTTGCCAGAATGCATCGGTATTCTCCCCAAATGGCAAATAAACCTGCCGCAACCAAGCTTCCAACTCACTCACATTATTAAAACTAGGCTGCGAACCGGCATAAGTACGAATCCGCTCGATGGCCGCCACAGGAATTTCTGGCCCCACATCATTGAGTACTAGCTTTTGCATGCGCTCAGGAGCAAAGGCCGCGACTGCCATGCCAATCAAGCCGCCCATCGAAGTCCCCACCCATTTAAACTGCTCAATTCCCAATTGATTGGCCAAATCTAGGGCAATTTGCGCATAAAACGGCACGATATAATGCTCCAGGGGTGAATTACTCCATTGCGACAAGCCGCGTCCGGGCGTATCGGGGCAAATCACTCGATAGCGAGTTGACAAAGCGGCAGCTAGCTCATCGAAATCACGCCCTGTACGAGTTAATCCATGCCAGCAAATCACCACCGGTGCTTGTGGATCGCCCCATTCAACATAGTGAATCTCGAGATTTTGACAGGTGATAAAGTGATGACTTGGCGACATAGCAAGAATCCCAAAATTAAAGTGATTTAAGGATAGCTGTGTTTAGGATTTTTTGACAACCAAATACACACCCGCCACAGTCAGTCCAATCGCTGCAATGGCTAAAAGGGGTAAAGACTCGTCAAATAATAACCAAGCCTCAATACTCGTTGCGGGTGGGACTAAATAAAAATAACTGGCGACTTTAGCGGCCTCGCCTTCACGAATCATATACATAAGCAGTAAAATAGCACTGACCGATAAACCTAAAACCAACCAAGCTAAAGCTAAGATCAATTGCTGATCCCAAATGACCACTCGTGTTTCAAAGCTATAGGCTAAAACGCCCATGAAAATTGCGGTACTCACATACTGCCACAGTGACCCTGCCACTAAATTGACACCACCACCAAAACGCTTTTGATAGACTGTACCCAGCACAATGGCAGCTAGAGCAATTAAGGTGGCGGCTAAAGCAGGCCAGGCTAATTCAAACTTACCATAGCCGCGTGTGCTTAGAATAACCACTGTGACCCCAATTAAGCCCAAAGCTAGCCCCAACCATTGACGTGGGGCTAAACGCTCACCAAACAGATGCCAACCTAAGACAGCAGTCAGTAAGGGCTGAATGCCTACTATAATTGCAGTGATCCCAGCTGGCATTCCCCATTTAATAGCAGCAAACACGCCTCCCAAATACACGCCATGCAATAATAAGCCGGTCACCATCTGATGCCCTGCTTGTTGCCAACTTGGCCATTGCACCCGCAGTACGACACAAAGCAGTAAAAATACTGCTATGGTCCAAAGCATGCGAATAAACAGTAAATAGAAGGGTTCAATAAAAGGTAAAGCGTACTTCGCGCCTATAAACCCAGTACTCCATAAAAATACAAATAAAAATGGAATAGCTTGGATAAAGGCGCGATGTAAGCGAGTATTCAATCCCTAAATCCTTTATTGAGGGGTTTGCCCATTCATTTGTTGGAGTTGCTTGAGCATTTCAAGGGTCTCTTTAGGCACATCATCGCTCTCCTCTAATTGCTGCATAATTTCTGGAGTCATGCCCTGCTCTTCAATTTGCTTCATAAGATCAGCGGGAATACCTAAATCAGAGGCCGCATTTTGTGGCATACTCGGCATTTGCGGGAAGAATTTAGCCGGTAAATCTGCGAACTGGATCGGTTCGCCATTTAACTCAGCACTATCTCCTAGCAGCTTCAAATCAAGTTTGTACTGATTATTCACCTCTACAATCGCTTTCTGCTCAAGTGGTGACGCCAACAACATGCCCATATCTTCAGGGACTGCTGCTTTATCCGCAGTCAAATTCAAACTACCTTTAACTAATCGCCCCCAATCTTGCGGCCCATAAAGCATTAGATCATTCAAGGTGAGCGGCTTATCACTACCTGCATAGGTCAAATCAGCCAAGCCACTGACTTTACCCTTATCTAAAGTCAAACTTAAGTCATAGCGCAATTTAGATTGACCAGGCTGTAAGACTTTATTTAAAACAATATCCAATAGTTGCTCGGTTGCTTGCTGCAGTTCTTGGGCAATCTGTTGTTGCTGTTTTTGGCCTTCCGGTAATTCTGTTGCCGCTTCATCCACTTGCATTTGCTCTTGTAAGCTTTGCATTTTAGCTTGTAGAGCTTGAATCTCTTTTAGACCTTCTAATTTGAAACCTGCATAGTCGACTTTTAAATCAGCTTGCTTGATTTGAATTTCAGGTGCACCTTGAATATTGGCAATTTGGAAGGAACCATTACCTTGGATACTGCCATTTTGCTCGCTAGTCGTAGATTGCGCGGATACATCTAGTTTGACAGGCTCAGTTTTACCTGCAGCCAAAATACTAATGCTAGGTGCTTTAAGATTAAAACTCTCTAAGCCACCCGCTATTGGCCCCACTTTACCTTCCGCCTCAACACTCGGAATGGTAAATGTTGTATTTGCATCGCGTACTTCAAAAGCATCGGCCTTGAGGCTAAACGGACCCGCATTCTGCTCGGCGGCAATATCTGCAGTTAAAGTCGCACCAGCAAACTTCAACTTAGCACCATTGTCATCAAGACTTACATCCATAGGATTAAGCGACATCGTGGAATGCATGACTTTATCAAAGCCAATTCTTGTATCAGCTACAAAGGCCTCTTTACCACCAAAAGCTTTTTCTACGAAAGCTTTGGATTCGGCAGGTAGACTAGCTGTATCTAAACGGGTTTCCCAATGCGAGACACCTAAACCACCGCCGCTAGTGAGTAATAAAGGACCATGTTGAATTTTGTGGGTAAATTGCGCATTATTCAGCCACTGACTCATCAAAGGCTCTTTCACCAATAAACGGGTGACTGCTTGTGCGCCCATCAGTGAACGCTCGTAGCTGACTAACTCTTGGCTAATACCTTGAGCCGCACTATTTTTATTGGCTTGCTCAATCTGGGCGCGGACAATTTTTTCAGTTTCTTGCCCTACATACCAAGTCGCCCCTAACCAAGCAGCACCACCAACCGCTAACAGAGCTGCGATCACCACACCTAATTTTTTCATTCAGAATCTCCTAATTTTTAATATTAATTAAGCTAACTAAGCTGGGAATAACTCAACTGACTTGCTTGCGACGGCTTACTTAACGACTGCCTTAACGTCCAAGCATTTGCCGAAAAGATAAGCCACTTAAACGCAAAGTCAGAAAATAACTTACAATCGACAAAGCGATTAAACCGCCTAACGCCGTTAAGCGTAGACCTGTCTCAGCACTCTGCCACCACTGCGCTTCGGGCAAGAGCATCCATACTGCCAATCCCATCACCACTGAAGCGCTAGCAATGCGTAGTAAATGCTTTAGCCAACCACCTTGAGCGGCAAACACACCTTCTTTATACAAGGTGCGAAACAATAAACCCGCGTTCACATACCCTGCTAACGCAGTGGCTAGCGCTAGTCCCGCATGGGCGCCAGCAATACCAGAAAAAAACCACGGCAAGACAATTAATACATTCAAAGCCATATTCGCAAAAATCGAGATAATCCCGATTTTAACGGGTGTTTTCGTATCTTGGCGTGAATAGAACCCGGGTGCTAAGACTTTCACTAAAATAAACGCCGGTAAGCCAAACGAGTAGGTCATCAAACTCAGAGCAGACATTTCCACATCACTCCATTTAAAGGCTCCATGCATCATCACGGCGGCTAAAATCGGCTCAGCTAATAAGATTAAGCCTAAAGTAGCTGGCACTGAAATTAATAGGGCTAAGCGTAAAGCCCAATCCATGGTACTACGAAATTGGCTTGCATCCGCTTTAGCATGATCACTGGAAAGTTTGGGTAAAATAACTGTACCTAAAGCTACCCCAAAAATAGCCAAGGGCAACTCGACAAAGCGATCTGAGTAATACAGCCATGAAATACTACCTACGACTAAGTAGGAGGCAATGACCGTGTTAATCACCAAATTCAATTGTGCCACTGAAGAGCCAAACAAAGCAGGGATCATAAGACGCATCACACGCTTCACGCCTGCATGGGCACGCCGTACTTTGAACTTAGGCAATAAACCTAAGCGCATTAAAGCTGGAATTTGAAATAAAAATTGCACAACACCTGCAAAGAATACGCCCCATGCTAAGGCCATCACCGGCTCATCAAAATACGGTGGTGCCCAAATAGCAAAAGCTATCATTACTATATTTAACAACGCAGGGGTTAAGGCAGGAATGGCAAATTTGCCAAAGGTATTCAGAATGCCACCAACTAACCCGGCAAGCGAAATAAATAAAATATACGGGAAAGTAATCCGGAGCATCTCGGCTGCTAGTTCCGGTCGAGCACCTGCCTGCTCAGCAAAGCCCGGAGCAAAAAGCTCCACTACCCACGGTGCCGCGATCATACCAATCGAAGTAATCAGCAGTAGAATCAAGCCTAACGTACCGGCTACATAATCAATTAAGTCTTGCAGAGCCTCACGACTTTGCTTTTCTTTGTATTCAGCCAAAATGGGTACGAATGCTAGAGAGAAAGCACCTTCTGCAAAAAAGCGCCGTAATAAATTCGGGATTTTGAACGCTACAAAGAAAGCATCCGTCGCACCATCGACAGGGAAATAACGTGCAACGACCACATCACGTAGCAACCCCAAGACGCGCGAGATCATAGTCATCGCACTAATCACAGCACCCGAACGCAATAAGCGACTCATAAATAGCAGCCAGTCCTTTCAATCGAAGGCGCTGATTCTGCATCAAACCTATGCAAAGGTCATGCAGAACCTGTGATTTTTTCTATGAGTTGCCATCTATCTGTATAGGAAATTGCAGGTCATAGCTAGTTCAAACAAGCGGTGGCTTTTTAAGATTCGTAATTTAAACATCTTTAGGGGTTAGCCGCCTTAGCTAGCACCTGAGAAGGGCTATTGACCCTGAGCTGACTAGCTTTTAGCTTTCTAGCAAAACTTGCCTCAACACACTGAAGCGTCTAAAGTGGCGCCCTAATTTTGTAGTTTGGAACCTGTGCATGAGTGTCTCCGCTGACATCGTAAGTTTCCCCCGTCGTATGGCTGCTATTTTCTATGACACGATGCTGATTGGTGTTACCACCGCTATTCTTGGCGGCATTCTAGCTACTAGTGTGGCTCATTTGGGGGGCATTCAGCTACATCCTGGCTCGCCCTTATCAAATGCCTTGTTTATTGTAGACTTAATCATCGCCTTTGGCTTGTTTGGCTGGTTTTGGACCCATGGTGGCCAAACCTTAGGAATGAGAGCTTGGAAAATCAAAGTGGTTACAGAAGATGGCTCGCCTTTTAACTGGACACATGCTTTTTTTCGTTATGTAGGTGCTTTATTCAGTTGGATGGCCTTAGGTGTAGGGTTTTGGATTGCCATTTTTGACCCCCAGCGCCTGACTTGGCATGATCGCTTTTCTCGTACTCATTTAATACGAGAAGCTCGCTAGCCTTAATCCAGAACTACGACTAATCCTAGTTCAATTGACTTATAGATCTACTACACTTCCTAGACTTAATTAGCGTTATACTAGATTTGCTTTAATTTTTTCATAGAGCCTTAACTTAAAATAAAGAAACCTAAGGATTCGTCATGAATTATCAATTTCAGGCTGAGGTGCAAGCCGCACAAGCCCAAGCAGATTGTGTAGTGGTCGGTGTTTATAAACCTAATGAGCTTTCAGCAGCAGCACAAGAATTAAACACAGCTAGTTCTGGTGCAATCACTGAGCATTTAGATTTGGGTGATTTTTCAGGTGATAAACAACGCTTTAGCATGTTATATCAACTGCCTGGTGTGGCTGCCAAACGCATTTTATTAGTCGGTTTGGGTGAGCGCGATAAGCTCAATTTAGACACGCTGAATCAAGCTACTCATATGGCAGCTTTAACGCTTAAAGCCACTAAAGTTAGTCAAGTTGTTTCTTTTTTGACCGAAGAAGCTGCACAAGCTGCGGCCGAAAACGCTGTTCGCCAATCAGTCATTGCAGTGGCTGACACTTTGTATAGTTATAATGACTTCAAAAGTAATAAAGAAGATATCCCAGCGCCTAGCCTAGAGAGTTGGACTTTCGCTCATCAGACAGATACCGATTTAGCGGCGGCTACTCGTCAAGGGGCAGCCATTGCGGAGGGTATGAAGCTCTGCCGTGATCTGGCTAATAGCCCAGGCAATCAATGCACACCGACTTTTTTAGCTAAAACTGCTCTTAAATTAGCTCATTCACCCGCGAATCTTGAGGTAGAAGTTCTCGAAGAAACGCATATGGCTGAGTTAGGCATGGGTTCTTTTCTTTCTGTATCCAAAGGCAGTGAAGAACCAGGCAAAATGATTATCCTGCACTATAAAGGCGGCAAAGAAGGTGAGGCACCTGTAGCTTTAGTGGGTAAAGGGATCACTTTTGATACAGGCGGTATTTCTCTAAAGCCGGGCGCGGCGATGGATGAAATGAAATTCGATATGACTGGAGCAGCGAGTGTTTTAGGCACCTTAGCTGCCTGTGTAGCGATGCAGCTACCGATTAATATCGTTGGGGTTTTAGCAGCTGCAGAAAATATGCCCAGCGGCAAAGCCAGCAAGCCGGGGGATATTGTCACTAGCATGGCTGGCAAAACGATTGAGATTCTTAATACTGATGCTGAGGGGCGTTTAGTTCTATGTGATGCTCTGACTTATGTCGAGCGTTATCAACCAAGCGCAGTGATTGATATCGCCACCCTTACTGGTGCATGTATTACTGCCTTAGGCCATCATACTTCAGGCTTACTCAGTAATAATGATGATTTAGCAGATGAGGTCTTGGCCGCTGGTAAGCAAGCTAATGATGAGGCTTGGCGCTTACCGATGAGCGATAAATACCAAGAACAGCTAAAAAGTAATTTTGCTGATATGGCCAATATTGGTGGCCCACCTGCAGGTGCCATTACGGCTGCTTGTTTCTTGGCACGCTTTACTGAGGGTTATCCTTGGGTGCATTTGGATATTGCCGGAACCGCTTGGAAAAGTGGGGCAGCGAAAGGCTCAACGGGTCGCCCCGTGCCTTTATTATGCCAGTGGCTAATTAATCGAGCACAGTAATTGACGCGCATTGCCTTTTACGTGGGGCAGTCAAGCAACTTACAGGCACGGCTGTTGCTAGCCTGTAAGTTGGTGGAGAAGGCACTCGCCCAAGACATGCGTGTTTATATTCATACAGATCAGCTCAGTACCAGCACGCGCATGGACGAACTGCTGTGGACGTATAGTGATCTAAGCTTTATTCCCCATGCACTCAACCCAAGCACAGAACAGGGATTGAAAGTCTTAATCGGTCATGACGATCCCCCTGCAGACCCCTATGAATTTCTGATTAATCTTTCCAATCAAATACCTAGTTTCTTGGAACGCTTTGAGCGTATGGCCGAAGTGCTCGATCAGGAAGAAAGTATTTTAGTCGCTGGTCGCAAACGTTACCAAATTTATCGCAAGCAAGGCTATAATCTAGACTATCATCAGTTGTGATGATCAGAGAGACTGCTTGCATAAAAAATACTATTGGCATACGAGATGAGTAGCAGACAAGACTTAGAAAGCACCATACGCATTCCAGTGATAACCGACTTAGTGCGCCCCGGCGATCGCGCAGTCATTAAGCGCGCGAAAGCTGGCACGAATGCAGAATATCAAAAACACTTTGAGCGCCGTCTAAAACAACGGATCGAAGAGCTACAATCGGCGACCGGCCAAGATGAATACGCTGGTTTAGCCCGTGCCCATGCGATTCGCTCTGAGCAACAAGACGGCGATAATGTGTTAAACCTCAATCAGGGTTATGAACAAGAGATGGATCAACGTCGCCAAGAGCTACTGCGCGAATTGTCCTCGATGTTAAAGTAAAAATTTTCCATTAATCGCGTTATAATCCGCTCTTTTCAGCATTCTTGGCAAAAGAGCGGACATGGATAAGACCTACCAACCCAAAGATATTGAACAACGCCTCTACCAAACCTGGGAACAACACGGCTATTTTAAGCCCAGTAGCGTAGGTCAGCCCTTCTGTATCATGATCCCGCCACCCAATGTCACCGGCACTTTGCACATGGGGCATGGCTTTAATCAAACCGTCATCGATATTCTCACCCGCTATCATCGGATGCTGGGCAATAACACTTTGTATCAACCGGGTACGGATCATGCAGGGATTGCCACACAAATGGTAGTTGAGCGCCGTGTGAATGCTGAAGGCAAAACCCGCCATGATTTTGGCCGCCCTGCTTTTATTGAAAAAATCTGGGAGTGGAAAGGCGAATCGGGTGACACCATCAATCGTCAGCTGCGCCGCTTAGGTACTTCACCGGATTGGAGTCGCGAACGCTTTACCATGGATCAAGGCTTATCGGCTGCCGTTGTGGAAGTATTCGTGCGTTTGCATGAAGAAGGTCTAATTTATCGCGGCAAGCGCTTAGTTAACTGGGATCCGGTTTTACATACGGCGGTTTCTGATTTAGAAGTTATTTCCGAAGAAGAAAATGGCTCGATGTGGCATTTCCGCTATCCGCTTGCCGATGCGAATGGCCAAGCGACTAGTGAGTATTTAATCGTTGCCACTACCCGCCCCGAAACCATGCTGGGCGATAGTGCGGTGGCGGTGCATCCTGAGGATGAGCGTTACAAGCATCTCATCGGTAAACAAGTCGTATTGCCACTAGTAGGGCGTTTGATTCCGATTGTGGGCGATGATTATGCTGATCCTGAAAAAGGCACTGGCTGCGTTAAAATCACGCCCGCGCATGATTTCAATGACTATCAAGTGGGCAAGCGCCATCAGCTTGAGCTGATTAATATTTTCACTAAAGACGCACATATTAATGATATTGCGCCGGAACAATATCGCGGCCTAGAGCGTTATGCAGCACGTAAACAAATCGTTGCTGATTTGGATGCCTTAGGTTTATTAGCCGAAATCAAAGAGCATAAACTCATGGTTCCGCGTGGTGATCGCTCGGGCACAGTGATTGAGCCTTATCTTACCGATCAGTGGTATATCGACTTAACCAGTGACACCCTGCCAGATGGTCGCCCGGGTGGTAAAACTGCGTTGGCACAACCGGCGATTGATGTGGTGGCGAATGGCGAAGTACGCTTCATACCCAATAACTGGATCAACACTTATAACCAATGGATGAATACGCTGGAAGATTGGTGTATTTCGCGCCAACTCTGGTGGGGGCATCAAATCCCTGCTTGGTATGATGCAGCAGGCAATATTTATGTAGCGCGCACTGAAGCCGAAGCGCGTAGTAAATATCACTTAGCGCCCGATTTGGCTTTGCGCCAAGATGAAGACGTATTGGATACCTGGTTCTCGTCTGCCCTTTGGCCGTTCTCTACCTTAGGCTGGCCGAACTTAGACGATGAAGCTTTAAAAACTTTCTATCCCACCAGTGTCTTAGTGACTGGCTTCGACATTATCTTCTTCTGGGTCGCGCGCATGATTATCATGGGCAAAAAGTTCATGGGCGATATTCCCTTCCACGACGTCTATATTCATGGCTTAGTGCGCGATTCCGAAGGTCAGAAAATGTCCAAATCCAAGGGCAATGTACTCGATCCTTTGGACTTGATTGATGGCATTGATCTAGAAACCTTGGTTAAAAAACGCACCACGGGCTTAATGAATCCTAAAGATGCGCCCAAGATCGAAAAAGCCACCCGCAAGCAATTCCCCGATGGGATTGAAGCGCATGGAACAGACGCGCTGCGCTTTACTTTTGCCTCGTTTGCTACGGCTGGGCGCGATATTCGCTTTGATTTGCAGCGCTTAGAAGGCTACCGCAATTTCTGCAACAAACTCTGGAATGCAGCCCGCTATGTGTTAATGCAATGCGAAGATCAAGACACGGGTTTAGATGAAAGCTTAGCCATCGAGCTATCAGTGGCTGACCGCTGGATTCGCTCTAAACTACAAACGGTCGAGACCGAAGTCACCGATCATTTGGACAATTATCGCTTCGACTTAGCGGCGCAAGCGCTGTATGAATTCACCTGGTATGAATACTGCGACTGGTATTTGGAACTCACTAAGCCGGTGTTGAGTAAAAACAATAGCAATGAAGCGGCTAAACGGGGCACACGTCGAACACTGGTTCGAGTGTTGGAAGTGACTTTACGCATGCTGCACCCAATTATGCCGTTTATTACCGAAGAAATTTGGCAAAGTATCAAAGGCTTAGCGGGTAAAACTGGCAATAGCATTATGCTGGAAGCTTGGCCTAAAGCTGATCAGAGCAAACTAGATAATTCCGCCGTCGCTGAAGTGGAATGGCTAAAAACTTTCATTATGGGCGTGCGCCGGATTCGCTCGGAAATGGATATCAAGCCGGGGCAAGTATTGGATATTTTGCTGCAAAACTGGAATGCAAACGATCAGTCCTTGTATACGCGCAATCAAACTGTAGCTCAAAGTATGGCAAAAGTTGGTCAAGCCACTTGGCTTACCCAAGATGCGATTGCTCCTGAATCCGCTACGGCTTTAGTGGGTGAGATGCAGATTCTGATTCCTTTAGCTGGCTTGATTGATAAAGACGCAGAAATTGCCCGTTTAACTAAAGAAATCGAAAAAATTGAGAAGAATTTAGTTGGAGTGGAAGCGCGTTTAAATAATCCAGCCTTTGTGGAAAAGGCTAAGCCTGAAGTCATTGAAACGGCACGTAAACAGGCAGATGAACAAAAGCTGGCTTTGGGACAATTGCAGGCGCAGTTGGAGAAGATGCGGGGTCTATAGTCGACAGGCCAAGGCATTGCTTGTGTGGCAATGCCTTTTATTTTGCCCGGCTAACTGGTTTACTTTTTATACTTCTTTCTCCAATAAGTGCAAATGCTTTCCCCATATTTTGAACCGCCTTTTAAGCACTCACAGGACTTCCCCATCACCATCCCGGTCTAACGACCTCCAGTCTTTTAAGCGAGCATCATAAGTTTATAGATTTATAAATTAACTGTAGCTAGTTATGTAACAGAAGATTTGATACGTACCCCGTCAGTCTATGCTCTTAGTCTGTTTTTTTAAACTTAGGCGCCAACTCACCAAGAAAAACGATACTTGTTTTTTTTATTTATAACTAAAAAATCGCCCGTATGCTTCAATGCTGCTCTGGCTGCTTACCAACAGGGTAAGGCTGGTGGTATATCATGGGTTGGAAGGGTATTTAATGCCCTCAGTATCCAAATGCATAGCTAAAAAATCGCCCGTGTGCTTCAACGCTGCTCTGGCGGCTTCCAACATGGCAATGCTGTATATAAATACATGAAGCATGCCGACCCAGATGTGCAGCTCAACGTGGCTCCCTGCCTGCTCGGCGAGATCGGTATACCGAACTGAATCGTCCAGCAGCACCTCGTCTTCGCCTACATGAATGAGTGTAGGTGGCAGATTCAACAAGTTACCGAACAAGGGAGATGCGTGTGGATTTGTCGCTTCCGCATCAGCAAGATAAAGCGTTGCTGCGTCCCGCATTTTCTTTTGATCAAGCAAGGGATCAGCACCAGCACGCGTGTCAAAGCTCTGACCACTCGCCGTCATATCCAACCAAGGCGACATCGCGGCTGCCGCTGCTGGCTTCAATGCTGACTGTTTATTAACAAAAGCAACCACAGCCAGTGCAAGACCACCACCGGCAGAGTCACCCACCACCGCAATATGCTTAAATCCTTGGCGTACTAACCCGTCATACGCTGCGACAGCATCATCAAAAGCGGCAGGAAACGGTTGTTCTGGGGCTAAGCTATATTCAGCGATGAAGGTCACTACACCTGCCGCTGCTGCTATCTGACCCGCAGCGTGGCGATAGGCATCAGCGGAACCCACCACATACCCTCCCCCATGAAGATAGAGAATGACAGCATCTGGCAGGCCATGCTGAGGATAACACCACCAGCCTGAAATACCCCCCACTCTATCCTGTTTGTAATCAACGCCTGATGCTGGTGGTACTTGACTCATCATCGCATCGAACAAAGAACGTCCGTCGGGTGTGAGTTCGATAGCGGGTAAACCTTTAAGGAATTCGCGCGTTGCCATCATAGCCGTATGGTCTGCATCGCTAATGGGATGAATTGTTTTTGACATCATGCCTCACATTAAGTTGAGTGTTACAAATTACAGGTAAGCATTAGCTGTTTGAGAATCCCAATTCGATAGATTTCAGACAGTAGCGTTTCACAACACAATTTAATTGACCCATATTAGATTAGATAGTAGTAAAATAGGGACATAGTGTTTCATTAATGGATCAGACATGGATCTCACTCACCTGACCGACTTCAACCTTGTGGCGTATTATGGCGGCTTTGGACTAGCCAGCCGCGCCAGTGGGCGGCCGAAAGCCACCTTGTCACGCCATGTCTTAGCCTTAGAGAAACAGTTGGATGTCCGGCTTCTGGAAAGATCGGGTCACGCGTTTAGACTAAGCGACGAAGGCAAGGCGCTACATGAAAGAACCCACAACCTAGTTGATGAGATTATAGCGGTGACGCGTGACCTAAGGGAGAAACGCGATCGGCCAAGCGGTAAACTAAGGGTCAGTTCGCCAGTCACTTTCGGTCAATCTATGATGGGACGCCTAGGAGCCGAATTCATTCGACGCTACCCCGATGTACAGTTGGAAGTCACCATCGAAGATCGAGAAGTGGATCTGATTGAAGAGGGCTATGACGTAGTTATTCGGGTGAATCCACAGCCTGACAGTGAATTAGTTGGACGTTGTTTCGCCCAAGATACTTTACTGCTGGTCTCTTCGCCCCTATTCAGTTGTGCCGAGCTTGAGTTGAAGAAATCGATACCAGCGACCATTCCTATTGTGCCTGCAGTGGTTGGAATAAAAGCTCCCCAAGTCGGTACATGGACGGTCTCTGATGGAATTCACACTCGCACTTTTTCACCACAGGCTATTTTACGCTTAGCTACACCGTTGATGGTTCGCGATGCCGTATTGACGGGGGTTGGTATGGCTGTGCTCGCGCACAACCTAGTGTCAAAAGACTTAGCTGAGCAGCGACTAATTTCATGGGGAACCGTCCTCAACCAGAGCGTTTCATTATGGGTGCTTCACACATCACGTCGGCTCACTAACAGCAAAGTCTCAGCCTTCGTTCAATTTTTGTGTAATACACCCAATATACTCTCACCATAAACAGTACCCATCCTTGACTTCGCGATAACCATTTTTCAAAAAAGAAAAAAGGTCATCTAAACACTACAAAAACCTTTCTACAAAACTGCAAGACTATTTTTTCGATTGTTTCGTAACTTAGTTAGTGTTCCCCCTGCTTATAGGAATGAACCAGTGGGCGGTAACTACATTAGGGGTTATGAATTGCTCATCGTTAGGCTATCCCAATCAAAGACTTTACAAACCCGATATTAAATAAGGCGCACATCAGAGTTTCAGTGATAGCTGGTGCTGTTATTAACAAAACTACCTCCTTCACCAACTATATAAGAACTAGCAAAAAAGCGAATAAGGATTTACAAAATGTGAAGAAATTTTTAGTTCCAAGTTCACCTAATTATTACCCATCTATAAATCACAACCTTCATTTTCAATGCTAAGACTAGAGACGCCCTCCTCGCAAAGCTCTAACCTAAACCCCAAACAAACTCAGCCCTTTATTACCTCTAGCTTGCCAGTACTAAATTTATAAGATCTCACTTCACGATCAACATGAGTAACCAAGGAGAGGCGTATGTATATTAGTACTAAAGACCAAACATCTCTTTATGTGAAAGATTGGGGACAAGGTCAACCGGTGATTTTAATTCATGGCTGGCCTTTATCAGCAGACAGTTGGGATCCAGTTGCAGTGGACTTAGTGAATGCTGGTTTTCGAGTAATCGCTTATGACCGGCGTGGTTTTGGCCGCTCTGATCAACCTTGGGATGGTTATAATTACGACACCTTTGCTGATGACTTAGCCGCTGTCATGAAGAAAACCGGCGCACAAGATGCTGCCTTAGTTGGTTTTTCAATGGGTGGTGGTGAGGTTGCTCGGTATATGTCACGGCATCAAGGTAAACATGTTGTTAAGGCTGCATTGATCTCATCGGTTGTGCCATTTATGTTAAAGACCCCTAACAATCCTGAAGGGGTTGATGGTGCAGTTTTTGAAGATATGAAAAAAGGCATTGGCGCTGAACGCCCTAAATTCTTTGCTGATTTCTTCAAGGATTTCTATGGAGTCACGATGCTAAGCCGTCCAGTCAGCCAAGCCTATTTAGACTGGTCGACTAGCGTTGCTATGCAAGCCAGCCTTAAAGCGACTTTAGAGTGTGTAGATGCTTTTGGAAAAACAGATTTTCGTGATGATTTACCTTATTTTAAAGTGCCCACTTTAATTATTCACGGCAACAAAGACGTTACTGTGCCGATTACAACGAGCGCTTATCAGGCTTACCAAGGTATTGCTGGGTCTAAAATGCTTGAATACGATGGCGAACCTCATGGCGTTTTTGCTACGCAAAAAGATCGGCTAGTCAGTGATTTATTAGAATTTTTAAAAAGTGCATAGCAGATTTTTTATTAAGAATAGCGCCTATAATGGCGCTTTCTTTTATCAATCGTTTAGAGTTCTCCTAACTAGACAAAAAAAGCTAAACAAATATTAGTAAGCCACTCAGAGCCTCGGTAGTAGGCTATTGATATCGGTTAGTAGGTGCTCAACCTATACCATTTGGTAAGCTTTTTCTAAGAAAAACCATGCTACCATGCGCAGTCAGTTCGTCTAAAACAGCTGCAGCCCCGCTTGGCTGCGATTAATCTGCTTAAAATAATACTTAGCTAGAGGGCTAGAGCTTTGAAACAGTTAGTGTGCTTCGGGTGGGTTCGGATAGTTTGGATCTGTGTACTCTTCGCCCTCCCCCTCACCGTGTCTCAGGCTAATAAACTCTTCCCCTTTGACACGAATAGTTTTAATCAAACAACTGCTCAACAAGGTGATCCCTTACCCCCTGAGCAAGCCTTCGCTTTAAACCCTCCACTGTTCGATGGTAAGCAACTCCTGTTACGCTGGGATTTACCTGAAGCTAAGTTTTATCTCTATAAAGAAAAATTCAAAGTTAGAGTGCTCAATCCTGAGCTTAAAGTCGGTGAGTTACAGCTACCGGCAGGCGAGGCTAAGCACGACGAATTCTTTGGGGATGTGCATGTCCTCCATCATAGCGCCGAACTTAAACTACCTATTGATTTAACAGGAAAAACTAGCGGCAATTTACAGGTTGAAGTAGGTTGGCAAGGCTGTGATGGTGATTTAGGAGTGTGCTATCCGCCTGAATTAAAATATTACAGTGCCAGTATTCCGACTGATCCTGCCAAACTAGCGCAAGGTTTTATCCTCGAGCCGAGTGAAGCACCGATTACAGGAACAGTGGCTAATCCCAGCCAAGCGGCGGCGACTAATTTACCTCCAGCTGTCATTAAACCCGAACAAGATCAAATTGCAGATACACTGGCTTATGGTAATTGGGCTTTAACTTTGCTCAGCTTCTTTGGCTTTGGCTTATTACTCTCGTTTACCCCCTGTATTTTCCCGATGATTCCGATTCTGTCAGGGATTATTGCAGGGCAAAAAAACCTAAGTACCCGTGGGGCTTTTCTACTTTCTTTAGTCTATGTCTTGGCCATGGCCGCCACTTATACCGTTGCGGGTGTGTTAGCTGGGTTATTTGGTAGCAATCTACAAATCCTCTTTCAAAATCCTTGGATTTTGGGGATGTTTAGTGCGGTCTTTGTGCTACTTGCACTCTCTATGTTTGGTTTTTATGAGCTGCAAATGCCTGCCGCTTTCCAACAACGTTTAACCGATCTTAGTAATCAACAAGCAGGTGGCAATCTCATTGGAGTTGCGATCATGGGTGCGCTTTCTGCCTTAATTGTAGGGCCGTGCGTTGCAGCGCCTCTAGCAGGAGCTTTGATTTATATCGGTCAAAGTGGAGATGCATTACTAGGAGGAGCAGCTTTATTTATGCTCAGCATCGGCATGGGTATCCCGCTATTAATTATTGGTACTTCAGCAGGTAAATTCTTGCCGCGTGCGGGCGCGTGGATGGAAAGCGTTAAAGCAGTCTTTGGCGTCATGCTCTTGGGCGTAGCGCTTACCTTGCTAGAGCGTATTTTACCCGAAATGGTGAGCATGTTTTTATGGGCTGCCCTACTGATTATTGCTGCTATTTATATGGGCGCACTCACTGCTTTACCGCCTAATAGCACAGGTTGGAGGACTTTATGGAAAGGTTTAGCGGTTTTATTGTTCATACAAGGTAGTTTAGTGGCTATCGGTGCTGCTGCAGGGAGCACTAACCTCATTCAACCCTTGAAAGGCGTTTTTAATGGCGAGCAGGCTAATGAACTGAGTTTCCGATCGGTTAACAGCATCTCTGAACTCAATCAAGCTGTCATTGATGCTAAAGGCAAACCAGTTTTATTTGATTTCTATGCCGATTGGTGTGTGAGTTGCCGTGAAATGGATAAATATACGTTTAGCGACCCAAACGTTAAAACTGCCTTAAAAGATTTTGTCTTATTACGCACTGATTTATCTTCGATTACTAAGGCGCATCGCGAGTTATTAGCCCAATTTAATCTCTATGGGCCGCCAGGTATTATCCTCTTCGATACCCAAGGGCAAGAACGGAAAAATTTGCGCGTCGTCGGTTTTATGCGTGCTGAGCCTTTTGCTAAGCATGTGAGTCAAATTCAAGCACCCTAATTATATTACTTAAACTAGCTAAGCTCTGTTTAAGCTAAAAGCTTAGTTAGCCATAACGTGCTTCGCCTTGGCGACGAAAGTCACTTGGAGTCATTCCTTTTAGCTCCATAAAGCGTCGGTTGAAATTTGCAATATTATTAAAGCCGACGTTATAACAAATCGTACTGACATATTGATCGGTTTCCATTAATAACTGACAGGCACGATTGACCCGTAAGCGATTCACAAAATCAGTAAAGGTATTACCAGTAGCACGCCGGAAATAGCGCGAGAAGCGACTTTCACTCATGCCCACACGTTTGGCAATATCAATTAATGCAAACTGATTCGAGTAGTTAGCCGTAATATAATCAACCACTTCACTAATCTGGCGTAAAGAAGCATCATCTTCGAAGCTTTGTAGCTGTACATTAGACAGCAAACGATAATCATGATGGCGTGCTAGCAAGCCCAATAAGGCCACAAACTCACTAAAACGTTGCAAACCAGAAGATTGACGAATTTTTACGATACGCTCGTAAGCCTGTTCGCTTAAGCCCATGAACTCAATGCCGTGCTTAGCGCGCTCTAATAAAGGCAGAGCCTCGCGCAGTTCAGATAAATACTCACTAGCTTGACGCAGAGGTTCATCAGAGAATTGCAGCACCAAATCACGTACACGCACCCCTTCTTCGGGTAGCTCACTAGAAATCCAATTATGCGGCAAGCGTGGCCCTGTAAGGACTAAATGCCCAGGTTCAAAACGCCCAATATAATCCCCAACGAATACTTTTCCGGTGGTTTCAACGATGAGATGCAGCTCGTATTCTTCGTGATAATGCCAACGAATCAATGGGTTAGGCGCTCCATGCTCAAGGCAACGGATATAACCGTAGGAACCTTCTGGCTCATAACCTAAAACCGGATCACGCTGAAAATCGCGTTCTAGTTCCGGTGAGCGTGGTGAAATTTTTTGTCGAGCTAGACTACCCATTATTCTCTCCTACTCACTCTCTACGACATCACATTGCCGCCATCCACATTAAGCGTCTGTGCTGTAATATACGCTGATTCATCGCTTGCTAAAAAGACTGCAGCACCGGCGATATCTTGTGGTATCCCCATCCGTCCTAAAGGTACGGCTTTCCCAACGGCAATTTTCTTCTCGCCAGGCTGTAAACCTTCATATTTGGCAAATAAGCTATCTACCTGACCCCACATAGGCGTATCGATCACCCCGGGAGAAATACCATTAACACGAATACCATACTCTGCCATTGCTAAGGCAGCCGATTGGGTATAGCTAATCACAGCGGCTTTAGAAGCACAATAATGTGAGACTAAACCCTCACCTCGCCGCCCTGCTTGGGAAGCTAGATTGATAATACTCCCAGTTTCACCCGCATCCACTAAACCTTGTAAAACGGCTTGCATCACAAAAAACATGCCTTTGACATTCACCGCGAAGATCTTGTCATACATGGCTTCATGCGATTCTAATAAAGGCGCCATATCGAAGATCGCTGCATTATTGAATAACACATTGATCAGGCCAGATTGCTGGTTAACCTGAGCCACCAAGGTTTTAACTGCAGCGGTATCGACCACATTTAAACTGTGATACTGCAAACAGCTAAACTTCTGCATTAAGGCTTGTAATTCAGCACTTGGCTCAGCTGCTAAATCAATCGCTGTACAAGTAGCAGCTTCTGTTAAGAAAGCCTCAGTCACGGCTAAACCGATGCCACCATTCGCGCCCGTTACGAGCGCGTGTTTACCTTGTAGACGTTGTAAATTCATTAGCTTTTACTCACAAACTCATCTACTCGTTGCACAGCCATGCGTAAAGCAGCTACTAAACGTTCATCCCCTGCAATAGGACCAAATAGCACACGCTCCGCTGCAAAGCTTGCAACTGGATCACCCGAGGAACAAATCGCTTCTGCACTGGCTGTATCCATCGCCTGATCTTCGTAATTAAACGGAATTTCGCCCCGCTGTTGACGCTGCAAGAAACGTAGAAACAGCGCAGGTAACATAGCTACCGCATCAATACTGCGATTTGCGCCCAAAGCTTCCCGCAAAGTAGGCTGGATGAAGCCAGGAATCTTTGAATAGCCATCCATCGCTACCCGTTGATTGGTATCAAGAATATTCGGGTTACTGAAGCGATCTAGCACCACATCCCGATATTTCGGTAAATCTAATGGGTAAGGCTTAGCATTAGCCTCCAAGCAAGGAATCACATCATCGGTGACATAGGCATAAGCCATTTGGCGGATTTCTGGATCCAGTGTACCTTCATGAATGTACTTATAACCACGTAAAGTACCCGCCCATGCGATACAACTATGCGGTGCATTAAGGAGGCGAATCTTCGCTTCTTCATAGGGCAGCACGTCTTTGACCATTTCCACGCCGACGTTTTCCCAAGCAGGCCGCCCATTAGCAAAATGATCTTCCACTACCCATTGAATAAAGGTTTCCCCCATTAAAGCAGCTGGATCATCATGCCCTGTGGCAGCTTTAACACGCTCACGAATATCCGGCGTAGGGCGAGGTGTAATCCGATCTACCATCGAGTTAGGAGCTGAGGTGTTCGCATTAACCCAAGCTAATAAAGCTTGATCCTCACGCTTAGCCAAAAACTGCTTTAAGCCAGCAAAAAAGCGCTCACCATTACTGCGTAAATTATCACAATTCAGTAGCGTGAGTTTACCCGCTCCCGCTTGCATACGTGCTTGCAGGAGCTTGCTTAAAGCGCCATAAATCGTCGAGGCAGTTTTACCCTCTAGATCAGAACGCAGATCTGCAAAACTTTCATCTAGATGATTATGCGCATCCAGATAATAGCCCGCTTCGGTGACGGTAAAAGAGATAATCCGCGTATTGGGATCAGCGGCAAGTTTCACTAAGCCGCTTAAGTCTTTATCCCAACTAATTACCTCTTGAATCGCACTAATCGCTTGATAGAAGCGTTCACCAGCTGTATTCACCGTCTCCAGCGTATAGCTGCCGTGACTGGCTTGAAGCGCAGTCACTGTTTCGAGCATATCTGGGCGCAAATTGCCCCCAACGATACGCCAGCTTTTATCCCCTTGATCATGCAGTGCTTGCATATACACTGCTTGATGCGCACGATGAAATGAGCCTAAGCCTAAATGCAGTTGAGTTAACACCGCGGCGCTCATGCTGCGACTCCTGAGAGTTTGTTCAAGCCGAAAATGGCTTTGCCATCTTTATCAAAACGATGCAAATGAATAGGGTCAAACTGTACGCCCACTTGTTCACCCAATTGCGAACTCGTGCGCTCATATTGGCGGACAATAATCATGGCTGAGCCTAAATTCACATGAATCAAGGTCTCATTACCGAGTGCTTCAATCAATTCCACAGTACCGCGTAATTGACCTTCGTTTGGACCCACGATCGTCAAATGCTCAGGCCGAATACCAATCTCATGGGCATTACCTGCTTTAGAGAACATCCCGACTGGCAAGACATTCATTTGTGGCATACCAATGAATTGCGCGACAAAGCGATTGGCAGGGCTATCATAGAGCTCTAGTGGCGTACCCACTTGCTCAATCATCCCATCCCTTAATACCACCACGCGATCTGCTAAAGTCATCGCCTCTACTTGGTCATGGGTGACATAAATCGTAGTTGCACCCAATTCACGATGTAATTTAGCGATTTCGACGCGAGTTTGACCGCGCAAGGCAGCATCCAAGTTCGATAAAGGTTCGTCGAATAAGAACACTTTCGGCTGACGTACAATCGCCCGACCAATCGCGACGCGTTGACGTTGACCACCGGATAAAGCTTTGGGAGTACGCTGTAAATAAGCCGTCAAATTGAGTTTATCCGCTGCTTTACTGACCTTGTCTTTAATCAGATCTGGCGCGACTTTTGCTAAGCGTAAGGCGAAAGACATATTTTCTTCCACGGTCATATGCGGATAGAGTGCATACGACTGGAACACCATCGCCAGATCACGCTGTGAAGAGGGCGCATCGGTAATATCCTTGCCATCTAACATCAGCTTGCCGCCATTAATCGTTTCCAAGCCAGCAATCATACGTAGCAGGGTGGACTTACCGCAGCCAGAAGGGCCAACGAAGACAATGAACTCACCTTTCTCAATCGCTAGGTCTACCCCTTTAATTGCACGGAGTTTGCCGTAGAACTTCTCGACGCCTTTTAATTCTAAAAATGCCATGACTAATCCCTTCCTTTATTTCACTGCGCCAAAGGTCAAACCTTGAACTAACTGCTTTTGACTGAACCAACCGAACACAATAATCGGGGCAATCGCCATTAATGAAGCAGCGGATAACTTCGCCCAGAACAAACCTTCAGGGCTGGAATAAGAAGCAACCAAGGTCGCCAACGTACCCGCATCTGCTGAGCCAAGATTCAAAGCCCAGAAGGCTTCGTTCCAAGCCAATACCAAGCACAATAAGCCGGTTGATGCTAAGCCACCCATGCCTAAAGGCAGTAAAACATGCCGGAATTCGTCCCAAAGACTTGCGCCATCCATACGAGCAGCTTCGAGGATTTCATGTGGAATATCTTTGAAATGCGTGTACAGCATCCACACCATAATCGGCAGATTGCTCATGGTGAACACCACAATCAAAGCGAATTTGGTATCCAACAAGCCTGCTGTTTTCGCCATCACATAAATAGGCGCTAAAGCACCGACTGCAGGCATCATCTTGGTAGAGAGCATCCACATTAAGATGTCTTTGGTGCGCTTAGTCGGATTAAAAGCCATGCTATAAGCAGCAGGTGCAGCAATCAGCAAACCTAAAATTGTTGATACCACACTGGTCACTACTGAATTCCATGCATAGTGCAGATAGTTACTACGGGCTTGCACTTCCACAAAGTTCTCTAAAGTCGGCGTAAAAACCCATAGAGAAGGAACGGCAATCGCTTGTCCTTCGGTTTTAAATGCAGTCACTGCTAAAAAAAGTAGTGGAAAGAATAAGAGTAAAGCCACTGACCATGCTGCAATGGTACGAATGATCAGGGTTGTAGGGTTAGCATTGGGTGAAGATTGCATAGTCTTAGTCCAAGTTTTTACCGATCATACGAATCAAAAATACTGCGACAATATTGGCGAGAATAATGGCCAATAAAGCACCTGCAGACGCGACACCAAAGTCAAAATTAAGCAGCGCTTGCTTGTAGATTAAGAAAGCCAAGTTAGTACTGGCATTGCCAGGGCCACCATTGGTGGTTGTTACGATTTCAGCAAACACGCTTAGTAAGAAAATAACTTCAATCATAATGACGACCGAAATCGAGCGTGCCATATGCGGCAGATACAGATACCACAGCTTTTGGAAATACGTAGCGCCATCCATCCCAGCCGCTTCGAGTTGCTCGCGATCCATCGATTGCAAAGCGGTCATGAAAATCAAGCAAGCAAACGGTAGCCACTGCCAACTGACCATAATAATGATGGAAAAGAGTGGATAGTCGGTGAGCCAATCAATGGGCTGTAAACCAAAGAACGTCCAGACTTGCGCTAGCCAACCATAGACGGGGTTCATCATCATATGCTTCCACATCAAAGCATTGACGGTTGGCATAACGAAGAACGGAGAAATTAATAGGATACGTACGATCCCTTGGCCAGGGAAAGGATCATTAATTAATAGCGCAATCGCAAGGCCAAATCCCACTGTAATCAGCACAACACTGCCGAGTAAAACTAAGGTATTCCGGATGGAGGGCCAGAAATCGGGATCGGTTAAAAAGTAGCTGTAATTCTCTAAACCTAAAAATCCTGTTTGATCAGGTTGCATCAGGTTGTAGCGGATTACCGAAAAATAAATGGTCATTACCAGCGGAACGATCATCCACAGAAATAAAGTTATTACTGCGGGCGACATCAAAAGGCGGGGTAACGACCGAGAACCTGCACGTGTATGTTCTGCCATAACGAGACCTGTCTGTGGTGTTAGCTAATTCGTGTAAGAAAGGCCGCCACTGGGACTTACCAGCAGAAAAGTGGCGGCGCTTAAAGGGTAACAGTGGTGCTTTGCTACCCGACTTGGAGGAACCTAAAAGTTACTTGTAGTAACCCGCTTTACGCATTTCACGATCTGCAGCTTCTTGGCTAGTTTTTAACGCCTCATCTACAGTCTCCTTACCGGCTAAAGCTGAACTCATTTGCTGACCTACGGTGACACCAATCGCTTGGAATTCAGGAATCGCCGCAAATTGCACACCGGTATAAGGTGACTTTTCTAAAGTTGAATCAGCTGGATTCGCACTTTTGATCGCTGCTAATTCAGCATCCGCAAATTTAGCGGCAGCTTTAAAATCAGCATTGTCATAGGTAGATTGACGAGTACCGGTAGGCACATTACCCCAGCCCACTTCTTTACCGACTAAATTGACATAGTCTTGCGAAGTAGCCCATTGAATGAACTTTTGTGCTTCAGCCGATTTAGAGGAAGACTCTGGAATCGCTAAAGCCCAAGCCCATAACCAATTTGCACCTTTGGGTGTTTTAGCGGTTGGTGCTTGTGCGAAAGCCACTTTGTCGGCAACTTTACTTTGCTTAGGGTCAGAGATGAAAGACGCTGCAATCGTAGCATCCACCCACATACCGCATTTGCCTTCATTGTATAAAGCTAAGATTTCATTGAAGCTGTTGTTAGCAGAGCCTGGAGGACCGTATTTAGTCAGCAAATCAACATAGAAAGTGATCGCATCTTTCCAAGGCTGGCTTTCTAATTGAGGCTTCCACTCCATATTGAACCACTGACCACCATAGGTATTCACCAGTGTAGTTAAGAACGCCATATTGTCGCCCCAACCTGGTTTGCCACGTAAACACATACCATAAACACCTTTGTCAGGGTTATGAATTTTGGCAGCGACTTGAGCCACATGTTCCCAAGTTGGGTTATTGGGCATTTCCATACCAGCTTCTTTCACAAGATCAGCCCGGTACATCAACATAGAGCTTTCGCCGTAGAAAGGTGCAGCGTACAGTTTGCCATCTGCAGATAAACCATCACGCATGGCTGGCAATAAATCATCCACTTTGTAAGCGTCGTCGAATTTCAGTTCTTTCAGCCAGCCTTTTTTACCCCAAATTGGAGTTTCATACATCCCAATGGTCATCACGTCGAATTGGCCACCTTTGGTCGCAATATCGGTAGTGACACGTTGACGCAATACACCTTCTTCTAAGGTGACCCATTTGAGTTTAATGTCGGGATTGGCTTCTTCGAAATGCTTACTAAGTTTTTGCATTTCGATCATGTGACCGTTGTTCACAGTGGCGATGACTAATTCGGTGGCTGCTTGAGTACTAGCTGCTGCACATAGAACAAAACTGCCCGCAATAGCAGCTAACATACGATTTAATTTCATCTTTCATCTCCTCCAATGGATAGGCTGACTGCCCGCAAATGACTAGCTTGAGGAGAGAATGGTATTTTATTGCAGAATTAACTGCATTCCCCCTCTCTCTTGTGAAATAGAGTAGCACTAGCTATTTAGAAAGGAATATACCAATTCGATTAGTTCAGATACTTTATTGCATTTTTATTAATAAATAAGCATTTAACTGTGCATAAAACTATTATTTTTTATCAAAATCACCCAGAAAATTCTAGCTTTAGTAGTTTGCAGTGCAGCAAAATAGTATTAATTCTTAGAAACTGAGGAATTAGCGTATAGCTCTCTGGGCTGAGCAGCTTAGTTGGCAACAAACACTTAAGCCCAACTAAGCAAAGACCAGTCTTGCTTAGCCGGTATATCCTTGAATAGAAGCTAGACTCAGCGCTTCACTACAAAGCCCTGTTCGGTCAATTGCATTTGCTCCAAGGCCAAACCACTAGCAGAAGCCCCTTGCCGTACTGCAAGCTGTACCGCTGCTTTGCTTGCTTGATCTTGCCCAGCACGCTTTATAGCTGCTTGAGTTAAGAGGGCTTGAATTAATAAAGCTTCAGCGATCGCTTGCTTATCTGTATCGGTAGCCTGTGCAAGCTTTGGATTGGCTAGCCAAATTTTTACAGCTTGTTGCTTCACCGCCTGTGCGGTCTGTTTATTCACATGCATAGAGCTGCCTTCAGAAGCTTGCCAAGCGGTGATCCACCACAAGGTATAAGCATCTGCAATATTGGTGATTTTTAACCCAAATGGCTCAATGGTTTCTTGAACCGTTTCAATAATCTGGTTTGAACTTAAAAGTTCTTCTAACTCTTTAGCACCTTCTAAATCCTTAACTTTGCGTTGTTCAGCTAATTCACTTAAATTGATCTGACGACGCTCTAAAGAGGGGGTGTATTCAAGCTGCTCCAGCAAGTTTTCTGCTTCCTGTATAAACAGATTGTCTTCTGTTTTTAAAGCGGCTAACTGAATAGATTTCAAGGATTTAGTAATCACTATATCAGCAGAAGGCTCATTCAAAGCTAAATTTGTCTCTGAGGATTGATTGGCAACTGCAGTGGAGGAAAAATAAATAGCGGCTATTAAGCTTGCCCATAAGCTGCGCTTTAAGAGTTTCATCAGCATCCCTTTTATTGAAAAATAAACACTCGATGCGCCTTATACTAGCTAAGCAGGACTTTGTCAGTGAGCTGTTAACTAGACGAAAGCACCTAAAATCCTGCTAATACCAAGATTGATTAAATTAATAATTATTCTCCACAGGTAGATACTTGATTGAAATCTAGTTAAAAGTGGCCTGTACTAGCATTGATTCTGCTTGCATTAATTAAGGACGCGACTAGGATTTAGGCTATTCATTCTCAGGTGCTTGGTAGCCATCAAGCGCTTAGGCCGCTTTCTTGCTTGCGCATAATCCTGCCAAGGCTTAACATTTCGGCCTTTGCTAAGACATATCAGATTTCAGGAATAATAATATGCGTAGTCATTATTGCGGGCAGGTTGACGAATCCCTGCTAGATCAGGAAATTACCCTCTGTGGTTGGGTCAACCGGCGGCGTGATCATGGTGGCGTCATTTTTATTGACCTACGCGACCGTGAAGGCCTAGTGCAAGTCGTTTTTGATCCTGATCGCGCAGAAGTGTTTGCTACTGCTGAGCGTGTTCGGAATGAATATGTTTTACAAGTCAAGGGCCGCGTGCGCACACGTCCAGCGGGTACGACTAATGATAATTTGCGTAGTGGACAGGTTGAGGTTCTAGGTTTAGAACTAACTGTTCTCAATGCTGCTGAAACCCCGCCTTTCCAATTAGATGAAACAGGAGTTGGCGAGGAAAAGCGCTTAACTTATCGCTATATTGATTTGCGTCGCCCCGAAATGCAGCAGCGCTTGCAATTACGTGCCAAAGCCACTGGCTTTATGCGCCGTTATTTAGAAGAAAATGGCTTTTTAGACATCGAAACCCCGATGCTTACTAAAGCAACCCCTGAAGGTGCGCGCGACTATCTAGTACCTAGCCGTACTCATCCAGGCTCTTTCTTTGCCCTACCCCAGTCTCCACAATTATTTAAGCAATTGTTGATGATGTCGGGAATGGATCGCTATTTCCAATTTGCTCGTTGCTTCCGTGATGAAGATTTACGCGCTGATCGTCAACCTGAATTTACCCAGCTTGATATTGAAACTTCATTTATGAATGAAGATCAAATCATGGGCATGGTTGAAGAAATGATTCGCAGCATGTTTAAAACGCTGTTGAATGTGGAGTTGCCGACTCAATTCCCACATATGACTTATGAAGAAGCCATGTTCCGCTTTGGCTCAGATAAACCGGATATGCGTATTCCCTTAGAATTCGTTGAGGTTAGCGATCTAATGCAAGCGGTCGAATTCAAAGTATTCGCAGCACCTGCTAAAGATCCTGATAGCCGTGTAGTCGCTTTACGCTTACCCAAGGGTGGCGATTTAAGCCGCAAAGAAATCGATGACTATACCGCTTTTGTAGGCCGCTATGGTGCAAAAGGTTTAGCTTACATCAAGATCAATGATTTAGCGGCTGGCTTAGAAGGCCTACAATCACCGATTCTAAAGTTCTTACCTGAAGAAGTGGTCAAAGGTATTTTGGAACGCACCGGTGCACAAACTGGTGACTTAATCTTCTTCGGTGCGGATAAAGCCAAAGTTGTGAATGATGCGATTGGGGCTTTACGGATTAAACTAGGCCATGACCGTCAATTACTCACCTCTGAGTGGGCGGCTTTGTGGGTCGTCGATTTCCCAATGTTTGAATACGATGACAAGGATAAACGTTGGGTCGCTTTACATCACCCCTTCACTGCGCCTAAATGTTCACCTGAAGAATTAGCTGCTAACCCGGGTAAAGCCTTATCGATTGCTTACGACATGGTGTTGAATGGTACTGAAGTCGGTGGTGGCTCCGTGCGTATTCATCGTCCTGAAATGCAAAGTGCTGTATTTAATTTACTAGGTATTAGTAAAGAAGAAGCTGAAGAGAAATTTGGCTTCCTCCTAAATGCACTTAAATATGGTTGTCCGCCACATGGTGGTTTAGCCTTTGGCTTAGATCGTTTAATTATGCTAATGACTGGCAGCCAATCGATTCGTGATGTGATGGCTTTCCCGAAAACCCAAACAGCGGCTTGCCCATTAACTAATGCACCAGCTCCTGTTGGTTTGAAACAATTGCGTGAGCTGCATATTCGCGTGAACTTGCCAGAGAAAGAAAGCGCTTAATAAGCTTAGTAAATGAGAAAGCCACCTCTAAGGTGGCTTTTTTATTCGACTTACCTTGATTGGTGAGTTTTTGAAGAAGTCGAACTGCGTTGTCGATGATGCGAACGCTTAGGCTGATTTGAAGCACTCTCTAACTCCGGCTCAATACGCTCTAAATTATTCTCTTCAAACATATAAGCAATCGAATGACCGCGAAGGCGATCAGATTTAGGCGTTTGTGCTGATTGACAGTGTTCTAGAAGGGTATTCTCTTGAGTAGCCTCAAGCTCCACAGGAGCGACTATATCTTCAACTACTTTAACTTCTCGAGGCTTTACTGGCTGCTCCATTGCTCGCTGTTGAGGTTTGCGGCGGGGTTCGCGCTCATGTTTTTCAGCATGTGGCGTGGAGCGTTGTTGATGACTTCGCTGTGGGCGCTGAATGTCTGGCAATAACTCGGGGTCAATGCTCATCACTGGCAAAGTTTTACCAGTATATTCTTCAATAGCAGGAAGATAAAACGCTGTATCCTCACACGCAAAACTGTGCGCCTCACCTGAAGCACCAGCACGCGCCGTGCGACCAATCCGATGTACATAATCTTCAGCTAGTTGAGGCAGATCAAAATTGAACACATGCGATACCGCCGAAATATGCAAACCACGAGCAGCCACATCGGTAGCAATTAAAATTTGATAGCGGCCTTCACTAAAATCTTTCAAAAAGCGCTCACGTTTACTTTGGCGCACATCGCCAGAAATCATCGCTGCTTTAATATTATTGACTTTCAAATAGGCTTCAATCCGCTCTGCATTATGCTTAGTATTCACAAAGACAATCGCGCGTTGCGGCTCTAATTTACGAATTAAGCCTACGAGCAAAGGAATCTTTTCAGCATTAGCCGGAAAATAAATAGACTCGCTAATATTGTCAGCACTGACTGAATCGGTTTCGATTTTCACCGGAACTGGGTTATTCATATGCTCATAAGCTAGCTCTAACACTTTTTGTGAAAGAGTCGCAGAGAACAGCATATTCAAACGCTCTGTAGGCTCTGGCAAACGACGCAATAAGAAACGAATATCTTGGATGAAGCCCATATCAAACATGCGATCGGCTTCGTCTAGGACTAAGACTTGAGTTTGTTTGAAATCGAATACACCCTGCTTCCAATAATCGATCACTCGTCCTGGTGTACCAATCAATAAATCCACAGCTTGAGTGAATTGCTGACGCTGCTTTTCATAAGCAGCCCCACCATAAACTAATACATTATTTAAGCCGGTGTATTGACCCAATACTTCGGCATCACGGGCTATCTGAATCGCAAGCTCACGAGTTGGGGCTAAAATCAAGCAACGCACTGAACCCGGTTGCGCGTCCACTAAGGGTTGGGACAATAAACGCTGAAAGGCCGCTACTAAGAAAGCACCCGTTTTGCCAGTTCCCGTTTGCGCTTGGCCAGTAATATCTTGACCGTTCAAGGCAAACGGTAGGGTTTCCGCTTGAATGCGCGAACAGTACTCAAATCCTGCTGCATTGAGCGATTTTAAAATACGTTCATCGAGGTTAAAGGAGTCGAAACGTGTTGAGCTTAAATATTGATTTTCCATGTGGCAAGCATACCACAAACCATAAAAAAACAGTGTACTAGGAACTAAGCTGTGTGCATAAAGCGACTAAAGTATTTTTAAGTGAGTGCGACTTAGATAAACATCAGTTCTTGGATTTATTTTACAAGTCGAAATAACAAAAAAATAAATCGGAAAGCTTATACTATCTTGCCTTACTGTACGCCTAGCTTGACTAAAAACGAGGTCTACAGTGCACGTTGATTTTTTTAGCATGGAAAACATCATGACGGTTAACACCAACCTCTCTAAACATCTAGAGGCGACTTTAGGTTTAAGCAACCTTAACGATATTTTTTGGAATCAATCTGCCCCAGCGCTCTACGAAGCTGCCATGCGTCGCGGTGAGGCTCATGTGGGTCGTGGAGGCACTTTAGTTGCCTACACAGGGTCATTTACAGGTCGTGCACCGAATGACAAATTTATCGTGGATGAAGCCAGTAGCCATGACAAAGTGTGGTGGGGTGAAGTTAACAAAGCCATTAGTGAAGAAAACTTTGATAAGGTCTTAAAATCTGCTCAAGCCTTCTTAACTGGTAAAGATGTCTTCGTACAAGATTTACTAGCGGGCGCTGATCCTAGCACTGAACTACCTGTGCGGATTATTACGCAATATGCGTGGCATTCGCTATTTGCTCAGAATATGTTTATCCGCCCAGCTGATCTAAACCGCAGTATTGGCGTTGATGAACCGCGCTTTACGATTTTACACGTTCCCGATATGCAGGCCGATCCTGAGCAACACGGGACTCGCTCTGGCGCTTTCATTTTGCTGAATTTCGCGCGCAGATTAGTCATTATTGGCGGCACGCATTATGCTGGCGAAATCAAAAAATCTGTCTTCTCGATTATGAATTACCTTTTGCCTCAGCAAGGGGTGATGTCTATGCATGCATCAGCCAATGTAGGCAAAGCTGGTGATGTAGCGATTTTATTTGGCCTCTCAGGCACAGGGAAAACCACTCTGTCTGCTGATCCAGAGCGCTTACTCATCGGTGATGATGAACATGGCTGGAGCGATCAAGGTGTCTTCAATTTAGAAGGGGGTTGTTACGCAAAGGTCATCAATCTATCAGCTGAAGCCGAACCACTCATCTACGCCACAACTCATCAATTCGGCACCGTTTTAGAAAATACGGTGATGAATATGGAGACCCGTGAATTAGATTTAGATGATGGTAGTCTCACTGAAAATACCCGAGCGAGCTACCCTATCACCCAAATTCCTAATGCCTTATATCCGGGTAAAGCCGGTCATGCTAAGCATATTATTATGCTCACCTGTGATGCTTTCGGTGTTTTACCTCCGATTTCTAAACTCACGACTGCACAAGCCATGTATCACTTCTTATCCGGTTACACTGCAAAAGTAGCTGGGACTGAAAAAGGCATTACTGAGCCGACCACAACCTTTAGTACCTGTTTCGGCGCTCCATTTATGGCTCTGCATCCTTCGGTATATGCTGATTTATTGGGTGAAAAAATCAATCAGAATAAAGTTTCTTGTTGGTTACTCAATACCGGCTGGAGTGGTGGTTCGTATGGGGTGGGGAGTCGAATGAAAATTCGCCATACTCGCGCTATGCTGAATGCCGCTTTACGTGGTGATTTAGATCAGGTGGATACTCGTACTGATCCGATCTTTGGTTTAAATATTCCAGTTAGTTGCCCGGATGTCCCCAATGAAGTCTTAGATCCAGCAGCTACCTGGGAAGATAAATCCGCCTATCAAGCAAAAGCTCAGCAATTAGCAACAGCCTTCCATCAAAACTTCGCACGTTTTGCTGATTATGTGACAGAAGATGTGCGTAATGCAGGGCCTTTAGCGGGGCGTTAATTCGCTTTAATAATTTCCCCCATTCATCGAAATGGGGGAAATTAGCTCAAACACCTAGCCCTTAAGGTGTTTACATCTTAACGCTTACCACCCTGCCCACCAGTACGACCTGCTAAAAACTCAGCCAAGGTCAAGGTTTTGCTAGCATCAGTATCTAAAGCTGCAAATCCCCAAATCGAGCCAGTTTTATAACCTTGTAGCGCAGTAAACTCATCCAAACTCAATGCTGAATTATTATCACTATCTGCTAAAGCAAAGGCATTGCTCACAGCCGTGTTAGCCGTAGTATTGGCACTAAACTCAGTTAAACTTAAAGCACTATTCAAATCCGTATCTAAGACCTTGAACATTGCTTTAATTTCACGGGTTTGCGTATTGGTTTCAAGATTTTGATATTCAGCTAACGATAAAGTGGCTGAACTATCGGTATCGACTGCATTAAAATCAGCTGTCCGCACAGCTGTCACTTCAGCAGTTGTCACCGTGCCATCACCGTCTGTATCATAGATAGCAGTAAACACGGAAGATTTGCCAGATACTCCGGAATGAGCAGAACCTGAGCCGCCTTTAGCGAAGCTGGCAGAAGAAATTGATAATAAACTACCTAACAGAACGATCGAAGCTGTTTGTATACGCATGGACTGAACTCCATTTAAATTTTTCTAAAAGTCTTACCTAACTTAGGTAAGTCGGCTAACCCGGTGCTGAACCACCGGGTTTTTTCATTCGCTAGCAAACTTATTTGGGGCTAGCTCCCTGAAAAATCATTACATTTATTAAATAGTTTTCTTTAGTGAGCGGGTCGACCACCACGGTCTAAGCGCAATACATGCCAACTACCATCTGCAAATTGGATCACAGTGACTTCGATATAATCGCCCACCACTAAATCTTCAAACTTAGTAACATCATGACGCCCACCCCGCTGAGCGAGACGTTTAGCGGTCTGAGCATTTTTCAATAACATGCTGCCATTATCTAAATACAAGGTATAACCAGCCAAGCTAATGGTATTCAGGGCTTTATCAATAGCAGTGATTTGCCCTGTTAACTCTTTCCCATTGCTAGCCGACACATCGCGCAACATCACTTTCTTAGCTTGTAATACACCCTTCGCATCCACCTTGCCCTCCACCTCTAGGGTTAAACCAACCGCTACACTGCTGGCGCTTAAACCTCTAAACTCAGTACTCGCACTGGTTACAACTGTTTGCCCCAGCAAAGTAAATTGAGTAGCAGAAGCTAGAGCACTCACAATACCTTCTAGCTCTAAACGAGATTTATCTGGATAGTTGTTTTGCGTGGCTTGCAAAGTCACTTGTTGAGCAGTCAGTACGCCATTGATCGGAGCTTGGTTTGCTTTCACTTGTACCGTTTGTCCATTCGCTATGCTACGACCCGACCATTCCACCAAGGTGGCTGCACTATAATCGACAATTAAATGACCAATCTGGAAGGTTTTTGCTTCAGACTTTAAGTTAGTAATTTGTCCTGATACTTGTAAACCATCGTTACTAGCATACGTATCGGCTACTAAGGTGATGCTACTAGGTTTGATCACAGCGTTTGGCAAGCGATCACCAGAAACCTCTACCACATTGCCCACTTGTAAATCAGTTAACTGATTAAAACCGTGTAACACTGTTAATAAATCGATTTGGATGCTTTGCCCAAGTACCGTCAGCGTTTTACCATCAGCAGCAATCGCTTCAACCGTACCTTTGACTAAACTATCGAATTTGACTTGGTTGGCAATGCCACTTACGCCATCTGCATTCAATGAACCAGTGACTGTAATAAACTCACCCGCCGCAAAACTAGACTGGTCAGTCACAGTTGTGCCATTGCGATAAAACGCAGCATTATCCACATTATAATGAATGCCATTCACATAAATGCTTCCAAAACCCGTAATCCGCCCGGCTGTAATCCCTGTACCCGTCATACCGCCTTCGGCTAGGGTGAGGGCATCCCCACAACTGGTTAACAACAAAGCAGCACTGACGATAAGAGCCGTTAATTTAATCTTCATGGCTAACTTCCTTAAGCTCAGTCGGCTGCTCAAAATAATAAATACCTACCCCAGCTTGCATACGACCACTGCCTTCTATTTTAGGATTGCTATCCCGGTCATGTTTATATAACCACTGATTAAACCGTAGCAATAACTGGTGAGCATCCTTGCGCACAAAGGCACGAAAAGCGGGCAGCACTTCTTGAGGCAAATTGTTGTAGCTCACTTTACGTTGGTAATAACGTTCGTCTGACGGTACTGTTAAATTATGATTAATCGTCATGACGAGTAGGGAGACATCTGTGCCTAATAATTGCAGCTGAGTTTCATCATCCTGATCTGGAATATAAACCGCGCTCAGTAAACGCACTGAGCCATCCTCTAAACTTTCCACTAACTTCACCCGACGCATTTCATCCAGCATCGCAAAACTCGACATATCACCACTATAGCGCTGAACTAACTGCTCAAAGCTCGGTTCTACACCACGAAAAGCTAGAACTGCAGGTTGCCCTTCACTATCAAGAAAGGCCTCATCGTGTAACCAAGCATTCAACACCCGCAACATCCGATTAAAACGGGGCGCGGCTGCAGTAATTTCGGCCTGACGTAGCTGAGTGACCTCTTTACGGGTCAAACCGGTAATGACTGCAATCCGGGTGGTAGTAGCACGCTCACCTGACTGAGCCAGCTCATCTTCAACTACATCAACATATGCCTGCTTGGCTAACTGCGTAAATTCACCAAATGCGATGCCCTTGCGATACAAAATCCGCATCAGGCTTTTGAGTATTTGGTAGAACGCAGCGCGCAGTGTGTTGTTCATGAATGGGATTTTATTCCCATTGAGCAAAGAAGATCAAGTGTAAAGCGATCAGTGAATGGGAAAATTTTCCCTTTAAATGCAAAACCCACTTTGGAAAGGCTCATTGTTATCAAACTACCTTGAGTTTAATCAGTCACTTGCTAGCCGATTAAATAAACACTTATCTAGTGAGCGATTCGGTTCACTATGAAGATTATTTTGCATTAAACTAATTAACTTTAGGGCAATCAATTCAAGGGCAAAACATGCAAACACATGGAAATTTCGAGTTTCTCAGTGAGCATAGCCCGATTCTTTTGCAGTTGGCGCGCACGGCTGAATCTATTTTTGTTAGTGATCCAAACACCACACTGATTAAATTACGCCAATTAGGTGAAGCTTTAGCGCAGGATTTAGCGAGTCGCTATGGCATTCGTTTTGATGAGCAGACCACGCAAAAAGATTTACTGAATAAATTGCAACAGGAATTGCAATTAGATCGTAAAGTGCGTGACTTATTTCATCTGCTGCGCATCGAAGGTAATAAAGCTACTCATGAATTTCAAACCCGCCACCAAGAAGCCTTAAATGGCTTGAAAACGGCGCGTGAGCTGGCGGTATGGTTTCATCGTAGCTTTGGCAAACAAGGCAGCCAATTTAAGATAGGCGCTTTTATTCCACCGCGTGACCCAAGCCAACCCTTACGCGAATTAACCGAGCAAATTGCCCAGTTACAAAGTCAATTAACGAGTGCCAATCAACAAGTCGGTTCTAATCAAGCTTTATTCGCTTTACTCCATCAGCAAAAGGCCGAGGCGGATGCTTTAGCGCAACTAATGGATGAAGAAGCACAGCATTTTAAACAACAAGCGGAAGCAGCTGAATTAGAATTATTAGTTCAGCAAGAACAATTTCAGGCGGAAATTAAACAACTGCAATTAGCCTTAGCCAATCAACAGGATGCCGTGCAACAAAATAAACGCCGCAAAGAACTATTAAACAAAATTCATCTGGCGAATAAACAGATACATTTATCTGAAGACATCACCCGTGAATTGATTGATCGGCAATTACGCGATGTGGGCTGGGAGGCGGATAGTAAAAATCTACGCTTTAATTTAGGTGCGAGACCTGAAGCTAAGACTTTTAAAGCGATTGCGGAATGGCCGACTTATGATGCTTAAGCTGGGCAAGCACGTTTATCAGGGATATTTTGAAATGGACGCTATAAAGGATATGTTTAAATTTAATGGTATTTGTTGGTGTGCCATAAGAGTACAGGATTAATTTAAATGCATCTATCTTACAATGGTGTAAAAATAATAAAATAAAGTGATTTGAATTTTAACAATCAAATCAAAAGTAGATTTAACTAACCATCTAGTAATTTAGTAAAAATTACAATAATGATTAAATAGCCGTATATCTTGAAAACAAAATTTGAATTAGCTTTATATAAAGCTGCCCTGCCATTATCATATAGGAATTAAATAATATGAGTGGTAATTATAACAATAGAAAATCAAAAAATAGCTATCAAAATATATTTGAAAATATTGGTGCAATTCAAAGTATATTTCCAAGTGCGTCCAGAGAGCAAATGGCACAGCTCCTAGAAGAAGCAGCTAGACGTAGCCAGCACTTATCCCAAATTTCCTCAACCGCCCAAAACACAGCAATAAGAGGTGGATTTGCAGCCGAGGAAGTGTTAACTGAAACTAGAAACTATGATGCCATTCTTCAGGGAAAGTCAAGCAGGGCATATACTGATCGCGATCCGCAATTTCCAGGTAAGGTTAATGACCCATCTAGTGATATTAAGGTTGTTGAAGCAAATGGAACTATTACACATTCAGCACAAGTAAAAATTTATAAAGACTCAGAGACAAGCTGTAATCAAATGGGGTTAATTGATAAGACATCAGGAAAACCAAAATATCATAACGAGGACTCATTGATCGGTGCTTCAGACCAAGTAAATCCATCTAACGGTGGTAAAAGCATTACTGATGTTGCTCGTGAAAAAATGTGGCGAGAAACAGAAAAACGTCCAGAAGTCGCCGAGTCTATGCGTCAGGTTCAAGATAAAGTCACTGACAAATTAGCACCCAATGATGGAACTGAAAGCCGTTCATTTACTAAAAAGGAGTATGAGGACTTAGGGAGGCAAAACGAATCTGGCAGAGAACTCCGTAATGAATATTTAAATGATTACCGTGATCAGTCCATGCTGCAACAGATGGGAAAAGCAGCTACTGGCGCAGCCGCAATTACAGCCTTTTCAGTTGGTTTATACAGTTCATTCCGATACATTCAGTCGGTACGTGATGGCAAGATGAGTATTGATGAAGCCACATATAAGATCGTGGCAGAAATAGGTTCTGCTGCTGCGGACAGTGCTATCAAGGCAGCGGCTAATACTGGGATACAGAGTGTGATGGTTAGGCATGCTGGGGAGAAAGCAGCCGAATCTGTAATTAAGAATTCCTTTGGAAATATCATGAAGACCAGTGCAGTAACCGTAGCGGTTGTAGCATCAGTTGACTTGGTGAAGAACTTGATGCTGCTTTCATCAGGCAAGATAGACAAAGCTGAATTTGAAGAGCGTTCAGGGAAATCAATATTAAATACTGGAGCCAGCGTCCCTGGAGCGGCAATAGGGACAATGATTGGTTCGGCATTCCTTCCACCGATTGGCTCCTTTATTGGCGGTGTCCTAGGTTCCATGCTCAGTGGGTTTGCCATGCAGTTTGCCATTGAAAATGGAATTGAAAAAAGATTTCGTGAAGTCCTTCAAGATACCGATCAAGTTAAAAAGACGTTGGAGTCACTTAAACATATCGCCGAAAAATTTTCAGATGGGCAGACTTTATTTTCCCACTATGTTGCAAAGGAAGGTGAGATGAGCATTGAATTTAATAGAGTCATCGAAAATATCGAATATGCTGGCATTGGTATGCGAAACGCCATCGATAAATTATAAGGAAGAATAAAATGTACGAACTGACACTTACAGAACAAAATAAAGTCGATGCACAATTGGAAAGAAAATTAGAGTGGGCTAGAACTCATCAGTTAGAGGCTGAGCAGTTGGCTTTGGATGCAACGCGGCTATTATCATGTACCGCCGACCGTCTTGAGGATTATCGCAACCAAGGCTTTTTCAAACGCTGTTGGTATTCTTTATCTGGAAAGAATGGAGATATGCAGCGTGCAAACCAGCATGATTTGTTAGCCATGCAACAATATTCTTGGCGCTATATCAATCTGCTGAATGAGCGCAATATACTGCTTGCCCATTCCATGATTACGGTTAAAAATAATCTTCTGACTTTGGCGATAAAAGAAGAGGAAACACGAAATGAAATAAAACGAATGGCCGAAAAAGTCTATGATCGTTTCGTCGCCCTAGAAGACCGGATGCATGAAGTTGAGGTATCCACTAATATTCATAGGTGGCTCTTAACACTTGATACACTAGATTATGATGAACGTTATACCCCATATTTTCGTCTGTTACGTATTGTCAATGATTTCATCCTACTCAAGGATGGCAACTGGAGTCCACAAGAACTGCGTTATCTTCAGAAAGCTGTAAAAGAAGCTGGCTTGCCGTGGAAGCAACCAATTTCCATTATGAACTTTGTTGTAGGGCTTATTAATGAGATTAATGGCAGTGGCCAGAAGAGGTTTGAGGATTTGCTCAGATGCAAAAATGGCATTATTTTGCCAGCATCTTTTATCTTGGAAAATATATCCACTCCAACTTACGCATCACTTTTCAGTATTGTCGACAACTACTCAAAAAGCTCAAATATTATTGAAATACTCGCACAGCAATTGAACTGCTCCAAAGACCATGCACTTAAAAGAGTTATTTTAAACATTGTTGTAAAACAAGGTGTGGATATAAAAGCACAAATTCCACTTAGGGATTTGGCGATTGAATTACTTAGTTGTACATCTGTTAGCCGTCAACTTTTTGCTTTATCTGAAAATGAGAGCGCTGACTCCGCAACTAGTAACAGTATAGAGTTTCAGTCTGTAATTTCTAATAATATTCAGCCAGATGGACATCAGATGGAGCAACTTTCTGAGCAGGCATTCGAACTTTTACCTGAAGTGGTAAACGTTATTACAGATGATATTCTCGCGACAGTTTTCGGTGATGTATCTAATATGATTGACGAGTACGTCGAAAACGAAGAAATGGAGCCAGAAGAGTTTGCTTCGTATTTTTCTGCGGAACATGTTGCTAGCTTACTTGAACAAGGCATGGAGAAAGCTGTAAGCGAAATTCTCGAACAAATGGCTAGTGAGTTAGGTGAAGATTACTCACTTGAGGTTGACAGTAAATACATCACGGATAGTTTCCGGTTTGCTGCTACTAAATCGATGAAACCGTACCTTAATAGTATTTTGGTCGTAGAAAAGGCTGGAGCCACATTTTTAAACGCACAACCATCTACGTTGGCGAGCCTTACAAAAGGAGCAGGTGTGGGAGTTGCTGCTGCTGCACTACTTGGACCAGTAGGTATACTTGCCGCAATGGGTGCCAACTATCTACATGATAGTGTTAGGGTTAAGTCCGCTGAGAATGCTTTGGATGAATTCAACGCCTGTGTCGAGTCAAGTCTAAACGCTTATGATCAGATGGTCTCTGTCTTGAGTCAGAAGACCACAGAACTTATTAATTCCTTCATGGTGTATATCACTCAGCAGCTTGTTAACAATCATGATGTGGACAAACTTGGCAAATTTATAATAGAGCTTAAAGAAGCTATAACCGAGTGTTAACATGAATGAAGTAATCTACTCGCAGCAGTTTCCGGCTAAATATCGCTATCTACAAGTGCTAAAGTCATTTCAACTAAAAAATTACAATCCAATAAGATGTTAAAAACTTTAAAGTATGTATGTGGATCACAGACCGAACCGATGAGACATAGCTAAATGGGTTGAAATACCTAATATTACTCCAACCAACTACTAATCTTTTTATAATAGACCTCTTGCGAAAGTAGTTATGCTTCTAAGTTGCGATTGACCAAGCCCGCGATGAGTGTCAAACGGCGCTCAAACCCACGTCGCCGCCCGCGATAAATCCCTTTAAGCAGACGAAAGACTTTCAAACGACGAATCGCATGTTCTACCTTGACGCGTACCTGAGCTAAACGCTGATTAAAGGCTTTCTGTTCCGGTTCGAGTTCGCGCTGTCGGGGCTTTTTCAACGGCCAGACCACACGACAGCCGTCTAATATCAAGCCTTGATATCCCGAATCGACCACACAGAGTGAGCCCAGCGGTAACGGTGTCGTCTGTTGGCGGGCTAAACTGAGATCGTGCTGATGCGATGGCGCCACCGCGACCTGTAGAAGGTGTGTGGTCGCTTCATCGATGACCACTTGAAACTTCAACGTGTGCCGATGTTGCTTACCGCTGTACCACGCCGCTTGGCTTTTTTAGGACGTTCGATGGGAACCTCGCTCGCATCCAGAAGCACCACCGGGCGAGGCAACGAAGCCGTGGCTTGGTCAGGATCGACGGGCTTAGAACGCGTCGCAGGCTTGACTAACGCTAAGTGCCCCGACGCCGCTAAGCGCTGCTCCACCCGATGCACGATCCGGTGGGCATTCGACTCATGCACCCCAAAGCTAAGACCCAGATGAAAGAAGGTGCGGTATTCCCGCCAATAGCTCAGCGCTAAACACAACTGGTTGGCTAGGCTTAAACTGGGGCGACCCGATTTCTTCTTCGCGGTTTCGGCTTCGGCGAGCACCACGACCAGTTCATCAAACAGGGCGCGTTCGATACCCACACTCCGGCGAAAGGCAGCAGCGGATAAGTTTTTAAGAGCTTCGTAGTTCATGCCCACCAGTATCAACCGATGAGCTCACTTTCGCAAGAGGTCTAATCTATCAATAATAAAATAGCAAATATAGAAAATATTTTAATTCTCTAAGTTTTACCAATAAATAGCCAATAACTCGCATCTTTAGGAGTTAGTACACATAAAAATTAAACTTTGTAATTGCTAAAATAGCCTCCAACTCTTTGCCTTCACTGACCAAATCGAAAAGCAAGTCCAAAGCGCCCAACACCCTAAATTGATTAGCGGCTTTATTAGAAGGGATTCAACAAACCGCAAAACCCAACAAGGGCAACTCGCGCTTTAAAGCCAAATAATTAAGCCTTCACAAGGAAGGCTTAAATACGGCAACGCGGGCTAAACTTAGCTAAGCATTCGCCAAACTTTTACTCACAATTTCATACACATCCGCCGATAAGCCCTGATGTGCTTGAATCCGTTCTAATTGCGCACGCATTAATTCACTACGCACCGGCTCATAATGCCGCCAGTTCATTAATGGCCGTACCATGCGCGAAGCCACTTGCGGGTTACGTTCATTCAACCAGAGCACACGCTCGGCTAAAAACGCATAACCGCTGCCATCCGCGGCATGGAAATGCAGAGGATTACGCATCGCAAAGCTGCCCACTAAAGCGCGGACTTTATTCGGATTGCGCATATCAAACAGTGGATGATTTAACAGCTTTTCCACGTGTTGCAAGGTATTTGGCAAGCTAGAACTGGCTTGTAAAGCAAACCATTTATCCATTACCAACGGATCATTTTGCCAGCGTTCCAAGAAATGCTCTAAAGCAGCGCTGCGTTCAGGGCAAGCGATCTCATTTAAGACCCCCAAAGCGGCTAAAGCATCGGTCATATTCGTGGCTTGATAATATTGCTCGGCACATAAAGCCGGAATTGCCGTATCGTCAAGATGACCTAAATAAGCCAAGCACACATTTTTCAAACGCCGCTGACCAATGCTAGCAGCATCAATCTGATAAGCGCCATGGTCTTGATAACTATGAAAGATTTGCTCTAGATCTAGGCGTAAGGCTTTGGCTAAAGTGCTCAAGACAAACTCGCGCACTTGATGAATCGCAGCCGGATCAGCAGGGCGAATTTGCTCGGCAATATCTGATTCAGACGGCAAACTTAAAGCTTCTGCGCGTAAGGCTGGGTCAAGACTGGCATCAGTCAATACCGCTTGCCAAGCACTCACAAATTCATGGCTTAAACCCAAGGGGTCGCCTTGTTTTAAATCCGCCAATAAAGCATTAAAAGCACGCATCGCCAAGCGTTGCCCTGCATCCCAACGATTGAAGGCATCACTATCATGCTTCATTAAGAAAATCAGCTCAGCTTCGGTGTAAGGATAATCCAAACGTACGGGCGCTGAGAAATTACGTAATAGCGATGGAACAGGCAGCTCACTCACTTGAGTGAAGCTAAAACTTTGCTCAGCTTGGGTCAGTTGCAAAATGCCATTACAAGCCACACCCTCTAAATACAGCGGTAAATCCGCGCCATTCTGCCCTAATAAACCGACTTGTAGCGGAATCAGTTGTGCTTGTTTGGTTTGGCTTTCTGGAGTAGCGGGGCAAGTTTGCACGCAATGCAAACTACAAGTTTGCGCCGCTGCATCATACGTCATACTCACCTTAACTTCAGGTGTGCCTGCTTGGTCATACCAACACTGAAATTGCTTTAAATCAGCCTGATTCGCATCTGCCATTGCCGCTAAGAAATCTTCAGTAGTGACGGCTTGTCCATCATGACGGGCAAAATATAAATCCATGCCCTTACGGAAGCCCTCGCGCCCTAATAAAGTCTGATACAAACGCACCACTTCCGCGCCCTTCTCATACACGGTCATGGTGTAGAAATTATTGATTTCCATATAGGAAGCGGGGCGAATCGGATGCGCCATGGGGCTGGCATCTTCGGTGAATTGGAAAGTACGCAACATACGTACATCTTCAATGCGCTTGACTGCACGCGAATGCAAATCAGCAGTAAATTCCTGATCACGAAATACCGTCAAACCTTCTTTTAAAGAAAGCTGAAACCAATCCCGGCAAGTTACCCGATTTCCCGTCCAGTTATGGAAATACTCATGACCAATCACCGATTCAATATTGATATAGTCTTGATCAGTTGCCGTTTCAGGGCTAGCGAACACCAATTTGGAGTTAAAGACATTTAAGCCCTTATTCTCCATCGCGCCCATATTGAAATCATCAACGGCGACAATCATGTAAATATCTAAATCATATTCCAAGCCAAAGCGCTGCTCATCCCAACGCATCGCCCGCTTCAAGGACTGCATCGCGTGGTCACATTTATCGATATTATGCGGCTCGGTATAAATACGTAAGGTGACTTTGCGCCCAGAACCGGTCGTATAGAAATCTTCGACATGCTCCAAACCTCCGGCGACGAGGGCAAATAAATAAGAGGGTTTCCGATACGGGTCTACCCAACGTGCCCAATGTTTACCCTCTTCCAATTCACCCGCTGCCACTAAATTACCATTCGACAAAAGCACCGGATATTTAGCTTTATCTGCAATAATATCGGTGGTGAATAAGGTCATCACATCAGGGCGATCTTGGTAATAGGTAATCTTACGAAAGCCTTGCGCCTCACATTGCGTACAGAAATTACCACTCGACTGATAAAGCCCTTCTAAAGCAGTATTTTTTTGCGGATAAATACGGGTAGTGATTTCGAGGGTCGCCTGTTCAGGCATGTGTAAAATCTGCAAGCCTTCCGCAGTTAAGCGGTAATCTTGTCCTTCTTGCAGACTACGCCCTGCTAATTGAATACTGACTAGCTCTAGTTCTTCGCCATTAAGCTCTAAACTATTAGTCGAGGTATTGCGTGGATCACGCTGATAATGTGCTGTATTAGTGACTAAAGTAAATTCATCACCTAAATCAAATTTTAGTTTTAGTGTTTCGACTTGATAAGCGGGTGGCGTATAGTCCTTCAAATAAATGGTATTTGGCTGCCCTTCTCTCATGGTAACGTCCTAGTAGTTAAGTGCTGACCTCAGCATATAGAGTTTGCCGAATAGCGGCATAATCGGGGTCAGTTTTGGTTATAAATCCGTAGCGCAAGAGCAAATCAATATTGACTAAATTGCAATTATCTTTAAATGCAGTCACTTGCGCGGTTAAGGCTGCTAATTCAGCCAAGGAAATTAATTGGAACTGTTCAACTTCTCCATCGGTATTTTCTGGCTGAAAATCTTCCGGTAGCCACAGGTCATAAATAAATAAACTGGAATTTTCTAAGCCTCGGCTTAAGCTTTGACGATAATGAATCGTGCTAACAAATTTAGCAGTACGCGCTAACTCGGCTGGAATATTGGCTTCTTCTTGAGCTTCTTTCACTAAGTTGTCTACCAGGCTGATACCCACCGGTAAACCACCTGCAACCATTTGATCAAGCTTCCCCGGCCAAAAAGGTTTACGTGCGGTGCGTGTTCCTACCCAAACATAAATACCATCTGCTTTCTCAACTAAACCATTAACATGAACCCCAAAGCTTTTGATCCCCAAATAGGAGGCCGCCGCCCGCTCAACTTCCAAAACCGCTGGTTGTTGATAAGCTAAAGTCACTGGATAGCGTTCGCCCACCCATGTATCAATGATGCCTTGTTGATGCAAATCCCAGATGATTGGATTAAGAGCTTGAGTACGCTGCTGAGGAGTTTGTAAGGCTGATGAAAGCGTGATTTCCTCAGCTTCCTCCTGAAAAACCTCAGGATAAGCTAATAAATGCGCAGCAAAATTCGGGCTTATCCAGCCATAAATACTGCCATCAATGCGCCAAGCCCTATAATCAGCTAACTGTGCGTTGTTGCACAGGCGGATACTCTCAAGATAAGCCATGAATGCCGGTTATTAAAGGAATTATAGGTTCAAAGATAATGGTAGATGAGCCCCAAAGCAATTCCCAATGCACAAGCTAAGGTTGCTAAAGCAACTAATTTACTTAAGTGCGGAATTAAAAAACGTCTATTTGGCTCAGCTGCTGCATAAATTAACCGATCCTCATAGCCTTGGGTAAGATTAAAGGGGCGGAAATCAATGGTGACTAAATCACCGCGCACGAGTGTCGTGAGTGCTTCAACCAAGGGGGTTTCGCGTGAATAAACCGGTTTGACAGCTTTAACTAAGCCTGCCTCATCCGTTTCGGTAAGACCTAGTACTTTACGTGGTATGCGATTTTCATCGGTCACCAGCCAAGTAATAAGCCCCTTTCCCGGAGCGACTTGACTAGTTTTGACAGCATGTACCAAAAAGGTCTTAATCATAAAGCCCGATTACTCGCCACTCTTACCAAAGAACTACATCAGGTTATCATAAGTATTTTTAATGGATTATTAGCTAACCGAGCAACGGCTAATTTTTAAGGTTAGTGGGCTCACCAACAGAAAGATGTTTCAACTTGGCTGCTTTTTGTGCTAAACGTCGCTCTTTAAAAAAAGCTTGGATTTGTTCTACACATGCTTGTTGCAAGACGCCGCCTGTGACTTGCACTTGATGATTATGGCGCCTATCTAGCAGCACATCAAAGACACTACCGGCTGCTCCCGTTTTAGCATCATAAGCACCGAATACGACTCGATCGACCCGCGCATGTAACAAAGCTCCAGCACACATCACACAAGGCTCTAATGTGACATATAAAGTGCTCTTAGGTAGACGATAATTATTAGCTGCCAGACCTGCTGCTCGCAAAGCTAGTATCTCAGCATGTGCGCTAGGATCATGTTGGCTAATCGACTGATTCCAACCGGCACCTAATATCTGATTATCACGCACTAACAACGCACCAACCGGCACTTCGCCTTGTTGATAAGCACGCTCCGCTAAGTCTAAAGCCTGTTGCAGCCAGTACTCATCGGAATAGGTAATAAAAGGTAGCGACATCAATATAAAATTTTTTCCAAAAATCAAGGCACTAAGCTTGCAGCAAGCTAGCTTATGCATAATAGCAATTGTTTCCATGGGAAACGGCTCAAATAAAAATAACTGAGCATTCAGGAAGCCTGTTATCCGAGAAAGCTGATTCCTCCTCCAATCAAAAACGTACTCTCCTAAGCGTTAATTTCAGAGGTTTCAGGCTTCCATTTTACTTTGGTTTATAGAAATTCGCGTACTATTATCGACCCAGCTCTGCCATTCATAGTTTTTTGCCTGTCCGCTCCCCTGAGCACCCCTTACACTTCAATTGGCTTTTTTAGAATTTAAAGAATAAGGGATCATGGAATCATGAAAGGAATTTTCAACTATCAAGTACCTGGTCGAGCACCCAGCATTAATGAGACTAATAACAGCCAGAGTCCAACTGTCTCAGCTAACACCAGTAGTCAATTTCAAATTAATACCAAGAATAATTCAGAGCAACTCAATAATATCCAATCTTTGGTAATGAGTTTGTTGCAAAGCATCCTACAAAAACTAGGCTTAGGTAATGGTGAAACGCCATCTTTACCACCTAAAGCTGATGATGCTGCCCCCAAGCCCCCTAAGTGCGATGATGGCTCACAAAAACCACCCAAATGTGACGATGGCCCACAGAAACCACCGACTGTCACTACCCTAGCACTAGGTGAAGAAGATGGCGGCATCAAAGACCCGCCGACTGTTACCACTCTAGCCTTAGGTGAAGAAGATGGAGGGTTAACAACTCAAGCGGTTGGCGAAGAAGATGGCGGCATCAAAGACCCGCCGACTGTTACCACTCTAGCCTTAGGTGAAGAAGATGGCGGCATCAAAGACCCACCGACTGTTACCACTCTAGCCTTAGGCGAAGAAGATGGTGGGTTAACAACTCAAGCGGTTGGCGAAGAAGATGGCGGCATCAAAGATCCACCTACAGTTACTACATTAGCCTTAGGTGAAGAAGATGGTGGGCTGACAACCCAAGCGGGCGGTGAAGAAGATGGTGGCATCAAAGAACCACCTACAGTTACTACTTTAGCCTTAGGTGAAGAAGATGGTTGCATCAAAGGCCCACCCATTGCCACCACGCTAGCTATCGGTGAGGAAGATGGTGGATTAACAACGCAAAATGACCATGAAGTCAAATCGCGCAGCAATAAGGCATTAGATGCCTAGCATGAGCAGCTGCTGATTTAAGAGCCTAACCCAAAGCTGACTAGTAAGAGAGGAGCTTTAAAGTTCCTCTCCTTAAACATAAGTTCGATAGACCACCATGACAATAAATATTTTAATTATTGGTTATCCTCAGCAGACCCAAACAGCACATCAAATCAAAACACTTCAAAGTTTAGGTGCTCAAGTTATTACCCTAGACCCTTATGGACAAGAAGGGCGCTATGCTTCTTTAACTTGGCAAGGACAGCAAATCATTTGGCAAGATCAAGATATTAGTCCTAAGAACATAGGGGCAGTCTTAGTATGTGCTCAAGCACCCGACATCCCTACTGAATCAGCTTTTCGTAGTAACGAACATCAGCACTTAACTTGGGATACTTGGTTTCAGTTTTATGGTTTACAGCGTGACCGCAGCGATACTTTATTAAGCTTACTATTATTCTATGAACAAGCGGGTGTGCCTATGTTTAACCCACCCTCGCAAACCTTATTATCACGCCGCAAACCCTATCAACTACAACAACTACAGGCCGCTGGTTGCCGTTTACCTGCAAGCTTGGTCAGCAATGATCCAAATGCTGCTAGACGCTTTATTGCTGAACATGGCGAATGCATTATTAAACCGGCTGCTGGTGGCTCTCTCACCCTGTCTGCTAATCAGCTGTTAGAACAAACCGGTCTCGATAGGCTAGCAATGGCGCCGGCTATTATTCAACAGCGCATTCAGGGGGAGGATTTAAGGATTGTAGTAGTGGACGGTGCCGTAGTTTCCTGTGCTGCTATTGGCGTACCCGCAGGAACGATTGACTTTCGAGGTGAGCAGAATTATCAGCAAGGCAAGATCAGTTATACCGAGGTCAGCTTGCCACGATTGATTGAATTACAATGTAGACGCGCGGCTGCCCTATTGGGTCTACGCTATACAGGCATTGACATAAAACTCACAGCAGAAGGCGAATACTATATGTTGGAGTGTAATTCTAGCCCTATTTATTTAGATGTTGAGTACAAACTCAAGCATCCAATTACTGAGGCTTTGTGCATGGCTTTAGTCAATGCCAGTTGAGGAGCCAGCTAATACCTGAGCCACTTGTTGTAAATACTCTGCTGGCGTCTTGTTCTTTTGCTGCGCTAAGTTTAGGGCTTCCAAACCCAGTAAACGATAGATCTCCGCCTCAAAAGGTAAGGCGGCTTGCAAAGCTGTGAATTGCTTAGCTACAACCTCTGCATCTCCACGTGCAATCGGCCCAGTCAAGGCAGCCACTGGACCTAGCTTAAAGATATTGGCAACTGTATCGTGTACGATCGGCTGTAAAATTTTTAAAGCTAGCGCTTGTTCTACTCCAGCCTGTGCAAATGCACGCAAACTAATACTCTGCAAAGCAACTAAATAATTACATGCAACAACACTCGCCGCGTGATAAATAGTTTTCTGCTGAGCTTCGATTTTAAAACTAATTCCACCGATACGCTCAAACAAAACCTCTAATACGTCTAAAGCTGCTGCATCCCCTTCTACTCCGCAATAAGTTGGCTGAAAAGACAGCACTGCTTGCTGCGGTTGAGCAAAGCTTTTAATCGGATGGACACTGGCAATGGAAGCACCTTGTTCTTGCAAAGGTCTTAAAACACTAGAAGCAATCGCACCACTACAATGAAAAACAATAGCACCCGTATGGATCACCTTGGCTTGAGCCAAGTCATTGCAACAAGTCTCTAAAACTTTATCAGGACAAGCCAGCAGATAAATATCCGCCGCTTGCATTTCAGCTAAACAGCCAATCGCCTCGCCAGCTCCAATAAAACTCACAGCCGCTTGGCTACTTGCTAGTGAAGTATTAAGCACTTGCCCAAGCTCCACTAAACCAGCCTTAACCCATAAATGAGCTAAGGTCTGCCCAAGATGTCCACAGCCTAAAATACTTAGACTTAATTGCTGGTTAGTTTGCGACATCAAACACCTGATTTATTTCAAAGCCTGACTAACAATGCTTTATACCTTGAACCCAAGAACTCTGTTAGCTTTAGTTTAAGATTTAGCAAACCCTTATTGATGGCAGCATTTCTTAATTGATGAGCCTGACGGATGTAATAGTCATGGGGCACTGTTGTATAACGACTAGCCTGGGTTTTACCTGCATACCCCCAATCCGTAGCAGGTATAGCATTTATAACGATATAACTAGTCTCGTCCAGATTACCTAAAAGATTGTCTACCAAGGCATAGAGTTCGGCTAGAGCTTGCGCTTTTTCTGTATCCGTATTAGTTGCTGCCGTTAAAAATACTTGCATAAAAACACTCGACTCACTGAGCGGTTTATTAGCAATGAACCATTGACTAGGATCAACAAGCTTCACTGAGACTGCAACTAAATGACGTTTTTTCCTTAAAGTATGCTCCATGACATCAGTAATTCCTTGCACTAAGTACTGTGTTTGGGTGTCAGTGAATGGCTGATGTGAGGCTAAAGTGACGGCTATGTAAGGCATAAGATGCTCCTTGAGATGAATTATCTTTACCTTAAAGCAACTATATGATCTTATCTAACGATGTATTTTTATTAAATCAATCGTTATTTATGATGAATAGCCTGCACTCTGCTAAGCTCGCCAACCTCAATACCGAATTATTGCGCAGTTTTGTTACCGTAGTGGAGCAAGATGGTTTTATCCGAGCCAGTGAATATTTATACAAGACTCAATCAACTATCAGTCAACATATCCAGCGACTTGAACAAGAACTAGATACGGTATTGTTTATGCCCTTAGGACGTAAGCGTACCTTAACTCCTACAGGGGAAATCTTTCTGGGTTATGCGAAGCGTCTATTAGCCTTACAACAAGAAGCTCAGTTAGCAGTGGCGCAAACTCATATCCAAGGCGAAGTTCGCATTGGCTTATCCCGTAGCCTAGGCGAACATCTGATTCCAGATTTATTGTCTGAATTTACTCGCTACTATCCTGCGGTGCGCTTATTCATTGATACCGGCTATAGCACTGATCTACTACAAGCTTATCACCAAGGTTTATATGATTTGATCCTGACTTTAGAGCTAAAGCCTAGCGAAGGAACTATCTTGGGCAACACTCAAATGGTCTGGATTGGCCAACAGGGTTATGAGTGGGATCAGCATCAACCTTTAGCTTTAGCTGCTTATGCGCCTCCCTGTCAATTCCGGGAAATGTGTACACAGGTATTAGATCAAGCTGGCATTGCTTGGCAACTTGCTTTTAATACCAATAGCTTAAATAGTTTGATGTCTGCGGTACGTTTAGGTTTAGCTGTAACCGTACGGACTAGCCATACCTTAGTTGAAGACACTGAAATCCTGACGCCTCGCTTAGCTTTACCTAAACTACCCGCCCTAGCGATAGTTCTGCATAATCGAAATATCACCGAAGCAGAAAACTTACTAACTCAGATCTTAGGGAAACAGACTATTAAAGCCGCTTGAAGATAAGCTTAGGGGAAAACATCAACCCAATCAGGGTCAAAGTGGTGCCCAGAGCCGGAGTCGAACCGGCACGGATGTTACCATCCGAGGGATTTTAAGGTGCTTACAACAACCTAAATAAACATACACTTATTAAAATTTTTTAGCCTAAACTAAGAGAATACTACCTTTTAAAAACAACATCTTACAAATGCCTTAGCCTAACTAGTTTCTGAGTTTAGACTAGCCTTTGGAAAACAGAAAAATGCGGTTACCTTAAAAAATCACTAAGCGTTTTAGGTCTTTTTCGGGCAGGAGCTATCCGGCATTTTTCCTGCCTATTGGATTGGAAGCTGTGTAAGCAACGGAGTGGTTTTGGAGGGTGTTTGTCCCGCATTTGTTCCCTTTGCCTCCCCCGCTTTAAAGGGGATGATTAAGAAAAAGGCCGGAATTCCGGCCTTTTTTTTGGGTTTAAGTTGGGGTTTGGGTTTGTTCTAAGCGGAGGGCGACTTCTTTCCAATTCGGTCTGTCCGGCAAGCGCTGCTGGAAGGTTTTGCTAAATTGCCGCTGCAACACGCCGGTAAAGGGTACACCTTGGCCAAGGTATTCACGCATTAGGTTTTTTTCTAGCTCCACGCGCAGGGATAAGTATTCATCGCTGTATTGGTTGACTTGCTCGAGCAAAGCCAAGGCCTTGGTGTAGTCGGCGGCTTTGATTTGGCTTAAGTTGCTGGCGTTGAGATGAAAGCGCAGCAGGTTTTGTACGCATTGGCGCGCTGCTTCTTGCATTTGGAAAGGAATACTGGCTTTATCAATCTCGTGTTCAAGGTTTCTGAGCTGTTTATGGCTTAGGGTGTCGCGTTCGGGGATTTTATATTTCAGGGTTTCTTCCATGCGGTTGAAGGCTTCCATGTAGGCGAGTTTAAACTGCATGGCCTTTGCGCCGGTGTAACTCATCGCAAGCAGGGTGAAGCCGTCGCGGGTGAGCAGATACATCGGTTTTTTCACGGTGGTATTCAGGCCGGTATGAACCTCGTATTCCGCCTTTTCAAACAAGCCTTCTATGAGCCCAGATTTGGGCTTATAGCGATTATCAATGACTTGCGTGATAATTTCCTCAATATCGCGCAAAACATGCTTATGCTGTTTCTCGAAATGTTCCGCGACTTGCAGGCTCGTGCAAAAAGCTTTGCCTGCAATCAGCATGAGTTCGGGGGCTTCGATTTCGGTGTTTTCGCTGGACGTGCTGAGGGAGAGATGTGAAGTAGTCATCGTAGTAGTTCCGTGCATTAAGTTGGACTACCCGCATTAATCTTTCTACTAATTAAGTGCGGGAGCTGTACGGGGGTAGAAATACCGGAACACACGAACCGGCCAGCCCGAAAGCTGCCCCGCACAGTCCCACATAGAGGAATTTTTGTGGCAATAGTTTAGCGTTGGCACAAAAAAACCGCTTAAGCGCGGTCTGTACGCGTGTATTTAAAACGGGTTTCTACTCCCGATAAGGTTTTTTGCCTTATGTTTTAAGATTAGGCCGATTGGCAGGGGCTGTCAAGTGAATAGGAAATGAGCAGATTAGGTTTTCCCTGGATGAAATAATGCTTTATACTCACTGAATAAACCGATCGAATCATTTATTCAAGGTGAGGAGCTGTAATTGGTTGCCAGTGAAAAAGAAAACAATTTATTTCAAATAAGACCAGCCGCTCGCCATATTTTCACCATTGGCCGTGACCTCATCAAAGACCAAGCAGCCGCTTTATTAGAACTAATCAAAAATGCCTACGATGCTGATTCGCCCGATGTTCATATCCAATTTCTGGGCAAAACTTCGGGCTTAACTCTTATTATTGAAGACAAGGGTCATGGCATGAACCGTGATACGGTTCTCACTAATTGGTTAGTCCCTTCTACTGATAATAAACTCCATAAAAAGACTAGCCCAAAAGGTCGCGTATACCAAGGGAAAAAAGGCATTGGACGCTATGCTGCTTCCCTTCTAGGCTATGACCTACTAATGGAAACAACAACACCAGAAGGTGAGTACACCACCATTTATATTGATTGGAGCCGGTTTGAAGAAGCAGAGTTTCTCGATGAGGTGGATATATTAGTTGAAACTAAAACTGATAAAACTAGACAACATGGAACTCATTTGACTATTGAGGTTAAACATCCAGAGGATGCTTACTGGCTTAGACCTATTCAAGGTAAAGATAGAGAAGATATAGAATCAAACTTCATCGATAACAATCGCACTTATACTTCCTTGGAAAAAACCAATTTTGGATCTTTAATTAAAGAGATTAAAAAATCGAAGGGCACACTGGATAATTATCTAGCTGATCTTGGGGATAGTTTTGATATTTTTATAACAACTGATAAGTTTTTGGGCGAATCACTAGAAAAAGACAAAGAACCGATAGAACCCTATCCACTATTTGAGTCATTTGATTATGCAATTAGTGGTGTAATCAACAGTGATGGGCTAGGCGACCTAACTTATCAATATAGAACTATTGATGAGACTTTAGTATCAGAGACTATGCGCTTTAATTATGGAAAACCGACTTCTTGCGGTGCTATTAATATAGACCTAATTGTTTATGAACGAGACGCTAAATCGTTAAAAATTCTAGGTAATCGATTAAGCAATGGAAATGACTCTCCTTATTCTACTGAAGAGTTGAGGTCTTTATTAAATGATTATAATGGAATAGGAGTCTATAGAGGAGGCTTTAGAATTAGGCCTTTAGGTGACCCCGACTTCGACTGGCTAATCCTTAACAAATCTAGAATCCAAAGACCGGGTTATTTCGTAGATACCAATCAAGTGATTGGCTATGTAGAGATTGAGGATGAAGAAAAGTCAGATTTAAGAGAAAAAAGTGCTCGGGATGGTTTAGTAGAAAATCAAGCATTTGAATCTCTCAAGGAGCTGTGTAAAAAAGTATTGAGGGAGCTTGAGGTTAGAAGATATGAAAGAAAGCGCAATGCTAAGGAAAAACCGAGTAAAACACCCATTGAAGATGGTTTAGATAAGCTGGCGCAAGCAGATAATTTAAAGAAATCAGTAGTAGAGGCACTCAAAGACACTGATGATGTTATTACGAAAAAAGTAATCGATGCAATCGAAAAAGATGCAGAAGAAAAAACTAAACTAGTTAACAATGTCCGTACTATTCTAGCGTTTTATCAAGGCCAAGCTACTTTAGGTAATATCGTGCATGTGGTTGTGCACGAAGGAAGAAAACCAAATCAAGCAATTCTACAAACGACTAAAAATATTGAAAGCATTTTAGAGTATAAAGAATTTAGCAAAGATACTTATGATTTAGATATTAAACCCAAACTCAAAACATTAGTTGGCTCTGGGAAAAGCTTATCTGTTTTATTCAAAAAAATTGATCCATTATCAATAAGCCGATCTGCACATAGAAAAAATTTTAATCTCTACAACATAATTAGAGAAAGTATTGCTTTATTTGAATATTCTTTGAGCGAAAGCAATATTAAAATGGAAATAAAAGGTGATGAAAATTATTCATTTAATGGTTGGTCTCAAGATATACTAGCCATTTTTACAAATCTTATAGACAATAGTATTTATTGGCTGAATCAGAATAACAACTCTGAAAAATCTATTAAAATTTATTATGAAGTGAATAATAACTTACTGGAGTATATTGATTACTTTGATAATGGTCCAGGAATTAGCAAATCAATCAAAGACTTGAATACCATTTTTGAGCCTCAGGTATCCTTGAAAGAAAACGGTACAGGTATTGGTTTAGCCATTGCTGGAGAGTGTGCAAACCGTAATGACTTAGACTTAAATGTTTTTTCGCAGGAAGTTGGAGTTCACTTTCAATTAGCACCTAAAAAAACCTCAGTTGAAGGAGAGGGCATATAATGATTGAGCTTCATATTCTTTTAGTGGAAGACGATAAAGATATTCAAGCTAGTTTTGTCGACACAGTAAAGATATTCAATGAAAGAGAAACGGCTAATGAAGCTAAAAGACAGCAAAACATTGAGAAAGCTTTAACAGGCTTAAGGCAAGCTGAAGCTGAATTTAATGCAGCCGCGCTTGAAGCTAATTCAGAAGACAAAACACTTAAAAAAACTGAAAAACGTCTTAAAGATGAGCTAGATAGCAAAAAGAAGGCTTACGATAAATTACTTAAGCCAGATTCGGCGATAGATGCACTAGATAATCATAAAAAAAAATCCGTTGAGGTCATTATAAAAAACAATCTTCAAGAGGTTAAAGAACTTACTGTAAAAGACTTTTTGAATATTGATATTATTATAATGGATATTCATCTTGGTAAGGATGAACCTGAGGGTGGTAATCAAGCTATTGAATTTTTAGCTAGTCTTTATTCAAGAACTCCCATTATTTGTGTCTCTGGAACTCCTGAGAGCATCATGGATCACCCTTTAATAATTCATAAAAGAGCACGTGATACTGGGGATTACGAACAGGATATTCTTTTCGCTTTGAAGGTAAAAATGACGGGCTTGATTGATGTATTAAAAGGTAAAGGCCATATTAATAAAACAATTTATAATGCGTTAACACTTTCAGTTACGCCTAATTTGAAAGAGTGGTTAGGCTATATTGATTTTTTACAATACGAACATATCAGAGATGGAATATTTAGAGTTTTTTCGAATCATATTAATAAAATTCTAGAGAACAGTGAAGAATCCTTCATCTTACAAGAATTTTATTTAAATCTAACTGAAGAAGAAATAAGAAATAAAAATATTATCAAAACCGGCTATATACTAAAAAGTAAAGAAGTCTATTATGTTGCCTTGAATCCTCCTTGTGACTTAACGTTAAGAAAGGATGGAGATTGTAAAGCAGATAGGCTTTTCTTGTGTGAAGTTGAAAGCTTTGCAAAGTATATAGAAAATAACTATAACGATGCTTATCAAAAGGATAATAATAAGGAAAAGTTCATAAAAACTAAACTTGAAAGCCTCATAAAAAATAATGCTTCACATAACCATCATTTCTTACCAAAAAACACTTTTTTTGAATACTCTTGCCTAGACTTTGTAAAAATAAAAACTATCTTGCAAGATGAATTGGAAGCTAACTATGGCATTGAACCTATTATGATTGCTCCTAGTTTTGTAGCTAATATTACCTCACGCTTAGCTGCTTACTATGCTCGGCAAGGACAACCTGACATTCGTTTAACTAAAACACAACAAGATGCTGTGATAACAGCTACTGTATCAGCTCTAAATAGTACTCTCGCCACACCCTAAATTTGTGAATTTAGCTTAGTAGCAATAAGATAAGCCAATCTTACTGGTACAGCATTACCAATCTGTTTAAAAGCCATCGTTCTTGATGGCTTTCCAGATGCACTCTCAAAAAAGTAGTCATCTGGAAAAGTTTGAATTCTAGCAGCTTCCCGTGGGGTAATAGATCTATTTTGCTCAATGTCAGGATGAATATAATGATGACCATCCTTGCTAATATGCGCTACTAAAGTGTGCGTGTAAGGATGATCACTAGCAATTACTTTAAAACGATCTGTGAACGATTTGATGTCTTTATGTGTTCTTAGATGGTGAGGTAGCTTACTATAATCTAGGCGTGACTGATCTTTATTCCATAATTCCACAGCAATTTTATAAATGTTTAAATCTTGGAGCGTATGTGGCCTTGCTTGATGCCAAGTAACTGGCAATTGCGTTTTGATATTAGTTTCTGCCAGCCAAGGGCTTGATTGCTCTGCCAATTTACAGGGTAACCAAGATCCCTCCCCTGCTTTAATTTTTGGAAGATCTTGCAATAAGTCGGCTACTAAATACTTTTGTGATACTGGTTCTAAATTAGGGTAAAAATTAGTAGCCTTTCCTTTTTTACCAATCAAAATGATACGCTTTCTTCTTTGTAAAATTCCGTAGTCTTCGGCTGATAGCACTTTATATTCGACGCTATAACCTATCTTATCGAATAAATTTAACATACTTCTTAGATACAGCTGACCGCTTGAGTCTTTCGCAGAAAGCAATCCTGTTACATTTTCAAAAACAAAATATTTTGGCTGATAGTATTCAAGAAATTTTGCGTAATGCTCGTAAAGATAGTTACGCGGATCACTATTAGGAATGCCTCTAGCTCGTCCGATAACTGAATAAGCTTGGCAAGGTGGACCTCCTATAATTATATCTATTGATCTATCATTTTTAAGTAAATCTATTTTTTCAAAAATAGAATCAATACTATCTTTAGTAATCTCTATATTAATAATAGAATCGATTATTTCTTCTGGTATATAATTATAAAACTCAGCTCTATTAATCTCGCCCATTAAATAAGATTTATATAAATCTATTTTATTATTTTCTTTAAGCCAATAGAATGCTTGCCTTGTTTTTAGAGTAAAACAAGCTGCTTTATCGACCTCCACATGAGCAACTGGGTTAAAACCAGCTTGTACAAATCCCTCTGAAAGCCCACCCGCTCCAGCAAAAAGATCGATAAAATTTAGTTTACTTTTCATTAGCTTATATAAAAAACAGAATCACTTATTATACAACATTTTAAATAAATATAAAATAGAAAAATTATATGTTTATTTTAGACTGGAATTAAAATTTATCTTAACTGCGTAGCCAATAATTATTTTTCAGACTTAAATATTATTTATTGAATATTTAAAGATAAAATAATTTGATTTTATTAAAATCTTTACCCGACACTCCTTTCAATAAAAGTAAACTCGATAAGTTTTGAAATAACGGTGGGTTGGTCTTATAGCAAACACTTCAATTTTAACCATAAACGAAAATACTAAAAGAAAGCTAGTGATTATTTTTACAGAGGGCGGGCAGCGTAAACTGTCCACAAACTCTTAAGTTTCCAGCCTATCCTGAAAGCGGTTTTAAACTGCCTATTATATCGAGGCTTTTTAGTTAATAGACTATGATTCTATTAATCGATTAAGCAGACAGTATAAGGGGATGCGATGTGCTTGTTTGGATATGCCCGTGTGAGTACCAGTCAACAGTCTTTAGATTTGCAAGTGCAGGCGTTGAAGGCGGCTGGTGTGGAGGAGCATCGTCTGTTTACGGATAAGGCAACCGGCGCGAGTATGAAAAATCGGTCGGGGCTAGAGTTGCTTAAAATTAAGGTGGAGCCAGGTGATTTAATTCTTGTGAAAAAGCTCGACCGTTTGGGGCGTGATACCGCCGACATGATTAATCTGATTAAGGAGTTTGATCAATTGGGTGTGGCGGTGCGCTTTTTGGATGATGGAATTAGCACCGAAGGCGTGATGGGTAAGATGGTGGTGACGATCTTAGCGGCGGTGGCTGAAGCCGAACGCGCACGGATTTTAGAGCGCACCAACGAAGGCCGCCTCGAAGCCCAAGCCAAGGGCGTAAAGTTCGGGCGGAAACGCAGCGTCGACCGCCAACAAATCAACAAACTATTCGCAGCCGGTATGAAACCCAGCCAAATCGCCAAAGAATTAAAAATTGGTCGCTCGACGGTGTATCAGCTGTTGGAGGCGAAAGACCCAAGCTAATTTGAAACAACTATTGCATTAACTGTCGTGTGCCAGGGCTGCTATCCATATTGGGTCTAGGCATGATCGGGTTGCCGCTTTGCCCATAGACACTAAACTGCTGCTTAACACCTTTGGCACAGTGACCGTAGCGCTTTTGGGCGGCAGGGGTCAGAGTGTGATCATCACCCACACCTAGCAGAAACTCCTTGTCTAGCTGAATGTAATTCACCTTGTGGTTGGGCAGGCTGATGATGATAGTGTTGTTCCTAAATTGGGTGGCGTAGGGGAAAATCGGTAAAAACTTTTCACTCCCAAAGGGCTTAGATGCATAGAGATAGAGGCAGCCGTGCTCTTGTTTGAGCTGACCATTGAAAGCCACTGTTAAAGGCATAAAAATCATACCTTTAGCGATGACGGGCTTAGCAGAGGTAATGAACTGGGGCAGTTCGGTGGGCGCTGCTGCCTGTGCTATCTGCATTAACATACCACTGACTAAACAATATCCTGCTAGTAAACGCATAGGTCGCTTCTCTTAAAGTGGCAGCAGGCGCTATGAACTGCTGTTGATGTTGAAAGTATAGTCTTAACCAAAACTACGGTTATTGCCCCGAAAACTGCCCGCGCCGCACTCTTTCTCGCACGCACTTGCGATTTGTAAATGCTGCTGAAATTGGAAAAATCTGAGTCCTTAGAATTTAAAACTCAGCTCAATCCCATATACTAGACTCTTCATCTAGCTGATTCTTCCAAACATCTTCCCCTTACGCTCGCGGCCCACCCTTCCCCAATTACCTAAGCCCTCCCTCGCGCCTGCAAGCAATCCCAAAAACCGTTCTGCTGCTAAACGTTATCTTAAGTCTGTAGCCTTAACGACTCCACCGCGCGCGTTCGTCACGACTGGCGAAGCCAGCAGCTCGTGACTCCTTTTATCTTCATGAATAAAAGAGAATGATTAACCAGGCGCAGATATTCTATTTTCCTTTGTGGAAAACCCAACTCATTTAACCTAGTGAACAGGAATAGTTCACTTATTGACGTTAGTGGGTCAGATAATTTTCATGCTTGTTGATAAACTGACTGCTGGACGAAAAAAACCGAAGTTGGGGAACCTCGGTTTAAAAAAGGATAAAAAAATGAAAAAAACAGGCTTATATTGCCTATTTTTTAATCATATTGCAAATTTTTGACGGATTAATCCCACAGAGGGCTTAGCGCTAACCCAATTCACTGAATAGGCCGCCAATATGTTTGGCAGTATTTGAACGTTGGGAGCTGGTTTGGTGGCTGTGAGGTGCTGGTGTAGTTGTTTGTACGGGGGTGGATTGATTCGTGTCTTTAGACATCCGCTTGAGCCATTGCACGTCCGAAGGCATCCAAGTCAGCCGTCGGAAGGGAAGCAGGGACAATATCATTTTGTGGACCGACCGCTTGCGAGCCGCGTATGACTCAGCCTTAGCACTACATAAAACACGTGATATCCGTGTGGCAGACCCGTATCTAGTCCCCAATCGCGACGGTAGTAAGCTACAGCGATCATCTTTATCTAGCTATCAATCTGATCTAAAGCTGTTAATGCGTCAGGCAGGACTAGAGCATGTTTACTGGACAATGCAGCAACTAAAAGCAAAAGGGGTGGGCGACTCTGAAGACAAGACAGTAGCTGGCCATAAAACTGAAGCCATGCGCCAACGCTATGATAAAAAGCTACAACGGAATAAAGCGGTGAAGTGAGTTTTAGCCTAAACACCTTGTTTTTTTAGCCTAAACTAGATTAGCCAGTCAGGACTATATACTCAGAATTTACAGCTTAACTATATGATTTTAAAGGTAAGAAGTGGTGCCCAGAGCCGGAGTCGAACCGGCACGGATGTTACCATCCGAGGGATTTTAAGTGCTCACTATTTTTGTATACAAACAAATAGTTGCTACTCAAAATCGTTCGGAAACAACTTAAAAACAAGCCTAAACTTTCAATAAGATATTGGTTATTGTTCGGCTACAGTGAATATATAAAAGGGAGTAAAAAATGCTAGAGCACGAAATGGACTCACCCAATCAACACTCAGAAGCAGAACTAGACGCAGCCTACGCCGCAGGCTACAACGCCTGTCACGATGGACTAACATCTAATCCCTATCCAGCCAATAGCATCCTAGCGCATCAATGGCAAGCCGGATGGCAGCACTATGATGCAGACTACAACCCTAAGTATTACCAAGCACAGTATTTTGAGGATTTGTAATCAGGAAACACTATTATTAACCAGCGGATCACCCGCCAACGACCTAACTACGCTATTAACCGTAACAGTCTACGGCTAACAGCAATCAGTTAAAGCTTAGCAGCACTGATAAATAAATCGTCTACTTTATCGCTACTAAGGCCATTTGCATCAGCTATCACGCTGATGAGAGGATGATTTCTATCAATAGATGATGCGTGCAGAAATTCAATTCTCGCTTTTTCACGTTCTGTTGAGTCATTGATACTATCAATAATCGCAATCACATCTGACTCTTTAATCCCTATTTCTAGTAACATCAACAATGCTTGGCGTTTTGTAACAGATTTCGGGACTTTAGGTGGAAGCTTAGCTTTAATAGCACGATAATCAGCAAGCTCTTTTTCAAAAAAAGCATTTTCTGCTACTTCATCGATTAATCGCACATCATCATAATCAACAGCTAGGTTTTTTGATTTAACCTCATCATCCGTGAGATTGCCAGATAATACGGCAACTCGTTTACCATTTTTTAGTAATTCTGTTCTCATGCTAAACCTCGTTCGGTGATCAAATGCCATGAAACTAACTCAATGGCGGCTGATCCGCTTTGCTCATGCTGATACGCCCAAATGACAAACTCGCCCGTTGGGTTGGACGTAGATGGTCCCCAGCCCATGTCCGTTTGATCTAGTTTGTCAGTGGAGGGATCGTTTGGATAATCGCCGGGTAGGTCATCTAAATGCTGACCGGGTGCTGCTGCCCAGCCCACATCGGTTAGGCTGATATGGGAGTTTCCGTAGGTGATGGGCCCATCTAATTTTACAGGCAAAACAGCAGCAACCGCTCTGTCTTCACTGCCAACCCCTACAATCGTGCGGCCCCACATTTCAACTTTGCCGTCATGGTGTTCACGATAGCCGACACCACTTCGTAGTAGGTATTCCTTGCCATTACTTGCCTCAACGACTTGACGATACGGGCCTGATGGTGCTGTAGCGGTGCTAGGCGTGATTGATGCGTCATAATCAATTACAAATTTAAGACCATGATCAGTAACAAACTTGGATGATTTAACAGGACTGCCGCTAGGTATAGAGCGCGTATCAGTCACCTCAATCTCAGGAAAATTAACTCTGAGCTTTCCGCCTTCAATACGGAAATCGGGGTTATTAACCTCAGCACAAGATACACCGCAGAAAATGGTATCTTTGCCACCCGGATAATAGATATTTCCCTCTAAATCCTTCGCCACAGGGCGATTGAGATAGCCACACGCATCATATCCACCATCCCATGTTTTTGGGGTAGTCTTTACGCCATCAATAGGACGAGTATGATTATCTTCTTTGAGTGAGGTATATAGTCGATACTCACCCGTTGCTGGGTCAACGTCCCAAGCACATTGGCGCAAACCGTAAGCAGGTACACAACGTGAGCCGTCTGTATTGCAAGCTCCCCAGATAGGTGGGCATAGGCAGAGCACATCGCCAGCGCAAGGTTGAATGGCTCCATTCAGCACATCTTCAAGCCCAAATGGCCCCTTAAAATACTTAGAGTCAGGGTAGGGAAGTTTGCCATCAAAGTCTTTACAGACGACATACATGCCACCGTTATGGCACCGCCATTGGCCAGACTCTAAGGCTTCGCCAATGGTGAAGGGTTTAATAGGGAGAATACAAGCAGAGCTTTTTGTTTTTACAGTTTGCCCACAAGTATTGGTTGTGTTGGTCATGGCGAAATCCTTTTTATAAAACTAGGAAACCATAACAAAACCTATTTCCTTAAGGGCTTATGAGGATTTTATGGATTGCAAACCACCGAAATTTAGACGCATAGATTCTCGAAGACTACTGGAAAAAACAGCGCATTCACGAATAGCGTGGGCGCTAGATATTTCAGAGGATGAAATAAGGAAGTGGCCTGTCTTAGTTCCGGTACTAGAGTCACAGTATCTGAGAGAGTCTTATGGATGTAGGCACAAGGTTGACCGTAGGAGAATTAGAAAGACTACAGCCATTGCACTCTTTAAAGAAGGAATAGACGAGCTTGCTGTTTGGCTTGGGCAAGCGGATGCAGTCGATCAGCTTTACACGAACGATGTTTTCCTGACGGAATATCAGTCACTTCTCATTGAGTACGCAACAAAAGGGGCAATCAAGGGGATTAGTTTAAGATTGCTTGATTACCCCGCCTATGGGGTAATCAGCTAACAATTGCCCCCGCCTATGGGGTAGTTCTTATCATGACAGGACAAAACCGCATACAACTTAATGCGGTTTTTGGAAGAAATTTGTGATTTTGGTTTCAGTAAAGTGTGTAAGTTGCTATCATGATTTTGGGTTTCATGGGCTGCCTTTGGGGTGGCCTTTTTTTCGTCCATGTTAAGCATCCTCTCTATCCTACTTAAAATTACTTAACTACCTCTGCTTAAAATTCATAGGAAGCACTGTCCCTGATTTCATGGGTTTGCGCTATCCATAAAAACCCTAGCATCTCATAGAAACTAACACTACAATAAACTAGTGGCTTACCTATGTCTTTTGCTAATTGCAAATCACTTTTGCGCTCTCACAAGGAGCGCGATTTTTAAGGTTGAGTCATGCCCAATTATGAAAATACTGGCGAATCCCCTACCCATAAACAACTAGCAGCTAAGCTGCGTAAGCACATTAGGCCAAATACTAAAAAACTAGCGCTTAGCCAAGCCACCGATAAAGCTATTATTCCTGCTGTTTTAGCGCATCGTGTTTTAGATGTTGTGGCAATTGAAAGCATTGAGGCCGCAATTGGCGATAAAATACCCATTGAGTTTATTTGTAAATCACTCAAAATTACCATTGGTCAGTTTTGGTCGTGGGTGAATGCAGACGATGAGCGCAACAGGCGTATTGAAAAGGCTCAGGTTTCTGTACTGCAAGACTTAAGGGTCAAGCTTTACTCAGATGTTATGAGTATAGGAAAAGTTATCCTAGAAGAAGAACAGGAAGCCATGAAGCTAAAACTCAAGGCGGCTGAGGCAATTGGTGGGATTAGTGCGCGACAAGATACCCGCAAGAAAGAAAATGAGGGTATCACTGTTAATATTGATTATGGATCACTTTTCTCTTAGTGACCTAACCGACTAGCCATCTTTGCAGCCGCACCGTTCTTAACACCCCATTTTACGAGTGTAATAGCGATAGCGCTCTAAGGCGCTATTGCCTTGCCAGCCAATATAACTGGCTGCGTCCACATCTGAGATAGATTCATCGGCACGCGCATCATTAGCAAAGCCTATGCGCATCGCGTGAGTGGTGGTGTCGCTAGGTATATTATGCTTCAATGCAAAGCGTTCAAAGTGATAGCACCATCCTTGGTACGTGAACCCAAAATCGTTAGCACCTTCCTTATTGTACTTTTCAGACTGTTTACAGATCAGCCAAGGGCCGCGCAAACCAAAGGTTTGATGAAAGCGTATAACGTGGCCGGTTGTGGTTTTTGATAAATATTTAATCGTCCCTACTCGGTTCTGATCCTGTTTTGATTTAGCCAACTTGATAATAGAAGACCCATCATCCTGAATTTCCATATCATCCAATCGCAGTGATAAAGCCTCTTCGATACGACAGGCCGAATCATAGGCCACCATGATCCCCACTAAGCCCACCATATCGCTATAGTCAAAATAGTCGACTTCTTGAATGAAGCGCTCAATATCATTCCATACAATAGGATTACTTTGCTTGGCATGTTTGAGCGCACCGGTGCGAGTACCCCCACGAATATTCATCATCACAATCTTAGGCAATGAATAGTCAATGCCTGCAGCTTGATGCAGAAATACCAGTGATCCGCGCAGATTTGTTTCAACACTAGATTTACTCCAGCTACCACGCATCAAAAACTTCACATACTTTTCAGCCGTTTCTGTATTCGCCGGAACAGCGACTAGATGATTAGCCAAGCACCATGAAAGATACTTTTTGGTTGAACTTTGGTAATTCTTTAGCGTGTTAAAGCTCAAGGACTGCAACCTCATTGCTTCATCCAAATAGGACTGAATGCGAGCTTGAAGCTCCTCACGAATCAAATGCTTTGAACACGGGACTATGGTTTGCTCAAACATAATGCGCTCCTTTTTGTTGACTTATTGTAGCCTCAGTAACTATAATTAATCAAGTTATTTTTGAGGATACAATAATGGAAGAAAAAAGAAAGCGTGGAAGACCACCTAAACCCAAGTCAGATATCAAGCCTGAACCCAAAAAAATGGGACGGCCTAAATTAGACAATAGTCGTGATAAGTCGTTGCCCTTAGTGCGTATTAATGAGCAAGAGCTAGCAGACTTCAAACAAGCAGCTAGCCTTGCTGGGGTTCCATTTGCTGAGTGGGTTAGGTCAGTCCTTCACGCGGCGGTTAGGGCTTAGGCCGTCTCTTCCAGCATCAGCGCAGCCTTGCGCCAACTGATGTTTTTCGGTAACACACTATCAAAGCGCTCACGCCATTGCTTGCGGACGTTCATGGATAGCGGAGTTCCGGTGCAGAGGTGGTGAGTATAAATATAGTTTTGCAGCTCAATGAATAACTCAATGATGCTATCTGTTCCCCGCGTGCCTTTAAACATGGCATCTTCCATGCGACGCAGTTCGAGTTTAATAGCCTCAAATTGGTCAGATGGAATTTTGTTTTTGTCATCCGCATTGGCGATAAAGCGCAGGCGATTCCAGATAATGTTAGTGCAGCTTTCCTTCATCCATGCAGGACGCACTAAGCCAGTTATTTGATCTTGAATTTCACGAAGTTGTGCACTGCTGAGGTATTTAATCGGCTTTTCTGTGATGCCTTTAAGGTTGAGCAGCATCGCTTCCATTTCGTCGAAGAGATCAATAATATCCATAGTTGTATCACTGGCCTCTAAGCCTTTGAAACCAGTAATCAGTTTGATGAAACCGCGCCGGTTCATGTAGTACATTGGTTTTTTGACTTTGAATCCTAGGTTATTAGGTGCTTCGTCAAAGCCCTTTAGGAACATATCCGCTTCTTTGCCAGAATGCCGACCTGCCTTGATCTTAGCAATGTGCTCTTCGATGTCGCGTAGAACATGAAAATGTTCTTTCTTGTAGCTAAAAGCCACCTGTTGGCTAGTGCAAAATACTTTGCCTTCAATAACTTCGAGTATGGGTAATTGGCGCTCATCAGTCTCAGTGCTAGAGAGTGCTGGTAAATTTGGGGTATCGGTCTCGATGGTCGTAGTTTGAGTGGTTTTAACATGCTCAATTGTGGTAACTTGTTTCTTAGCCATTTGATAATTTCCTATTTGGTTGTTGAGTGGTAAGGGTCTTGGCGGTGGTGGTACACCAAAAAGACCCGTTAGTTATTTACCGTCAATGTTTCCTTTTCTTCTAGCTCCTTTGCCTGTTTTAGCACACGATTGATTTCAGCATTTAGGCTTCGGTCTTCTGATTTGGCTTTTTCAGTTAGCCACAACTTAATATCAGGTTGAAGTCTAAATGATGTAGGTGGTATTTTTTCTCTCATGTGTTCTCCTTGATTACATTTGAACACACTTTAGCATGTGATTTTTATGTAATCAATATGAACACAAAAAAATGTTTTGATTGTATTCATTTTGATTCGCATAATTACAGCCATGAGTAAAGAAGACGAAGAGTTTCCAGCTACCTATTCAGTCCGCTTGCCAACGATGATGCGTAAGCAACTTGATGAAAATGCAAGACAGCATGGACGTTCACTTCATGCTGAAATTTTGTTACGTCTAAGCGCTTCCCTCGGAGACTCCAAAAGTGGATTTTCCGAAACTATCAATGACTTAGATAAAAATAGCGAATATATAACCCGTGCCGAGGTGGAAGCGATGATTAGAGAGGCGCTGAAGGATGCGGGTGTACTTGAGAAATAATAATAGCCTAGCCGCTACTCATCACGGCTAGGAAAATACTTTGGGTTATGCAACATAGAGAGATGTTGTGGCCTAGCTTCCAGCTAAGCCGAACTTAAACTAACCTTCAAGGACTTTTATGTTTACTAAAAAATGGGCTGTGACTTCTGTTGTACTCACCAGTTTTTTTATGGCGGGAAGTGTAAGTGCTGACTGTGTTTATGGTGCAAAAGACAAGCGTAGCTACTCAGTTATTGATAACCATACCATCATTTTAACGGGCGGGTTTCGTGATGATATTATGATAAAAACGTATTGCTTTATTTATAACACATCACAACTTCAAGTGTTGAAAGACAGTTTTTGTAGCCATGAAAATGCCGTTCTTTATATAGATGGCGAAGTATGCGATGCATCTCAAGTTCAGAAACTCAATAACTGACGTTCTCCGGTGAGCACAAATTTGCGCTTTCCGAGAAAATCAACAACTTAGACCAGATTTCAGAAAAATAAATACTTGTAGAGAGAAACAACTAAACGTCTTAAAAAGAGAGTATTTATGAAGAGTAAAGTTAATCGTGTTGTGAAGTGTGTTGCATTTTTGGGTTTGGTGCTATCAGCCCAGTTAGTCGCTGCTAATGGTGCTGCGGTATCCCATAGCCATAATGGAAGAACGCATTCGCATCCATTGCCCAGTGAGGGGCTGAGCCATAGTCATAGTGTTGGCAATGGATCGCCTAACAATACACTCAGCGGCTGGGTAAAAGTTGGAGATGCTGGAGGAGCAACTGGTAAGGAGTTCTTTCTAAAAAAAGGCTCACTAGAGGTTCTCACTAATTCCTTTAGCGTTATTGGGCAAGAGCTTGGTAAAGCTACCCGTAGAGTTGACTTATTTCATTACGTAATTTCATTTCAAGATTGCAAAAATCAGATGGGTTACTTAAATAATTTCAATCTCAGTGGCAAGTTTGTATATAAAACTGAGTTTGTTATAGGTGCTAGTAGTGTAGCTTCCTCTATTGCCGATGTAATCTGTGGAGCTGGTGCAAAATATCTTTAGTGGTATTAGTGGAAACGATGCCCCCAAATTTGGTCTTTCCTAGAGAATCAATGACTTAGGCGAAAATGACCGACTTACTGAAGGGCAGAAAGCTGAGGTGCTGGAGTTGATTCGGCAGGAGCTAAAAAGGCAGGCTATCCTTGAGTAAAGTAACTGAACGCAAGTGGAATTAAACATGAGTATGCAAACGGTCGAAAGCCTTCTTCATGAGGCAGAACGCTTGAGCTTCAGTGAGCAACTGACACTGATTCAACGCTTGCTGGACAGCTTAAAGAGAACACCTCAAGCCCTTACTGATACAACTCATCTATCTGTGCAGCAACACCTGCAACAGATTTTGGTAAAACCTGCACGACGCTCGCTGAAATCGCTGGAGCTAGATACCCGTGGTTTCCGATTCAATCGGGAAGAAGCCAATGAGCGCTAAGCCTTTCTTTCTCGATACCAATATTCTGATCTATGCCAATACCAGCCAAGATGAAACTAAGAAAGCAATTGCTCAACGCTTAGTGACCTCAGGTGAGGCCATGACCAGCGTGCAAACGTTGAATGAGTTTTGCAATGTGTTGCGTCGGAAATTTCCACAAAAATTCACTGAAGTCGATGCCATTTTGCAGGATATTCAAATGGATGTGGATGTTGTGCCACTGACTGCGAACATGACTCACCAAGCGGTAGCGATTTCCAAACGCTTTCTGTTGAGCTTCTATGATAGCCTGATTCTAGCAGCAGCGTCTGAATATGGTTGTAGTGCGGTATTGAGTGAAGATTTGCAGAGTGGTTTCAAACTCGAAACAGGTTTAGTGATTATCAATCCATTTATGAAGGTGGCTGAATGAAATTAATCAAGTTATCTCTGTACTTGCTTTTCACATCAATACTTAGCAGTTGTGTTTCTATAGGCTCACAGAATGACTTCAGCTACGACACTCAACGCTTGGGCTACATCCAACACAAATTAGGCTATGCCTTCTGCCAAATGAAAACAACAGTCACCAACCTAAATCAGAATAGGTTAGTTACCAAGGTTTATGTGCGCCTACACTTTTACGATCAAGCTGGCAACCAATTAGGCTCTGGTGATTTTCGCCAAGATGTTCATCTAATGCCCGGCATGAAAACTACGGTGATGCACGATGTAAACGATAGTCGTAATGGCAAGGATATTTGTTCAAAGACGAAGAAGATCATTTATGAGAGTTTAAGTTAAAACTCCACAAAAACCCCTCAAAACTGGAAACCCCATCCAGCTCGCTAGAATCCATTCCTTAAAATGAAAAAACCCACTGTTTGCGCAGTGGGCTGAATTTTATCTTGTCGCAGTGTTGAAGCACTCGGCAAGTGACCGAACTCAACATTAAGGAATGTTCGATATGGGAAATGATAGCAAATTTTTACAAGTGGAGGTAAAGATGCAAGCCAAAACTTCAACCGACGGCGCTGATAAGGCTATTAACAAATTCGGCTGGGCAGCCATCATTTTAGCGTCTGGACTTGCACTAGCTGCTATTATTTCAGCCATTGGCTTTTTGATCTAGTCGATACGCTGCATCTCCGCCGCCCGTTTCACCACATAACGATAACGCTCGGCTAAAGTTCTTTTGGCCTGCAATCGCGCTTGTGGATTGGCAATCTTATCGGTGATCGTCAAGCTTCGGGATAATAACTCTTTCGATGGCTCAAACTGGGGTATTTTGCCACGCACTAACTGCCGTACTTGCTCCTTACCCAAGGTACGATCTTTTTCATACAACAGATCAGCAATCTCAGACTCGCTGCGATTCTTCTTTTTATAAAAGTGAATCAAGTCTTGCATCTTCTCATAAGCTCGCTGCCGATCAGTAATCACCTGCTCGATCCGGCCATCAATAAACTCAGGCGTTAAATCCACCGTGGTATCCAATGCCTGCTTGAACTCGGCTGAATACGCAGCAATCTTACTGCGCGTTTGCCCACTCGCCATCACCCCCAAGGTGTTCACATCCTGAGTCGTTACCCGAAAACCTAGCAAAGCCGCCACCGCATCCGCTTCGGTAAACTGCTTACCACTACGCGAGATATTCCCGCCCAAACCTGCCGCATGTTCATTCAACAAACTACTGAATAACCCCGCTTCACCCGTCTCGGATACCGTACCCGCCAGCGCCCGACTAAAGTCATTCAGATTCTGCACCACACCAGGGCCAAACTGCCTAGACACATAATTAAACAACTGCCCCCAATGCTGTTGGTTTTTACCCGGTTCACCCAGCAAGTCGCCTAAGCTCTTACCCTCCCCATAAATCGGGCGACCCGTGCTTGAATCATAATTATCAAACACACTCTTAAAGCCCTGTGTTGCAATATCCCACTGATAATAAGGCTTACCCAAGGTAAGCACACCTTCCGCCAAACCTGCCCAAGCACCAGCCAATCCGCCCCCCTTGTCATCACTTTCTTGAAATGCTTGGCGAATGGCACGCAGCACATATTCAGAAGGCACGAGCGACGTGAGATCCAAATAATTCATCCCATTTTCACCCTTGCCCAAATAGAATCTTAACTGCCCACGTCGCCAATCAGACCCAAAATGATCCAGCGCATCATCATCTTCATCATCAATCCCAAACATCCACATCGACGCGGCTGCCGCGATGGAGGGCAAAGCAAAACCAACGGCTAGCCCCATCGCCCGTTTTCCGGCCATCATTAACCACTGACTATTCCCCGTCTCTCGATAACGCTGCACATCCCCTGCCATATAAGCCAAATTATTTTTCAAGGTGCGTAATTGCTCATAAGGAAAGGCCACAAATGACCCAATCGCCGGAAATTGGCGCACATTACGTACCCAGCGCGGCACCATCGAATAGGTAGGCATGGTGTCACGAGTACGCCTAGCGGCTTCTAACTCAGCATCGGCTTCGGACATACCCGTTTTTTTCAGGTCAGCCAGTCCCTTTTCAAAGTGAATAATCTTAAAAAAATCATCACTGAATTGATAACTTCGCACCAGCAAACTAAACGACTGGCGCAAGAGTCCCTGCTCACGAACAGCGGTATCCATCTGGTGAAAATCATTAAATATCTTCTCCAGCTCGCCCGAACTCGCACCATCACGCCGTACCCCCAAGCGAATATACTTTTGATTCAGCAGCATCGCCTCTTGCTTGCCTAGCATCAGATCACCCGTGAACACATTCACGCGGTTCTTGGCATAGCGCATCAGCTCATACGTGTCCTTAAACTCACCAAACGGTGAATGCCCCGCTTGTGCCAACAGCAAGATTCCAGACCAGAAGTTACGCATCTGCGTGGTGGGTGAACCAATCGTTTTACCCAACTTCACAGCGGCTGAGGTACTCACTAACGCATTCATCAGTGGATTATCAATCAGAGGTTTATCGACCCCAAAGTCCTGCAACTCCTTCAAAAAGGCAGGCTCTACAAACACATCATTCAATACCGAATAAGCCGCTGTTTGGGGAAACTGCCCCACCTTATTACCCGACGCTTCGCCCACCGTAGCAATATCCGGCATCGACAGCAGCAAATGACGCAAGGTCATCTGATACTGTTGATGCGCCACATAAGCCCCCACCTGCGTAATCGTATTCGCATAGTTATAAACGGGGTCGGTGAACTCACCCAGCACCTGACGCAAGACCGAAGGCATATCCTGACGTTTGCGCTTCATAATCCCTTCATTCGTTCCACCTAAGCTTGAGAAGCTAATCATGTTGGTATGGCCTCTGGTGCCTTCCAGCCAAGTATTCAAGGCTGCTTCAGCCTTATCCCTGCTCAAGTTATTCTCGTCTTGAATAAACTGGACGGCTTCCTGATACACGGGCTTCCGCTTCACTTTCTCCACCCACTTAGGATCAGTAAAAGCCTGATAAGAACGATTGAGATAAGCCCCTTTATTGCCCTCTATCGTATTAATCTGCATTTGCAAACGATGAATCTGCATTAACGCCTTGGGAATAGATTGCCCCTCTTCATACTTATAATTCGGGTCTAACCATTCAGCAGCCAACTTAGCAATAGCGGCTTTACCTTCATCATTCAACTCGTCAATCCGCATCTGCATTTCACGATATTTTTCATTAATCAGCTTCTGTGAAGCTTCATCAATCCGTGCACGGAACACATTCACATCCCGCTGAATAGCATCATTCGGAAAAGCGATTTTCCCGGTGAGCGCCTGATGAAATTGCTCTTGTTCATCACGAGTAAGTTCTGAACGATGCTTGCCATAGATATTCTCAATCAAGGCTTCCAAGACTACGACATCGCTCTTAACCCTCTCATTAGTGGCTGCTTTACTCCAATCCAAACCCCGCTTAGCATCCGCCACATCACGCCCAAGGAAGGAGTCTGAAAACAAATGACGCTTTGCCCAGCGTGCCACCGCCGCACGTTCAGCCGACTCAGATTTAAACAGACTCGCACTCACCGCTGCTTTGCGATCACCCCAAGTCTGATATTCAGTTTTAAGATAGCGCCCTAATTTTCCACTCCGCCGCTTTCTTTGGTCATGCAATCGCTTGATATTAGACAAATCATGCGCCGCTGCTGCCTGTTCTGAATCAAGATGGAAACGAACGCTCGCTGTCGAATTACTAACCGAATTTTTGGCCGCATTCCTTGCGTTTCTTGCAATTAAAATAATGTCACTATCAGAAACATTGTGCAGTGCTTTGGTGTTTAAACGGCGAATAGCATTGCGCAAGTGCGCTATTAAACGCTGGAAGGCACGTTTGACACGAACGGTTAAAGTCGCTTGATTTGCCTCAATGTGCGCTAACAACTCATCCATCTGCGCTGTAGCAGACTGACTAAAATAATCATCCGCCATTTCAATTTTATGCTGCGCTATGAAACGACGAATACCCGCCTGACCACCGACGGCTTCATATAACTCCGTGAGTCTAGCGTCGTAGTCTGGCCCAAAGAGATTAGCAACCCCACGATGCGTCAGCTCTTCTACCGCTAAAGCCTCAGCTTCAGCTACTGAGCCAATATTGGCCGTATCAATATAGATTTTTCCATTGGCAAAGACGGCCTTGACTCGATTAGCTGCCGCACCTGCACCCCACCTAATCTCGTCAGGAATGCGCGTTTCAAACGGAATATCACCCAAGACTCTCCGAATAGCGGACTCAGCTTTATCTACACTAATCTGCTTGCGATTAGTTTCATCCTTTAACCTAAAGCTTGTATTGCCGTCATTAAAGTAGCTATCACTGATTGCTTTTAACGCCCCTGAGCTACGTAGCTCATTCATCCGTGCCGTTACAAAGCTACGCGAGTCAGGATAAGTTTCAGATTGAACAAAGTTGTCAAAGAAGAACTGGCGTAATAACCGATCAGCAATCGCTTGGTTTTTTGGGGATTCGCCGAACGCGCTTAATAGAGCATCTTCGGCTAAATTGGATAATTGCTTATCCGTTGCTACTTGGTGAATGGTTTGATCTAGCGACGAATCAAGACCGTAAAGAATACCCTGAAGAGGACTATCTAGCTGTTGACCTGACTGTCGTATAAGGTTTCCCAATACTGCATTCCAAGCCGCTTGTCCTTGTCCTGATAGAATGGAAGCGCTAACAACCGCTCTCTTAAGCGTAGTGCGCCCTGCCTGCGCCGCTCTAGCTCCTCTGGACTGAGAGGCGAGAGTTCCGAAGTCAGTGTCCAAATATTCTTTTGTTTTTCCATCAGCATCCTGAGCCTCAAACTGTTGAGACTCAAAATTATAGCGAATTTGCCCCAATTCAGGAATTTGATTTAATAGATTGCCCATGCTAGCCCGTAGCATTTGGTCAATATTAAATTCAGTGTTTCCTACCTTCCACTGTAAAGGTGTTACTTTATTAGAGTCTGGTTTTAACTGTAACTCATGTGGCTGTAAATGATCAGTGGTTCCCCAACGCAATGCACTAGATAGCATGTTTTCAGTTCTGCGGACTTGGGCAATAGCAGACAGGCCATTAGGATCACCAATAAAAACTTTGCCCGTATTATGGGCATAGTCACCAATCATTTGGTAAACCGTGCGACCACTGCTGCCTGTGCTAAACTCAGATATATCTAGGTAAACTGTTTTATCTCGGCCTTTGCCTTCGGTAACAGTAGCTTGTTTAAATCCTTTGCCAACCGGTACGCTAATTACCCATTGGCGTTGATTCTTATTTTCTGTACCAAGCTCTACTTTAATCGCAGGATCATAGTCACCAGCAATATCAGCTAGTGTTTTTTTAGTAGAGATAGGGAGTTGGAATGCATCATCCTGTGATGCAATTAGCTTCCATGCAGTCGTGAGTTTAGTATCATTGCCAGTTAGATTAACCTGGCGTGGTGAAATATTATAAAGTGGGTTTGAACTTATAGACCTACTTCCTGCATAGCCTCCTCCAGTAGCTTCATCAACTCTGGCCTCTCCTCTATTTTCTGCATTAGGTTGAGCACTGGATTGATTAACTCTTGATGCACCTGATCGGTCATTAATATTTCCGAGGGGGATGTCGATACTTGCACGATTTAATACCTCCAATTGGCTTGGCGCTACATTGGCCTCTAATAAACCAACTTGCTTAGGACTTCCATAGGTTTTTAATTTATTAGCATAACTTACAAGAAAATCGGCTAATTGATTAGGACGGCGAGTTGCCACCTCTAGTCGCTGAACCAATGCTTTCACCTCAGGTTTTACTTGAGAAAAAGCATCTTGTTGATTCAACCAACTTTCAATTGTGTTATTAGGGTCTTTCTTAATTTGTGAGAAAAGTGCAAAGGAATCAATAATGGCAGGCGTTATATCTGCATCATGTGAAATACCTTGTCTAATGTTATCTCTCAACTCGGCTAAAACAGGAGCAGCTTTTACGAGTGCCTTCGTTACATTGATGTGATCAGGTGTTCCCGATTCTGTCATTTGTCGTAATGCAGGTGAGTCACCATAGGCCATATACAACAAGGCATTTTTAACACGCCTGACACCATCTGCACCGACTTTATTTTCATCTGTGAGAATACTATTACGCTCTGTATCCGGTACAGCTTTTGCCAATCGTTTGAATAAACCTGATGCTGATTGAAAAGTGATATCGCCGGTATCATCAGGTGTGAAGTCATGAAGCGACTGGATATACCCAGCATCTATGATGGCTTGCTCAGAGGGTGACATAACCATACCACTGCCTACGTTCGATAAGACAGAGACTTTTTTAGTATCCACTTCATCTGTTAATCGACGTACCAAGATCGGACTTTGCATTTGCTCAATAGGAGCGGTATCAACGCCCTTTGAGGCCAAGTCACTAAGAAGGCTACGCTTATAATTTTCAGCGCTCCCTGACTCATAAGCTTTCTTCAGACCAGCAATACGACCATTACCTGCAATAATGGTATTATCTTGCTGCAATACGGGTGCACCATCCGTAAAAGTAGAATGCAACATATTGAGGCGACCGTAGTTAGGATCGGTTGCAATACTTTCAATTTGTCGTTGTGACTCAGCTCGATTACGATCTCGGTATTGGTTATCTGCCTTTTCAATGGTTGGTGCTAATGTAGCTGCATCTACCACTTCGTATTGAGCGTTATATTTATTATTTTGCGCATCGTAAATTTCAGCTTTTGGCAGTTTGTTTTCTACGAGTGTATTAGCAGATACCTGACCATCTACAAGTGTTGATGACTTTTGAGGTGTAGATAACTGATCAGGTGCCAATGTTGGGCTGTCTATAGGCTGCTCAGTCGCTGTATTCTGAAAACCTTCGGATGTCCTAACGGACTGGCTTCCGCTGTTATTAGCACTGACCGCTCCTGCCTGTTCTCCCATTTTATTACTAATAACATTCAGCACCTCACCCACGCTTTTCCCTTTCATATAAGGATTTTGCTGGATGACCTTTTCAGAAACGACTGTGGATACTGGGCTATTGGGATCAGCTTTTAACAGACTACTTGCACCCTCTACGCCAAAATGATGTGCTAAGTAAACATTACGTCCTGTTGCCTCAAAGCCAGAGGCTTGCAGATCAGCTAAATTATCCTCAGCATAGCGTGTCGTCATTTCTCGCGACAACGCACCATTCGTTTTTAAAGCCAGAATAGCATCGTCACTTTTCCCACTAGCAATATCAGGTCGATGTTTTTTCACCATCGCTAACCAAGTGGAATCAATGAACTGCCCAAGACCTTCAGCAGAAGAAAGCGGATTTTTAGCATCCGCCTTACCTGCGGACTCTGCGCCAATCATACGGTCAATAACCGCATTCATATCTAAGCCATTTGGCTGCTCAGGGGGTGAATTAGTTTGAGTAGCTGTCTGTGGCTTTTGGGCAAACTGGCTCAGTGGATTAGCATTGGGCTGAATGGGTTGGATAGGCTGAGGAATAACTGTTGTTGTATCAATAGCCGCATCACGTTGTGGGGTTGGACTAGCACCTCTGCGCATCATTGCCGTTTCCACTACAGCGCCAGGAATCTCACCTAATGCCTCTAGTGCGACTGCACCCGGTTTAATCTCCTGCCCAGAATAAACAGAACCCAACGCCTCGCCACCTGCACCCAAAGCAGGCTGTGCAATAAACGCATTTGCCAAAGTAGATTTGACAGGCGATGATGGAAAAATTGCACCTGCGACCCCCAAGCTAGCCGCATCTAATGCTCCAACGACCGCTGCCTTCTGTCCTGCTTGTAGATCAATTTTACTCATCAATTCAGGGTTTTTTAGAGCCTTATCGAGTGCTTGACGATCACTTACATTCACACCAGCTTCACTCAAAGCCTCCATCACGCCTGATTTGTATTCCATATCAGCCGATGATGCACCACCCGCAACCATTGCACCTGTCGCCCCACCAACACGATTACCTAAATAGGCATTCCCTAACATCAGAGTAGAAGGAATAGCGCTACTTGCCGCACCATAAGTAATCGCATCAATCGGATGCTCCTTAAACGCATCCCATGTATCACCAAAGGTTTTAGCCTGTTGAATTTTTTCTAAAGTAGGATTAACTGCTCTATTTTTCTTATCAGCCTCATACTGCGCTAACCAATCTTGGGTTTCTTGAAGACCTTTTTTACTATCCTCTAAGGTCGCATCGTAAAGCCAGCGAGTCATTGGCCCTGCATCTTTTACATCTTGTTCAAGCTTTGGGATAGCTTCTTGATATTGGCGATTCAAATCCAGCATTTCGGCTGCTTTCATATCGCTATAGCCCTGCGTAGCCGTATCGAGTAGCGAAACCTCCTGCTGTTTTTCTAACTGCTGTTGTTGCTGTACTTCAGCTTGTTGCTTTTGTGGGTTAAGAACACCCTCCCAATTACTATTGAATCCAGTACTGTCCATACCATTAAAAAACACTTGCTGAACAGACAGAGAGCGAGCTTTAGCCAAACCCGGATTCATTCCTAATGTCTTGGTTGCATAATCCTCATACATTGAAGCGTAAGCTTTACCAAGCGCATCAAAATCTTCTACACCAGGCGCTGCATCTACAAATTCTTTAGGTGTAGGAAAACGCCTTTGCTGTGCTTTATCCTCTTCTCTTAAAATAGACGGATCAAAAATACCAAAATCTTTAGCTAAACGATTAGCATCAATATTCATAGAACTTCATCCATCATTTTAAAAATAGTCCCTAGCAGCTTTTCATCATCAGGCACATTGGTTTCGTTGGGTTGGTGATTTAAAACCAAGAATCCTGATTCATCCAAAAAGGGGTTTTTAGGTACAGTATTGGCAAATAATGCTTGATTAATACGTGAGTTAATCGCAGAACGCCGTTCATCGCTTACCTGATAGGTTTTATTAGTGCGAGTGTCGTACTGTGCTGCTGCAAACATCGACATGACAGGTTCATCAACACTGCGGATGCCTACCTTAGCAGCCTCCTCTTTGGCGATACCCGTAATATTCCCATTATTCTTAGTCGCCTCAATTCTAGCCACTAATCCCTCAGGGTCAGGATGACCCATATCTGCTAAAGAACTGACTGCCCACAGCAAAGCCCCCTGATCGAACTTCATCAATAACCACCAACTAGCAAATTCATACCCTGCAATAAAGCAATTTCACTAGGACTTAAAGAAACACCCTGAGCCTGCTTAATGAGTGCTGACTTCACAATATCTTGTGTTTGGCTAGCGTTAGTTCCTAAACCACTCTGAGGAGGAATTTGTGGCTGTTGAGTAGGAGTAGGATTATTGGTCTCCATGGTTGGATACCACCAACCACCACCATTACCATTCCTACGCTCTTGAGCCAATGCGTTATTTGCATCCGTTTGTGATTGCTTGTAGGCATTATCTATCTGCCGATCTGCTGCAAAATACTGCGATAGAAATTCAAGCTTTTTAATATCATACTCTTCACGGCTAATCTGATTCTTTTGAAGTCTCATCTCCAAATCATGAATTTCTTGTTTTTTACTTTCCTTGAAGCTATTAATCCTATTGGTGATTTCCGCACCAGCAGTTTGCATCTTAGTTTGGTCTATGGCTGCATTCTGGCTACGAGTATATAAATCTTCACGACCTTGTAGATTTTTATTAATAAAATGCTGCTGCGCATTCTGAAGCTTCGCTCCTTCGGTCTGTGCTTCTCGCGCATTCATTTGCGAATCAAAATCACGCTGGTAATTAGCATTCACCAACTGCTGATGTTGCCAATTCTCTTCGGCTAATCCTGCATTGGCCTTTGCTAGATTTCCCACATAAGGCATCTGCAACTCTCTGGAATCACCTTCCAATAAATTATTCCGCGTGGCTGAATCGCGATTAGCAATCACCGAATTAGCCTCACGCAACTTTCCAAACTGCTCAAATTGCTGTTGGCGATTAGCTTGAGTCGCTAAATTGCTTGCAGAGATACCGGCCATAAAGGATAGGAAATTAGGAGCCATCGTATTGATCGCTCCATTCTTGGCTAGAAAATCAAACTCTGCTTCAGTCGTTCCGCCGAAGGGCAAATCAAAGTTACCGCGTTTAGCAATCGCGTATTGTTGGTCACTTAACAATGAATCCAACTCATTAAATGAAAAACTCATTAGAAAAATCCTCCAACACTGACAGGTTGCGCCCCTTGTGCATACAGTGGGCTATTGAAGCTATTGGCATAAGACATGGGAGGTGGGCTATTAAAACGCTGCCACAACGTACCCGCGCCCCGTGCCGCCGTATAAGCAGCCCCACTAAAGGCTTGAGCATTGGCCGCCGCAGACTCTGCAAACGCATCAGCCACCGTTTTGAATGCAGAACCCAAATTGGGGGTTGTCCCATTGATCCCAATCAGGTAAGCATTTACTTTGGCCGCTTTATATTTATCGTCTAATAGGCGCTGGCGAATCACTGCATCAGCAGTTTTAGCAACGCCCTGCTTGATAATCTGACGGGCAGTTTCATGGCGTATTTGGCAGCGGGCGCCAATCGCATCAGAGGGCATCACGGAATAAGCACGTAATAAAGTTGCTTGAGCTTCAGCAGCGACTGTGGCACAAGCTGCCTCACGGTAATGTTGTTCTGGTGCAGTATCAGGAAAATCTCGCGCATACTGCATAACCTTCTTATCATTTTCACGTAGCTGCTCAGCTTTCTCGCAATACTCTTTACCCATCGCGGCATACTTATCCGCGAGAGCCATCATGTTATCGACATCTTCCTTCCACTTATCATAGAAGTAGATAGCGGCAAGCAATGATAAAACCGTGCTAACTGTTTCAATACCGACGGTGATTCCACCGACGCTAATGTTTTCACCACAATCAGCCATTTAGATCACCCAAACGCATTAGCTAACATTCCCAGACCTGAGCCGAACATATTAAGGCCAGCGTTTAAACCAGAAGAAGCCATTGCCACCAATGAATTAATAAGATTGAGCGCAATAGTGAGCATTTGACGACCTACCGCTGCTGCATCTTTACCAAACCGACTGGCGGTAGCCATGCCCTGCATTTTTAATTCTTTACGGGCCAGTGCACGGCGCTCCTGATTACGGACTAAGTTAGTAGCTGCACCCGCTTGAGCTAACACAAAATCAGCAGCCAAATCGGTATCACAAGCGTCATTACAAGCGTCACAGGCATCATCCAGTCGTTTTTCATACGAGGTAGCACCCGCCAAAATATAAGACATATCAATGTCCTCCAGCGGGTCATCGTAGTTAATATCAATCTCTGGCAAGTTATAAATGTAGTTAAATGCTTCCATTGCATACGGATAGATATAATCCCGCCAGAACTCGAATTCCTTCAGAGCACATTGGTAAATTAAATCATTAATCTCTTTGCGCTTTTTAACGACATCGCCGTATAACTCTGCGTATTTAATAATTTGAAGCAGACCAAGTGCCGCAATAATCCCTGCTGATACCCACGATTGCTTACGACGCTCGTTTTCACACTCGTAATATTCAATGAACTCAGGGTTATCAATCGTTACCGGTAGTCCCATTTTTTAAGTAGTCCTTTAAGTTTGAAACCATTAAATTCCGGTACTCCACTTCAAAAGCTTTCCAGCTAGCCAAGCCGTCTTTTTGAACCAGAGAAATAACTAAGCCGATAAAGGTATGCTGACCAATCACATTAAGAGCAAATACCAAATCCGCATTATCTTTAGTCATGCGCATAATCACATGATTGGTCACTACATCACGCTGTACCAAGGGGAGGATGTTCTGCCCGAATTGCTGCCAGAACTGATTACCTTGAAACCCAGCAATGGGTGTTTCAAAGGCAATTTCAACTAGATCAATGGGTATAGGTTTTTCTTGTCTGAGCTGGTTACCAATACTGTTGGTCAGTGTATTGAGATAGACATACCATCGCTGCACCACCTCTAAAGCTTCCTCATGCAGCACGCCATCAACCGTTAGGTAACGACGAATAATGGCATCAAGGGGATCTTGCTTAGCAGGCGATTGTGGGTTAGCAGTATTTGGCGGCATGGCTACAACGTCTAGTAAAAACTGCATCGTAGCGTATTGATAAGTTTAAAAAGGCTGACAGGCTTTTATGGAAAGGATTTTTAATCAGTTACAATCCACAAACCCCCCTCAAAAATGGAAACCCCATCCAGCTCGCTAGAATCGACCTCCTAAAATGAAAAAACCCACTGACGCGAATCAGTGGGCTGAATTAAGTCTCGTCACGGTGTTAGTAGCACCTGCCGAGTGACCGAACACCAACTTTAAAAAGGTTCGATATGGAAGATTTTATCAATTTATTCGGTGCAATAGTAGCGGTGATTGCAGGTAATGACATAGACACCGCAAAGAGCTTAGAAAGCAAACTATTGAGTGTGAAGCTACCTAGCTCTTAAAGCCTGATAACTCGTACCTAATGTAATACTATCAATAGTGCCACACCCCTCTACCTCGATCATAGAATCCTCAGTGCGCCGACAATCGGTAAGCCTGAAAGGTTCACAATCAAGACGCTGCTCTTCATCAATCAGTGTAGGTGTGCGGCAATCGGTATCATAATAGCGAAACACTACATGGGAGCCGGGACGTAGATGAACCTCCGCAGCCGTATAAGTCGCACTGGAATTAACATCTTCAATCGACGGTCGATAAAAGAACGGACAGCATGGCTGTTCAAGACTCTCAGCCTCTTTGTGGTTACCAACTGCCATTTCCTCCCAGTCCCAACGATAAACCACACCTTCTTTTGCCCAATATACCGCATCGCTGGCGCGCATAGTGGTCGCACCGATAATAAGACCACCCAAGTTAAGACCAACCAGATCAGAGTTTTCATTGTTTGCATACACACCATCTCCAAACTCAAACAGAAAAGCATCTACTTCTGTGGACATCACATAAGCATCATCATGTACAACACCTGTGAGTGTTTCTGGCTTTAACCGTCGCCACTGATCTCTATTAAACCAAGGGGATGTAATGGCTTGAGCCTCACTACCATGTAATAAAACTAAGCCAGCATCTGAGGCATAGACCACCCCTTGATAGCCTACTGAAACACTTTGAATAGAAACTAAAGGCAGATATTTATTAATTAAATTCCGTTGAAGTTGTACACCTGAATCTTGTAATTGAACGCGATAGTGGATAGGAAAATAATCGGTCAGCACATAAACATCATCTTTATGCACCTCTAAGCGCAGAGGCTTACCCCAGACACTACGAATCTTTCTACGTCGACTCTTACCCCAGCTCATAGGATCACCGGGATAGGTGTACCAAAGCTCATCATTCGCTAATCCCACCATGACCCCTGATTCTGTCATCCGCAGAGAATGCAAATTATTAGGTGGACAACCCGATTCATGTAGCATGGGGTCGGCAGGTTCGCACTGATCAAACTTCAATTTGTTGGTAAATTCTGTTGCTGTGGTTTCTCCTACAAAGAGCCACGCATCATTAATAGGCGTTTCAACCTCACCAAATTTCAAACCCGACTCAGCACGGTAAATCCTAAATCCATAAAAACAATCACCCTCAGCCGTCAACCCTGATAGCTTGACTTCACTATCACTGCAAACTGACAGGAGTTGTGTGGGTGGAGACAAGGCGCTTTCAAAAACGCGATTACCAACCTTTTTAAGACGGGTATAGGAATAGGCCACATAACGCGCTTTGTCATTGTCACAGATTGTAAACGCTGCTTTTGGTGCTGTTTTTGGACAGGGTACGCACCAAGTACAGGACTTGCCTTGGCAGAGTTCAGCAAATGTTGCTATCTGTGGAGCACCATCACCGGTGATGTAAACGAGATTACAATCAATAACTATATCCACCTTCGTGGGCCATGTTAGGCAAGGGCAATCAGGAATAGGGGTAATCGACTGAATAGGCTGACCTACCTCGCAATGAATAGTCGGGCATGGGAAGTTACGAATGGTACCATCCCATAACTTGGCATCAGTCACTGCTTCAGCATAGGTTGCTTCTTTTAAGCGAGAGTGTAGCCTAGGCGCTAAGCCTTTGAAGTTTCTTAGGTCTAATCTTGGCATGAACAGACCTCGCAGGTCGGTACATCCATGCATTTGTCTACGGTAAGAAACGTGATTCCCTTATTTTCATCAACTGATAATATTTGGTAGGTTCGATAAGTGACCGATCCGCACACATTACAAGGATTGCAGGTCTTTACTTGGCAATTATCAACCCCGAGATTATTGCAACCTTCAACCCGAGTTGTATCAAAACAAAGGTTTTGACCTATAAAGAATTTTGCCCGACACGTTTCTTCGCAGCCAATCGTTAAATAGCCTTCGTAATACCCTCTATCCAAAGAGACGCTACTAATATCAACCGTCACCGATGGAAAATCATCAGTAATTTCAAAGTTATCTAGCACACAAGATTGAGAGCAGCCTTTGCGCTCTAGGGTAAAAGTAATAGCACCCTCGGGCCTAACCGGTGGTCTATTAATATCCAGCGAGTTCTTAATAGAAAACTGAAGTGCCGTGGTTTGTGGTGGCAAGTAGATCATGGCCTAACTCCAAAAGGCATCAGCCATTTTTTTAGATATTCTTTGTCGCTGAGTTACACCTTGATTAGTTGCAAAAGCGCGACCCTTAGCAGCCCAGTGCGCTGACTCTTGCTCATACTTAGCAAAATAGGCTTTATCAGCCCAGTCCATGTCTTTCATGCCATAAAGCAATTTTAGTGCGTAACTAATAATAGCTCTGCGCCAACGCTGGCCCTGAAATTCAACGGGAACCGAACAATTATCGAACACTTTGGTATAGCTATAGGTAGCGCAAAATCCATTGACCGAGCTACCCACTGGCATAAAGGGAAGCTTTAATTCTTGGTTTTCTAGGTCATGCTTAAAACCAATAACTGAATACTCTATATCCATACTGCCACAGCTATTGCAGTCACTTTGGCGCTCAAGACAGCGCGTACTCCCACAAGCACTGACTGCTTCACTAGATACAACTAGCTTATGTATATGAATAAGCTCTCGGTCATCGGGAATAAAAAAAGGGATGGTATTTACACCACACTCTAAATCAAAACAAAACTTATCCCTTAGCAGCGTAGAGTCTTGAGCAAAATACTGCGCAGCCTTTTTTACATAATGGATGATGACATCATCAGGCGCTCGCCGATAATCTTGCTTTGGACTCGATACAAAGGGAATAATATCTGCAAGAAATGAGCTCCACTGCGTCTTGTCAGGTATTTTCGGTGAGGCTTTGCAGGGGTTAGTCGCCATTGATCCTCCGCTTGGTCAACAAGAAATCATCTTCAAGTAGCGAATAATCCACCATAAACTTAGTGGTCATAGTGGTTAAATAAGCCTGCCAATGCGCTTCAGCTAGCTTTGGCATTGCACCATCTTTATGATCGATGCTATATAACCGAAATAGGGTATTATCGACAATCGCCTGAAATAGCTCACCGCACACAGTACAAGGTAGCTCAGGACCATCTAGTACCGTATTTGGAACGCAAGAAATAATGGCCTTAATACCAGCACGAGGCGGTGGATGCTGAAAGCGAATACAGCAGGGACTGGTTTCAATTTGATCCCACCAGCCTGGGTTATATCCATCTAAGGGGCCTTCCCCATGAAAACAGTCTGGTGTATCACAATCTGTGAAATAACAGCCTAAAAAATCTAGGCTGAAATTATCTTGCTCATCATCTTTATCTTCGATGATATTGCAGCTTTGGCCATCTACAGAAATCACCCCGACGACTCGACAGCAGTCTTCACAAAAGCACTGTACGCAGGCGCACTCTTTAAGAGTAACTTCTTTATTGATAGCAAATAAATCGGGACGCAAAGCAAAGATAGAAGAAAGTGCTTCACGTAAAACTTTACGAATTACATCTTCTTTCCATACTTTCCAGTCGCCTTTATTAGACGAAAACTCATCGTTTATCCGACAACCAGCAATATGCTGCACTAAATCATCATAAGAGCACATGATTAACCGGGCTGCTCATTACCAGATGATGCTGGTTCAGTAAGAGGTTTAGCACGTGTCACCGTCTTTTTTGGTTTTTTGACAGATGCTGCTTTTGCTGCTTTTGATTTACGAGGAAATTTAGTTACCGTAATAGCCTCTTTTACAGGTGCTGGTCTATCCTCTAGTGTAATACCCTGAGCCTCGCCGTAGATAGCAACCAACTCCTTCCATCGGCTTTCATCAGAAATACGCTCCCAGTCTAATCGCCCATGCTCTTGGTCATTAACAAATGTTTCAAGTCGACCGCGATTATCTGGATGACTAGTATCAGAGAGCATATCGAGCATTGGCGTTTGACCAGCCCACAGAACATTAGTCTTTGTATTTATATAGCCGTATGTTTGTTGCATGACAGTTTACCTATTACCTATGTTTTATTGAAAAGCGCTCTCATTAAAAAGAGCGCTATTGTTTATTTAACAGCTTGCTTTAGTTAAGCATTGCTGATCACACTTCCAGCATGGCATGTTATTGCAGCAATCACCGACATTACCGCAGCCTTCAATGACTCTACGCATGCAGGTATCTTCTGTGAGTGCATGCACATCAATACCCATGCATGGAACTGGATTACAGTCATTACCCCAGTATTGATTACCTTCATCGTCTACATAGGGGAGCTTGGTAAACTCTAGCGATACCAGCAGAATAAAGCCGCCCTCAACACCAACAGGTTTAGCTAACCAGTCCTGCTTGGCCCAAACTTTTTCGTAAGCTTTAATGCCTTCGACTTTTTGAATTTCGGTCACTTCTTTGGTAGCACAATTAACTTTACTGACCTTGATATTGAACTCAACGCAGTTCTTTTCAGCGCAAGCTACCGACCACGCTATCCCTTTAAAGCCAACACCGGGGCCAACCCAACGAACAATTTCAAATGTTTCATCTTCAGGCGTTGGGCCAATATCCATTAGCTTTTGCTCTAAAGCACCATCTTCTAGCCCAGTATTAAAATGGATCTTTACCGCAGAGTTTTGCCGAATATCAATAGTATTGATACCCCAGCTTTTTTCCATTTCATCACAAGGCGGCATAGCGGTCAGCAGTGCATCCTGTGCTGTCCAGTGCAGATTAACGATGGAACCATTACCATAGCTAGCCGGTTCCTGATCAAATAAATAACGCGCCATGACTTAACCCCCTGTTACCAATGGCTCAACACGCACCCACATAACACCTACTTTGCGCGGGTCAATGAGCTTTAAGCCAAAATGCCAATAAATGTCGATGTATTTATTTGAATCACCACGACCCCCTTCTTTGTAGTCAATGGCTACGTCATAGCCTGTCCATAGCGCATCATCATAGCCAAATAAAATTGGGTAGATCATGGCACCACCATCATTAATGACAGGCAGACAGCGTGACTTGATATACTCGACTTGATCAACTTGCCGTGAATCCCCCATCACTGGCGAGCTGCAAGTGTGGCACTGGCCGTTATAGTAATAAGCAGATAATCGGTCATTAAGAGCAATATTTTCCATATAGCCCTCAGCAACTACTGCATACATAGGACGACCTGTAGATGAGTAATTTAGCCCCATCTCAGACATGACTCGCTGCATGCCATAGTGCTGCCCCCACACCGTATCAGGGTTAGTGATCAGTGGGTTAGCCTGTGTCCCTAGATTGATATTACCGCTTCGGTATCCTGCATTAACTCCGCGATTTTTTGCGCTAGCCTCACCTATGATTGTTGCGAAGGCACGACTATCAAAAGCCAGCATCGTATCTGCTTGATAGCTATCAATGACTTCCTGCACAAATGAAGGGTCATTCGCTTGGATTTTTTCCCAGTTACACTCTTCCCAAGCAAGAGATACCCCCATCTTGTCGCCAACCATGAATATCTGTTCACGCGGCATGCGCACAGTAACCGGTTTTAGAATACCGCCATACTCAACTTCTTGAGCGCGATTATGTGTTTCAAATTCGTGACGAATATTAAAAGCAGTACCGCACTTTCCGAATCCTTTGAATACAGAAATTCGCGGTAATATGCTTTTCTTTTTAATACCCATAATCTTTTCATTACGGATATATTGAATTGGGTTTAGGCTAGAGCCTACTGGAATAGGGGAAACCCCCGGTGCATATCGAGCGTTCATTAGTTACCCCCCGTATTTTTTTTCATATTCGGCATCAGTCATGCGCCCCTGCATCACTGCCAATAAATCTCTATCGGCATCGGATGAAGTAGGCAAACTCGACTGACTGTTAGAAGAAGCACGCGCTTTAGACGTGGTGATCTCTTGATTTTTTGGAATAGTCTCAGCACTTTCAGTAGCTGCATTGGCGTACTGCCGAAGACCTTCAATATCATTGTTTTGCTCAAACATTTTTCTAGCTTGGCCCCAGGTCAAAGAACCAAAACCAGATGGTTTTTTATCAAACTCCTCATTAGCGACAGCCCCGGGAATAATAGCCTGCATAAACTGACTGGCTTGCATATCATTTTGCTTAGCTATTCGATTGACTTGCTCAGTTAATCCCGTTAGTTGCTGCCCAAACTTTGACTGCATTTCTGCCATACTTTGCTTCAGCATAGCTTTTACAGCGGCTTCAGGATCAGTATCAAAATCGTAACGATCAGGCTGCTGATCTTGCTGTAATTGAGGAACATGCTTAGCTAACAAATCAGGCAATGACTCTTCAAGCTGTCTACGCTGTGCAGCTAGCAAATCATCGCCCCACTTTTTTAAATCTTCAGGTGACACTAGACTTCTCCATTGTAATTAATTCAGAGGAGAGATTGAGAATAGATGCATAATTAGCCATAGCACTTCGCAATTGAGCATCTGTAAAACTTTCATGGCTCATAGCAATGCCATTCAAGACACGCTGCGCTGATAAGCGCTTATGCCTCATGAATTTTACAAACCCATCATCAGCAGATAATCGTTCTCTCAGTGCTTTAACTTCATCAGTTGTCATGAAATACAGCCTTCTAAGAATTGAATGCCCAGCTCTTGTCTAGTGATCGTTGCCGTTTTTGATGCACCATCAAAACTCACTAGCATGTACTTGCCTGGCTCTTGAATTTTGACAGTAGGTGTCTGCTGATTAAGAACTACAGGATTATCTTGCAGCTTATAGGGCATGGTAGTGATAGTATTTCCACAAGAGCCTGTCACGCGCATAACGTGATAGGCATCCTGCCAATCGCAAAAATCACCGCTTAACAAAACCGGCTTATCACGAATAGAAAACGAAACCGTTCCTTGCGGGCTTGTCGGCGATGTTAGTGCTATTTCATTTCCAGCTCTGTGCAGTTGTTCCATATCAATCTCTCTGTAACAAAGACCATGTTACAGAACGACGATAGCAGCCAATTTTTTATGGATTTTATGGAAAGCATGCAGCAAAAAATAAACCCGCTGAAGCGGGCTTATAAATTAATTAGCTCGATTACTTTAAGATTACTTTAAATAGACCCAGCGCCCGCCATCCCAAACAAAAATCGCATAGCGCAACGCAGTTGTCATCGTCAAAGCAGCAGTCATACTCGTATTCGTCGTATTAACTACTAAATTAAATGATGCATTATGAATTATGCTAAAAAACTTTCCGATACTAGATCCTACTGTCAGTGGCGGCAGAGTGATCGGTGTGGCATACGACCCGTCATAATCTCGATATCCGTCGTATGTAGCTGGCACAACATTGCTTACTAAATTAGCAGCCAATGCATAATTAGATGGAGTGTTAATAAATCGCGGACTGTTATTTAGAATAATGTATTCGCCGACTCCAGTCCCATCGTTTTTATCTGCATCCCATAATAAAAAATCGCCTTTTTTGAAACTTTTACCAGCATCAGGTCGACCTGTTGGGACGGTAACATCATTATTAATCTGATAGATCACTCTAGCGTTAATAGTTGATGTGGTAGGAAGATCGGTGGATGAATTGATTTCAGTTTTACTAAATAAATCTTCTACCGTCGCTATAATATAACCTGCGCTCATTTAATCACCCCACAGATTATAAGTGGCTACGCCCGCAGGATACCCCGCTGGTCTAAAACGCATTTGAGTCAATGAAATACCATTTGTAGAATCATTGCCCCACGACTGTGAGGAACCCTTATAGATAGTTAAAGGCCACGTAGTTCCACTATCAAACGACACTTCAACATCGGCTGTTGAAGTTGGTGTAACTAGAATAGATACACTATGCTGAGCGCCAGTCGGCACAGAGTTAATAGTTGTATTGCTTTTATAAGAAATACCCGTTGGCGTTTGCTTAATAATCGCTGCTGCTGGATAAGTACGAGCGCCAGTTAATGCAATCATTTACTTCACCTTGGACTTAGGTTTATTTTTAATAGCATCAGACTTTGCTTTTTTATCGACCAGCTCTTTAGATAAACGCTCAATTTCAGCCGTTTCAAATTCAATATTTGCTTTACGCTCGGCAATATCACGCTCAAGCTGATCAGATTCAGCAATAATAGCAATCTCAGCATCAGCAATATCAGTAGCAGAGACACCAATCATCTGCTTTCCTAAAACGCCTAAATCAACAGTGACTGTATTAGTTTTAGCATCATGCTTCACTTTTCCCTCGGCTACTAATCGAGCCGCTGTATTTTTATCAATCATATAAACCTCGATTAGTTAGTTAGTGCTGTAGTTGCTGGATTTGACAGATTTAACCACCCTCGATTGACTAATGTCGTTTTATCAGCAATGCCAGCAGTGCTAGGAGCAGCATTAGTTCCAAACCGTAAATCTAGTCGTCGATTTGATGTATTAGTAGCAACCAATGTCGATAAAATATTATCGACCGCGCTTTGACTTAAGCCAAGTGCACCAAGATATATTATTGATAAATTAGGCTTTGATGCAAGTCCAGCCCCAGTTACAGCAGAACTAGAAGTATTGTAAAGATTTAATATTGTTAGATTCGGTTTATTAGCAAGTCCTGCATTAGTAATGCTGCTAAGCGTACTTGCAATACTAAGATTGTAAATTACTGTTTTGTCAAGTAATCCAGCATCGGTAATACTACTAGCAGTATTACTTAAGCTTAATGTAGAAAGGAGTGTTTTGCCTTGCAGCCCTGCATCAGTAATAATACTAGCCGTATTATTTAAATATAAATTAACTATTGAATTTTTATTAAGCAGCCCTGCATCAGTAATAATACTAGCCGTATTGTCTAAATATAAATTAACTAATGCTGCTTTCCCATATAACCCTACATCAGTAATAGTACTGCTTGTACTACCTAAATAAATGCTAGTTAAATAGTTTTTTCCAGCTAATCCAATATCAGTAATTAGCGTGCCAACTGTGCTGCTCAGTATAATTTCTTGAATATCATTTTTACCGATCAACCCTGTATCAGTAATGATGCTAGATGTAAATGATAAATAAATACGCTTTAGTTTGCTCAGAGCAGAAATACTTGAGTCTGTAAACTTAACAGCAGCTTGATTAGCTACATCAATTCGCGTAATCGCAGCGCAACTCGCATAACTAACGACAATTGCCCCCGTATAATTTGCAGCATACGGATGGACGGCTTGAGTATTACTATTATGCGTAGTAGTAGTTCCATCACCCCAGTTGACAGTATAAGGGCTGCCATCACTTGTTGTGATATTCTGAATCGTAATAGACCCAGCGTTTACTGCTTCAAACGAAAAGCTAGATGTACCGCTTGGAATCTGTCCTGTCACTGTTGCTGTTGCGCTACCGGACGAACAGCTTGTTTGATAAGCAAATGACCATGAGCCACCACAAGCTGAAGCGGTTGGCGTAACATTAAACGTGCCGTTATTATTATTAACAACTGTCGCGTTACTCGGCGTGCCAACGATTGAGTATGTTTTTGTTTCTCCAGCGCATAGCGTGTCGTTTGCAGCTACGTCAACAACAGTCATTGCGCCAACAGCACTACCCGCCACTACATCATCTTTTAAGCAGGGCAGCAATGCCCGCTTAGTGACTTCAACTTCATAGTTTCCACCGACGATCACTAGATCATTAGTGTACTCAGCAAAATAATCTAAACTGTATGATTTAGATTCACCCGAATGAACAGTACCACCATTGACCGTGATCGACGTACCAGCAGCACTGGTATTGCGCACTAATACTTTTATAAACGGTGCTTTAATCGTATTAGTACCAGACATGACTAGCGTTTGTGCAGTTGAAACCTTGTCAATCTGACTAGGATCTAGCTCTTTATAGTCATTGATCGCCAAAGTAATATCAGTTCCCTGCACTAGCACGCCACCGTAATCATGGATGATGGTGGCCTTGGTAATTACCTCAGCAGTCCCACAACCCGTCTTGCATAGACGAACTAGCACTGGATAGCAGCCAATAGCATATAGCCTATCTATTTCTTTGCAGCTCATTGATTTTCCCACATTAGTGTTATCAAAAAAGAGTGCTAAACCAGCACTCTTTAATTGAAATTATTAACAGCAGTTATCATCAACCCAGTATTGACCTGCTGCTGGCCCTACCGTGACCTCAGTATTATCAGACTGCTTATAGTATTTTGTAGAGACTGGAATACCAGTAGATACATCTTGCTCAATCACGCGGTATAGTTTTGTTGTCTCTGTACCGGCAGGAATTGGAGCTGGTGCGTCGGCTGCACGAATTTTTGCGCAGAACAATTTAGGCTCACCAAAAATAGTCCCTGCTACGCAATGAGAACCCCATACTTCAGAACCAGATAGGGTGTGTGGTGCAGAGGTGGCGACTACAATAACCGTGCTTGAAATAGCAGTTGCATCACCCGCACGAATCCACTCACGCTTTTCGATGCTAACTCCATTATCACAACCCGGTGTTTGTACCAAGGTAAAATCACTATCTTCTTCAAGCACTAAAGATGTATTAGCCGGTGGCGTATACGGCGCTGAGGTACTGAGGTTGGTATAAACTAAAGTGCCGTCTGGCTTAGTTTCTAATTGAACGACCACACCAGTAGGCTGCTTAGTGGTTGAATCAACTTCCTCCAGCAAAACAAAGCGAGAAGATGCATTGATTTGAGATTCATACAGTGAACAATCAACACGAGTTTGCGTGGTATAAGCACTTTCTAGGGCCGCGCTAACTGTAGCATCAGCTTCTTTTCCATCTAAGCCAAACCACTTTGGAGCGCCTTCTTCTTGGATGCGCTTATAATAACCATCGGGTACACCTGCCATACCCGAAAAACTAAGACACATCACGCAATTACGACAAGCCATTGAAAAACTCCTAATTATGAACCGAACTCAATAAGAGTGTGCGCTGGCTTATCTAGCGAACTGCCATCCAACTCTTTAAACCATTCGGTATTTTTTAAATCTAAATTGGTTACTTTGACCCAGCCCGCAAAATACAAATCATCTAAATTATTTCTGAATGAGGCAGGCACCAAATCAATACGCTGATCTAGCTCTGTTACTTCAAAAATAGGATCTTTAGATGATGCACAGTTAATTGGTGCTGGCCATATGATTCGATATTCACCCGCAAATGGAATTATCACGCATAAGTTGCTACGGGCATTGACCTGCAGAACCTTTCCATCAATAGCAAGATTGGCGTAACCATCTTCCATTTTTCGCTGAATTTGGTAGAAGCCATCTCCTGCAGTAATGCAGACCTGCGCTTTTTTATCTACCTTAAAAAGAAACTCACCCATTTTGCTGTCCTTGGGAAACTGCTGGTTGTTGTGGTGATTGTAACTGACTAACTGCATTCCCAATTTCTAGCTGGCTTTTATGGAAATCCATATTGTCCATGCCAGCCTCTAGCATGAATCGGTTTACCAGTGAGGTAATTACGGATTGATCGACTGTACCGGAGTTAACAAACGGGGCTAGGTATTGCAGTAATTCTTGAATTTTTCCAATCACAAGGGATTTAGTGACAATACCCTCGAGCCCACGGACATAGACCTCTGCATCGACCTTTACAAAATCCTCGTCCCACTCATCCATAACCCAATCAACAATGTCTTGAATGGCCGGAGCAATGACCCCAATCCCTACGCGATACACTCGGCTCTTAATCGTTTTCATAGCCGAGTCGATCATTAAGGTCAGTGAAGCGGTAGAGCGTAGAGCGGAAGGCAATCCCGATGCTTGGCCCAGTGCATACTTAGGAATACCTGACTCAATATCTGCGCGGGTGTCAAGGTATTCCATAAAGGTCAGAATCTGATTGGTATAGTTGGGAAAGTTAAGCATATCAACAGGTTTACCCGTTGATCCCAGTGCTGCAATGAAGTCATACTGATTATCAGGAAGAATGACTTCTTCCTCTTCCAGTGAGTCGTAATCAATCATTTCACGATTCACAAAAACAGAAGGATTCGTGGACTTACCCATATTGCGTAGTAAATGGATAAATCCCCGGCGAGAGGCTGCATTGACGACCGCTAGATTTTCAGGAAGTGAGTTACCACAGAACTCTGAGGGCACTGGCTCATAGACCTCCTTCCAAAAAGGGCGGACATAATCAGCATCATGCAACCATTTCCCTAAGATATAGTGATCGGCTAGATAAACTTCTAGCTGATACTGCTTACTGGTGTCTAAATTTTTAAATTCTTTTTTATAGTCGGCTAGGTATTCACCCGAGATCAGCACAAACATCCTGAAAACATCAATAGTTTCATTAGGCCGACTTGACCACCGGGTACGATCTTCTGTTTTTTCTTGGACTAATAACCATTCTCTTGGCGTAATTTCCTTATCCGCTAGCAGCGCCTTAATTGCTTCCTTATCAAAACCTTCACGCTTTGAAAGTGCCTCAATATCAAACCGACGCATCGCCTTACGCACGGCAATACCCATCCCATTTTGGGTATCAGTGGAATCACTCGTCCAAAAAAAGTCATAGGGTGAAATCCTGGCAAGCGAAGGGATCAATTTTCTTTTTTTGACCAGCTTGTCTTTTTCCCAAGTACGCTTATTGATTGAGCGTAAAAAGTTTCCTTCTAAAACAGCAAAAGGGTAGACGCAATAATCATGTAAAAAGTCTTTTAACTCATTCAGGGACTTGGTTTCTTGTAAGAAATCTTTAACTAATAGTGATAATTCCTTAGCCCCTTTGATGGCTTCCTGAGTTTCATACTCACGAGCCACCCCTTTCATAGAAAGCACAATCTCGCGTAACTCTTTTTCATCTGGACGGAGTTTGGCATTACGCTTTTCAGCTAATGAAAGAGCCTGATCCGGTGAAACCTTTACCCCAATTTGCGCATACTCACCGATCACTTGTTGAATCGCTGAAGTAGCGCGCTGCTCAGCAATCATTTTGACAGTCGCCATGATTGCCTTAGCTGCTTTTTCCTTAGTTTTAGCAGAAAGATCAGGGCGAGCCGTGGGTTCAATACGGAATAAATCATCAAACGCATTGATTATCATGTCGATGAGCCATGAATAAAGATCATCTACTTTGCGCGGAATGACGGTAAGTCCAGCCTTACCTAATTCTTTCTCGAATTGTTCAGGCTGTGTGCAGCCAGTTAGCCCACGTTTGGATACAATCTTGCACCACTCTAAACGGTCGGTGACCGTTGAGTTTTTGTGGGCAATCATGTCAGTGACAAGGATAGTCTTTAGGTAGTTGGCAAGATCAGTCATACCAGCATTGTGGCATGACAGTTTATTCTCAAAGGGTTATGGTATTTTATGGATAGAAGGCATACTACTAGGCTATAAGATATATCCTATTCATCTAATCCGGCCAAACGCCAGCACCTGATTAGCTGCCATCCACTCCATAATAAACTCGTCTGACTCACCAGATTCAACGACAAAATGCTCTACATAATCAAATCCATCTTTGGTTACTATAAACCGTGTCAACGGCTTAGCTGGATCAACAAAATACGTGCTTGTTGATTTAATGCCTTGCTTGTCAAACCACCGAAGTAAGACCACTTTATTTTTATGAATGCGCCGAAGTTTTGGGTCTGGATTAGACATAACTGTACTCCTTCTTTTTGCGCGGCCCTGATGCTTTGCGTTTCGGTGTGGCTTTAATTAATCGGGATATGACAAACTCACCCGCATTCGCCGGATGTGAATGCTCGCTATTTTGATTAGGCTCTTCACTAAATGACCCCGTTGAACGGATAAGCGGGTAGTGAAAACCACCGACCATTGCATCAATAAACCGATTACAGCGCGGTGATACTAACAACTGGTCAGAGGCAATGGCGGTATCCACTACATCCCGCATCGGTGTCGTGAATTTAAAAGGGCTTTTCTCTACGGTTAAGCCTTCATTTGTTAAAACCTCGATTTGCTTCCTGCCTTCACCCCCTTCTCCATTCCAAAACGCCTGATCCGCCACAAAAATTACCGTATGCAAAGGCAGATGCAGGTTAAGGTAGGGATTCACATCATCTTTGAGAGCAGCTTTAATTGACTTTGCATCAGCCCCCACATTCACAATCTCATCAATAATCAATACCCGACCGCTATGATCCTGTTGAGCAAAAATCCACGCATTATTAAACCCGTTGTCCACGCCCACATACACAGGCCGACCGGGGATATACTTTAACTCTTGTAGCGCCACATGCCGCGTGCGTGAGAATTTTGGATACACCGGCTTGCCATTAATGTAATCGCCCCAACTGGCAAGAATATCTTGCTGAATAAGCGCATCATCACCCATCGACTCTAATAAAATATCCTCCCAATACGACCAGCCGTTATGCTTAATGTAGTGAAGTGCTTCAGGGTTGCGCATGAAAACACCTTCTTCACCATGATAGCGCCCCTCAACCCCTTGGATACTGCCATCTAATCGTGATCCCGGCATCCAAATATGGGTGGGTGGTTGCTCGTAGAGTGTTCTTCGCCTGACTCCTACTGCATTAGCTTTATTATCATCTACTAAATACTTTTTGAGCCAATGGGTTGAATTCGTATAGTTGAAGTCGAGCGTTAATTGCTTACCTCTTGCCACCTGACCATTAGGCAACTGATAGGCAATCATCGGGTTATTTTCAAAATCATCTAACTCATCTGCATTAGCCGGTGCAGGGTAACGCCCTAACCGCTTAAAAACCTCTTTAATGATAATTCCACTATCTAGCTCTTGTGCTTCGATAATAGCGCCATCCGTAAACGCCAATGACCTGATCTTCTGTGCATCTGCTACTGTCTCAAAGGCATACAACCATAAATCACATTCCACCTTGCCAAGCTTATCTTTAAAGTAAATCTTTCCATAAAGAGGTGACTTGCGCCCACTCAAGTCAAACGCTGCCCCAGCAATCTTCTCAAAAGCAGGTACGACTGATTGCTCTAAGTCACCGTAGCGTTTACGCACAATAATAAAGCTAGAACGCCGTACCCCATCTGGGCATGGGACAATATGTGTGGCTTTGAATAAAATACGCAATGCCTGCAGGAATGTTTTCCCCGTGCCAATCGCGCCACCAATTGCCATCACACGACTAGAAAAATCCAAGAAGAAAGCCTTTGATACCGGTGGAAGACTTGCAAACTTTATTGTGTTCATAAAATGACAATCTTCCTTTCATATCTCACTAAGGGATGCTTTACATCTATATCAAAAGCCTGACCTCTTTCTAAAACCACTGTACTGGCTCTGGTGATCTCAGGCTTGAAGGGTAAACGCCCACGCTTACTATGAAGATAGAGTTTCACTGCATTATTTACGACTGTTGCCGTCATCCCCGCAAAGAAACACGCGACCTGTAATAAATCCAACGCCCGAGTTTGATAACAGCGAGCCAAGGTATTTTGCTTAGGTCGTTTCATCCCATCATGTCCACGCATGTTTGGAAATAGCAGCACTAATAAGGCGATTGCTGCCATGTGGCACATCCGGTAACACTCTGCACGTTTCTCAGTACGTAAATAGGCTTGAGGGTAAACCAACCGATAGTCTAAATAGCGTCTAAAAATAGATAGATTTTTCTCTGGAATCGCGTGTAAACATTCACCATCTAAATGCTCTAGCGCAAAGTCTTGAATCGCTGAAACTGGATTGCACGCTGCCTGCTCTGGATAAGCGTGAGTTAAATGATGAAACCGTAAGCGGTTATCTTTGCGCTGACAGGCGCTATAAACATCCTCACCCGTTACTAACACCAATGGATTTAAAGGTGATGTTTTGTGAACAAAAAACTCATGATCGAGTGAAATAGAGTAACCTAAACAGTTACTACGAACAGTCACTAGCTCCACTTCACCTTTTTCTACTTTTTCTATTTTCTGCCAAGTGACTTTTTGATTACCCCCCATACAAGCAATCTCTTCCCCCACGACGGGGATACGCCAACCTGAAGGCGTTAATACTTCACCTTGGAACATACCTACATTCTTTTTTTGATGAGGCCCTTGAGTGAGAGAGATTGTAGACCTTATATGTAGCTCATGAACCCCGTGCAATCGTTTCCAATTCTCCCAAAGGGGTATTAACCAGAAATCAACATAAGTCTTTGATTATTATATATAAATAGCCAACTTCAATTAATAAAACATTATATTAAGTTAAAAATGGCTAACATTTAATCAGTCTATTATTATTTAGTTAATGATCGTTTAAATCTATCTCTACAAAAACAATTTTATCACACCACTTAATAAAAACCCCAACGGCCTGCGCATGTACGTGTGCGCGTGCGTAGCCTGTGCGTCCACCTAGATGGATGCATGCTAATAGCTAGCGCGTGTTAACAAGCGCTTACCACTGCTTGCACACTGCTGTAAGCTACTTGTAAAAAAATATCATGGTTAACTATTTGATTTTATAAAAATAAAAAATATTTTAAATTAATACTTGACTTTTTGTATACTCATAAAGTAAGCTTTAAAACATCAAGCAACACATAACGCCCCCTTAGTGGGGCTTAACGGAGAAAAACTAATGACACCGAACTGCCCTAAAGAGTGCCCAGCAAGATCTAATTGCCAAGAGACTGAGAACGTAGAGCGCTGCTTGTTCTATATGCAAGGCCATAATATTAGCTTATCTGAAGCACTCACCAAGAATCGCTCCACTAACAAAACGGTAGAAGATCTTAAAGAAAATGGTCAGGATTTTGAGTGGTATCCCACGACTCAAACTATGCTTGAGGCCATCCAAGCAGATAGCAAAACACAGCTATATAAAAATTCAGAGCATATAAACCTAAACGTCCTCGACTGTGGCGCGGGTGACGGTCGCGCCTTGAATTTCCTCGCAGGTAAAGGCAGTAAATACGCGATTGAAAAAAGCACCATCCTGCTAGCGCAACAAGCGCGGGATGTTATCCCAGTCGGCACCGACTTTTATCAATCCACATTAATTGATAAGGAAGTTGATCTAGTATTCAGCAATCCCCCCTACTCTGAATATGAGCAATGGGCTGTGAAGATAATTAAAGAGGCCAACGCGCCCCTAATTTACCTAATTGTTCCCGAGCGCTGGTCACGCTCAGAGTCAATTAAAACAGCCCTAGAACTACGGGAAGTAAAAGAAGCTAAAGTAATTTATACCGGTGACTTTTTGGATGCTGACCGATCAGCACGCGCGAGGATTAACATTATCCGCATCGACACTCGCTATAAACGGTCGCATTATTCACAAAACCGACTCAATGTTGATCCCTTTGATCTTTGGTTCGCCGAGGCGTTCCCCAATCCAGAAGAGCTGGGCGAGCCTTCTCGCCATGCAGATGAACAGATCTTAAAAGATAACCTGAAGCAAGAGCTGGTCACAGGTCAGAACCTGATTGATATTTTAGTGACGCTTTACAATCGCCAGCTTGAAAAACTTCGCAATAATTACACAGCGGCCTTATCCCTAGATCCTGAACTCATGCAGGAACTGGGTATAAAATCCAGTGAGTTAGCAAAGGCCGTTAAGCAAAAAATCAAAGGTTTAAAAAATCTTTACTGGAAAGAACTTTTTCTCAATTATGAATCAATTACCAGTCGATTAACTAGCAAGACACGTAAGAAAATACTGGACAAATTAAGCGCGAATACCAGTGTGGATTTTAATCACGAAAATGCATACGCCGTGACGATGTGGGTGATCCGTAACGCGAATCACTATTATGACCAGCAGTTAGTTGATCTTGTTGAAGATATGGTAAGAAAGGCTAATGTAATCCTCTATACATCCAACAAGCGCACGTTTGGAGATGAGGATTGGCGCTATGACTGGTATGAGCAAGCACCCAAAGAACTGAGCCACTATCAGCTAGAATTAAGGATCGTTTTAGATCGCTGTGGCGGCATCAATACCTCACAATGGACGTGGGAGCGTGAGAAGTATAAAGGTCTGACTGAATCAGCGTTTAACCTGCTTAATGACATCGTTATTGTTGCCGCTAATCTGGGCTATCAAAGCTTGCATAGAGCCGACTCGTTTTTCTGGGAGTCCGGCAAGGGCAATGAATTTACCTTAGTCAAGGGTGGTGCTCGCATAGGCTCACTGATGAATGTACGCGCTTTTAAAAACGGTAATATCCATATTAAGTTTGACCAGTCCTTTATGCGCCGCTTGAATATTGAGTTCGGGCGACTAAAAGGATGGGTAAAGGACTGGAGTGAGGCCGCGCAGGAGATGGATATTCCCGACGAAGAAGCTAAGCAGGGATTTAACTCCCAGTTTAAACTGGGAAATGTCACAGCTCTACTATTGACCGCAGAGAATCCAAATATTCACAATGAATATGCTGCTGCTGAAGCAGAGGATCAGCTAAAAGCTAGACATACTAGCGCGCCCGTTGATGATCCGATTATCTTCACTGCTAAAAAGCAAGATCCTACAGAGGAGCAAACAATCATTAAGCTTGATGAGCCAGAACAGCAAGTCAAACCTAACACAACAGCCAAACAAATGCCCCCTGATCCGCTAATATTACGTGGCAACCACCCTAGCACTGATGTTATGCAGTGGAAACTACGATTTTAAAATGAGCTGCGACCATGAAAAAACAAAACAAATTATCGTTTGAATCCGTCACAGAAAATTTAACACGCGACGTAAACTGGCACCTTGGCGCTGATGTTAATGAGATCGTTTTTCGAAAAGTGGAAGCTGTTTTTAAAAAACGAGTGAATAGAGAAGCCGCGTTATGGACTATCTATATAGTCGATTTTTTAGAGCTAGCACGCAGTGCGGCAGAAGTGAACCAAGCCTGGAACAGCTACACAGCCGAGCAGCAACAGTTCATTACAGCAGCAATTAAACCTATCCTCGACAATGAGGACAACTGGTTTTAACCCATTAACCTATTAACTAGCCTTGCCCGTTTGACGGGTGAGGCTCAAGGATTACTATGAATCGCAAACCAACTTATAGTCCCGATACATCAAGCTACATTGCTCCAACACCAGAAGAGCTGGAGTATATTTTATTTAAGCAGATCGTACCTGCTTTGGGCATCCAAGAAAGCAAGGGCGCTTCACTATCAGCCCTTGCTGACATTGACAGAAAGAAGATTGGTCAGTGGTGCTCAGGCAATGGGCAAATCCCTTACTCTGTTTTGTATACTATTATCCATAAAGGACTGAACATAAAAATCACTTGCGACAACTGGCGGCAGGAGATTGGTCTATGAATACAGCAGAAATAATCGAAAAAATAATGGTTTTTTTGAACGAAAAGCCGGGAAGAAAGGCGGAAATAGCAAAAATCCGCTTGCCGGAACGAATGTATTACTACCTACTAGCTGATGCTGATAATAGAGGTATGGATACTTCCGAAAGAAATCCGCGCTTATTAGGTATACTAATAGAGCCAGCAGCAGTCAATGATATAGAGTTCCAAACGCATAATGACCTTATACAATCATCAAGAGATGCAATGATCCAAGAGCTAGCTAACGAAATGCATGATGCCAGCTCAAGATTGATAAGTGGCCTACCTTTTGACACTAAAAAAATAGAATCACTAGCTAACAGATTAGGTGTAAAAGTAACCAAGGATAACGGAATACTAAGTATTTATGAGCTAAACCTATCCATGATCTATGAGCAAAAGCATGATTGACTTAGCCCCCCTATTAATTTTTGCAATAGCCATTGCTATCTACTACTACATTTCAACTAATAAAAAGCAATAGCTGCTACTGATGAAAATTGTGAGCCTTCGGAAATACTAGAGCTACTTAAGCTTGGCATAAAGCTTAAGCAAGAATCAGAAAAAATAGCTAATCAGTATCAGAGCGGTTGTTAATCCGCCGCTCATGCTCAATCTGCTTGCGCCGTTCGTCACGAATGGTTTTCCAAATCGTGACGAGTCCCACCGCAATACCCACCAGTAGCGATACAACGCCCAGCGAAGAGCGCACTGGTTCGCTAGAAAACAGCGTAAAAAACCCCTGGAATGAGGTAAACATAGCCACAGTTAGCAACCCTATTTTTGTTGTTAGCATGTTAGTAACGTCCTGAGTTGTCATGATGCGCTCCTTTTGACAATCATCAACGCTGCAATAATTCACCCGCTAATTCGCGACCCTTCCACCACCAAAATGCCCCTACAACAATCAACAGTAAACACACAGTATTAGCGACCACCAGAATGGTGAGCCAGTCTGCACCCGATTGAGCGACACTAGTCACCGTATCAGTCGCTTTTGTGACCAGCTCTTGGTTCGTCATGCCCACTGTCGCGCCCACTGTAGTAGCCGCAGCACCCGCACCACCCACGCCAATAGCCACCGAACCTTGGCGCTCTTTAGATTGCATTTTGGGCTTAGGCTGTATTTGTTTTTCTTGCGGCATGCGTAACCCGGCCATCATCAAAGCCGTATCAATTTGAGTATCTGAGTAAGGCATGAGCCACCCATTTTCAAACTCAATCATGGCAGTTAACATAGCTTTTGCCACCTGATAATCCCTTACAGCCACAGTTTCATCAGGATCAATACGCATTCTGTTTGCCACATGCGACACGTAAGCAGAGGTTTGTTCTTTGGTATTATCCGCTGAGTCACCACGGTAGGGACTCCAGCGGTTAATCATTTTGCGTACCGTATTCAGTGAGTATTTTTGCTGGTACATCAGCAATAAATGCACAGCAGCACGCATGCCATATTCTGGTTGAACAAATTTCAATAAATCCGAGCGACGATTAGCTACTTGCCGCATCCAACTTGGCATATCTTTTGGTGCCACTTCGCCTTGCCAGTCGTCATATTTCTTGATAGCGCACGGATTGTTGTAAAGGATTCCAACCGTCACGTCTTCAGGCTTGATTCCCAATTTTTCCGCTGCGTTATAAACCTCAACCATCATAGTACCCTCAACTTTTCCATCCACATTGATAGCCGTACAACCTGAGCTATCAATGCCATTCAAATTGCGGAACCGCACAGCTCCGCCCCCTGTTACATTTTCAACGTGACAATCGCGTGCTTCAGCAAATGTGATCGCGTGTTCTGGATGACAGCCAGGCAAGCTAATATTGCGAATACACCAGCCTTCAAAAACTCCGTCACTGAACATCAGTCCTTGGTAGTTTTTGCGTGCAAGCGGATGATTAGATTCCACCACCACAACAACATCTATAACACCTCCTACTGCATTCCCCCGCCATTGAACTACGTCTGGGTGATAGAGTTCATCAGAGAGCATCTTGAGCAAATTGCTGGCCTTTAAATGTGTAATAAAGGGCCGTTGACCATCGCCTTGTATTACATCGCCACTGATTAAATCAGCCTCAATCTGCTCAATTGAGCAGTTATTGCCGCGAATCTCCACCCCTACATGCAGTCGATTCAATACGAGTTTTTTAATCGTGACATTATCGGCAAAGATCACTACCCCATTGGCCACACTACCATTCCAAGTATCAATGCTAGAATCATCAGCAGCCCCATCGACTACTAATAAATCGAGCATTAACCCAGATTCTTTGCGATCAATAGCACCCAGCCACTGGCCACACTGCCCAGCTTGTTGTGTGATTAATCGCTGACTCACTGCTGTAGCTCCACTTTTTCAGCAAGCGATACGTGCACATGCACGGTCAGATGACTGCATGCACTCACCAGCACCAGTGCTGTGATATACACCAAAGCTAAGGCTAATCCCTTCATGTTACTGCTGAGCATCCCAAAGCTTTTGCTTTAACAAATACCCCTCTAACGCCCAAATTTTTTCACGAGCATGCTGACGAGCAACCTTTTTTCCAATGTCAGAATCAAAATTTTCTCGTGATACTGAAGAGCTTTCACCCGTGACAATGAACCCATTGCGCAGCTTTAACGCACACACCGTTAATGTTGTCCCTTCAAAAACGTGGTAATCCTCACCGACGATCACCTCATCAATAAGCGCTGGTGTAAGACGTGGTGCATTCAAGCCCTTATCTTTAATTTCTTGCTCAATCTGTTGTTCATTCGACATGATTTTCTTTCCTTTGAACTTTAATAAACATCGGCACAGCTCGACTATCAAACGACTGCACACTATCCCAGCGCATACCAAACAATGGATCAGCCACACGCACTAAGCCGTCACGAAGCTCATAAGCCACAACAAAATGATGAGCGATTCCAATATTAGTGAGGGCTGCGACCGCGCCACTGTCAACAAGCGATTCGGCCACTGAAAAACCAGACTGCACCTGATAATGAATACCTTTATTGACTAGATGCTGCTCAATATCATTGAGTGTCCATAGCCCATTTTTCTTAGTGAGCTTACGCGCCTCAGCGACTGACGATTGACCGCCCGAAAAATTGACAAGCATGGCAGCACTGGCCGGGCCACACTCCGTGACATTGAATCCCTGCCCCACATAATTTGGCTCTAGCTGTCTGGCTTGCTGCTGTGATGCACAAGCACTTAACGCTAGTGCGAATAAAGCAGAGATAACGACTTTAAACACGGACTAATCCAGCTAATTAATATCTGCCATTATCCCTTTAATGAAAAAAGCCACCGTAGCGGTGGCTTTTATGGAAGATTTTAAACGATTAACTAGCGTGATTTACGCAACGATGGAAAGACAGGTCGCATCGGTGGATGACCACCGGTTGATGTGCTTGGCTTCACTGTTTGTCCTTGCCCTGGAGCCTGTGGTTTTGGAGCTTCCTGTTTCACCGGTGTATTGGCTTGAGTCGTTGTGAAATTTCCGTTACAGCCGCCGCATGTACTCATTTTTTAACTACCTACTAAATAACCAATCACGAGGCCGATTGGCAGACCTAATATAAATGTCCCCCGGTAGAAGCTACAGCAGTAGCAGTGATGCGCCCCTTTGTTCAAGACTGCAAACACAGCAAAGACTACACGCGCCCACCCATGGTGATGAGCATCAGTGTAACAAGGGTTTAAGTCGGGTCGGATAAAGCGCATTTTATGGATTCTCTTTATTAGATTGGCTCAAAGACCAAAATAGGAATGGGGACTTCGCCCAAGATCCGCTCAATCATACTTTTAACATCAGACCAAATTAACCCGCCAAGCCCACAACCAAGTGCAGGGATAGCAATTCTTGAAATGTTTCGGTCATAGATTTCATAGCGGATATTAAACAAACACATCTCAACGTCGCGCAGATCAGATGGATTGCGCCAATGTCCTTTAGTGGCAGCATTTAAGATGAGTGGATTGTTTCCAAAAACGAACACATCACCGGCTTTTAACTTGCTATTATCACAAGCAGATTTGTATGCTAAAAAGTTATCGAAGAACCTATTTTTAAACTCTAGGGCTAAACCCTTTCCCATTACACCTACAGTGTTAACTGGGTTTACCAGAGCTTGAGCACCTGATTCAAAAATAGAGCCCTCTTTTCGGTATTCGATCATTTAGAAGTCACCTCGCTTAATCACTTCAATCTCAAACGGATAGTGATGCTCAACTTCTCGCTTTTTAATCAAAAAATCAGAGGTTTCCACGCCCTTTGTATCAATGAATCGGCATGTTCCATCTGCATAGAACACCTGGAAATCAACAACAAGCTTAGTCCCACCAAGTAAATGAATAGGAACTTGCCTTAGAAAGAATAAAACCTGCTTTGCTTGCTGCTGTAGTTTAAGATGAAGATAGAAGTCACCCTCTAGCTTTGAATCAAATTTAATCCCATCATACTCAACCTGCCTCGCATTGAACTTATGGCGAGGCTGAGTTGCTATATGTTTTTCTTGTTTGCACTTCGATAGCTTTGGCGCATCTTGATTACGCCAAGGCTTACCAAGAACTTCCTGTAATTGATCCTCACTGATACGAGTCATCTGCTATTTTTACCCACAACTGCACTAAGACTGAGCAGACTCATTACCTTTAAAAATCTGACTTATCGTAGGGTCACCACAAGTCACTTTATAAGGTTCTGTATAGGGTGCTAATAGTGTTAGCGGGCTTAATGGAAGTAATGGTAGCCTTCGCTTCACTGAAAGCAAGTCATCCAGTCTTGCCTCCAGTTGGTAGATCCGCTGGCTAAGCTTTTTATGCTCCTCAAATAACTGTTCATACGACACCGAGGCATCGACCCCCGCACGCGAAGTACGCCATTTTACGGTAGATAACTCCTCATCCCTGTTAATGTTTTCTAGCACATTATCAGAAATGTGGTATCCAAGGGCTTGGGTAGCTTCTTGTGCGATAGCCTCGTATGTTCGCCCACCCAATTTCGCTAGATTCTGCTCCAGCCATTGCACCAATTTATATTTCTCGGCGAATGCTAAATTACCTTTTGTCTTTTGCATGGTAGCTCCTTGGTTAAAGCTCAATTATTCCGCTGACTGCTAGCGAAAACTTATCGCTCATGATTTTGGTAAGTGCTGTCATCTCTGATGCCTTCATCCCAGCATTATAAAATCCAGGTCTATACTTATCGTTCTTGTCATCTAGCAGTAGCAATACCGCTTTATTTGGGTAGTAGTCGTCTACACCTTTTTCAATATCATCAATAGCCTGCCGCAACATCTCTACTACTGATGTATGCTTAGCACTACCTGTATGAGCTGCCAAACTAGTAACGTTATCCTTCATCTGACACCTATAAATGTTCAATAAACGCAGCCTTCACGATAGCTGCCCGATGTTTAGGCTTAGCTTTAAGCACTAGCTTTAATGAGCTTTTCTCAGATGCATTCACTCCTTTAAGCTCGCCTTTCAAAGCATCTTTTAAATAGTCCGTTACCGCTGCATTAGGGTCAGCACCAAACTGGCTCACTAGCAGCAAGTTGGACTGCACATCAGCTAACCGACGCTCTTGTTCAGCTTGCTGTATTGACTGCTGCATATCTGCTGTAATCGCCAACTTCTTTTGAACCACAGGCTTTCCACTTTGGTAGTTAATTAACATTGCCTAGCACCCTTTCTGCATAGCGCTTGCGTGAATCATTTGCATTAAGTTTACTCATTGATTGCAGTAGCTCTTCTCTATATTCGCTTGATCCCTTTTTTATGAAATCGCAATCGGCAATATCAGCAATCGTCTCGGGCCAACCTGCTGGGCAAATCCTCCCTGTTTCATAATCTGCATAACAAACTGTCCATGTTTCTTGGCTAGGACGATGAAAAACGGTGTCACCTGTATCTATTCTTTCCATGCCTCATAACTCACCAATCATTAAAAATGTAATAATCAACTTTAATTCCACTCGCCTTTGCACAGATTTCCTTCAGTTTCTGCTGAGCCTTTAGCACCTGATTCGGCGTGTACTTTGGTATATTTCGCCACTCAGACGGCAACCAGTGTCTAGGTTGCCCTTTGCTGTACTGGCTGCGCTGGCGTTGTAGGCGCTTGGAGAGTCTCATAGCAAGCTCACAGCAGGCTTCTCGACATAATCATTGGAGTTTTCTTTACGCCACAAATGCAAGGCATGCGGATGTAAATTGACGTACTCACTTTTTGCGGGATGAAATTGAATAACCATATCCTCCTCATCCCACGTGGGGCAGCGATTACCTAGGGATACACTGACATGCTCCCAACCCTCTTCAACGCTAGCGATGACTTTTAATGCCTGCTTGAGCTTAAGTGACTGGATAAAGAAAGCCCCACCCCGCTTGGCTACAAACTCATCATTCAGCAGCCCCTTCAGCTGGTATTGCTTAGGCAGTTTGAACATGAGTACTCACCCTACGAACGCGCGCGATATTCACTGGATACGGCTCCCCTTCCACATCCACCACATTGGCCCCAAAGAATCGGCGAGCCTCTTGAGTGATGCGCGTTCTGACGGGGGGCTTATTAGAAATAGAAAGCAGCTCAACGTCCGCACCTACTGGATATGACTGATTAAACTCCGTTATTTGCTTACTACGAGTACTCACTATTCAACCTCCTGAGCGTCTTGAACATCACTTATCAATGAAAAGCTAAACACCACTTGGTTAGTCGGTTGGTTATAATTAGAGACATAAGTAATGCTGGCCTGCTGCCGCCGACCTGTTTCACCTGTTTGCTTATCAAACTCGATGAATACCACCGTATCACCGCGCTGGAATCCACGATCTGAGTTATCGCGGATCTCGAATTTTTTCTCACCCCGTATCAGCGGAATGAAATAACAAGGATAAATTTTTAAGTGGTGAATCATTGGCATTCCTTCGCACTTTTATGGAAATAACGATTAAGCTGCTGCCCTATCCAGTGACCTACTTGAACAGACACACCATTACCAATTTGACGATAAGCCGATGTTTCTGAAACTGGAAACTCAAACCAGTCGGGAACACCCTGCAAGCGTGCATACTCACGTACTGAATAGGGCCTAACGCCCAGCGGAAATCGCTTATCCACTACTAATCTGGTGCTTTTATCTTTGGCATAATGAGCCACACATGTTGGGGCTAAATCACCTTTTGCTGGGTCGCTAATGATCGGCTTATCTCGATAACCCCCTTCCATTCGGGTTTTTACAGCCGATGGAATATTCACTACAGGATCGCGCTCTAAAATATCGGCTAGTGTGCTAGCTTTTAGAGCAATTGGAACATTAGGGTTAAATGGTTTTCTTGTACCAAATATAATTAAGCGATCACGCTTTTGTGGTAGCCATGTTTGTGATTTTATTGGGCAAAAAACTTTTACATGATAGTCGGGTAGCTGGGTCATGGCTTCCATAACAACCGGGAATCTTCGCATGCCTGGTACGTTTTCTAGTACATAGACCTCCGGTTTTTTTACTGCCAGATGCCTGAGAGCGTGTAGATATAACTCATCACCAGTTCTCGTGCCTGATATATCAGCAATTGGGCTGTACTTAGCGCATGGATAAGTAAAGACCATAACATCACAATCCAACTGTTTTTTTACTAACTCTTGTGTAATGTCGCATTGCTTAATGTGATCGCCTAAATTATGTTGATATGTTTTTACTGCATCAGCATCTAACTCAAATGCAGATTTAATAGTTACCCCAGCTTGTAGTAGACCAATATCCATCAAGCCAGCACCGGAAAAATAAGAGTTAACGGTAATCATTTGTGAACCTTTTGGTCATGACTCAACCGATAATCCCCCCAAGCACATTCAAATATGCTGCAATGCTCTAGCAAGCGTGAGTACACACGATCACCCAGTATCTCTGGGAAAACACTCACGGACTGATTGCTAATCAAGAGTGTGGATAGGTTTTTGTTGTAGCGATGGCTAATAATCGTATTGATAATCTCGCGGTCTTTATCGCTGAAACCTGATGCCCCTACCTCGTCAAGTACTAGAAAGACTGTTTCACCGAATAAGTTCAGAAGGTCATTCTCAGCAAACTGGCGAGTTGTCCAATTGCCTTTAATAAGACTCAGTACCGTGGCGCACTCCACGTATAAAGCCTCTTGCCCAGCTTGTTGAATAGCATTGAGCGTAGCGACTGCCATGTGAGTCTTACCTGTACCGGTACTCCCAGAAAGAATCAGATTTCCTACTACGTTTTTTGAAAACTGCATAACGCTTGCTTTCACTTTGGCCGCTTCAGCACAGGTCGGCACGTAGCTTTTAAAACTCGCGTGAAGTAATTTCGCTGGCACACCGTTAGGATTCGTGTGGTCAAGTTTCAGTGCTGAACGACGTAGCGTGGCGCGATCTTTAACCTGTGCATTACGTAACTCAACTGCCTGAGCCTCACGATCCGCTTTTAGTTCTGCCTGAATCGCTACAGTACGCTCAGCCATCAGCTGCTCATAACTGATAGCTGGTTGATTAGCATACTGCTCTTGAATTACTAGCCAGTCATACGCATTACTTGCCGACATTATCAATCTCCTCTTGCAGCGCCTCGATTTCTTTCAGCAATCGTGCTAACTCTTCAGGGTCATCCTCTGTGGCTGGCTGAGTTGCTTTATGTGATTCCCATGCTGCATTAATTCCGCAGAATGGGCTTTTCATGGAGGTTTTTGGCGAAGCGCTAGGCACCACAATTTTTATCCACTCGTTATCCATCGTATGCTTGATAGCCGCTTCCATCGCCTCCTTGCTTGATAACTCTGCCAGTACGTTGATTTGAGCTTGCAAGCCCTGTGTACTCTTAATCGGTTTTTTGATAACGGTGTGGCGGTATTTGAGATAGCTCAGCAGGAATCCCTTCGGTACATGCTTGCAATCGCAGTCGTTGATTAGCTCTTTCATAGTTAGTTCAGTCGCCTCGGTAATCTCACCGCGTTTAGCATGAGTGCGTTTAGCAGGCTCGATAGGTTTGCTTTCAGGCTCTACAGGCTCAATGACTGTTTCTGCTAGTTCGATAGCTTGACTTGCAAGGGATGAATCACTCACGTCCCCCTGTGGGGGGACTATAGGGGGGATATTATTTATATTTTCTTTAATACTTTCTTTAGAGGGTGCAAATTCTGCACTACCAATATGCAAATTCTGCACTACCCCTAGTGAATTATTTGCACTAGGTGGTGCAAATTCTGCACCACTATATAAATCAATGATTTGATAGCTGTTCATGGTATTAATACCATCAGCTTTGCCACGGACAACTGACAAAAAACCATTGTTTTCTAATGCGGCAATAATGTTAAAAGCTGATCGACGTGAAATTGAAGCATGGTCAGCAATCTGCGATATGCTTAGCTCACATTGGGTACGCTGATAACCGTAGGTGAAGCGAGCAATCACAAGCAGCACCGCTTTTTCAGCAGGCGGTATTTTCAACGTGATGAGTTTGTTAGGAACCTGTGTGTACTCGGTCATAACCTGACCTTTGTTATAGAGTTGTTTTGTGTAGGCTATTCTGCTCATGCCCATACCTCCTTCATCGCCTTTTCAAGCTCACGCTGAGCAAGATACGCTTCAAGCTGTTTACGTCCTGCAATGGGCTTTAACTTCGACTTAGGGATGTTTAAATCACGCTGCCACTCATCAGGATCAACCGCAACGGGAGGCGGGGCTGGCTTCTTAGGTTGACTGATAACAGGGGGATTCTCGGACAGAAGAACATTGTTAGTCATTGGACGCGCTGGATTGCCAGCCACTCGGTAATAGCGATTCGGACTTTTGGCGTTTTTAACAGTGTCATAAACGAGAGTCTGGTCATCGACCATGCCGCGAATGACCTGCTGAATAAAGCGCGGCTTGATGGGCTTGCCGTCGTTACGCGAGTAATTCGCTTGGATCACTCCCGCTATTTCCGAATAACTGACCGCACCAGTACGCTTAGCAATAATGTCGATAATGATTTCACGCAATGTTTTTGCTGATTTTTCCTGAGTTTGTGCTATCATTTGTTTATCTCTGATGTTTAAAAACCGCTTTCTGAATCCACTCTGAAGCGGTTTTTTTTCGCCCTTAGAAAAGACCCGCCTCATTAGAAGCGGGTAATGCAAGGATGAAGGGCTTTTACATCTTTGCAGAGGGAATCTTTAAACAGGACTCTCGCTGTCAGGAGGAGAGGAGGAGTCAACAGCGAAAGCCCTAATTAAAAACATCACTTTTTTGCCTCGGCGCACAGTGAGAACGCTCGACTCAGGGAAGCGACCAGTCCAACCCCTGTTCTGGTCAGGCACGGGCAGAGTGTCAGCATTCACCCGTTTTTATTGGTGCATCAAGCAGGAGTTGAACCTGCGACACCCTGTTTTTCGGACAGGTGCTCTACCAACTGAGCTACTGATGCGAAAACCTAAAGCCTTTTTATGAGTTTGCTCAGCTCAAAGCAGTTTTACGACCTGCTCAGGTAATTAGTAACCATCCATATCAGGCGCAAAAATCACTGCCCCCAAAATCACCATCCCGATTACAAATGGAGCTAATGCGAGCGCGATTACCCCGACGATGATCCATCCAACAATGCCAAACATCATCAGGATAAAAAGCGCTGCATCTCTCAGAAACCCCATTACGTCCTCTTATCTCCCAATTGTCGGCTGCTGCTCGTTTGCAACAGATATTGATGCTGAACTACAAACTCCTGTATCACTGGAGTTAGCAGCTTGTTGATACTCTGTTTCTGTGAGTGCGCCATCTGGTATAGATGCTGGGCTTCCTGTTCTGTCACTCTCAACGTGAGCGGGACAACAAGTGGTTTCTGTGGCTTCCGTGCCATGTGGGGTCTCCAAGTTGGCCCCCTGTTTTTTCCTGAGAAAATCATAGATTCGCTGTACTTTCGTCACACCTGGGTCTTGGAAATATCCATCCTTAAACTTGTAAAGCCAGCGAAGCTCAACCTTGGCTGAGACGGCAATCTCTGCTAGTGGTATAGAGGTGCTTCTCAGCATGTCTGTTGTTGTGCTTAACCAAGTATTCATGTGCATAGATTAGAACAATTGTTCAATAATTGCAAATAAAATAAGAACCATTGTTCTGTAAATTTGAATTAAAATTCAATCAAACTTTTAGGTGAGTCATGATGGATGAATTAGAAATAAGGAGAATTTTCGCTGCGAACTTGAAATTGGTAATGGATAGAAATGATCTAAATGCCAAAGATGTTGAGCGACGAACTGGCGTTACTAGCAGAATGGTTGGTTATATTTTAAATATAGAACGGTCGCCAACAATAGATATTATCAGAAAGCTGTCTGTAGGCCTGCGAGTGCCGATTAGTGATTTTTTTTCAAGTGACGATGGCTCTTATAAGGTCAGCATAGCCGACTTTGAGCATCTTGAGCTATTGAACAAGATGACCCAAGAAGAGCGCGAGGAATTGGAACGCTACGCTAACTATCTCATCGAGAAGCGATCATAGACAAAGCCTTTTCATTGACCATACGCTTCTCATCATCGCTCAAAATAAACCAGTATTTAGGTAGCCTATTTATTTTTTTATCATTAACTGACTTCCGTTTTTTAGCACTTACTTTACCCATTCTGTACCCCTGTTTAGTTGGTGACAGAGGGTGATAGTTGGTGGTTTTGACTGTTTCTGCTTCGCATTCCTGTTCCTACAAGCAGGGGAATGTGGGATTCCCGAAGCGCCGGACTTCATCCGGTTGGTTTACATGAGGACTAATCATGACAACCAAGAAAAAATGCGGATGCAAAACCCCGTCAAGTAAGCCAAAGACGGTCACCGTCAAAACTTACAAGCGGGCTAAGCCTCGTAAATGCTAATGTGAATTAGCCAGCCAAGACCACCATCTACCGCCTTCTATCTTATCAAAAAGGATACCCTAAGTCGCGGCTGCTCTGACCCATGCAGCTAGTTTGTAGTTGTTACAGCTTAGACGCGGATAAGCGGGATTTGTTCGCTGATAAGTGGTGATTGTGATTTTTGCACGGGCTGTTTAGAAATTAATAGGAGGAACTCGATTAATGCCAGTCCATACGACTCCAGCAACACCTGATTTGACGAACTTCAGCAAATCTCTTTGCCTATATCAAATAGCATCAATCAAGGCATCGTCTCAACGGGTCGATTCAACCAAATATACATCGGCCTATCATCAACCCATATCCCGTTTTCTGGAATATAACCTGCCGCCTCCATCGCCGCCCACTTATCTGCGTGATGCGCTGCCCAGACAATAGGCACATCCAGCCGCCCCATATCCTCGATCACATCCGCATCATAATGGGAGTGTCCAAAGCGATTGGTACAGCACACCACGGCTAACCCATTAGACTTCCATATTTCAACAATGCTGTCCCACATCGGCTTATTGGTTGTATAAGTTTCGTCGTAATCTAAAAAAATAATCTGGCCTGACATAGCTTATTCATCTCATGCGTGAATCCATCGCATAGACTCGCGCCCAAAAAACCAGCACAATACCCACAAACAACAACCCCTATGTAGAGAGTAAGTTTTAACTAAATAATAGGAACTTACTATGCGGATTTTCGTGCGAATACTTTCGCTCCTACCCCTTATAATCCCAACCACCCTATTCTCGCACGGTGGCGGATTAAATGCAGAAGGTTGCCATCACAATCGAAAAACCGGAGATTACCACTGCCACCGAAGCAGTTATAGACCAGCGCCCACAACCCCAGCGAGTGGCTGGAAAAACCTGTCAGATCCAATTGAATGCATTGAAAGCGAGTTACGAACAAAAGCTCGCTAGTTTTAGAAAAGCACCGGCGAATAACCAGCAAGTGATTAATTTGAATAGCTTGCATTCTCTCGAGCAAATGAATGTAAGACTAGCCTGCACATCTGTTTCTGGTGCGGCTAACTACAACCGTTGTATTCAACAGCAAGTGCAAGCCCTTCAGTCAGCGCCCAGACTGAGATAACCTAAATAACTAAGGAGTGAGTTATGCCTGCCTCTCTAACTGAAGATATTTTGATCTTAGCAAAAACATACCCAATACCTAGTGCTAAATATGCTGAAACTTCTTGTGTTGCAGGTATTAATGCAAAGGGAGAAATGCGTCGACTATACCCTATTCCTTTCCGCCTAATGGACGATGAGCAGCAATTTAAGAAATGGCAATGGGTCAATGCGCGAGTTTTCAAATCCAATACCGATCATCGACCTGAAAGCTATAAAGTTTACGTCGATACCGTGCAGCAAGGCAGCTCAATATCAACCGCTCAAAATTGGCTACTTAGACGCGAGTGGATTAATAGAATCCCAGTAGACTCACAAAACCAAAAATCCATGTATTTGGTCAAACCCTATCGTATAGATAGTTTACAAATCACTCCAGAATCTAAACCCGATTGGGATGATGATGAAATCGAAAAGCTCATGCAGGGACAAAATCAAACCGAACTATTTCAAGAAAGCCCAAAAACGATCCGGCAACTTCGTAAACTCCCCTATGAGTTTCATTATAACTACACCATAGAAACCCCAACCGGATTGGTACAGCAACGGCATAAAATTGCAGATTGGGAGGCAGGTGCTTTTTACTGGAATTGTGTAAAAGCTTATGGCAGCAAATGGGAAAAACCGTTCCGCCAGAAATTAGAAGAAGAATTTTCTAGTAAGGACTTAATGTTTTTGATTGGCAATCTCCATCGGTTTCAACACCGATGGATTATTGGAAGTCTGATCTATCCGCCTAAAATTACGCAGCCTTCTTTATTTTAGGAAGCTTAACTAAGTGCTCGACCGCAATAGGTTGAGCCTGAGCTAGTTGATAAGTAATCAATGACCGGTGGCATTGAGCCGCCTTAGCTTCAAAACACATTAAAGCACTAGTGGTTTGGCTAGTAGTCTTAGCTAGATTCTCAAGCTCTTTCGACCGTTCTTGGCGAAGATAGGCCAAGAAATCACGTGTATAACGCATCCAATCGTGATCGAGCTTATACTGATTGCGAATAGCTTTAGGGCAACCCAATGCTTGAATATGCAAGTAATCAATACCTTTGCTCTGCAAATAAGCCGCTAGTGCTTTTTTAGAAAAGCCCGGCTTCCTTGATAAAGGGACATCTCGCACATCAATCAATAAACTCACACCTGCAAACCGTAAGCACTGCACGAAATCATCCAGTACCATGCCTTCATAACCAATAGTAAACACCTTGGTATTCCCTGCTTTCTCATTAGTTCCCATCACTGATCTCCTTAGTCTCAAGCTTAACAGTATTTAGCGCATAGCTAAACCTGCACCCTATCCATCTCACCCATCCCCTTCGGGTTAGTTTAAAATAAATTGAACAATTGTTCCTTTATATATTGACTTAAATTGAACAATAGTTCAATATACAACTCATCAGCAGCATACAACTCATCAGCAGCGAACAAGCTGCAAGGCGAGCAGAGGCGAGCCAGTACCTTAACAAGATGACCAACCAAGTACCGGACAGGCGGCCTTTACAGCCAAGCGCGGGAACGGAGTGAGACACGCCCAGATTGGCGTGCACATAGGATTTAACAGGCAGCTTTTACGAGAGCTGCCGATTAAGTCAAAGGAGATAATCATGAGCAGCGCATCAGCATATGCAGCCAAGTCATTAAGTGCAGTGCCCCACTTTGATTGCGGCCTAAACGTAGGCGATACCATCGAATGGGTTAATGATTACGGCGTTGTCTGGGAGCATAAAGTTATTGGATTCAGCGAACCGTGCAGTGTCGGGTTCATTCATTTCGATAGCGATTCTTATTGGTTTCCGCATAATCTAAAGTGCATCACCAAAGTTAATGGAATTAAGTTTGAACACACAAGGCCACTCGACGAATGACCTTGGATATTCGCGGCAAACTTCGCAGTCCTTGCCGACTGTTTGGGTTCGACGTGCTGACCTCAAGGGGTGCTGAACCGTCTACTTGCCATGAATTGTTAAGGAACTACCTAAAGCTGTATAGGTTCATATAAAAATAGCATTGTTGTTTTTATAAATCAATAACACTGTTATTTAAAAATAACAAACCCATTTGAAGAGGAACTATGGAAGAAAAGATAATCGTCAAAACTATTGACGGAACAGATATGTCTAATCGAAGGGGTTTAACACCAGCAGAACAAGCTGCAATGATGCGGCTTCGTGATGCCTTCAAGAGAAAGAAAAAGGCTTTAGGTCTTACCTATGAAAAAGTATCAGAACTAGCAGGCTGGAGCACCAGCGCCGCAGGGCATTACTTCACTGGGTTCGCTCCTATCAACATGCCTGCACTCATTAAGATATGCTCGATTATTGAAGAAGATCCCAAGTCTATCTACCCTGAATTGTTTGATGGCATAAGCATAAAGCTGTCACAAGACAAGGATGAGTCATGGAAGGATAAGTTTTATGAGCTTGACGAACAGTCACAGCAAGACATCATAAAAATAATTGAGACATATCACGCTGCTTTCGTGAGAAATAACAAGAGCTAAAACAAATAATTTACATGCAGTCAACTATGTTTTTTCATAAAAACATAACAATGCTATTGATTATAAAAAATAACACTGCTATATTTATCTCATCAAGCAACCGATGAGTTAGCTAGCACCTTAACAACCAAGCCACCCGAAACGAAGCAGCCTTGAAAGCTAAGCGGTTTCTGGTGGAGTCGAGGCTAGGACACTCTAGCTAAGTCAGTCACCCGCTGGGGTGCAACCGATTACCTTAAGTCTTTGCCCACTGAGAGTGGGCTTTTTTGTTTCAACAGTAGAGAGAAGCTAGGCCGGTTCACGCTGGCCTTTTTTATTTAAGGAGGCTGGTTATGGGATTAATGAGCGCTTATGCAGCAATTAGATTGGCGGATGAAGAGGCGTTATCGCGTCAAATTTTAATCGAAAAATCAATTAAAGAAGAGCAGCGTAAGCAAATCATTGCTTTGTTCAAAGAACATTATCCTGAGATTTGTACATTAGCTGCTGATGATGGTTTCAAAATAGAAGCACGCTTAAAAGATAACTATAGTGAATATAATTACATTCGTATATTTAACGAAGAAAAAGAAGCATTTATCGCTATTAATGATGATGGACGAGTATCCATAGAAGATCATGGATGCTTCGATAGGTGGAGCAATAATAAAGTCATTGTATCTATCGTTGAAGGTCTATCAAGCATAGAAGACATACCTTTTTAATTTTATTGCCCGACACACATTCGGGCTTTTTTATTTTAAGGAGTACCGCAATGTATGAGGTTAATTACGCAACACCAGCCTACTACAGAGCGGGTGAAGATGAAGAATACGACCCTCACCTAGAGGAAGCTATTCGTTCAATCCAGCAGTGGGGTAAACCCAAAAAGGTTGAGCTTAGCTGTCCTTGTTGTGGTGCTAAACAGCCTAGCCTGTCACAGATTCATAATGAGTGGATTGCTGAATGCTGTAATGCACTCGTCAAAGCAGTAGAAGAAAACGATCCAGACGATCATCTCAAACTACTGAGCATCACCTATTCACGTTTAAGCGCCGAACTTCAGTGGCGCAAAGCCTGTAACTTTTTACATAAGGAAAAGCATGAACGAATTAGTTAGCAATCCTTTTGGTGGGCAGATTCAGACCACCAACACAGGAATGGGATTAGCACAATCTGATCAGCAACGCGCCATTGCTGAAGTACAAGCCGCCATGATGATCGCTCGAATGAATCCACGTGATCCAGTGAGAGCAATGGATCGAATTTTAAACGCATGCACTCGACCAGCCTTAGCAGAGACTGGTTTATATCAATACTCTAAAGGAGGTTCATCAGTATCAGGGGCTAGCATTCGTCTTGCTGAAACGATGGCTCAAGCTTGGGGCAACATTCAGTACGGATTTCGTGAAATATACCGAGGTACGGGTTCAGATGGTGTGACTTATTCGGAGGTTGAAGCCTTCGCTTGGGATGTTGAAACTAATACACGTCGCCCTGTGCAGTTTCGAGTACGTCATTGGCGCGATACCAAAAATGGCGGATACCCTATTAAGGATGAGCGGGACATTTACGAACTCACTGCAAACATGGCCCAACGTCGCGTACGCGCTTGTATCCTAGCCATTATCCCTGGCGATGTAGAAGAAGCTGCACGTAATCAGTGCGAGATCACATTGAAAGCTAAAGCTGATACCTCACCTGAAGCTATGAAAAAGATGGTTGAAGCCTTTGAAGACTTTGGTGTGAGCAAAGCTCAAATTGAAAAAAGAATCCAACGCCGCCTAGATACCATTACTCCCGCTCAAGTAGTGAGTTTAAAAAAGGTTTACTCAAGCCTGCGCGATGGGATGTCTAGCAAAGAAGATTGGTTTGACGAACTAGCAGAAGAGCCACGCCAAGAACCTAAAACACTACCTGAAATGAGCCAAGACGAGTTTTCCAAGAGTCTAACTGCTTGGGAAAAAATGCTTCAATCAGGCAAGAAAACACCTGATGACATTATCAAGATGCTGTCTAGCAAACACACCCTGACTGAAGCCCAAAAGAAAATCATTGAGGGACTAGTAGCGTGAGTGCTCCAGATCAAGGGGTGAACCCATGAAAATTCTCGATGTTCAACAAGGATCAACCGAATGGAATGCAGCCAGACTCAGTAAGTTCACAGCCTCAGAAGCACCCGCCATGATGGGCTGTGGCTGGATTACCCGTGAACAACTACTTCGGCAAAAGAAAACAGGTGTCGAGCCTGAAATTTCAGAAAGCCAACAGCGTCTATTTGACAAGGGTCATGAAACAGAAACACTTGCACGAGCAATTATTGAAGAAATGATCGGGCAACCGCTTTATCCAGTAACAGCTCTCAGTGATGAGCACCCTAACCTGTTGGCATCCATGGATGGTATTACGCTGGATGAAGAAGTTATCTTCGAGCATAAACTATTTAGTGAAAAACTAGCTAAACAAGTCAGGTCTCATGATTTAGAACCTAAATACTATTGGCAGCTTGAGCAGCAGTTGCTAGTTGCCAATGCCAAGTACGTTATTTTCGTAATCTCTGACGGTACTAAAGAGAATATGCACTATATGCACTACTCATCAGTACCCTCTCGGCGTGAGGAGTTAATAGCAAGCTGGGAGCAATTTGAGAAAGACCTTGAAGCCTACACGCCTCCAGAAGAACCAACTGTAGCCGCTAATATCGAGCAAGTACCGATGCTAGTCGTTCAGTCGAACGGCTTCACCTTGACCACTAACATAGATCAGATTCAAGCATGGCACCAGCTTATTAAAGATAAGTGCGCTGATGAGTTAGAAAACGATCAAGATTTCGCAGATCGTGAATCATTGATTAAAGCGATTAAAAAAGCAGAACCCATTATTGAGCAAGCCTATCAGCAAGTCATTGGTGCATCAGGCAATGTGAGCCTTATTCTTAACGCCCTACAAGAGATGAAAGGTTCATTAAGAAGGCTACGTTTAGATGGTGAAAAGCTCATTACGGCTAAAAAGGATCAGATTAAGCAAGGCATTCTAAGCACCTATGCTACTGAGGTGGAGCAACACCTCATCGCTGGCAATAAAAAGCTATCTGAATTACTGGGAGCAACAGTCATTATTCCCATCGAAAAGATGGAAATCACCAATGCTCTCATCACAGAAACTAAGGGAAAGCGCACGTTAGAGAGCTTCAGAAGTGCAGCAAGTGCAGCCGCCGCTCAGCTAAAAGTAGGTGCAAACCTTTTCCACATGCGTGCTAATGAAAATATAGCCCTCTTCAAAGACTGGGCTTCACATAACGATGCAAGCTCTATTAGCTCATCTGAGTACGATCAGTTAGTTACCGACTCACAAATGCTACAACACCTCGTTGCTGAAGGCGTTGAGCAATGGGAAGGTTACGAGCGTGTTTTAGCAAAGCTGACTAAAAGTGAAGAGCTAGCAGAGCTGGAGGCAGCATGATGGCGGTCAAGTTGCCTAGAACTATACTGCTGCATGCTGATGCAGCTATCCGCCAAGGTAATAAAGCATTTGTTGCCTCACTCATGGAACAGCTTGATATAGGCACAGTGTATGAAGTATCTATTCAGGAACATAAAGGGTCTAAAACGCTACTCCAGTTAAAAACACTATTTGGCATTTGGTTTGATTACCTGCATAGAGAGTTGGGAGTTGGTATCAAAGAAATTCATCGTGACATGAAAGCCACCTACCTGGTGCATATCTATGTGAATGCGCAGGAAGGCAAGCAAAGCTACTTACAAATGATGTGGGTCAATGAACTAGCAAGAATCGGGGATTTACTACTCTCGCCAGACCCAGTGATTGCCCTACAAGCAGAAGCCGACATGCTCACGCACATGGAAAACTTATCCCTCAGTTGGGCTAGTATTAGCCAAATGCGGCAATACATGGAAAAAGTGTACTGGCACTTCACCAATGAGGGTTATCCCCCACCGATCCCAGATAAGTTCTACAAATATTATAAAGATGAAAATCGGAGTGGTCTTTACGATGACTAAAATTCGTGAATCAGCTAGAGGGCAGTATTGCCAAGTACGAATACCAGGGCATTGCAGCGGTAATCCTGAAACAACCGTGCTGGCTCATCTAAATGGAGCGGGTATTGGATTAAAACATCCTGATATTTTTGCAGCATGGTGTTGTGAAGGTTGCCATGACCTAATAGATGGTCGAGTGCAGAGTAAAAACTATAGTCGTGAGCAGGTTAAATTAATGTTCTACGATGGAATGATACGCACACAAGCTAAGCTACTTGAGCTTGGGTTAATTAAGATTAGTTGAGTCCATATTGTTGGCCTTTTTATTTGGAGAAATAAATGAGCAGAGAAGATAGAGCAGCTAAATTGGCTGAGAGTTTTATTAGAAATTGTAGTGATAATAATGTCGATCCATTGGATTTTGAAGTAGCACTCTGCTTAATGACAGCGGTTACTTATTTATCTACAGAAAATAAAGAAAGATTTTCAGGTGCTATTAAAGCAGAAGTACAAGGCGAAACTATTCACTGAGGTTTAAATTGAAAGAACTACTACTAAGCGCCCTGTGCGCTTTTTTTATGTCCTCTGCTTTTGCAGCCGGAACACTAGATGAAGAGATTGAAAAAAATAAGGAGGCATTAAAGGAATTTAAAACACTATCGCCTTATGAGCAGTGCATCTATTTAAAACTAGATGACTGCGACGATCTTTAAATAAAAAATTGAGTTATAACATGAACAATAAATTATTAGTAATTGGGGCTTTGCTCATTAGCTTAAACGTGAGTGCAGCAGAGATTAAAAAACCAGTGTGTAAAATCACGGATGAAATGAAACTGGCTATTTCGATGATGTGTTCACTTGAACCGAATCCGTCAAGCTGTGAAGCAGAGGCTATTAAAACACTGGAGCAGGAATACAACTGCAAAGCAGGTGAATAATGAAGGCTTTAATCCTATTCACAGTAATCATTTACTTCGTCATTACGATTCCTAATTCACAGGCCGGAGTTGCTGGAATCATTACCTATCTGAAAGGCGAATGTAACGAGCCTGACGAAAAAGGAGTCCAGCTTTGCTCTAGTCGTGACACTGGGAAGATTTATTACGTTTACAAAGGGGAGAAATACGAAACCTACCCCGCTAACATCAAACAGGATTAATTATGCCTAATCATGTAAGCCATCAAATCACTATTGCTGGATACACCGCAGAACAAATCAAAGAGCGCTATTCTTCTGCTGATCGGTTTTTCGATTTTAATAAGCTGATCCCCACGCCACCTTATGTCTATCAAGGCTGCCTTGGGACGCAAGATACTAAGGATTTTCCAAATTGGCTTGATTGGAATACAACAAACTGGGGTACAAAATGGAACTGTTATGAGAGCAAAATTTCCGACTCAGAAGGTGGCGTAGTTATTGAGTTTGATACTGCATGGAGTATTCCTTACCCAATCATTGTAGTTCTCGCCAATCAATTAAAAAGCAAACAAATGATCCATGACTATTTTGACGAGGGTCACAATTTCTGGGGTCGTGAAGTTTGGAATGGTGATACTCGTCAGTCAAAAAACAAAGCTGAAAACTTAAAACGAGAACTTTGCATTAAGTTGAAGGGGTATGACCCAGATAATCAAGATGATGATTAAAAAGTAAAAAGGCCAGTCATAGACCGGCCTTCCCTACCAACCCAAGCCGCCTCGCTTTCGACGGAGGGGCGGCAAAGGAGATTAAAGGATTATGAGTTTAAACAACGTTTTAGACAAGTCCCTCCCCTATGGAGTTCGATTGTCGCTATATATTGGTGCATGGCTGCTAGCCATCGTCATGGGCATAGCTGGGGTGAGTACCTACTACTCTAGCAATCCAAGCCCGATTGGTTTCATTAAAGCTATTTTTCTCTTTGCTGGATTCCTGCTGATTTTGCATGGTGCTAGCGGAATCTTATTTGATTCTAGTAAACCTGTCAGCTGGCGAGCGATTGCCCTAGTGGTTGCCATCTCTATGCTAGCAGTTGATACCTTTACTATCTCCCATGAGCAACAGACTGGCATCATGGAAAAGATTAAAACCAGTCAGCAGGCCGTGACGGACTCCAGCACCAAAGCCCAGCACTTAGCAGGCTTACGAAAAGAGCTAGCGGCTTGCCCCGAAAACCATTACACCAAATGCAAACAACCCCTATTGGCAGCAATTCAACAGGCCGAAACTAGCACGGGTGGAACCGCTTTTAACGCTAATGCAGCGGGTGAAGAGGCGTACTGGGTAGCGCTAGCGGAATGGTTTAATAAGGATCGTCTGCCCGAAGACAAAATTGACGCAGGCCAAGTGGCTCTCTATGTTTATGCCTTTTTAGGTTTCTTAGGTTCAGTCTTTATTATTTTGGGCTTTGGTTTTTATGGTGCAACCACTTCTGACCAGCAGCACTCACCTACTCCACTGCCACCCACTGGCACAGACGACACCACTCATAAAGGTAGTGACTACCGCACCAGCAAAGTAGGGTTCAACTCCCCTGCTCCTGTGCCTGCTGCTAACAGTAAAGGAACTGTTTCAAACAGTTCAGCGAACACTAAATACAGTTCAAGAACAGTTTACCCCGCTCAAAATACAGTTCGAGTTGAGCGTTCAGCTACCAGCGCTAGTGTGCCTAGAGCTACATCAATAGCGCCTGCTGTGACAATGGGCAGCCCATCAAGCGCACAAGCTAAAGCTGCGCAACGCTGGCATTTAACCGATGGGAATGCGGCCTTGGACACTTCAACTGTTTTAGAAACACCCACTGTTTTAACCCCTTCAACTGTACCGGAACAGTTCAATCTGTCTAAAAATACAGCAGAAGGGGATAGAAATACTGAAAAATACAGCAGTTTTTATGCCGCTTATGATGAAGCGCTACGGACTGGAGTAGTCGGGCGAGCTACTGTTAGGCCAACTAAACAATGGCTCGCAGAACAGTTAAAACAGTCCGAAGTACAGTTAAATACCGTTGAGCGTGACAACTGCGTGAACTGGCTACTCGCAGAAGCGGAGCGGCGCGGTCGTATTCGTCCTGTGTTTGGGCGTGATGATAAGCATCCCCAAGGACGTTGTGAGGTAGTGAAATGAACGATGAACACAGTCTTGGCCTAACCGACCCACGCATCATCCAGATTCTGAACCAGACGAAAGAGGGCAGAGCCAAACTTCAAAGTTGGCAAGAACGCAAAGCGAAAGAATCACCTCAGCCTCAACACAATGAGCCAAGCCTTTCACTGAAAAACTTTATCAATGCCCTCGTGTTTTCCCTGATTATTGCAGCGCTGCTAACACTTTTGATGATTGGGATTATTGAGGTGATACGGTGGATTTTTTAATGACAAGCCCGCGAGTCGGGCTTTTATTTTGGATCAATGATGAGTATTAAGCAAAAACGAGAGACTGAAAAAATCCTAGGGCGGAAAGGCATTGCAAAAAGAATACATAATCTTGCGTATGAAATAATTAAAGCATCATCCTATCAAGAGGTAATGGAATTAGCAGGGCGAATAAGTGTATTAGCTGATACTGCTAGTTATGATAGTTACTGGAGTGAAAAGGTAAGTAATGGAAAATTTAAAGAATGTGGAAACATAGACTGCTACAACTTGGATAGGTCAAAATGAAGCGAATGGAACATCAACTTCCCATTAAGTTCAAATCTGAAATAGAATTAACCCAAATTAATATATGGAAGCCGCCTAGTTATTTTTTAGGGGTTAGGATGCTAGGTAATATAGCCCAGCACGAAACAGGATTATTTTGCGAAAGCAGCGGTCAATATAAAAGCGACTTGCTGCTAGCAGAAAAGCTAGGATTTAAGGATGGTATTGTTCATGGCTGGAAATTTAAAATATACAACAACAATTTTTGCGTAACGTTAGATTACTGGGGGCAATGTCCTACTACATTCCATCAAGCGTTTGATGACGCGATAGTAATTTTTAAAGAGTTAGATTTATTGTGCTAACAAAACTCTTCTGGGCGTGCGTAGGCATATTCACGCCAATATTAACGATTGCCGCAATAGCACTATTTTGGAAATGGTTTAGTGATATGCGAGAGCTTAGCGACTTTGGATATGATTCAGCAAACCTAGACTACATGCTGAACGGCGTTGTTTACACAATAAGTGATATTACACAAGAGTCTGATTTCACTAAGCTTGCAAATGAATATTGGAATCACATTGACCCAACACCATAGTCTAGGATCTGGTCAAGAAGCAACGGAAACTAACGCTGAAAGCATGGGGTGTGAAATGACAGAAACAGAAAACCAGCTTCTACAGCTATTAGCTGATATACGCAAAGCCGCTGGTGATGAGAAAGGGCATCTAATGCAGCATGAGTTAATAGATCACATTAAGCGGTTAAAAGCAGCATCCGATAAACTTGAAAAAATAGAAAAAGCAAGAATCGATTGGGAAGAGAATGCTAATGAAACCAAATAAAGACAGCGTTCTAACAAACATGCTTGAGCAGCTCAAATCACTAGCTGTATACGACACTGAACTATATTCCCGCGCCATGCAGGAAGCGGGAAGACTAGCTAAAAATGGCATGGGTGAACAAGCGATACAGCTTAGAGATGCAATTGATGAATCAAAGATGATATTTAATAAAGATGTAATTTCTACGCCACGTAATTCTTTAAAAAATAATCATCTTATTGGCTACAAAGAACAGTTATTAAAAGACATGCAATCCGCAGACACAAAGCAAAAGCCAATCACATTCGGTAATGGCTACTGCGCTCTAGCATGTCCTTATTTCAAGCCTGATAAGCCCGAAACACTGAGCGCTGAGTGTCTACTAGATGGCAAAACTATTATTTACCAAGATTGGTTTATAGCACATTGTTGAATAAGGATGAATAGTGACAGCAAAACTCATGAACGATATTTGCCGCTGCACTGGCGACACAGAAATAGACGGAGAAGTCAAAGTATGTCCAGCTCGTAATCAATGCCTACGCTATTTAGAGCGCGAGACGTTTAGAGGAAAAGTGTATCAGTATCCAATTATGTCAGCGCCAACTATTAAAGAGTCGGGCTGTGCTTCGCTGATCAAGCCTAGCAACTACTAATTCTTAAAATACTAGTAGTTAATTAAAAATCAATTACTTACATCATGCCACCTACATCAATGAAGGTGGCAATCCTAATTTTATGGTACGAACTCAAATGATTAAAACCCTAACGATAGACACTGATCTAATCATCTACGCTTTTCACTACTGCTTAGGCCGCCACACCTAAATATTAGTTAAATATTTTTCGATAGCTAACAGCGCCCACTGAGGCGCTTTTTTCATTTAAAGGGGAAGCAATGGACAACAGAATAATCCCATACGAAGAACTAAGAGAGTTGCTTGGCACGACCACACCGGCTGAAACACTAATTGTTACTCAGAAAAGGGGTATTCCGGTTCAACTCTCTAAACATAATTCACCTCGCCCCTTCACAACCCTGCGAGCATTAGAAAGCTCAATGGGCATGAAACAAAACTCTGATATATCATCCAACGATGAAGAGTTTGTTGTAAAAATCATATAAGAGGAGGATATATGGCAGGAACTCGCAGAGTAAAAACACCCTACCCGCTGCCTTATGTTTACGTAAACAAGGGGCGAGTAGAGTATAGGCCGAGGGTCAGCTTTGAAGATAGAGAGCAAGGTGTGCCAGTTGATAAAGGCGGGTTTTTGAAACCGCCTATTAAGTTAGGTGTGGAAGGCGATTCACTAGAGGATATAACTAAGGCATGGCTAGCCGCTAAATCCTCTATTCGCCGTGAAACTGTTTACAAAACTTGCACACTCTACTGGATTTTAGACAAGTATCAGCATTCTCGAAAATATGCAGAACTAGCACCTTCTTCGCAAAAGCGAAATAAAAACCTCATCAAAATCCTTGAACACAAACTCGAAATTAACGGAAAGCCTGCAACCCTAGGTGATTTGCACATAAAAGCCATAAATAAGCCATTATTCAGAGCATTGGCAGAGCGTCGGTTAAATGATTATCGTGCCTCTGGTAACAAAGGCGAGGTACAAGTTAATCGAGAAATCACACTAATATCATCAGCGCTATCATGGGCGGTTAGTAACCTTCCTGAACTGGCAGAACTAGGCATCCATGAAAACCCTTTGCTCAAAATAGAAAAAATCAAAGAGCACCAGAACGAGCGATATATCACAGACCAAGAATATGAGATTCAGTACCAGATTGCTGCTGAGGTCTCTGACTACTTACAGCCAGTCATGGAGCTAACCTATCTCACGGCCTCACGCGGCATTGAAACGCTGGATTTAAAGTTATCGGATTGCTCAGAAATTGGCATTAAGACGACACGGCGCAAAGGCAGTCGGGACAACATTATTCTGTGGTCGCCACGGCTTTTAGCAGCTAAAGAGGCTGCACTGGCTTTGCATAAATCGCGCAAGATACGCCAGATCGACCCGCATTTAATACCCGGCTTTAGTGGTGGGGCCTTGGCAAAATCAACCCTTGATGCAGCTTTTCAACGACTTAAGAATTTAATGGAAAGCAGAGGATTAGCAGATACCTATTTTTCACTGCACCTTCTTAAAGCAAAGGGAGTTAGTGATTCGGATGATAAGGGTATTGCAGGTCATGTAACCGAAGCTATGCGCCAACGTTATGACGTAAAAGTACACGAGCATAAGCCAGCTCGGTAGCAATTGTTCGGAGCGAAGGGTTTCAATGTTCGGAGCTTATTTTTAGCAGTAGATTTTATCTAAAACAAAAACCATCTAAGTTGTTGATTTACAATCATCAGAAGTGGTGCCCAGGGCCGGAGTCGAACCGGCACGGATGTTACCATCCGAGGGATTTTAAGTCCCTTGCGTCTACCTATTTCGCCACCTGGGCAGATGACTTGTCTTTAATGGAGGCTAGGGTCGGAATCGAACCGGCGTAGACGGATTTGCAATCCGCTGCATGACCACTCTGCCACCCAGCCTTCGTAAAAATTTGGAGCGGGAAACGAGGCTCGAACTCGCGACCCCAACCTTGGCAAGGTTGTGCTCTACCACTGAGCTATTCCCGCTTACTGGCTTGTGACAGCCTGAACTTCATCCAGAATATGCTCCAGAATTCTGGAGCGGGAAACGAGGCTCGAACTCGCGACCCCAACCTTGGCAAGGTTGTGCTCTACCACTGAGCTATTCCCGCTGAACAGGCTGCGAATAATAATCGCGACCCTCAGGACTGTCAAGCTTTAAGCATCGAGAAATTAAAAGGCACACTGCTTAGCCGATAATCTGACAAATTTGGACGATAGCTAAACCTGTCTAACAGGTAAATAATCTTTCAAAATCGCATAAATGGCTGGGCGATTTTGCTGTATTTCCTCTGCGCTCAAACCTTCTAAAGAATGGGGATACTTTAACCAATCTTCAGTTTCATACAAGTAAAAATCCGGAATACGTTCAATTTGCCGGCGCTTTGGTTTGTAATACGGGACTGCCACACGAATGTCAGAAGGCGTGTTTAAGCGAGCTTTGCGGCTTAGCTCCCCAATAATTGCCTCAATTGAACGTCCTGTATCAAAGACATCATCGACAATCAACAATCGATCATGGTGTTGGCAATTTTTTACTAGGTAATTTAAGCCAAACACTTGTACTTGGCGTGCTTGCTGATCAATCCCCGAGTAAGAAGCGGTGCGAATTGAAATATTATCAGCATGAATACCATGAACCGTTAAATACTCTTGCACGGCGATGCCAATCGGAACACCGCCGCGCCAGATAGCAATAATGAAGGTTGGCTCGAAGCCGCTTTGCAAAATTTGATGCCCTAAACGAAACGAATCCTCTAATAAACCTTGTGCAGTGAGATAGCGTTTCGTACTCATTTTGCTTTAATCCTTTACTTATTTAATCATGCCTTTGCATTCTTCAATCAGCTCATCTAAGGCTTTAACAGCAGTTTTAGCTTCGGCTTTAATTTCTTGCAAAAACTCTAACTCACTTTTGCTGACATCACCATCTTTCAATACTAAAGTTCTAAGCATATCAACTTCTTTAATACTCACATGCCCATCACCTAAAGCGAAGCCTTTTGCAACTTTGCGCCACTCTGCCATGATTCTGACTCCTTATTGATTTATCATTGAGAATTTGCTTGCGCTTGCTTCCAAGCCAAGCTTCAAGGATTATCAGCTAATCAATTCACAGGTACAATCTGCAGATGGAAAAACGCTTTCTTGATGAAGAAACTTTAATCCTAGACTCCTTCCGCCTAGGTGTACAAATATATGCGAGTGGCTTTCGTCCAAGCTTCATCGTCGGTTTGTGGCGAGGTGGAAGTACCGTGGGGATTTATGTGCAGGAATGCCTACAGACCTTAGGTGTTCAGGCTAACCATATTGCTTTGCGCACCTCCTACCGTGGACAACCCCATTATCAACAAATGCTAGCTGATCAAGGTGCAGGCATTCGCGTCCATGGCACTCAGTATTTGTTGGAAACGCTGAATCGCGAAGATAGCCTGTTGATCGTGGATGATGTATTTAGTTCTGGGCATTCGATTGAAGCCGTTCTCAAACGCCTAAGCAACCATCTTAAACGCAATATGCCTGAGCAAGTGAAAATTGCTACGCTGTGGGAGCGTCCCTCTTTTAATGCGACCGCGCTAAAACCTGATTTTGTGCTACACCAAACCGAAGATTGGTTAGTGTTTCCTTATGAACTGAGTGGCTTAACCCAAGTGGAAATTTCTGAGCATAAACCTTGGTTAGTGCCACTTTTAGATAAAGCTCGACTGACTAACTAAAAATTTTTCCCGGATTCAGCAAATTAAGGGGGTCAAGTGCTTGCTTAATCGTGCGCATCACTGCAACAGCACCACCCAACTCCTCCAGTAAATAGGTTTGCTTGCCCTGCCCAATACCATGCTCACCCGTGCAAGTGCCTTCCATAGCAATCGCTCGCTGGCTAATGCGCGCAACTATCCCTTCAGCTTTTTCAACCTCAATAGGGTCAGACAAATCGACTAATAAGATAATGTGGAAATTACCATCACCAACGTGACCGAGGATGGTAGCCACCATCCCTGACGCTTCTAAATCTTGGCGGGTTGCTTCCACACATTCCGCTAAGCGTGAGATCGGCACACAAGCATCACTTGAATAAGCACGTGCACCCGGACGCAAGGCTTGCGCCGCAAAGAACGCATTATGCCGAGCCTTCCATAATTGCCCTAACTCTTGCTGATCACTACTCCACTTGAATTCATTGGCTCCAAACTCAGTCGCAATGCTCGCAAACATCTCAGCTTGTTCTGCCACCCCAGCCTCACTACCATGAAACTCTACAAAGAGGGTGGGCTGTTCAGCCATAGTCAATTTTGAATAGCGATTACAAGCCTGAATCTGTAAAGCATCCAATAGTTCAATCCGCGAGACGGGAATGCCTGCTTGAATCGTCATAATCACCGCATTACAAGCAGCCAATACACTAGGAAAAGCACAAACCCCACCTGCGACTACTTCAGGGCGACCAAAAACTTTTAAACTTAACTCAGTGATAATCCCTAAAGTGCCTTCTGAGCCTACAAACAAACGGGTTAGGTCATAGCCTGCTGCACTCTTTTTGGCGCGGCTCGCAGTGCGAATCACTTCCCCTTGAGCAGTCACGACTTCTAAACTCAAAACCACATCTTTCATGGTTCCATAACGCACCGCATTTGTGCCGGAAGCACGGGTTGAAGCCATGCCACCTAAACTGGCATTCGCGCCCGGATCAATTGGAAAGAATAAACCTGTATGGCGTAAGGCTTGGTTTAAGGCTTCGCGGGTGACACCGGGTTGCACGACAGCTGTCAAATCTTCAGCATAAATATGCAAGACTTTATCCATGCGCGAAACATCAATACAGATGCCGCCTTGCGGAGCGTTCACCTGCCCTTCTAAGGAAGTGCCCGTACCAAAAGGAATAATCGGGCAGCGATATTCATTACATAATTTGACCGCATCAATCACCATTTGTTTATCGGTCGCAAATAGTACTCCTTCCGCTGCTTGATTGGGCAGCCAAGTCTGAGTATTCGCATGTTGCTCACATAAGGTTTGATTAGTCGTGAATAGCTCTCCAAATCTTGCCTGAAAAGCAGTGATGGCTGCGTGATGTTGCAGATTCGACATGACTAAGTTCCTGTTCCTAATGATGAAATCAGTGTAGGTTTTATACTTTGAATAATAAAGTCTACAAAGGTGTTTTCGCTCCCTCGCCTGCGACTTCCCGCACTAATTGCGGCACCATATAGCCTGGAACAGTTAAACGTAAAGCAGCAACCAGTGCTTTGGCCTCAAGCTCTGGCACTTCAAAATGTGCTGCACCCTGCACACGATCTAGGATATGCAGATAATAAGGTATGACATTTGCTGCTACTAAAGCTTCACTTAAGGCAGCCAAAGCAGGCACACTATCATTCACCCCACGCAGCAATACACTTTGATTTAATAATAAAACACCTACTTCGCGTAGTGCTTTTAAGCCAGCTTGCACTTCAGCATCCTGAAACTCATTCGCATGATTGGCATGAATTACCATAATGACTTGCTTATTTAAGCGGCTCAGCCAAGTCAATAAACGCTCATCAATCCGTTCAGGCAAGACAATGGGTAAGCGGGTATGAAAACGAAGGCGTTGCACATGCTCAATCGCAGCAAGGCGCTCACATAAAGAACTTAAGCGGTCATCTGATAAAGTCAAAGGATCACCACCGCTTAATAAGACTTCGCTAATATCAGCATTGCTTGCAACATAATCGAGCGCTTCTTGCCAGTGATCGCGGGCTGGATTGGCTTCACTGTAGGGAAAATGGCGGCGAAAACAATAGCGACAATGAATCGCACAAGCTCCAGTTGTGACTAACAAAACACGACCTTGATATTTATGTAAGACACCATCTGTCACCATTGCTGCATGATCGCCGACGGGATCGCTTAAAAACCCCTGCGTTAACTGCATTTCTGCGGATAAAGGCAAAACTTGGCGTAATAAGGGGTCATTCCAATCGCCTTTTTGCATCCGTCGCACATAACTATGCGGCGCTAGTAAACGAAATTGCCGCGCTGCTTCCAGACTGACTTCAGCACCCTGTCCCTCTAAGTCTAATAAGCGAATCAGCTCAAATGGATCGCGTACTGCAGAGGCTAAAGCACGCTGCCAAACTGAACTTGTTAATGAACTTGAATTTTTAGTCTGATTTTTTGCAGCGTTTCCGGTTATCATACGCACCTTAATTAAATTGAGTGATTTTTGGAGAGCAACAAGGCTATGCCAAGCTACAGCACCAGCGAGTTCCGTTCTGGACTCAAACTTATGATTGACGGCGATCCTTATACCATCGTTGAGAACGAATTTGTAAAACCGGGTAAAGGTCAAGCATTTAATCGCGTTCGTGTGAAGAATTTAAAAACCGGTCGCACTGTTGAAAAAACTTGGAAGTCTGGTGATAGCGTTGAAGCCGCTGATGTCGTCGACCGTGAAATGGAATACCTCTACAAAGAAGGTGATGACTATTATTTCATGGCCACCGACGGTTCATTTGAACAAGTCGCTGCACCTGCAACTTCGATGGAAGATGCTGTGAAATGGTTACGTGGTAATGAAGTTTGTGTCGTAACTTTATGGAATGAAGTGCCATTAACAGTCACGCCACCCAATTTCGTTGAATTGAAAATTGTTGAAACCGATCCCGGCTTAAAAGGTGATACCGCTAGCGGTGGTACTAAACCAGCGATTTTAGAAACCGGCGCTGTGGTTAAAGTACCTTTATATATGAATCAGGATGAAGTCCTGCGCATTGATACGCGCACTGGCGAATATATTTCCCGTGTGAAATAAGCGAAGGATCAATGGGGTGAACTGGCAACCAACAGCCTCAATTCAAGCTTTAAAAGCGCGTGCTTGCCTCTATCAGCAGCTACGCGCTTTTTTCCATGGGCGCGGGGTTTTGGAAGTCGAAACTCCAGCACTGTCCCAAGCAGGCAATACCGATCCTAATATTGCTAGCTTCAGTGTGAATACACCGCAAGGTTTGCGCTATTTGCACACTTCCCCCGAATATCCTATGAAGCGCTTATTAGCGGCGGGTAGTGGCGATATTTACCAGATTTGTAAAGTCTGGCGACAAGATGAGTCGGGGCGGCGACATAACCCCGAATTCACTATGCTTGAATATTATCGGGTGGGCTTTAGTTACCAACAATTGATGCAAGAAGTCTCTGAGCTACTACAGCTTGCGATTCCACATCTTAAGCTTGCTCCGCGGATACTTACTTACCGTCAAGCTTTCCTTGAAATCTTAGCTATTGACCCCCATCAAGCTAGTGTTGAGCAATTAGCTGCTTGTGCTCAGCAACAAAACATTGATGTTCAAGGCGAGCTCAGCCAGCAAGCTTGGTTAGATTTGTTATTTACGCATTGTATTGAAGCTAGTTTCCCGACAGATCGTTTGACGTTTATTTACCATTATCCAGCCACCCAAGCTGCTTTAGCCCGGGTACGTTTAGAAGATGGTTATTGGGTAGCCGAACGCTTTGAAGTGTATTTAGGCCCTTTAGAATTGGGCAATGGCTATCAAGAGCAAACTAATGCTGAGCAATTAGAACGAGTACTAGTCGCTGATGCTGAGCTGCAAGCCCAAGATATTCCAGTAGATACACGGTTTATCGCGGCCGTGCAAGCTGGTATGCCGTTTTCAGCGGGCATCGCCTTGGGTTTAGATCGGATTTTATTATCTCGCCTGCAAGCTACACGGCTGCCCAGCGTGTTAAGTTTTGCGTGGGAAATAGCGTAAGTGCTTAAGGGACGGCACAATTTGCGCTTCTTTTTTGAATTTTAAGGAGAATTGAGATGAGTTTATTTATTTCTGATGCGATGGCGCAAACAGCTCCAGCAGGCCCTGCTGGTGGTGGTTTAATTGAAATGGTCTTGATGATGGCGGTATTTTTCGCCATTATGTATTTTATGATCATTCGTCCTCAGCAAAAGCGCGCTAAAGATCATAAAACTATGTTAGAAGCGCTCAGCAAAGGGGATGAAATCGTCACTGGCGGCGGTATGTTAGGTAAAGTTGCGAATATTGGCGACAATTTTATCCAACTTGAAATCGCTGACAACGTGCAAGTTAAAGTACAAAAGCAAGCTATTGCCTCTGTACTACCCAAAGGGACTTTGAAAAACGCTTGATTTTTCTCCTTTTAGAACCGCTTGCCTAGGCTGTGCTGTTGACGCTTGCAGCCTAGGGGCTTGTTTTGGAATATAACAATGAACCGCTATCCAGTCTGGAAGTATGTAATGATTGCGATCATTCTTTTGATCGGCATTATTTACTCAATTCCTAACTTTTTCCCTTCTGAACCTGCAGTGCAAATCAGCACTAAAACCGAACAGCCCATTGAGCCTGCCGAAATGCAGCGCTTTGAGCAAGCTTTGAAAGATAAGGGCTTAAGCTTTCGTGCCAGTGAGAATAATGGCTCGCAAGTCTTATTTCGTTTTGCCGACACTGATGTACAGTTGAAAGCCTCTGAAGTACTAAAAACTGCTGTTGGCGATAAATACGTGGTTGCTCTCAATCTCGCTCAATCCACTCCTCAGTTCTTACGCGCCTTGCATGCCAATCCGATGTATTTAGGTTTGGACTTACGTGGTGGTGTGCACTTCTTAATGGAAGTGGATATGAATGCGGCTAAAGATAAAGCTTATGAGCGTTATGAAGACGAGTTCCGCGATACCTTACGTGAAGCTAAAGTCGCTTATTTAGGGATTGCACGTGAAGGCGATCAATTAGTTGCTAAATTTAAAACTGAGCAAGAGCGTGATGCAGCAGCCCCTGTTTTAGGCAAAGCTTATGTCAATAATGAGCTGATTTGGGATAAGAAAGAACAAGACGGTAGTTATATTCTGTCCGCTGCGATGTCACCGCAAAATTTATTAAATATTGAAAAATTTGCGATCCAACAAAATATCACTACCTTACGCAAGCGGGTGAATGAGTTAGGGGTAGCTGAGCCGGTTATTCAGCAGCAAGGCAAAGGTCGGATTGTGGTGCAATTGCCAGGCGTGCAAGATACGGTACGCGCTAAAGAAATCTTAGGTGCAACCGCAACGCTTGAGTTCCGTTTGGTCGATGATGGTGGCAATGATGCTCAACAAGCACAGGCTTCTGGACGGGCACCGATTGGTTTGCAACTCTACAAAGAGCGGGATGGCACACCGATTTTATTAAAGCGTAGAGTCATGTTGACGGGCGAGTATATTACGGATGCTAGCTCTGGCTTTGATCAAAATAACCAGCCTTCGGTCAATATTACTTTAGATGGGAATGGGGCGAGTCGCTTTAGTAAAGTTACTGGCGAGAACGTACAAAAGTTAATGGCTGTGGTTTATATTGAAACCAAATTCCAAGAAGTGGAAGTCGATGGCCAAAAAGTTCGCAAACCGGTTAAAACCGAAGAAGTCATCAATGTCGCGCGGATTCAAGAGCAACTCAGCAAGCGCTTCCAAATCACTGGTTTAGACTCAACTAAAGAAGCGCGTGACTTAGCCTTATTACTACGGGCTGGCGCTCTGGCTGCTCCCTTATACATCGTTGAAGAACGTACCATCGGCCCAAGCATGGGTAAAGAAAATATCGAGAAAGGTTTCAACTCTAATATTTGGGGCTTTGTCGCGGTCGTGATTTTCATGGTGGTTTACTATCGCGTATTCGGTTTGATTTCGAGTCTTTCGCTAGGTGTGAATGGCTTCTTACTGTTTGCGATTCTCTCCATGATTCAAGCCACCTTGACCCTCCCCGGCATGGCTGCGATTGCTTTGACGCTTGGTATGGCCATTGATGCAAACGTCTTAATTAATGAGCGGATTCGTGAGGAATTACGTAATGGCGCCGCTCCACAAATAGCGATCAATGCCGGGTATGAGCGTGCTTGGGGTACGATCCTCGATTCCAACCTAACTAACTTAATTGCGGGTATTGCCTTGTTTATGCTCGGTTCTGGCCCTGTGCGTGGCTTCGCAGTCGTCCTCTGCTTAGGTATTTTGACTTCGATGTTTAGTGCTGTGACTGTTTCACGTGCCTTGACCAATTTGGTGTATGGCTATCGTAAACGCTTAACCGATATTTCTATTTAGGGGCTAGCTCATGATTGAATTATTCCATTTCAAAAAAGACATCCCCTTCATGAAATATGGGAAGATTACGACCCTTATTTCCTTAGGTACTTTCGTCTTTGCAGTGTTCTTTCTAGTGTATCGTGGCCTTAACTTAGGCGTAGATTTCACGGGTGGTACGATGATCGAGGTGCGTTATGCACAAGCCGCACCGATTGAACAGATTAGAGAGAATCTAAAAGCACAAGGCTTCCCAGAAGTCTTTGTGCAAAACTATGGCTCAACGCAAGATGTTTTGATTCGCCTGCCTGTAGAACAAGGCAAATCAGGTGCACAGGTCAGTGAGCAAGTGATGAAAAGCCTGCGAACCGCCAATCCTGATGTACAACTGAGTCGGGTCGAGTTTGTCGGCCCACAAGTCGGTCAGGAATTATATGAAAATGGTGGGTTAGCACTGTTGTTAGTCGCGGCTGGGATTATTATTTACTTATCTTTCCGCTTCGAATGGCGCTTTGCAGTCGCCGCCACTATTGCAAATATGCACGACGTCGTGATTATCCTGGGAATGTTTGCCTTTTTCCAATGGCAATTTGACCTTACGGTTTTGGCCGGTGTACTCGCTATCTTGGGCTACTCTGTGAACGAATCCGTCGTTGTCTTTGACCGGGTGCGTGAAAATATTCGCAAAATGCGTGATACCAGTATTCCAGACATTATCGACAATGCAATCACTGTCACTATGTCACGGACTATTATTACGCATACGTCGACACAGATTATGGTCTTGGCGATGTTCTTCTTCGGTGGCGAAGCCTTACATAATTTCTCCTTAGCTCTCACCATCGGGATTATGTTTGGTATTTATTCCTCGGTCTTAGTTGCCTCGCCTTTAGTTATGTTATTTGGCTTGAAGCGTGAGCATCTGATTCCGAAAGAGAATGTCGTTGAGGGTGCTAACCCCGATGGCTCTGTGGTGTAAAGCCTAAGTTGATGCACAAAAAAGACCTGCATAAAGCAGGTCTTTTTATTCGTAATGTAGCAATAGATTTACCCCGCCTTCCCCACATACATTTCTAAAGCTTTAACTAAAGCCCTGCCATCAAAACCTTGCTCACTGATGCTCTTTGGTAGAACATAAAATACATCCGGCTTAGGATAAACAAGCAAATAATTCTGATTCTGCTTCCAATCTTTAATATCCTTCCAGAGCAACTCATTAGTACCATGTGTGGAACTAATGGCTAATCCTGTTGGGAGTAACTCTACAGTGAAGGGCTCGTGTAGAGCTTTAAAACCACGGTAAAACTTTTTAGCTTTGTAAGGTGACGCCACAAAATGTAAAAACAGATAACTGAGTACTAAACCAATCAAAGTACCCAAGGCTAACTGCCCGAAACCATAATAATCCGTCAAATAAACTGCTAAAAGGCCTAGAAGAATAGCCAAGAATAGAACCAGTAAGCGCATAGTGGGCGTTTCATTTAAACGACTCGCGGCTAAGAAGTCGCGCTCTGAAAGGGTATAGCTGGCTTTAACAGCATCGGTTGACATAAGATTTCTCAAGGACACTCATAAACTGGGAATTATACGGCTAAATAGACTGAGGAACAGACTTGATCTGACTACTCAGTTCTTCACATTATCAATCCGCTAGCTCTTCATACAGTAAGCCGACATATTGTTCAGCAATCACCCTGCACCCTAAATCCGAACTTAAATAATAATCCAGCTCTGAATCCATAAAGCGGCTAAATGTCCCAGATTTCATATCACTCAAGTCCATGTCGCGATAATTATGCAGCAGATTACTCATCCACCACGAGAAGCGCTCCGCATGCCAAACACGACGCAAAGCAATGGGGGAGTATTGATGAATGCATTCCTTATCACCTTGCTGATACACGCGCTGCAGGATTTTATATAAAGTCGCCACATCTGCAGCTGCTGAATTTAAACCTTTAGCACCTGTAGGTGGCACAATATGCGCCGCATCACCCACTAAGAATAAGCGCCCATATTGCATCGGTTCACACACGAACGAGCGCAAAGGAGCAATGCTTTTTTCTAAACTCGCGCCAGTCACTAAACGCTCGGCGGCTTCGGGTGGCAAACGTTTTTTCAGTTCTTCCCAAAAAGCCTCATCTGACCAATCTTCCACTGTATCAGTAAGAGGGACTTGCAAATAATATCGTGAACGGGTTGCTGAACGTCGACTAGCTAAGGCAAAACCCCGCTCATGCTTGCAATAAATCAACTCCTCACTCACAGGTGGAGTATCACTCAGTAAACCCAACCAGCCAAAAGGATAGACACGTTCATACTCTGTACGCAGCTCTGCCGGAATAGTCTGACGCGAAATCCCGTGAAAGCCATCGCAGCCAGCAATATAGTCACATTGCAGCTCATACAGCTCTCCTTGATATTCAAAACTAAGCGAAGCTTGCTCAGACTTCACATTCAACACTTGTACTTTCAATGCTTCATAATAAGTGACTAGACCAGCTGCAGCGCGCGCATCCATTAAATCTTTAGTAATTTCCACTTGGCCATAACAGACTACAACTTTGCCACCCGTAAGTTGCTTTAAATCAATATGCGTGCATTTGCCATTGACAGCAATTGCAAAGCCTTCATGTACCTCACCTTCTAAATCCATGCGTTCGCTCACACCCGCCTCACGCACTAAGTCCACAAAGCCTTGCTCTAAGATGCCTGCACGAATACGCCCTAAAACATAATCACCGCTAACACGCTCTAAAATAATGTTCTCAATGCCTTGCTTCGCGAGCAATTGCCCGAGTAATAAACCAGAAGGCCCAGCACCAATGATGGCTACCTGAGTTTTTAAAGTTTGCATCGCACTCCTCCTAAGATTTGATACTCATATCATCAAATAAATTTGAAAGCCGCAGAATGACAGTGCATTGCAAAAACTTGTACTTTTAAGTCAATCTTCTACACTAAGAGGCTTAAAGATGGATGAGAGACCAGCATGAGTCGTGTGCAATCCCAACTTATTCCACAGTTTGCTTTATATGGTGAGAGCAATCTAAGCCAACAGCCGAGCTTAGTGCATATCGAAGATATTGCGGATCGAAGTCGTGCGAATAACTGGTTGATCAAGCCGCATCGCCATACCCGGCTTTTCCAAATTTTGTTATTAATCAATGGTAGCCTACAGGTGAAACTAGAAGATCAACAGCACCAGCTGCAAGGGAATTGGGTGGTGAGTATTCCACCGGGTTGGGTGCATGGCTTCGAGTTTCCTGCCGATACTCAAGGGATGGTCTTATCTGTTGCAGCTGCTTTATTGCAAGCGCCTCCTCAACAATTCCAAGGCTTGGCTAGTTTATTAGAACAAGCCCATACCGTTAGCTTTGCAGAGCAAGATGTACTTTTTGCTCAATTCAAAAACTATCTATACTTGATCCGCCAAGAACTTAAGCAACCGTCTACAGGCCATGAAACCATGCTAACTTGGCAGATTGGCGCTTTATTTATGACACTGTGGCGCCAAGTGCAATATAGCACTGCCCAAATGCATCAAAACCCGAAAAGCATCCAGGTTTTTCAACAATTTAGACAGACATTAGAACTGCATTATCGCGAGCACTGGGATGTGCAAACCTATGCTAAAACCTTACATCTATCCGTATCAAGCTTAAACCGTTTATGCCAAGAAAAAGCTGGCAATAGTGCAAAAGGCTTGATTCAAGAGCGAGTCTTACTTGAAGCTAAGCGCCGCTTGATTTACACCCAAGAGCCACTAGAACGCATAGCAGAATCTTTAGGCTTCAAAGATCCTGCATACTTTTCACGCTTTTTTAAGAATTTAGCGGGTACGCCACCGAGTGACTACCGTAAAGCGAAATATATAGAAATGGGAACAAGTTAAGCTCATATTAATTAACTCGTTCAGAGCTTTTGTGTTGAAAACTTAAATCTGCAAAGATTTTAACAGCTTAACTATCTCATCCAGCACCACTTTTCCATAATTAGCATTTTGATGGACATAGTCAGTTATTTGCTCCACAGGTTCTTGTCCATAAGTGCTGCAATACTCTAATTTGGTCCAATAGCGATTCTCCAAGGTCTCAGGCGGCTGCCTCAAAAAGTGGAGATTTGCATAACCTGCCAAATAACGCTGACATCCTTCCCAGAAGAGTTGATCAAATAGTTCAGCGTAATTGAGATACGCTTCATATTTCACTCTTTCCCTTTCCAAAGCTAATGAGGAATGCTTAGGAGCGATAGACATGACAATCGGTGCAGAGCTATAGCGGCTGATATGATCCAGATAAAGTTTTTCAGGTAAAGTTTGAAAATGTAGATCTAAGCCAGCAGCTAAACAAGAGCGAGAAATATATTGCTGCTCTTGTCCGTTCTTACCATAAAGTTGCTCACTTAAGGGTAAAAACTCATGATAAGGCAAGGCAAGGCTCTGAAAAATGAAGGCATCATAAGTATCTATTTCTAAGCTAGTACTTTGAGAGAAACGCAAAACAAAACGCTCTAAATCCGAACCCACAGGTGCACTAATTTTATTGTATAGAAATTCTGCTTGAAATAACTTAATGAGCGGGCTTGCAAAAAAACGGGCAGTATACTCAGGATATTGACTAGCTAGCGTTTGATTCCAAGCATTGGTTAAAGCTCGCATATGCGAACTACCAATAAAACAAAGTTTCTTCGTAGGTTTAGCTCTTAAACCGTTCCAGTAAGACATCCTCACAAACCTCTTCTTCTTGCTTTAGTGCTTTAGTTAAAAGGGTCGACTCTTGAAAGATCGTTACGGCTTGACTAGTAGCTGGTGAGCTAGCCAACGCAGACTCTTGGCAAGCAAAAAATGAGTTCATCACAAAGTTGACACCTTGTGGACGCACACTACGCAGATTTTCTGCATAGAAATGCCCCCTGAATGGAAAGGCTGAAATAATTTCATAAGAAGGAAAATAATCAGTATCTTCACGTGTTAACTCAAGTTCCCCAGCCACTGCTCGTAAAATCGATTTGGAATGACTGGTAGCGGTCAATACATGCTTGCCAGAAGCTGTAGCGGTTAAGGGAACAGGTGAGACTGTGAGTAAGAATCTCATCTTAGGATTAATGGTTTTTAACTGCTCTAAAGTAGCCTGGAGGGTTGTATAGATCTCTAGATAATTAAAATTTTTGAATTGATGTTGGCTGGTATCAAACTCTCCAGCGATTGTGCCGGGGCACATAGGATAAACATAGCCTTGCTGGCTATTCATCCACGCCTCAGTCAGACCTAAGGTAAAAACAAAAATATCAGTATTTTCAAGACCTCTTTTAATAGCGCGCAAGGTGCTCGCTCGTGACTCTAAAGCCTCCGCTTCAGATAGGAAACCTTGAGGTTCAATATTGGGTCTGAATAAATCGTAATAGCGTCCCTCTGGACTACACCAAATCTCAACAGGCGCTGTTACTGGCTGCAAACTCCATTGAATCCATTGTTGAAGCAAAGCCACTGTATAGATATTCCCCGTACGGAAACTAAAAATACCGTAATTGTATGCTTTACGTAGTTCTTCGCTATGCCGCAGCAAATCAGGAGCCGGTTCGCTATCCTGCCAATTATAACCACGCGCCCGTAAAGCCGCCCCAATGTGCTGGGCAAAACAAGAGCCCGCTGTAGAAATAACATCTTGCGTTTGTATTTGAAACTTTGGCTTCCACAAACCGTTGATTTGTAAAGGCTTACGCCCAGCAACCGCAAGCTTCCAAAATGCCTCATCCGGCAAATGATTGTAAGGATTATAATCAAATTCCATAGGTATTCAATGGGAGTTAAGTTTCTAAAGACTAACAAAATCCCAAATAAATACCTAGTTTAGTTTTTAAGTATCTAGCTAGACACATACTCGCAGATACTTCAATAAAAAACTAAAAGCTAATTAAATAAATCGTTTAGCAACTAAACTAAAAATCCACTGCACATTCAAATTGTAAATGTTTACTAGTGATCGGATGCTGGAACCCTAACTGCCAAGCATGTAATAGGAGCCGATCCGCTTTACACTTAAGCTCAGGAGGTGCATATAATTCATCACCGACAATAGGATGACCTAAGCTCATTAAATGTACCCGCAATTGATGCGAGCGCCCCGTAAATGGCTCTAACTCAACGCGACTAAGGTTAGATTTAGCATCATAAGATAATAAGCGATAACGAGTTAACGAGGGTTTCCCTGCTTCAAAATCGACTTTATGCTTGGGACGATTAGGCCAATCGAGCAATAAAGGGAGATTAATCTCGCCCCTCTCTTGTGCAAGCTTCCCCCCTACCACGGCTAGGTAACGCTTATGCACGCTACGCTGCTGAAACAAGATACTTAACGCACTTTGCATCGCCTTCCCTCGAGCCATAAGCAATAAGCCCGAAGTATCCATATCCAAGCGATGCACAATAAAGGCATCTGGATATTCACGCATGACCCGATTAATCATGCAGTCTTGCTTATCCTCACCACGCCCGGGCACGGATAATAAACCCGCAGGCTTATTCACCACTAATAAGTGTTCATCAACATAGTAAAGATCTAAGCCAGTATCAGCTGGAGGCGTATATTGCATCATGAGCTGCCTTATACCACAAAACAGCTCATAACGCGCCTTAGTTTTCTAATCACTATTCAGGCTTAGTTGCCCCATTCCACTGCTTAACTTTATCCACTAAAGCAGCCAAGAACCACAAACTACCTAAACCTAAAAACAGCACTAACCAAAACATAAAATAGGCACCTACCGTCCACTCCAAAGCAACTTTAGCGCGCTGTAAAAACCCAATCTGTATGACCTTATCAGCACGACGCTCTTTCAAGGAGAATTTGACCGTACAAAACTCATTCTTCTCATCAAAATCACCTAAACTCACGCCAAGCGCTTGAATTTGCTTTTCGACTTCTAACAATTGATTGGTCAATGAAATCAACTCGCCGGTATTAGCATCCTTTTGCCGTAGTTCTAATAAAGTTTCACGTGCTTTTTGTAAAGAAATCCGCTCTGCCTCCAGCTTTTTGTATTCATTGGTTTTGTCATTTTTATCAATTTGAATACTTTTTAAATCACCAATCTTGCGCAAAGCCTCAATAGTGCTATCGAATTTATCCGGAATAACCCCTAAAGCAATATTCAACTGCCGTGCTGGCGTTAAACCGGCACGCTGCTCAAACTGAATCATGAGTTGTTCTTGCTTAATCAGCTCATAAAGAGCTTTTTCATCTTGGTCATAAGCCGGCGACACACTGGTAAGCGTACCGACCTTTTCATATTTCTGATCAATCGCTGCTAAAGCTGCTTGACCACTAGGTGCTGCCTGCAATTTAGAACTAGCATAATTTTTGCGTTCTAGATCAAAGCTTTCAATCGGCGACTCAAACTCGGTTTGAGTCGGCTGCACTTTCCCATTTGGCTTAGTCAGATAGCCATAACTCAAGCGTAGTGCCCATAAAGCTAAGAACGCCAGTAACAAGATAAGCAAGCGCTTTTTCATAGTTAATACAGCCATAAGGCTCCCTTTAGTCAGTTTATTATTAAAAAATATAGGGATTAATCCTGCAAAATATTTGCAGATTACACAGAAAGATAGTGCATTCGGCTAAAAGGTAGTTCTGATAACATTTGGCTCAGCTTCGAGAGTTACAGCAAACTTTTCCTGCACTGAAGCAATGATCGCTTGAGCCAATTGCCAAATTTCTGCACCACTGGCTTGACCATGATTGACGAGGACTAAAGCATGCTTGTCATAAGTTCCTGCATCACCTACCCGTTTGCCTTTCCAGCCACATTGATCAATCAACCAACCAGCCGATAATTTGATCTGTTCCTCTTGTGGCCAAGCCGGGCAATTCGGAAACTTAGCTTTGATCGCAGTAAATTTTTCAATCGCTACCAGAGGGTTTTTAAAGAAACTACCTGCATTGCCAATGACTTTGGGATCAGGCAATTTACTTTGACGGATGGCAACAATCGCATCACTAATAGTCCGCGCATCTAGGGTTTTTCCTACTAAATGCTCACTGACCCCAGCATAATCTGTTTTCCAAACGGGCTGTTTCGGTAAACGAAATGTTACTGCACCAATGAGCCAACGCCCCGGCTCCACTGATTTGAAATGACTATCCCGATAAGCAAAAGCACAATCATCTAAGCTGAATTTACGTAGCTCAGCCGTGCGCCAATCTAAAGCATCTAGTTCATAAAAATGATCTTTTAGCTCCACGCCATAAGCACCAATATTCTGCATCGGTGCAGCACCTACAGTGCCGGGAATTAAGGACAAATTCTCTAAGCCTGCATAGCCCTGTTCAATCGTCCAGCGCACAAACTCATGCCAGTTTTCCCCTGCACCCGCACGCACATAAACATAATGCGGATCTTCAGCAATTACTTTACGTTCTGCTAAACGCACTTGTACGACTATGCCGGGAAAATCTTCAACAAATAGCAGATTGCTGCCACCGCCTAAAAACAGTACCGGCAAGTCCGGATGTTCACGTCGCCACAGCATGACTGACTTCAAGCCGCCTAGAGTATGCAAGCTACAGAAATAACGCGCTTGCGCTTCAATACCAAAGGTATTCAACGCTTTTAGAGGATAGTGTTCATAGATTTTCATGCGGCGCATTGTGGCGTGAGCCTTCACTGCCTGCAACTGGATTTACAGGCAAACTTATTGAATAGGTAATACAACCTCAAACACGGTCCCACCTCCAACACGGGCCTGACAACTGACAGTCCCTGCATGACGTGTAGCGATTTGCTTGACTAAGCTCAAGCCTAAACCCCAGCCACCCTGACCCTCACCATAGCCTGCTGGTCGGTAGAACGGCTCAAAAATACGCATTTGCGCCTCTGCTGAAATTCCTGCACCCCGATCCAAAACTTGCAAACTGATTTGCTGAGGCGTTTTGCGAACTAGCTGCGCCTGAACTTGCCCTGCCCCATGACGCACTGCATTATCTAAAAGATTGCGGATCAAACGGCGTAACAACCGCTCTTCACCCATGATCTCGATGGCTTCCGCTTCACACTCTAAATCTAAGCGCGCACATTCTTCAGCGAGCAAGCCAGATAGATCGACTGTATGATGTTCTAAGGGAATTTCTAAGGTATCAAGGCGACTGGCTAACAAAATCTCCTCAACTAATTGATTCAACTCCTGCATATCCTGATGTAGGGTTTTTACCTGCTCGGTTTGCTCTAAATTCTCTCGCTCTGCCAAGATCGCCAAACTTAGGCGCATCCGCGCTAAAGGCGAGCGCAGTTCATGCGAGGCATTAGCCAATAATTGGCGATGACTCACTAACAAGGCTTGAATCCGCTCAGCTGATTGATTAAAGCTGCTAGCTAACACCGCCACCTCATCACAACCTTCAACGGGCACCCGCGTCGCCAACTGCCCAGCGCCTAGAGCTTCGACCCCTTTTTTCAAATGCTCCAAGCGATAAGTTAAGCGCTTAGCAATCGGATAAGCGCCAAGAGACACAATCAACGCCGTAATTAGCAGCAGTGGAAAAATCGGAATATGCGCACCCTGCTCGCGCAAATGAAATACGGCTCCAGCCAACAAAGAAACCAGTACTACACTGCTGATCACTACAAGATAAATTTGCCAGAATAATCGGCGTTTTAAACGCCCAAAGCCACGACGTTGCTCACGCCAAGCCTGTTTATTTTGACGCTTACAGCGTGAGCCTTTAGGCCCCATCAAGGTTCCTCGCCATCTTGGCTACGCGCAAAGATATAACCCGCACCACGCAAGGTAATAATGCGCTTAGGCTGCTTCGGATTAGTTTCAATGGCTGCACGAATCCGCGAGATATGCACATCAATTGAGCGATCAAATGCTTCTAGAGTTTCGCCTTTCACCATATCCATCAGTTGCTCGCGACTTAATACCCGCCCTGCCCGCTCAGCCATAGCCACCAGCAGATCAAATTGATAGCTGGTTAATTCACGCAATTGTCCATCTACGCGAATTTCCCGGGCTTCACGATCAATTTCTAAACGCCCAAAGCGTAAAATCTGTAGATGACTCGTTTCACGCAGACCGCGACGCAAAATCGCTTTAATCCGCGCACGCAATTCACGTGGCTCAAAGGGTTTAGGCAAATAATCATCCGCCCCCATTTCAAGACCAATAATGCGATCAGTGGCATCACCACGCGCCGTTAGCATTAAAATTGGTAGAGTAGCCGTTGCCCCAACACGCAATTGACGGCAAAGATCCAAACCATCCGCATCAGGGAGCATTAAATCTAAAATAATCAGCGACCAAACACCCTGCTGCGCTAAGCGTAATCCTTCATGTCCCGTATAGGCGCTTGTCACTTGATAGCCCGCCTCACCCAAATACTGCACTAGCATTTGACTCAAGCGCACATCATCATCAATGAGTAAAAGAGGCTCTAGCATTAAGATTTTATCCATTTAACAAAGCGGAGCTAGGTACCTAGCCCCGCTGTTGATTATACTAATTATTAATAACCAGTTGGATACTAACAGCTTAACGCATCAACTCCACGGCTTTAGCGCGTTGAGCAGGCGTGGCTTCAATGCCATCCAAAATCATGCTCATTGGTAAATGGCTGGCGCGCCCTTCATACATTTGCTGCTGGTAAGAGCCGTGCTGCCAAGCATGATGATGACTTGTCGCTTTACCCAGCATAAATCCCAACAAGCCAATCAAGAAAGCTGCTAATAAAACCTTGCCTCGCCGACGCTGTTGCCAAAATCCGTGCTTAGACCAAGACCCGCAAGTACCACGTTTGCAGTTGCCATCACTATTTGTTGCTTGCGCTTCAGCTTCAGTATTCAACTTGACTTGTACCCCTGCCGTTGTATCTTCAGCTTGGGTCTCATTCGTATTTTTTAGATCTGACATAATAGTTACTCCAATTTATTTATTCATTCAGCTTTGTCAGCTGAGCCAACTGTTTCGCTGACATGAGTGCTATCATGCAAAACTTGTGTTGCTGGATTACGGCGGCTTTGTAAAGTTTTGTGAACCTAGACTCCTAGTTAAGCTATTTTTAGTCAGTGCTAAGCACAGATTAGGCTCTAAGGAAAGTAAGAATAACCAATAGCCACAAACTCCCCCTTACCCCGAAAACTCGTTATAATTCGCGGCTCTATGCGAAAACTAAGTATAAAATTTAAAGGTAAAATATCCCTATGAGCACCAGCTACGACGCCTCGGCCATTGAGGTTTTGACAGGTCTTGACCCAGTACGGAAACGTCCGGGGATGTATACCGACACCACTCGTCCCAATCATCTCGCGCAGGAAGTCATTGACAATAGCGTGGATGAGGCTTTGGCTGGGCATGCCAATCGGATTGATGTGATTTTACACAGTGATGGCTCTGTCACTGTGACTGATAATGGCCGTGGCATGCCTGTTGACCTACACCCCGAGCAAGGTAAACCCGGGGTAGAAGTGATTTTGTGCACCCTGCATGCAGGCGGTAAATTCTCCGATCAAAACTACCAATTCTCGGGCGGCTTGCATGGCGTCGGGGTATCGGTAGTGAATGCACTCTCGCAGCGTTTAGAAGTCCAAATCAAACGCGGCGGGCAAGTCTGGCAGATGAGCTTTGCGGATGGGAATAAAGCCAGCGAATTAGAATTAATCGGTAAAGTTGCCAAGAAAGATACTGGAACTGCGGTACATTTCTGGCCTGATCCTAAATACTTTGACTCTGCTAAATTTTCGATTCCTCGCCTTAAACATACCTTACGTGCGAAGGCGGTGCTTTGCCCCGGCTTACTCATTCGTTTTACGGATGAAGAAACTAAGGAAACCATCGAGTGGCATTATCAAGACGGTTTAAAGGATTATTTGATGGAGGCCGTTAAAGGCTTCGAATTACTCCCTGAAAAACCGTTTACTGGCACTTTAAAAGCCACTCGTGAAGCTGTCGATTGGGCTTTACTCTGGCTCCCTGCGGGTGGTGAGTTAACTCAAGAAAGCTATGTGAACCTGATTCCTACCATTCAAGGTGGAACGCATGTTAATGGTTTACGTACGGGTGTCACCGATGCTTTGCGCGAGTTCTGTGAGTTTCGAAACTTATTACCACGTGGCTTAAAACTGACACCCGATGATGTTTGGGAAAATATTAGCTATGTTCTGTCTTTTAAAATGCAAGAACCGCAATTTGCCGGGCAGACCAAAGAACGGCTCTCTTCACGAGAAGCAGCTAGTTTTGTAGCAGGCTCAATCAAAGATGCTTTTAGCCTTTATCTGAATCAAAACACGAGTACGGGTGAGCAACTAGCAGAAATGGCGATTAATAATGCCAATCGCCGTCAACGCGCTAGCAAAAAAATAGTTCGTAAAAAAGTGACCAGTGGCCCGGCCTTGCCTGGGAAACTTGCCGATTGCAGCTCTCAAGATATTACACGCACTGAGTTATTCTTAGTCGAAGGGGACTCAGCAGGCGGCTCGGCTAAGCAAGCGCGTGACCGTGAATTTCAAGCCATCATGCCTTTACGTGGTAAGATTTTGAATACTTGGGAAGTGGATTCAGATCAAGTCCTTGGCTCACAGGAAGTCCATGATATTTCAGTCGCAATCGGTGTGGAGCCGGGACAGAATGATTTAAGCCAATTACGTTATGGCAAAGTCTGTATTCTCGCTGATGCTGATTCAGACGGAGCACATATCGCTACCCTACTCTGTGCTTTGTTTGTGCGCCATTTCCGCTCCTTAGTGGAGGCAGGTCATGTGTTCGTTGCAATGCCACCTTTGTATCGGATTGATATTGGCAAAGAGGTTTACTACGCTTTGGATGATGCTGAACGCCAAGCGCGTTTAGACTTATTGGCGGCAGAGAAAAAGCGCGGCTCGATTAGTGTCACCCGCTTTAAAGGCTTGGGAGAAATGAACCCGCTGCAATTGCGTGAGACCACAATTTCGCCTGATACACGCCGTCTGGTGCAGCTGACGATCGAGGATAGTGCAGCTACTGAAGCTACTATGGATATGCTACTTGCTAAAAAACGTGCTGCAGATCGTAAAGCCTGGTTAGAAGATAAAGGGAATTTAGCTAGTGTTTAAACATTTACCACCTGCAGATATATCTTCGCCTTGTTTTTGCTTGGTGCGCCACGGCCAAACTGATTGGAATGCAGCAGGACGGATTCAGGGTTTAGAGGATATTGAACTGAATGCAGTCGGTCGGGCACAAGCTACCCAAACTGGCTTATATTTGCAGCAATGGCAGTGGGATCGCATTATTAGTAGTCCTTTGAAACGAGCCACTGAGAGTGCTGAAATTATTGCAGAGCAGCTCGGATTAGCACCCGTTGAAATCATGGATGTCTTCATGGAGCGCGATTATGGAGATTGTTCTGGAATGACTGCTGCGCAACGGAAGCAGTCATTCCCCGATGGCATTATCCCCCGCCAAGAAACCTTAGAGACTTTACAAAAACGCGTACTCCAAGGCTTACGCCAATTAAAACAAGAGCCTCAAGCGCGCACTTTGATTATTACGCATGGCGGCGTTATCAATAGCTTACTCGCTTATATGAGTCGTGGCGAAATTGGTACTGGTAAGTCCATTCTACATAATGCCAGCCTTGCACTTTTTCAGTATGAGCAAGACTGGCGAATTCTAGCCTATAACTTGACTACACACTTGGATAGTCTTAGTCACAAAGCTGAGTCTGATAAGACTTAGACTCCCCTTTCCCCGGCTGGCAACGCCAAGCTCGTTGAATGCTGGCAGCATACCAACCGTAACGGGTCGCCTTGAAGGTAATTTTCTGGATCACACCCACGACGGAGTGGTCAGGAATATTTTCCTCACGAAAAGTACAAATTTGCTGGCCAGCTTTCACCTTACCGCACCAATGGTAAGCTTTGGTATGCCCTTCTGGTTCGACCGGTAAGCGCTTTAATAAAGCTAAAGGAGAGGATTTAGCAGTGGGGTGCTGAGTCACGACCGCTTTTAAATGCTCATTAAATGCCTTTAAATCTTGCGTAGGTGCCACCTGAAAACCTCGAATTGGATAGCGCCCATCATTCGCCTGTGCTAATGAGCAACTCATCAGCACAGTACTTATCATTATTAACTGCTGATAAAGCTTCACAGTTTACTCCTAAGATAAATCCAGTAATGGCCCAATTCATTACTGTTCCTGCAAGCCTAGAGTGACTTAGCTTCACCTATGTTTAATAAACTGAGGACTGTGAATGCAAATCCGATAAACTAGCGCACTAGGGCGATAAGCTGTGGTTCACGTCAGCAACTGCAACGCGAATCAATTCCCATTCTTGGGGGTTCAAGGCAGCAGGACGCCGTTCCGCAGTGAGGTCATCAGCGAATAAATTCTGTAGGAATACTGCTGCTGCCAAACAACTACCTTTAGTGGAAGGATGCGAGCCATCAGCATCATAGAGTTCTTGGCCAAAGGCTGAATCCTTATCCCGTATCCATGACCAAACTAAGCCAACGGGTACCAACCCTGCTTGATTTTGTTCAGCAGCTGCTTCATAGGAGGCTTTCAGTTGCATTTGCATAGTTTTAAAATCGGGCAAAATCTCCCGATTTTCTGCATCGCCATCACGCCGCCCCCAAGTCATATACAGCATTGGCTTAGCGCCTGCGTTACGGATTTCTTGGCTAAGTTTCGCCACTGAGATTTGAAAGCTTTCGACAGCAGCGCCTTTCAAAGCCGGTAGACGGCTATATTCTTGCAAAATCACCCGATCCCACTGGCCGGAATGGATTTTCTCGACGGTATTGGTATCGGCTAGATGTTGAGACAAACGCATACCGCTATGGGTAATAAATTCTAGATGGGTTTGTTTCCAAGGGGAATTATCGAGCATTTGGGTGAGGCAAGGTCGCATATGCTCGGTATAGCTATTGCCGATAAAGAGCACCCGCTGAGGCTTGAAGTTGGGTTCCTCAGCCAAGACTGTACTAGTCACGGCTAGCATTAGCCCTAAGACTAAACCGCGATAAGAATTGAGATAGCGCCCTCTCATATACCGCTCCTATAAACTTTTTGAATGCTTAGCTACGAATACAGGATTGTTAGAGAGGATGCAAGGCAACTATTCAAGCGCATTGCAAAATGCTAAGTTTAGTCCATGCAAAATTCTGATGAAGTTGATTACAACCGCCGCTTTGGGGGGATTGCTCGTACTTATGGCGAGCTGGCCTTAGCGCGCTTTCAAGCGGCACATGTCTGTGTGATTGGCGTGGGGGGTGTAGGCTCATGGGCGGTAGAGGCTTTAGCGCGTAGTGCTATTGGCAAGCTGACCTTAATCGATTTGGATAATGTCGCTGAGTCCAATATCAATCGACAGTTGCCCGCACTATCGAGCACGCTTGGGATACCCAAAATTGAAGTGCTTAAAACCCGAATTCTCGATATTAACCCCAGCTGCGAAGTCCAACTTATTGAAGATTTTATTGAGCTGGACAGTATCCCGCAGCTCATCACGACGCAGATGGATTATGTGCTTGACTGTATCGACAATTTTCGCGTGAAAGCTGCTTTAATTGCTTATTGTAAGCGCCAAAAAATTCGCGTGATTACCTTAGGGGGTGCAGGTGGACAACGTGACCCTAGCCACATTCGGCTAGGTGATTTAGCTCGAAGCCAACAAGATCCTTTACTCGCACGGGTACGTAAACAACTACGCCAAGACTATAACTTCAGTCGTAATCCTAAACGACGCTTTGAAATACCCTGTGTGTGGTCAGAAGAGCAGATGCAATTTCCAACAGCTGATGGCAGCTTAAGTGCAGAACGACCCAGCGATATAGCCGCTAGTGGATTAAGCTGCGCAGGTGGCTTAGGCTCTGTGATGACCGTGACCGCCAGTTTTGCTTTATTCGCAGTTAGCCATGTTTTGGCTAAGCTAGCGGCTACTAGTTGCCTTCAAACTAAATCAGAAAACTCGACTTCATAACCTGCGAATTTGCGAATATTGATCACTCCAGTATCCAACAGCAAATATTGTCCCTTAATGCCTTCTAACACGCCTGTCACCACAGGTTCTTTATCAAAGCTCAAGGATTTCACTTTACTGGGATAAGCGAGAACCGGATAGCGAATATTCACTACCTCCGCTTGTGGCAATAACTCCACAGCCTGATCCCCAAAACGATGCCGTAAATCACGCAAAGCATCCTGTACTTGGGGAAGTAGTGAATCACGCTCGGCTGCTAAATCAATAGGTTCAGCCTCACCTTTTAGCATTTGCTGCCAATTGGTTTTATCCGCCACATGATCTTTAAACGCCACTTCCATCAAACCGGATAGATAACGTGATTGCACCTTCAAAATCGGTAGGGCTGCAACTGCACCTTGATCAATCCAGCGAGTAGGCAATTGCCCTTGACGAGTAATTCCAACTTTGAGTGTGGAAGAATTAGCTAAATATACAAAATGGGGCTGCATGCAATGCTGTTCACCCCACGATGGCTCTCGACAAGTACCAGAAGCATAATGACATAGTTCAGGTTTAACGATACAAGTGTCACATTGTGCAAGCTTCATAAAACAGGGATAACAATAGCCTTGGTTGAAGCTTTTTTTGCTTAAACGTCCACAATGAATGCAATGAATTTTCCCTGTGTAAACTAGTTTGATTGGCTTACCAAGATAAGGAGCTAGCGGAATTTCTTCATTATTAAGTACTAACTGATACTCGACAGGCTCTGCGAGCTGGTTATGCATTTTACGTAAAACGCCCGTTTGCGAGGTCATACACGCTCCCTGTGTTACTTAAAAACTACCGATTTTAACTTATGCTCTGCTTTAAGTACCAAGAACGAACGGATAAGGTCAAGGCGCTTTTCCTAGCTGTGAATACTCACCTATTCTAGAACAACCGCTGTGCCACTCGCTGAGACCATTAACATACTGCCACTGGAACCTAAAACCTCATAATCAATATCGATACCTACCACTGCATTTGCACCGAGCTCTTGTGCCCGCTCTTGTAATTCCTGTAAAGCAATCTCTCGTGCTCTTTGCAGTTCCCGCTCATAAGTCCCTGAGCGTCCTCCTACTAAATCGCGGATACCGGCAAATAAATCCTTCACAATATTGGCACCTAGAATCGCCTCACCTGCAATCACGCCACAGTATTTAGTGATGCGTTTACCTTCAATCGTGGGGGTTGTGCTGATTAACATTTTATCGCTCTCTTGTTTTAACTGAGCTTAGATTTTAACAGCTGTGAAACGCTCATTCCAAAATACCCCAAGCCCTATCCAGCCTACTATTTAGCATCAAACCAGATTTCCTCAGGGCTACAAACCTCACTAGAACGCTGCCCATAGAGTTTTAGTGGGTAGCGCTTAGCAATGGCTTCTTGCAAAACAGCTTGTATCGTTTTGCTATTTGCAGCCAAAGATACAATTTCACGTTGTTTAGGTTTATCTAACACTAGTCTAAATAATGAATACCATGAAGAAGGTTGACATTTGATGAGTTTTTTATCTGTTTGAATCATCAGGCTAATATCTTCTGACTGCTCAACATTAGCCCATTGATAGTCTTTTAAATAGCCACTCAGTAAGGGTTTATCATTCGCCAAATTCAAGGGTTCGTTATTTTTCAGTTTATTCGGTGATACAATTTTGTGGTTTGGCTTAAAGGTGAAGCGAGTGAGTAAAGGATAGGTTTTACCAGCAAATTTTCCTTTAATTTTCGTCCATTGGCTGTTTTGAGCTTCATAAAGCACTGTCTGCCAATAGCCACCACCATAAGACATGAAAACCAGCTCTGCGCGTCCATTGCCGTTCAAGTCAAGGAAATCAGTAATTCCTTGTTGATCCCTTGCAAAATAACCTTCAACTTGCCAAAGCCTGACTTGCCCATCCGTATCAAAAGACAATACGCTGATATGCTGACTTGGGGCTAAACCATTCCCAGCCGTGGGCTTTAAAAGGATTAAATCTTGTTGACCATTATTATCTAAATCAGCCTGATAAGCTTCAGTAGGAAACATGGCGTAAATATTATTAAGCTTAACCGACCACTTGCCTTGCTGAGTTGTAACACCGCTAAGTACTAGATCTTCCTCAGCGTTACTCTCAAGTTGAATGAGCTGGCGACCAACTTTCAGTCTGGGAATGAGTTTACTAGGATCTAAACTCACTAAATGCTTCATCGGTACCCGTTGTTGGATTTCAGCCGCTGATAAAGGCAAATAATCATCAAAGAAGGCGTAACTAGGTAAGGGGCTCAGTAGGCTAATTAAAGTAAAGCCAAACCTTAAGTTGAATACACGCATATTTCCTCCACGCGTATAAACTTAAAAGACCTTAGCAGCTAGGTATCAAAACTGAGCTGTTAATTGTAGGAGCTTAAGGTGCACTGGCGGTAAACAGGAGCTGGCCTGTATACACACCAGGATTTAAAGCTTGAGTGCTATTATAAGCAAACGACCAAGTAGCGTCGCGACTTGTGACCAAACCATATGAACTAGGAGTCACATTAACTGCACTGCCTGTCCCTGTATCAGGTACTGGTGGAGCAGGTAAATTACTGTCGCTGGAAGTAATGTTTAGCGCAGAAAATGGCAAACTACCTGAAGTATTACTTAAAGGTGAACTGACAGTCGTTCTAAGGCTAACTTGCCCTGCATTGCTACGGACTTGCACCGGTAAACTAACGGCCGTTGAGGTAAAACTAGGAGCCGCTCCATTCCAAGGCACTGCTTTATTATTGCCCGTACTTGGGATCACCGCTGAGGCACTCGTTGGTATACTAGGTGTGGTGCTTAAGCTAACGGTATCTATGCTAGTAGTGTTCCCAATACTGAAATAGATAAACTTATCAATATTGATATTAAAATCTAAACGAGCAGTCGCGCTCAGCGCTCGATTGGGATTGGCTGTAGTTCCTGCCATAGTGGATAGCTCCGCCTGAGCAGAAGGAGCTAGGGTTAAACTAATCAGTAGCACTAGAGCATAGTATTTCATTTAAAAATAGCCTGATTAATTTTAAAGCTACCTTTATCCCAATCAATACTGCCTTTAGCTTGAATAGGATAACTAGGTGGATTCAGCTTTTGATTAGTGAGCGCTTGAGGTATTAAAGGTAAGGTACGCGTTTGCCCTGGCAGCACAGGAGTCGTTTCTGGTGCTAATTCAAAGGCTTGGCCTTTTGCATCAGTCGCTTCTAGCACACCTTCCAAACGCCCATGAGCATCGCCTTGATTGCTAACAATGGCCACTGGAACCTTCTGACCTTTTACATTTTGTACATTCATCTGCTTAATTGTGAGCTTAGGTTCAGCACCACCTACCGCCACATAAACCGCAACTGCAATCCGTCCATTCACAGGTAAGCTTAAATTAGCACCACCGGCTTTTAGAACTGTATTCGCTGCTGCATCTTTCCCCTCAATAGCCACCATAAAACGGCATTCTGCGCGGGGTGCATTAGCAGGTACTTCAATTTGGAAACGGAAAGCGCGTTTAGCTTGAGCATTTAATTTGAGCGCATTTTTTTCTAAAGTAACCCAAGGACGGCAACTATTAGGTACTAAAGCATCATGATAAGTAATTTGCCCTTCATTGGAATAAGTCCAATCTAGAGTCCGAATGCTTAACTCGGTGGGAGATTTACCAAGATTTTGAATATCAATTGATTGTCCTAAGCGTTGGCTTGCCTTGGCAGAGAGTTCTAAGCGTGAGGGCGAAACAGCCAGCTCAAAAGACCCTGCTTGTACTGGCAAAGTGTTCAAACTAGCCAAAAAACCTAAGACTACTAACGTATTTTTTTTGTTATTCATTTGTCTCAATCTCGAAATATGACTCAAACCCAAAGCGTTGGCCTTCCCGTAAGCGTAATTGTGCAAGCTCAACTTGCATCTCTAGCTCAACTTCATCTTGCATCCAATCTTCTGTCACCGTGCCTGACCAAACCAATTTACGATCACCAGCATGGCCCTCACCCTCTGCAAACAGACTATTCCCCTTCCAATTCACCGTCAGTGCGTTTGGATTCTGTAGGCCTTCAATAACAGCAGGAATGACATAATAGATTTTTGCGGTTTGCCCTTTATACGCTGCTGTGGCCAGTCGGTACTGCACTGAACCAAACTTTAACACCATAAAGCGCGCATCATAGCTATCTGCTAAGGGTACACCCTGTTCATCACTGACTGAACTCGCTTCGACCACACTTCTTACTGAAGCACTATCGTCTAAGCGAGTTGTTTCAGCCTGAACTGGAAGACTAGCCAGCCAAGTCGCGAAAATCAGCGCAAAGCGTTTATTATTTTTCATGGTAAAGTCGCTGTATAAGTGACACGCCCTGTATATTGGCCTGCAGGATAAATCGTGCTATTAGCGTAGGTAAATACTAAGGTGTTTTCTAACTGTAAGCCCGCATTTAGGCTACCCACCCAAAACAGAGTTTGCGTCGATCCGCCTGCAAAACTACCATCATCAATGTCATAGCTTCCGCGATTATGTGAAACCCAACTAATAGTATTGAAAGGGATAATAGTGCTACCACAACCTGTACCGGTGACACAAGACAAACCCACAGAGGAATCCACTGTCAATTTAGCATTTTGCCAAGAGCCCACTAAGGTCCAAGGAATTTCAGTAGTCAGCTTAATTAAAATCCCATTAGCAGGTGAAGTAGCCGCTGTTGCAGCGGTTGCGCTTGGTACGCCTTGAATCGGTGTATTATTGGGACTTACTTTATCTGCTGTCACATTAAAGGTAACACTATTTACAGTACCAAATTGTGAGGATCCGACTTGTAAAGTTAGGCGCCGCGCCGTATTCACCATAGGTGTAAGCGTTAAAACAGCCAAGGCCTGCTCAGTTAAGCAGGCACTTAGCAATATACCCATCAACAATTTGGCTTTAATTGAAGTACTTCGTTTAAAACTTAAACTGGCGATGGGCATGATTTTTCCTTTTTAAATATTGGCTGCTGTATAAGTCGTTCTTTGGGTAGCTGTGCCTGCGTAAGCATTCGCTAAATCTTCTGGTTTAATCGAGTAGGTCCAAGTAGCTGTTTGTAATTTATTTTGGGGAATGTCGATTTTATCTCCACAGGCAGTTGTGGCGCCAGGATGCTTTAAATCACCATCAGCAGCTACATTGACTTTGCCACTATCTAAATTAATAGCTGTCAACTTATCATCACTTTCACATTTCAAAGTAACGCCTTTAGCATTGGTCCATACATAAGCACCTAGCGCCTGATCTTTAGCTTCAAACCCAGGCACTGCTCCATCCCAAGCAGCATCTACGTTGTTGCCATCGGCACTAATTAGGCCAGGATCAGATTTAACAGTGGCTTGTGCACTTAACTCCAGTACATCGATAGCCTTAGCATCACCGACTCTTAACACGACCAACTCTGGTACTGTCACTTTGATATCAACATGAGCTTGTGCTGAAACACCTTTAGCGGCACTGTTATAACCGTATTGGCTATCAGCAATCGACGTACCAGCGATAGCGAATAAACCGCTTGCTACGACTGCTGTTAAAAACTTATTTGTTGTAATTTTCATTTTTGGGGTTTCCTATATTTATTTTTATTAATAAGTAAAACTTATAACTCTTTGACGCTAAAGCGTCCCAACAAGTTCAATACGAGTTTACTAATCGGCTCCTTTAGTTAAAGCTAAATTCGCGGTAGCTTGTCCTCGTAATGAAACCTCTACACTTACACCCTCTTCCTTCACACTCCAAGGAAGCGGCACAGTATCGAGATTCAGGTTAAGCGTATGCTCGCCAGTCGCAACACGCATAAATTCATAGTAACCATTCCGATCAGTACGCACTGAATAGCCACCGTCTAAATAAACCTCTACCTCGGGCACACCAGTTTCATCTGCTTGACGTTCACCGTCCTGATTCTTGTCAAAAAAGACAAAACCAATCAGACTTCCCGTACCCGCAGAGCCTGCCGTTCTTTTTCCAATGACACTGTGCTCACGCCCGCGACTACCTTCCCAACGTAAATACATTTGAGCTGATTTATCATTACTACGTGAAGTTTGCGCCTCGTTAACTCCATTTTGATCCAGTTCGACCTTAGCTTGGTTCAGATTTAAGGAGGCTCCCACAGACAAGCCTGGCGTCAGGGTATATTCACTAGCTAGCGAACCTGCTAAGCCTTGTGAGCTAGAAAGTTTACCCGAACTTGAGCTATACCGTAGACTGCTACTAAGACTCCAATCTGAATTAGGCCAATAGCGTCCTGTAATTCCAGCTGTAGGATAAGTTCTAGTTTCATCTGCACTACGATCATGAGCCAGACCTAATCTAGTGATTAACTCTGGCTGCGTACTCAATACCTTATTCGAGTTATTTAACCAATCTTGTTCCCATTCGAACTCATCGCCGGTTGCTGCTACATCATTACTTACAATTTTTTCATTTCGATGGACGGTCGCACTAAAGCGACTGCGTCCCCAATCAGCATTAATTAATTCATAATAAGCATAGGCATATAAACTACGTTGATCTTTTTCTTCTGCACTATCATAACGTGTTTGTTGCAGGCGTAAACTTCCACCGTATGAGTGGTTGCGATCAATGCGATAACGCAGACTGCCATCCAGACCTAAAGTTTTTGAATGCTGGTCTGAGTCTTTTTCTTGGAATTTATTCTCTTCTAAACTTAAACCAGTACTAAAATTAAGTTGACTACCATCACGCGTTAAACGCCAATAGCTACCCTGCTTATCAGAATTTAACAGGTTTTCACCAAAATACAGATCAGGAGTGACTCGATAGGCGCCGAAGTCATGTGAAAAGCGTCCTACCCGAAAACTCCCCTCAAGATAAGCACCTTGAGCGGTTTTGTCTTGTTGATCACTCGTTTTTTTCTGGCTCTGCACTAGGGTAGCACGGAGCTTTTTATCGTTTGTATCATCCGCATCATAGCTTAAAGCTAGCGCTACACTGTTTACTTTCTGATTAGCTAACTCAGATTTTTTAAATTGATCCAGCTGATTGACCTGAGCGCCGATTACAAAATGCTCGGCTAGCTGATGGCTTGCACCTATCCAAGACAAGCGCCCATCGGTTTGCTGATAGCCTGAATAAGGGCTACCCCTTAAATCACCTAGCTCGCCACTGCCTAATCGCAGATCAAACTTCTCCCCACGAAGACGGGTGCGTGCACCGCGTACAGTATCTACACCCAAGGAAAACCGCGAGCTACGCCTTAAAGCATCAGTGAGTTCACTCGATATATCACCCAAGGCTGAGTCTGCTGCAAGACTCGGTGTGAGGTATAAATTACTATTTAGCAGTGTGATACTGGTATCGGCATCATCTTGTTCAAAACTTAAGCCAGCTTGTTGTTTATTATTGGCCTGTTGACTAGTCTGAGCCTGAATTTTTACATCACCAAAATTCGCTGTTTCATAGAGATACTCGAAACGCAATCCCAAATCACCCGTCTTTCTTGACTCAGACTCATTCGTTTTGGAGTCTGTATAGTTAGCCCGGGTTTCTACAAAATACGATTGAAAACCTTCAGCTACTTCTTCTGCTTCTGTAGTAATCGCCTCTAATAACTCAGGTGCAGACATGACCTTATCTTGATAAGCCGGAGGAGCATTTTCAATAAGCGCTTTAAGCTTTTCTTGCTCTGCTTGAACTTGATCGACCGACTCGAATTGCACGGAGACATTAGTATTTTGTATTTCTAACTTCTGCACGCTCTCCGCTGCTAAAACTGGTTGTAATACAGCAATTATCAGAGCGCTAATCAATCTACTGATGGCTTTATAGCTGTTTATTAAACCAGTAATCATTTTATTTTTTATGTTTTTATAAATTTAATTTATATTTATTTTATAGCTGTCACTTTCAGTATGCAAGTTTAGTCCATCAAAATTTTTTGTTATTTATTACCAAAATCTGTTAAGCCATATACAAACAATTTATACCTTAGACAACTCGCCGAACTTGGATAGTCTAATTCATTTTCCTTGATAGGTATTGAAACTGTCCTGAGTCACTCCTATGATAGCTGAGAATGATTTTCATTAAGAGAACTCTTTGCTATGCTACCGCAGTCTATGTTAGCTCTCGCTGAACTACCCGAACTCAATAGTGCTCAAATTGCTTTCATTCAAACGGATGATCCCACACGGATTCGCTTACTGGGCATGGGATTAGGTAAGGGGTCGTGTGTTGAAGTATTGCGTAATCGCAAAGGGGACTTAGTACTAAGCAGCGGTAATAACCGTATTAGTTTAGGTAAAAGTATTACTCAACACATTTTTGTGCAAATAGCTGCCTAAGATGCAAAAACCCTGCTGTGATATCGATAGTACTTTGACCCTATCGGATGATAAAGTCATCAAACTAGCTTTAATTGGTAACCCTAATGCCGGTAAAACTAGTTTGTTTAACGCGCTCACTGGCGCCCGACAACGAACTGGTAATTGGCCGGGAGTAACGGTTGAACGCAAGGAGGGTTTCTGCCACATCGGCACGGTTGAAACGCAGATTATTGATCTACCCGGCACCTATTCTCTAGATTTAAGCGACGCTTCAGCAGATGAGCAAGTTGCTCGGCATTTTGTACATACCCACTCTGATTATTTGTACTTGAATATCGTTGATGCCAGTACCTTAGAGCGTGGTCTGTATTTAAGCCTACAACTGCGTGAACTAGGCTTGCCTATGATCCTGTTATTGAACATGATGGATGTGGCTGAAAAACGGGGTATGAAGATAAACTTGACTGCTTTAGCACAGCACTTAGGCTGTCCGGTAGTAGGTATTTCTTTACGCCAGAATCAAAGCTTGGAGCCTGTGTATGCAGCGATCAGTGCTTATCAAGCTAAACCCCAATCATTAATAATTCCTTACCCTGTAGCTGTTGAAAAGGCAGTGTCTGAATTAGCCGCACAAGCATCCGTTGATCGTTTAACCGCTTTGATAAGCTTGCAATCCAGCTCAGACTTACCCGTTGCACAATTGCGTCAAGAGATCGAGGCTAGCACGACTGAAACCTTGGATTTTTTATTAGCTGACGCACGTTTTGATGCGGCGACTAGTTTGGCCAAAAAAGTGGTACATGAGCACGGTAAAATCAGCCGAACTTTTTCTGACAAGCTGGATCGTTGGGTGCTTGGTAATTGGACGGGCTTAGCAATTTTCTTGCTGATGATGTATCTCTTGTTTTTGTTCAGCATTAACCTAGGTGGCGCTTTTATTGATTTCTTCGATCAAAGCATGCAGACCATCGCAGTGGAAGGCAGCCGTCATGTTCTTAGTAGCCTTGCTGCACCTGAATGGCTGATCACCTTATTAGCGGATGGTTTAGGGGGTGGGCTACAAGTCGTTGCAACCTTTATCCCGATTATTGCTGCTTTATATCTATTTTTAACGGTATTAGAAGAATCAGGTTATATGGCACGTGCCGCTTTTGTCATGGATCAATTCATGCGCAAACTTGGCTTATCTGGGAAAGCCTTTGTACCTTTAATAGTTGGCTTTGGCTGCAATGTGCCAGCCATTATGGCGACTCGAACTTTAGACAGCCAACGCGAACGTATCACCACCGTGCTGATGGCGCCTTTTATGTCGTGTGGCGCACGTTTAGCTGTTTACGCGCTCTTTGCTGCGGCTTTCTTCCAAGGCGGTGGCCAAAATATGGTATTTCTCTTATACCTAACAGGTATAGGTTTCGCTATTTTGACGGCGTATATTTTGCGTAAAACTCTATTGCGGGGTGGTACCGATCATTTTGTAATGGAAATGCCTACTTATCAGATTCCAGGCCTAAAAAATGTACTGCTCAATACTTGGAATAAACTCAAAGGCTTTCTACTAGGTGCCGGGCAAATTATTGTCTTAGTGGTGATGATTATTAATGTAGCTAATAGTATTGGTACGGATGGCAGCTTTGGTAATCAAAACACTGAAAAATCTGTACTGAGTGCAGCGGCTAAAACAGTAACACCTATCTTTCAGCCCATAGGCATTACACAAGATAATTGGCCCGCCACCGTAGGTATTTTAAGCGGTTTACTCGCGAAAGAGGTCGTTGTAGGAAGTTTAGATGCGCTGTATAGCCAAATGGACGGTAACTCGGTTAATCCGCCCGATAACAGCTATAGTCTTTGGGGTGGTTTACAAACGGCAGCCGCTACTATCCCTGTCAATTTAGTGGATGCAATTAATCATCTAGCTGATCCACTTGATCTGGGCAGTGTGAACGAAAAACCAGAAGACGTTAGCAATACCACCTTTATAGCCATGAACCATTATTTTGATGGCAAACGGGGGGCTTTTGCTTATTTACTCTTTATTCTTATGTATTTTCCCTGTATCGCCTCAACAGGGGCTATGTATCGTGAAGTGGGCGCACGTTGGGCTGTGCTGGGAGTTGCTTGGAGTACTGGCTTGGGTTATGGGGCTGCTACTTTATTTTATCAATTAGCGACTCTTACCAAGCATCCAGCTCAGTCTTTGGCTTGGGCAGCCTTAGTCTTATTGGCCTTTAGTCTATCCGTCTATGGTTTTTACCGTGCTGGGCAAAAACAAATTTTCCTTAACCCTCTCCAGCGTCTAGCAGGCTAGTCTATGTTATTAAAAGATATTAGAAGCTATTTACAACAACGTGGTACGGCTAGCGTACAAGAAGTAGCTGTGCATTTTGATATCGCTGCTGATACCGCTCAGTTCGCTCTCAATTATTGGCAAAATCAAGGTAAAATCCGCGCACAAGCGCCTAGTTGTGGCTCAGGCTCTTGCGGTGGCTGCAGCAGTAATGCATCGACTAACTATACTTGGGTGAAAAAAGAAGCTCCCCTACAGTGGTTTCCTAACTGGCAAAAATCTAGCTAGACCCATTCCGCTTTTTGGACAGATTCGGCTAAACTCGCGCTACCATCAAAATACTAGGAATGCCTTATGCGCGATTTTGGAAGCTTTGATTACATTATTGCCGGTGGCGGTGCAGCTGGCTGTGTGTTAGCTAATCGTTTATCTGCCAATCAAGCAATACGCGTATTACTTCTAGAAGCCGGCAATGATGAGCGCTGGATTTGGACTAAGATTCCAGTGGGCTACCTCTTTTGTATTAATAATCCACGCACCGACTGGTGTTACAAGACGCAGCCAGAAGCGGGTCTCAATGGTCGCTCGATTATTTACGCGCGCGGTAAAGGTTTAGGTGGCAGTACGTTAATCAATGCCATGATTTATATGCGTGGCCAAGCACGTGATTATGATGAATGGGCAACCCTAACAGGTGATGCTAATTGGTCTTGGGCTAAGGTATTACCCAGTTTTAAAGCGGTAGAGAATTACTGGCGTGGTGAAAGCGAATTTCATGGCGTCGATGGTGAATGGCAAGTATCCAAGCAGCGTTTATCTTGGAATATTCTTGATCGCTTTGCCGAGGCGGCGAATCAAGCAGGTATTCCCAATACTATCGATTTCAATACAGGTAATAATGAAGGTGTCAGCCAGTTTGAGGTGAATCAGAAATTGGGTATGCGCTGGAGTGCAGCACGCGGCTTTTTAAAACCTGCACGTGGACGTAAAAATCTACTGATTTTGACAGGAGCACTCAGCAATAAAGTCTTATTTGAAGATAAACGTGCCACAGGAATACAGTTTTATCTGAATGGCGAACTCTGCCAAGCACATAGCCGTATTGAAACCATTTTATCTGCAGGTTCTATTGGCTCTCCTGCCATCTTACAGCGCTCAGGGATTGGCGAGGCCTCATTACTACGCGAAAAAGGTATTCCGGTGCTACTTAATTCACCTGGCGTGGGCAACAATCTTCAAGATCATTTACAGTTACGGAGTATTTATAAAGTTCAAGGCATTCAAACTTTGAATCAAACGGCGAATACTTGGCAGGGTAAAGCTAAAATGGGTTTGGAATACGCCCTGCTGCGTAAAGGCCCTTTAACGATGGCACCTAGCCAACTGGGCTTATTTGCTCGTTCTGATGCCTCGGTGGCAACACCTGATTTGGAATATCATGTCCAACCTTTATCCTTGGATAAATTTGGCGATCCTCTACATGATTTCCCAGCCTTTACTGCTAGCGTTTGTGACTTACGCCCTGCCTCACGCGGTTGGGTGAAAATCGCAGATGCTGACCCACATAATGCTCCTTTAATCGCACCCTGCTATTTAAGTGCTGAGGCGGATCGACTGAAAGCAGCGAAGGCCATTCAGTTGACTCGTAAAATTGTTAGCCAAGCCGCTTTGCAGCCCTATCAACCTGAAGAATATTTACCCGGCCCTGACTATCAAACGGCAGAAGACTTAGCAATTGCTGCAGGCCAGATAGGTACAACTATTTTCCACCCAGTGGGAACTTGCAAAATGGGGCGTGCTGATGACCCGACTGCCGTCACCGATAGCCGTTTACAAGTACGTGGCGTGCAAGGCTTACGTGTTGTGGATGCGTCCATTATGCCAAGTATCACCTCGGGTAATACCAGCTCACCAACTATTATGTTAGCCGCTAAAGCAGCCGAAATGATTTTGCAAGATCGATTGGGTGCTTAAAGCAGCAACATCGCTAGATGGATCGCGCTACACTCATTAGCTCAGAAAATAATTTCAAGATAATTTTAAGATAGGAGCTTTAGCTCATGCCGATTGGCAATTTAATGATGGATTTGACAGGCACTGACCTAAGTGCTGAAGAAGTCGATTTATTGGCACATCCTGCGATTGGTGGCGTGATTTTCTTTACCCGCAATTATGAGTCAACCGAGCAACTACGTGCTTTAGTAAAATTGGTGCGGATGGCAGCACAACGCCCACTACTTCTAGCGGTTGACCATGAAGGGGGGCGAGTTCAGCGCTTTCGGCCACAGTTCACTCGGCTACCTGCCATTGCCAAACTTGGCGAGCAATATGTTCAAGATCCACTCGAAGCACGCCAACTCGCAAAGCGCTTGGGTTGGCTAATGGCAGCAGAACTGCGCGCTGTAGATATTGACATTAGCTTCGCGCCCGTACTAGACCTGAATTATGGTGTTAGCCAAGTGATTGGTGATCGCTCCTTCCATCGCGATCCCGATATTGTCGCTGAACTTGCAGCTGCTTATATCAGTGGCATGCGTGAGGCCGGGATGGCTTCAACCGGCAAACATTTCCCTGGACATGGTTTTGTCGAAGCTGATTCTCATTTGGCCATTCCCTTGGACTTACGCTCTAAAGAACAGATTATGCAAACTGATGTTATTCCCTTCGCTAAACTGATGCAGCAAGGTTTGAATGCGGTCATGCCTGCTCATGTTATTTATGAGCAAGTGGATACCCAACCTGCAGGCTTTTCACGAATTTGGTTACAAGATATCTTGCGCCAGCAACTGGGATTTACAGGGGTTATCTTCAGTGATGATCTGAGTATGGAAGCGGCGGGCGTGGTGGGTGGCTATGCAGAACGTGCTGAGGCTGCTTTAGCAGCAGGTTGCGATATGATTCTAGCTTGCAATCAACGCGCAGGTATTATTGAAATCTTGGATAAAGTTAAACTACAGACTTCAGAAGCTTCTGCCCAACGGCTTACCAATATGCTGGGCAAGTCATTCATGAATCGCTCTGCTTTACTAGAGCATCGCTATTGGCAACAGACTGTCGACGAAATTAGCCATTTGGCTTAAGCACTGTTAACAATAGTTAAACTAAGAACTTATAGGACAAGGGCATGAGCGAAACGAAAATTGCATTTGCAGTGATTGGCGGTACTGGCCTCACTGCTATCGAAGGCTTAGAAGTCATTCATCGTGAAGTAGTGCATACGCCTTATGGTGAACCTTCTGGGCAAATTACTCATGGAGTCATTGGTGAAAAGCGTATCGCTTTTCTGGCACGCCATGGCTATACCCATAATATTCCGCCACATCGAATTAACTATCGTGCCAATATTTGGGCTTTGCATAGTATTGGCGTCAAAAATGTAGTGGCTGTGGGTGCAGTGGGTGGAATTGCCCCGCAAATGACACCACAATCTTTAGTGATTCCTAATCAATTAGTCGATTATACCTATGGTCGGGCGCATACTTTCTTTGATGAAGGACTCAGTTCGGTTACCCATATTGATTTTTCCCAGCCCTATTGTGCGAACTTAAGACAAGCGCTACTGCGAGCCGGCCAGCAAGCCCAGATTGAACTAATTGATGGTGGTACCTATGCAGTTACTCAAGGTCCCCGTTTGGAAACAGCTGCAGAAATTCTACGTCTTGAAAATGATGGCTGTCATTTAGTTGGCATGACAGCCTTACCTGAAGCTGCTTTAGCCAAAGAATTGGGCTTAAGCTATGCCAGCTGCTCAGTCGTAGCTAATTGGGCAGCTGGGAAAACCTCTAACGAAATCACAATGAGTGAAATTCACCAAAACTTAGTCGTCGGTATGGAGCGCTTACGCAAGCTGCTAAAATTTTTGGATTGTTAATGCATGGCATCTAAGCTCAGCTCTGCTCAAAGTTTTGAAGCAGAGCTCAGTGTGCCGCTTGGCCTTTCGCCTCTATTACTCAGTTTTAGCATAGTGCTGCATATTTTGGTGCTCAGCGCTCTGGTTTGGATGCCACTGTTGTGGTACTGGAAGCTAGGTTTACTAGGCTTGATTAGTCTCCTGAGTTTTTATGAATGGCACTCACAACCCAGTTTAGGTAATAGAGATTTTAGTAGACTGATTTGGCGGGAAACAGGTGGTTGGGAGTTGTTATCTGTTCAAGGTAAACTGCAAGCTGCCAAACTCATGCAGCATTTTAGCTCAAGACTGCTGACCATCTTGCACTTACAAGTCCAAGGCAAAACTAAAGTCATTATTTTTCTACCAGATAATCTCGAGCCAGTACCCGCCCAAGTCTTAAGGCGGCGGTTAAATTTAGTGGTTGATGGCTAGCTTAAAAACCCTTTCCCTGACAGAAAGGGTAATAGAAAGTTTACTACAGCTTGTTGTTATTCATTACTAATCTGCTAGTACGAGTTGTACTCACTAAAGCCTAGCTTTGAGTAGGCTTATCAACCACAAGTACTTCACTAGGTTGCTCAGGGGTGGCTTCCACTTTGACTTCAGGACTAGGAATTTCTTTAGTCTCTACCTTGATTTCCATAGTCTCACAAGCCTTTTGTGCAGTTGCTTGGCAAACTGTTGGCTCAGCTTTCACATCAACTGGGGCAACTATTGGCTCTACCGATACACTAGGTTTCGCTTCAGGCTCAGCAGACGTACCGGCCAATACAGACCCGGTAGCAGTCAACAGAATAAGGGCAGCAAAGGGGACTAGAACTGATTTCATTATACGATCTCCATATCAAACACAGTGCACTTCAGGCACATCCATGTGCCTGCGTGAAATAAGCTGGCATTCGAAGCTCAGTAACTAAGCTCTTGCTGAACACCAGCTTAACCGTATCAACGTTTAAGCGGCAAAGAAGTTGACAGATAAAGAAAAAATTTTATTGTTAGGTATCTACTCAAGGCTCGCGATAAAATAGCGCAATGCAAGCTCTTGATCCCTTCAGTCTCCCCTTAATTGGCAAAAATCTCATTCAAGCCAGTGCCGGTACTGGTAAAACCTGGACGATTTCTTTGCTTTATCTACGCCTGATTTTGGAGCAACTCTTAAGCGTTGATAAGATTCTGGTCGTCACCTATACCCGAGCTGCCACTGATGAATTACGCTCACGTATTCGCGCCCGCTTGAAAGAAGCGGTTGCCGCTTATGAGCAACCCGAATTAGCCAGTCATGAATATCAAGCCTTATTAGAGCAATACCCTGCGACTACTGAACGCTTGTGGTATTTACAACGGGCTTTATTAAGTTTTGACGAGGCGGCAGTATTTACGATTCACAGTTTTTGTCAGCGTGTTTTGCAGCAGCATGCTTTTGAAGTTGGCATTCCCTTTGAAAGTGAATTAGTAGCGAGTGAAGCGGATTTACAATTACAACTCAGTGACCAATTTTGGCAACAGCGTTTAGTACATCCGAATGCTTTAGATGCAGTTGTACTCAGCAGTAGCACGATTACCCCAGAAATACTTTTAAAAGAAGTAGCTGAATTTATTGGTCGTCCTTATCTAAAGGTAATGAGCGCCAAGCCTTGTTCAGAGGCGGAGTTCAAAGCGCTTAAGCAGCGTTATGAGGCCCTGTTAGAACAAGCGCGTCTAGTTTGGACGAAAGACAAAGCAGATATTCTTAAACTACTCAATGACAAAGAGCGCCTAAACCAAAACAGTTATGGCCCTGCTTCAGTGCAGAAAGCCTTAGCTGCTTGGAGCACGCTATTAGCGGGTAAAATCCATCCTGAACAACAGGAGTTGATTGCTAAACTAGGCACTAAAAGTATTACCGCTAAAGTTAAAGCTAAACAAAAACCACCCACACACCGCTTTTTTGATTTAGTTGATGAAATCCTTGAGCCTTTTGCCCAATTAGTTGAAGTACAAAAGTTAGCGCTAGAACAGCTGCGCTATGACTTATTAATCTGGCTACGTGAGCAACTGCCTGAGCGTAAGCGTTTAAAAGGTCAATTGACTTTTGACGATCTACTAGTGAATTTACAAACAGCGCTGCAACAGCGCCCTGCTTTAGCCACTCAAGTTGCAGAACAATATCAAGTGGCTTTAATTGATGAATTTCAAGACACTGATCCGATTCAATATGATGTGTTTGAGCGAATTTATCGCGATACGCAAGGCCAAGTTTATTATGTAGGTGATCCGAAACAGGCTATTTATAGCTTTCGGGGCGCAGACATTTATACCTATTTACAAGCAGCCAAAAGTGTACAAAGCAAGCAACGTTATACCTTGGCACGCAATTTCCGCTCGCAGCCCAAGCTTCTAGAAGCTTTTAATCTACTCTATGCACACTCGCCTGACCCTTTCCGTAATGCTAAGCGTATTGATTATGAAACCGTTAGTAGTGGCGGCACGGTCAGCGGTGAGCTTAGTTGTGAACCGCAACGAGCGCCTATGCGGATTTGGGATATTCAAGCTGCTTCTGAAGAAGATATCAGTTTAGGCGAAGTACAAACCCTAGTTGCTCAAGCAGTGGCCAATGATATTGCGCGCCTGCTACTCCAAGCACAACAAGGTCAAGCAAGTATTGATGGTCAAGCTTTAACTAGCGGCGATTTTGCGGTTTTAGTGCGTAGTCATCGCCAAGGGCGTTTGATCAAAGAGGCACTACAAACCTGTGGAATTGCGAGCGTACAGAAATCGCCAGTGGGTGTTTTTCAAACCGAAGAAGCTGAAGAATTGCGTTTAGTCTTAAGCGCTATTGCTGAGCCTAGTCAAATCAGCAAACTACGGCGTGCTTTAGTGACTGAACTCATGGGCGGTACAGCAGCCAGCCTACTGGCTTTGGATACCGATCCAAGCTTATTGGATGCTGAGTTAGAGGATTTTTTCCGCTGGCAATATCTTTGGCAAAAGCATGGCTTTATGCGCATGTTCCGCGATTGGCTTGATCGATGCGAAGTACGCGCACGCCTATTAACTTATGTAGATGGGGAACGCCGCTTAACCAATCTCTTGCATTTAGGCGAACTAATTCATATTGAAACGCGTAAACAAGCGCCTAGCTTACAAACCACTTTGCGCTGGCTCCAACGCCGTGCTGCTGAGCAAACTAGTGAAGAGCATCAATTACGCTTAGAGAGTGACGAAAACTTAGTACAAATTGTAACGATTCATAAAAGCAAGGGCCTGCAATACAAAATCGTTTATTGCCCATTTTTATGGAATGACCAAGAAAAAGAGGTGAAAAAAGACTGGTTTGCTTGGTATGACACTCTTGAAGGCCAATCTTGCTTACAAGCCAGTCAATTTAACCTTGAAGCCGCGAAACAAGCACGTCGTGCTGAAGAACGTAGCGAGAATTTACGTTTACTGTATGTCGCCATCACTCGTGCCCAATATCATTGCACGCTCGTCAATTTGAGCGCTCCCGTTACTTACAAGAGCTTTAGTTATGACACTGCTCTAGCTTGGTTGCTATTCGGACATCTGCCTGACAGTGAAACTATTCTTTGTACGATTGGCAAAGCTGAAAAAGTCGCACAACGTCAGCAATTAATGCAGCAAGCGCTGCAAGATTTAGCAGCTAAGTCGCAGGGCTGTATCGGCTATGAACCTTTACCTTTTGAGCAAGAGGCACTGCGCTACCAAGCACCTGCAATGCAGTCCAGCTTTCAATGCCGTGAATTTAAACAGCCCTTAGCTGAGATTTTACGCGTCGGCAGCTTTAGCAGCTTGGCTCAAGGTGCACATGATGAAAAGCCGGACTATGACCGTCTCAGCACGATTGAGCTATATAGTTCACCCCAAATAGCTGATTTAAGCCTGTTTCCAACGGGTTCGCGGGCAGGAATTTGTTTACATAGTTTGCTGCAAGCGGCTGATTTTCAACAGCCTTTAGCGGAACAAGTAGATAGCGTCATTATACCTAGCTTGCGCAGCCAAGGTTTTAGTCCTGAATTGCAAACCGCTGCTATTAACTTATTACAAGCTGCGCTACTCACGCCTTTGCCGCCTTTAAAGCAGTTTTCTTTGAGTTGCTTAGACAGGAAGCAGCGTTTGGACGAGCTGGAGTTTTACTTTCCCGTGCAACAGCTTAAAGCGGAACATCTTAGATTAGTCTTGAATTTTTTACCGGATGATGCAGCTTGGCAAGCGATTCGAGCAGCGTTTGAACGCTTGGATTTTCATGATTTAAAAGGCTATATGAAGGGCTATATTGATTTGGTGTTTGAGTGGGAGGGTCAATATTATCTAGTTGATTATAAGTCAAATTGGCTCGGTGATGAGCTTGATGCTTATTCTGCCCCTCAACTTATGCAAGCCATGGCCGATGCCCACTATTATTTGCAATATCTGATCTATTGTGTGGCCTTACATCGTTATTTAAAACAACGTTTAGCTGATTACACTTGGGAAAATAAGTTTGGGGGCGTATTTTATTTATTTTTGCGTGGGATGCACCCTGATAAAGTAGATCAGGGAATTTTCTTTCACAAGCCCGATTTAGAACTCATCGAAGCACTCGAAACAATTATGGGCGCTTGAGTAATAATTCGAGGTTTTGCTCAATTAAAGCCACTGCCTGCTCCATCTGTTTAGGGCTATCGCTAAACCGATGCACAAACCAAACCCCATGAATACTGGCCAGCAATAAATTAGCCGCTTCTTGTGCCTTATTGCGATCTCCTAATAAAGCGCGGAAATCATGCGCTAGATTGCTCTGAAAACGTCGATAATAGACTCTCAATAAGCGGGCAGCACGTTCATCATGCGCTGCTTGTGCCCAAAATTGCGGCCAGACATCACGAGCCTCTGGAGAAATATGGACTGAAGAGAAATTCATCCGAATCATGGCCTGTAAGCGTTTTTTCGGATCCGTTTCATTACGAAAAATAGCGAGACTCGATTGATGCAGGTCACGGACTAAATACACATAAGCCGCATAAACTAGATTGTCTTTAGTATCGAAATAGTGATGGATAATACCCGTCGATAGATTTGCGCGTTGACTAATGCCCTTGGTTGTCAGCCCGCTGAGTCCATTGGTACTAATCTCTTCCAGAGCGGAATGCATAATACGTAGTGGCGTAGATTCCTCTGTCAACTCACCAAAGGTGAAGCGTCCAGATATTTTATGGTCACTCATGGCCATCTCCATCGACTTGGGATTACAGCTTAGAGTTGATTGACTGTTCAGTCAATAGGGTATTAGGAATAGCTGTTACAATATACACAAAGCTTGCTTGATCCTTGCCTTATTTGTGCAAACCTAAGGACTATACTGAAAGCTTAGTATTAGTCTGTCCCTGAACTTCGAGAATCGATCCATGCTCAGAATTTCCCTTAATATTTTAATTTTCCTAAGCTGCCTGACTGCTTGTGCTAATACCCATCCTGATTGTGAGCGGGCTGATGCGTTTGGTCATTGTCAGCAATGGAAAAATCAGCCACAGCCTTGTAAGAATCCAGATTTTTTGGGATTTTGCCCACCAGCGCGTAACTAAAGCAGAGGCGTTTTAACCTAGCTTTATTTTTCTTCTATTTATGCTTGAAGTGCCGATGGCAACTAAGTTCAAGCGCTAGCATTAATACCTGCTTTAACCAAGTTAAACTAGCAAATTTAGTATAAAAACTTCACCACTTTGCATTTCTTTGACTAAGCTCTCTAGCAAACCTCAGCTTAAGCACCCAATAAGCTCAGCCTTTAACTTTTATAAGAAGCTAGCAACATGAAAAACTCTCCAAGCATTCTAATTATTGATTTGAATAATTTTGCACGCTATCCCACTTTAGCAATTGGTTATTTAGTCGCACCTTTACGACAAGCAGGATTTAAGGTTGAAGTCTTATCTCCCTTAGCTCTAGGTGCGCCAGCGATGACACATGAGCAAGCAGAAACTAAATTAGAGCATTTTAAGCGGCGTATTTATTTTTCGACGCATCCCCTGATGCAAGCTTGGCATGAGCGTTTACGGGCTAGTCATGCACACTATCAACATCGCCCACATGCCCCAACTTTACAATTATTAGAGCAGCGCTTAAAAACAAATCCACCCGATATTATTTTGTTATCGGCTTATTTAGACCACTACCCCACTGTGGAATGGATTGGACAACAAGCTGCGCAGTATCAAGTGCCCGTGTTATTAGGTGGCCCTGCTTTTAGTTATCCACAAACGATTCAAGCTTGGAGCCAATTAACAGGTATCACCGCAATCTTTGCAGGTGAGGCGGATTTGGTGATCGCCGATTTAGTTCAGGCTATTTTAACAGGTGGTGATTTAAGTGCTTGGGAAGGGGTTAATACAGGGGCAAAACCCAGTTCCATTGCACAACCTTTAGCGGCTTTAGATCAATTAACGCTGCCAGACTTTCAGGATTTCCCGTGGGAACATTATCCGCATCGGATTATCCCCATTATGACAGGGCGCGGTTGTAGCTGGAATATTTGTACTTTTTGCAGCGATGTTATTACCGCAAATGGCCGTACTTTCCGTTCGCGCTCCCTATCCGTCGTACTCAAAGAGCTGCAGGAACAAGCACAACGCTATCAAGCCCGAGACTTTATTTTTCTTGATTTAAAACTGAATTCTGATCTAAGCATTTGGCAAGGCTTAATTGAAAACTTTCAAACTGTCGTTCCGCAAGGCCGTTGGATTGCCACAGTGCATGTCGATGCTAAAGGCGAAAATGGCTTAGATTACACCACTCTTGCTGCGGCTAAAGCGGCGGGTTTAAGGCGAATTAGCTTTGGCTTAGAAACTGGCAGCCCAAGTTTGCTCAAGCGTATGGGTAAAGGTACACAAGTCGAACGGAATGCCCGCTTTATTGCTGATGCCCACCAAGCCGGTTTAAGTGTACGTTGTTCGATGATGCTCGGCTATCCAGGCGAAACTGTTCAAGATTTAGCAGCTACCCGTAATTTTTTATCTGAGCACCAAGCACAACTCGACCGAGTGCGCCCTGCTCGTTTTAAAGCCATTCCCGGCACGCGCTTTGAGCGCTTATATCATAAACGCCCTGGACGTTTTCCAGGTATTGAAATTAAAGCTTGGGATTATCAACTCGCTCGGGCTGAATACCGCAATGTCAACGGAGGTGATCGTACTTATCGTCGCCTCAAACGTGAGATTCTAGGAATTATTCATGCAATTAATTCTAAGCCTTTGCGTGATGATGCGCGTCAATTTGATGGCTTGATGTAAAACAGTTGTAGTAGGCAATACTGCTAATTGCAAGGCAGTGACCGAGGAAAAGACCATGTAGATGGTCTCCCTCTTGCAGCCTTTAGGCCGATCCGCTCTAATGCCGCTATGAACAACACACCTATTCTAGAAGTGCGCGATTTGCGCAAACATTATCCTAAAGTGAAAGCCGTCGATGGCGTGGATTTTAGCGTTCCGACGGGCATTTGCTTTGGTTTGCTTGGCCCCAATGGCGCTGGCAAAACCACCACGATTGAAATGATGGAAGGTATCACCCGCCCTAGTTCCGGCGAGATTCTGTATAAAGGTGAGCCAATGGGGCCACGCTTTAAGAATGAAGTGGGTATCCAATTTCAATCGACTGCTTTGCAAGATTTCTTGACCGTGCGCGAGAATCTGAAGTTTTTTAGCAATCTCTATCCGAAGAATATGTCGGTGGATGAACTGATCGAGATTTGCTCGTTAGAATCTTACTTAGATCGAGATGCACGCAAACTTTCGGGTGGGCAGCGCCAACGGATGTTGTTAGCGATTGCTTTGGTGAATGACCCAGAAATTGTCTTCCTCGATGAACCTACCACGGGGCTTGATCCGCAAGCACGTTTGAACTTTTGGGAGTTGATTAATCGGATCAAATCGCGCAATAAAACCGTGCTACTCACGACCCATTATATGGAAGAGGCTTATAACTTGTGTGATCAGATTGCCATTATGGATCATGGCAAAATCATTGCCCAAGGTTCGCCGAATGAATTATTGGCACAACATTTCCAAGACGTGATTATTGAATTACCCGCTAGTGACTTTCCTGTCACAGCACACAGCATTCCCCATCGGCGCTTAGAAAAAGTCACGCCTACGATTGAAATCAGCACTCAAGATGTGAATGCGACCGTCGCTGAACTCTTACAAGCGGGTGCTTCCTTAGCAGGCTTACAAGTCCGCCCACGCACCTTAGAAGATTTATTCTTAGAATTAACCGGCAAGGAGTTACGGCAATGAATCTACGGCGTATTGGCGCAGTTATTTATGCGCGTAGCCTTGAGTTTATCCGCGATCGTTCCGCTCTTTCTTGGAGCTTTGTAATGCCGATTGTGATGGTAGTGGGCTTAGCTTTTATTTTCTCAGGGGATGGGCAACCTTTATTTAAAGTCGGCGTAATTGCGGATCAGCCGCCTACTGAGACTAAAGCAGACCCGAATCCAAATCGGAACTTGCACCCCTTTCTAAATACTAAACACATTGACTTCTATACAGTGCCTGCTAATGAACAAGCTGCCGCTATTAAGAAAGTAGGTCGACATCAAGTGGACATGCTGATGGACTTACGCCCTGAGCAAATGCATTACTGGGTGAATACCGAATCACCTAAGGGCTATTTTATGGAGTTGCTCCTAAAAAGTAGTGATGGCAGCAAACTCAGCCAAGAAATCGTTAAAGGTGAACAAATCCGCTATGTGGATTGGGTGATTCCGGGCATTTTAGGCATGAACATGATGTTTAGCTGCTTGTGGGGTGTCGGCTATGTGATTGTGCGTTATCGTAAAAATGGCTATCTGAAGCGTTTAAATGCCACTCCACTCACAGCAACCGAATTTTTATTAGGGCAGATTGTGTCGCGCATGGTACTGGTGGTAGCTGTAAGTGTCTTGGTGTTTACCATCACCAATTTATTTATGCACTTTGTGATGGAAGGCAACTATTTAGATTTGTTGGTCGTACTGATTATTGGTACTTTCACTTTAATCACCATGGGCTTATTAGTCGCTAGCCGAGTGCGGAGTGAAGAGTTATCAGATGGCTTATTAAACCTGCTCACTTGGCCAATGATGCTACTTTCAGGTGTCTGGTTCTCTATGGAAGGCACTAATCCGATTATGCAAACGCTGAGTCAACTCTCCCCGCTCACCCATACACTGACTGCTGCACGCGCTATTATGTTAGATGGAGCAAGCTTACTCCAAGTTGCCCCGCATCTATTGATTTTAGTAGCCATGTCGGTCGTTTTCTTAGCTATTGGTGCGTTTGGGTTTCGCTGGACTACCGATTAAGGAACAAAGATGCAAGACGCAACTGCAGGTTATCAAGGTGGTTGTTTATGCGGCCAAGTGCGCTATGTCGCTACGCAATTTGAAGAAAATCTGGCACATTGTCATTGCTCCATGTGCCGCAAGTTTCATGGCGCGGCCTTTGCCAGTTTCGGCTCGGTGAAACGTGAAAACTTCCAATGGCTACAAGGTGAAACTGAACTAGTAGCTTATCAAGCACCGAATGGAACTATCCGCCGCTTTTGTAAACATTGCGGCTCAAGCCTGACCTTTGCGCCCTCCACCAGCGCTATTGATCTAGTTGAAATCGCTTTAGGTAGTTTAGATTCAGACTTAGCACTGTTGCCAAATGCACATATTTATGTGGGCTCTAAAGCTAATTGGGATGTGATTAACGATGACCTCCCGCAATATGCAGAAGGTCGCGCTAGTCGCTGTTTAAATACATCCCAATAAATTCAGTTGAAGCCTTTTAGGCAAAAAATTTACTGCCCGGACTGATCCTTACGTCCATAAGGGAGCTGTTTCACCAACACAAACCTATTGCCTTTAAATTCATAAAATTTCACTAAATCATCTTGCCCCGGCTTATCGCTATCAAAAGCGCCCGCCATGATTAATAAACGACTGGTGGGCTTATAAATTAACTCGCGATCATCTTGATCCTGATATTCAGGTTTTAATGGAAAAACTCCGAGCAATAGTTCAGGTAAGGGATAAGCTTTGCCGCTAATTTTGTCAACGATGCCACCAAATAAACAACTAGTACCACAGCCCCAAATAGTCACTACATAATGACCGGCAAAATTTACCTTCTCTTCTAAAGCGGCACGTAAGCGAGTTTTATAGGTCTTAGCAAATTCGTCCAGCACTAAAGCATGTGCCTGACCTTTATAGATGTGCTCGACTGGATAATCTTTGAATTGTGGAACGGGCGCAGCTAAAGCGGCACAGGGTAAATAAGCGGCTATGAGCAAAGCGTAAAGTTTTTTCATCATGGAGACCCTCGCAGATAGTGACCGTAGGTATCAAAGCTAGTCCTTATGAAGACTTGCTATTTAGCTATAGACCGTCAACATGATGAGTCGTTAAGAAAAAATTGAATTTTCTGCTGATTTAAAAGTCTAACACCCTAATGATAAGAAAAATGCTGTCCTGTGCTTGTCTAATTGACACTCCCAAAAACAAAAAAGCCCTGAATCAGTTAAGATTCAAGGCTTGGTATTTGGTGCGAAGAGAAGACTCGAACTAACTATATAAAACAACTATTTACCAATCTTCATATAATTCCATATACCCGTTTATATACCTGTTTGTAAAACTACCCCCTTAAATCTGAGCGCTTTTTAGCCTGCAGACGCTTTCCCGCACTGTATGCGGTCAAGCATCTTTGCTTAGCGTTTTCTAATCCATTCGCCGTGCATGATGGCCTCTGTAGGCTCCCGTCGGTCGCTGGTGCAAGTAGTGGCTACAAGCCTCCCCTTCGGTGTCCCTGCTGCTTTAAATCCGTTTAACCGTGGCTAGCGTGTCCTGAATTGCCCCCCTTCAAACATCAAGGCTAGCGTTCAGCAGTGCCAGCCTTGACGGTGGAAGGTTTAACTTAGTAAGCGTTTTATCTCGGTTTCAATATCCGCATTCATGGGCAATTCTACAACCTGGTGGAGACTTCCGAAGGCGTTGATGCTATCCATTAGCTCGGCCTCTTCCTTGTCGGTAATCCAATAACCATCTAGCCAGTAGTAGATGCTTTGGGTACCTAATGCAGTGCTTAAGCTATCCATAAATACTTTTTACCTCCGTTGGTATAATTCGGATTGGCGACCATCAAGCCCTCTTTCATGGCTCTAGCAAAAAAGGCTTTTTGCATGTTGCTAATGCGTGTCCGGTCATGGGTTCTACTTCCGGTTTCCTTATTGCTAATCCGCTTTTGTATCCATAGCCAAGTAGGTTTGACCGAAGGCAAGCATTCACCCGAATTGACTGCTTTTAACCATTCACCGTATAAGCCGTTTTGACCGTTAGCTAACGGTGTACTAACGGTCTGTGATGGCTCAGGGTCTAAACCAGTTTTTAGACCGTCAGCTAACGGTTTAAGCAGGGTTTCAGAGTCGCTTAAGCTTGGACTAGCAAACACATCACGCCGCGCTCTGAATTGACCGAAGTCGGACATAGTCGAAGGTGCAGATTGTTTAGCCGTCACAGTGCTAGCCGGTGGAAAAGTGAAACCGATAGTAGCCTTAGTTTGATGTTCGACCGGCTTGGCTTCGGTCTGGTACTTGAACAACACCGGCTTCAGCTCAGCCTGTGCGGTCATGGGTGCAACCGCTGGCAAAGCAAAGCCTATGGGCTGCTTTTCGGTGACAAGATTCACGCTTGATTGAGCAAAAGATTCCGGCTTTTCGCGTTCCTTAGCAATAGCTAGTTCTAGCCCCTCAATAGCTCGCACTGATACACCGTGAGTTTTACTCAGGAAGTGGTGCAGGATTTCAAAGCAGACGGCAACAAACAGAGTAATGAGTACCACGGCTGTTTTTAAATAGTCCTTATAATCGCCCGTTTCACCCGCTAGGACACGCGCAAGGGTCAGAATGACCGGATTATAAGACTGTGCCTTTAGTTCATCTTGGCGCTCATACTTGAGCTTGTCACGTTCTATACTGGCCTCGGCTTGTGCCTTATTCGCTGATTGTTCCGAATTGCGCAAAGCTGCAACCTTGGCGCGGTCGCCATTACAGTGTTTTTCTTTACCCGCTTTTAGCTTTTCTTCACAGCGTGCTAGCGTTTGCTCAGCCTGAGCAATGGCAGACACTAGGCCGGTATTCGGTGCGCTGGTGGTGGTGTCATGGCTTAAGGTAGATTGATAGGCGCTATTGCGTTCTAGTAGTACGCTGGCCTTCACATCCTGATTAGCGCTTGAACTAAAAAACTCAGCAAACAGTGCAAAACCTATGACTGTCGTCACGACTAAGGCCACACTACCAAAGAAGCCAAAGTGTAGATAGGCATGGTGTTTGACCCAACTCAGGAATAAGGCCATTAAAATGACAATCGACACGGTAAACGCAAAGCCAAACAGGGAAGCAGCATCTTTAAAGTAAGCACTCCACGAAAGCGCGTCACCTAAGTAAAGATGCTGATTGAATAGCAGATACAGCAGGAAGGTTAGCAGGAAGCCTAGCTTTAAGAGCAATAATCCGCGCTGTTCATGGCTTCGATGCTGTTCTAATTGGCGCTGCATGATTTCAAGTTGTGTGTTTTTCACTAACATAGCCGCCCCCTAAATCAACAAAGCATTTAAGAGTGTGCTTAAGAGTGCTAAGAAGCCTACCACTTGGTAAGTCTCAAAGAACCACAACACCACTAAACTACTGAATAGGCATAAAGGTAAGTGCAAGCCAGCGAATACCAAAGCCGACAAGAAACCGAATTGCTCAGCAATGAACACCACTTTCAACAGTGCAAAAATAAACGCCGCTAGTGCTGTAAATTTCACGGCATAAGGCAAGCTACGGGATAAGGTGAGGTTCATTACGCCACCTCCTTGAGCACCACTTGCGCGGGTGTAGCTTCTTCCAAGAGGTCGAATACAAACTCTTTCAGGCCACTGGTACGGCTCAACAGGTCAATAATCTCTGAATCGCTTAAGCCTTTATCCTTTAGGGTTCTAAGCAATCGACCATAGGTATGCTTAGCCCAATGAACTTTTTTTGATAGCAATAACCCCTTTTCGCGCTTGAACTGTGCACGCTGCCAGCTTTGAATGGCTTGCAAGTCTCGGTGTGCCCTTAATTGCTCCATGATGGTACGGACATTAGAACGACCTGAGCAAAAGTATTCATCGGGTCTGAGCATCACATCAAGGGGAATCGTGCGACCGCTGGCTTTGCGGCTCATTTCATGTTCAATCCGAATCCATCCCCTATCGACCGATTCCGGCTCTGCCATCGCCCCCAAGAGCTGTTTACCTTTTTCATATACTCGGAAGAAGTCATCTGAACTTTTGCGGTTGCCAATATAAGCGGTCAAGCCTGCAGGACAATGTTTAAGCGGGTCATAGGCTTCTGAACTAATATTCCCACAGGCTAAATCAGACCAATCCCCCGCCGTCGTGAAGGTTTGTCTCATTAGCGGGTTACGCTGTGCATCGGACTTGAATAGCCCCTCATTTTTGGCCTGTTTAAACAGCATTGGCACGGTATACCCCTGTTCCTTGGCATAGTCCCCACTGAGGTCTAAGGCAATGTCTACGCGACTGATACGCCATTCGGCTAGCAGTAGGACGTTGTAGAGTTCTAACCATAAAGCTGGATATTCAAGCTGCAGGACTTTGCAGCCCACCCCGGTTAATTCAAACAACCCCCCTTTGTTTCTGCCTCCTTCGGAATAGGCGATATTGCCCACCGTCAAATAATCATTGTCACGCCAGATTTTGATCGAGGCTGAAACGTCGTAACCGTGCAAGCCTTTCTCTGTCCAGTGCACTTTCATTCCCGCTTCTTCTAAGATGCCGGTGCAGTGGTCATCTTGAGCAATCACGCCCCGTTCTGGACTGGTGGTTAATTCGCCCATTGTGTCACGATAGCTTTTTAGGTCGTTGGTAGTGACGCGCAGCCAATCAATCGCGGTAATACTTTCTTGATTATTAAAAGAAGGTTTCTCTAACTTATTGATTTTCTCTGATTCTTCATAACCCCCCGTATTACAGTACGGGGTCGGTTTCGCGCCTAAAACCGCTACCAGTGGGCGCGTCTGAACAGACTTTAAGGGGTGGTCGGTGTTATAGATGGTGGTGCGGTTCATGCTTGCACCTCCACCGGACAAACGCCATCTTCAAACTCATTGGTTAGTTCTACAATGCGTTTCGCCTCGGCTTGGTCAGTAAGGCTAGGTGAAGTTTGGGTTTTGTTTGTGTTAGCATTCATGTTGCTAGTTCCTTTGAAATTAAGTGTTAATCGGTATTTAGCACGGCTTAAAGAGTCGGGAAACTCAATAAGCCCTTAAAGGGTCGGCCTTCGGGTCGGCCTTTTTCGTTTATGCAGCCTCACTTTTTAAGCAATTGGCTGCATTTGAATTCAGCGCTTAATGGTCGGGCGCTTTTAAGCAGCTTGTAATGCTTCAAGTTTTTGATTCACTTGCCGTTCTAACGCCTCAAATTGCGCCAATAACTCTGGGGTCATACTCGCTTTGTGTTGAGCAAGTAAAACCAATTGGTCAGCGATCACGCCCCAATCGTTTAAGTTCTGTTCTTTCTGTGTGTTCATCTGTATTCCTCTACTGGTTCGCTGGTAATAAGTAACGCTTAATTGATTTCTTCACTGGGCTTCTGTTCTTCGGCCTCCTTTTGCTTTGCATATCTAACTATTTCGTTAATCACCCCTGCGATTGAACGACGCTCTTGCTTTGCCTTCTCTTTCACCCATTCCAGCAAGGTAGGCTCTAAGCCAATGCTGAAACGCTTTTTTGCTGTTTCTGTCATACCACACCTCAGAACCACCGTGGTTCATAAAAATAGATTAGATCACCGTGGTTCATTGCTGTCAACACCACAATGGTTCAAAATGCACTGCATGGAATCAGTACGTGATTACCCTCAAATGAAAATCAGGCTTTCACCAGACTTGAAAGCACTGATAGAAGAATCAGCAAAGGCAAACAATAGAACCCTAAACGCTGAGATAACCGCACGCCTTGAACAAGCCTTAAAAGGTAATGAGTTAAACAACTGTGTATCTGAGGAACGACTGAGGGAAATCATCAGAGAAGAACTAGCCAAAGCGGGCAAAGGGTAAGCGGTTTAACCTGTTGATTTTCCTTAAAAGGACGAAATTCGTCTTTTTGAATAAAGGAATCCTTAGATGCGTACTTGCTTCTGTTTGCGCTGAATTACCGCTTCTTTGAAAACTGCTGACATTTCGCCGCCGATCAATGGTGGCTAGCCCGTCGCAAATCCTCATAAACGCGGCTCATTTCTTCCACAGTCATATCAGGTGATAGAGTGGCTGGAACATTGTCGCTATGGGCCACTAGTCGATCAGGGGCATTAAGGCCGTGCAACTTAGCCAGCGCTGAAGCCGCCGCGACCATTGCAGTCGGGTTGCGCTTTGCCAACGCCAGCGCGTAAGATTTTTTATACATCGCGTCCAGTTGCTCAATGGTCATTCAAAACACCTCTCTTAACTGCACCACAGCACCAGCATCAACCGGCTTGAAGTGCGCAAAGGCGCGTTCATGCAAAGCATCTCTGGCTTCCCCCTCCAGCCGTGGCAGATATTCGCCGTTGCATTCAATGCCTGTTACCTCTGGGGAGAGGTCACGATCAGGCGCAACAAAAACACGCATAATCATCAGTGGTTCTTTTTGAGATGATAGTCGCGCTTCGATAGCGGATACCCGCTTTTTAAGTGATTGTTTCATTTGTCACCCTTATAACGCGCTGTAAGCGTTTTAGATAGTCGGTTTCAAACGGCTCAGTATCTTCCTTATAACGTGCTGGATTCGCCAGCATGTCGGCAACCAGTTTTTTCAAGTAGCTGCTCTCGAACATTTCAGGGTCAAGTTCCGCCGCGTCAAGCACCGCCGCTGTAGGTATTACGGCTTCCAGTTTGGCTATGCGCTTGGTTAGTGTTCTATTCATGTCTGTTGCACCTCTAATGCCTCCAAGCGCTTCTCTAAAACCTCACGTTCATGGGCTTGGCCTAATAAGTTCAGCAAGTACCCAAAACGGGTAGCATCCTGAGTCCCTATTTTTCCGGCTCGTGCATCCCTATAGACCGCTGCGAGTTCGCGCCGGATGGCTGCGGCATTCTGTAAGTTAATTTTAGGGGGCGGGGTATCCGCTGGAATCAGCTCTGCACTTGAGCTAGTACCGTGTTGTTTTTTACTCATTACGCACCTTTTAAAGAACCCACAGGATGCACCTCTAAAACTTGATTAATAATCAAAATTCTATCTTAGTATTTGGGGAAAACTTTAGGGTTTGGGGATTTGGGGAACTTGGGAATATATATATATTCCCCAAGTTTCCCAAATCACCCTCAGTACCTTTTACCCAAATTTCCCAAACTTTACCCAAACCTTTCCCTAAAACTTACCCAAGACTAATCGTAGCCTTCTACCCAACAACTCTTTGAGACCTCCCTTGGATTGCACTTGGCCTTAAGCCTTTCACCGTCAATTACTACAAAGCCTTTTCTAATGAGTGGTGGCAACAGGTCTTTTTCAGCATAACTTGCATATTTAGCAGCCCCATTAATTGAGCAACGATTAGCCCATTGTTGGATAGTGATACCAGCCGATGCGGTCGGATTCCTTTGTTGTTCCTCTGTTAAATCCAAGAGTGCGTCAAAAGCTTTGGCCTGCTTTGATGACAACTTACCTAGCTGTACACCCGTCAAGTCATCATTAATACTTGTTTCCGCTAAGTAGGCGCTATAGGTTGGCCTCCCCTCAAAAGTCCAGCCATCCAAAGGAATACCATTAAGCAAAAAGCGTTTAGTACCTAATGCATCAGTATCTTTAGCTTTAGTCCCCATCATGCTAATAACGCCCTCTTCACTTCTCATGGCTCGCAGCTCTACATCAAGAGCACCTTTTAAGGCTACGCTCCCTCTTGCCCGCTCCTGCGTGCTGTGTCCGGTATGGTGAATAATCAGAATAGTGAGTTCAGGATAGGCGGCTTTTATCTTGTCACAGGCTTGAATATAGGCAGTCATGTCTCTGGTGCTGTTTTCGTCCCCTGACATGGTTCTATTCAGGGTATCGAGTACCAATAAGCGCGGTTTGATGACTTGCTGGAGTGCGTCGATAACGTCCGTGGTATCGTCTGGTAATAAACAAGCACGATCTGCCAGTAAGAAATAGTCAGCAACATTTCCCGCACATTCAGGCGCATTTTGCACCCAAGCTGCGACCCGACGGCGTAAACCTTCGCGCCCTTCACCTGCAAAATAAATGACTGAACCTTGATTAACCTTTTGCCCGTGCCAATCACTACCCGATGCAATGCATAGGCTTAGATCAACCGCTATAAAGCTTTTGCCGCAGCCACTAGCCCCATAAAGACAAGCTAAACTGTTCGCTTCGAGAGCGCCCTCAATCAGCCAATTAACGGGCTTGGGTGCTGATATATCGCGCCATGCACTGAGCTTGAACTTTGCCTCGTTGCGCTGCGCTGTCAGTGAATCAATCAGCGTTCGCGCATCGCTTAGAATGTCATCTAGCGGCCTGTTATCGGCTTCGCCTTGTTGGACAATACTGGTGAGTTGGTAAGCCTTGCGACGGCGTGATTCATCAAAGAGTGCTTTAGCGAGTCCCTTGATAGCATCAAGCGAACTATAGTTGAACGCCTCCTTGCATATTCCTGCGATAGCACCCAAGCCGCCTATATCATTAATGAGCTTACGGCCTGCCAGTCGATTGCATAGCATATCAGGCGTACAAATAGCGCCCTCCACGATCATGCTAGCCACTGAGCTATAGATAGCTTGATTGGTCGGATTGTAAATATCGGCAATCGTGAAGGGTTTCAATGAGTCAAAAGCCGTTCTCTGTGCTTCCAGTCCATCACCGGATAGGTTAATGAGCGCACCAATAAGGGCACGCTCCATCTCTACCAAGATGTATTGTTGGTTCGCATCCATACGCTACCCCTGTGACTTGTCCAAAAACTCGCATAAGTGGGATACCCATGCTTGCGCTATCGCTGCCCGTCGGTATCGCCCTTTCAGGTGGCGAGCATGGGCGCGGATAGACTGATCAAGGACACGAATATTTAAGCGGGGTCTAAAGTTGGTGCTATAATCACTCTCAGTTTCTTTGTTTTTGCGCCCGTTCCCTATGCGGGCTTTTTCTTTTCTGCTAAGAGCAACCCCATTCTCGTGAGGGTAGCTATTCAGTAAATCCATACGATTAACCTAGGCGGCCTCCCCTGCTGTTTTTTTGGGTGCAGGTGGAATGCCTGTTTCACGTAGCTGGTGAATATAAACAGCATCCCAGACTGAAACACGAACACCGTATTTAATAGGGCGCTTAATTCGGCCTTGTTCGACATATAACCAGAACGTGGATAAGCCTAAACCTAAATAGGCCGCGCTTTGATTTGCCCGGACATTCCCGACTTGTGGAAAGTTTTCCGCTGCAATTTTATTGAAATGTAAGCGCTCAGCTTGGCGTTGGGCGCGGGTTTGTTGTGTAACTTCTGTCATTTTGACAACCTGTTTATTAAGTACAGGTTATCTATTATCTACACAAAGCTTATTAATGATACCAGTATCCATATGCATTCTAGCTAGTATGCATCTAGCATTCTGGTAACTCCGCCCCTTTGTCCCATTTACCGAATTTTTCAGCCAAATATTTTTGATTGGTCAGAACTCCCTTAATGCCATCAACATTTTCCAATAAATGCGCCGCTAGCTTTGACCGATAGCCGCCGGACTTATCAGCCCTTAACCACTCCTCATAAGCCTTGCGCATAGCATAAGCTTTAGGGTCATCGCCCCATCTGGCATTGGCTGCATGTCTGCTGATGTGCGTTCGATTGACTTCTTTTTTTTCTTCTAAATTCTGCTGCTGATTGTTTATACCTAGTTGCTGATATAACTTTTGTGCTGATACTGGCTCTTTAATAGTTCTCGGAAACTCATCAGGCAATTCAAAACCCACTGATGAAGCCCAATCTCCAAAAGTAACCAGCTCTATCTTGTCCCATATGTATTTAGGTCTATTTTCTAAAACTAAAAGCCGCCCATAACGTATGTGATTTTCTGCAACGGCTAATCTATCTAAGGCATTTTGATTTATAACCTCAAGGTCATTGTTTATGTAATCAAGATAGTCGTCATCGTATCCAATCCACGCACATATCTCATAAGCCTCGGACTGACTGCCACAAAACCTAATTTTGCCTCGAATATCTTTGAAAGCCTCTAGGTTCACATCCAAAGACAAAAAGATAAGTTCTTCTAACTCAAGAACTACAAACTTACTAACAACATCCCATTTTGGCCTTAAAAATCTATCAAGCATTTATGCAACACCTTTCCCTATTGTTGCCCTTTCAGAATCTGCACGCCAGCCGGTGAAAGGAGTCCGGTGTTCGCCCCGTCGGGCTAGGCGTGCCAGTGAAATTATAGCGCGTTATGACGAATGGGGATAATGTGCGCCCCCTGCTCTACAACGTCTAAGTAATCACTCCACCAGCTCATCATCTGGCGACGCTCTTCTAAATATTGCGCATGGTTGTAAGCCGCTCGAACGGCATTTTCTTCCTTGTGCGCTAAGGCGGTTTCAATCACATCCGCCCTGAATCCGGCCTCATTCAAGGCAGTTGAACCTGTACCACGCAAACCGTGAATAGTGAGTTTTCCCTTTAACCCTAAGCGGTACAGCACTTGCAGCATGGCATTCTCTGAAAAGGGTTTGCCGATAGAGGCATTCCAAAATAAATAAGGTTGGTGTCCGGTGAAGGGTCGCAAGCGCTCCAAAAGTGCTAATACTTGTGGGGTCAATGGGATAGCGTGCGGTTTCTTCATTTTCATGCGTTCCGCTGTCAGTCGCCAGACCTTAGCTTCTAGGTCGAACTCAGACCACTGAGCAAAGCGGGTTTCTTGGGTGCGGGTTAAGCAATGCAGTGTGAGCAGAATCGCGAGCTTGATGATTTCCCCGCCCGTGTCGGCTTCTACCTCTCGGATGAATGCACCGATTTCATCCGATTTTAGATAAGGGTTGTGCTTGCGAATGGGCGCGGGAATCTCGCCCTTGAGGTTGTCAGCTTCGTTATGTGCCACTAACTTTCTAAGGACAGCATAGCGGAATATGTCTGTTGTCCAGCGATTCAGCTTTTTAGCCGTCTCCACTGCACCTCGATTGACTACCTTCTGAATGACTTCGAGCAATAAGGGCGCGGTCACTGCTGAAATATGCAGAGCACCTAAATCGGGGAAAAGATTAACCTCCAGCATGTGAAGAATCTTTTCAGCGTTCTTGTCACTCTTCCAGCGTTTTAGTACCTCATGTCTGTGGGTATGCCACTCTCTAGCGATGGTTTCAAACGAATAAGCTTGTGCTCTTAAAGCAGCTTGACGCTCGGCCTCGGTCTTAAGTTTTTGTTGTTCACGGTAAGCCGTGGGGTCTCTGCCCTGCTTCACCTGTTCCTTTACGGTTTTTGCAAGGCCATTGATTTCCTTTAAAGGAATATCGGGATAGTCCCCAAAGGTATAGATAGCGGGCTTCTTTGCCGGAGGTTTAAGGTAACGCATTCGCCAGACCTTGCGCCCATTCGGAAGTACATCCAAGTAAACATTTTCACCCACTGGGATTCGATAAGGCTTTACTTCGGGCTTGGCGCTTTTTAGCTTTACATCGGAGACACTAACAGCCACAGGTATATACTCGAAAGTTCATATACCTGTTTATATACCTGTTTTGTTTAGATGGTCATAGACAAATTAGACTACCTTAGATACAAAAAAGCCCTGAATCTGTTAAGATTCAAGGCTTTATGTATTTGTTAGATTCACTTAGATAACTAAGTGGTGCCGAAGAGAAGACTCGAACTTCCACGGGTCGCCCCACTAATACCTGAAACGAGCGCGTCTACCAATTCCGCCACTTCGGCAAGCCTACTTGCCAGGCACCGGCGCGAAGTCTATAATCCCAACCCATGGTTGTCAAGGGCATATTGGCCTGAAAGCCCGGACAGGGGCTGGGGCCAGGAGTTTCGTCAGCGCATGCAAGTACTCAACGGCCTAGAGGAACTGCGGGAACGCTTTACCCGGCTGGTGGTGACCATCGGCAACTTCGATGGCGTGCACAAGG
>SSFA01000037.1 GCA_008015155.1 Thiothrix sp.
AAGTAATCGCACTCGAACAACTTGCAGTCGCCAGATAACCTGGGTCATAAGTAAACAGGTTCAGCTCTTTAGTCAGCTTGCGAATATCTATGGTTTTGGTTCCCATAGTTGGACTCAATACATCCAGCTCGACTTGCTTACCCGTCAAGTTGTCAGTCAGTGTAACGGTATGTTTGGTCATCATGGTACTCCAAGTAGCGGGTGGTTCGGGATTATTTGCTCAGAGCGGCAGCAATACCTTTGCCCAGCTCGGCTGGAGATTTTACGGTAATGACACCGGCGGCTTCGAGGGCTGCAAACTTCTCATTGGCAGTGCCCTTGCCGCCTGCAATAATCGCGCCAGCATGGCCCATCCGCTTACCTTTAGGTGCAGTCACACCGGCAATATAAGCAGCGACTGGTTTAGTCACATATTCTTTAATAAAGGCAGCAGCTTCTTCCTCAGCTGAACCACCGATTTCACCACACATCAGGATGGCTTCAGTTTGTGGGTCTGCTTGGAACAATTTCAGTGCATCAATAAAGCTAGTGCCCGGAATTGGGTCGCCACCAATACCAATACAAGTACTTTGACCCCATTCATTGGTTTGCTTGACGGCCTCATAAGTCAAGGTACCAGAACGAGAAACGATACCGATTTTACCTGGCTTATGAATATGGCCAGGCATAATGCCGATTTTGCACTCACCGGGCGTAATCACACCTGGGCAGTTCGGGCCTACTAAACGTACCCCTAAACTATCCACGATCATTTTCGCTTCTAGCATGTCTAAAGCGGGAATACCTTCAGTGATACACACAATCAGTTTCACACCCGACTCAGCTGCTTCAATAATAGAGTCTTTGCAGAAAGGTGCTGGAACATAGATCACTGATGCATCCGCACCGGTATCGCGTACCGCTTCTTTCATGGTATTGAACACGGGCAGACCTAAGTGGGTAGAACCACCTTTGCCTGGCGATGTGCCCCCAACCATTTTCGTGCCGTAAGCAATGGCTTGCTCAGAGTGAAAAGTACCTTGCTTACCGGTGAAGCCTTGGCATAAAACTTTAGTATCTTTATTGATTAGTACGCTCATGCAGCACCTCCTACAGCAGCAACGATTTTACGAGCAGCATCGCCAAGATCATTGGCGGCAATCACCGCTAAACCACTGTTATTCAGCAGTTCCGCACCTTTTTCAGCATTGTTTCCTTCCAAGCGCACGACCACAGGAACAGTGACATTGACTTTTTGCACTGCTTGGATGATACCTTCAGCAATTAAGTCGCAACGGACGATACCGCCGAAGATATTGACTAAAATGCCTTTGACTGAGCTATCCGATAGAATGATTTTGAAAGCTGCTGCTACACGCTCAGCCGTTGCACCACCACCTACGTCGAGGAAGTTGGCAGGCTGACCACCAGACAATTTAATAATGTCCATGGTAGCCATCGCTAAACCAGCGCCATTGACTAAACAGCCGATATTACCTTCAAGGGCTACGTAGTTTAGATCCCATTCAGAGGCTTCGATTTCACGCGCATCTTCTTGTGATTTGTCACGCATAGCGACTAATTCAGGCTGACGATATAAAGCATTACTATCCACATTGACTTTACCGTCTAAGCACAGCAGATTGCCTTCTTTAGTGACCACTAAAGGATTGATTTCTAATAAAGACAAATCTTTTTCTTTAAACATTTTGCCTAAGCCGACTAAGAGCTTAGTAAATTGATTAATTTGGTCGCCTTTTAAACCTAAACCGAAAGCTAACTCGCGACCCTGATAAGGCATGACCCCAGCAATTGGGTCAATGGCTGTTTTCAGGATTTTTTCAGGAGTCTCGTGCGCGACTTTCTCGATTTCCATGCCACCTTCGGTAGAAGCCATGATAACAACGCGGCGGCTTGCACGATCAAGGACTGCACCTAAATACAATTCGCGATCGATGTTGCAGGTTTCTTCAACCAGAATGGTATTGATTGGCTGACCATTCGCATCGGTTTGGAAAGTCACCAGATTGGTGCCGAGTAAAGAGCCAGCAAATTTGCCTGCTTCAGCGGGGTTATCAAATAACTTAACACCACCCGCTTTGCCACGGCCACCAGCATGCACTTGCGCCTTGACAACGACTTTAGGAGTGCTTAAGGATTTAGCGGCTTCCTCAGCTTCAGCAGCACTAGTGGCTACTTTGCTATTCGGAACAGGCAGGCCATATTGGCGGAAAACTGCCTTGGCTTGATACTCGTGTAAATTCATCCTGATTTCCTTTAGTTGCTAACCCACTTTTAGAGTAGGTTTTGTTCGCACAAACGCCACGACTCTTGCAAACAAGGCGTGGCGTATAGTGTTTTATAGTATGCGCAATTAACGTTTGCGGTTAACTGCGTGCAATGCGCGTCCATCAACGGACAACATAGCTTCATGCACTGACTCAGACAGGGTAGGATGACCAAAGACCATCCGCGCCACATCTTCTGCTGAGCTTTCACATTCCATTGCAATCACAGCTTGACCAATTAACTCAGAAACCATTGGCCCAACCATATGCACACCGAGGAGACGATCAGTCTTAGCATCGGCTAAGACCTTCACCACGCCCGCGTCTTGACTCATGGCTTTCGCCCGGCCATTCGCAGCAAATGAAAAGCTGCCTGTGCGGTATTCAACACCTGCCGCTTTCAAATCCGTCTCGGTCTTTCCAACCCAAGCAATTTCAGGATGGGTATAAATAATCCAAGGAATATTGTTGTAGTCTAGATGTGGTTTTTGACCTACGATCTGTTCTGCAACGACTACCCCTTCTTCTGATGCTTTATGCGCCAACATCGGGCCTTGTACACAATCGCCGATTGCATAAACATTCGGTAGATTCGTTTTCAAATGCCCATCCACCACGACACGGCCACGCTCGTCGATTTGCAAACCTAGCGCAGCATCAGCAATATCCCGAGTATTGGCTTTACGGCCCACAGCAACAATTAAGCGATCTACTTCAATTTTCTGCTCGCCATTTTTATCGTTGTAAGTCAGCGTTAGACCACTATCAGTTACTTCGACTGCAGCGACCTTAGAGCTTAAGCGAATATCTAAGCCTTGCTTTTTGAACTGCAGTGCAGCTGCTTTCGCTACATCACGATCAGCAGCCGCTAAGAAATCATCTAGAGCTTCTAAAACAACAACTTCAGCCCCTAAACGCCGCCAAACGCTACCCATCTCTAAACCGATGACACCTGCACCAATGACACCTAAGCGTTTTGGTACGGTTTCCCAATCGAGCGCGCCAGTTGAATCAACAATGCGCTCATCCAGCCATTTAGCAATTGGCAACTCAATCGAAGTTGAACCCGTTGCAATAATGATATTTTTGCCCGAATGAGTGGACACGGCTCCATCATGTGCAGTGACTTGCACTTGATTGCCTGCCAATAATTTACCGCGACCTTGCAACCAAGTAATCCCATTGGCTTGGAATAACTGGGCAATCCCACCGGTTAATTGCTGAACAATTTTGTCTTTGCGCGCAATCATTTGTGGAACGTCAATTTTCAGACCCTCCACGGTGATGCCATGATCAGCATTGTAGTGTGCAATTTCTTCATAGCGCTCTGAGCTTTCTAGTAACGCTTTTGAAGGAATACAACCTACGTTTAAGCAAGTACCACCTAGAGCCGGTTTGCCTTGCTTATTAATCCACTCTTCTACACAAGCAGTTTTTAAACCTAACTGTGCGCAACGGATAGCCGCGACATAACCGCCAGGGCCACCACCAATGACAACGACGTCAAAATCACTCATGCCTTAATCTCACACGTCCAGTACGATACGAACTGGATTTTCTACCAATTCTTTAATGGTCTTGAGGAAAGTTACCGCGCCTTGACCATCTACAATCCGGTGATCATAAGACAGGGCAACATACATCATGGGGCGAATCACGATTTCGTCATTAACAACGACAGGACGTTTTTGAGTCGCATGCATCCCCAAGATCGCGCTTTGAGGAGGGTTAAGAATTGGGGTTGACATTAACGACCCAAAAACGCCCCCGTTGGTAATCGTAAAAGTACCGCCTGATAAATCAGACATATCTAATTTGCCTGCTTTCGCTTTCTTTGCGAAATTCACGATACTGTTTTCAATATCGGCCAAGCCCATATGCTCTGCACTACGCAAAACAGGTACGACTAAGCCACGTTCAGAAGAGACGGCAATCCCTACATCACAGTAGTTGTGATAAACAATCTCATTGCCATCAATGAACGCATTGATTTCAGGGAAACGTTGTAAAGCAATCGTAGCTGCTTTCACAAAAATCGACATAAAGCCTAAACGAGCACCATGCTTCTTCTCGAAGGCATCTTTGTATTCGTTACGAATATCCATGATCGGCTGCATGTCGATTTCGTTAAAAGTCGTCAACATAGCTGTGGATTGCTTAGCTTCTAATAAGCGCTCAGCGATCCGTGCACGCAGGCGAGTCATCGCTACGCGATTTTCAGCGCGATCACCTGTTGGGACAACAGGCGCTTTTGGTGCAGCAGGTGCAGGAGCCGCAGCGGCTGGTACTGGGGCTGCAGGTTTAGCAGCGGGTACATCTTCTTTCAGAATACGACCATCTTTGCCAGAACCATTGATATCAGCACGACTAACCCCAGCTTCTTCCATCGCTTTACGAGCAGCAGGACCCGCCTTAGCATCTGCACTAGCAACAGCGGCTTGGGCAACACGCTCTGGAGCAGCTTCAGCAATCGGAGTCACAGGAAGAGGACCAGTAGCAGCGGCAGCAGCTTCTGCGCCAGCTGATGGAGTAGCTGCAGCACCCGCCTCGATTTTACCTAAGAGCTGACCACTGGTGACTGTCGAACCTTCCAGTTGGCTAATTTCAGCCAATACCCCTGCTACAGTGGCAGGTACTTCTAATACAACTTTATCGGTTTCAACTTCAACCAGCACTTCGTCTAGCTTAACCGCATCACCCACTTTTTTGTGCCAGGTAACAACGGTCGCATCAGCAACAGACTCAGGCAATACTGGGGTTAAGATTTCACTACTCATCCTGTCCTCATCCTCTATCGGTTCGTTTGGCGGTTATGTGGTTTTGATAAACCATCTGGTAATGATAGTGACTGTTTTTAGAGCATTCTGTCCATGAATTGGCAAACATGTTCACGGTAGTGGTCATAGAGAACTCTAGGTTTAGACTCGATGACTGACTCCTAAAACCAGCCCTCACAAGAAGATTGTCGACATTATACGCCCGAACTTAGCACTGTCAAATCAAACAGGCTTTTATTGTCGACAAAACAACAGAATTTGCTAAAAAGCAGCAAGTGGCATAAGCGCTTTAGCTTAAAAGAAGATTCGGTTGAGGATAAGGCAACTGCTCTCTACTTATTTCAAGTAGAGAGTAAGTTTGATAGTTGAAATATAGGGCTAAAAATTGAGCAACTTAGTTCACGCAACTACTAACCGAACATACCTTTCAACATAAAGAAAAAGAGTATCGATAGTATAGCGCCTGCCGGTAAAGTAACAACCCACGACATAAAAATATTACCCACAATACGCATATCAATCGCCGCAATCCCACGCGCAAAGCCCACGCCAAGGATAGCACCGACTAAAGTGTGCGTGGTCGAAATGGGCAAACCAGTATAAGAAGCTACCACGACTGTTGAAGCGGTAGCAAATTCAGCAGAAAACCCACGCGTTGGGGTCAACTCAGTAATTTTCTTACCGACTGTCATCATGACTTGATAACCAAAGGTCGCTAAACCTAAAACAATACCGACTGCACCCACCAGTAGCACCCAACCTGGAACGGCTGATTTAGCCGCAACTTGCCCGCCCTCATTCACCATACTAATAATGGCTGACATGGGCCCCACTGCATTAGCGACATCATTCGAGCCATGCGCAAAGGCCATTGCCGAGGCTGTAAAGATCATCAGCACGCCAAAGATTTTTTCGACACTAGCAAAATGGAAGGTTTTATCAGCTTGATCATCAATCTGTACCTTCTTAATCAAGAAAGCCCCTGCGACAGCAAGTACCAAGCCTACACCTGCAGCAATAAACACTTCGAAGCCTTGTGGGATATTCAGACCTACATGCGCTAAACCTTTTTTCACCGTGACTAAGGATAAAATGAAGCCGACGGCAAACAGATAGTACGGTCCATAACGGCGGGCATTTTTAAGTGGATCGCGTGTATCTAATACCAATTTATGAATACTGGTAAAGACTAAGAAGGCTAACACCCCTGCAATAAAGGGAGAAAACACCCAGCTAGTTGCAATATTGAGGACTGAACCCCAACTTACCGCATCCATGCCAACCCCTACCGCAGCAAAGCCTATAATCGCTCCCACAATACTGTGGGTAGTTGAAACTGGCCAACCTTGGAAAGAAGCTACGGTTAACCAAATACCTGCAGACAACAAGGATGCTAACATGCCCCAAATTAAATACTCAGGATGAGCCTCAAACGCATCGACAGAAACAATCCCGCTACGGATCGTACTAGTCACCTCGCCTCCTGCTAGATAAGCACCCGAAAACTCAAAAATTGCTGCAATGATCAGTGCTTGTTTAACTGTGATTGCACGTGAGCCCACCGAGGTCGCCATCGCATTCGCTACGTCATTCGCCCCGATTCCCCAAGCCATGAAAATACCGAAAGCACCCGCTAAAAAGATATAAACCGTATTAACGTTACCCAGCCATTCCATCATGTTTGCTCCTCCTTAGCGTGCCAGCATTAATTGCAGGCGAGTGCCTACACGTTGTGCATCATCTGCGACTCGACCTGTCCATTCGAGCAATCGATAAGTAAACATGACATCCGTAGCGCGTAAGCTATCTTCTAATTCAAACAAGATATTGCGTAGTTCGACTTGCTTACGATCCGTAGTTTGCTCGATGCGGCCAAGCTCTTTAATCATCTCTTCGACGCGTTCGACTTCTAAACCACGAAAGCCTGTTTCTACTAGAGAGTCCAACTCACTAATGACCACTAGTGCTTGCTCAACAGCCTTGACGGTTTGGGTTGTATATTTAAGGAATAACTCACGCATCGTTTCAGGCAATTGCATTTTGCGCCCGACTACTAGACCGGCAATGTCCTTAGCTTGGTTGATGACCGCATCTTGCATCATCAAGACATCTAATAAATCTCGCCGATCCACAGGCATGAATAAACCTTTAGGTAAGTGATGACGTAGGGTGTGTTTCATATCATCGGCTTCATGCTCAGCTTGCACGATGGCTTGCTGTTCAACTTGCACTAGCGCAAGATCACCTGCATTCATTGCTTCAACCAATGGAATCAAATGTTGCACACCAGCGCAGACTTTCTGCATATGCTCTTGAAGAGGACGGATAGGAGAATGGCCGAATAGGCCTGACATATAATTGGATAGAGCCATAAAAAATCACCCTCGGGTCTGTGGGATTAATGGCGGGTGATTATGAACATTGTGAAGTTTTTATGAAAGAATTATTACAAACGCCCCAAAAGGAGTAGAGAAAAACTCGACAGTAGTCAAAATTTACTACTATCGAGTTGACAAACACTTTTAGACAGAACCAATACGCTCGATCGCTTTCTCTAGATTAGACATGCTAGTAGCAAAAGACATACGGATATAACCGGGTGCACCAAACGCTGAACCTGGAACCATCGCGACCCCGACCTTATCCAATAAATAACTGGATAAAGCAGCATCATCGGCTAAGCCCAAGCGCTTAATCATGCCTTCAACATTAGGGAAACTATAGAAAGTACCCGCAGCTGCTAAGCAGTCTACGCCATCCATCTTATTCAAACTGGTACAGACAAATTCATGACGCTTTTCAAAGGCATCTACCATCGTACGAATAAAAGACTGATCACCTGATAAGGCGACCAGCGCTGCATACTGGGAAATTGAGCTTGGATTAGAGGTGCATTGGGACTGCACATCTGACATCGCTTTGATTAAAGACATCGGGCCAGCCGCATAACCAATCCGCCAACCTGTCATCGCATAAGCTTTAGATACGCCATTTAAGACCACTGTGCGCTCATATAAATCGGGGCAAGCACTTAAGATATTCACGAATTGCTGACCACCAAATAAGGTATGTTCATACATATCATCGGTAGCAATCAGCACTTGCGGATGCTTACGTAACACTTCACCTAAAGCAACTAGCTCGGCATTAGTGTAAGCCATTCCGGTCGGATTCGAGGGGCTATTCAACACCAGTAGTTTAGTACGCGGTGTAATTGCTGCTTCTAACTTAGCTGGTGATAGTTTTAAATGTTCTTCTTGCGTAGTTGGCACAATGACGGGGGTACCATCTGCCAGCAAGACCATATCAGGGTAAGAAACCCAATAGGGAGCCGGAATAATCACCTCGTCTCCAGCATCTAAGAAAGCTTGGCAGAGATTATAAAAACTCTGCTTACCACCTGAAGACACAATAATTTGCTTGGCGTTATAGTCCAAACCATTTTCATTCTTGAACTTATTAATAATCGCTTGCTTGAGTTCAGGTGTACCATCTACAGCGGTGTAACGGGTATTACCACTGCGAATCGCTTCAATCCCAGCGTCTTGAATATGTTTCGGGGTATCAAAATCGGGTTCACCCACGCTTAGGCTAATAATATCGCGGCCTTGCGCTTTTAATTGTGCAGCTAAAGCACTCATCGCTAAAGTGGGTGAAGGTTTAATGCGCCCGATGCGCTCTGCAAGCTGAATGTTCACTTTTTATAAATCAACCATTTACAGTTTTTAAATAATCAAGCAAGCCAGCACTGACTTGCCATCCATGGATATGCTTAATGCGGTGTCCTATGTTAGCGCCTCAGGCCTAAGAAACCTAGCAAACTGACCGACTTTCTCTGCTACTCAAGCAGCAAAATGCACTCTTTTAGGGTTTTTTGATTTAGATTGCCCCAAAACAGCTTAGGCGTGAAACCACAAGCTTAATGACCTGTATCAAGATAGTTAGCCTGCAAAAGACTTAGGATAGTTTCATTCGAAACAATTCTTACTTGAGGATCAAGCCATGAAAACAGCATTAGTTGCAGGCTTAAGCTTAATCGCAGCAGTCAGCACCCAAGCTTTTGCTTATGAGCAAGGTGATGTCGTGTTACGTGTAGGGGCAGCTATGGTACACCCTACCGGTGATGGCGCTTTGAACGGTGCTTTAGAGGTTGATAACAATACTCAACTGGGCCTCGATGGTACTTACATGCTAACTCATCAATTAGGGATTGGTGTGTTAGCAGCCACACCGTTTAAGCATGATCTTAACTTAAACGGTGTAAATATCGGCTCTACAAAACATTTACCACCGACTGTTACCTTGCAATATCACTTTAACACCACGACTCCACTCCATCCTTATCTAGGTGCGGGGGTGAACTACACCCAGTTTTTCACTGAACGTTCTAGCTTAGGTGATTTAGAACTGAAACACTCTTTTGGCCCTGCCATTGAAGCTGGATTTGATTATGAACTAAGCAAAAACTGGGGTGCTAACTTCGGTATTTGGTATGCTGATATCGACACTAAAGCTAAGCTCAATGGCGCGAAATTAGATACTGTTAAAATTGACCCCGTCGTTTATATGATCGGTGCCACTTACAAGTTTTGATAGCTCCTAGCTGTTTTCCATTCCACAGTACATTGCCTGTCTGTCATGGGAATGGTTCGACTAGCTGGCTTTCCGTGTTCGTTAGCTAGTCGCTTTTAAGCGTTATCCCATTTGTTCAAAAGCGAACAATAACCGTACAAACTCCCTATTTATCCGCTGTAGCCACGCAATTTCTGCTAAAATCTCTGCATTATTTGGAGGTTCGCATGAGTGCCGCTAATCAATTTAGTCTGAATACCGATTACCAACCAGCAGGTGACCAACCACAAGCGATTGAGTCTTTGCTAGATGGCTTAAATCAAGGCTTAGTCAATCAAACCTTGTTGGGTGTCACTGGCTCTGGTAAGACTTTTACCATGGCTAATATCATTGCTGCCACTCAACGCCCAGCGATTATTTTGGCGCATAATAAAACCTTAGCTGCGCAACTGTATGGTGAGTTTAAAGAGTTCTTCCCAAAGAATGCGGTTGAGTATTTCGTATCTTATTACGATTACTATCAGCCAGAAGCCTATGTGCCCTCCAAAGATATTTATATCGAGAAAGATGCCTCCATTAATGACCATGTAGAGCAAATGCGCTTGTCGGCCACGCGGAATTTATTTGAGCGTAAAGATGTGGTGATTGTGGCTACTGTTTCCGCCATTTATGGTTTAGGTGATCCAGAATCTTATTTAAAGATGCTGCTGATTTTGGTAAGAGGCGATAAAACCGATCAACGCACTCTGCTGCGGCGCATGGCTGAATTGCAATACACCCGTAATGATCTTGATTTACAGCGTGGTACGTTTCGCGTGCGTGGGGATGTGATTGATATTCATCCGGCTGACTCGGATAAAGAAGCGATTCGCATTGAGTTATTTGATAATGAGATCGAAAACCTCAGCTATTTCGACCCGCTGACAGGTGAAGTCCTTAGACGTGTCCCGCGTTTGACCATTTACCCCAAAACGCATTATGTCACGCCACGCGAAGTTTTGGTGGAAGCCGTTGATAAGATTAAAGACGAACTCCAAGAACGTCTCATCGTCTTAAAAAATGAAAACCGTTTAGTCGAAGCTCAGCGCCTTGAGCAGCGCACCATGTATGATTTGGAAATGATCATGGAAACAGGTTACTGCTCTGGGATTGAGAACTACTCGCGCTATCTATCTAAACGAGCACCCGGCGAACCCCCACCTTGTCTATTTGATTACTTGCCGCGTAATGCCATTGTGTTTATTGATGAATCGCATGTGACCATTCCTCAATTTGGTGGCATGTATAAAGGTGATCGCTCGCGCAAAACAACTCTAGTCGAATATGGTTTCCGTTTACCTTCAGCTTTAGATAATCGCCCACTAAAATTTGAAGAATTTGAACGCCTCATCCCACAAGCGATTCATGTGTCTGCAACACCGGGGGCCTATGAATTAGAGCATTCCGATAATGTAGCCGAGCAATTAGTTCGCCCGACTGGACTGATTGATCCACTTGTGGAAGTACGCCCAGTGCTTTCACAAGTCGATGATGTGATGTCTGAAGTCACAGAGCGGGTAAAAAAAGATGAGCGTGTTTTAGTCACAACCCTCACTAAACGCATGGCTGAGGATTTAACCGATTATCTAATGGAGCACGATATTCGTGTGCGCTATCTGCATTCAGATATTGATACGGTAGAACGTGTGGAGATCATTCGAGATTTGCGTAAAGGCGAATTTGATGTCCTAGTAGGCATTAACCTCCTACGCGAAGGCTTGGATATTCCTGAAGTTTCTCTAGTTGCAATTTTAGATGCGGATAAAGAAGGCTTTTTACGTTCTGAGCGCTCGCTTATTCAAACCATTGGCCGCGCTGCTCGCAACTCTGAAGGTAAAGCTATTTTGTATGCTGACAAAATTACCGACTCCATGCGTAAAGCCATGCAAGAAACCGCCCGCCGTCGCGAGAAACAGTTAGCCTTCAATGCAGCCCATGGCATCACGCCTACGACTATTCGTAAGCGCATTGCTGATGTGATGGAAGGGGCTTATGCCAATGCCAAGCGAAACGAGAAAAAAGGTAAAAACCTTAAAATCGGTGAAGAAGCTGCTGATTATCGGACGATGAGCCCTGCTCAAGCTGTAAAAACTTTAAAACTTTTAGAAGAAAAAATGTTTGCACTCGCCAAGAACTTAGAATTTGAAAAAGCAGCGGCCATGCGGGATGAAATTGCTAAAGTACGGGCACATGTCTTTGGTTTAGATTAGCAATCTATCTCTATTTATTTTCGAGTGTAGCGGGTTTTAGGAAGAATTAGCTTGGCTAACGGCTAATACCTTCTAAAATGGTGCATCCCCATTTTCTTAAAGTCCGCTTATGTTAACTTTCATTATTAATGCGTCTTTAGTTTTGGTTTTAAGCAGCCTAGCTTCTTTGCTAGGCCTGCGAGTTTGGATTAATCGTATTTTTCGCCCTAACCCTGAAGACTTGCCCGCGCTTGAGGTTAGCCAGGAATCGCCTCTGTATAAGAACTTTTACGGCTTACTTGATCAAGCACCGAGTACTCAACACTCGATGTTTTATCCCCTCAGCCCACTACAAGACGCTCTCTTAGAACGTGTCAAATTAGCAGATCAAGCTGTTGGAACTATTGAAGCTCAGTATTACATGCTGAATGACGATGAAGCGGGCCTTATTTTCCTCCAAGCTCTAACCGATGCTGCCCAACGCGGTGTAAAGATTCGCCTATTAATTGATGATATTGATGTCGTTCAGCGTGAAGATGTATTGATTCGTCTAGTCGATGAATATCCAAACTTTCAAATCCGCGTGTTTAATCCTGCTTGGCTACGTCTCATTCGTAAGCCAGAATTTTTAGTCCGCTTTCCGCGTCTGTCCCGGCGTATGCATAATAAATCCTACACTGTTGATGGTATTTTCAGCATCATCGGTGGACGCAATATTGGTAATGAATATTTCGATCTTAGGCATGAGCTGACTTTCGCTGATTTCGATATTTTATTTGCAGGTCCGATGGTGCAGGATGTGCGCAAGGAGTTTGATACCTATTGGTATAGCGGCTTATGCACTGATATTCATGGTTTGGGTACAGCAGCAGATGATCGTAAATATGCGGAATGGCGTCATAAACTCAGTACTACCTACGCACACTATCTACCCATCTTAATGAAAGACCGCGATCAAGTTTTGCCTGCGTTAAAGCGTGGCGAAATTCAGCCTTATTTTGCGGAAGTCAGGGTTATCTACGATCGGCCTGAAAAGATTTTAACCAGTGTGTTTAAACCAGATAGCCGTATGCTTAAGGAAGTCGAAGGCTTGATCAGCTCCGCACAGCAAGAGTTACTCATTTGCGCTGCTTATTTCATTCCGAGTAAACATGGGGTCAAGGTTTTGAAAGCTTTACGGGAGCGTGGTGTGAAAATTACGGTGCTCACCAACTCCTTTGAATCCAATGATGTTTTACCTGTGCATGCTAGTTATAGCTCTTATCGTAAGCCTTTGCTTAAAATGGGGGTGCGCTTATATGAATTGAAATCTCATGATCCACATGCTGACAATGAGCACTCTTTACTAGGCTCTAGTTGCACTAGCCTACATGCAAAGGCCTTTTTTATTGACCGGCACAAAAACTTTATCGGCTCATTTAATATGGACCCGCGTTCTGCCATTCATAATACAGAAATGGGTGCAGTTTTTGAGCAGCCTGCTTACGCGGAAATGCTCACTCAAGAAATTTATGATTTTGTGGATAGCCAAGCCTATCGCCTACAACTTAATACTAAAGGCAGACTTGAGTGGCATGAGCCCTTGAAAGATGGCAACTATCGTACTCATCATACTGAGCCGAACATGACCGCTCGCGAACGGATGTTGTTACGTTTTATTGCATGGTTACCCGTGGAATGGCTTTTGTAGACTTAGCCAAGGCGTAGCTAGTTTAGCTACCTCTTAGCCGAAAATTCAGTGGGCTTTGTGATTGAACTTGTCCATTACAGCATAAAGCACACCAGAGACGACAAAGGTGATATGGATACCCACCATCCACATCAGGTCACGATCGCTAAGATCTTTTACATCCATAAAGCCTTTTAGCAGCTCTATCCCAGAAATAGCTACAATCGAACCGATAAGCTTGATTTTCAAATCCGTAAAGCCTACATGTCCCATCCAATCAGGACGATCCGCATGTCCATGTAAATCATCCATTTTTGATATAAAATTTTCATAGCCACTGAAAATAATGATAATCAATAAATTCACAATCAGAGAGATATCAACAATTGACAGTACACCTACTATAATCCCTGAGTCATCGGTGACCAAAATATTGGAAGCTAAGTCCCAAAGCTGCTTAAGCGCCTTAAATACTAACAAGACCATGCTAATCACTAAGGCTACATAAATCGGCGCACTTAGCCAACGACTCAGAAATAAAAAACGTTCAAAAGCACTTTCTAGCTTTTTCACTTGTTTCAGCTCTCTAATCAATGAAGTCTACTCAGTATAACGAACTTAAACAGGGAAGCTTAAATTCCCTTAGGCAATTTTCTGAACATAAAGCCGCAAACAGGTTATGATGGCTAACAAAAAGTAAAACTCACTAGGACCACCACATGCCACATCAGCTCCCTCCACTGAATGCTTTACGCGCTTTTGAAGCGGTTGCTCGCCATCAAAGCTTTACGAAAGCAGCCGAAGAACTCTTTGTGACACGGGCGGCTATTAGTCACCAAATTAAGCATTTAGAAGACTTTCTTGGGGTTGAATTAGTTGAACGCCATAATCGTTCGATTACGCTCACCAAAGCGGGTGAAGCCGCTTTACCTAAGCTACGCGAAGGTTTTAATACCTTAGCCGATGCCGTACATGTCATGCGCTCACAAAAAACTAATGAAAGTTTAAGTGTCTGGGTTGCGCCTTCTTTTGCCTCAAAATGGTTAGTGCCACGTTTACACACCTTCTCTCAACAGCATCCAGAGATTGATATGCTGATTAGTGGTGAAGCTAAATTGGTGGATGCCACTGAGCAACACGGTGCTTTGGATGAGTTATTTCGCGCTCATGAAATTGATGTCATGATCCGTTTTGGCTTAGGTAACTATCCCGGCTGCTTGGTAGAAAAGCTGTTTTCGGTAGAAGCCGTGCCATTATGCAAACCCTCACTGCTTACTGATCTACCTCATCCTTTACGCAAACCTACTGACCTACGCTTTCATACACTTTTACACGATGATACCCCCTATGTGGGACGGCCTAGTTGGGAGCGTTGGCTGCAACTAGCTAAAGTAGAAGGCGTCGATTTTAGGCGAGGTATGCACTTCAATCATGTATCCTTAGCTATGGAAGCGGCGATTGATGGGCAAGGTGTATTATTAAGTATGGATGCCTTGGCTCAACATGATATTGAAGCAGGACGCTTATGTATTCCTTTTCCACTGAGTATGCCGTTAGAACATGCCTATCATATCATTCGTCCCAAATCAGCCACGACTAACCAACGCGCGGCTTCAGCTTTTATTGCTTGGGTCTTAGCCGAGGCCGAAGAACAGGAAGAAAGTAAGTTAGCTTAAAATCGCTGCCGTTTTAATTTCTGCATAAATGTATTGACCCACTGCAAGCTGTAAAAGGCTTGCGGTTTTACGGGTAATCTGTGCTAATAATAGTTCCCTACCTACTTGTAAGCTCACTGTCGTGTAACCTACGGCTTGGTCAAGCATTGCTAGGACTTGCGCAGGTAAACTGTTAAAAGCTTCAAGTGCCATCGGTGGTTGGCTATGCAAACTCACATCACGGGCATAAATCTGTAAGCGTACTTGACTGCCCTTAGGCAAAGACATATGGGGCACAGTTAGAACTCCGCCCGAAAACTGCAGATACAATAATTGGAATTCTGCATCATAGGCAGATACCTCTACTGTAAATACACTAGAGGCGCGCTGGCTTTGGGCCAAAGGTAAATCTAGGCGCGTTAAAACTGCTTGCAGCTCACCGCTAGCCCTGACTTTTCCTTGCTCCATCAGCACCACATGATCAGCTAGTTGAGTCATTTCTTGCGGTGAATGGGTGATATAAATGACCGGCAATTGCAACTCCGTTTGCAAGCGGCGCAAATACGGCAGAATTTCGTATTTATGCGCTTGATCGAGCGCAGCTAAAGGTTCATCCATCAATAATAATTGTGGCTCTACCGCTAAGGCACGAGCAATCGCGACACGTTGTTTTTCACCTCCAGAAAGCTTGGCTGGATAGCGTTTGAGTAGTTGCCCGATATTGAGCAATTCAATCACTGCCTCTATCTCACGTACCGCTTTCAAGCGAATCCGCTGGCGTCCATAGTCGATATTTTGCTGCACCGTTAGATGGGGAAATAAGCAAGACTCTTGAAACACATAACCTAGAGGTCGCTGATAAGTTGCTAAATAATCGCCTCTTAGGCTGTCTTCCCATACCGTATCCTTAACTTTGCAATAAGCAAATTGGGGGCGTTCCAGCCCTGCAATACAACGCATTAATAAGGTCTTGCCTGAGCCAGAGCTCCCTGCAATGACACTAAACCCGCTTGCAGGTAATTGCAGCTCTAGTTTTAACTCAAAACTACCTAGGCTTAGGTGAAAATGCGCCTCAATCGTCGACACCAGCTATTTGCCTCGATTCAAATAATACAGGCTTAACAAAACAGCAAAGGAAAATAGGACTAATAAAGCAGCGAGGCCATGTGCTGCCTGATAATTCATGGCTTCTACATGATTATAAAGCTGTACTGAAACCACCCGCGTTTCTCCCGAAATATTCCCACCAATCATCAGTACCACGCCAAACTCCCCTATAGTATGTGCGAATCCCAAGACAGTAGCTGTCAGGAAACCTTGCTTAGATAAAGGCAAGACCACAGTTAAAAAAGCATCTAGGGGATGTGCACCTAGTGTCATGGCTGCCTCTAACAAACGCTTATCAAAACTACTAAATACTGCTTGAATAGGTTGTACTACAAAAGGTAAAGAATAAAGCATGGAAGCCAACAGCAAGCCATTAAAACTGAAGGGTAAAGTTTCTAGGCCAACTGCTTGCATCATTTGCCCTATCCAACCTTTTGGACCTAATAGAATGAGTAAATAAAAGCCCAACACAGTCGGGGGCAAGACCAAAGGTAAAGCTACTAAAGCATTCAAGGGCGTTTTCCACCAGCCTTGTGTCTGTGCTAAATGCCAAGCAAGTGGGATTGCAATTAATAAGAGCAAGACAGTAGTTAAGCCCGCTAATTTCAAACTTAAGAAAATAGCGGTCCAATCTTCAGCACCGAGCATTAGTGAGGTTTAGCTAAGCCATAGCCAGCTTTTGTAATCAGCTGCTGTGCTTGTGGAGTTTTGAGAAAATCTAAGAAAGCCTGAGCCGCCTTATTATCTTTACCTTTAAGCAGTAAGACAGCATCTTGTTGGATAGGCGTATATAAATCCTCAGGGATTTGCCACACTGAGCCTGCTTTTAAAACACCTTCTTGTGCAACCTGTGACCAAGCCACAAAGCCTAATTCGGCATTCCCAGTGCTCACAAAATCGTAAGTCTGACTAATATTTTCGCCCTGCACTAGCTTAGACTCTAGACTTTTCTTTAGACCTAAGTGATCTAAGGCCTCTACTGCAGCTGCTCCATAAGGTGCTGTCTGTGGGTTGGCGATAGCAAGATGTTTAAACTCCTGCTTTTTCAAGACTTCGCCTTGTGGATCAATATAATCTTGAGTACTGCTCCATAAAACTAGCTTACCTAAAGCATAAGTAAACTGACTCTCAGCTACGGCTAATTGAGCCTCCACCAATTTTTGCGGAGTCTTACTATCAGCAGAAAGGAACACTTCAAACGGAGCACCATTTTCAATCTGCGCATACAATTTGCCGCTAGCTCCTGCGGACATGTTAAGCTCATGTCCACTACTAGCTTTAAACGCAGTCGCTAAAACCTCCAGTGGCTTAGAAAAATTAGCAGCAACAGCCACTTGAACCTCTGCAGACCAAGCCTGACCGCTAGCCAGTAACAGTGCCACCACCAGACCAGACCTTTTAAATAAATTCATAACTGCTCCTTAGTAAGCCATAAGCGAATCTTAATTTTTGGGTAAATAAGTAACTGCTTTTGTCCAGCTAACATAATTCATCCTAGCGTTATTCTTTCTTAGGAATAACGCTAGTTAAAAAAATTTACAGCGATAAGGTTTCCGAGCGTTTAGCCAAGAACTCATCAAAATCCTGCTTCACTGCCCAGAACAAGGTAATAGCCTTTTCTCCAGTTAGGGTTAAACTGGCACCTCCACCGCCTTTTCCGCCCGTAGCACTGTGCACTAAAGGTTCTTGGCTGTGTTGATTCATTGAATTCACTAATTCCCAAGCTTGGCGGTAAGACATTTGCATTGAGCGCGCGGCAGCACTGATCGAACCATATTCACGAATTCTTTCCAATAACACCACTCGCCCTATTCCCAAGAAAGTACCTTGGGGGCTTTCAATCCAAAAGCGACCTTTAACTTGGTAGGTGAAGCTTGAACTATCCATGCTCGTTATATATCAAAAAGCATAACGCTTGGCTAGACTCAAGCTAGCCTAAATAAAAATATTAGGCTGTATGAAGCTTAAGTGCAGCACGCACTTGGTATTCACTCAGCGCCGCTAGTTGTTTACGTGGATGGACTTGACTATCAATCAACGGTAGAAAATACACATCAATCAGAATTTGGCGCTCGCCTAAAATGTTCCACAAATTTTGCATGAGCGTCTGTGGGTGCAAATAAGGAATCAACGGATGGGTTTGCCCTTGCGCAGTTTTATAGTGAATCGCCACCGGTTGGATGGGAACTTTAGCGCTGACTGCCGCTGCAAATAAACGTGCATGGAAGGGCAAAATTTGAATATTGTCCGTAGTCGTCCCTTCAGGAAACATTAGAACGCGCTCTTGATGCTCTAGATGCTCGGTAATTTTTTCACTAGCGCCTTTAGCACCATCGCGTTTCCCACGCTCAATGAACAGAGTGCCCGCTTTATCAGCTAACCAACCAATGACTGGCCAATCTTTGACTTCACTTTTAGAAAGAAAAGTGATGCTCGTTTGTCCACCTAACAGAGGAATATCTAACCAAGAGACATGATTAGATGCCAATAAACTACCAGCTGGCGCAGGCTTACCATAAGTAGTAACTTGCCCGCCAAGAATACGCACAATGCGCGCTAACCACCAACGTTTGAGCCGCTGATAACGTGCATCGAAAGCAGATCGGCGCAACAGTCCAGCAAAACAAGCGGTGATGGCAATCCCCACCAAGACGTGTATAGCCAATAGAATTAATCGAAATAAACGTCTAAGTGAGATCACCGCTATCTTATTCTCATCAACTGCTAAGGAGTACTTGCAACTGCTCCTGATTTTGGCCCGTTAGTATGGCGTACATCCTTACCTTCTACCAAATAAATGACATATTCACAGATATTCTTACTGTGATCGCCAATGCGTTCTAAAGAACGAGCACACCATAAGACATTTAGACTATCGCGAATCGTGCGCGGGTCTTCCATCATATGGGTCAGAAGTTGCCGGGATAATACATCAAACTCTGCATCAATTTGCAAATCACTTTGGGCAATCTGGCGAGCTGTTTCTGCATCCATCCGTGCCATTGCATCTAAAGTACGCCGCAACATTTCACGTACATGATCGCCTAAATGGCGTAAAGCGGTATGTAAGGAAGTCGCTAAACCTTCAGTCGAAATAGCATGGCGCGCAATTTTCTCTGCCTCGTCACCAATGCGTTCTAAATCAGTCACTGATTTAATGATACTAATCACTAAGCGTAAATCCCCTGCAGCAGGCTGACGGCGCGCAATAATTTGTGTACACGCTTCGTCAATTTCAACTTCTAAGCGATTCACTCGATAATCTGAATAGGCAACATCTTCGCCTAACTGACTATCGTTTTCCATCAAGGCGCGTAAGGCTTTGCCTAATTGCTCCTCGACCAAGCCACCCATTTGTAAAGACTGATTGCGCACATTTTCCAACTCTTGGTTGTACTGATGTGAAGTATGCTGACCGATGTCCATCGGAAAACTCCTTATAGTTTATTAATTTGGACTAACCAAAACGCCCTGTAATATAGTTTTCAGTCAAACGATGCTGTGGGTTGGTAAACACCGTATTGGTTTTATTTACCTCCACCAAATAGCCTAAATGGAAATAAGCCGTACGTTGGGAAATCCGGGCAGCTTGTTGCATCGAATGGGTGACGATACAGATCGTGAAGCTTTGACGCAGTTCATCAATCAGTTCTTCAATGGTTGCGGTTGCGATAGGATCGAGGGCTGAAGTGGGCTCGTCCATTAGAATCACTTCAGGGCTTACCGCAATTGCCCGCGCAATACATAGACGCTGTTGTTGACCACCTGATAAACCAGTACCAGGTGATTGCAAACGATCTTTTACCTCGTTAAACAAACCAGCCTTCTTCAAACTATCCTCAACAATATCATCTAGCTCACTACGATTGGTCGTTAAGCCATGAATCCGTGGGCCATAGGCCACATTGTCATAGATAGACTTTGGAAACGGATTAGGTTTTTGGAATACCATCCCCACCCGGGCACGCAATAACACCGGATCTTGGTCTTTACCGTAAATGTCTTCACCATCAAGCAACAGTTGGCCTGTGACTTTACAGCCATCAATCGTATCGTTCATGCGATTTAAACAACGCAAGAAGGTTGATTTACCGCAACCAGAAGGGCCGATCATGGCAATAACTTCATTCTTGCCAATATCCAAGTCCACTCCAAAAATGGCTTGTTTAGCTTGGTTGTAAAATACATCCACGTCGCGGGTGTAGAATTTAGGATCATCTAAAAACGGTACACCAACAGGTTGGCTGGCTTGCTTAAGCTCTTCAACGATGGTCTGAATATCAAGCGGTTGATCTTTAGAGCTCGCTGCTGAGACATCCTTTGCAGTTGGAAGGGGCATAGTATCATTTGTCAAAGCTACAGTGTTCATAAGGTTTACCAGCGTCTCTCAAATCTTTTACGTAACAAAACTGCCAGTAAGTTCATTATCACTAGGAAGAATAACAGGACAATGATGGCAGCGGAGGTTTTTTCAGTAAAGGCACGTTCTGGACTATCTGACCACAGATAAATTTGTACCGGCAAAATCGCCGCAGGATCGGTAATGCCTTGCGGGATATCAACAATGAAAGCCACCATCCCAATCATTAGGAGCGGTGCTGTTTCACCCAAAGCCTGAGCCATCCCGATAATAGTACCTGTCAAAATCCCAGGCATTGCTAACGGCAAAGTATGATGAAATACGGTTTGGACACGGGAAGCACCCATTCCATAAGCTGCTTGGCGAATGGACGGGGGAACGGCTTTCAAAGCAGCACGGCTGGCAATAATAATAGTGGGCAAGGTCATTAGAGTTAAAACTAAGCCACCCACTAAGGCGGTTGAACGTGGTACTCCAAAAAACTGGATAAATACAGCCAACCCTAGCAAACCGAACACAATGGAAGGCACTGCTGCAAGGTTATTAATATTAACTTCAATGAAATCTACAAAAGGATTATTTTTAGGCGCGAATTCTTCCAAATAAATAGCAGCTGCCACCCCAATCGGGAAAGACAATAGCAAGGTAACTAACATGGTGTAAAACGAACCCATGAGCGCACTTAAGATACCTGCTTGCTCAGGCTCACGGGAGTCCCCTGAGGTAAAGAAGGTCACATTAAATCGGCGCTCGACCTCCCCTTTAGCTTCTAAATCATCTAACCAAGTCAGTTGGAAGTCTTTAATACGGCGATCTGCTTCGGGCTGATTCCGATCAATATTGCCTTTGAAATAGGTGTCAATATCATCATCGGCCATCACCCAAACGGTCTGTTTGGTACCAATTAATTTAGGATCAGCCATCACCATGGCTTGCAGATCGTAAGCTGCACTCGAACTTACCAACTTTTTCAAAGCAATTTTTTGCTTACGCTCAGTCACTCCGGGGAAGCGGGTAGTCAAAGCATTCATCACTACCGTTTCATAGCTAGCAGCCCGCAGCTTGTCTTGGGGTGCATTGGCGTCCACCCCTAAAGCTTCAGCACTTAGATCTACCTCTAATTTCATATAAGTTTGTGTGAACGCAGGCAAACCTTGCATGAAAATGGTAGTTAACAGAATCGCTAAGAAGGCTAAGCTCAGCACTATCGAAGCCAAACCCCAAAAGCGGAAGCGTTTTTCACGTGCGTAGCGCTTAGCAAGGCTCGCACGCACTAATTCAGTCTTATTACTCATGATGCCAGCTCCAGTTTACTCGTACTGCTCACGGTACTTACGCACAATCCGCAAGGCGAAGATATTTAGAATCAGAGTCAATACGAACAAGGTTAACCCTAAGGCAAAAGCTGCTAAGGTTTTTGGACTATCAAACTCTTGGTCACCCGTTAATAAGGTCACGATTTGCACGGTGACCGTCGTAACGGCTTCCAATGGATTAGCAGTGAGATTTGCAGATAAACCAGCCGCCATCACCACAATCATGGTTTCACCAATCGCGCGCGAAGCGGCTAACAAGAACGCACCTACGATCCCCGGTAAAGCAGCCGGTAGAATAACCTGTTTAATCGTTTCTGAGCGCGTAGCACCCATGCCATAGGAACCATCACGCATGGCTTGAGGGACAGCATTAATGACATCATCTGAGAGTGAAGACATGAAAGGAATGATCATGACCCCCATGACTAAACCTGCTGCTAAAGCACTTTCTGAAGCGACCGTAAGGCCAATACTCTCACCAATCGTACGAATAAAGGGGGCCACTGTTAAAGCAGCAAAGAAGCCATACACGACTGTAGGAATACCCGCTAAGATTTCTAAACCAGGCTTTACCCAAGCACGCACGCGCTTACTGGCATATTCAGATAGATAAATCGCTGACATTAAGCCTACCGGTACTGCAATTGCTAAGGCAATGACTGAAATCAGCAAAGTACCTGCAAATAAAGGAATAGCGCCAAAGCTCCCAGAGCCGCCGACTTGATCAGTACGGATCGCGGTTTGGGGACTCCAATGGGTACCGAATAAAAATTCGGTCAAAGGGATGGTTTGGAAGAAGCGTAGGGATTCAAATAAAACCGAGAGAATGATCCCCAATGTGGTCACAATCGCAATCGAAGCACAGAAGATCATGATGCCCACAATGACTTTTTCAACTTGATTACGAGCACGATAGTTGGGGGCGATTTTACGAAACGCCCAAAACATACCTAAGCCTGCTATAGCGAAGACTAAAACTGCTTTAATGAGATTGCTATTGGCTTGTAACTCCATATAGCGGCGTGCGGCTTCTTGTTGGGCAGGATCAGTCGTTGGATCAATCGCGCCCGCTTTAGCCATACTTTCAACACGATTCATAAACAGATTTACTTTAGTAGGATCTGCGTTTTGAATTTCTGCAGGTAAGCTAGATATCACGTTCTGGCTGATAAAAGTCGGGCTGAAGAATGACCATAACATCAAGGCAATCAGCGAGGGTAATAAGCACCACACCACTACTAAATTACCGTAATAGCCCGGTAATGAATGCAGCTTATTAACTCCACGATTGCCATTGGATACGGCCAATGCTCGCTTGCGCCCAAAGAAATAGCTAAATGCAGCTAAGACCAGCAATAGAAGCAAGATGATTGACGTATTCATACGTATTTACCACAAGGGGGAAGGAAAGTTTGCAGTAGGCAGCTTAATCCTTGGACTGCTGCAAGCGGATAATATCGAGGCTTTATGACAACTTTGTGACAAAGTGACCATAGCACTGTCTACTTTAAAAATGAGAGCTAGCAAGCTAGCTCCCAACCGTTAACAAGAAAATAGACAATTAATTAGAGAGACTCGAGAACTTTTAAACCTTTAGCAGCCTCGCCAGTGGCAGTACGCTCAGCCTCAGGCATAGGAATCATACCCTTTTCAGCTAAATAGCCCGTATCACCCCAGGCTGCATCACCCGTCAGCTCAGCAACGAACTCTTCGATGCCTTTAACTGTACCCACATGCTCTTTTTTCACATAGAGGTATAAAGGACGTGAAACTGAGTATTTGCCTGAAGCAATATTTTCGAAGGTAATATCAACGCCTTCAATCGAAGAGCCTTTTACCTTGTCAGCATTCTGTTCTAAGAAGCTGAAACCAAAAATACCTACTGCTTTAGGATTAGCCTGTAGCTTTTGCACGATCAAATTGTCATTCTCGCCTGCTTCGATGTATTTACCATCTTCGCGCATATTGCCGCACACTGCTTTAAACTGCTTCTCGTCTTCTTTTTCCATCTTTTTGATGGCTGGAAATTCTTTACAGCCGGCATGCATGACTAATTCAACGAAAGCATCACGTGTACCTGAGGTCGGTGGTGGGCCTAATACTTCGATAGGCTCATCTGGTAACTCAGCATTCACTTCTTTCCAAGTTTTGTAAGGATTAGGAATGAGTTTTAAAGTACCCATTACCCCATCCATATTACCACCTGTAGTTTCTGGAACTTCTTTGGCTAAAGCTAAAAACAAATCACGACGGGTTAATTTATAAGCTTCTGCAGTTTTAGCATTAGCAATCGCAATCCCGTCGTAACCAATTTTGATTTCAACTGGGCTTACACCATTCTTTTTGCAATCCGCTAATTCGCTTTCTTTAATCCGACGTGAAGCACCCGTCATGTCAGCAGTATCAACACCTGCACCTTCACAGAATAATTTCATCCCACCACCAGTACCGGTTGACTCAACCTTAGGCGCTGGATTACCAGTTTTCTTGGCATAATTTTCAGCAACAACTGTTGCGAAAGGATAAACCGTTGAAGAACCAACGATTGAGATATTGTCACGAGCTTGAGCAGCACCAGTAGCAACCAGCAAGCCCGCTGCGATAGCCATAGACAGTTTTTTCATTTCAGCGTTCTCCGTTCATTAAACCTTAAGATGCTGCGCAGTGTAGAACCTGAATATGACAGCTAGATGACAAATCAAGACTTTCATGACTTAATTTATAGTCTTATAAATTCCAAGATAAATACTTTTTAGAACAAAGACATAGAAGCTTCATATAAGCGTCATTCGCTTGCAGTAATTGGGCTACATACTGCTTTTTGTCCGGTTATTGTTACTAGTGAGTGAAGACTAACTTATGTATAGCCTGCCTTGTTCCCCGATCACTTGTTTAACTCGCTTAGCCGTAGTTACTGAGACTTGGCCGCCAGAAATTAACGGGGTAGCCCATACACTGCAGCATCTGATCCAAGGTCTACTGGTGAAGGGAAACTATCAGATTACTTTGATTCGCCCCCAACAAAACCGCCAAGATCAAGCCTTACAAACCGCGCGGTTTCAAGAAATCCTAGTGCATGGCTTTCGCTTACCGTTTTATCAGCAAGTCCGGTTAGGCTATCCCCATTACTTACGCTTAAAGCATCTGTGGCAAACCCAACGTCCAGACTTAGTGCAAATTGTTACTGAAGGGCCTTTGGGCTATGCGGCTTTACGGGCTGCACGTAAACTAAACCTTCCTGTAGTCAGCGATTTTCATACTCGTTTTGAACAGTACAGCGGTCACTATTCTATTGCCAAACTAGCGGCTTGGGTGGAACGGTATTTAAGGCATCTGCATAACCAAACCCTGCTCACGCTAGTACCTACGCAAGAATTAGCCAGACAACTCCAATCTAAAGGTTATGAGCGTTTAACTGTTATTGAACGCGGCATTGACCAAAACCTTTTTAAACCTACACGGCGCAATCCTGCACTCCGTAGTCAATTAGGTCTGCAACCGAACCAACTTTTAGTGTGCTTAGTATCGCGCTTAGCACCCGAAAAAAATCTGGATTTAGCTTTTCTAGCGTTCCGTGCCATTCAAGATGTTGTACCCGATGCACGCTTTTTAATTGTGGGTGATGGCCCTGAACGTAGCCGTTTACAAGCTATGCACCCTGACTGCTTATTCGTAGGTATGCAGACTGGAACGGCCTTAGCGGAACATTATGCTAGTGGTGATCTCTTTCTTTATCCCAGCACCAGTGAAACCTTCGGCAATGTCATTTTAGAAGCGATGGCTAGTGGCTTGCCGGTCATTGCTTTCGACTATGCGGCAGCTCACCAATATATCCATTCTTATGAAAATGGCTGCAGTGTGACTTTTAATGATTCTCAGGCTTTTATTCAAAACGCCGTTGAGCTAGCCCTCAACCCTAGCTTAAGGCAACAACTAGCAAATGAAGCTAGCCTGAGCATGCAAGGTTTAAGCTGGCAACGAGTGGCTGATGCTTTACACCAAACTTTTCAAACCCTCTTGCAGGAGCTTAAGCATGAAACTATTGCACCACTTAAATGCGCGTGAAATTCCCTTATGCCTGTTGCTAAACCGGATTAATCGCTTACGTCCGATTAGTCGCTTTTTTGCAGGCATTAGTCGCTTAGGTAATGGAGTCTTTTGGTACACTTTGATGCTGATGTTACCGCTGATTTACGGCAGTTCAGCGCTTTATGTATCACTGCATATGGGCTTAGTAGGCTTGGTGGGTTTAGTGATTTATAAGGCCTTAAAAGGCTCAACCTTACGAGTACGCCCCTATCATTACAGTAGGGATATTTTTCAAAATGTGGCCGCACTCGATCAATTTAGTTTTCCTTCCGGGCATACCTTACATGCGGTCAGTTTCACCTTAGTCTTATTACACTATTATCCAGAATGGTTTTATCTAGTCGTTCCGTTTGCCGTGCTGACAGCACTCTCGCGCCTTATTTTGGGTTTGCATTATCCCAGTGATGTATTCATTGGTGCATTGATTGGTGCAGCTCTCGCCCTGAGCAGCTTTTTAGTCTTAGCTTAAAAACTTATCTTTGAGAGTAGAATTCTATGCAAACGCTACGCCCTGTCACTTTGGAAGGTAAACTCATTCGCCTAGAGCCTCTAACCAAATGGCATGCCCCTGATTTATTAAAAGCTGCCCGTGATGAAAGTATTTGGAAATATATGTTTTACGGCAATTTAGCCGACCCTAAGCACATGAATAGCTTTATCAGCAATGCGATTCGCTTGCGCGATGCAGGTAGTGATCTACCCTTTGCAGTGATTCACAAAGCGACGGATCAAGCGATTGGTTGTACCCGCTTTCGTGATATTTGCCTGAAACACTTTAAGCTAGAAATTGGTGGTACTTGGTATGCAAGCGAACATCAACGCAGCGGTGTCAATCTCGAAAGCAAGTATTTATTACTCAGGCATGCGTTTGAAACCTTTGGCATCTTACGTGTCCAGTTTAAAACGGATATTCGCAATCTGCGCTCGCGGCAATCTTTAGAAAAAATGGGTGCTGTACCCGAAGGTATTTTACGGCGCAGTGCCATCATGCCCGATGGAGTGATTCGCGATACCTTGATTTACAGTATTCTTGATACTGAATGGGATCAAGTTAAACAGAGTTTAGAGCAGCGCATGGAGTGCTTTAATACGAATTACCATCCTAATCACCTGAACTACTCACCGAATTGGATCGCGCCCCATTCGGCTAAACACTAAATCGTTTATTTCAAGAGTGGGGAATATTCAGGATTGTAATTACCGAAGGGATAAGGTTTAGCTTCATCAATCCCTGTTGTGGTATTCCCTGCTCGATAGGTAAAGCTCGCCGGATCGTCTAACTCAACCGCACGCTCAGTAATCAACTCACCTAGTTGATAGGGCGTACCATCCACCTTAGTGAGTGCTTCAGCTGGCTCACGAAAATGCCGATAAGCCCAAGGTGTGCTAGCAAATACATCTTTGCCTAAATGATAACGTTGTGTAACCACAACCTGCCGATAGCGCGCCGCAGCTGCTAAAGCGTCTTGTTGGGGTGGATATAAGAATACCCCTTGGATGTTCCCATTAGCTTGCAGATGTTTGTGTTTCGCGGTCAATTCACGCATTAAACGCTGCCTTAAAGCCTGTGCTTGTTGGAAAGTTCTTGCGTCTATACTGCTTAAACTTGGCCAATCCGCACTATAGCCGTGAATTTTTTTAATCTCTGTAGCTAGCCAAGCTTCAATTGAAGCAGGCATATCACCGTATAAACTAGCACCTACTACCGTTTCTAAGAAATAACCTAGCTCACCTACCCCTAAACTACGATTCAGTGGATCAGTTTGTTGAGACTGACCTGAGGCTGATCTAGGTAAAGCCTGTTTATCTGCTTGATAGGCAAGATAATTCATTTCTTGCCAACCTAAACTACCAGAAAACTTCCTTGCCATAGCCCAAGTGCTATCAATCGTATTACCAGTGCCAGAGGTAAAACTTGGGAACTCAGTGCGGGTAATCCCACTATGACAAGCGATACATTGAGTCATTTCTTCGCGGGTTTGCGGGCGCAAGGCTCCATTTTTATCTTCAATAAAGCCGGCCAGTAACCAACCTGCCCCATTATCCACCCAGCCTTGGCGATCATTCCCATAAATCCCAGTGCCTTCAGCCTTTTCAGCAGGGCGAAAATGACTAGGCTCCCAAGTTCGCGCTTTATACATATAACGAATTTCTTTCACCCGCCGACTACGGGTACCAGGAAAGGGGCTAATACTGGTATCAGAGCCATCTGCCTGCACATCCACATAATGCAAAGGATGTGCAAATTCAGTCCCCAAAGGATAAAGCCCAGACTGTACAGCTATTGTTTGTGCTTTACCCCCATAATGCTGCGGGCTAGAGTCTGTCAGTCGACCTTGAATGGCTTGCTCAAGTAAAGCTAAATTTGCTTTATAAATCTCTAAGTCAAAGCGCCCTGCTGCATCCTGCATAAATGCTGCTGGTAAACGCAGATAAACACCTGAAACAGAACCAGTCAGTGGAGTAAAAATGCCATAAGGCATAAAATTTAACGCACGCCAACCAGTTAGCCAGCCTTGCTCATCTTGGAAAAAACCATGCTCAGGTTTAGCACTACGCACAAATCCATCAGCTTTAGCGGGTAAATCAGCCGGATCTAGAGCTGGAAATAGACGAAAGTCCGTTTGTACTCCAGCATCCCAAGCCTTTAAATCACCAGCGCGCTGTTGAAAGGCTGCTTTCCAGTTATCGCTACGGATATAGGCTTGCATATCCCAAGCCAGCGGGTCGACTCCTAAGCTTGCAAGCAACTGCTGGAGAACTTCTGGTTTTAAGGTATTTTCCCAATGGTTAATACTGGCTAAGGGAGCCTGTGTGTCATAGGGTGCATAAGCATATTCCAGTTGAAAATTGCCAATACGCGGCTCAGCCCCTGCTTGCGGATTGTTATTACCTAAGTTGGCTTTATAAACTGCATTTGTATGACAATATTGACAGGTATTTTGCGCACCGCCGGAGGTCTCAGTATAACATTGCGCTGGAATGTGCGGATAAGGATTCCGGAAGCGTAAAGGGCTAATCACTGAGCCGCTTAAACCAACGCCTGTGCCTAATTGAGCTGGAGTAATCGAGTCTTGATCCTGACAAGCACTCAGTAACAGGCTACTACCCACTAATAGATAAGCTACTAATTTCATAGATTTTTCTATAAAAAAGCCAACGACTCACATCATTGGCTTAAAAGAGAAGAACACTCGAACTTTATTATGCAATGAAAAACAAATGCTCTATTTAATCGCGGGCAAACCGCTGATATAGCCAATATTGGCATCGAATTTGTCAATCTTTGCTAAGGCTGCATCAACAGTGGCATTCGTGCCCGTACTCCAATCACCATGATGCTGGCTATTGCTCATGATATAAGCATGACCATTTAAGTTTTCTACAACTTGTAAGCCAGTATTTTCAGCACCAGCAACCGCACTTAGAATGCGAGTCAATTTTTTGGTATCGACGTTATAGGCCCAGACGAAGTTATTTACATGCATGCCGGAATCTTCACCGATGAATAAGGTGCGCATCTTTTCAGCGAAGAAAATATTGTCCGTATTCGCAATTTTGTCTGGATTAGCTGTATTGCCTAAAGTATCTGCCACGCTCAAGGGTTCACCCAATAAAGCGGCTTCGACGTACATAGTGCTGGCGACGTAATCTGAATTAATCGCATTGCCTGCACTATCTTTTTGACCTGATTTCAGATCAGTTGAATACGTGGCTCCCGCTGAGTTTTTGGCTAACTTAATATCATTGGCTGGCTCACCGCTAGTATCGGTCATGCTGTCACGAATCGCTGACATTGCTAGATATAAGCGCTTATCTTGAGCATTGACCGCAATACCTTCCATCTTAGTAAACTCAGTGGTTGCACCTTTCAGGGCTGCATAACGGCGAGTTTCTAAGAAAGCAGCAGTTTGTTCTTGACCAGAACGGACGATCAAGCACTCATCATAGGCATCCGCGTATACCATCCCTCTTTGCTATACGCAGTGCTGCCATCTGACAATAACCAGTCATATTCCAAATGATTTACTAAGAATAAATTGCCACCGATGCTTAATAAGCTATTAGCGTCTGGGGTTTCCGCAATAACAGCTTGTCCCATTGGGTCCTTAATTGCTTCCATCTTATAGTTATATAATTGCCCCGCTGCATGGGCATTACCACCAACTTTATCTTTGACACCAAATAATTTGTTATAAGTCAATGGATATTGAGCTGTCGTCTCATCCGTATAGCTGATAGTAGCGACTGAACTACTATGAGTCTTAGCCATGGCCTCAGCAGTTGCTGGAGCGGGTGTATGACTAAACTCAATGGACTTGAAGATTTTAGTTGAGCTACTTGTAGTACTATCATCACAAGCAGACAAAGCAGCAGCGACTGCTAAGCTTAGCATTGAGAATTTCAGCGGTTGCATCACAGGTTCCCTATTCCATGTTATATCGTTAGATTTGGAGCACTCTAAGCAGAGAAGTTTGCAACTTGATGAATGAAAGATGGCAGTTTAATGACCGCCTCATTTAGACTAAATTAAATAGCTAGAGGAATGAGCGACAACTTAGGCTGAGAAACTTATTTGCTAAGCCTAGGTCTATGTTTGAGCGTGCTACTCAGAACTGCTTTAAGTACATACAATAAAACTGCCAGAGGATCCAATAGATGCCAGCTTTTAAACTAATCACTACCACCGCTTTAGTATTAGCCAGTACAACACTAATGCAAACCACCCAAGCAGGTAGCCCACCTATACAAGTTGTTAGTCCGCAAGTCACCATGCAGCCCTTCCCTAAACCTCATGCTGGCGATAAACGTTTAGTGATTCGTTTGCCTGCTCGAGCGGATGAGGCTTCCTTATTGGTACGTATTACACCCGGCAAACTGAGTCAAGTTGATTGTAATACCCAGTCCTATGCTGGAACTTTAGAGACTAAAACCTTGCAAGGCTGGGGGTATAATTTCTATGTATTGCGCTCCCAAGGTCATGCTATGTCTACTATGATGGCCTGCCCACCGAATAGCTCACGGACTGCCTTTGTCCCTGTTGCGGGTGCTCAGCAAACCATTAGCTATAACAGCAGAATGCCCTTGATTTATTATGTGCCGAAAGACTTTAATGTGCAGTATGAAGTCTTTGTACCTCAACAACGTGGTAGCGCCAGACCTGAGTAGCAGCATGGCACATAAAAAGCCCTATCTCCCCCAAAAAATCTGTGCCACTTGCCAACGCCCCTTCAGCTGGCGTAAAAAGTGGGAAGCTTGTTGGGATGAGGTGAAGTACTGCTCGGAACGGTGCCGCCGTACATCGGTTAAACAAGCACCAAACGCTTGAGTTTAGTTGTTCGAGCGATTAACGCAGGTTATAAGGCTAGTTATGACGACCACACCCCAAACACCCGAGCACGAAAAAACTGTTATTGCCGATACTGCTAGCGTACCTGCTGGCCGTATCGCTCGCCTTGCCCGCTTAGGCTCTCTAGCGACAGGGGTCGCTGGCGGCATGCTAGCGGAAGGCGCCCGTCAATTGGCACATGGCCATCGCCCTAAAATGGGTGAGCTGCTGTTAACCCCTGCGAATGCCAAACGGGTCGCGGATGAATTAGCTCGTCTGCGTGGAGCGGCTATGAAAGTGGGGCAGCTGCTCTCCCTAGATGCAGGTGACTTATTACCTCCTGAGCTGAGTGAGATTTTTGTAAGCTTACGTGCGGACGCTAAGCCTATGCCCTTGAACCAACTCACACAGGTTTTGGAGGAGAACTGGGGGAAAGATTGGAAGGCTAAATTTAAGCAATTTAGTTTTCAACCGATTGCCGCGGCGTCTATTGGGCAAGTACATTCTGCACAGACTCAAGATGGCCGACATGTTGCTTTAAAAATCCAATATCCGCATGTGCGTGAAAGCATTGATAGCGATGTCGATAATGTCGCTACTTTATTACGCTTATCAGGGCTGATACCCAAAAGTGTTGATTATCAACCCTTACTCAATGAAGCCAAACGCCAGCTGCGTCAAGAGGCAGACTACATGCGTGAAGCTGAATATATGCGGCAATATCAAACGCTGTTAGCAGACAGTACGCACTACGCCTTACCGCAAGTGTATGAAGACCTGACTACGAAAAATATCTTAGCGATGTCTTTTATGGGTGGCACACCCATCGAGCGCATTTCCTATGCTTCGCAAGCAGAGCGTGATCAAGTGATGGCAAGCTTGTTGAGCTTATTATTCCGGGAAATCTTCGAATTTCGCTTAATCCAAACTGATCCTAATTTTGCCAATTATCGCTACGATCAAAAAAATCAGCAGCTGATTCTGCTCGATTTTGGCGCTACCCGTGAATATCCTTTGCATATTGCGGAGGCCTATCGCCAGCTGATGCAAGGTGCCATTCAATATGATCGTGCGAAAATGGATGCAGCTGCCGCACAAATTGGCTTCTTCCAAGAACATATCCACCCACAACAGCGTGAAGCAGTGATTGACCTGTTCAATCAAGCCTGTGAGCCATTACGTTGGCAAGGCGTGTATGATTTTGGTTCTTCTAGCTTAGCAGGCCGTCTGCGTGATGCAGGCCTGGTGCTTAGTATGGAGCAAGGTTATTGGCATACCCCACCAGCCGATGCGTTATTCTTGCATCGTAAGCTCGGCGGTTTGTATCTGTTAGCTGCTAAATTACGTGCCAAAGTTGATGTGCGGAGTTTGTTTGAACCTTATCTGAACTAAATATCTAAATAAGCTGCTAAATCGGGCAGCTTGGTTTGAATACTCAGCGGCTCACGTTTACGGTAGTGCGCTATAAACGCATAGCGCCCTGCTAAATGCTTGATTTGTAAATCTGCCTTATGCTTAGCTGCTAAAAACTCCAAATGCGCTAAGACCTGGGTCTGTGGATGCACATTAAACCAAGCTAACCAGGTCATCAAACCTTGGCGAAACCAAGCTGGCATATTGGCTTGATCGGAAAAGTCTACGACATGTAGACAACCTTGTGGTTTAAGTTGGGTCAAGGCGTGCTCCAAAGCAATCTTCCAATCTGGCAACATCGATAAAACATATGAAAACAGCACATGATCCCAAGCGCCGTCGAGGTCAAAATCTTGCCAGCGAATCTGCTCAGCTAGGCCTTGGCGTAAGGTAATGGATGCTTGATAAGGCGTATTTTGTAAGTTCCGCTTGGCACAGTCCAACATCAAAGCAGACGCATCAACCCCAAACAGCTGCGCAGTAGGATAACGATAAGCTAATTTACTTAAGTTACGCGCAGTACCACAACCCAGTTCTAAGACACTCGCATCCACTGGTAAGCGTAATTCTTTTAATAGAGTATCGCGTCCTAATAAATAGTATTTTCTGGATACATCGTAAATATGGCGTTGATAGCGATACTGCTGATCCATATTTAAAGCAGCATTTGAATCCTGCATCGCTAATCAGCCAAACGATAAAGATGAAACCCACCATAAATAGCCGAGCGATCCTGTTTAAATAAAGCAGCTGATTCTTCAGCTTCGTAAACTAAACGCTTCAGTAATTCAGGGGGCAAAGCAGCTTCTAATGGAGATGCCGTGGCTGCCGTACGGAAAATAATGCGTGTTCCCGGTTTAGCTACACGGAGAACTTCTGTCCATAAGGCCTGCAGAACTTCGTTATTCATCCAGTCTTGAGCATCTAAGAACACAAAACGGTCATAAGATTGATTAGCTTGGGTTTTCAAATAATCAATAATAGAGCCAAACTGAGTTTCAACTTTATGTAATTGTGTTTTTATCAATTCATAATGTTCAGCTTTTAAATAATCGGGAATAGCTTGACGCTTAGCATGATCATAACCATGTCCGAAGGCTTGCCAAGCAAAATAATTATCTTCAATCGGTAAACTACAAGCTAAGCGCTCAACCCGCTCACGGTATTGCTCGATTAAATTTCCTTCAGCTTTCATCGACTGATATTGCTGTGGCGGAATTCCTAAACTAAAAACTGACATAGGCAGTTTGCCCATCAGCCTGACTAAAGGATGCTCGAAGAAGGGGGCGATATGCCGCTTGAAGATAATCTTTTGCTCATAGCAACTTTTAGCTTTCAGAATTAGCTGTGGCTTACAACCCATACGACGCCCGAGCCAATGCAAACCACGCATGAAATAACCAAAGCGGGTTTGCCTATACAAATCACCAGCAAACATACTAATCCGCTGACGTCCGAATAGGCTTGAGCCAGACCAAAATTTATCCAAATCTGTACTCAAATGCGGCTGTATATAAGCTTGATAACGCTCCAAATTACTCAGCTTATTAGCATGACCTAAGAAATTATAGAAAGTGGCATGATCAGGTAAATATTTGAATGCTGCCAGCTTTAGACGCGTCAAAGCCAAGTGATAAGGATTTAAATCAATCGCAGTAATCTGTGCAGGGCTAGCAGTTAAATAGTTCAGCACATTACAACCACCAGAAGCAATGGTTAAGACTCGGCTATCTGCATTCAATTGCAGAGCTTGGAGATCTACACGGGGATCTTCCCAAATCTGGTTATAGATAAAGCTATCAAACCAAGTGCTAAAAAGGCGTTGTTGGAAGCCTAGCAAAGAACGAGGAGTAGCTTGGTGAATCGCCTCACGCAATGCTATTGAACTAGCCATATTAGTATTTTTCCATTTTTATAAACATATCAAGATTTTAGGGTTGAGCGATGAAAGCTCCATGACAAGCTCATGACGATTTAGTTAAACCCCTTAAAGATTCTTAGTTACACTAGCCACTCTTAGGAGCTTGCAATGGAATTAGTACTTAGAGAATATGGCCGTGTATGGTGGCGCCAACGTGTGTGGTTAGGTTTAGTACTGCTTGCGATTACTGCAGCTGTCAGTATTGAACTGTTGATTCCACTCATTTTTAAAAATATGGCGAACGCCTTCGCTCAACCAGTTAGCCCTGCAACCACCGACGTGTTGATGCAAAATCTAATGTATTTAGCACTCGCTTTTATTATGGAGTGGTTTATTTGGCGGGCTTTAGAATTCGGGATTGTGCCACTTGAAGCAGGTGGTATGCGCCATCTTGACTCTTTCTGCTTCGAAGTCTTACTCAAACAGCCTTATCGCTTCTTTGAAAATAATTTTGCTGGTAGTTTAGTTAAACAAGCCTCACGCTTTATTCGCTCGTTTGAAAGTCTGACAGATTGGCTCGTCTTTCAACTTTATAGCAAGGTTCTTGCAACCGGGATTGCTCTCTTTTTATTCTTTCAACAAGACCCGCTCCTGGCGGCCTACTTCGTGGTGTTTATTATTTTATTCGTGGCTTGGAACCTCGGGTTTTCTTTGTGGAAATTAAAATATGATGAGCGCGTTGCCGAATGGGATTCCAAATTAGGCGGCTTATATTCAGATAATATTAGCAATATTGCAGTGCTAAAAGGCTTTGGACTTGAAGCCATTGAACAAGCGCGCGTGCGGGATGTAGCTACTGCTTTATATAAAAGACGCCGTTTTGCTTGGATTTTGATGTTTATTTCCTTCGCTGTGCAGGCGATTCTCACTGCTAGCATTGAATTCATTTTAGTGTACAACATGATTCAAGACTGGCAGCGCGGCCAATTTGAAGTAGGTCAATATGTCTTATTCCAGACCGTGCTCCTCGTACTGTTGCGACATTTATGGGAATTTGGTCAGAGTTTCCGGAGTTTATTTAGTGCTATTGCCGATGCCCGTGAAATGGCTACCCTAATTCAAAATCAGCAATTAGAACAAGACTTACCTAGCGCACAAGCACATCGTATTGAGCAAGGGCAAATAGAGTTTAAGCAGATTCATTTTGATTACCGGCAGACTAAACTCGATAGTACCGAAGTGAGCGGAGGCTTATTTACAGATTTTAATCTGACTATTCGCGCTGGTGAGAAAATAGCCCTAGTCGGGCATTCTGGCTCTGGCAAAACCTCCATTACCAAACTCTTATTTCGCTTTGTTGAGCCACAGCAAGGTGAAATTCTCATTGATGGAATTCCGATACGCCAATTCAGTTTAGCCTCTTTACGCCAGCAAATTGCGCTAGTGCCACAACAGCCTGAACTCTTTCATCGCAGTATTAAAGATAATATTTTGCTGGGTAAAACTGTAGCTGCTACAGAACTAGAACATGTTGCTAGACAAGCACAAGCCCTAGGATTTATTCAACACCTACCTGAAGGTTTTGATACCTTAGTTGGTGAGCGTGGAGTGAAACTATCGGGCGGTGAAAAACAGCGCATAGCCATTGCGCGCGCCTTGTTACAAGCAGCACCCATTGTAGTTTTGGATGAAGCCACTAGTGCTTTAGACTCCCTGACTGAGCAGCAAATTCAGACCGCTATTTTTGAGTTAATCGCAAACAAAACCGCTATTGTGATTGCCCATCGTTTATCCACTATTTTGCGTATGGATCGGATTATTGTACTGGCTAATGGCAGTATTTTAGAACAAGGTACTCATGCTGAACTGCTTGAGAAACAAGGACATTATTATCAAATGTGGCAACATCAAAGTGGAGAGTTTTTGAATTTGGATTGAGCGTCTACACCAAATAAATAGCAGTTTGTCTTCAAAAGCTGAAAGTCGACTATTAGGGAGTTATATTTAAAGGCATCCGTTATTTGAGAAGTTCAAGTAAATATGTCTAGATCAGTAAGCTCTAAAAACAAGCCAACTATTTGTTTGAATATGATTGTTAAAAATGAACGTCATATTATTCAACGCTGCTTTGACAGCCTGAAAGAGCATATTGATTATTGGGTCATTAGTGATACAGGTTCTACCGATGGTACCCAAGACTTTATCCGTGCCTACTTCCAAGCAGCACAAATTTCTGGCGAGCTACATGAACATACTTGGAAAAACTTCGCCCATAATCGCAATCTAGCTTTAGATGCGGCCAAAAATAAGGCTGACTACATTCTATTTATGGACGCAGATGATTATATGGTTTGGAATGATGAACTAGGATTTCATGATCTTACAGAAGATGTTTACCTGTTAAATATGCGTCATAATACTCTTCTGTATGCCAATATCAAACTACTGCGCTCACATATACCTGCACAATGGCGGGGAGTTTTGCATGAGGGAATATATGTTGATGGCTATAATCCCGTTGAGTATCCAGTAGGAAATTGCTATATCACGTCAACTCGCGAAGGTGCACGTAATCAAAATCCGGATAAATATATACGTGATGCTGAAATCCTTGAGCAGGGCTTAAAAGACGAACCTAATAATAGTCGCTATCGTTTTTATCTAGCTCGTAGTTACTTAGATGCAGAGCAATATGCGCAAGCTGTTGTAAATTTTGAAAAACGCGTAAGAATGGGTGGTTGGGAAGAAGAAGTCTATCATTCTCTATTCAGCATCGGATGCTGCTATGGCCTGCTAAACTATGATAAAGCAGAAATTATTGAGGCATATTTAAAAGCATTTCATTATCGACCTAGTCGTCTTGAAGCTATTTATGAAGCAATCTTACTCTGTTTAGAGCATGGATTTGATGAACTCGGTTACCATCTCACTCAGTTAGTACCTAAAGTTGAGCCTACTACGGATATTCTATTTGTTACTCAAGAGATTTACAGCTGGCGCTTTTTAGATATTGCCTCTTTATGCGCGTTGAGAAGTGGTCATCGAGCTGAAGCACGTGGAATGATTGCGCACTTAATAGCCTCACCTCAAACACCCGCCGAACAATTAGAGCGCTTACATGCTAACTTACAAGCAGCAGTCGATTACTAAGTTAGCCTATACACTTGAACCCCATGCTGCGCACACACTTGTGCCAGCTTAGGGTGGGCTAAACTATCTATAAACAAACCGGTTAATTGCGAAACATGACCTACACGTACCGGCGCGGTACGCTCCAATTTGCTTTTATCGGTGACTAAAAAGCGCTCGCGTGCATTACTTAAGATCGCTTGAGTCACACGTACTTCACGATAATCGAAATCTAATAAGGCACCTTCTTCATCTAAAGCCGAAGCCCCAATCACCGCATAGTCTAATTTAAACTGTTTAACGAAATCGGCAGTGGCCTCACCAATGACACCACGGTCAGCATGGCGTACTACCCCGCCCGCAATAATCACTTCAAAACTTGAATTTTGAATCAGAATATTCGCTACATTCAAATTATTGGTAATCACCATCAAGTTTTGATGACTAAGTAAAGCTTGTGCAACTGCCTCGGTAGTCGTGCCGATATTAATAAACAAGGAACTATTATTTGGAATCTGCGCTGCACACAATTGCCCAATCAAGCGCTTCTCTTCCGACGCCATATTGCGGCGCTGTTCATAACCGACATTATTCACACCAGAAGGCAATAAAGCACCACCATGTACACGTACCAATAAACCCGCTTCACAGAGTTCATTTAAGTCTTTGCGGATAGTCTGCGGGGTGACCTCGAAGGTGGCGACCAATTCATCGACTAAGACGCGTTCAGCACTGCGCGCTAGAGCCATAATTTGTTGGTGACGTAAGGACTGTTGCATCATCCCCTCCTTTACGAGCCTGAATGCATAAAATATAGCGAAATAACGAAAACAAATCTTGCAAAAACGAAAATATCTGTTGATACTTTAGAAACTAACCATCGCACTATAAAGCAACCACAGGATAGTATCGATGCTAAATTCATCATCCACTCAGATCTATGATATGGCCGTAATCGGCGGCGGTATTAATGGTTGTGGCATAGCCCGCGATGCAGTTGGGCGTGGCTTGAAGGTTCTGCTCGCAGAACAAGGGGATTTAGCGCAAGGTACTTCGTCCGCAAGCACCAAGTTAATTCACGGCGGTCTACGCTATCTGGAATATTATGAGTTTCGCTTAGTCCGCGAAGCACTGTCAGAACGCGAAGTATTACTAAAAAATGCACCGCATATCATTTGGCCTCTGCGCTTTGTACTCCCCAACAATAAGGCGGTTCGACCCGCTTGGTTGGTGCGCTTAGGCCTATTTCTTTATGACCATATTGGTGGGCGTAAACTGTTGCCTGCTACTCAAACCTTTAAGCTGCACAATAACCCTAAGCTCGGTGACCCGATTAAAGAGGGTTTTGAAGTCGCTTTCGAATACTCAGATTGCTGGGTAGATGATGCGCGTTTAGTCGTACTAAATGCCTTAGATGCAGCCAAGCGCGGTGCGGATATTCGTATCCAAACTCGCTGTACCCAAGCCAAACGCAGCAATGGAATTTGGCAAATCACTCTGGAAAATCAAGAAACGAAACAAAACGAAACTATCCAAGCGCGTATCCTTGTGAATGCAACTGGCCCGTGGATTGACCATTTATTACATGAAGTCAATACCTTACCCAAAGATAAGCACAATGTGCGCTTAGTGCGCGGCAGTCATGTGATTGTCCCGAAACTCTATGAGCATGATCGAGCTTATTTTTTCCAAAACACCGATGGGCGCATCATGTTCGCGATTCCTTATGAACAGGATTTCACCCTACTTGGCACGACGGATGCAGATCATCAAGGCAGCTTGGAGCGAGTCGAAATTACGGAACAAGAAACCCAGTATTTGTGCGATTCCGCCAGCCTGTACTTCAAAAAGCCGATTGAGCGTTCTTCAGTGGTTTGGACCTATGCAGGCGTACGCCCACTTTATGATGATGGCGCCAATCAAGCCCAAGCTGCAACTCGCGAATATGTCTTGCGTGTGGAAGACCAAGCGGGGCAAGCGCCTTTATTAAATATCTTTGGTGGCAAAATCACCACTTATCGGCGTTTAGCCGAAGATGCTTTAAGCAAATTACAGCCTTGGATGCCCACTGCTAGTGGGGAATGGACTAAAGAAGCTGCCTTGCCCGGTGGTGAGTTTGAGCTGGATGAATTAGCACTACTCACTGCGAAACTGCAAACTGACTATCCATTTATCAATCAAGCTTGGGCACAAAGCCTCATGCGCCGTTATGGCAAGCGCGCGTGGGATTTACTAGGTGATGCTAAAAGTTTAGACGATCTAGGACAGACATTCGGTGCTACCTTAACAGAACGCGAAGCACAATTTCTGCAAGAAACCGAGTGGGCTGATAGTGCGGATGCTATTTTGTGGCGGCGCAGTAAGTTGGGTTTACACATGACGCCTGAGCAGCGTGAGGCATTCGCGGCGTGGTTTAACTAACCGCGTCACTTAGAGGGAGGAGGAGAGCAGCCTATGAGTTTAACACTGGAGCAAGTTTCCAAGGTAGTGGAGCGGGATACGCATATTTACCCGACCACCCTGCATTTGGAAGCTGGCAGTTTGAATATACTGCTAGGTCCGACCTTATCGGGTAAAACTAGCCTCATGCGCCTAATGGCTGGTTTAGATAAACCTACAACCGGACGTGTTCTTTGGCAAGGCAAAAATGTCACAGGTAAGCCTGTACAAGAACGCAATATCGCGATGGTTTACCAGCAATTCATTAACTACCCTTCCCTATCGGTCTACGACAATATTGCTTCTCCCTTAAAAATTCGTGGCTTAAAACGTGCTGAGATTGATAAAAAAGTTCATCAAGCCGCTGATCTTCTCAAACTGACTCCGATGCTTAAGCGCAAACCCTTGGAATTATCCGGCGGTCAACAACAACGTTGTGCTTTAGCGCGCGCCTTGGTGAAAGAAGCGGATTTGGTTTTATTAGATGAGCCACTCGCCAATCTCGATTACAAATTACGTGAAGAATTGCGCGCTGAATTACCGCGTATTTTTACTGCCTCTGGTGCAGTATTTGTGTATGCCACTACGGAACCGACCGAAGCTTTATTATTAGGCGGTAATACTGCGACTTTGTGGCAAGGGCGTATCACTCAATTTGGTGCGACCTTGGATGTGTATCGCCATCCGCAAACGCTTACCAGTGCACGCGTTTTTTCTGATCCACCGATGAATTTTCTAAGCGTCGAGAAAAGTACGACTCAATTGAAATTAGAATCAGGTGAGGTCTTAGCCGCGCAAGGGGTTTTGAGCGAATTTGCGAATGGGTCTTACACCCTCGGTTTCCGACCTGATCATTTAAGTTTGCAGCCCCATAGCCCACAAGCCTTGGCTTTTAAGGTGCAGGTTAATGTGGTGGAAATGACCGGCTCAGAGAGTTTTATCCATGTGCAATATGGCTCACAGCGTTGGGTTGCCTTAGTGCATGGCATTCATGAACCTGCCATAGGCAGCGAGATTAATGTGTATGTTGAGCCTACACAGCTTTATGTGTTTGATAAGCAAGGCGAGTTAGCATCCGGTGCTACGCTTGCCTTGGCGGTTTAAGGAGTTGTCATGGCTGAGATTCACCTAAAAAAACTCGCACACAGTTACCTTGCGAATCCGCAAAAACCGGACGATTACGCTCTGAAAGAGATTGATCATGTCTGGGAAGATGGCAAAGCTTATGCCTTATTAGGCTCATCAGGCTGCGGCAAATCGACACTCCTTAATATCATTTCAGGGCTACTCACCCCCAGCCAAGGTCAAGTGCTATTTGATGGCAAAGATGTTACCCATTTGCCCACTGAACAGCGCCAAATCGCTCAAGTATTTCAGTTTCCGGTGGTCTACGACACCATGACGGTGTATGACAATCTGGCGTTTCCATTGCGGAACCGCAAACAAAGTGAAGCTGTGATTAAAGAGCGCGTGCACGAAATTGCAGCGATGCTGGAACTCACGCCCGACCTTAAGAAAAAAGCCCAAGGTTTAACCGCTGATGCTAAGCAAAAAATCTCCTTAGGGCGGGGATTAGTGCGCCAAGACGTGGCGGCGATTTTATTTGATGAACCGCTCACGGTGATTGATCCGCACTTAAAATGGATGCTACGGATGCAGTTAAAATCCCTGCATCAGCGCTTAAATCGTACCATGATTTATGTCACCCACGATCAAACCGAAGCTCTAACTTTTGCTGATCAAGTGGTGGTGATGTATGACGGTTATGTGGTACAAATTGGCACGCCTCAAGAGTTATTTGAGCGTCCCGCCCATACTTTTGTTGGCTATTTTATTGGTAGCCCCGGTATGAATGTCTTACCTGCTAGCCTTCAAGGCAATACCGCCACACTGAATGGTCATTCCTTAAAACTCGCCACCGCTTATACGCCTAAATCCGGTGAAAAAATTGAATTGGGGATTCGTCCTGAATTTACGCATTTAAGCCGCGAAGCTTCTGCGAATAGTTTACCCGTGACGATTCGGCGTATTGAAGATATTGGGCGACATAAAATAGCGCGTGCTGAATTTCAGGGGAAAGAAATTAATATTATTGTGCCTGAAGATAAACCAGTGACGCCTGAATACAACCAACTCAGCTTTGATTTAGATAAAGTGCATATCTATGCTAATGACTGGCTAGTCAAGCAGGAGGCTGCCTAATGAATAAAACTTGGAATAATAAAGCGTGGTGGATGGTTTTACCCGTCGTTCTATTAGTCGCCTTCAGTGCAGTGATTCCGTTAATGACGGTGGTGAATTATTCAGTTCAAGACACCTTCGGCAATAATCAATTTTTCTGGGCGGGTTTACAGTGGTTTGAAGAAATTGTTAACTCCGAACGCTTTCATGCCGCTTTGGGTCGGCAATTTATTTTTAGCGCAGTGATTTTAGCGATTGAAATTCCCCTAGGCATTCTCATTGCGATGAATATGCCGAAAAAAGGCTGGGCAGTGCCGGTTTGTTTAGTCTTAATGTCGCTACCCTTATTAATTCCGTGGAATGTGGTAGGAACGATCTGGCAAATCTTCGGGCGGGTGGATATTGGTTTATTAGGTGCAGCGGCTAATAAGCTAGGCATTGATTATAACTATACCCGTGATATTGGTGATGCGTGGTTTACCGTTGTGATTATGGATGTATGGCATTGGACATCACTGGTGGCTTTATTATGTTATGCCGGATTGCAATCGATTCCTGAAGCCTATTACCAAGCAGCGCGAATTGATGGCGCGAGTGGCTGGGCGGTGTTTCGTTATATTCAATTGCCAAAAATGCGCGGTGTATTATTAATCGCAGTACTGTTGCGCTTTATGGATAGCTTCATGATCTATACCGAGCCCTTTGTAGTCACGGGCGGAGGCCCAGGGAATGCTACTACCTTCTTATCGATTGACTTAGTCAAAATGGCGATTGGGCAATTTGATTTAGGCCCAGCAGCAGCTTTCTCACTGGTGTATTTCTTAATTATCTTATTATTAAGTTGGGTCTTTTATACCGTGATGACTAACCTTGATAAACAGGGGCGCTAAGATGAGCACCACGCAAATCACTAAAGGCTCACGTATTACCCGTCAAGGGATAGTGATGACCCTGTATTTAATCTTCTTATTATTGCCGATTTATTGGTTGCTCAATATGAGTCTAAAAACCAATGAAGAGATTCTATCGACCTTTAGTTTGTGGCCGCATGATTTAACCTTTCAAAATTATATGACTATCTTTACCGACCCTAGTTGGTATTCGGGTTATATTAATTCGATTACTTATGTCCTAATCAATACTGTCATTTCGATTACAGTCGCTTTACCTGCTGCTTATGCGTTTTCGCGCTATCGGTTTTTGGGGGATAAGCATTTATTCTTTTGGCTACTCACTAATCGCATGGCCCCACCTGCGGTATTTGCTCTGCCCTTTTTCCAGTTATATAGCTCAGTCGGTTTATTCGATACCCATATTGGTGTGGCGTTAGCACATTGTTTATTTAATGTGCCGTTAGCGGTATGGATTTTGGAAGGGTTTATGTCGGGTGTGCCGAAAGAGATTGATGAAACGGCTTATATTGATGGTTATAGTTTTGGGCGGTTTTTCACGCGCATCTTTATGCCTTTAATTGCTTCAGGGATTGGTGTGACCGCGTTTTTCTGCTTTATGTTTTCCTGGGTGGAATTATTGCTAGCGCGCACTTTAACCTCGGTTGCTGCCAAACCGATTGCAGCTACGATGACGCGCACGGTGTCCGCTTCCGGTATGGATTGGGGGGTGCTAGCGGCGGCGGGGATTTTAACGATTATCCCGGGCGCATTAGTCATTTGGTTCGTGCGTAATTATATCGCCAAGGGTTTTGCCCTCGGTCGGGTTTAAGGAGGTCGTATGGATTTAAGTTGGATGGCGTGGACATGGCAAACGGCCTTGTTCTTTAGCTTAATCTTCTTGACCTTGGTGGGCATGGGCGTGTGGAGCATTAAAGCACCGCAAGCACCACGCTTAGGAATTTTGCGCATTGAGACCACACCGGGCGATCGTTTATTTATTTCCTTATTAGGGAGTGCATTTATTTGTTTGGGCTGGTTAGCAGCCTTTGGTTCGCCTTTATGGTGGGCTGTGTTAATCTGTTTGGTCTATGCCTTCGCGGTGTTTCGCTGGGTGTAGGATGATTAATCTAGGAGGAGAAAGTATGAAACTGAAACCAATAACGCTGTCTATCGCTGCTGCGATGCTGATGGCTTATGGGCAAGTGAGCTTTGCTGATGTGGAAGCTGCCAAAAAGTGGATCGACAGTGAGTTCCAACCATCGTCTTTATCCAAAGAAGATCAGCTCAAAGAGATGGAGTGGTTTATTAAAGCCGCTGAACCCTTCAAGGGCATGGAAATCAATGTCGTTTCTGAAACCATTACCACCCATGAATATGAGTCTAAAACCCTAGCCAAAGCGTTCACCGAAATCACAGGGATTAAAGTCACCCATGATTTAATCGGTGAAGGCGATGTGGTGGAAAAACTGCAAACCCAAATGCAGTCCGGCAAAAATATTTATGATGCCTTCGTGAATGATTCGGATTTGATCGGTACGCACTGGCGCTATCAGCAAGTACGGAATTTAACCGATTGGATGGCGGGTGAGGGTAAAGATGTTACCAATCCGGGCTTAGATTTGAATGATTTCATTGGCTTAAGCTTTACCACCGGCCCTGATAAGAAGCTGTATCAGTTACCCGATCAACAATTTGCGAACCTGTATTGGTTCCGGTATGACTGGTTCAACGACGAAAAAAATAAAGCCGATTTCAAAGCGAAATACGGCTATGACCTAGGCGTGCCAGTCAACTGGTCTGCTTACGAAGATATTGCCGAGTTCTTCACAGGTCGCGAAATTGACGGCAAAAAAGTCTATGGTCACATGGACTACGGTAAAAAAGACCCATCCTTAGGTTGGCGTTTTACCGATGCGTGGATGTCGATGGCAGGTATGGGCGACAAGGGTGAGCCAAATGGTCTGCCGGTGGATGAATGGGGTATTCGCGTCAATGAAAAATCCCAGCCTGTGGGTTCTTGTATGGCACGCGGTGGGGCAACCAATGACCCCTCAGCGGTTTATGCGATTACTAAATATGTCGATTGGTTGAAAAAATATGCGCCTCCCGCTGCTGCTGGTATGGTGTTCTCAGAAGCTGGTCCCGTGCCTGCTCAAGGTGAAATTGCTCAGCAAATGTTCTGGTATACCGCTTTCACCGCGGATATGGTCAAAGAAGGCTTACCCGTTATGAATGCAGATGGCACACCCAAATGGCGTATGGCTCCTTCGCCACACGGTGCGTATTGGGAAGAAGGCATGAAAGTCGGTTATCAAGACGCCGGTTCGTGGACTTTAATGAAATCCACGCCAACCGACCGCGCAAAAGCTGCTTGGTTATACGCGCAATTCGTCACCTCCAAAACGGTGGATGTGAAGAAATCGCAGGTAGGTTTAACCTTCATTCGTGAATCAACCATCAACGACAAGAGCTTCACAGAGCGTGCACCAAAACTGGGGGGCTTGGTAGAGTTCTATCGTTCGCCTGCTCGCGTTCAATGGTCGCCTACTGGCACCAACGTGCCTGACTATCCAAAACTTGCGCAACTTTGGTGGCAAAACATTGGGGATGCTTCCTCTGGCGAAAAAACTGCCCAGCAAGCACTCGATGCTTTGTGTGAAGCGCAAGAAAAAGTCTTGGAACGTTTAGAAAAGAGCGGTGTACAAGGCGAGTTAGGCCCCAAGATGAACGAGCCGAAAGATCCAAAAGAGTGGTTAGACGCTCCCGGTGCGCCTAAAGCTAAATTGGAGAATGAGAAACCTAAGCCTGAAACTGTAAACTATGACGAATTAGTCAAGTCATGGACTAAGAGTTGATTTTAGTTAGGCTTTAAGACAAGCCCTCTAGCCTCCCCTGATAAAGGGGAGGTATTTCTTAGCTTAACAAAAGGCTTGGAAAGGGGTTCATTAAACCAAGGAATTCAGCTATGACCTACTTAATTGCCATTGATCAAGGCACAACTTCTACACGTAGCATTGTGTTTGATGAAACCTTACGAGTCATCGCTAGCGACCAGCAAGAATTTCCACAGCAGTTTCCGCATTCCGGTTGGGTCGAACATGATCCCAATGATCTCTTGCAAACCACCCTCTCTACCTTAAAAGGCGCACTCGCTAAAGCCAAACTCCAAGCCGCGGATATCGCCGCCATTGGCATTACCAACCAGCGCGAAACGGTGGTGGTTTGGGATAAAGATAGCGGCAAAGCGATTTACAATGCAATTGTCTGGCAAGATCGGCGCACTGCTGAGTATTGCCAAGAACTGAAAAATAATGGCAGCGAGAAGCTAATTCAGCAAAAAACCGGCTTACGCGCTGACCCTTATTTTAGTGGCACGGAAATCCGCTGGATTCTAAATGAGGTCGACGGCGCACGCGCTAAAGCTGAAGCAGGTCAATTGCGCATGGGTACGGTAGATACTTGGCTGATTTGGCATTTAACCGCGGGTAAAATCCACGCTACTGATGCGACCAATGCCAGCCGTACCTTGCTGTTTAATATTCATACCGGACAATGGGATAAAGATTTATTAAAGCTATTCGATATTCCTGCTAGCTTATTGCCAGAGGTAAAAGACAGTGCTGCGGATTTTGGCGTAACAGATGCGTCAATAGTGGGTGCTGCCATTCCAATAGCAGGGGTGGCGGGTGATCAACATGCGGCCGTGGTCGGGCAAGCCTGTTTTCAAGCGGGGATGATGAAATCAACCTATGGCACGGGCTGCTTTGCTTTACTGAATACCGGCACGCACGCTGTCACATCCAACAATAACCTACTCACGACCCTTGCCTATCAGCTTAATGGGCAGCGTACGTATGCCTTAGAAGGTTCGATTTTTATCGCAGGTGCAGCGGTGCAATGGCTACGGGATGGCTTAAAAATCATTAAAAAAGCCAGTGAAACCCAAGCTTTAGCCGAAGCGGCTGACCCACATCAAAACGTTTATCTGGTTCCGGCTTTTGTCGGTTTAGGTGCTCCCTATTGGGATCCTGATGCACGTGGCGCTTTATATGGTTTGACGCGCAATACAGGCCCTGCGGAAATTTCTAAAGCCACCTTGGAAAGTATTGGCTATCAAACCCGCGATCTATTAGAAGCGATGCAAGCGGATAGTGCTGGCTTACGTGAAACCAAAACCGTATTGCGTGTGGATGGTGGGATGACTGCCTCTGCTTGGGCGATGCAATTCCTAGCCGATATTTTAGATAGCCCCGTCGATCGCCCAAAAGTCTTGGAATCGACAGCAATTGGGGCGGCGTATTTAGCGGGATTGCAGCAAGGACTTTGCCCGCCGCCTGAGCAATTTGCTAAAGACTGGGCGCTGGATAAACGCTTTGAACCACAAATGGAGAAGGCATTACGTGAGCAGAAATATGCGGGTTGGTTGGATGCGGTAAGGCGCACACGCTCGACGCTTTAAAATCCGAACTTAATTGCGCGGTTTTTATTAGCCAAGCAACTCGCGTAAAGCCGCAATAGTGATAGGCTGATCTAAGTTACCTTGCAAGATCTTGCAGGGTTGCTGTGCTTCTCCTAAATCAGTTACCACCAAGCGAGCACCCGCAAAATCCTGTTGCTCGGTATAAGTATTGACAGTCACAATCGTCTGAATCCCTGCCCCCAGTGCTGCTCGCAAACCATTTTCTGAATCTTCAAATGCTAAGCAGTCTTCTGGCTTTAGTTTCAGCTGTGCCAAGGCATAATGATAAATATCCGGCGCAGGCTTTTTCTTACTTACAATATCGCCCGCGGCAATACAGTCAAACCAATTGAGCGAATCCTCGCCCAAGTTCGATGTTAATAAATAGCTAACATTTTCAGGCGTGGTGGTAGTGACAATCGCTAGACGTAAACCTGCATTACGCGCTTCTTCTAATAAACGCTTTACGCCTGTACGTAAAGGAATAGCCCCCGTTTGCAAGCGTTCTAAATAAAAATGCGTTTTGCGTTTGTGGAGTTCAGCGATAAAACTAGTTAAATCTTCAGTTAAACTAACCTTGGGCTGATAGCGCTCAAGGAAAAATTGAATGCGCTCTTTACCGCCTGTGACTTGCAATAACTCGCCATACAAGTCGACATCCCATTGCCAAGCTAAGCCTGCTTCAGCAAAAGCTTGATTAAACGCTAAGCGATGCCCATCTCGTTCAGTATCGGCAAGTGTACCGTCTACATCCCATAATAAGGCTCTAAGTGTCGCCATCTTTACCTCCTAAAGCTAGTTAGGATAAGTGAATTTAGGCTTTGCGATTATTACTCTAGAGAGATAAACCTAAAAGAAAGAACCGGGCCTAGCGCCCGGCAAGGATTGACTGTTCAAGACTTATAAACCGTTATTGTTAAACTCATGGTTTCGGTTGTTATTTGCTTTCGTTCAAGTTGTGACATTTCCGAGGTCAGGGACAGTCTAAAGGGCAGCCATGACAAGTTTGTGACAGGCTTTATTTTTTCTTAGTGCAAAGGGCGACGTTGCAGTGTGCTTTGTACAAAATGCCGTTGATAACGCTGATTGAGCTGTTGCATATCTAGGAGAATAAAAATATCCGCCACATTAAAGTCTGGATCTAAACAGGGTTCACCGGCTACCCAAGCGCCTAGTTTCAAATAAGATTTCAGTAGTGGGGGTAGATTTAAAACTGTTGCAGGTGGCGCGGCCAGCAAACGCACTAAAGGCTCAACGCGCATGGAGGCAGGCGCTAAATGGCGCGTTTTTACATGTTGCATAATCGCAGCTGCCTGCGCACCACCATCGCGCATACTCACACTGGCACAGCCGAACAAATAATCAATCTGCTGCTGTTCAACAAATTGCGCTAAGCCTGCCCACAACATCCCAATCCCTACCCCATTGCGGAATTCGGGGTGAATACAAGTACGGCCAATCTCTATTACTTTACCGGGTAAAGGTAACAACTTACGCAAATCGAATTCATTTTCAGAGTAAAAACTACCTGCTTTACGAGCATTGTCTAAAGTTAAAATCCTTGTAGAACCAATGACCTGACCCGTTGCTAATTCTTTCACCAACAAATGCTGGCAATAAGCATCATAGTGATCACAGTCGATGCCTAAATGAGCACTTTCCAGCATAGCGCCCTGCTCTTTTGCAAAGACTTGATAACGCAATTGCTGTGAAGCTAGCACTTCTTCAGCCGTTTCAGCTAAGGCGTATTGTAAATAAGGAGCCTGTGGTGTGGTTCTAGCCAGTTGACTCTGGTTTGCTATCCTAAGGCTCATAGTGATCTCCTGTCATGAGCTAAGCTATTGATTGCTTAGTCTAAAAGCGCAGCATGACAAGATCGTGAAGACTGTTTGACAGTCTGATGGCAAAACACATGGATGCTAAAACTTGGTGATTTAAAGATCCAAGATGCCGCCTGTCATAAATGGATCATACAAATGTCATATTATCTGGAGTCTTGTAATCAATATGAAATATTTGCCATGCTAGCATGCGCCCAAGCCAGTAAAGGTAGAAGGTGATGAAAAAACAGATTCTCTGTGTCGAAGACGAAGCTGCGATTCGACAAATGATCCGCTTTAGCTTAGAGCGAGAAGGCTATGCGGTGATGGAAGCCGAAAATGCTTATGTAGCACGTGAGCTAGTCGCAAACCAAACCCCTGACTTAATGTTGATTGATTGGATGCTGCCGGATATTTCTGGGCCAGAGCTCATTCGACGTTTTCGTAAAGACGAAGTGACACGGGATATTCCTATCGTCATGCTTACAGCACGCTCAGAAGAAGAAGATATGATTCAAGGCCTCGAAGTAGGCGCGGATGATTATCTCTCTAAGCCAGTGTCTTTGAAGACTTTAAGCGCACGCATTAAAGCTTTATTACGCCGCTCAGAAGGCTTTAGCGCACGCAAAGTTTTGAGCGTAGGCCCCATTAACTTAGATTTAGATGCACACCAGCTCACTATCAATGGCGAAGTGATCCACTTAGGGATTACTGAATACAAGCTCCTTGAGTTCTTTATGAAGCATCCGGGACGCGTTTATTCACGTGCGCAACTCCTAGATTTTATTTGGGGTCAAAATACTTATATTGAAGAGCGCACAGTGGATGTACATATTTTGCGTTTACGCAAGGCACTAAAACTGCAGTCTGCTGAAAATTGCATTCATACCGTGCGTGGGGCGGGTTATCGCTTCGCTGAGGAAGCCTTGAATGGCTTATGACTATTGGCAGGTGGAAATCCGCCGCTTAATAGCCATTGCGATTTTGGGTCTGATTGTTGGCTATGCCACCGGTTATTGGTTAATCAGCTTTTTAGTAGTCAGTTTTGGATATATTGGCTGGGTTTTATTCAAATTACGCCAACTCCAAAACTGGCTGGTAAAAGGTCAGCCCGCTGAGTTTATGCCTGATAGCGACGGTGCTTGGGAGCAAATTACCTATCTAATCCATCGGAGTAAGCAAAAGAGTCGGTCGCGCAAAAAAAAGCAAAAAGAAACTCTGGACCGCTTAAATAATGTGATGGCTGCCCTACCAGATGCAACGGTGTTGATCAATCAAAATTTTATTATCCAATGGTCGAATCCTGCTGCGACTCGTCTATTGGGTATTCAAACACAGACTGATTGGGGCAATCGTTTAGATAATTTAATTCGCTCACCGGAACTAAATGCGCTATTACGTGCTGGCGATACCGATAAAGAAATTTGTCTTAAATCCCCTATTGATAGCAATATGATTCTGCAAGCCCATTTAGTCCCAGTGCAGAAGAACTTATATCTATTCAATGTGCGTGATATTAGCCAAGGTGTGCATTTACAACAAACGCGCAAAGCTTTTTTTGCGAATGCCTCACATGAACTGCGCACTCCACTGACTGTACTTGCCGGTTATCTAGAGCTATTTGAAGATGACCCAGAATTACCTGAGCATCAGTTAGCTGCGGTACAACAAGCACGCGCACAAGCAGATCGGATGCAACGCATTATTAGCGACATGTTGTCTTTGTCTAAATTAGAAAATGACGAACAACGCCGGATGATCGAAAGCGATATCAATGTGCCTGAACTACTGGATGATATTGCAGTGTCTTTAAGGGATACCTTAGCGGCAGACTCACATACCTTAAGTCTTAACCTAGATCGACAATTACATTTAAGCGGTCATGAACCCGACTTACTCAGTGTGATTACCAACCTTACGGATAATGCTATTCGTCATACTCCTGCAGATACCCATATCCAAATCTACTGGCAATTAGCCAATAATGGGCAAGCGTGTTTAAGTGTCGAGGATAATGGCCCAGGTATTCCTGCTCAACATATTAGCCATTTGACTGAGCGTTTTTATCGAGTTGATCGGGGTCGGGCGCGCGATAAAGGAGGCACTGGTTTAGGTTTAGCCATTGTTAAACATGTCATGCTTAATCATGGTGGCTACTTAAATATCACCAGTGAACCCGGCTGCACACGCTTTGTCGCCTGTTTTCCAGCACAACGCGTACGCCTAATTCAAGTACCCCCCACTGAGCCTGCTATACTGCTAGACTAAACCACTTAAGCTTGCTTGCGTCTTGTATAGCAATGCTGGCTTGCTGCTTTCGGGAGTCTTAGCCAATGAAATACCCCTTGCGCTTTTTAAAAGCACTACCACGGGCTTTTTTTTATGATTTGTTAGAAGGCCAAATTACTCTAAGAGCGATGGGGCTGGTTTATACCACCCTGCTTTCCTTAGCTCCTTCTTTAGCGCTAAGCTTTTCTGTTTTAAAAGGCTTTGGCGTACATAACCAATTGGAACCTGCCCTACTGCAATTTATGGCTCCCTTGGGTAGTAAAGCAGAAGAAGTCACCAAACAAATGCTCGGCTTTGTGGACAATATTCAAGTTGGTGTATTGGGAATCGCTGGTTTAGGCATTTTGCTCTATACCGTTTGGTCTTTGATGCAGCAAATTGAGCAAGCTTTCAATCATTTATGGCATGTGCAGAAAGGTCGACCTTTAAGTATTCAGATTCGTGATTATTTAAGTGTTGTGATGCTCGCCCCGATTTTACTCTTTACAGCTTTGGGCTTATGGAGTGCTTTTAGTCATATTCCTATCATTCAAGCTATTAGCTCGCATTATCTATTTAGTACGACCACAACTTATCTACTCAAACTGATTCCTGTGACAGTCAGTATTATTCTGTTCACAGTCTGTTATATGTATATGCCTTACACCAGAGTACGCTTTGTGCCCGCTTTATTAGGCGCTATTTTTGCAGGCGTGGCTTGGCAAGGAGCGGGCTGGATGTTCTCCTCTTTTGTCGTCAGTTCGGGCCAGCAAATTGCTATCTATTCAGTATTCGCGGGTTTATTCTTATTTATGCTTTGGCTGTATATTGGCTGGCTGATTGTGCTCACTGGCTCACGGCTAGCTTATTATCTGCAATATCCAGATGCTGTTTATTACCCTGACCAACCCGCTCTACCTAGCCTTGAAACTAAAGAGTTAGCAGCAGCAGCGATTCTGCGGGAAGTGGGTCAACAGTATCTACGTGGTGAAGCACCACTCAGTTCTGAAGAGCTAAGGCAACGGGTCCCCATTTCCCGCTCGCTGATGACTTTAATGCTCCAAGAATTGATTGATCATGACTTTCTAACCCGAGATGATGCGACTCCTGCACATTATTTATTGAAAACTGCACCGGAAACTTTATCCATTGCCCGTATTCAGCGTGCCTTCTGGCAAGGTGATAGCAAACAGCAAGAGCAAACCGCACAGGTTAAACAAGCGACCGGCTTGGACGAAACGATTTTAATGCCCTTCCTAGACAACCCGAATTCAACCGTCAGAGAAGCTTTAGATCACTCATTGCTAGCTAAAACAGCACTAGAACCAGCTAGCATCGAAGAACAAATGCCAGAAATAGTCGAGCAAGCCAAAGAAGCACTTAAATCGCAGACTCGGTAAGACCATCATTGCCTTACCACAGGATGCACAGGTCTTACGCTTGCCTCTTGCTAACTTGCCCTTATCTCAAGCAGACTAATCAGCGGCAAGACAGCACTCTTTACAATTAGCATAAGGAATACCACATGACAGCTAAAATGACACTCGATCAACTGAAACAAGCTTATGAAGCTGGCCAAATCGATACGGTGCTCGCGTGTCAGGTGGATATGCAAGGGCGCTTAATGGGTAAACGCTTTCATGCCGATTTTTTTCTCAACAGCGCGGTTGAGGAAACGCATTCCTGCAATTATTTATTAGCCACAGATATGGATATGCATACCGTCGATGGCTATGCCGCGACGAGTTGGCGAGCAGGTTATGGCGATTATGTGATGAAACCGGACTTAAGCACTCTACGCCCTTTACCTTGGTTAGAGGGAACGGCTTTGGTGCTGTGCGATGTGCTCGATCACCACACGCATGCACCGGTTCCTCACTCCCCGCGTGCGGTACTGCAAAAGCAAATTGCCCGCTTAGCTGCTTTAGGCATGCAGCCGATGATGGCGACAGAGTTGGAGTTTTTTCTCTTTAATCAAACCTATGCAGAGGTGCATCAGGCAGATTATCGTAATTTAAAACTGTCCAGTGCTTACAACGAGGACTACCACATCCTACAAACCAGCAAAGAAGAGGATGTGCTACGTGCAATTCGTAATGGTCTGTTTGGAGCGGGTATTCCTGTTGAGTGCTCCAAAGGTGAGGCGTCTGCTGGGCAAGAAGAAGTGAATATTAAATATGCAGATGCCCTCACCACTGCTGATTACCATTCGATTGTCAAAAATGCCTGTAAGGAAATAGCTTGGAGTAAGGGTAAGGCGATCACTTTCATGGCGAAATGGGATTACAACGCAGCCGGTAGCTCCTCCCATATTCATCAGTCTTTGTGGAGTTTGGATGGCAAAACCCCGCTCTTTTTTGATGAATCTGCCCCCTATGGTATGTCGGACTTGATGCGCCATTATTTGGCCGGTTTGCTCGCACATGCTGATGAAATTACTTATTTCCTAGCCCCGTGGATTAATTCCTACAAACGCTTTCAAGTCGGTACTTTTGCACCCACTAAAGCCATTTGGAGTCGGGATAATCGGACGGCGGGTTATCGTTTATGTGGTGAAGCTAGCAAAGCTGTGCGGATTGAATGTCGCGTGGGCGGGGCTGACCTTAATCCTTATTTAGCGCTTGCGGCTCAGCTGGCGGCGGGTTTAGATGGAATTGAAAAGCAGTTGGAACTAGAACCCGAATTCAGCGGGGACGCTTATGGAGCCAGCAATATTCGTGAAATTCCTACAACTTTGCGCGCTGCTTTAGAAAAACTAGACAACTCCACCTTACTGCGGCAAGTGATGGGCGATGAGGTAATTGATCATTACTTGCATACCGGGCGTTGGGAACAGTTCGAATATGATCGGCGGGTGACCAATTGGGAATTATGGCGTGGATTTGAGAGAGCCTAAGTATGCAAACGATTCAATGTATTTCGCCCATTGATGGCAGCGTCTATGCAGAGCGTCCAGTGGCCACTGCTGAACAGATTCAAACCTGTTTCAAAACCAGCCGAGCAGCGCAAGTGGAGTGGAAGCGTTTAAGTATTCAGGAGCGTACCCAGTATTGCCATGCTGCAGTGGATGCCATGCTTGGCATGAAACAGCGTATTGTCGAGGAATTGGCTTGGCAAATGGGTCGGCCGGTGAGTGTCGGCGCGGGTGAGTTGCGAGGATTTGAAGAGCGCGCTCGCTATATGATTGAGCTGGCAGCGACTGCTTTGGCTGATCTTGTCCCGAGTCCCAAAGCAGGCTTTGAACGACGTATCTTGCGCGAACCTTTGGGGGTGGTATTGACGATTGCACCTTGGAATTATCCGTTTCTCACCAGTGTGAACTCAGTGATTCCTGCCTTGATGGCGGGGAATACTTCGGTACTCAAACATGCAGCCAATACGCTGTTAGTGGCTGAACGCTTCCAAGAGGCTTTCGATACCGCCGGTTTGCCGCAAGGTGTATTTCAACATTTGGTCTTGGATCATGCCCAAACCAGCCAAATCATTGCCGATGGTTTCGCGGATATGGTTTGTTTCACAGGTTCAGTTGCGGGTGGTAAAGCGATGGAGGCTGCAGCCAGCGGACGCTTTATTCCAGTGGGCTTAGAGCTGGGTGGCAAAGACCCTGCTTATGTACGCGCTGATGCTAATCTAACCCATGCGATTGAGAACTTAGCGGATGGTGCGTTTTTTAATTCAGGGCAATCCTGCTGTGGGATTGAGCGGATTTATGTGCATGAAACTGTCTATAACGAAGTGGTGGCTGGTATTGCTAAATTAGGCAGCCAATACAAATTAGGTAATCCACTCCAAGCCAGTACTAACCTAGGCCCCATGATTAAACCAGCTTCTGCTGATTTCGTACGCGAGCAAATTAAACAAGCGATTGCAGCGGGAGCGGTGGCGCATGTAGACACTTCCGAATTTGAGCTAGATCAACCTGGCTCAGCCTATTTAGCCCCACAAGTGTTATCGAATGTGGATCATTCGATGTCAGTGATGGTCGAGGAAAGCTTTGGCCCAGTCGTAGGGATTATGAAAGTCCAAGATGATGCCGAAGCGATTCGCTTGATGAATGACTCGCCCTATGGCCTGACCGCTGCCATCTGGACTGAAGATGTGGCTGCCGCCGAACATATTGCTGCTGAATTACAAACTGGCACGGTCTTTATGAATCGCTGTGATTATCTTGACCCTGCTTTGGCATGGACAGGTGTCAAAGATACGGGGCGTGGTTGTACTTTATCAGCCATCGGTTATGAAGCTTTAACTCGGCCAAAAAGTTTGCATTTTCGCTTAAATACGCATTAAGAAGAATAACTTAAGGATAAGTCTATGAATTCGAGTCGTTTTGATTATTTGATTGTGGGCGCTGGTTCAGCCGGTTGTGTGGTGGCTAATCGGCTGAGTGCTGATCCTAAGGTAAGCGTCTGTTTAATTGAGGCTGGTGGAGATGATAAAAGCCCTTGGGTCAAAATTCCTGCGGGGATTTTTGGCTTGTATGGGAATAAGAAATACGACTATACCTTTCAAGGCGTTCCACAAAAGCATTTGAATAATCGAGTGATGACTGTCAATCGTGGCAAGGGGCTAGGTGGTTCTAGCTCGATTAATAGCATGGTGTATATTCGCGGTAATAAAAATGATTACGACGCTTGGGCAGCTTTGGGCTGTGAAGGTTGGGCGTATCAAGACGTATTACCCGTATTCAAAGACTTAGAATGCAATTTAGCGGGACAAAGCCCAGCATATCATGGGTTTAAGGGTGAATTGAATGTAGTTAACCCACAAGATATAAATGAACTAGCGCGGACTTTTGTTAGAGCGGGTAAAGCGGCAGGTTTACCTGAAAATAAGGATTTTAATGCTGAATCACAGTTCGGCTTAGGTATTTATAATGTCACCCAAGATGAGGGTGTACGGGTGAGTAGTTATACTGCGTTTGTTGAACCTATACAGCAACGCCCAAATTTAACGATACTCACACAGACAGAAGTGTTTAAGCTTCAAATTGAGGAAGATCGGGTTACTGGTTTAGAAATTGAGCGTGCTGGAGTGCGCAGCCTGTTGCAATGTAACCGTGAAGTGATTCTTAGTGCAGGCACGATTGCCTCACCACGGATTCTGTTAGCGTCTGGGATTGGCAATCAAGACGAATTAAAAACACTAGGCATTGAATGTAAACAGCATCTACCCGGCGTGGGTGAAAATCTGCAAGATCATATTGATAGTATGGTTACGGTGCGCTCACCTAAACCCGTCTCGATTGGCATTTCTTGGGCCACTGTATTGCCGAATATTTTGCCTGCTCCATTCAAATATTATTTACAGCGTATGGGTTGGTGGACGACCAACTATGTGGAAGCAGGCGGTTTTGCTAAAACTAAATATGCCGAAGCCGCTCCTGCTGGCAGTGCTGAGGCTGATCCAGATGTACAGTTCCATTTCACGCCCATTTTCCGTAGTTATCGTGGGCGAAAATTAGAAATGGGACATGGCTATTCACTATTTACTTGTGTACTACGTCCGCAAAGTAAGGGCACGGTAAAATTAGCCAATGATGGCAGCTTGAAAAATGTACTCATCGACCATAATTTCTTTTCAGCTGAGCAAGATCAGAAATTATTAGTGGAAGCAGTGAAAAAAGCGCGTGAAGTTTTGGCTTCACCCGAGTTCGATGCTGTGCGGGGTGAGGAAATGGCGCCCACACCAGCGATTCAAACTGATGAGCAAATCCTTGCCTACTTACGCCAAACTGCGAGTACGGTCTATCACCCCGTTGGGACTTGTAAAATGGGCGTGGACGAACTAGCAGTGGTCAATCCTTGGGATCTTAAGGTGAGAGGGATGCAAAATCTGCGCGTGATGGACGCATCGATTATGCCCAGCTTGATTAGTGGTAATACCTCAGCGCCGAGTATGATGATTGGTGAAAAAGGGGCGCGGATGATTTTAGCGGAAGCCAAGCCTTCATGAATCCTCATGCTTTATCGGTCATTGCTAGGCATCAATAGAGGTCATGCCTCTACTGGTAATGCCCTTCTTCTGCTGCTTACCTGACACTTATTCAGCCTATTTGCAGCTAGCTTGGCGAACTGCCAAGCTGTTTGAAGATGGATGCTTTAACCGGAGAGTAGACATGTTAGATTGGAAACAAGTGCTGCACCTTAGCCAAAAAGGTAATTTACCACCTGATCGTGTAGTGAAAAAAACTGATCAGGAGTGGAAAGAACAACTCAGCCCTGAACAATATCAAGTTACCCGTCAACACGGTACAGAGCGTGCTTTTAGCTCAGACCTCTGTAGTCTTTTTGAACCCGGTTTGTATGCTTGTGTGTGTTGCGGCAGTTTACTGTTTGATGCTAACCAAAAGTTCGAATCAGGCACGGGCTGGCCTTCTTTTACTCAACCTTTAAAAGAGAACGCCATTGCTTATCACGCGGATCGTTCTTATGGCATGTTTCGTGTCGAGACGGTCTGTAATACCTGTGAAGCGCATTTAGGGCATGTCTTCCCAGATGGCCCGCCACCTAGTAGTTTGCGTTATTGTATGAATGCAGTTGCCTTAAGCAAACTGAAGGATGAGCAACATGGATAATACGGCTAGTTTAGAAATTGCTACTTTTGGAGGCGGCTGTTTTTGGTGTACTGAAGCGGTATTCCAGCAGTTGCGCGGTGTTGAGCAAGTGGTGAGTGGTTACAGCGGTGGTCATCTGCTCAATCCTGACTATCGTAGTGTGTGTAATGGTACGACGGGGCATGCAGAAGTGATCCAGCTTCACTTTGATCCTAAACAGATTAGCTATGCTGATCTGCTGCGGATTCATTTGGCCACGCATGATCCAACCACTTTAAATCGGCAAGGTGCTGATCGGGGTACTCAATACCGCAGTGTGATTTTCACGCATAGCGCTGAACAGCAAGCAACAGCTCACACCGTCGTCGCAGAAATGCAGGCGAATTTTGATGACCCGATCGTGACCCAGATTGTACCCGCTGAGACTTTTTATCCTGCTGAGGACTATCATCAAAATTATTATCGGAGCAACCCAAGCGCAGGTTATTGCCAAGCGGTGATTAATCCTAAGTTGACTAAAGCACGCGCGTTATTTAAGCAATATTTAGCTTGACCGTGAGCAACAGTCTGTTTAGGCTTTAGGTTCAAACTGCTTGATTCAGCTTATTTTTGAGTAAATTTTATGCATTGCTTAATTTTTTCTCATGCAAACTTTTTATACAGTCGATTTCCTGCTAAGGGTCTCTGTAACTTGTTGATTTTAAAGGCTGGCTGGACACGAGCTGTTTGAACGTTGCCCTGTTTGAGAAGGGATTAAGACGAACTAAAGAAGCGATTAAGGTTTTTGCTAAGTTTGAACGTTGCCCTGTTTGAGAAGGGATTAAAACTGCAAAGCTTGTGTAGATAAATTACCCTAAACCACAAACAAAAAAGCCCTGAAACCGTTAAGTTTCAAGGCTTTATGTATTTACTAGACTAAGCTAGATTTTTAATTGGTGCCGACGGCGAGACTCGAACTCGCACAGCCTAGAGCCACTACCCCCTCAAGATAGCGTGTCTACCAATTCCACCACGTCGGCAATCGGGTTGAAACCTTAAGGTTTCTTAGGTTCAGTTGTAGCTGCTTCACCACTAGTAGCAGGTGTCGCTGGTACTTCAGCAGCTGTTGCTGGAGCAGTGCTCGTAGCAGGAGCTGCTTCTGTTTTTGGTACTTCACTGCCCGTTGGAGCGGTTTGCGCCGGGACAGTAGGTACTTCACTATTTGTAGGCACTGCAGGCGTTGCAGGTGCCGTTTCAACTTTTGGCGCAGTAGTACTAGCGGGTAAAGCGCTATCCATAATACTGGTTGGGGTTGTACTCCGATTTGAGACAATCCAAGCCAAGGCAATACAGTTCACGAAAAAGATGGTTGCTAAAATGGCAGTTGTACGGCTTAAAAAGTTTCCAGAACCGCGTGAGCCAAAGACTGTCCCTGACGCACCACTACCAAATGCTGCCCCTGCATCAGCCCCTTTACCATGCTGCATTAAAATCAGCACGATCATCGCGACCGAAACAACAATTTGTACTATTAATAAAATATTATAAAGCATCTTTAACTTCTAAATAAACCATCAGTCTCACTGATTTTGCCCAGCCTGACAAATCTTCAGGAAGTCTTGAGCATCCAGCGAGGCACCACCAATCAAGCCACCATCAATGTCTTGCATGGCAAATAGCTCAGCAGCATTCGCGCCTTTCACACTGCCGCCGTATAAAATCTGTAGTTTCGCCGCTATATCAGCATCATGTGCTGCAATCCGCTGACGAATAAAAGCATGTACTGCTTGTGCTTGCTCAGGTGTTGCAGTTTTTCCTGTGCCAATCGCCCACACAGGTTCATAAGCAATCACTGCATCACTGAGAGCTTGCACACCTTCTAGCTCTAAAACGGCATCTAGTTGGCGCGCGACCACGGTTTCTGTCTCACCAGCCTCACGTTCAGCCAGCGACTCACCTAAACACAAAATCGGAATCAAACCTTGTTTACGTGCTGCTGCAAATTTCCGAGCGGTATCTGCATCTTTTTCACCAAATAAAGAGCGCCGCTCAGAATGTCCAACAATCACATATTTACAACCAACTTCCAGCAACATAGGGGCAGAGACTTCACCCGTATAAGCACCACTATCCTGCTCACTGACATCTTGTGCACCTAAAGCTACTGCACTAGCACCCAGTAGCTCAGCAGTCAGCGGGAGGTAAACATAAGGAGCACAAACAGCTATTGACACTGTAGTTAACTGATTCGCACCCGCCACAATTTCATTGACTAGGCGTTGAATACTGGCTTTATTGCCATTTAACTTCCAGTTACCAGCGACTAATATGCGTCTCATAACCTTCCCTTCTGTCTCAGCAAGCGCGGAAGATTACCGATACTCCGCTTAGAAATCAATCCTTAAATCAATGGCGCACCCTAGAGGATTCGAACCTCTGACCTTTGCCTCCGGAGGGCAACGCTCTATCCAGCTGAGCTAAGGGTGCATAATTGGAGCTGCAAATCATACCGAACCGCACTGATTACGTCTATGCACCTAGCGGTTTTTATTAACTAAGTCTGCAGAATTATTGGCAGAAACGATAGCCGACGCCTGTCTCAGTCAATAAATGTTGTGGTTGAGAAGGATCATCTTCTAATTTTTGGCGTAAGCGCCCAATATAGATACGCAAATAATGCCCATCTTCAGAATGGCCTGCTCCCCAGACTTCGCGCAATAATTGCCTTTGAGTCAATACTTTACCCGGCTGGGCTAACATAATGGTCAATAAATGATATTCACGTGGGGTCAGATGCACAGGCTCACCCTTGCGAAACGTGAGTCGATTGACTTGATCTACGGTTACCTCACCAAACTTGACGATGGCCATGCCTTCAGTTGGCTTCTTTTCACGCCGGCGCTTAAGTGCTCGTAAGCGTGCTAATAGCTCTGCGACTCCAAACGGTTTAGCGAGATAGTCATCCGCTCCTGCGTCGAGCAAGCTAACTTTTTCTGACTCAAGATTGCGTGCTGACAGCACCATAATCGGCACATCCGACCATCCGCGCAGGCTGCGAATGAATTGACGACCATCAGCGTCCGGTAGCCCTAAATCTAAAATAATTAATTCAGGTTTATATTCAATAACCAGAGCCAAGCCCGCTGCCACAGTAGGTGCTTCTAAGACTTTATAGCATTCACCCTCTAAGGCTATCCGTAACACTTGCCGGATGCGGTACTCATCTTCGACTACTAGAACTGATGTATTTTCCACCAAAATAACATCTCCCTTGATTTACCTTGGCTACACTGGCACCAAACAGCTATAACCCATCTAAGTCAATCGACGGATTATTTTTCACACAACAGTACGCCGTTTGAAATATTAACTTTCTTATAAAATTTACAGATGCTTTAGTGGTCTGGGTTAATGACCTTAACCTTATTCAGTAAAAACTAATAATTATCTAGCTAGTTTTTTAGGCACTTTTAGTCTTATGTGTTTTTTTGAGCAAGGATAACTATCCTTAACGGCCAAGGGTAAGGGAAGTTGCGCGGGGAATCAAGCAGTAGCAGCTTTCAGTATGAGAGACTGAATACCTTGGATAGTAGAGGTACTTAAACTTTGACAAGAACTATCTTAACAATAAAACGCTTGAGGCATGAGCGTAAACCGGTATTTAAGAAGTGCTCTCCACTAGAGAGCACTCCGATTTAACTTAGTCAACAAGACTTAGTGAGCGTGTGCAGCCTCAGCACCGATACCGGTGTTTTGACGCACATATAACTCATCCCACATTTCTTCTGAGCGACGATCACGAGTGATCAGCGACAGTAGAATAGTGACTAAGAAACCTAATGGAATAGAAATCAAGCCAGGGTTCTTCAACTGGAACCAAGGTTTTTCTAAGCCCATCATGCTGACGGTTTGACCTTCGAACTTCTTCAGATCTGCTTCCGCTTTAGAGATTGCAGTTTTTAAGCCTGCAATTTCTTTCTCTTTAGCAGCTTTTGCAGTTTCATCAGTGATAGTTGCCAATTCGCCTTCAGCTTTCGCTAACTTCTCACGTGCACCAGGCTTAGCTGGAGCTTCTGCTGCGGCTTTAACTGCTTTCTTACAATCAGCACCAGCAAACAGTTCACACATGAAACCACCTTGTGCAGGAGCAGCCTCAACAGCAGCAGTAGCTGGAGTGCCATCTAATACTTTCTTCGCATCAGCAATTTTTGCTAATGGATAAGTCATATTAGGCGACAATAAGACCAACAGAATTGCAGTGCCTGCACCTACTAACATACCTGCAACGATGCCCCAAGTATTCGTTTTCTTCCAATACAGGGTCAAGAATACGGCGGGTAAATTAGAAGAAGCTGCAACCGCAAACGCTAAAGCAACTAAGTGAGCAACGTTTTGACCTTTAGCTGCAATACCTACATAGATGGCTAAAGCACCAACGATACCAGTCGCAACACGAGCAGCAGTGATTTGTTCTTGAGAAGAAGCATGCTCACCACGGAACACACCCACATATAAGTCATGTGACATGGCAGAAGCAGATGCTAATACTAAGCCCGCAACGACCGCTACAATCGTAGCAAACGCAACAGCAGCAACGAAAGCTAAGAATAGGTTACCCAACATAGAGTCAGCACCACCACCAACATATTGTGCTAACAAAGGAGCAGCCATATTGCCGCCTGGATCGAAGCTAGAGATTTTAGCAGCGGTAACATTCATCGCAGCGCCCAAACCTAAGAATAAGGTTAAGACATAGAAACCACCGATGATAGCCATTGCCCAAATAACAGAAGTACGTGCATCTTGTGCAGTTGGAACTGTGAAGAAGCGCATTAAAATATGCGGCATACCTGCAGTACCTAAAACCAAGGCTAAGCCTAAAGAAATTTGGTCAATTGGGCTTTTCAAATACAAGCCTGGCTCTAAGAAACGTTGACCCATTTCAGCTGGAGTCATGTTATTCGCTGCATCGCCAATTAGCTTAGCAACTTGCTTTTGAATATCTGGATTATCTACTGCAGCCTGTAAGAAGCCAGGGAGAGAGAAACCATACTGACCCCAAGTAAACAGTACTAACAGAATAGAAGCCGTAACTAACAGAATAGCTTTAATGATTTGAACCCAAGTAGTTGCCTTCATACCACCGAAAACAACATAGGTCAGCATCAAAATACCCACTACAATAACAGAAACTTCATACTCGATACCGATCAAAGTTTTAACCAGTACACCACCACCGACCATTTGTGCAGTTAAGTAGAAAGTTGAAACAGTTACTGTAGAAATAGCCGCAACAATTTTTGCCGCTTTTGGGTTATTCCGAAACGCTAAGATATCCCCAAGAGTGTACTTACCAATATTACGGCATGGCTCAGCGATAATCAGCAATACAGTAATATAAGCAACCAACCAACCTACAGAGTACATGAAGCCATCATAACCGTAGAGAGAGATCAGACCAGCAATACCTAAGAAAGAAGCCGCTGATAAGTAGTCACCAGCAATCGCCCAACCATTCTGAATACCAGAAACGGAACGACCTGCAGCGTAGAAATCGGTTGCTGAGTGAGTTTGTTTAGCCGCACGATAAGTAACATACATAGTCAGCGCAATGATTGCACCAAAGACCGCAAAAGTTAGCCACTTATATTGTGGTGCTACCGCACCCGCATCAGCAGCTAGTGCCGCTTGACTCGTGAGCATGAACAACAGGGCTGATGGCCCCATCCATAAAGATTTTTTCATGTAACCTCCTTATTAGCCTAGGTTAGAGTCGCGAACGATTTCAGCTGCCATCGAATCGAAATCACGATTAGCACGGCGTGTATAAATAAACGCAATCGTCCAAGCCACTACGAACTCAGATAAGGCGAATAGAATGCCGAAATTCATAGGCCCCCAAACTTTGATCTTGAACAACTCTGGGAAGTAAGCTGCACCGATAGGCAACAAGAAGTAATAAATGAGTGAAAAAATCATCAAGCCCCACAGGAAAGAGGTTTTCCTTTTATGTAAAGCCTGAAAGCGTGGGTCGTTATCAATAGCGGCCCAGTTAATTGTTGTTGTCATGTATGATGACTCCTCCATTTATGACAAAAACATGCATTGCACCAATGCATCGAGATGCCCACCAGCAGATACTTAC
>SSFA01000010.1 GCA_008015155.1 Thiothrix sp.
ACGGTCAGACTTTTAAATCCATCTGTCCAGTAACCTAACCTGAATATAGCAAGTTGGCTAATTGCATTCAATCGGATTCCCGACAATTAGCATACTGAATAAGGCTTTTCTCGCATGTCAGTTGAATACTATACCGTGACTGCTAATGAGGCAGGACAGCGGATTGATAATTTTCTGTTAAAATATTTTAAGAAAGTTCCTAAAAGTGTTATCTATCGTATTGTTCGTAAAGGAGAAGTGCGCGTCGATAAAAAGCGTGTGAAACCGGAGTATAAGCTAGTGGAAGGCGAACAAATCCGGATCCCGCCGGTGCGTACAGAACTAGAGCAACCGCGTGCTAATGAGGCTTCAGAACAGCTGTTAGAGCGGATCGATCAAGCCATTTTACACGAAGATACCCATATCATTGTGGTCAATAAGCCAGCAGGCTTGCCAGTGCATGGAGGCAGTGGTGTAGCATTTGGTTTGATTGAGGCCTTTCGCCAATTGCGTCCAAATTTGCCTTTTGTCGAATTGGTGCACCGCTTAGACAAAGATACCAGTGGCTTAGTAATGCTGGCTAAATCGCGTCCAGTTTTAACAGCTTTGCATCAAATGCTCAAAGAAGGCGAAATCGAGAAACATTATAAAGCGCTGGTACACGGGCGCTGGCAGGGTGGCAAACGCCATATCACTTTAGACTTAAAGCGCGAAAATAATTCGTATCAAAAGATGCAAGTTGTTGAAGAGGATGAGGACGGGCAGACGGCTGAAAGTATTTTTAAGCCAATCTCTGTCTATGGCAACTGTACCCTCATGGATGTGCAAATCCTGACCGGACGTATGCATCAGATTAGGGTACAACTGGCTCATTTGGGTTATCCGATTTTAGGAGATGAGCGTTATGGTGATTTTAAACTAAATCGTGAGTACCGTGATGCTGGTGTTAAGCGTTTATGTTTACATGCGGCAAGCTTAGCTTGTTATTTTGAGTTGAGTGGTCAGAAGTTGCAGTTTGAAGCCCCTTTGCCCGATGACATTCACCATGTGCTTAAAGCCTTAAAGGGTCAAAAATGAAAACCATACCCTATCAGTTGTTGATTTTTGATTGGGATGGGACACTGATCGATTCGGCAGCGCACATTGTGAATTGCATCCATCAGGTACATAGCACACTGAGTTTAGCAGCATGCAGTGATGCTGAAATACGCAATATTATTGGCCTTGGCTTAGAAGAGGCTTTTCAAGCTTTACATCCCAAAGCGTCTGATGCGCAGATTCAAGCAGCAGCCCATGAATATAAACAGCAGTTCTTTGTACACAATCGGCAGGTTAGCGCACTTTTTACAGGCGCACGTGAAACTCTAGAAGCTTTAGATCAACAAGGTTACTTGTTAGCCATTGCGACTAGCAAATCGCGCCAAGGCTTAAATCAAGTCCTAGCCGAGACCCAAGCTAAAAGCCTTTTTTCCAATTACGCGCTGTGCTGATGAAACTTATTCCAAGCCGCATCCTTTAATGCTAGAAGAAATCTTGGCCGAGTATAATCTACCGGTAGAGGCTGCCTTAATGATTGGCGATACTGAGTATGATCTGCAAATGGCACATAGCATTCAAATGCATGCCGCAGGAGTAAGTTACGGAGTGCACGGGCGCGAACGTTTGGAAGCTTTGAACCCCTGTGTCTGTCTTAATGATATTCGTGAGTTGCCGGTGTGGCTGGCTAATTTATAAGCCATGATCAACTTATAGGGAGTCGAGGGCATGGACGTCTTAAGATGCTGGTTCCCAATGTGATAAATCAACTTTGGGATCAACTTGCCAAGTCGCACTAAAAGGGTGCGACAAATTATATAGCAGGGTTTGCACAAACTGTGCGCGGCTAATTGTTTCAGCACCCATACTTATTAAATAAGGATTGGCCATCTGACAATCAATCAATACAAAGCCCCAAGCTTTTAGATGATAGGCCAAGGCTACTAAAGCCATTTTCGAGGTATCAGGGGCGCGACTAAACATGGATTCGCCACAAAATACGCCACCGCTAGCAACACCATATAAACCACCTAGCAACTCTGTCCCACTAGCATCATAGATTTCCACCGAATGTGCCCAGCCTGCTAAGTGCAAACGGCAATAGGCATCATGCATATCATCGGTAATCCAGGTGCTATTAGTGTAGTTGCGCGGAGCAGAACAAGCACGTACTACCTTTGAGAAGTTTTGGTCGAAGCGTACTTGATAGCCTTTATTGCGCATAGACTTACGTAAGCTACGCGTAATGCGAATTTTATGCGGGTAGAGCACTGCACGTGGGTCAGGACTCCACCAATAGATTGGTTCGCGCGGGCCAAACCACGGAAAAATCCCATGCTGATAAGCATTTACCAAGCGCTTTAAGCTTAAATCGCCACCAACGGCTAATAAACCATTCGGTTCATCCCAAGCTTGTTCGACCGGAGGAAAGGCTTCGTCCGGTCGATTAGGATTTAACAGATGTAAGTGCAGCTGACGCGTCATGCTGGTGAGTGGATGTGGCAGTTAAACATGCTTAGTTTTAGCCAACATATCCAGATAGCGCTCAGCATCTAAAGCAGCCATACAGCCGGTTCCCGCTGAGGTAATGGCTTGACGATAGATATGATCCATCACATCACCTGCCGCAAATACACCTTCGACACTGGTTGAGGTCGCATTGCCTTCTAAGCCACTTTTTACCTTGATATAGCCACCATTCATCTCCAGTTGGCCCTCGAAAATATCAGTGTTAGGTTTATGCCCAATCGCAATAAAAACTCCCATTAAATCAATATCTTCTGTTTCGCCAGTTTGGGTGCTTTTGACCCGAATACCTGTAACGCCAGTTTTATCACCTAAGACTTCATCTAAAGTGTGATTCCAGAGAATCCTGACATTAGCGTTTTTAGCTTTATCAAATAAATGATCTTGCATAATTTTTTCAGCACGCAAGCTATCCCGACGATGGACGAGTACAACTTCCGAGGCAATATTAGAGAGATAAAGTGCTTCTTCGACAGCTGTATTTCCGCCACCAATCACCGCTACACGCTTTTTGCGATAAAAGAAGCCATCACAGGTGGCACAAGCCGAAACACCTTTACCCTTGAAGTTTTCTTCAGATTCTAAGCCTAAATACATCGCAGAAGCGCCAGTGGCAATGATCAAGGCATCACAGGTGTAACTCCCTGAATCACTTTTTAGGCTAAAAGGGCGTTGTTTTAAATCGACAGTATGGATGTGATCAAAGATAATCTCGGTGTTGAAGCGTTCAGCATGTTGTTGCATACGTGTCATTAAATCAGGTCCCATCACACCTGAATGATCGCCGGGCCAATTATCGACCTCCGTTGTGGTCATGAGTTGGCCACCCTGTGCCAGACCCGTAACTAAAACAGGATTTAAATTAGCGCGTGCCGCATAAACGGCCGCAGTATAGCCAGCTGGCCCTGATCCTAGGATCAATAGTCGGCAATGTTTGGTGTTCATGTATAATCCTCGTTTTTTTGTAGGCTAGCTAACTGCAGCCAAAATAATGGGCCTAATCCTAAGGCAGGCCGACTATAGGGTAAAGTAGTAAACCAATTTGTCTCTTTCAAGCCAGCCAGAACGGCTATACTTTTAGCTGGCTAAGCTGTTGAAAAGAATTAAGGAAGTAGGTGACTTGAGCAAGGATAAAATTAAACTCAACCAGCGCAAGCGTGTCAGCTTGCAGCAGGCCTCAATGATCGTCTTTATGGGAATTGCAGCAGTACTGCTGTTGGCCTTGGTTTCCTATGATGCTAAAGATCCCGGACCTTTTGTCCATAATAATAGCGGGATTAGTGTCGGTATGTGCAAAAACCTCGCCGGCTGTAAGGGCGCGTGGTTAGCTAATTTCCTATACGGTTTATTGGGTTATTTCGCCTATGCAGTCCCTGTTGTCTTGGTAGCTATGGGCTTAACCGCTTTTCGTTATCCTAAACATTTACGTACCCCCGCCAATCCGATTGGTGGACTCAATGATGTGATTACCGTGGTTGGTGCTGTCCTAACCCTAGTAGCAGGCAGCGGTTTAGCGCATATGCTGTTTACTCCTTATCCTTATGGGATTGGGGGCGGCATTCTTGGCTCAGTGGTCGCCAGCGGTTTACTCGGTACCTTTCTTGGCTTCTTTGGCACCTTACTGGTGTTGTTGTCCTTGTTTTTAGGCGGACTCACAGTAGTAGCTGATATTTCTTGGGGTGAAGTCACGGAAAAAGTGGGGGAGTTCATGCTGAATATCTTTGAAAAGGCTCAAGGTATTAAGGAAAAGCATGGCCCTGCGGTAGCCACTGCCTCAGGTACTACCCTGAGTGTGGGTAAAGATTTATTGAAATCAAGCGGCGAGTCGGTCAGTAAAATGGGCAGCTTACTGGGCAAAGTGTCTGCTTTACAGTCTTTAAAAGAGCAAGTCACGGGTAAACGAGCACCTTTAGAGAATGAAATTTATACCCATGATGGGGTTGATCCTCTGTTTGATGAGGAAAAATTAGATAAGCCAGAAGGTTCTAACACTAGCGTGGATAAGCCGAATAAGACCTTAGCTGCTCCGCCTCTGGTTGCTGCAGAGGAAACCATAGAGGAAAAAACGCCACGTGTACGTACCAGTCATGCAGAGACCGCTGCGCGTGATAATGTCTTAGCGGATGCTGCTTATACTTTGAATCCGGATAGCTCAGTCACCTTGCCGCGCCTGTCACTATTGAATCCGCCACCTGCTCCAAAAGATCGAGTTCGTCAATCGAAAGAGTCGCTAGATTTATTATCTTCACGTCTCGTTGAATCCTTGGGGCATTATGGCGTGCGTGACACCACGGTCGTTGCTTGTGAGCCGGGGCCGGTTATTACGCGCTTTGAGCTGCAATTACCAGATGGCACCAAGGCAAGTAAAATTTCTGGTTTAGCCAATGATCTAGCCCGCAATATGTGCGTTTCTAGTGTGCGTGTCGTCGAGGTTATTCCGGGGCGTCCTACGATTGGTGTAGAGGTGCCGAATGAAAGGCGCGACGTGGTGACGATTAGCGAATTAATTGAATCTCGGGTTTATCAAAAAAGCGTTTCTCCACTGACTTTAGCTTTGGGCAAAGACATTGCTGGTAATCCAGTCGTGGCTGATCTAGCGCGGATGCCCCATTTATTGGTGGCAGGTACCACGGGTTCTGGTAAATCAGTGGCTGTGAATGCGATGTTGTTGAGCTTATTGTATAAAGCGACTCCCGAGCAGGTACGCTTGATTCTGATTGACCCGAAAATGCTGGAATTGAGTAGTTACGAGAATATTCCGCATTTATTAGCGCCTGTTGTGACCGATATGAAGGACGCGGCGAATGCCTTGCGCTGGTGCGTGGCTGAGATGGAGCGTCGCTATTTGCTGATGTCTAAGCTCAAAGTACGCAATATTACTGGCTTTAATACCAAGATCGAAGAAGCGCAAGCACGAGGCGAACAAATTGCTGATCCGCTCTTTGATCCTGCCAAATCCTTAGAGATGCAGCCCGAGCCTTTACAACCCTTGCCCTATATTGTGATCGTAATCGACGAATTCGCCGATATGATGATGGTCGTGGGCAAAAAAGTTGAGGAACTGATTGCACGCTTAGCACAAAAAGCACGGGCTGCGGGTGTGCATTTGATTCTAGCTACTCAACGGCCTTCGGTAGATGTAATCACTGGCTTGATCAAAGCGAATATTCCCTCAAGGATTGCTTTCCAAGTTTCCACCAAGATTGACTCGCGGACTATTCTGGATCAGGGAGGCGCGGATCAGTTGCTAGGCTATGGTGATATGCTGTATATGCCGCCCGGTACTTCTATCCCACAACGTATACACGGCGCTCTAGTGACTGATCAAGAAGTAGAAGATGTTGCTACTTATCTCAAACAACAGCGGGAACCTGATTATATTGTTGGTGTCCTAGCTGATACTGAGGGTGGTATTGATGGTGCTATTCCAGGCTTAGAGCCTTTGGATGCTGGCGAAGAAGCTGACCCGCTTTACGATGAGGCGGTTAAAGTGGTTACTGAATCACGGCGAGCTTCGATTTCTTATCTGCAACGACGCTTAAAAGTGGGCTATAACCGTGCTGCACGTATGATTGAAGATATGGAAATTGCTGGAGTAGTCAGCGCTGTTTTACCTAACGGTACGCGCGATGTGTTAGCGCCACCCCCTGTCGACGATTATTAAATTAAAATTAGGATTTTGTTGAAGTTTATGATGAAAAAATTAGTAGCAACCGTATTGTTGGCAGTCAGTTTGATGCAAGTTGTACAAGCTGAATCGGATACAGCACCCGCTACCGGTGGACAAGCTGCCGCCACTTCTAGTGCTGATGGGCGTGCACGTTTAAACCAATTTTTTACCACGGTTAATTCCATGCAATCCGTTTTTGTGCAAGAAGTTTACGATGACAAAGGTAAACTTAAGCAAAACTCTAAAGGTACAGTCTATCTTTCACGTCCGGGTAAATTTCGCTGGGAATATGCAGCACCTGAATCACATCAAATTGTTGCTGATGGCAAAAATGTCTGGGTTTATGATGTAGAGTTGGATCAAGTTACTGTAAAGCCCATGACTCAAGCCTTATCTGCTGCACCTGTGGGGATGCTCTTAAGTAAACAACCAGTTGAGCAGCAATTTGCTGTTGAACCGATGGAAGCTGAAAACAGCAAACTATCTTGGTTCCGCTTAAAACCGCATAAAAAAGATTCGGATTTCACAACCATGGATTTGGGCATGAGTGACCAAGGTATCCAAGAAATGGTCTTAGGCGATAAGTTTGGTCAACAAACTTATATCCATTTTCAAGGGATGAAGTTGGATGTGAATATTGATGCCTCTCGTTTCAAATTCACACCGCCTGCCAATGTTGATGTCATTGGCAAGCCTTCCTAAACTTTGATGAGGACTGCTTTCACACCCTTGGCGGAGCGGATGCGTCCGCAAACGCTCGCAACTTATGTGGGGCAGTCGCATTTACTAGCTAAAGGCAAGCCTCTGCGGCGCGCTCTTGAGCAAGGTTATTTACATTCCATGTTGTTCTGGGGGCCACCTGGAACCGGTAAAACGACTTTAGCCCGTTTAATTGCGCATTATTGGCAAGCAGAGTTTTTGACCTTGTCAGCGGTATTGGCGGGCGTCAAAGAAATTCGTGCCGCTGTTGAAGTCGCTCAACAGAATCGTGAGCAGTTTGGTAAAGCTACAGTGCTGTTTGTTGATGAAGTCCATCGTTTTAACAAAGCTCAGCAAGATGCCTTCTTACCGCATATTGAATCAGGTGTGCTGATTTTTATTGGCGCTACGACCGAAAATCCTTCTTTTGAATTGAATAATGCTTTGCTCTCGCGAGTGCGTACTTATGTCTTACGTAGTCTAAGTCAGGATGAGATTCGGGCTATTTTGCAACAAGCCTTAGCTGATTCAGAGCAAGGTTTAGGCGAGCGTGCTTTAAGTTTAAGTGCTAGTGCTTTAGAGCAGTTAGTTTTAATGGCAGATGGTGACGCCCGTCGGGCTTTAGGCTGGCTGGAAATGGCTGCTGACTTAGCGGAAGAAACTGCGCAAGGTTTAGTCATTAGCGATGCGATTGTGCAAGAGGTAGCTAGCGGTTCGCTGCGGCGTTTTGATAAGGGGGGGGACCTCTTTTATGAGCAGATTTCGGCTTTGCATAAATCTGTACGCGGTACTGATCCAGATGCGGCTTTATATTGGTTTTGCCGTATGCTTGATGGGGGCTGTGATCCTTTATACATAGCGCGGCGGATAGTACGCATGGCCTCAGAGGATATTGGCAATGCCGATCCACGGGGTTTGCAGCTTGCACTCAATGCTTGGGATGCGTATGAGCGTTTAGGTAGCCCCGAAGGTGAGTTAATGCTTGCGCAAGCAGTTGTCTATTTAGCTTGTGCACCGAAAAGTAATGCTACTTATACGGCATTTAAACAGGCCATGCAGGACGCTAAACACTCTGGATCACTGGAAGTACCCATGCATCTACGCAATGCGCCCACTCAACTGATGAAGTCGATGGACTATGGTAAAGGCTATCGCTATGCGCATGATGAAGCTAATGCCTATGCCACGGGTGAAAACTATTTCCCTGAGGCGCTCAAAGGTCGACGCTATTACCAACCTGTTGAGCGTGGGCTAGAGTTGAAAATTCGTGAGAAATTAGCCAGTTTGCGCAAAGAATAATTTAAATAATGCTTCTCAAACTAGTTAACTGGCCCCATTTTCATAACGAATATTATTTGGTTTACTGTAGGTATTTCCACGCACAGTCGTATTTTTGACAGGATCGTTAATTTGCTCTCTGACCATCCCATAAACCCAAATATCGGGGCCTGATTTGGTATCAACGAAAGTATTATTTGTGATGAGCGTGCCATCATCTTGGACACGAATCCCAAACTTGCTATAGCTAATTCTATTATTGCTAATAATATTATTCTGTGCGATATCCCGATAATATTTATCAGAGTTAGCTTGATAGATGAGGGGATCACCACAGGTAAAATCAGCTAAATCGCGATCAGCTCTTTCAGCTACCCAAATAGCCGTTTCCTCTGAAGAAAAATCATTATTAGTAATCGAATTAGAGTTAGAGCCATAACGATGCGGTGCAGTGTAGGGGTCTTCTACAAACTCCCAGCAGTTTTTATATAAATAAACACCACCATCGCCATTATCGCGGAAGGTATTGCTAGTAATTTGATTATAGCTAGAGGAATCCACGGCAATGCCTTCGCGCCTCGCTGTTTCATCACGTCTTGGGAAGCGTTTTAAGGTGGTCGTATCATAATTAGAAAAGCCATTGCCTTCGAAGACTGAGTTTTCAATCAGTGAATAATCAGTATCTGCACCTAAATAAATACCTGAGTTCGAAGAACCTAAAATACGTGTATTGTTGACATGAAAATAAGTCACATAACGATTCAGAAAAATACCATGCAGATGCGAATTGATCAGGCGCGAGTTCAAAACATTAATCCGAGTAGGAGCTAAGGCTTGTGCTGAGCTTTCCTGAATACTGCCATTCCGTAAACCTAAGAGCGTGTTTTTACTCAGATCAATCTGGGCGGTAATAGCATCGCCATAGTTGAGTAACTGGCAATTACGAATCGTCACATCACTGACACGTGTGCCAGTTTCAGACCCTTTAACAATGATTCCATAGCGAGTAGGGGCTGTCTCTGTTGTATAAGCCTTGCCGTATTTATTGCGTGCTAGGCTCGTTAAGCCATTAAAAACTGCTTGATTACAGTTAAGTTCCACATTCGGACGATCAATGATCAGAGTCACTCGTTGGAATGAACAGTTGGCAGGTAAGGTGAGGGATTGACGCAAAGTAATAGTGCTATTAGCCTGCCACTGAGGACAAGCTGTATTAGGTGTCGAAGGAAAGCTAATAACACTAGAGAAGTCTTTATCAGGATAAAGATTATTATCAATATCCGCTTGCAGATCGTCCTTACACGCCGATAAGCTCAAGGCCAATAAGCTAAACGTGGCAGCTAGGTGTATATTTTTCATCGTCATTATCAAGCCCCTACATCGCTTTCATTCAAATTATTTTAAGTCTAGTTGGTTTAGCTTGCGCTTGCACTAATCCTTATAATTCAAACTCTCTAATAGCTGTTGGTGTAATTCTTGGCTGGCGGCTGCTAAGACGGTTGTACTATTTAAGTTCAAAGGTTTACCTGTCAGATCAGTAAAGACTCCACCTGCTTCGGTCACAATGACTGATAAAGCAGCAATATCAAGAATGTTAACATCCGATTCGATCACCGCATCTAGTTTGCCGCTGGCTAGGAGATGATAGTGCAGAAAATCACCGTAGCCACGAATGCGTTGTACTTGTGGAATAATTTTGCCCAGATTCTGCCACTGTGGACTGGCGGCTAGGGTTGCAATATTGCCAAGCGATAAGGCAGCTTGAGCTATGGTTGTGCACTGGCTGACCTTTAAGGGCTGATCCTGAATAAAAGCACCACACCCTTGTTCAGCATAAGTCATTTCTTTAAAGGCAGGGGCATTGGAGACGCCTAAAATTAGCTCAGAGCCTTTCATTAGCGCAATTTGTGTAGAAAACATCCCATACCTGCGCACAAAACTTTTGGTTCCATCAATCGGGTCGATGAGCCAAGTATATTCAGCGTCAGGATTAGTTTTGCCAGTTTCCTCACCGAAAAAACCATGCTCAGGGAAGCGCGCTAAAATGATAGCCTTAATGGCTTTTTCTGCTTCTACGTCCGCTATAGTGACGGGCGATTGATCAGCTTTTAGCTCAACCGCAAAACTCCCTTGATAGTAATGCAGAATAATTTCTTGGGCAGCTCGTGCAGCTTCCAAGGCAGTTTGAAGGAAAGGACTCATAGTTAGTTTATTGCTTGGTGATTTAGTCAAAAGAGGGCGCCATTCAGCAGGATTAACAGGCGCGAGTCAAGCCTCAATTTGAGAGCTTTTGAATATGTTCATGCATGCATTGTGCCGACTCTGCCCAATTCTGTTCTAACATGATCGCATGACCTGCATTGACCCAGCTTAAGGGGCAGCAATAAGTGCCTGCTGTCCAATGCACTACACTTGCTGGGACTAAGCGGTCATGGCGTGAGCCAAGCACAGCTACAGGTGTTTGCTTGATCCGGGAAACAAAAGGTAAGTTGACATTCATATCCCAAAGCAAGCGCATGGATTCGGGCGTCGTCTGTTTGAACCAGTTTTGTAAATTTTCATCACTAACAGGATGATAGAACAAGACATCGCGGATAAATTGCAAATCGGTTTGTTCAGGTTGGCTGTAAACCCTAGCCATTTTCATAGCCAGTAATGGATTGGTCCAAGTGCTAATCATTGAAACCGGCATCATGCCTTGTGGCGGTACACTACAGGCTAGGATCGCCGCAGGGGCACGATATTCAGATAAGTAACGCTGCACCACCATCCCGCCCATGGAATGCCCTACCAGCACAGGTTCTCTGCCAGTTTGGTCTTGAATATGTACCACGGTTTGACGCAAATCCTCGACAAAATCACTCAGCCCAATCCGATTAATCGGCTTATCGCTTGGTGAATTGCCATGACCACGTAAACTTAAAGCATAAGCTGAATAGCCTTGCTCAGCGAACCAGTTTAGAAAATACGTATCCCAAATCCAAGCAGCACTTAAAATACCGTGTACAAATAAAATCGGCTGACCTTGAGCTTGAGTCGAGCGCTGAATAATTTCTAAGTCCATCTTAATTCGTCCGCTAGCTAGGGGTAGGCAGCAATTCAACAGGAATACCTGTGAGTGTCAAGGGTTTGAAAGCGAATTGACTGAATTGAGTTATACTAGCGGGCTAAAATAACCACCACTTAGGAGCCATTAATGGAGTATCGAGCCTTAGGAAAGACTGATATTAAAGTCAGCAAAATTTGCTTAGGTACCATGACTTTCGGTGAGCAAAACACCGAAGCTGAAGCCCATGAACAGCTTGATTATGCCTTAGCGCAAGGGATTAACTTTATCGATGCTGCAGAAATGTACCCGGTACCGATTAATGCCGCTACGCAAGGACGTACTGAGCAGTATATTGGGACTTGGTTAAAAAAACGCTCCGATCGCGAGCAAATCATTCTAGCAAGTAAAGTTGCAGGCCCTGGGCGTAAAGAAGCGCTTGGACATTTGCGGGATGGTCCTCGTTTAAGCCGAGATCATATCTTACAAGCGTGTGAAGATAGTCTGAAACGCTTGCAGACCGATTATATTGACCTTTACCAAATTCATTGGCCAAGCCGCAGTACCAATTATTTTGGCCAACTCGGCTATCGCTATGGCAAAGATCATCATCCAGAAACGATTGCAGAAACTTTGAGTGCTTTAGGCGAATTAGTGACAGCTGGTAAAGTGCGGCAAATTGGCTTATCTAATGAAACCCCTTGGGGTGTCGCTGAATATCTAAGCTTATCCAAAGAAATGCATTTGCCCAGAATCGTGACGGTGCAGAACCCGTATAGCCTATTGAATCGCAGTTATGAAGTGGGCTTAGCTGAGTTTGCGCATCGTAGTTCAGTCGGTTTATTGGCTTATTCACCGCTCGCCTTCGGGGTCTTGAGTGGTAAATATGTGAATGGTCAGCGGCCTGAGGGTACGCGCCTAACACGCTGGGGTCAGTATTTCACCCGCTACACGCATGAACATGCGCAGAAAGTCACACAAAACTACGTAGAGCTAGCGCAAAACTACGGCCTTGATCCTGCCCAAATGGCTTTAGCTTATGTTAATTCTCGTCCATTCTTGACGGCGAATATTATTGGTGCGACCAGCATGGAGCAGTTACGCAGTAATATCGCGAGCGCCGATTTAGTGCTATCTGATGAGGTGTTGAAGGGCATTGAAGCCATTCACGATGCACATCCCAACCCTTGCCCTTAAACGGAGTCAGGCGTGATTTTATACATTCATGGCTTTCGTTCTTCCTCCCAGTCTGGGAAGGCACAGGAAACTAAGCGCTGGTTGGAATCTCAGGGGCGTGGTCAGGAGTGGATCTGTCCTGACCTGCCGCCTTATCCACAAGAGGCTATGCGCATACTGGAATCGATTATCAAGAATGCGCCAAAGCCGCCGCAGTTGATTGGTAGTTCCCTAGGTGGTTTCTACGCAACCGTGTTGGTCGCCCAGTATGCTTTAAAAGCAGTCGTAGTTAATCCTGCGGTACATCCGGGCTTGGTTTTGCGCCCAGCTGTGGGCTTAATCACTAGCTTTTATGGGAATGAGCAATATCAGTTTACTGAGCAACATCTACAAGAACTACATGCGCTAGATTTGCCAGCGCCGCTTTATCCAGAAAATATTCTGTTCATGCAAGAGCGTGGCGATGAGGTGTTAGATTGGCAAGAAGGCTCAGCTTATTATCGCGACTGCCATCAACTTATCTTTGCAGGGGGTGATCATGGCTTTACCCGCTATCGCGCGGTATTGAATTTAATTGACCATTTTTTAAATGATAAATAATGACCTTAGAACAACTGTTAACTAAGCTGCAAACACAGCAAGAGCTTAATTTCGCTGAAGTAATGGCCACTATTGAGGCGAATTACCATTACACTCCGCAAAGTTTTACCAACGGTAGGGGTGAAAATTGTGTAAACAATCCCGCAGGTACTAATGAGGGTTCCTGCAAAATCTTTGCGTTTGGCCAACTCCAGCAACTGTCGCCTGAGCAAACCTTAGCTTGCTTTGGCGAGCATTATCGAAAAGTATTGGCAACACCTGAGGGTAGCGATCACAGGAATATCCGCAGTTTCATGCACCACGGTTGGGCGGGCATTGAGTTTTTGGGGAATGAGCCAGTATTGAGACTTAAAAGCTTAAGTAGCTGAAGGCCATGTTTCATGGCCTTCCTTAAACTAACTCGTTGTAATCGCCAAGCTCTCACTGGGTGATTCTTGCGGAGTGAGATTAGTCGCTTCAACTTGCATACGAGTCATAGTCGCTTTGCCCACAATGGTAGCGAAGGAGGCGTCTGCTGCATCACGGGCAGTTGAAATACGCACGAAGCTACTCGTGGGGGCCATACGGGTGGCATCAAAGAAATACCATTTGCCCCCCAGATACGCTTCAAAAACACCATGAAAATCAGCGGGAAGTTCTAAGCCAGGTGCATAAGCGGAGATATAGCGTGCGGGAATTCCCAAAGCACGGCATAGAGTAACGCTGAGATGTGCGAAATCGCGGCAGACACCCGCGCGCTGCAATAAGACATCGCTTGCACTGCTCGAAGCATTAGTCGTGCCGGGTATATATTCAATATTTTTGTACACCCAATCAACAACTGCCATTACACGCGTATAGCCGGTAGGAAGCCCTTCAAAAGTTTTATAAGCAAAGCGCCCAATAAGATCAGCTTCACAATAACGGCTTGGATTGAGATAGGCTAATACTTCAGGCGGTAACTGTGCATAAGGGGTCTCTGGTACTTGACTCGGCTCAGCGGTATTTACTTGTAAAGCCACGGTGGCGGCATAATCCAGTGTAAAGAAACCAGCTTGGGCAGTCACCCGAATCATGCGGCCACCTTCAGGGCCATAGTTAAAAGCCTCATAGGGCACATAAGGATTTAGGATCAAATTCTCTTGTTGGATCATTTGATGCTCATTGAGAGCAGGCATTACACTAAAAATAAAAGTCGCGGCTGATTCCAGTTTGTAATCTAACTTGGTAGCGACTTGGATCAGGCTCATACACATTCCTCAAGGTAAATTAGCTATGACTTAATAAAATAAAGAAGCAATTCATGCGCCAACTAATTGCTGCATAACCTCATAGGCTAGTCTATTTCCCCAAAAAATGTGAATGCCGTTATATAAATTACGTGATCTAGGCTTGCGCTGGCTGGGTGAGTGCTTATCATAAGCAGTTCTATTTATTTAATAAGAAAAATCATTATGAAATTACAAATCATGCTGTTCGGGGCTATTAGCTTATTATCCGGCTGTGCTGCAGTACCTAATGTGGTCGCGCCACCGAGTATTTCAGTGCAAGATGTCAGTTTACAAAGCTTGTCTCTCACTCAAGGCACTGCGTTAGTTGCCTTACAAGTGACTAACCCGAATGCGTTCCCGCTTCCCCTTGAAGGCATTCAATACAATTTGCGCTTAAATGGTACACAGGTCGCAAGCGGGGATCAGCGCCAATCGATGTATTTGCAACCCAATCAACCGACTGCTGTGCAAATCCCAGTGCAATTGGAGCTTGCGACTATCATGCGGCTAGCGCCTGTGCTTTGGCAGAGTCGCTCAGCTCAATACCAACTCGATGGCGCAGTACGCCTGCCATTTATTAGTATCCCGTTTCAACGCCAAGGTGGGGTGGGGGTGAATTAAGCCATGTTTTATTTAGATAGCAGCTCACTACTGCTATCTATTCACTCCCCGCCAATGCACCAAAAATCTCCGCCGGATGCAAAATCCGCTCACCATTCTCTAATTCCTCCACATAGCGCAAATAGCGCCATGCGTCGGGTGAGGCGTGGGTAATGCGGTCTTGTTTGATCATGGAATATTGTTGATTCCGATGCTGCGCTAGTGTGGCTAGGCATTCACCTGTTTTTAGATCCCAATATTGTGTGATGTTACCTGATGCGGTCACAAGTATTCGTCCATCGGGACTGAAGGCGACGGCACGGACTATGCTGTCATGTTTAAGCGTGAGTCGCCGCTCGCTGGAGCGGTTATCCCAGAGCGTGACAGTATTATCCTTAGAAGCAGTGGCGAGGTTGCTGCCATCGGGACTAAAGGCGACGGCACGAACTATGCTGTCATGTTTAAGCGTGAGTCGCCGCTCGCCGGAACGGGCATCCCAAAGTGTGACGATTTTATCCTTGGAAGCGGTGGCGAGGGTGCTGCCATCGGGACTAAAGGTGACGGCACGAACTATTCTTTCATGTTTCAGGATGAGTCGCCGCTCGCCGGAACAGGCATCCCAAAGTATGACGGTTTTATCCTTGGAAGCGGTGGCGAGGGTGCTGCTGTTGGGACTAAAGGCGAGGGCGCTAACCTCTTTGTCATGTTTAAGGGTGAGTTGTCGCTCGCCGGAGCGGGCATCCCAGAGCGCGGCAGTATTATCCTTGGAAGCGGTAGCGAGGGTGGTGCCATTGGGACTGAAGGCGACGACGTTAATCCCTAGATTATGTTTAAAAGTGAGTTGCAGCTCGCCGGAGCGGGCATCCCAAAGTGAAGCGGTATCGTCCCATGATGTGGTGGCGAGGTTGCTGCCGTCGGGACTGAAGACGACTGATAGAAATATTTTGTTATGTTTAAAAATGAGTTGTCGCTCGCCGGAGCGGACATCCCAGAGCGCGGCAGTGTGATTGTCAGATGCGATGGCAAGAGTGCTGCCGTCGGGACTGAAGGCGACGGCGCGAACCAAATTCTCATGCAAGAGGACGAGTCGTCGCTCGCCGGAGCGGGCATCCCAGAGCGCGGCGGTGTGATCATAAGACGCGGTGGCGAGGGAGCTACCGTCGGGACTGAGGGCGACGGCGGTAACTTTTTGGTCATGTTGAAAAGTTAGTCGTCGCTCGCCGGAGCGGGCATCCCAGAGCGCGGCGGTGTGATCCCATGACGCGGTGGCGATCGTGCTGCCGTCGGGACTGAAGGCAATAGCATTAATAGCATTTGTATGCCCCGCCTGAATCTGTGCCCAAACTTTTGCAGGAAGCTTATCAGTTGTGCGCTGATTGGGTGCTAGCGGAAAGTCCGCTCCCCATGCAGCGCCGCTATTCCGAATCCATTGCGAATGGCTCAACTCACAACTACTTACATCCAAATCGTTTAAGTCATTCAAACGCCATATACTAGCCATGAGATTAGTTTTCTGAAAAACACAAGCCTGAAACCGACAATGCTGAAATTCGGCGAGCCACCCTTGGGCTTCAGTGAAATCACAGCGCTGAAATTCAATATACTTAAACTGCACTTGATCAAGGCGTGCGCTGCGCCAATTAATATCGTGTAGTTTTAAGGATTGCGCAGCAGTACCTTGAATTTTCCACTGGAATAAATCTATACCCGCTAAGTCCATACGTTGATACTGAAAAACCAAACCGCGCTCAGCAAGTTTCAACCAGATTTGCAAGACTAAGCGACTGCTAGTTGGCTCATAATCCGCCAGCCACGCAGCCAAGCTTTTTTCATAGCTAGCATGTTTGCTACGTTCTATTAAAATAAGCTGGGTTAGAAATTCCAAGGTTTCGGGTGAGGGTGTGGTTTCAAATTGCCAATAGCTACGCTCTTGAGTCAAGAGGCCACGCTGCATATAAGCCGCTAAGAAAAATTCCTGCAAAGAACTGTGCGCAAAACGGAAGCTATTCTCATCAGGGCGCACAATAAAGGTCGCGGTGCGTAAATCCTCTTTCAGCACATTGCGGTCTAAATTTTGATAAGCGCTAGCGAGCTTGATATTTTTAAACAGAAACTCATCCAACCAAGTATCTAATTCATCCACATTCCATTGACGTTGCCCACTTTTCCACAAAGCAGCCGCGAGGTATTCCATGAGCTGTTTTTTGTGCTGCGGCGAGAATTGGTGTTTGCCATCATCGCGGCGCAACCAATGTTCCACCATACTTTGATAGAGCATCACGCCTTGAATCGGTTCGCCACGCATCGCCAGTTGCTCGATATCTGGAATATGCTGTGCGATTAAAGACAAGGTATAGGGGCGTTCCGCCATTTCTGGCAAATTGTGTACCGAACGAATTAAGTCGAGCACTTCATTCAGTGCAGCATCGTCGAGTTTTAGACTTTTTTGTAAATAGGTTTCGATTTGCGCTTCCGTGAACGGCAACAGCACTAAGGCTTGATAATCCTCGCCTTTAATCCCATCCCGATGTTCACTAGTGAGCATGGCATTCTGCTCTTGAATACTACGGAAATAATGTGAGCGGCAAGAAATTAGCATTTTCCCCGCATTTGGATGTTGGGTTTTGTCTTGTTTCAAGGGTGGCAAAATGCGCCATAATTGCCGAATAAAATCACTTGCTTGCTTGGGCGGCATGTGCACAATCACTTCATCCAAGCCATCCCAAATAATCAATGCTTTGTGGTTTTGCATTTGTTGAATCATATCAGCGGGCTTGATGCCAACATCCTCGTGTCCGCCTTTCCAGCTTTTTTTCAGAATATGCTCAAGAATCTCGCTTAAGGTAAAATCAACGCGCTTATCCCAAGTGTATTCGCGCAGATCAATATAAATCGGCAAAGGCAAGGCTTTGTTAGTCGCCCGCTCTGCCAATAATTCACGGGTTAAAGCCTTGCAGGTCGTGGTTTTACCCATGCCATATTCACCCAACAAAGCGCAAAACGGCGGCGAATGTTCTTGCTTGAGCCAGTCCATCAAGTAATCAGTAGCAATAACCCCTTCTTCTGTTTTCTGCTCCCGCTCCAAGAGATTTTGTACGTCGCGAATTTGTGTGACATGGCCTTTGGTGGCGGTGTAATTTGGGTCGAAGTCTTTGTCAGCGGCCCATTGGGTGAAGGTTTCTAAGCCGCTTAAACAACTGTCTGGCGCTAGTGGTTTAGCGTTTTTTTTTAAGGTTTTATCCAAACTTGCTTCAATTGCCTTGAATAAAGCTGCAATAAAAGCCTCATTTTTAGGCTTTCTGTAGTCGCTATAAAACTTGTCGTCGAGGCGAAAAATTTGAATGTCTTGCAGACCTTTTAAGTCATGGTTTTGGAAATCGATGGGGCTTAAGCCAACAGGGATAGCTTTACCGCTGGCTAAAAACTGGGGAAGTTCAAACTTGCTAATATATTGGCTGTTCAGGAAGGAGAGGCTGACTAACAGTAAACCAAAATCATGGGTGTTTAGTGCCTCTTTAATCGTGGCATCCCAATCTTCGCCCAGCACAATCTCCCAATCGCCCCAAAGCTCATACCGATATTTTTTAGATACATTGAAGTGAAGCTTTAACTGATCCAGAAACTTTTTAACCTGAACGTCATCACGATGTGCATAGCTAATAAACAGTTTGATCAGGCGTTTGCTTTCGGTCGGAATCGCCCGTGATGCTAGCAGCGGTTCTTCAGGCTTTAGATGAGTTTCTTCTGCGGAATAACGCTCAATATCCTCAACTGTACTATCTTCGCCACTAAACCAGCAAACTCGTTCGCTAGCGTCACTGCGTTTTTGATTATCCACCTCTAATTGAAAAACTACCTTGGCTTCGTCGGCTGCACTATTCACTCGATTACGAAACGAGCGAAAACTTTCTTGCGCTTTAGGGGTATCTTGATCAGGAAAAAGCGTGTTGAGTGCATCGGCATAGTTTAAGGATGCGCCATTGATGAGCGGCAAAAGCTGCTGGTGGCGTTTGAAATCCGCTTTGCCTAATTCGTCTTGCAGCTTGCTCAAGGATTTTTCGACTTGAGAGCGAGTGAGCTTAAGTTCTGACATATTCTAGCTCCAGCGGATTTGATTATTTTTTAGCATAAGCTGCATATATGAAATATTCAATAACGAATTTAACGATTATTTAACGATCAAATCGAGGTGCTTTACCAAGAGTCTCACCTAATTGAGTGATAGCCTAATCAACTCAAAATCTAGAAAATAAGCTGCTTACGACAAAGACAAAGCGAGGTTGTTTATGCGTTTCTTAAAATCAGCCAACTTAGCTTGGCTGCAAAGCTCATTGCTAGTGTTAGTACTCTTTCTAAGTCTACCGATTCAAGCTGCTACGCTACTCAAGCCAGTGGATACAGCGGCCAAAGACCCTAGTTTTCTAGCCTTCCGTACTCAGCTTCTCAAAACGATTGAACGTAAGGATGCTAAAGCTTTGTTAGCTGTGGTGCATAAGGATATTAAAGCCTCATTCGGGATGGAGAATGGCATTGAGGACTTTAAAGAAATGTGGGGGCTGAATAAGCCAGCGACCAGCCAACTTTGGTCTGAATTGAGTAAAGTACTGAAAATGGGTGGTTCTTTTAGCAATAAAACTACCTTTATTGCTCCCTATGTATTTAGTGAGTGGCCAGATGACAAGGACGCGTTTGAAAATTGGGCAGTGATCGCTAAGGATGTCAATATTCGCGCTAAGCCCAGTACCAGTGCAGCTGTATTAAAAAAAGTCAGCTACGAAATTCTGCCGATTGAGTTTAGTGAGAATGAGAAATGGGTCACTGTGAAATTAGGCAATGGCAAAAAAGGCTATATCGCGAGCCAATATATTCGAAGCTCAGTGGATTACCGCGCTTTTTTTGAAAAAATAAAGGGTCGCTGGCAAATGACGGTTTTTATTGCAGGTGACTAGAGCATCAAGCTGACCCAAAAACTCACACTCAGGATCGAAATCAAAGTTGAAAAGACGACGATTTGTGAGCTGGCTTGTTCAAATAGTTGATAACGCATGGCGACTACATGCACTAATGCTCCGGTCGGTAAAGCGGTCAGGAGCACAGTAACAATTAACCAAGCAGGGTCAGTCACGCCCAAGAGATAAAAGGCTAAACAAGTTAGTGCAGGGTGCACTATAAGCTTCATGGCAATCAACCAGCTTAGTTCAGCGCGGCTGGTTTGAATCTGCCGAAACTGGAGACTTGCGCCTAAACAAAACAGTGCGACAGGAATAGCAGCGGGTGCCAGCATATCTAAGCTGGTGTTCAGCACTTTCGGCAAGTCTAAGTTAAACCCAGAAGCCAGCAAGCCTAATACGGTGGATAAGAAAATGGGGCTGCGTAAAAGGGAGCGATCTAAAGTCGTCCAAATTTGCCGCAAACTCATACTATGTTGGCGCAAGGCTTCAATACTGAGTTGCGCACCGCCAATTACTAATAAATTCCCTGCCAGAATAATACTAATCGTTGCCGCCGACTCGCCCAGTAAGCTAAAGGTAAGCGGAATACCCATGTAGGCGTAATTGGCAAACACGCTATTCAGACCGCGCATGACTAGCTCTGGCGCTGACTGGCATTTGAAAAAATAGCGGCTTCCAACTACTGCCACCAAGGCCGTTACGAGGCTCCCTAGCACAAAAGCTGTGAGTGCAGGCCAATTAAATAAATTATCTAAAGTTTGGCGGCGTGCTGCATTAAATAATAGTGCGGGTACTGCGAAGTAATACACAAATAGATTCAAGGCGGGCAGCATAGTGACATCCAGAATCGTTCTGCGGGCGAGGTAGCCTAAGCCAATTAAGCTAAATAAAGGAATAATCGCAAGCAGGCTTTCAGTCATTACAGAGTCCGAGGCAATAATAAAACTCGGCCATTATAGTGAAAGCTCGTAAAAATGCAGTCAGTGAAACGCTAAAACCACAAACTCGCTTGCCAAGCTAGATTAGGCTGACTGGCATCCGTGGCTACTTGAGTCGCATTAGAGGGAGGCGGGTTTTCAAGCCGATAGAGTGGCGGCTCTTGTTGGGTGTTTTTTAGGAGCGCTTGTAAAATCTTCAGGAATTGCTCTTGAGGGTCGATTAACAGAGCTGTGCTGTTCTCGGTTAATAACTGAATATCTAAACTACTCGACTTTTCATTTAAAGCCAACGGTTTGTAAGGGTGCAGCTCGCTCCTTGCATTCCCCGTCTGTTGGCCTAGAGCTAAAGGCTTAGTTTGATGCAAATTAGTTTCGCCAAGGCTTTCTAGATCAATCAGCTCAATGAGTGAGTCAGTCTCAGTCTCAGCCTTAGGCGTGTTAATAGCTAAAGGTTTGTAGAGATGGATTTCACTTGGATTATCAGTGACTTGGTTGATGTGCTGCTCAATGACCTGAGCTAGGTGCTCATGCAGTATTTGCTGCTCAGCTGAGTTATCAGTGTGCGAATGCGGTAGAGACTGCTGCTGTTTAGTAGCTTGACCGAATTCTAGATTCGGGACTTTACTATTTTGCAAGCTGCGCGTGCTTTTGAGATCAAGCGCTTGACTAGGGGCTAAACTGCTGGAAGAAATCATTCAAGGCTATCCTAGTTTTTATAATTTGAGTTATTTATTAACTAAATTAATGCTGAATGAAAGCTTGCTGAGGATAATTGGATAAATTGTGGAAATAAACGGCGATTTGGTTAGATTTTTAGCCAATGCCCAGCGAGTTGCTGAGCATTGCTATAAGTTTTATTTAAGCTAAGCGTTTGACTTGAGCTTCAATAATATCGCCATACACGCTGTTATCGTCACCGAAGTAGACCATCGCAGAGGCTAATTTACTCGCCAGAATCGCATATTTGACTTTTTCGGGTAAACGATCAATCCGTTCTTTGAAAGCTTCAGTTTGAATCAAAGCTGGCATATGTGCCAGAATCGCTTGTTTATAAGCCGCCTCATGCACTAAATGCGGGTTGGCTTGGAAGTAAGCAAACATACGTGCGTAGTGTGCATTAATTTCTTGGCTAACCTGGGTAGAAATATCGGTATAAGTGATTTTTCCGCCCGCTTCACGATGACGTTTAATGACGACGCGCGCTTCTTGCTCTGCCATACGATTCAGAATCGCGATGACATCACGTACATATTCATCCTTATGCGTTAGGAATTCTTCTTCGCTTAAGGTCAGATTGGCAATAATTTCATAGGAAGAAGAAATAACCCCACATTTATTCGCCGAAGCATCGCGCATAATTACCACACCACGCTGTTGCAGGACTCGACGTGCATCAGGAGTGATGAAGGAATTCGCCCCTTCTACAATGACTCGAGCGCTTGGCTCACCATCTGCCTTGAAGAATTGATCGACATTATGCATGGCGATGGTTTCAGGGCGACCACCAGCAGGAATGAACAGGTCAGTTTCTACTGTAAAGGTCAATTGATTGAAAATCTTGTTGAATTCATCGGTAGAAATCCAATCTTCCTCTAAACCTAAGGCAGTTTTCTTTAACTGTTTATACAGATCGCGCATTCCATCATGCTTTTTCTGGCTGCGATAGATGATGAAGGCATCTTCATGCAGAGCATTGGCATCGAAAGCATCCAAATCAGATTTGAGAATGACTTTCTGTAAAGCATCATGATCTAAGCCTTCAGGGTCAAAAGCTGCTGCTGTACCATCTACAATCATCCGGATTTGCACTCGTTCGCAGCGTTCTAGTAAAAGTCGCATGCTATTACCAGCCACATCACCGTTTGGCCCCCCCGTAATTTTGATACTGAAGGGGTCTTTGTGCATATCAATGCCAAGCGTTTCTTGCATGGTGACTTCAGCGAAGCGAATCACGCCAATGGAGGTCACGCCATATTCTTTATGATTAATCCCCACTTTCTTACTAGACATAATGCCTGCACCGAGTAAATAGCCCCGTTGCACCGCTAATTGAGCAATTAACTCAATCATCACATCATGCATATTTTCATCAGGGCCGAGTTCGATCGGTTCATCTTCACCGTAATAATCGACCACCCGCGGATCTTTCGCTTTGCCATTTTCAGTAACATATAAGTCGAGGAAGGCATTAGCAAAACCGTATTGCAATTTGTACAGATATTGCAAGACCGTGGCTTGTGGCGTACCGGGGCGAGTGTTGAGGATGGAAACCATCTTCGAGCCGCCTTCGTAAATATCCTTATTCTTTAAATGTTGGGTATGAGCTAAGACATAGTTTTCACGGAAGAGGGTATTAGCACTATTGGTATAATCATCATGGCCTTGAGTCATCAGTGTACGCCAGCCACCCCGCGCAATATCTGAGAAGCCAATGTGGTAACCGGAACCACTGCGCCCTGAAAAGAAGGTAATACGGAACGGACGCTCTTTTGGTAAATCAGCAGTAAAGTCGTCACCTAATTCTTCTAAATAAGCAGGATCAAGACGGAAAGCCAAGGCATGCTTTTCATCCACGAAGAAATTAGTTTTTAAGCAGTGTGTAATAAAGCTCATCGCACAACGGAAAATGACACGGCGCGTTTCATCTAGGAAGCGGCGACCGGTATTGAAGTTATCAATCTTATTCTTAGTTTCTTGCAAGAGTTCCGCATAGAGCTGCTCACGATTGGCTAAATTTGGTTTGAAGCGAGCATGGAATAACTTTACCAACTGTTGACTGAGATCGGGCTGCACAATGAACGCGCGTTGTACTACTTCAGGGTCAAATTGATCGGGTTTATTGTGTGCGAGATTAGTATGGCAGAAGGTAATTAAGGCTTTAATGAGCGTTGCGTCCGTACCGCTCATAAGGCCGGTCGCTACTAATTCATTAAAACTGGTGGAATCTGAAGAGATGATTTGCGTGTTGTATAGCTCATCTTGCAAGGCTTGGAAGAGTTCATTGCCATTTTCCAAGACGGCACCATTGCGGGGCTGTACATAAAAAGTCGCTAAGAAGGTCGGGAAAATGCCATTGCTCAAGGTGATGGTGTATGTGCGTTTGACACCAATCTTTAAGCGCTTGAAGACTTCAAAAACTTGCAGCAAGAAATCGCGTTGCGGCGGATTACTGACCCCAAATAAAACACGATTGGTTTCGCCATTCACTGCATTATCAATCGGGTCAATATCTAAATGAATACCCCCATGAGCTTGGGTTTTTTGGTACAAATCCAGCACCCGAGCAATGCGCTCAGGGTGAGAAACATTCATATAATCTGGGTTATTAATCCACAACAGCTTAATCAAATGATCAGTTTGGCGGGTATCAAAATTGGGCGCGTGAATCCGCAGATTGTCTTCGATATTTTCCTTGATTCCAGCCGGTGGCTCTTGGTCATCGGCAGCTAAAGCAGTAGCCACTTCAGCATCAGATACCGCATTGTAGTCAAAACGTAGGACTTCTAAAAAATAATCACTACCGGGTAGGCGCAAGAGTGAGGTGTTGATTTCCGAATAAGATAAATTATCGCGTTTCGGTAGTGAGCTGAGGGTATTATAAATAGAGTTAGGTACGCCATTTTGGGCAATGAGTGTCCGCTCAGGCCGGTCAGCTAAGCGAATATAAGGTAACCGGTGAATGCGATACAGGGATTCAACTAAGACGGATAAGGCCTCGGGTTCGGTACGGTTAAAACTAAAAAAGAATGGGTGCATCGCTTGTTGTAACCAACCCAAGCTGCTATCCATGCGCTGGCAACTGGCTTGCACGTTGGTTTGAATTTGCTCAATAACTTGTTGTCCTGGATCTTTGTCCATGGTAACGCCTCCTGTGTGTTGTGATGCTTTGTTTTTTTCTAAACATACGCCTATTTACTAGCTAATGGCAGGCTTATACTTATTAAATTCTAGCGAAAGCTAATTCTTTATTGTCTGCTTACTCTGCGAGGGTTGCCATGCAAGCACCGATCTATCGAGCTTTTCGCGCTGCACTGCTGCATTTTTTAGATGATCCAGCCCATGAACTTGAACCCCTACATACTGAGTATTTTCCTGACGGAATTTTATTAATCAAGAATGGTTATATAGAAAAAATTGGCTCGGCGACTGAGTTATTGCCTAGCTTACCGGCAGATTGTGAATTAATTCATTATCCTGAGCAGTTAATTATTCCCGGTTTAATCGATACGCATATTCACTATCCACAAACCGATATGATTGCTGCTTATGGCGAGCAGCTATTGCAATGGTTAGAAACCTATACCTTTCCTACCGAGCGCCAATTTGCAGATCAGCAACATGCGCGTGAAGTGGCAGAATTCTTCTTAGATGAACTATTGCGCAATGGCACAACTACCGCTTTAGTGTTCGGCACGGTGCACCCCGCATCAGTAGAGGCCTTCTTTGCAGCGGCGGAAGCGCGCAATTTACGGATGATTGCGGGCAAGGTGCTAATGGATCGCAATTGCCCCGAGTATCTACAAGACACAGCAGAGACCGCTTATACCGAAAGCAAAGCACTCATCGAAAAATGGCATGGACGCGGGCGTTTATCTTATGCAGTAACCCCACGGTTTGCACCCACATCAACACCCGAGCAATTAGCCAAAGCAGGCGAGTTATTAGCGGAATATCCAGATGTGTATATGCATACGCATGTGGCGGAGAATCGTGATGAGGTTGCTTGGGTTGCGGATTTATTTCCAGCAAGCCGCAGTTATTTAGATGTTTACCAGCAGCATGGTTTACTTCGCCCGCGTTCAGTCTTAGCCCATTGTATTCATTTAGATTCTGATGATCGAGCCTGTATGGCTAGCACAGGTTCAGCTGCTGCTTTTTGTCCATCCTCTAATTTATTTATTGGTAGCGGTTTATTCGATTTACATGCCACTAAAGCAAGCGGTGTACGCGTAGGCTTAGGGAGCGATGTAGGCGGCGGGAATTATTTCAGTTTGTTGCGTGGAATCAATGATGCCTACAAAGTGACTCAGTTATTAGGGAAAAAACTCTCAGCTTTTCAGGCTTTGTATTTAGCGACCTTAGGTGGAGCCAAAGCACTTTATCTAGATGATAAAATCGGTAATTTTGCAGTGGGAAAAGAAGCCGATTTTGTGGTCTTAAATTTTAATGCAACCCCTTTAATCGAGCGGCGTTTAAAGCAGTGCAGCAGCTTGCATGATCGGCTCTTTGCAGTCTTAATGCTCGGTGATGACCGTTCAGTGACTGCAAGCTATATCATGGGGCGGGCTGCTTTATACTCACAGTCTGCCTACCTTGAAAGGAACTAAGCTCATGCGCGTTTTAGCTATTTGTCTGCTGAGTTTGTGGTTAAGCAGCACTTACAGTTTTGCTGCTAACCCTAAATCTACTGCCGTACCTTGGGAACAGGTCAGTGATGCTATGCCCGAACAGTTGTCAACGCGTTTTGGTCAGCTCAGTTTAAGCAGCACCGGTGACAGTATTGGCAAGAATGAGCTGCTGTTAGCTGGTAAAACTCTGTACAGGGGGGATGAGTCTACCTATACGCATCTGTACCAAGTCTTCCAACGCAGCGACTCGGATGTGGTGCTGATTGGGAATAACTGCGGTGGCAGTGCTTGTAGTTCGGATGTATTAATCTTGGCTATTTTAAAAAAGAACGCAGCTCCAAAGCTGATCGAAGATCCATTTTTGGATGCCTATCCGCATGAAATTAAATTTCACCAAGCGGGTGACACACTGAGTTTTAACCTCGGTTACGCTGAAGGGAAACTAAAAATCGCTGTATTAACTCCTGATAATAGTTTAAGCACTCGCTTAGAGCTTTTGCCCGCACAGGCTTTGAGTGAGGAGCATTGTAAGTGGTTATATGAAGATGCCCTAGAAGCCTGTGTGAGTGCTCGCGGGGAGGATACTGAGTGTACTGAACCGGAAACGACCTTTACCGGTGTGTATATGCGTGGACTGGCTGCGATGAGTGACTATCCGGGCTATAAGCACGATGGATTCAAAGCTCAATGCCGCCAAGCTTGCTTAACTGGGAAAGCGCCCGACTATAGTAGTTTTGGAGTGGCTGTTTGTGCTAAATCCAAAACGGTTAATCCGCTAACAGTACGTTCTAAAGCTGATCAGGCGCTTTGGTATGAATCTATTGCTAAACCCTTTCTGATTGTCCGTGATCAACCTTCGGTAACTGCGAATAAACTAGGCGCTGTGCCTGAGGGTGGCAAAGTCAAAGTACTAGAGGCTAAGGTGAAAGCAGATTTTATTAGTGGGCGAAAGGGTGCTTGGGTAAAGATTGAATGGCTAGATAAGACAGGCTATGTGTTTGATGGGTTTTTGCAGAAGCTGTAACCCATAAAGCAATACTGTAAATAATAACGACCGATAGCTATTTTAAGACTCTTGCTAAATGGTTAAAATTTGTATAGAAAGTTAAATCGCTTTGTTGAGTGATTTAGGAGTTTAAATATGCTGTTGTTCAATTCCTATCAGAAAAATCTAACTACATTGTCTTTAGGTTTAGCTGTTTATTTAGTTTCTTACAGTGCTGCTTATGCTGATTGGCACCTCGTAGGAAACTCTGAAAATGTAGACGTTTATATAGATAGGGTAGAAAAAATAGACGATACCAGCATTAAATTCTGGTCTCTCTATACATATAAAGAAAAAGACTCTAAAGGTGCTGCTAGTTCAAAAGAGAAGACTTTAGGCAACTGTAAAGATCTCAGCTCTTCCGTTACTTATCTAGTGACTTATAGTCAGCGTATGGGCCTAGGGGATGTCGTTGATAGTAAAGAAGTAACACTACCAAGCTTTACGCCTGTAGTGCCCGACAGTATAGGCGAAACAAGTCTAGTAACGGCTTGTTTGAAAGCTCAAATTCTTAGCCCCGCCATAGAAGTAGCACTCAAGAGTTTTACCGAGAAGATAGCTAAAAAGAGTCTCTCAGAGACAGCGGATAAACCAACAGAGAGTACTTTGAAAGCAAGTGATCTACCAACGGCTGCTCCTAAGATAGATCAAATAACTGTACCAACTATATCAGCAGCTGATAGCTCAGAAGGTAAGTTCAAAGTAAGTGTTAAATCAATTCAAGCTAATGTGCGTGAGCTGCCAGATATAGCGAGTAAAGTTTTGGGCACTGTCAACAGTGGCACAATTCTGATAGCACTCAACTTTTCTGGAAATTACTACCAAGTTGTAACTTCGGTAGGTAAAGGTTTTATTCATAAATCGACAGTGGAATTAGTTCCTTTGGATAAACAAGAAACCACTAAAGAAGGTACTGCAATCTAAGTATTTGAATTAGTCTCGACTTAATCTGACACATCGCCTTGAAAAGGTGAGAGTTACCCGTTTTGATTGTGGGTGTCGAATCCTTAATCAAAACCTAAGAGGTAACTCTCATGCTTCATAGTCACTATCCAATCATCAAACACAAGACCGGTTTACTCAATCTGGCAGAGGAACTGAGTAATGTTTCCAGAGCCTGCAAAGTGATGGGTGTGTCTCGTGATACGTTTTATCGTTATCGCGAATTAGTGAACCATGGCGGTGTGGAGGCGCTGATCGAAAAGAGTCGCAGACGTCCCAATCTCAAGAACCGTGTCGAAGAAACGGTTGAGCAGGCCGTGAGGGATTACGCGATTGCCTTTCCGGCTCATGGTCAGCACAGAACCAGCAATGAACTGCGTAAAAAAGGCGTGTTTGTGTCTGGCAGTGGCGTCCGCTCAATTTGGTTGCGACATGATCTAGAGAACTTTAAAAAGCGCCTGAAAGCCTTAGAAGCCAAAGTGGCCCGCGATGGTATTCAGCTTACTGATGAACAGATTGCGGCACTTGAGCGCAAAAAACACGACGATGAAGCCTGTGGTGAGATTGAAACCGCGCATCCTGGTTATCTTGGATCGCAAGACACGTTTTATGTCGGAAACCTCAAGGGCGTGGGTCGTCTCTATCAGCAAACATATGTCGATACGTACAGCAAAGTCGCGCACTGCAAGCTCTATACGACGAAAACACCGATCACCGCAGCAGACTTACTGAACGACAAAGTATTGCCGTTTTATGAGTCACAGCAGTTGCCAGTGCTGCGTATTTTAACGGACCGGGGCACCGAGTATTGCGGCAAGGTCGAGCACCATGATTACCAGCTTTATCTGGCGATTAATGATATCGACCACACGAAAACCAAAGCAATGTCGCCGCAAACCAATGGCATCTGTGAGCGGTTCCATAAAACCATCCTGAGCGAATTTTATCAGGTGACTTTCCGCAAAAAGTTGTATCAAACGCTGGAGGAGCTACAAAAAGATCTGGACGAATGGCTGTCTTACTACAACAATGAACGAACTCATCAGGGCAAAATGTGTAACGGTAGAACGCCTGTTGAAACCTTGCTTGATGGGAAGCGGATTTGGGCGGAAAAAAATCTGACTCAAATCTAATCGGACAGACACCCGCACAAAACGGGGAGCTGTCAGATAAAGTCTGAGCTAGTACAAAGTATTTAATTGGGGGAGATATTTATAATCTGATCTCTCCCATCAACTTCACTACCCATTCTTCGCGCTTTTCCACAGTATCTAACTCCATCTCAAAGCGTAATTTATCCTGCCCATCTAATTTAAACATCCACGGGCGTTTTTGAATGAGTTGAATCACTTTCATTGGATCAATATTGGGTTTACTATCGAAAATAATCCGTCCACCTTTCGCGGTCATATCGAGTTTACGCACGCCTAAATCTTGGGCGATTAATTTAACACGGGTCACGCTAAAGAGTGTTTTAACCTGCTCAGGTAATAAACCGAAGCGGTCGATCATTTCAACTCTTAATTCGTCTAAAGCTTCCTGATTCGCAGCACTCGCAATGCGTTTATACAGAATCAAGCGGCTATGCACATCCGGTAAATAATCATCAGGAATAAGTGCTGGCGCACCCAATTCAACGGTGGTACGGCTTTGAGTGCGTGGGTCAAGGTCTGGTGTTTTCCCAGATTTTAAAGCTTTAACTGCCCGCTCTAATAAATCGTTATACAGATTAAAGCCGATTTCTTGAATTTGCCCGCTTTGATCTTCGCCAAGTAATTCACCAGCACCGCGAATTTCTAAATCGTGAGTGGCTAGAGTAAAACCGACGCCTAATTCTTCTAAAGATTCAATGGCTTCTAAGCGCTTGACAGCATCTTGGGTGAGGAGCTTTTTCGGTGGCGTAATCAAATAGGCATAAGCGCGGTGATGTGAGCGTCCGACCCGTCCCCGTAGCTGATGTAGCTGGGCTAAGCCGAGTTTATCAGCCCGATTGATAATGATGGTGTTGGCGGTGGGAACGTCGATCCCACTTTCAATAATGGTAGTCGCGACTAGAATCTGAAAGCGTTGATGGTAAAAGTCACTCATAATGCTTTCGAGTTCACGCTCGCGCATTTGCCCGTGAGCAAAGCGTACTTCTACATTGGGCAGCAGCTCGCTTAATTCTTCAGTGATGCGCCCAATGGTTTTGACTTCATTATGTAAAACATAAGCCTGGCCACCACGAGCTAGTTCACGCGCACAGGCTTCTTGAATGGTGGTTTTGTTCCATTCGGTCACGAAGGTTTTAATCGCATGCCGCTGGGTTGGTGGGGTCGCAATAATCGATAAGTCGCGTAAACCCGATAGGGACATATTCAAAGTACGTGGAATCGGGGTTGCGGTCATGGTGAGCATATCGACATTAGCCCGCAGCTTTTTCATCTGCTCTTTATCGCGTACCCCGAAGCGGTGTTCCTCATCAATGATCACTAAGCCGAGGTTTTTGAAAACCACATCGTCCTGTAAGAGTTTATGCGTGCCGATCACTATATCAATGGTGCCAGCGGCTAATGCATCTAAGGCTTTGGAGCTTTCTTTGCCAGTTTTAAACCGAGATAAAGATTCAATGCGGAACGGCCAATCAGCAAAACGGTCACGGAAGTTATTTAAATGTTGTTCAACCAATAAGGTAGTCGGTGCAATCATAGCCACCTGTTTACCGGCATTGGCTGCCACAAAAGCCGCCCGCATCGCGACTTCAGTTTTACCAAAGCCAACATCCCCGCATACCACCCGATCCATTGGTTGAGCAGAACGCATATCCTTGATGACGTTTTCAATCGCCAAGGCTTGGTCTGGCGTTTCCTCAAACGGGAAAGCGCCCGCAAACAAGCGATAATCATTTTCATCAAAGGGGAAACTATGACCTTTTTGCGCTGCCCGCCGTGCATGAATATCTAAAAGTTCAGCGGCAACATCGCGCGCTTTTTCGGCTGCTTTACTCCTGGCCTTTTCCCATTGATCAGTACCGAGTCGATGTAAGGGGGCATGATCAGGATCAGCGCCCGTGTAGCGACTGACTAAATGTAAAGAGGCGACTGGAACATAGAGTCGATCATTATTTGCATATTCAATCAGCAAGTATTCGGCTTCAACCCCACCGGTGGTAACCATCTGTAAGCCAAGATAACGTCCAACCCCATGCTCCTCATGAACAACGGGTGCACCTTCGGTTAAATCAGTTAGATTGCGAATAATCGCATCCGCATCACGGGTCGCTTTTTTGCGGCGGCGTTGTTGTTGAATTTGTACGCCATGCAGAAGATTCTCGGGAATAACGGCAATTCGCGCATCCGGTAACCAAAAACCTTGTTCAAGCGGTGCCACCGTGACTGCCATTTCCGCTTTGCCTTGGACAAAGGCTTGCCAGCTTTCTACCGTTTGTAACGAAAGCGACTGGTCGCGTAGCAGCTCAATGAAAGCTTCACGTCTTCCGGCTGATTCTGCAGTAAAGAGGACTCGACCTTTTAAATCTTTAAGGAATTGCAGTAGCAAAAATAGGGGCTGTTCATGGCGTGGATGAATCAGCAGAGAGGGTAGGGCAGCAGTCGCATAGTTCTGACCTTCACCCTCTAATTTAAAGCTTTGTACTTCAATGCTGCGATATTCACGAATAAAGCTTTGCAGTAAATCAGCTGTTAGAAAGATTTTTTCAGGTGGTAATAATGGCCGCTCGATGTCGTGGCGGCGTTGTTCATAGCGATTCTGTAAAGATTGCCAAAATTGCTCCACGGCAGTGGGCAAGCCATCTTCAAGAATAACTAAGGTTTTCGCGGGTAAATAATCAAATAAAGTAGCGGTGGTTTCAAAGAAGAGGGGTAAATAATATTCAATACCAGCAGGTGGCTTGCCGTGACTAACCGCTTCATAAATTCGACTGCGATGGAGATCGCCTTCTACCTGCTGACGATAATTCGAGCGAAATAATTTGATCCCAGCTTCATCCAAGGGAAATTCACGCGCAGGCAGGAGTTCTACTTGCTTAAAAGTATCTTCTGTACGTTGGGTTTCAGTCGAAAAACTCCGAATCGAATCGATTTCATCATCAAATAAATCAATCCGATAAGGCAGGCTACTGCCCATTGGAAATAAATCCACTAAAGCGCCACGAGTTGCATATTCGCCATGTTGCATGACTTGGCTGACATGTTGATAGCCGGCTTTATCCAAATGTTTACGGAAGCTATCAATGTCTAATTTCATACCTGCTTTCAGGAGCAGACTATGGCCTTGCACATAATGAGTAGGTGCTAAGCGCTGCAATAAAGTAGCTACCGGCACAATTAAAATCCCCTGCTGAAGCGTGGGCAGGCGTGCGAGGATTTTTAAGCGCTCAGAAATAATATCTTCATGTGGGGAGAAAATATCGTAAGGCAGAGTTTCCCAATCAGGAAAAATGTGCACCGATAATTCGGGCGCAAAAAAGCGTAAGGCTTCCTCCATTTGATAAGCTTGATGGGTGTCACTCGTCACTAGCAGCACAAAGCCTTTATATTCGCTAGCTGTTTGCGCGATTAACGCTTCCGATGCATTACCATAAAGCTGCCCCCAACGAATACTACCTTGTTTGGGAGGTGGATAAGCAGGTTGTAAAGTTTGTAGAGACGAGGCAGTGCTTGCTACGGCCATAATATGCTTGTGGGGTAATCGAAAACGCCGGCATTGTACCTGAAACTGGCAATAGCTTGCATATAGCTGTATTGCCAGTTGGTTTTTAAGCGGTTTTACTTAGCGCGTGAACAATTTCTGAGGGACGCTGCTAAAGGTATTGATACGTTGTTTGAGCGTGTCGAGTTGCTCATTAGTGAGCAGCTCCATCACGGAATCGCGCGATTCAATCGCATGACGTTGGCCTTGGGCAGCCGCTAGCGATAACCAATACGCCGCTTCCATTAGGTTTTTCTCAATGCCAACACCATTCGCTAAATAAGCACCTAAGCCATATTGTGCTAGTGCATGATTGGATTGTGCCGCTTTCTTAATCCAATGGACGGATTGTTCATGGCTCATTTCCACGCCTTGGCCTTTAGCAAACATCAGAGATAGTTGATATTGTGCTTCTGGATAGCCATTTTCAGCAGCTTCTAAGTACAACTGATAGGCTTTAGCGTAATCAATCCCTAAAAACTTACCGGTAGTTAGCATATTCCCTAATAAGGTTTGGGCAGCGGGATTGCCTTGCTTGGCTGACGCCTGAATGAGCTTAAGCGCTTTATCTGTGTCTTGTTTAACGCCAGAGCCGAATAAATATTTATTACCTAAATTGAATTGCGCACCCGCTTCACCTTGTTTGGCTGCTTTTTCATACCATTCAATAGCTAATGCCAGATTTTGTTTAACGCCGCTCCCTTGTTCATACATAAGACCGGTATTGAACTGTGCTGCCGCATCCCCCTGATCAGCTGCTTTTTGAAACCATTCAAAGGCTTGCTGGTAATCCGCTTTGACACCTTCACCCTGTAGGTATTTCACACCTAAAATGTATTCAGAGCCACGATGTCCATTACGAGCTGCCTTGGTTAACCACTTGAAACTTTGATCTGCTAACTTAGGATCAGTTTTAGCTTCTTTAGCTAAAAGCATAGCAAAACTATATTGAGCTTCGCCGTCATCCTGTTGGGCGGCTTGTTCTAACCAATACAAGCCCTTTTGGGGATCGTAGGCTGGCGTATTATCTCGCAAAAGCAAGGCACTGAGATTAAATTGAGATTCTAGATGACCTTGCTTGGCTGCTTTTTCATAAAAATCGACTGCTTTGAAGTAATCGCGCTCTACTTCATCAACACCATATTCATAATAAAAACCAAGCTGGTAGAGAGCCTGTGGATATTGTTGTGCCGCTGCCAGTTTCAACCATTTTAGCCCAGTGGAGAAATCAGCTTGGGTATTTTGCCCTTCAATAAGATTAATCGCAGTTTTAAATTGCTCAGCTGGGTTGTATAGTGACCCTAGTTCCGGTGTGTTACTAGCCTTAACAGAGTGCATAGCCAAAGCACTCAGGCAAGCAAAGCCTATAGTTATTAAGAATTGTTGAGGTTTTTTATTGTACATGTTTAAGCCCTGAGTTGAGGATCCAAGTGGCAGTGCACTGGGCATAGAGGTGTCTAGAAAATAAAGCAAATACCCTGTCAAACGAACCTATAAACAGCATATCATAAGTCTATTCAATAAATGTACAAAATAAGGCGATTAATTAGTAAGTTACCGTTAAGTTTTGCATCAAGGAGATAGAGCTGCGTGAAGGATCAAATAATTGATTTAAAAGGGGAAATGTCTCTACTGACAGTGCTTGTTCTTTATTCAACGGATATGCACGCAATTGGTGCAGCACTAGAGGCCAAGGGGCAACAGGCAAGTCATTTTTTAGAACGTAGTCCGATTATCCTTGATTGTCAGCTTTTAGGTGAGGCTGGGCTTGCACTCGACTTTGTAGAGCTTAAACTTCAAGTTAGCAAGCTTGGGTTTGTGCCGGTTGGTTTACGGAATTTATGGGTAGATGCTGAAGCTAAAGCGCTAGAGGCAGGGTGGGCATTATTGCGTCCTAGCAAACAGCAGCCAGTGGCTAATACCCCCGCTGTCACTGAAGTTAACTTAACCCCAGTAAGCCCTGAGGCTGTACAGCGTCTTTTAGTTTTAGATCGGCCAGTACGTTCAGGACAACAAGTCTATTGTCCACAAGGTGATATTGTCGTTCTCCAACATACCAGTGCCGGCTCAGAGCTACTCGCGGGTGGCTCAGTGCATGTCTATGGTGCTTTACGTGGTCGGGTATTAGCGGGTGTTCAAGGCGATACTCAAGCACGGATTTTTTGCGAACGCCTAGAGGCAGAATTAATAGCAATTGCAGGACGTTATCGTCTATTAGATGAGATTGAATCTAATCTGAAGGGGCAGTCAGTCATGATTTATTTGGATCAAGAGAAACTGAAAATCGTGCCGATTTGATTGGCATGGCTTAGGTTTAGCTTTATAGTCCGACTGTGCCGCACGGCTTGTTGAATCAAGGAGTAAGAAATTGAGCAGGATTGTTGTTGTAACTTCTGGCAAAGGTGGAGTCGGCAAGACGACTACCAGCGCTGCCTTCGCAACTGGACTTGCATTGAAGGGTTACAAGACAGCGGTCATTGATTTCGACGTTGGTTTGCGTAATCTTGATTTGATTATGGGCTGTGAACGGCGGGTGGTTTATGATTTTATCAATGTCATTAGTGGTGAAGCTAATATTAAGCAAGCCCTGATTAAAGATAAGCGGAGTGATAATTTATTCATTCTTCCCGCCTCCCAAACTCGTGATAAAGACTCTCTCACTCAAGAAGGAGTAGAGCAGGTTCTAAAAGACTTAAGCGAGGATGGCTTTGATTTTATTATTTGTGATTCGCCAGCGGGTATTGAGCGTGGTGCTGCTTTAGCCATGCACTTTGCAGATGATGCCATCATCGTGACGAATCCTGAAGTTTCTTCAGTGCGCGACTCAGATCGGATTTTAGGTTTATTGCAAAGCCGTACTTTAAAAGCTGAGCGTGGTGAAAGCATTCGTGAGCATTTGCTAATTACCCGTTATTCACCTACGCGCGTTGCGAGTGGCGATATGCTGGCGATGGAGGATATTTTAGAGATATTAGCGGTTCCTCTAATTGGTGTTATTCCGGAGTCAGGCTCGGTATTGCAAGCTTCCAATAGTGGTGTGCCAGTCATTTTGGATAAGGAAAGCACGGCTGGCCAAGCTTATGATGATTTTGTTAGACGCTTCTTAGGCGAAACTGTGCCGCATCGTTTCCTCGAAGTTGAGAAAAAAGGACTTTTCAAACGACTGTTCGGAGGATAAAAACTCATGGGTATTTTAGACTATTTTCGTACCCCGAAGCCTAAAACCGCTCAAGTGGCTAAAGAGCGCTTACAAATCTTGATCGCCCATGAGCGTATTGATCGCAATGGCCCAGATTTCCTGCCTCAGTTGCGGAATGACATTATGAATGTCATTCGTAAGTATGTGCCTATTGACGACAAAGATGTGAATGTTCATCTTGAGCGCGTCAATGATTGTGAGGTTTTAGAGTTAAATATTGCTTTACCTGATCGCACCACTCAATAGGTGCGATTTACTGCTTCTAAGCTAAGCTAAGCTATGCTATTTAGCTTGTTCACTTTGAATAAAATCAATCACATCTTGTGCAATAATCGCTCCGGATTCAACGCCTTTTAATTCGCCCTGCGGGTTATAGATCATTAGCGCAGGCGTACCAATCAATGCTTGTTCCCCCTGTTTTGTTAAAAAGTGATCTAATTCAAGAGTGCTGGTTAACAGAGTAGGAAAGTTAATTTGATGTTTTTTAATAAAACCTTGAGCTAGCTGCCGCCCTGCAATTTGGCCTGCATCGCCATCCAGAGAAATCCCAATTAAATTAGCTTGGGGGTAACGTGCTTTAAAGTCCTTCATATAAAACACGCCATCAGGACAATAGGGACAGTCGGATGACCAAACTTCGAACACAGTCCACTTACCTTGACCCACATAATCCTTAAGCTCTACCGTTTTACCTTGTAAATCAGTAAAGGCTTGTAGGTTGGCACTTAGGCTAAGTAAGCCCATGAAACTGAGAATTTTAAGCTGTTTAGCTAAAGCCTTAAGCATATCTGTCCTCAAGATTTTTGCTCTTTCTTAATAAAAGCGACTAACTCGTCAGCAGTCACGGGGCCCGGCTGCACAGCGATTAACTTCCCTTGGGGGTTAAACACTAACATGGTCGGTGTACCATAGAGATCTTCTCCAGCGGCTTTATTTAAATAAGCGTTCATTTCGCCTAAATCACTGAGTAGATTAGGAAAGTCTAACTGGTACTGTTGTACAAAAGCTTGGGCTGCCGCTTTGCCTGCTTGGCCATCAATAGAAATTCCATAGACTGCAGCATCAGGAAAGCTAACTTCAAAATCGCTCAAATAATGAATCGTTTGGCGGCAGACATGGCAATCGGAGGCCCAGATTTTCATCACAGTCCATTTGCCTTTGCCGACGATATTTTCTAACTTAACGGGTTGACCCTGCAGATCAGTCATGGCAGCAGCAGGCGTGGTGATTAGCAGCCAAGTACACAGAAGTGTGATAATACTTAGCATTTGAGTGGCGAGCCGTTTATTCATGCACAATACCTATCTTAAATTTCACAAAGCACTATTACGTAAGTCGCATCGCACTAGATGCATGGGTTGTAGGGTAAATCTATGACCAGTACTGCTTCTAGCCTTGGTCAGTTAGTGGATGCCAATATACTCTTGATTGTGGCACTGTGCATGTTTCTGCTGGGCATAGGGGTAGCCTTTCTCATCTATAACCGGCCACTTCAACAAGCTCGTCAAGAAGTTGAGCGCTTAAAGCTACAATTGCAATCAGAAGAGCAATTACACGAAGAGCGCTTACGTATGCTTGAAGATGCGCAAGACAAACTACATAACACGTTTGCAGCAGCCTCTCAGCGGGCTTTGCGGGAAAATAATCAGCAGTTCTTGCAACTGGCTCAGGAAAGCATGCGGCGCTTTCAATCAGAGTCGCAGGCGGATTTAGACCAGCGCAAGCAGTCAATTCAATACCTACTCGAACCGATTCGTTCAGCTTTAGAAAAAACTGAGCAGCAAATTCAAACCATTGAAAAAGACCGACATGCCTCCTTTGGCGCCTTGGGCGAACAACTAAGACATTTAAGTTTAGACCAATTGGCTTTACGGCAGGAGGCTAATAAATTATCCGCTGCTTTGCGCAATCCGGGCATGCGTGGCGAATGGGGTGAATTGACGCTAAAGCGTATCGTTGAAATGGCAGGGATGGTCGAGTATTGCGATTTTATGGAGCAAGTGCAACGCAGTAATGAAGAGCGCACCATTCGTCCTGATATGGTGATTCGCATGCCAGATAAGCGTGAGTTAGTGATTGATGCGAAAACCCCCATGGATGCTTATATGGATGCAGCGCAAACGGCGAGTGATCAGGAGCGTGCTCAGCATTTGCAGCGCTATGCACGGCATGTACGTGAGCATGTAAAGCTCTTATCAGCCAAACGCTATTGGGAGCAATTTGAGGGTGCTCCCGATTTTGTAGTGCTGTTTATGCCGGGTGAACAATTCTTAGGCGCTGCGCTAGAACATGACAAAAGCTTAATGAACGATGCATTGGAAGCTAAAGTTATACTCTCCACACCTGCTACACTCATGGCTTTGCTAAGAGCGGTCGCGTTTGGTTGGCAGCAAGCGATCTTAACCGAGAATGCGACACGAATTCGTGATGTGGGAACGGAACTCCATAAGCGCTTATCGATTCTAAGCAGCCATGCTGAACGTTTAGGCAAGCATTTAGAGGCTAGCGTTGATAGTTACAATCGCTTTTTAGGGTCGATGGAGCGTAGTGTGTTGCCCAGTGCCAAACGCTTAGCTGAACTAGGTATTGAGTCAGGGCGAGCCTTGCCGGAGATGACTCCATTAGAAACTAGCCCAAGAACCCCAATGCAAACAGCCCTGGATTTAACTGAAGACTTGCTAGACCAGCATTGACAATGAGGCAACTCAGAGCAGCAACGGCGTTTAGTACGATGAACTGGAAGCGTCGATTATCTTTTAACCTCAGTAGGAAGCTATCTTGAAACCCGTAAAAGCACGAGCTTACAACTCCTTATTCTTGATGGTTGGCCTGTTATTGCTAACCAGCATCCTGATTTTCCTTTTTAAAGATGTCCTAACGCCCTTTTTCTATTCTAAGCAACTAGGCGTTTTAGGCATCATTTTGAATTTGGGGATTGTAGCCTTATTCCTGATGGGCTTAGTTCGGATGATGGCCTTATTTATTAGCTATGCACATGAAGAAGAAGAATTAGAGCGTTTTGTGGAAAGGGTAAAAGATAACGCCGCTAATCCCCTTCATAAATTAGATAGTAAGACGCTGATTGTACAACGAGTGAATGCATTACAAGTTCTTTATGATCAAAATGCAGAAATCAACCAAGGTTCTTTAGGTGCGATTGTAGCAGCCGGTGAATCGGCGCGTTTTACGCTAGTGCGTTTTGTGCACAATATTTTGATTATTTCGGGTGTCTTTGGGACTGTAGTTTCATTGTCAGTAGCGCTTTTTAATGCAGAAGGTTTACTCAATACACCGGATGATTTACAGAAAATGGGCGCTATCTTAGGTGGAATGTCGACTGCTTTAAAAACCACTATTACCGCGATTTTATGCTATGCCGCTTTCTCTTATTTTCATTTACGCTTGCAGGATATTCGTACACAGCTTCTAGCTAATTTGGAGCAAGTCACGACTTTGTATATCATGCCGCATTTCCGCACGACTGAAGTGAGTATTCTGAACGATGTTTCTATACTCACTACTGAGCTGCGCCAAGCTGCTGAAGCAGTGACTAAGATTCAGGAGCGCTTCTTACAGGCTGGTGATCGCCTGCAATTAGCTGTGGACGATTTGCAAGGCCAGATTAGTACGATTGGCCATGCGCTTGCACGGACAGTCGAAACTAATAGTGAAGATTTAAGGGTGATTCGCGAATCGATTCGGGAGGGCTTCCGTCTAGATGAGAGACCCCATACGCCTAGCTTACCCAAAACTTCTTTGCTTGGTCGGTAGGTGAGTGATGCATCAGCAAAATAATACGCTCCTGCAAATTCAGGATACTCATGAAGAGAATTTCTGGCCCTCATTCAGTGATGTCATGATGGTCATTCTCATGACATTTTTGCTGGTGACGGTTGCGGTCTTGCTGTCGAACACGCGCTTATTACAGGATTTGCGCTCAAATATTGCCGCTAAAGACCAAGCGCGCCTAATGGCAGCGAGCACGCTTAAAGAGAATGCGACTTTGGAAGAGCAGCTGGATTACTATCGTCGTCAACTCAGCTCAACTGAAACTGAATTAATGCGTAGTGAGGCCCTAGTAGAGAAAACGCAGACGCAACTCAAAGAAGCGAAAACCTTGGCGGCTACTCAGGCAAGCAATTTAGCAGCGCGTACTACTGAGCTACAAGCAGTACAAGCTAACCTCAACACTGTCTCAGCGACTAGTGAACGTTTACAGACAGAGTTGACCCAAACCAAACAAGCTCAAGAGGCTGAAGCGACCCAATTACGTACTGAGCTCAAACAAGTTCAAGAGACTCTTTCTAAGTCACAAGCAGAAAATCTCGAGAAAGAGACCACTTTAACCAGTTTACGCACGCAGATTGAAGAAAACCGCAAAGAACTAGAAAGCCTAGAGGGCGATTATTCGCAGTTGGATCAAAAATACCAAAAGCTACTTAAACCCTCGCGCTCGAGTAAAGGTAAAAAAGTCGTAGAGGTCATGTATACCAGTGCAGGCTATAGTATTCGCAAGCCCGGTGATGCTAGTTATCAAAGTGTAGGCCTAAGCCAGTTAAACAGTGCTTTAAGTGATTTAAAGCTTAATCATGGCAATGAGTTATATGTAAAGATCGTGATTCCATCTAATAGTGGTTTATCTTATAACCAGGCCTGGGCCTTCACTCGGGATACCTTGGCTAAATATGATTATTACTATCAAGAAGATAACAGTGTGCCAGCAGCTACTGCTGAAGAGGAATAGAGGAAGAACTCAAGTTAGTCTAGGCAGGCTCGACGTTTGAGCCTGCCTAGCAGTTGAGAAGTTTAAAGATCAGGATTCGCTTTAATCTTATGAATCGACAAGTCAGCACCGTTGTACTCTTCTTCTTGAGTCAAACGTAAGCCTACGGTTTTTTTCAAAAGGCCATAAACTATAAAGCCTGCCACAACAGCAATAACAATACCCAGCAAGGTTCCAGCAACTTGACTCATAAAGCTCACACCACCCATGCCGCCAAAGGCTTCTAAACCGAAGATACCAGCAGCTATGCCGCCCCAAGCACCACATAAACCGTGCAATGGCCATACCCCTAACACATCATCAATCCGCCATTTATTTTGTGCAGCGGTGAAGGCCCAGACAAAGATCGCAGCAGCGACAACACCAACCACTAAAGCGCCCAAGGGATGCATAATATCGGAGCCTGCACAGACGGCGACCAAACCTGCTAATGGGCCATTATGTACGAAGCCGGGATCGTTTTTACCAAGGACAATGGCGGCTAAAATCCCACCTACCATCGCCATTAAGGAATTGATGGCCACTAAGCCGCTAATGCCTTGCACGGCTTGCGCAGACATGACATTGAAGCCAAACCAGCCGACGGTGAGTGTCCAAGCGCCTAGAGCTAGGAAAGGAATATTGGAAGGTGGATGGGCAGACATAGGCTTGCCTTGCTTATTGTAGCGTCCATAACGTGCACCCAATAAAACTACAGCGCCTAAAGCAATCCAGCCGCCCATCGCATGGACGACGACTGAGCCAGCAAAGTCATGAAATTTTGCACCAAACAGCGATTCAAACGCAGCTTGAATGCCAAAGTTACCATTCCAAGCAATACCCTCGAAAAAGGGATAAACCAAAGCTACTAAAATAAAAGTGGCTGCTAGTTGGGGATGGAATTTAGCCCGCTCTGCAATCCCACCAGAAATAATAGCGGGAATCGCTGCTGCAAAGGTTAGGAGGAAAAAGAATTTAACTAAGCCGAAGCCATTATTCGCAGCTAGTTCATGCGCACTATGAAAAAAGCCAGTTTGGTAAGCAACATAATAGCCGATGAAAAAGTAAGCAATCGTGGACATTGCAAAGTCAGCAATAATCTTCACTAAAGCATTCACTTGGTTTTTATGCCGGACTGTCCCGACCTCCAAAAATGCGAAGCCTGCATGCATGGCTAATACCATGACAGCACCGATTAATACAAAGAGCGTATCTAGAGCGGGAACTAACTGCTCCATGTGAAAAGACCTCTTAAGCTAGATGCGGAAAGTGTCCTCATCTTATGCAGCTCAAGAGTCTTGACTAGTAGCCTAGCGCACAAAGATAGTGATTTTTCGAAAAAAACTAAATTTTTTGGTAAAACTAGGCAAATATCGGTTTGTTTTGGTGCTTAAATGACTAAATGCACTTTTTTGGAATTTTTAATGCATTATTTAAGTGCATCGTTAAAAGGTGGGATTTATCTGAGCAAAGGGGGCTATTTTTAGGTGTAAAGCGCCTATAATGTACAAGTTGAGTGTCACCTCCGCATAGGTATGAAATATGGATATCGCTACTCCCACTGCGCGTCGCTCGCTACGTGAACCCATTGCTGCGTTAGCGCTATTTATCGGCGGTCTAGCGTGGATTGCTGCTTTTTGGTTTCCGAGCTTCTATACCAGTCAAGGATCGGTTGAAGGTTATTGGGTGTTTGCTACCGGTTGGATGGGCTTCGCGATTTTCCAATTTGCTTGGTATGCAAATTTATTGATGCTGCTTGGCATCGTTCTAATGTATAGCTCTCCGCTTTGGGGATCGACCTTAGCTGGTTTTGCGATGTTAGTCGCAACCCAAGCTTTCTGGTTTAACTCTATTCCTACTGGCGAAGTCGATCTACCCATTTTACAGCTGGGTCAGGGTTTCTGGTGCTGGTACGGTAGTATTATTATGCTTGGGATAGGCGTGTTTTTAGGTTCTGAGCATACTGAAGCAGAAAAAAATCAAACCACTAAACATAAATCCCAGTCTGAGAGTAAACCACAGCTTAAAAGGCTTCACCAAAGCTCTGAGCCAACACTTATTCTAAATAAAAATGCTTTAAGCCCAATCATCTTAAGCGATCAGCCTAAAGTCTCTGGCACTACTGAACCAGTCTACGACGCGGTTATTAGCCAGACTGCCCCAGCCATGGTGGCTAATACATCAGTTGCTAGTGTGCTAGAACAAGAGCTAAATCCGGATAGTGTAGTTGTAACTAAGGTTGTAGATCCCACTGAATCACAGCCCATTAATGCCCCGACGTTTGCAGTAGTGCCTGAGCCGGAATTACCTGATTTTCCTGAGCTTACTGCTGCAAATGAGCAAGAGTATTTTCAATTACCACATGAAGTAGCACTCAAACCGGTTTACACCGAGCACTTAGCTGAAGATTGGCCACCTAAAATGAGCTTAGTGGTCAATCCTGATCCGTTTACTACAGATCGCCATTTAGACCCTTTAGATACTGAATTGTTAGCGGCAGTGGAGCAAGCGAATGCCACCGTTGCACCTAAAGTGGAGCCAACACCGCCTCAAGATCCAAGAGGACATCAATATACAGTGACAGGTTTTTTTGATCCTTGGCGTACTTAACTACTTGCTGATCCTGTCTATAAGGCAGGATCACGCTATTTAAACTGAGCTTAAATCGTGCAAGCCTTAAGTTTCGCTTCTTTGCGTAAATCAGCAGCGACTTTGAATAATTCTTGAGCCTTGACTGGCTGTTGATTGCGTGCATGGCTAGTTGCTTGACTTTCTAAGACTTTAATTTTCAAAGCCAACGTGTTGCAAGATTGATTGCTTAGTACAGGGCGGCTGCTCGTAGTAGTAGTTGAGGGAGGGCTAACACGAACGGGCGTTTGGGGTGTTGGCGTACTGGGGCGATTGTTAGACGTGGTCGTGTTACGCCGTAATTCAGCAAGGCGTTGTTGATCTGCTAAAGTTTGGGCACGTTGCTGTTCAATCAAGCGCTGATTAATCCTTGGCTGGCTCGGTGCAGGTATTGCTGGTCTGGCAACCGTAGTGCTAGGTGGCTGAGTCCGATTAGTTGCAGGAGGAGTAACTGGACGTGGCTGTTGCAGATTAGTTGGGCGTGTGCTCCCAGCTGGAGCAGGCCGAGTCGTGGCCACTGGCGCTACTGGAGCGGGGCCTGGCATCATACTTCGATAGCAATAATAAGAGATGCTACAGTTTTCTGCGTAAACGGGGCTGGCTATCAAAGCACTGACTAAAGCAGTCAGGCCAAGCGAAGTTTGGAAACGCATGTCAGATTCCTTTCGGTTGGGGTTCGTAGGGTTTTTGACGCTATCAATTGGCAGAAGTTTACCAGATAGAACAGCTTTCTGCCTGCTTGAACAAGTGACTAGCTAGATTTTGTACGGGTTAAAGGCTGCTACTGTTTAGCCTAAGCTAAGGAGCAGCCTCGTTTATTAGTGGTGATGGTGGCCGCCCGGACCATGTGCATGACCGTGACTGAGTTCATCTTGAGTGGCTGCACGTACGTCCAACACCGTGACTTTAAAATTCAAAGTCTCACCCGCTAAAGGATGATTGCCATCAATCGTAATGACATCACCATCCACTGCAGTGATTACAATGGTTTGCATACCGGCATTCGTTTGAGCGTGGAATTGTGCGCCTGGTACTATATGTTCTGCATCAGCACCTGCAAACATAGAGCGCGGTACTTGTTGTTGGAGAGCGTCATCTTTAGGGCCATAAGCTTGTTCAGGCGGAATGGTAACATCCAATTGGTCACCTTTTTGTTTGCCAGTTAAAGCATCTTCCAAGCCCGGAATAATATTATGAGCGCCATGTAAATAGACAAACGGTTGTTGAGCATCCGCTTGGTCGAGGGTTTCGCCCTGAGTATTGGTTAACACATAAGCCAAGGTGGCTACTGTATTGGGAGCAATTTGCATGCAAAGTTTCCTTTAGAGTTAGCAGCGACTTTCAGGGTGGTCGCGGCGATGATTCTGGTAGCGATCACTACCATCCGGACTAGTTTTAAAGCGCCGGTGTGTCCACAGATACTGTTCGGGGAACTCGCGTACCTGCTGCTCGATAATCTGATTGATTCGGGCAGTGTCAGTATGAACGGATTCACTCGGAAAGTCTTCTAAAGCGGGTAAAAAACGCAGTAGATAGCCGTTTTCTTTGCGTACTGTGAAGAACGGCACGACTTTAGCCCGCCCTAAAGAAGCCAAACGGCTGGTAGCCGTATTCGTGGCCGCTTCTACCCCAAAAAAGGGAATAAATAAGCTGCTTTTCTGGTCAAAATGTTGGTCTTGGGCGTACCAAACTGCAAAACCTTGCTTGAGGCTTTGAATCATGCTGCGAATATTCGCTCGTGAAATCGTTTGTCCATAACGCATAGCCCGTAAATGAGCCACCTGTTGTTCAATCACTGCATTTTGATGAGGGCGATAAACGACATGTAAGGGTAGATAGGGAGCTAATAAACGCCCACCTAGCTCAAGACTCGTGAAATGGGCACTGACCAAAATCACACCACCTTGCTGATGAGCATTGCGCAAATATTCTAAGCCTTCGATGAAAGCTAATTGGGTCAAACGTTTTTCGCTCCCCCACCAACTCAAAGCAGTTTCTAATAAACCTTTGCCCATTGAAATGAAATGCTGGCGATTTAATTCAGTTCGTTCTGCAGCGCTTAGTTCAGGGAACGCGAGTTCCAAATTGACACAAGCAATATAGCGTCGCCGTTTAAGAGTTTTAAACATGAGCCAGCCAAGCTTTTCGCCCAAGCACATCTGAACTCGCCACGGCAACTGTACAAGTAGCCATAAACAGCCTAAACCTAGCCAAGTTAGCCAGTAACGGGGGTGGTAAGTTAATAGGTTGTAAGTCATGCCATCAGTTTTATTGCAAAAGGATGGCTATGTTAAACAGTTTAGATGGATTTACCAGTGCCCTTGATCAGTCAAGCGAAATGGGAGTAAGCCCATGGCTTGGCGGATTGTATTGATTTCGGTGAATGCTTCTAAGTGTTCTGTAGCAAGCTGGAATCGATACCCTTTATCGCCAGCTAGTGCTTCAGTATGATCTTGCTTACCCGTCATAATAGCATCTGGGATTTCATGAAAAGCAAGGCAGTCTTGTTCTGGAGAGTTGAGCAAGTGTTCGCAAAAGGCGCAAACGGGTGGTAATAAGCAACTCATTAAATTTTTTCCTTAAAAAGTAATGGTACTGCTGTGAGCAGCGTAGTCGAGAATACTGACTAGACCGCGTACTTCAATTCCTTGGCGCCGTACTAATACAGCACCATCGGTGAGTGGCAAGCTACACACTTGATCACAGGCTGAGCAAATATAAAGTTTTCCATCCAATTCTAAGTAAGTATCTATCAATTCATTTAAAGCTGGAAAACCAGCTTGATGAATAGCATCAGCATGTCCCTCATAAGCCCAATGGCTGCCATCGCCCACTAAAAATACATAGGTGGGCCTATCAATTGCTAAAGCTGAGCAAGCCGCTGAAAAGGCTAAAGTGGCACGCTTACCGTGGTCTTCTAAACCAGTTGCCAATACGATCACATAGCTGCGATTGGCTGGTATTGCAGTGGATGGTGATAGCTGAGTGCTGAAAGCAGGGGTGCGCAAGGGTAAGTTTTCAGTATTTAACAATGATGAATGGGTCATCAACATGACTAGGTAGCCTTTTAAAATTGATAGCTATTGTGGGTTTGCTTTGGTGTTTTAATGATTTAAAAGTATAGCTTAGTAGCTAAACCACTTAGTTATCGTTAAGTATGAGAATTCAACCACTGGTCGGATTATTGGCTAATAAGTGGCTCATTAGCTTCTTCAACGGTCATGATGATATGAATAATGCCAGTGCGAGTGCCTTGGTATGATGCAAGGATAATCGAGCTACTCACACAGGGCTGGCCCGATGTAAAAATACCGATCCTTTCTTCAGATGCTCAAGTCAGGCTTTAGAGTGCTGTCAGTTTTTTAAGCGTTTTAGTCGCAAATAAAGCAAAAAACCTAAGCAGTTTGCTTAAGCTATTATTAAGAATAATAGCCAATTAAAAAGGATAAATAATGCGTGTAATATTATTTTTAGTCGGGTTGGTATTGCTAACCCTAGGTATTGGCTTTGCTTTCCGCTTGCCTTGGGCACTCATGTGTTGGCCTTGGGAGGATGGCAAGCTGTCTTATCTATTTCTAGCCTCTATCTGTGCAAGTACAGCTATACCAGTAATTTGGATTGCTTGGACAAAAGAGTATGCAGGTATTAAGGCGGGTGCTTTAGATTTTGCCGTGACCTATGCGGGTTTATTACTGACACTAGTTATCACTTACCCGTTAATCCAAGAGTGGTTGCCCCCTGTACTAGCCTTTACCTTGTGTACGGCCTCTTTGTTACTAAATCTTTGGCTGTATTGGTGGTCAAAAGAATTGCCTTTTAAATATCATGAACCGGTACCTTTACTCATACGCTTTTCATTTATACTTTTTTTAATCGCCTTAGTGATTGTTGGAACCAGTTTAGTTCTGCGTCTGCCTCATATTTTTCCTTGGCCCTTAAAGCCACAAACTTCAATAGTCTTTGGATGGATTTATCTAGGGGCTGCGATGTATTTCTTATATGGCCTGCTCTACCCAGTATGGGGGAATGTAAAGGGACAGTTAGCAGGCTTCTTAGCCTATGATTTGGTTCTAATTTGGCCTTTTATCCAGCACTTGAGCACGGTTAAGTCTGAACATCAGTGGAGTTTATATATTTATTTATTAGTACTAATTTATAGTGTTTTACTTTCTATTTACTATTTGTTTATTTATCCACCGTCACGCTTATTCTTTAATAGAAAGATTACCTAGATTTTCTAAGCTTTTTTGAACAAGCGCCAGTGGTGCCTGAGTTAAGGCATGTCTAATTGGATTTAGTGCTAATTGGGCTTCTCCTAGTTTGCCTTGAGCTTGCAGACTTCGAGCTTTTAAGAGTTGAGCAAGTTGAGTGTAGGTTCGCTCTGCAGATTGTTGCGCTAATTGTTCTAAGGTTTGTGCAGCTCGATAAGCTTGTTCTGGCTGATATATTTTTAGATAAAATTCAGCCATTCCTTGATACAAAGGTAATTTTAATACCCAATCAATGGCAGTCGTGTTAGTACGTAGATACTGTTGAATTTCAATAAGATAGGCTTGAACCGCTGTCAGGTCGCGTTGCTTGGTTTTGAGATGAATGTAAATAATTAAACTAAAAAAGTAAGCACTAGTTTTGTAGGGTGCTAATTTGGTTTGTTGATAAACAGGTTCTAATAAAGTCGCTGCCTCTAGATACTCACCTTGATGAGTTAAGAGCCACGATTTTTGTAAGCTCAAATGGACGATCCAATGTGCTTGTGCATTTTTTTCAGCTAAAGCTAAGGCTGAGTTGATCAGTTCTAGCATTTCTAGCCATTGACCTTGATAAAAATAAGCCCAAGCTTGAAAGAAAATACTCCCTAAATAGCTATTAGCATCTCCAGCCGTTTTAGCAAAATCTTGGGTCTCTAATGCTATATCTAATGCTTCTGAGTAGTTAGAGCTAATAATTAAATAATAGATATAGAGTAAAGAGTGTGTGCATTTTAAAAGTGGATCATTAGTTTGGCGTGCTAACTGCATGGCTTGCTGGTAATCCTGCCCATATTCCACTTGATAGCCTTGAATAATGCTACACCAATGAGCCATTTTGCCACGTACATGAATGTTTAACTCAATATCATTAAACTGTTGACTGAGTTCCAATGCCTGTTGCCCAGCAACAAGACATTGCTGGCGGTCAATCCAAAACAGTGCACCTGCTAAACCCAAGAGACCCCGTATAGTATGTTTAGGTGAGAGTTTTTCACTATTGGTAATAAGCTGCTGATAAGCAGGAATCGCTTGAGCCAAATTACCACTAGCTAACAATAGATTACAGCGTTGTTCTAAGGTTGCAAGCTGACTTAATCGGTCTAATTGTTGAGCTTCTTGGAGTGCTAAAATACGGTCAAGTGACTGGATTGCTTCGACATAGGCAAAGCGTTGACTAGCGATCTGACTGGCTTGGTGAAGAAAGTGAATGGCTTGGATAAGATCGCCACCTTGCTCAAAATGATAAGCCAACTTAGCCGCAATTTCGGGGCTACGTGTTTGATAGGCTAGCTGCAAGCGTTTGGCTAGACGTAAATGATAGTGGCGTCGGCGAGCAGCGGATAGAGTTGAATAAATGAAGTCTTGATAGAGCTTGTGCCGAAAGCGATAGCACTCACCCATCGAACCATCCGGCCAAGTGTACTCACCCGCAGTAATTAACCAAAGTTCTTTGTCTAGCAGTTGTTGGTATTGATCTTCTAGCGTGAGTATATCCTGCTCTAAAATAGCTGCACAACCTTCTGAGGTACTACGACTAATGGTTATGCTGGCTGCTTGTAATAAATTAATTTCATGAAGGGTCAAGCTAGCGAATTTAGCTTCTAATAAAGTCTTTAAACCACCTGAAATACATTGTTCTAGCCAATGTATGGAGCTATCTTGGCTGGTCGTATTTTCCCAGCGCTTTTTAATATGTTCTAGAACAGTAAACACAAATAAGGGTTGACCCTCGGTGTAATGTTGAAATAGCTCTAACGTGGCAGTGTTGAGGAGGGATGCTGGTAAATTATGCTGTAGATAAAGCGCTAGATCAGAGGCTGATAGGGCGTTTAGAAGGATAGTGTGTGCACGCTGCCCGACAACTAAATCACCAAGTAAGGCTTTTAAACGCAGCTGGCTGGCTAAATGCGAGGGTCTTAAACTGCTTAGCAAACTAAAACGCGCTGAATGTTGACGATAAGCCAAGGTAGCTACTAGCTCTATCGATGCGGCATCACTCCAATGTAAGTCTTCAATCACCCACAGCAGTGGTAAATGCTTGCTAAGCTGTTCAATAAACTCCGCAAACTCACGTAATAGGCGTCCGGCAGTAGCACCGAAAGGCTCTTGCTGATTGGCTACCTCTGATCGATATCTGCTAGGTAATTGTAATAACCAAACAGGTGCATGTTGTTTTAATAGACTCAATACGAGTTCTTGCTGTGGGCTATTTAATAGTTCTAATAAGCCATCAAGAAAGGGCTGGTAAGCTTCACTTTGACCATATTGATCTAAACATTGAGTTTTAATGATGAGCTGCGGTGCAGAGGGCAGAGTCGTAAGCCAATAATTGATGAGGGTCGTTTTTCCAAAACCAGCTTCGGCTTGCACGAAAATAATTTGCTTTTGACCCACTAAGCTATTTTGCCAAGCACTTGTTAGTTGTTCCAATGCAAAAGCTCGGCCAGCTAACAAGGTAAACAGAGGAGCTCGTATAGGCTGCTCCACCAAAGTACTAGCTTTAGTTTGGCTCTCTTCAATAGCGGGTAATAAGCCAATAAACCGATAACCGCGTCGATGTACTGTTTCGATATAACGTGGCGCTTTCGCATCATCGTCTAAAGCTTTACGCAGTTCGCCAATCGTGACCTTCAAGACCGCATCTGTGACGTAAAGCCCCGGCCAGATGGCTTTTAATAGTTCTTCTTTAGTAACAAGTTGCTGAGGACGCTCACGTAAATACACCAAAATCCCAAACGCTTTCGGTGGCAACTGAATCGTGCCCTGACTAGTGTGAAGCGATTGGTTGGCTGCATCGAAGCGTACGAGATCAGACATAAACACTCGCGTTTTGGTCAGATTGTTATTGCTTTATAGCAAGTTTACCAAAACTTTACCGCTTCTTTATGACTGCAAAGGGGTGTTTTCATACACTGATCCCAACAAGACAAGGTTAGCAGTGAATTACTCAAGCCAAGTTAAGTTAAGCCCCAAAGGGCAATGAACTATCATCAGTTTCAATGAATTGTGAGGGAGTAAGATCATGAAAGCGAAATTAGTAATGGCAGCTTTATTAGGTTCTTTAGTGTTAGGGGCAGCAGGTAGTGCAGTCGCGTGGAATCCTTGGAGCGCTTGGTATCCTACCAAGTGGGAAGCTGAGCAAGCAGCTGTCTCTAGTTGCAAAGACCATTATGGTTATAGTTGTGCAGTCTATGAGTGTCAGAAGCGTTATTATAACTATGCTTATGAATGGCGTTGTGCTGCTAAGCAGGCTTATCAAGCGCCTAACTATAATAGACCTCACTCCACTTATTAGGTATTAAAGGCTGAGTAGGTGGTAATTTAGCTACTTACTCGCCTATAAGTTTTGAAAGTATGACTATTCCTCCTTTGCTCTAGCTCTGCTATAATAGCCGCCTTTTTACTAACCTTAACTACTCTGGAGCTTTGGACGATGTCTCTGAATGCAGAACAGAAAGCGGCAATCGTAGCTGATTATCGCCAGTCAGATACTGACACCGGGTCGCCGGAAGTGCAAGTTGCGCTATTAACAGCCAACATTAAGCATTTAACCGAGCACTTTGCGACCCACAAGAAAGACCACCACTCACGTCGTGGTATGTTGAAAATGGTTAATCAACGTCGCAAATTGCTGGATTACCTCAAAGGTAAAGACCTAGCGCGCTATCAGACGCTGATTGAACGCTTAGGTTTGCGTCGCTAAGCAGATGCATCAAAAACACCGCAATCCTGCGGTGTTTTTGTTTGCGCTACTGAGAATATTTAATCTTGTTGTCGTCATGCAGGAAGGTTGTTTAAAGCTGTTTTGCTGTAAAATATCTTTAAACAGCCTGCCCGTGACAGTTCGTAATACCCTTACATTTAAAAAAGATAGGCTGAATAACAGTTATGGCAAAAGTGACTAAAACTTTCCAATATGGTCAACACACCGTTCGTATCGAAACTGGCGAAGTAGCACGCCAAGCTAGCACTGCAGTGATCATCAGCATGGATGAAACTGTCTTGTTGGTCACCGCAGTCGCGGAAAAACAAGCACGTGAAGGTCGTGATTTCTTCCCACTCACTGTGAATTATCAAGAAAAATTCTACGCGGCCGGGCGTATTCCGGGTGGTTTCTTCAAGCGTGAAGCGCGTCCAACGGAAGAAGAAACTTTAATTGCACGTTTAATCGACCGCCCGATTCGCCCTCTATTCCCCGAAGGCTTCACCAATGAAGTGCAAGTCGTTGCTACCGTTATTTCCTTAAATCCAAACGTAGCACCCGATATTCCTGCCATGTTAGGCGCCTCTGCTGCCTTAAAAATCTGCGGCATTCCCTTCCAAGGCCCGATTGGTGCAGCGCGCGTTGGCTATGTGAATAACCAATATGTATTAAATCCATCGCCAGCTGAATTAGAGAATTCTGCTTTAGACTTAGTCGTAGCGGGTACAAATGATGCTGTCCTAATGGTGGAATCTGAAGCCAAATTACTCAGCGAAGAAGTTATGTTGGGCGCAGTAGTTTATGGCCATGAGCAAATGCAAGTTGCGATCAATGCCATCAATGAAATGGCGGCTGAGGTAGGTAATCCTGCTTGGGTATGGTCAGCGCCAGAAGCAAATCAGGCATTAGTGCAAGGTTTGGCCGAAGCAGCAGAGGCGGCTTTAGTGGATGCCTTCCAAATCGCAGACAAGCAAGAGCGTTATGGACGGGTTGATGAGATTCTAACCGCAGCCAAAGAAAAGTTATTGCCGAAAGAAGAGGGTGCAACGGGCCCAAGCGAAGAAGAACTGCGCGTTGAATTCAAAAATTTAGAAAAGAAAGTGGTGCGTGGCCGTATTTTAGAAGGTAAACCACGGATTGATGGTCGCGATCTGCAAACTGTGCGTCCAATCACTGTGCGTGTCGGTGTCTTGCCACGTACGCATGGTTCGGCTTTATTCACACGTGGCGAAACGCAGGCTTTGGTAGTTGCTACCTTGGGTACTGAGCGTGATGCGCAAGTGATTGACGCGATTGCGGGTGAATACAAAGACTCCTTCATGTTCCACTACAATTTCCCTCCGTATAGCGTGGGTGAAGTAGGCATGATTGGTTCACCCAAGCGTCGTGAAATTGGTCACGGTCGTTTAGCGAAGCGTGGTGTAAAAGCGACTATTCCAGCGATGGAAGATTTTCCATACGTGATTCGTTGTGTCTCTGAAATTACCGAATCCAATGGTTCCAGCTCAATGGCTAGCGTTTGCGGTAGCTCCTTAGCACTGATGGATGCAGGCGTACCCGTCTCTGAGCCAGTAGCCGGCATTGCGATGGGCTTGATTAAAGAAGGCGACCGCTTTGCAGTACTGACTGATATCCTCGGTGATGAAGATCATTTAGGCGATATGGATTTCAAGGTAGCCGGTTCACGTAATGGTATTACAGCGCTCCAAATGGATATCAAAATTAATGGTATCACCCGCGAAATTATGGAACGTGCCTTAGAGCAAGCGAAAGCGGGGCGTTTATTTATTCTGGGCGAAATGGAAAAAGTGATTGCTGCACCACGTGATCAGTTATCTGATTATGCACCACGCTATGTGACTTTAAAAATTAACCCAGAAAAGATTCGTGAAGTGATCGGTAAAGGCGGTGAAACCATTCGCGGTATTACTGAAGCGTCCGGCGCGACGATTGATATCAGTGATGATGGCTTTATTAAAATTGCTGCTGTTGATGCAGCCGCTGCGCATAAAGCCAAAGGCATGATCGAAGCGATTACGGCTGAAGTTGAATTAAATAAGGTCTATGAAGGTAAAGTCGCACGTATTATGGACTTTGGTGCTTTCGTAACCATTCTTCCAGGCAAAGATGGCTTATTGCATATTTCGCAAATTAGCCAAGAGCGTGTAGAAAAAGTCACTGATTTCGTTAATGTCGGCGATACCGTAAAAGTCAAAGTGATTGAAATTGACCGTCAAGGCCGTATGCGTTTAAGTATGAAAGATGCAGTTTAAGTCTTTCATCAACGTATAAAAATAAAAGCCCCGATTTGGGGCTTTTATCATTGGGGAATGTGCGAATTAAGTATTTCTATGCACTTTATCAGCTGCATGTTCAGCAGCTTGCGCTAAGTCTTCTGCTTTATGTCTAGCAGTTTGTGCGGCATCTTCTGCTAAATGTTTGGCATCTAAAGCAACATCTTCGGTCTTATGAGCTAAATCACTAGCAGCCTCTTTAGTCGCATCCACTGCATTAGCCGCCATGTCTTTAGCCGCTTCAGTCGCATCGGCAGCTTTGTCTGCTACATAGTGAGCCGCGTCCTTCGTGGCATCTACTGCATCAGCAGCCATCGCCTTAGCACTATCGACAACATTCTCTGTTTTATCCTGTGCTGTGTCGCTCAGATCAGCAGCGTGATGGCGTGCTTCATCTGTCTTGTCACTTAAACTATCCACCAAATCCGAGGCTTTGTCTGCGACAGTATCATACAAGTTTTCAGCGCCTTCTTTAGCATCTTGTAGTAACTCAGCTGCTTTATCTTTCAATTTCTCTAGCATGGGACTCTCCTGCGGGGTTTATAGGTAAGAACAAGCATTCAATCGAATACTCGTTACTGTATATAGGCTAGCTAGGAGTGATCTGCAAATCAGGTTACAGCGAGTAAGCTAATTAAATTCTCAATGCCGCCATGAGTGAGTTACTAATATTTGTTTGCACGACAGGATCCGTAATCATCATTTCATCGTCACGCGTGGTGATATAAAAAATATCTTCAGCCTGCTCGCCTAGGGTGGTAATTCGTGCATTGTGCACGCGCACACCCGCCTGATCGAGAGCTTCCCCGACTCGGGACAGTAAGCCTGGCATATCACCAGTACTCACCTCCATAATGGTAAGTTTTTTCTCAGGTTGCTGACGGAATTGAATTCGAGTAGGCACATCGAAATTCCGTAAAATTCTTGGTGTACGATGTTGCCGTACTTGGAACTGGTCGCGTCGCAAATTCCGCCGTATAACGTCCACGATATGTTGTTGATCAGCAGGATCATCCACTAGTTTATTGTCAGGGCCAAGGATATGCAGGGTATAAAGGTCGAAGCCATTAACTTCCATCGATACAATTCGTGCTTGCACGATGTTTAAGTTGAGTTGCTCTAAAGTGGATACAACCCGCGTGAATAAGTCAGGGGAGTCATTACTGTAAATAAAAATAATATTACTACTGCCGGAGATCGTGGAGCGCATTTTGACGACAGGAAAGTCCTCAGGTTTGGAAGTCAAAATGTGCTGTGCATGCCAGCAAATCGACTCTACCGAATGCTGGAGCAAATAATCCTCACCTAAGTTTTTCCATAGATTAATACAGGCTTCCTCAGTAAATCCTGCTTGAACTAAATGTTCTAAAGCAGAGTTTCGCTTCTGTGCAATGATCGAGGCTGATTTTTCTGAAGCTGGTAAACGTTGGTTGAGAAGGTTGCGAGTATTTAAATACAGCTCGGTTAAGAGCGAGCGCTTCCAACTATTCCAAAGTTTAGGATTGGTGCCTTTGATATCCGCGATCGTGAGGAGGAATAAATAGTCTAAGCGATTCTGCGCAATGATTTGTTCTGCAAATTCTTGAACAACCGTTGGGTCACTGATGTCTTTACGCTGGGCGGTGACACTCATCAATAAATGTTTTTGCACTAACCAACTCACGAGTGAAGCATCGTGCACATTTAAACCATGCTCACGGCAAAACTCATAAGCATCGACTGAGCCTAATTCAGAGTGATCGCCCCCCCTACCTTTAGCAATATCATGAAATAGGGCCGCTAAATAAAGAATCTCTGGCTTTTGCAGACGCTTGAAAATCTCACTGCACATGGGGAAATCTGCAGCACCTTTTTCAGTGCTATAGCGGCGCACATTGCTAATAACAAACAGGGTATGTTCATCCACTGTGTAAGCATGAAACAGGTCGTACTGCATGCGCCCGACAATATTCGCAAAGGCGGGCAAATAGGCCGCTAAAATCCCATAACGATTCATCAAACGCAGCACAAACGTAATACCGCTAGGCTGACGTAGAATCTGCATAAAGATTTGCCTGTGCCAGATTTGCTGGCGGAAGCCGCTATCAATGCGATGCAAATTGCTGCGCATCAAACGAATCGTTTCAGGTGCTAAGCCAATAACTCCCGGCGTATTTTGCAAAAATAAAAAGATTTCTAATAAAGCAGTTGGATAGAGCGTAAAGGTGTCAGGAGAGTTGACCGCTAATAGATTGCCCCGCTTTTCATACCATTCGCCCACCATAATGGGCTGTGGTTGTTCATCAATCGCTAATTTAACCCGCAACACGCCCATCAATACGTCGGTGAGACGTTCGAGTTCGGTAATAGTTTTGTAGTAGCGCTGCATAAAAGCTTCAACCGCTTCATTACGTTGCTCTGCATCGTAACCAAAGGTTTTAGCAAGCGTGTGTTGGTAGTCGAAGAGTAAGCGATCTTCTTTGCGCCCGGTAATCGTATGCAGCACAAAGCGGATACTCCAGAGGAAAGCACGACCTTGACGTAAGCATTCATATTCGCTTTGATCTAATAAACGATGTTCGTGCAGCTCAGATAGAGAGAGTTGCCCGTATTCACGCTCAATGATCCAGCCGATCATATGAATATCGCGTAAGCCACCAGGGCCTTCTTTTAAGTTGGGCTCTACTCGATACGCAGTATCGCCAAAGCGCAGATAGCGTGCTTTTTGTTCTTCTACTTTAGCTAAGAAAAAATTGCGGCTGTCCCACATATTCTCAGGGCTAATGCCCGCTCGCATCTGATGGTACAAATCGCGACTACCAGCCAATAAGCGGGCTTCAATTAAATTGGTGATAACTGTTAGGTCAGTACGCGCAGTCTGCAAGCATTCATCCAAGGTGCGCACACTATGCCCCACCTCAATCCCCATATCCCACAGAAAAGTCAGAAAGCCAGAGATACGCTCTTGCGCACTAAAGTCTGGTGCTTGATGGAGCAAGATCAACAAATCGACATCTGAAGCAGGGTGAAGCTCTTTGCGACCATAGCCACCTACCGCAATCAATGCTCCTTCAGAAACGCTAAAGCCTGTTTGTTGCCAAATTTCTTGTAGGATCACATCCAATAAGCCAGCATGGTAATAAAGCAGTGAGCGTATCGGATATTTTTCTAAGAAATAGCCTGCCAAACGTTTACGGGCTTCCTTAAGAAAAAGCGCGTAATCACTGGGCTTTAAAGGCTCAGGTTTACCATTTTTAAATTCTTGATAATGGTCGAGTAAGGGATTCAGGCGCTTATCCGTATTCATTTTAATTTGAGTTTTGCCTGCAAACGTTCATGCCAACCCTGTTCTTCGGGACGAAGTGTCAGAATTTCAAAGCCTGTATCAGTAACGAGTACGGTATGTTCCCACTGTGCGGACAATTTGTGATCTTTAGTCACAGCCGTCCATTGATCAGGCAGGATTTTTAGATCCGCTTTACCTTGATTAATCATCGGCTCGATCGTGAAAATCATACCAGCTTGGATGACATCCCCTTTGCCTGCTTTGCCATAATGTAGAATTTGTGGTTCTTCATGAAATTTCGCACCAATGCCATGTCCACAAAATTCCCGCACTACCGAATAATAGTTTTTTTCCGCGTGCTGCTGAATGGCTGCACCAATATCGCCCAAAGTCGTACCCGGTTTAACAGTCAAAATACCGAGATACATACATTCTTGTGTGACTTCAGCTAAACGTGCTCCGGGAATAGTGGGCGCTCCGACGTGGAACATTTTGCTAGTATCACCGTGATAGCCATCTTTAATCACCGTAATATCGATATTGAGGCAATCGCCTTTTTTTAATACTTTATCGCTCGGGATGCCATGACAAATCTGATGATTGACTGAGGTACAGATCGACTTAGGGAAGGGCGGCGTACCATAGCCTAACGGCGCAGGTATGGCCCCTTGAACGTTTATAATATAATCGTGGCAAATATCATTAAGCTCATTAGTCGTCACGCCAGGCTTAACATGTGGTTCAATCATGCCTAGCACTTCAGCAGCTAGACGGCCTGCGACGCGCATTTTTTCAATTTCTTCTGGTGTTTTTATCGAGATTGCCATCTGTTCTGAATTCCAAAGTAGCACTTAAAAGCGAATCATGGTATAAAGCGCACGCCTTTTTGGCAAACAAGATTATTTTTTACTTGTAATTATTTAATCCACACACGTATCGGCACAAGCTGCAAGGGTGCTTCAGTTTAGCGTAAAGCAGAAAACTTAAGTAAGCAGTTTGGGATCCGTGGAGGCGTAACCCAAATCAGGAGATTTACAATGCCTAAAGTTACCATGCGTCAAATGCTGGAAGCCGGTGTCCATTTTGGTCACCAAACTCGTTACTGGAACCCAAAAATGGGTCAGTACATTTTCGGCGAACGCAACAAAATCCATATCGTCAACCTCGAGCAAACTTTACCGATGTTCAATGATGCCATGAATTTCATTGGCAAATTGGCCTCTCGTGGTGGTCGTATTATGTTCGTAGGGACTAAGCGTTCTGCGCGTGATGCAGTTCGTGAAGCCGCCCAGTCTTGCAAAATGCCTTATGTGAACTATCGCTGGTTAGGCGGTATGTTGACTAACTTCAAAACGGTTAAGCAATCTATTCGTCGTCTGAAAGAATTAGAAAAAATGTCTGAAGATGGCAGCATCGAGCGCTTAAATAAGAAAGAAGTGTTAATGCTGAAACGTGAGCAAGAGAAATTAGAGCGTAGTCTCGGCGGCATTAAAGAAATGAAGGGCTTACCTGATGCGATTTTCGTCATCGATGTAGGCTATGAAAAAATTGCTATTCAAGAAGCTAAAAAGTTAGGTATTCCTGTCATTGGTGTAGTAGACACTAATAACTCTCTGAAAGATGTGGATTATGTGATCCCTGGAAATGATGACGCGATTCGTGCCATTCAATTATATGTATCAGCAGCGGCTGATGCAGTAAAAGAAGGCCATGCGTCTGCAGCGGTATCAGGGGTGGATTTATCAGAGCCAGCTGAAGAAGAAGCGGAAGAAGCTCCAGCAGTAGCAACAGCTGATGATAACTCGGACGAAGAATAATCCAGTTTAGCGATTGAATTGAATTCTCGAATTTAGGAGTCTAGTAATGTCAATTACTGCGGCAATGGTAAAAGACCTGCGTGAGCGTACGGGTGCAGGCATGATGGAGTGCAAAAAAGCACTGACTGAAACCAATGGTGACATGGAAGCAGCCATCGATTTAATGCGTAAATCAGGTGCTTTAAAAGCTGAAAAGAAATCAGGCCGGATCGCTGCTGAAGGTCGTGTGGTTATTAAGTTAAGCGCTGATCAAAAGCAAGCATCTTTAGTTGAAGTGAATAGTGAAACTGACTTCGTCGCTAAGGACTCTAATTTCATTCAGTTTGCAGAAGCAGTTGCTGATGCAGTTTTGGCAAGCGGTGTTACTGACGCAGCTGCCTTAGCGAATGTGCAGTTAGCTAGCGGTCAAACAGTTGAAGAGGCACGTGCTGCCTTAGTTGCTAAGATTGGTGAAAACATTCAAGTTCGCCGTGCGCAAATCGTTGCAGCAGGTGACGGCATCATTTCAACTTATTTGCACAGCAACAACAAGATCGGTGTTGCGATCGTTACTACTGGCTCAGAAGCTGAATTAGGCAAAGATTTAGCCATGCATGTGGCGGCGAATAATCCAGCAGGCTTAGATGAGTCTAGTATTCCAGCTGAGCGCGTGGCGCGTGAGCGTGATGTTCAATTGGATATCGTCATGCAAACAGGCAAGCCACGCGAAATCGCTGAGAAAATGCTAGAAGGCAAAATGCGTAAGTTCCTAGCAGAGCTGACTCTATTAGGCCAAGCTTTTGTTAAGGATCCGTCAGTCACCGTTGCACAATTGTTGAAAAACAAAGGTGCTGCAGTGACTAGCTTTGTCCGTTTTGAAGCGGGTGAAGGCATCGAGAAGAAGCAAGAAAACTTCGCGGAAGAAGTAGCTGCTCAAGCTCGTCAAGCAGGCTAAAACACGCTTTAAGTGTGCAAGATAAGGGGCAACATGGTTGCCCCTTTTTCTTTTCATCTGTATAAAGTACGCCATCTTGGGTTCTGGACAGTTTCAGCATGAACACAACACCACGCCGTATCCTCCTCAAGCTTAGCGGCGAAGCTTTAATGGGTGATCTTGATTCAGGGATCGATCCTGCTATTTTAAAACGAGTTGCCACGGAAGTTTTAGAAGTGCGGGCACTCGGTGTACAAGTCGCTTTAGTAATTGGCGGTGGTAATCTATTTCGCGGTGCTACCTTAGCAGCAGCAGGTATGGATCGGGTGCGGGGCGACCAAATGGGCATGCTCGCCACGGTGATGAATGCCTTAGCGATGCAAGACCAAATCGAACAGCTTGGTGGCGCTTGTCGAGTGCTGCCAGCCTTAGCCATTGCTCAAGTGGGCGAGGCTTATTCAGCGCATCAAGCCCGTCGTTACTTAGAGCAAGGTGAGGTAGTGATCTGTGCTGCTGGCACGGGTAATCCTTTTTTCACTACAGATACTGCTGCGAGTTTGCGCGCCGTGGAATTAGAAGCTGATTTATTACTGAAAGCCACTAAAGTGGATGGTATTTATACGGCTGACCCGAAAAAGAATCCGAGTGCGACTCGTTATGAGCGTTTAAGCTTTGATGAGGCGATTGCACAACAACTCGGTGTAATGGATCTAACAGCAATGGTAATGTGTCGAGACAATCATTTGCCGTTGCGAGTCTTTGATATGTTTGCTGCAGGTGCTTTACATGCGATTGTGCGTGGTGAGCCTGTGGGTACGTTAGTAGAGGTTTAAACAATGATTAGCGATATTATGAAAAGTGCGGAAGCCCGCATGCAAAAAAGTATTGAGGCTCTGAAAAACGAATTAACAAAAATCCGTACTGGCCGCGCCCATCCGAGCTTATTAGATCATGTTTCGGTCGATTATTACGGCACACCTACTGCCTTAAGCCAAGTCGCCAATATTGCTATTGAAGATGCACGCACCCTCAGCATCACGCCTTGGGAAAAGCCGATGGTCGCAGTGATTGAAAAAGCTATTCTTAAGTCGGATCTAGGCTTGAATCCAGCAGTTGCAGGTACCGTCATTCGCGTTCCAGTGCCCGCTTTAACGGAAGAGCGGCGGCGTGATTTAGTCAAAATTGTTAAAAACGAAGCTGAAGGCGCTCGGGTTGCTATTCGTAATATCCGCCGTGATGCGAATGGCGAATTAAAAGCTTTAGAAAAAGATAAATCGATTTCTGAGGATGAAGAACGCCGTGCTGAAGACAGTGTGCAAAAGCTCACTGACAAATATATTAAAGAAGTAGAAGCAGTTTTTGAGAAAAAAGAAAAAGATCTAATGGCTATCTAATGGCCTTGGAGCGGGCACATGCAAGCTGAGAAAAAAGCCGTTCCGCGGCATGTTGCCATCGTGATGGACGGCAATGGGCGTTGGGCAAAAGCACGTTTAATGCCCCGCCTCATTGGGCATCAACGGGGTGTAGAGGCAGTCCGTAAAGTAATTCGTGCCTGCAATCAAGCAGGTGTTGAATGTCTGACTTTATTCGCATTTAGCAGTGAAAACTGGAAGCGTCCTGTCGAAGAAGTCAGCGGCTTAATGTCGCTCTTCATGTTGGTGTTAGAGCGCGAAACAGCGGGTTTAATGCGACATAATGTACGCATGCGTTTTATCGGTGATCGTTCGGCTTTCTCTACGAGCTTACAAGAAAAAATCGCGGCAGTTGAACAACAAACCAGTCATTGCACAGGGATGGTTTTACTGATTGCCGCTAATTATGGTGGACGCTGGGATTTACTACAGGCTGTACAGAAACTGACGGCTAAAATAGTGAGTGGTGAGTTAAGTCCGCAGCAGTTAACTGAGCAAGCTTTGAATCAAGAAATGTCTACCTATGGTTTGCCTGAGCCGGATCTATTTATTCGCACGGGTGGTGAGCAGCGCATTAGCAATTTTCTTCTTTGGCAATTGGCCTACACGGAATTGTATTTCACTGAAAAGCTCTGGCCAGAATTTGATGAGCAGGCCTTAGCTGAAGCCTTTAAGGCTTATGCAAGTCGGCAGCGGCGCTTTGGTATGACGAGTGAGCAAATCCAACATCTGCAAGGAGACGTGCATGCTTAGACAGCGAATTATTACCGGTTTGATTCTTGCTGTTTTTGTGTCTCTTGCGATTTTCTTGCTGCCCAACCCTTTATTTGACCAGTTAGCTCTATTGCTGATGGTAGGGATTGGAACTTGGGAGTGGGCAAATCTAATGGGCTTTACAGATCAACAGCGAAAAATAATAGCGGTGCTGGGCAGTCTAGTGCTAGCTGAGTTTATTTACTGGCTGACACCGCCTTTGTTGCCGATCTTATTGCTGAGTTTAGGCACTTGGGGATTAATCTTATACCTCCTACGCAGTTATCAACCTCAGACCACTTACTATAAGACCAGACCTTGGCTCTTACGTGTGCTCTGTTTACTCGTTTTAATCCCTGCTTGGTATACCTTAGTTTATTTACATGATCTGCATTATGGCTATGTATTTTATGTTATTAGCTTAGTGGCCTTTGCAGATATCGCTGCTTATTTTTCTGGGAAACGTTTCGGTAAGACTAAGTTGGCACCGAGTTTAAGTCCGGGAAAAACGCGCGAAGGGGCTGCAGGCGCTTTAGTAGTTACTTTGGTTTGGGCTTGTATTTGCGCGCTCTATACGGATTTGCGCTTGGGCGCTGGGCTAGTCTTTGTATTTTTCTCGATGCTAGCCGTGGTGATGTCGATTGCGGGTGATTTGTTTGAGAGTTTAATCAAGCGTCAAGCGGGTGCTAAAGATAGTGGTACGCTATTACCAGGGCATGGTGGTATTTTAGATCGTATTGATAGCCTAGTAGCTGCCATTCCTATCTTGGCGCTCGGGTTATTTGTCATAGGTAAGCTATAAAGCATGAGTTTAAAAGCACTAACGATTTTAGGTTCTACTGGCAGCATTGGGGTGAGTACCTTAGATGTAGTGCAACGTCATCCTGAGCGTTTTAAAGTTTTTGCTTTGACTGCCAACCACAATAGTCAGCTCATGCTAGAGCAGTGTTTAGTATCTCAGCCGCGTTATGCAGTCATGCTCAATGAGCAAGCGGCAGAAGGTTTAGCTAAAGGCTTAAAAGCCGCTGGTTCTACTACTGAAGTTTTAGTAGGTAAATCTGCTTTAGAGCAAGTCGCTGCTGCACCTGAAACCGATTATGTCATGGCTGCCATTGTGGGCGCTGCAGGCTTATTACCTGCTTTAGCGGCTGCCCGTGCAGGTAAACGAGTTCTACTTGCGAATAAAGAGGCCTTGGTGATGTCAGGGCAGCTCTTTATGGATGCAGTGCGCGAACACAAAGCTGAATTGTTGCCGATTGATAGCGAGCATAATGCGATTTTTCAATGCTTACCCGTACAAGGTCAGCAGGGTGTTGAGCGGATTTGGCTAACAGCTTCCGGTGGCCCGTTTCGGCAGCGTGCTTTAGCAGATCTATATACCGTCACCCCTGAACAAGCTGTAGCACATCCCAATTGGTCGATGGGGCAGAAAATATCTGTCGACTCAGCCACTTTGATGAATAAAGGTTTAGAGGTGATTGAGGCGAGCTGGTTATTCGCTACGCCTTTAGAACGGATTGAGGTCGTCGTTCATCCACAAAGTACGATTCATTCTATGGTAGCCTATAATGATGGCTCAGTACTGGCACAATTGGGTAATCCTGATATGCGTACACCTATTGCCTATGCTTTGGGCTGGCCGGAGCGTTTAGCTTCAGGCGTTGCTGCTTTAGATCTTTTTAAAGTCGCGCATTTAGATTTTGAAAAACCGGATTTGCAACGCTTTCCTTGTTTAGAGTTAGCCTATGAAGCGCATGCTCGTGGAGGTTTGGCGACGATTGCTTTGAATGCCGCTAATGAAGTCGCGGTGCAGGCTTTCTTGGAACGGCGCATAGGTTTCATGGATATTCCACGTTTGATTAGCGATGTGATGAAATTGGCCGATACAGGAACCCCTGTGCACTTAGAGGATATCATTATTCAGGATGAAGTAAGCCGCAGCGCTTCATCATCATGGATAAAAAATAATAGAAAGCTATGAACCTACAAAATTTGCTGATTATTCTTCCCGCTTTTTTGCTGACCATCGGTATTCTAGTGACTGTGCATGAGTTCGGTCATTTCTGGGTGGCGCGGCGCTTAGGCGTTAAAGTCTTACGTTTCTCGGTCGGCTTTGGGAAACCCTTATGGACTTATGTATCACCTAAAGATAATACAGAATATGTGCTGTCTGCTTTACCGCTCGGTGGCTATGTAAAAATGCTTGATGAGCGTGAAGGCAACGTACCTGCTGAGGAGTTACATCGCGCCTTTAATCGCCAAAGCGTTTGGGTGCGTATGGCCGTTGTGGTTGCAGGGCCACTAGCGAATTTTATTTTAGCTGTATTGATCTATTTCTTTGTGTTTGGTGTCACAGGGAATCCGGCAATGCATCCGCTGGTTAAACCAGTTAAAGATACACCAGCCGCCTTAGCGGGTTTTCAGCCAGGCGATAAAATTCTGCAAATCAATGATCAGCCCGTGGCGACATTTGAAGAAACCGCGATGACCATTGTTGAAGAATTTCTGGTCACTCAAGCTTTAAAGATCGAAGTAGAAACTAAAGAAGGGAATCTAGCGGAACGCAGCTTAGATTTAACTAATACACCACTCTTTAAAGAAGAAACGGATGTACTCTCCAAAATTGGCTTAGAACCTTGGGCACCTAAACTCGATTTAATGCTGGGGCAAATTGTGCCTGATTCTGCTGCAGAGCGAGCGGGCTTACAAACTAAAGATAAAATTCTCTTAGTAGATGGTAGTAAGCCGGAAAATGCTGAAAGCTTTGTGAAGTATATTCAGCAGCATCCTAATCAGCCGATTATACTGCAAGTCGAACGTGCTACTGGGGTGAGTGATATTACCGTCACGCCTGCTTTAAAAGAGAAAGAAGGCAAGCAAATCGGTCAAATCGGTGCAGGTATTGGCGAAGTTGTCCCGACTGAACTCTTGTCGACTTTACAGTTCAAACAACGCTTAGGCCTAGTCGATTCAGTCACGAAGAGTTTCGAGAAAACTTGGCAGATGTCGATTGTGACGCTCAAACTCATGGGGCGGATGTTGACAGGTGAGGTTTCTCTAAAAAATATCAGTGGCCCAGTAACGATTGCTAAATATTCAGGTGAAACTGCATCCGCTGGTTTGCCCTATTATTTAGGCTTTCTAGCAGTGGTAAGTATTAGCTTAGGTGTATTGAATTTATTGCCTATCCCGATGTTGGATGGTGGGCATCTGCTGTATTATGTGATCGAAATTGTTAAGGGCAGCCCGGTGTCCCCTCGTGTTGAGGAATACGGACTTCGGTTTGGCATGGCTGTGGTGGGATGCATCATGGTACTTGCGGTGTATAACGACATTATGCGGTTAATCAACTAATGAAAAAACAGACACTTTCTTGGGCCATCGTAAGCGGCTTGTTAGCAGCATCACAGGTAGTTTGGGCTGCCAGTTTTGTGGTGCAAGATATTCAAGTGAGTGGCCTAGATCGTGTGGCTCAGGCAACCGTCCTCAACTATTTGCCCGCCCGCGTTGGGCAAGCCTTTGATGATAATCGCTCCGCTGAAGCTATTCGTGCTTTATACGAGACAGGCTTATTTGATGATGTGCAACTCGCTCGCCAAGGTGATGTACTGGTGGTAAAAGTCGTCGAGCGACCCGCTATTGGTGAAATCACTGTTACTGGGAATTCTAAAGTTTCTACTGAGCAGTTATTGCAAGGCCTAAAAGCTGCGAATGTGGGCAAAGGCGATATGCTGGATAAAGCAGCCTTGCTGAGAATGCAGCGCGAATTAGAAGCTCAATATCTAAATATGGGGCATTACGGTGTCAAAATTGATACTAGTATTGAGCCACTGGCGAATAATCGCGTTAAAGTAAATATCGCTGTCAAAGAAGGTGGAATTGCCCGGATTAAGCAAGTAAAAATTGTCGGCAATAAAGCCTTTACTGAGCAAGAGTTACTTTCACAGTTAGAGTCTGGTACACCACGTACCTTGTCTATTCCAGCCTTTAGTAGCCGTGATAAATTTGCCAAAGAAAAGCTGGTAGGTGATTTAGAAGCACTCAATTCTTTTTATCGCGATCGTGGCTATCTGAATTTTGAGATTGTATCGACCCAAGTTTCCCTAACACCCGATAAGCAAGGCGTATTCATCACCATCAGTGTGAATGAAGGTGATCAGTACAAAATTGGTACGGTTGATGTGTATGGAGTGGAGCGCTTAACGAAACAACAAGTGCAAGATTCCATGAAGTTGCGTCAAGGCGATATTTTTTCACAAAAAGCTTTAGAAGAAAGCCGTAAAAACTTATCAACCTATCTCGGTGAGCAAGGTTACGCTTTCTCTAAAATTGGGGCTAAGCCTGATATTGATGAAGCACGTAAGATTGTCAATATTACTCTGAACGTCGATAGCGGTAAGCGTACTTATGTGCGCCGAATTAATATTCGTGGCAATAATCGTACTAAAGACGAAGTCTATCGCCGTGAGCTACGTCAATTGGAAAGTTCTTGGTTTGCGGCTGAACAGGTGGAGCGTTCAAAGGTTCGTCTACAGCGCTTACCTTATGTCGAAGATGTGCGTATTACCACTGAGCCTGTGGCAGGAACACCGGATCAAGTAGATTTGAATGTGATCGTCAGTGAGCGTTCTTCCAACCAATTCCGCATTGGTGCTGGTTATTCACAATCTCAAGGCTTATTAGTGAATCTAGCCGTGACTCAAGATAATTTCATGGGTACCGGTAAACAACTAGAAGTGAATATCGATAACAGTGAATCGAATCGTAACTTCTTGATTTCCTATGATAATCCTTATTATACGCCAGAAGGTTTAAGTCGTGGTTTTAGTATTTACTACAATGAATATGACGCAGCGGCTGAAGATATTTCTGCGTATGCCTCGGATAAGTTCGGGGCGAATGTGAAATTTGCTTTCCCAATTAGTGAAAATGATTCAGTTAGTTTTACGGCAGGGGCTGAGCAGCGCAAAATCATCTTAGGGACTGATCCTGCTGATCATATTAAAGAATTCACTGATAAGCACGGCTTGGAATATAAACAGTTACCGCTGACTTTAAGCTATGTGCATGACACGCGTAACCGTAGCGTGTTCCCAAACGCTGGTCAGCGTCATCGCCTATCCGTGCAGGGTGCATTGCCAGGTAGTGACTTGCAATATACTAAATTTGCTTATGATGGTGCTATCTATAAAGCGATTAATGATGATTTCACTTTCTCCTTAAAAGCTAAAGTTGCTGTTGGTCAAGGGCAGGGCGACTTAGATGGTTTGCCGTTCTTTGAGAAATACACAGCTGGCGGGATTCGTTCCGTACGTGGCTATGAGCAAAATAGTTTAGGGCCGCTTGATTCTAAGGGAGACGCAAAGGGTGGTGATGCTTTATTAACGACCACTGCAGAAGTCCTGTTCCCGATGCCCTTTGCGGCTGATGTGAAAACAGTGAAGATGAGTGCTTTTGTGGACGGTGGGAATGTATTTGATACCACCGATAGTTTTAAGTCTTCAGAGCTACGCTATTCTGCGGGTCTAGGCGTGGTTTGGTTATCCCCTATTGGCCCCTTCGAAGTGAGCTATGCTAAGCCATTAAATGCAAAAGATGGCGATAAAGAGCAAAGCCTACAATTTAGTATCGGAGCCTCCTTCTAAGGAGGTTCTGCTTCAAGAGTTAGGACATTTAGTGTGCTGCGTTTAACGCTTATTGGCTTGCTATTTACGCTATCCCTACAATTTGTACAGGCAGAAGAGCCCACTCCGCCTTATCGGCTTGCAGTCGTCAATGTGGTAAAGGTATTAGAACAAGCACCACAAGCTGCAGCCGAAGGTAAGCGTTTAGAATCCTTATTTGCTGCACGTGAAGCTGCTTTAGCCCAAGAGCAATTAGAGTTACAGCGAGCACGTGAAGCGCTCCAAGCAACCGGTGAGACTTTGCCAGAAGCGGAACGCATCCAGCGTGAACGGGAATTACGCACTCTAGAACGAGATTACAGCCGTAAACAAGAAGATTTACGTGAAGAAATTCGTTTCGCTAAAGATGCTGCTTTAGAGAAGGTACAAGAGCAGGTCGAACAAGCGGTTGAAGCGGTGCGTTCTGAAGGACAGATTGATATTGTCTTCCGCGAAAGTAATTATATTGTTGCTAGTGCGCGTGTGAATCTGACTGATAAAGTTTTAGCTTATTTGCAGCAGCAATTTGATAGTCAGCAACCAACGGTTGCTCCCAATAGTTCTAAAGCTCCCGAGCCTGCCAGCGGAGACTAATAATGTCTAAAATTTGGACGCTTGCCGCACTTGCCGAGGCTACGCAAACCACAGTACAAGGTAACCCCGATAAATCCGTTCAAGCGGTTGCTTCGATTGAGCAGGCTCAAGCTCATGAACTTAGTTATATTCGTGATCGTAAGTATTTTAATCTACTTAATACTTCTAAAGCAGGTGCGCTAATTCTCACTGCCGATTTAGCAACTCACTATCAAGGTGATGCGCTTATTAGCAAAAATCCTTATCTGACTTATGCGCGAATCGTTAGCTTATTTAATCCCATGCATCGGCCTGACGCGGGTATTCACCCTAGTGCAGTGATTGCCGCTGATGTGATTCTAGGAGCCGATGTCCATATTGGAGCTAATGTTGTCTTAGAGTCAGGCGTCAATATTGGAGCAGGTACGGTCATTAGTGCAGGTTGTTATCTAGGGCGCAATGTACTCTTAGGTGCTGATTCGTTTCTCTATCCGCAAGTGACTTTGTATAGTGAAACTGAAATTGGTGAGCGCGCGATTATTCATTCGGGTGCAGTAATCGGGGCAGATGGCTTTGGTTTTGTCCCTGAATCGACCGGATGGTATAAAATACCACAGGTTGGCAAGGTAATTTTAGGCGATGATGTGGAAATTGGGGCCAATACCTGTATTGACCGGGCAGCGATGGGCAGTACACGCCTAGGCCATGGCGTGAAGTTAGATAACCTCATTCATATTGCTCACAATGTACAAATCGGTGACCATACGGTGATTGCTGCCTGCACCGGTATTGCAGGTAGCGCCAAAATTGGTAGTCATTGCCAAATTTCTGGAATGTGTTCGATTGCAGGGCATCTGGTGATCGCTGATCGTGTCACTATCACCGGTACTAGCTTTGTTATTAATTCGATCAATGAACCGGGTGTATATTCTTCAGGCGTTACGGTTGAAGAGCACGGATTATGGCGTAAAAATGCGGTACGTTTCCGGCAGTTAGATCAAATGGCGAGGCGTTTAGCGAGTCTGGAAAAGCAATTGGCTGAGTTACAAAACAATAAGGATTAAGGCTTTATGTCTGGCATGAATGTCAACGAGATTAAAAATTTCCTTCCGCACCGCTATCCCTTTTTGTTGGTAGATCGGGTTCTTGAGTTGGAAGAAGGGCGTTATATTAAAGCCATTAAAAATGTGACAGTGAATGAGCCATTTTTTAATGGGCATTTTCCTGATAAGCCGATTATGCCTGGCGTACTTATTATTGAAGCGATGGCGCAATCCACGGGCTTACTGGGATTTCGTACTATGAGTGCTGAGCCGCAGCCAAATACGCTTTATATGTTAGTAGCGGTGGATAAAGCACGCTTCAAACGCCAAGTCGAACCGGGCGATCAGCTAGTTTTAGAAGCGGAAATCCTTAAGAAAAAAGGCATCATGTGGGTCTTCAATACCAAAGCAACGGTAGATGGGGAGTTAGTGGCTTCGGCTGAATTAATGTGTGCTGCTAAAGAAGGTGCAATTTGATTCACCCAACGGCGATTATTCATCCCAGTGCTCAGCTAGCAGCGGATGTTGAAGTCGGCGCCTATAGCATCATTGGTGAACAAGTCAGTATTGGGCGCGGTTCACGCATTGCTTCCCATGTTGTGATTGAGGGGCCAACCCGGATTGGTGAAGATAATCATATTTTCCAGTTCGCCTCAGTGGGTGCAATTCCGCAGGACAAAAAATATAAAGATGAACCAACGGAGTTGATTATTGGGGATCGCAATGTGATCCGAGAAAGTTGCACCTTAAATCGTGGTACGGCTCAAGATAAAGGCAAAACCATTATTGGTAGCGACAACTGGATCATGGCTTACGTACATATCGCGCATGACTGTATCGTTGGCAATCATACGGTTTTTGCGAATAGTGCGACTTTAGCGGGACATGTGGAGATTCGTGATTATGCGATTTTGGGCGGCTTCACTTTAGTTCACCAGTTTTGTACTGTAGGTGAATACGCGTTCACAGGCATGGGCAGTGCTATTGGTAAAGATGTCCCACCCTATGTCATGGCGAACGGTGCCCCTGCGATTCCGCGAGGTATCAATACTGAAGGTTTAAAACGGAATGGCTTTTCGAGCGAGGCGATTCAGCGGATTAAGGAAAGCTACCGCTTATTATATCGCCAACAGATTACCCTTAAAGAGGCAGTAGCACAGCTAGAAGCTGACTATGGAGAGTTTGCGGATATTCAGCGCTTGATCCAGTTCGTGCAAGTCAGTCAACGGGGTTTAATTCGCTAAGATGCAGCGCATTGCGATTATTGCTGGGGAAGCCTCAGGTGATTTGCTGGCAGCACGCTTGATTCTGGCGCTCAAAGCCTTAAAGCCTGATTTAATGTTTGAAGGGATTGCTGGCCCAGAAATGCAAGCAGCCGGTTGCATGAGTTTGTTTCCGATGGAAAAACTATCGGTGATGGGCTTGGTGGAGGTTTTAAAGGATTTGCCAGCCTTACTATCAATTCGTAAGCAGCTCAAAGAGCGCTGGCTAGCAACCCCGCCTGATTTATTTATTGGTGTCGATGCACCCGATTTCAATTTACCCTTAGCAGCTAAACTGCATGCTGAAGGAATTCCAACGGTGCATTATGTCAGTCCCTCCATTTGGGCTTGGCGAGAAAAGCGGGTAAAAAAGATTCAAGGCAAGATTGATTTAATGTTGACCTTGTTTCCCTTCGAAGTCGATTTTTATAAAAAGCATCAAGTTGCTGCGCAATTTGTTGGGCATCCACTAGCTGATGAGCTGCAATTTAATGCCAGTGCTCAAGAAGCACGCCAGCAACTCGGGTTGGATCTGGCTAAACCGGTTCTTGGTGTGCTACCCGGTAGTCGTACTAAAGAAGTGCAAGCTTTAGGTGCTGTTTTCTTACAAACGGCACAGGTTCTAAAAGCTAAGTATCCTGACTTGCAGCTAGTGATCCCCACCGTACGCGCTGATCTAAAAGCACAATTGCAAACGATTCAGCAAACGGTTGCACCTGATTTAGCGATTACTTATTTAGATGGACAGTCGCGCTTATTGATGCAAGCGTCTGATTATCTGTTAATGGCTTCAGGTACTGCAGTGTTAGAAGGCATGTTAGCTGGGCGGTTAATGGTCGCAGCTTATAAAGTGTCTCCATTGACTTGGTGGCTGGTACAAACCTTTAAGCTTGCCAAAGTCAAACATGTGACTTTGCCAAATAATTTAGCGGGTGAAGAGTTAGTTCCTGAACTCCTTCAAGATCGCGCAACTTGCACTGAGTTAGTCTCTGCGCTTGAAGGTCTGATGCAACTGCCAGTGGAACGCCGACAGTATATCTTCCAACGTTTTCAAGCCTTACATAAGCAACTTCACTGTGATGCGAGTGCCAATGCTGCCCAAGCAATTATAGAGCGCTTCACATGAAGACCTTTCAGTTAGTTGCTGGCGTGGATGAGGTTGGGCGTGGGCCGCTCGCGGGTGCGGTGGTAGCCGCCGCGGTTATCTTAGATCCAGCTCAACCGATTAGCGGTTTAGCGGATTCTAAAAAGCTATCTGCTCAAAAGCGTGAGGCTTTAGATTTTGAAATTCGCAGTAAAGCTTTAGCTTGGAGCCTTGGCCGCGCTGAAGTCGAAGAAATTGATCAATTAAATATTTTGCAAGCCAGCTTTTTAGCCATGCAACGTGCGCTAGAAGGCTTAGCTCTGCAACCCGACCATGTTTTAATTGATGGTAATCGTTGCCCCAAACTTGCTTACTCCATGGAAGCTATTATTGGTGGTGATGCACTCGTGCCGGCGATTAGTGCAGCCTCAATTATAGCCAAGGTCAGCCGCGATGCTGAACTAGTCCTATTAGATCAATTATATCCTCATTACGGTTTTGCCCAACACAAGGGTTATCCCACTCCTTCTCATTTAAATGCCATTCGTCAGTATGGGGTTTTACCTATTCACCGACGCTCGTTCAAGCCCATTAAATCACTCTTTCCTCACTGATTCTTGTTGTCAACCACTCGTTTTTGATTCTTCCCCGCTTGTCTTTTTAGCTTTGAATGTTTGTGCCTGCGTCCGTTACAAATGCTTCTGACAGCGATCAACAAGATTAAACAAGGAAGACGTGATCGGTTAAATGCTTCAAATGGATTGCTGCATGCGTGAATAGATCAAAAACGCAAAGCTAACTAGATAGTCTAAAAAAGCTTTGCCAATGTTAAATGAGTGTTTAGGAGAATCTAATAATGACACTTTCTGTGAATAATAATACAAGTAGCACTGGTAATATTCAGGGTTCGACCAGTACTACCGCAACTACCAATTATGGTGGTTCTTCAAGTATTGATTTTGCTTCTTTATTGTGTGGCGGTGGTTCTTCTCAGTTCCAAATGCTTTCTTTAATGATCTCCTTGATTATGCAATTACTGCAAGGTATTCAAGGTGGTGGTTCAAATAACGGCTGCAATACTGGCTGTAATAATCATGGATCTCAAGGTGCTCAGGGCGCTCAAGGTTCACAAGGTTCTACCGGCCAAACTGGTGCTCAAGGCTCTGCTGGTGCTCAAGGCTCTGCTGGTGCTCAAGGCTCTGCTGGTGCTCAAGGCGCGAAAGGTGACAAGGGCGATACTGGTGCAACTGGTGCTCAAGGTTCTAAGGGTGATACCGGTGCAACTGGAGCGCAAGGCGCGAAAGGTGACAAGGGCGACGCTGGCGTGAAAGGCGACAAGGGCGATACTGGTTCAACTGGAGCTCAAGGTGCGAAAGGTGACAAGGGCGATACTGGTGCAACTGGTGCTCAAGGTTCTAAGGGTGATACCGGTGCAACTGGAGCGCAAGGCGCGAAAGGTGACAAGGGCGACGCTGGCGTGAAAGGCGATAAGGGCGATACCGGTGCAACTGGAGCTCAAGGCGCGAAAGGCGACAAGGGCGACGCTGGCATGAAGGGCGACAAGGGTGATACCGGTGCAACTGGAGCTCAAGGCGCGAAAGGCGACAAGGGTGACGCTGGCGTGAAAGGCGACAAGGGTGATACCGGTGCAACTGGAGCTCAAGGCGCGAAAGGCGACAAGGGCGACGCTGGCATGAAGGGCGACAAAGGTGATACCGGTGCAACTGGAGCTCAAGGCGCGAAAGGCGACAAGGGTGACGCTGGCGTGAAAGGCGACAAGGGCGATACTGGTGCAACTGGTGCTCAAGGTTCTAAGGGCGATACTGGTGCAACTGGTGCTCAAGGTTCTAAGGGCGATACCGGTGCAACTGGTGCTCAAGGTTCTACTGGCGCAACTGGTGCTCAAGGTTCTAAGGGCGATACTGGTGCAACTGGTGCTCAAGGTTCTAAGGGCGATACTGGTGCAACTGGTGCTCAAGGTTCTAAGGGCGATACCGGTGCAACTGGTGCTCAAGGTTCTACTGGCGCAA
>SSFA01000002.1 GCA_008015155.1 Thiothrix sp.
GCCACAGCAATTCCCCAGTGCTTTATTAGATGATAAATGGGCTTTTGCGGTTTGGCTAGAATCTAAACAAGACCTCACCACTGGCTTGCGCCAATGGTCATTGGATGAGCAAGCATCTTTAGTTTTTCCTTGTTTATTAAAAGCTAAACACTCATGGCAGGGCAGCATTAAACTGCCTAGAGGGTGGATTTGTCGCTGCGAACAGGAGGTTCAACAGTCATTAGAGCAACTGAAGCAATTGGGTCTAGACCGTTCAGCCTTTTTTTTCCAAGAGTGGTTAGGTGATCAGGAGCATCAAAATATCTCGGTCTGTGGTTTCCACGATAGCCAAAATCATGCGCGCAATACGACTGCCATTGTTAAACGCCTATTATCTCATCAGCAACAAGGCCTCAGTTGTGCAGCCATGGTAGAAACCATACCCGATCAATGGGACTTGCACACTAAAACTAAACAGATTCTCGATGCTCTCGCCTTCGTAGGCCCCTATGAACTGGAGTTTATGCTCACACCTCAGCAACTGGTCGTGCTGGAATTAAATCCCCGTTTTTGGATGCAGCATGCGATTTTTCTACCACGAGGCAATGCCTTACTCAAACGCTATTTTGCCTTGGACTCTAGCGCCGATCAGCAAGAACACAATCTAGAGAATCTAGTTTGGATTGATGGCCTGCATTTTAGCAAAGCATTACTCACTGGAAATTGGCAGATTTTAAAAGTTTATGCCCGCAAGCGTTTCATCGACCGGCGTGAAACCCTAATTTGGCCACCGCTCAGTAGCTCGGTATGGATGCTTCTAGGCCGGTTTTTAGCTAAACTGTCTGGCAAAGTTGAGTAGCTAAGCACCTAAGTGCTTAATCGGCTATTAAAAATAGCAGATGATTTTTTTATGCGCAGTGCAAGACAGAGTTGTATAAACCTCAGATTTTGTATTAAAATGCCTGCTGTCGTAATATTGCAACAATTTACTATACTGTAGTTAGCATAAAGTAAATAGTTCATACACTGACTGCTAAGACTTTTTGGTATTTTATGGTATAGTCAGGCAAAGCTAGACTATCATTTTTAAGTAGTGTAGGCTTTGTTTGGGTTAGAAACGGTAGTTCTAGTTTATGGGGCTGCCATCAGTTTACGTGTTTTTGGAGACAAACAGGAATGAAAAAATTTAATTTAACAGCTCTGACAGCTGCTGTTTTGATGACTGGTTCATTGTTCGCAAGCAGTGGTGCAATGGCTTCGGCTGCAAGTGAAAAAGATGGTGTAACTGCAGGTACTGCTTGTAAAGCTTACTCTTCTAGTTCAGAAGGTTCACTCAAGGCTGATTGGAGTACTGTCAAAGCAAGTAGTGCTGTATGGGTTCATTGCCCAGGTGCTGGTGTTACACCAGCTACAGCTACAAACTTAGATGTTACTTTCAATCTTGAAATTCCAGTTGATGCTACGACAGACGTTTACAATTGCTATGTCGCTGAGCAATCTGCAACCGGGTCAACCCGTAAAGTCGCATGGAAAGCCGGTTCAGATGCTGGCCCAACAGCAGCAATTGTTGATACTTCTACCGCTGCTTTTGTAGGCTCTACAGCTACTGCACCCCTAACTTACACAGGTGGTTGTAAGTTAGGTGCTAAGCATATGTTACATTCTGTAATTGTAAAGTAAAAGCCCCTTAAGTAAAAAAAGCTTGGCTGATTTGCCTAGCTGATAACTAAACCCTTTTTAGGGTTTAGTTATTTGGAGTTAGTACTCTGTTTTTAGTGGTCTTATATTAAGTTTATTAGTTGTAAACTCCCTTTTTATGTCCAAAAATATATATTACTTTGTAATCCTACTATTAGGCACTGTCCTCATTAATACCGTTGTCACTAAGTGGTTGTACCCAAGTTCTCCCCAGTCCAACACTGAAGAACAACTGGATCAGGTTTTACAGGGCGTTAAACAACAATCTGCATCAATCTCAGCACTTGAAAGTAGCCTAAAACGCTTAGGTACTGAAGTCAGTCGGCTTGACTCTAAAATTAATCAAGTGCAGGACAAAGCGCCGTCTGTACCTACTTCAACCACTACTCAATTAACAGCACCAGTTTCTGATGAGCGTTTAACTAAAGTCGACAAGCAGCTAGCTGATTTAGAACAGCAATTGACAGCTTTATTAGCTAACCAGAACCAAACGCAGCCTACCGATTTACAAAATGTGCCATCCGAAGTCCCTGATCCTTATGCAGGAATGATGCCTGAGCAGATTAAACAGCAGCAAGAATTAGCACGCCAACAACAACAACAACTGCTAAATAACACAATTAGTTCCACAATTGACCCAAGTAAAACTTCTCAAATAAGCAGTAGTTTTGAATCTTACCTGAACACTGCAAAAATTACAGGCTCACCACCGCAGGTTGACTGTGGTACTACACTCTGGCGCTTTCAGTTTAGTCAGGCTACTTTGCTCACTAGTACGGGCGAGGAAGTCGATCCTATGATGGCTTTGATGGAGTCAGGTGCATTTCCAGCTGATGGCACACAACGTACTATAATCACTGAGAAAACTGCACAAGGCGGTATGGACTTATATGTGGGCAATGCGGATGATTTTCCTAAATCCCCAACGCAGTAAGCTTTAGTTGATACTTAAAATGCTGTGCGCATAGACCTTAAAAAAAACTGTCTAGTTTGGCTGGAAAGCTTACTCAAAGAACGCTTCCAGCCTGAACTCAGCTTACATATCCAAGCCGACGGGCAACTACAACTTCGCCTGCCTACACAGACCTGTGTTATAAACCTGTCACCTTTAAGTGACTGTTTTTTTCAAGCTAACCATGATTTACCTTGCACCCAGTGGGCTGGTGCTAATGAGGGTTGGCCTACTCCCCTTAACAGCCCCTTACCCGCACCGGGAGCTACTCAATTACCCACACCCCTGATTAGTCAGACTGAAGCTCATTACAGTATTGCTTATGATCTTCTTGGTCTCACCTATTGGATGCTCACACGGCAAGAAGAAATCGGCAGTACGAGCCTAGACCAGCATGGGCGTTTCCCCGCTACTGCGTCTCATGCCTATAAGCATCACTACCTCGAGCGCCCGATTGTAGATGAATGGCTAGCGATCTTAGGTCAAGTGATGCAGCGTGCTTGGCCGCAGCTCAGTTTGAAGCAGCCTGCATTCTGCATCAAAGTTTCGCATGATGTTGATCATCCTAGCCTCTACGGCTTTTGCTCTCCAGCTACCCTAATACGTAGGCTAGGTCGGGATCTAATTAAACACCATGATTTTAAGAGCTTCAAAAACTTATTGCACGCACCTTGGATTCGTCTGAACACCCAGCAAGTTATTCACCCACAAGACCCCTATAATACTTTTGACTGGTTAATGGATCTCTCTGAGCATTATGGCTTAGTCAGTGCCTTTTATTTTATTTGTGGCGGACGAGCCCCTCAAGATGCTGATTATCAACCAGAGCATCCGGCTATTCGTGCCCTCATGCGCAGTATCCACGAACGCGGACACGAAATTGGCCTACACCCCAGTTATAACACTTATCAAAATCCCCAAGCCATTGTTACTGAGGCTCAGCGCTTGAAAAGAATTTGTGCAGAAGAAAATATCCAGCAAGCACAATGGGGAGGGCGAATGCACTATCTGCGTTGGGAGCAACCGACCACTTTACAAGGTTGGGAACAAGCCGGTATGGATTATGACAGTAGTCTCGGCTATGCTGATCACCCAGGATTTCGCTGTGGAACTTGCTTTGAATATCCCGCTTTTGATCCGATAAAGCAGGAAATACTCCATTTACGCATTCGCCCCTTAATTGTGATGGAATGTTCGATTATTGCTGAAAACTATCTGGGCTTAGGCTACAGTGAAGACACTTTAAAGGCTTTTTTGAATCTCAAAGAAACCTGTCGAACACTGGGGGGGCAATTTACTATGCTTTGGCATAATAGCTATTTTCCTCATCAAGAAGCTAAACAACTTTATCGCCATCTACTGGCTTGCTAATCAGCATTCAATTTGCAATTCTGTCTAGTGATAATCGTATAGAATAGATAAAAACAGTATGTTCCTTAGTATCTCTTTTATTACACTTGCGCTCTCATTTTTTCTTTTCAGATCAGTCGCCGGTAGTTTAGCACTCACCAAAATCAACTTAGTTTCTTGGATTTTTTATTATAATTTAGTTATTCAAAGTTTTATTGCCTCAGTATTGATTATTAATAACTGGGATAATCACTACATCATCAATACCCTTGAGTATGAGTCACGCTTATATGGGTGGATGGCCGTTCAATACACGATGTTAGCCATGCCTTTAGGCATGTGGCTTGCAGTTTATTTGCATGGCTGGTCATCCAATAGAGCTATTTTCTCTGCTTATCTTGAGCAACCTATCCAGACTACTATTAGCCCTAATGATAGCTATATTAGATATCCTTTATATATTTTATCAATAATCGCTATTGCCTCAGTGCTTTATACTCTTGCCCTGCTTGATACTAATCCATTAATGGCTGTATTCAGTGGTTTTGATTCAGAAGCCCTGGCGGGTCTCCGGCAAGATGCAAGCCGCCAATTTTCAGGCAATATCTATGTACGAAATATCTTTGCTATAGGTTTAACACCCGTCTTAAGCTATATAGCCTTTGCTTACTGGAAGCTCACTCAATCAAAAACAGATTTTTTGTGGTTCCTGTTGATGTTTATAGCTTCCTTTTTTATAAAGACTTATGATTTATCTAAAGCTCCTTTTATTTTCTTTATTTTAGGCTTTTTATTTCTATATGTACTCATACAAGGTGGAGTGAGTAAAAAAATATTTTTGTTTTTTGTCAGTATAGCATTTTTACTAATTTTATTAGCCTATTACTTGCTCATGGACAATGCTAATCTGAGCGAACTATTAAATTACAATACAGGGATTGGCGGACGCTTATTACTCACCCAAGCAGCAGGCACTTACTTTGCCTTTGAGCATTTTCCATCATCCAACCCTTTTATAGGTATTGCTTCACTTTCTAGCTTTATTAGCAACCTTTTAGGCCTAGAACAGAGTGAACGAGCAGCACGCATTATGATGGCTATTTTCCATCCTGCTAGTGTAGATGCGGGCTTGGCTGGCGTTATGAATAGTCTATTTATTGCTGAAGCTTGGGCTAACTTTGGGTGGACAGGAGTAATTATTTCACCGATTTATGTTGGCTTTCTGGTTCAATTATTATTTCTATTTTTCTTGAAGTCTAAAAAGACACCTATAATGTTGGGATTGTTCACCCACTTTAGTTGCTCACTCCCTATTACAGGCGGTATGAATGACTTCATTTATAACGCAGGTATCTTAATAACAATCATTATTTTCGCAACTGTATACTTTATTGCTAGCTTTTTAAAAATAACCCAAGGATTCGAGTGTGAAAATACTCTTTCACCATCCATTACCGCTAAACCCTAATGCAGTTTCTGCTAGTGGAATCAGACCCTTGAAGATGTTGGAAGCATTTCAAGAGCTTGGTTGTGAAGTTGATATTATAGCGGGATACTCATCTGAACGAAAAAAGCAAATAGCTAAAGTTAAGGAAAATATAAACAATGGCTTGCACTACGATTTTATGTATGCAGAAAGCTCTTCTGCGCCAACGACTTTAACAGACCCACATCATCTCCCCTTAAATCCCTTACTTGACTATTTATTTTTTCGTTTTTGTAAGAAAAATGGCATTCCTATTGGGCTCTTCTATCGTGATATCTATTGGCTTTTTGCAAGCTATGGGGAGCACCTAAATCCCTTAAAAATTATGGCTGCTAAAGGCGCTTATTATTTTGATCTACTAGTATATCAACAAACACTAAAATGGCTTTACTTACCTTCACTTAAAATGGGTGAGTATATACCTAATATTAATCCTCTTATGTTTAAAGCTTTACCGCCTGGGCATATTATGCCTAAACTGAATATTCAGCGCTCAGTTCAACGGAAAAATCGACCACTTAAGCTTTTTTATGTAGGCGGCATTTCTAGTTACTATCAGTTACATAAGCTGTTCACTGCTGTCCAGAAACAACCAGAAATAGAACTAACCATTTGCACTCGTCAAGCTGAATGGCATACGGTTATGCATGAATATCCACTCACTAGCTCTAATATCAAAATTATTCATTTATCGGGGCTTGCAATGCAAGAAGAGTTACTTCAATGTGATATTGCAGTACTTTTTGTAAAGCCCCAAGAATATAGAGACTTTGCCGTACCTTTGAAACTTTATGAGTATCTCGGCTATCAAAAACCGATCCTTGCTAGTAAAGCCACTTTAGCTGGCGATTTTGTTGAGCAGCACGGGATAGGTTGGAGTATACCTTATGATTGTGATGAAGTGACTCAATTCTTTTCTGAGCTACTCACCAACCCCAATCTAATGGAGTCCATTCACCTCAACATACAGAAAACAGCTCCACAGCATTCATGGCGCGCAAGAGCAGAGCAAGTGATTCAGGATTTAACTCAATGAAAATTGCTTTACTTGCTAGTGCTTCATCTATTCACACCGCTCGTTGGGCAAATGGTCTAAATGCTTTAGGCCACGAAGTCCATGTGATTACACAACAGCCTGTTAGTGAGGCTTTCACTCCAAACGTGAAAGTTCATGTCTTTCCCAACCATGGAAGCTTAGGTTACTTTACAATGGCAGCTGCTGTTAGAAAATTAGTGCGCCATCTCAAACCTGATATTTTAAATGCACACTATGCAAGTGGCTATGGAACGACAGCAAGGCTTGTTGATTTTCATCCTTATTTATTATCTGTTTGGGGTAGTGATGTGTACGACTTCCCCTATATTTCTCCACTTCACAACTATTTACTAAAAAAAAATCTTTATGCTGCAGATGCAATTGCATCCACTAGTTACTGTATGGCAGAACAAACAAAGTCACTAGCTAATCACCTACCTGTAATTCATATTACTCCCTTTGGAGTTGACTTAGACAAATTTAAACCGATTAACATAACAAAACCTTTTAATAATGAAGCTATCGTCATCGGTACTGTGAAAACCCTAAGCGAAAAGTATGGTATAAAATATCTCCTCCGAGCCTTCAAAATAGTTAGCAAAAAACATTCAAATTTACCTTTAAAGCTTTTAATAGTGGGTGGCGGTAATTTAGAAAGAAAATTAAAGCAATTAGCTGTAGAGTTGGAGATTGCAGAAAATACTCTTTTTACTGGAAAAGTTCATCATGAAGAAATTCCAAGCTATCAAAACATGTTAGATGTCTCTGTCTCTGTCTCTGTCTCTAACAGCGAAAGCTTTGGAGTTGCCATTATTGAAGCAAGTGCTTGTGCTAAACCTGTAGTAGTTAGTAATGTAGGAGGACTGCCTGAAGTAGTCGAAGATGGTATAACAGGGATTATTGTTCCTCCGGCAAATCCTGAAGCGACCGCAGATGCAATAGAAAAGTTAATTTTAGATCCACGCTTAAGAGAGCAGATGGGGCAAGCTGGTCGCCAAAGAGTAGAACGTTTATATGCATGGAATAATAACGTCCAGCACATGGTTGGCGTTTATGAATCCTTATTGAGAAAACCCTAATATGAAAATACTCACTGTTCTTGGAGCTCGCCCCCAATTCATCAAGGCTGCTGCTGTTAGTAATACTTTTGCCCAATACCATACAATCAAGGAAATTCTTCTGCATACTGGGCAACACTACGATAACAATATGTCGGACGTATTTTTTGAAGAGTTAGGCATCCCTAAGCCAGCATACAATCTTGGCATAGGTGGTGGATTACATGGCGCGATGACAGGCGCACAACTAGCGGGAATTGAGGAAATTCTGCTAAAAGAAACCCCTGACTGGGTGTTAGTTTATGGTGATACGAACTCAACTTTAGCCGGAGCTTTAGCGGCAACTAAACTACATATCCCAGTCGCCCATGTCGAGGCAGGATTGCGCTCGTTCAACCGCAAAATGCCAGAAGAAATTAACCGCATAGTCACCGATCATATCAGCACCGCTCTATTTGCCCCTACCGCCACTGCTATGCAGCATTTGGCAAACGAAGGCCTTCCTACAGAACTTTGCCATCAAGTGGGTGATGTCATGTACGATGCAGCTCTCCTGTTTGGCGAACGTGCTAAGCAACATTCAACCATAATCAATCAGCTTGATCTACGAGCAGGCGAATACATCCTTACCACCATTCACCGCGCTGAAAATACGGATAATTTGCAACGTTTGCAAACCATACTGCAAAGCTTACAAGAAGTCTCATCAAGGTTGCCTGTCGTCTGGCCTGTTCATCCACGGACAAGAAAACTTTTAGAACAAAATGGACTACGTAAGTTGTTAGGCAGTCAAGTTCAGTTGATTGATCCCGTAGGCTATTTAGACATGCTGATGCTAGAACAACACGCTGCTCTAGTTGCTACTGATAGTGGAGGCGTACAAAAAGAAGCCTTTTTCTATCAAGTTCCCTGCGTAACACTACGTGATGAAACCGAATGGGTAGAGTTAGTTGCAGCAGGATGGAATTATTTAGCACCACCAATCAGCACAACTAGCGTAACCAAAACATTATTATCCGCTGTAAAATCACAAGGAACACCTGTTCAGCCTTATGGTAACGGCTCTAGTAGTTCGCAAATTGCTAATGTTCTACTTGCTACCCTATGAACATTCTTCTCATTAACCACTACGCTGGTTCATCTCAACATGGCATGGAATATCGCCCCTATTATTTAGCGACCGAATGGATAAGATCGGGACATAAAGTCCGCATTATTGCCTCATCTAAATCTCATGTACGCTCTAGCTCTCCGAATTTAAATAAGCAAGACGTATTAAATGAAACTATTGATGGCATTGATTATACTTGGTATAGAACGCCCTCCTACTCGGGTAATGGGATGGGACGCGTACGGAACATGGCGGCCTTTGTCATGCGCTTATTTAGAGAAAGCAAAGCTATTGCTGACACATTCAAGCCTGATATTGTTATCGCATCCAGTACCTATCCCATGGATATTTGGCCTGCCGAGCGTATTGCAAAACTTGCGAAAGCCAAGTTAATTTTTGAAGTCCATGATTTATGGCCTCTTTCACCCATGGAATTAGGTGGAATGTCAAAGTGGCATCCCTTTATTGTATTGGTGCAACAGGCAGAAAATTATGCCTATCGTCACGCTGATACAGTGGTTTCTATGTTGCCAAAAGTTCATGATCACATGGAGGCACATGGTTTAGCACCTCATAAATTGCACATTATACCTAATGGTATCAGCTTAGAAGAATGGATGGGTACGCTACCAACCCTAGACGAATCTGTTAGCAAGGTACTCCTGCAATATAAAAGCCAAGGAAAAGCTATTATTGGCTATGCAGGTGCTCATGGTGTAGCCAATGCTTTAGATGTCTTGCTAGAAGCGGCAAAGCAATTGAAAGATGAAAAAGTCGTCTTCGTCCTTGTTGGAAATGGTTCAGAAAAAAGTAATTTACAACAGAAGGCTAAGGCAGAATTAATAGATAATGTTTTTTTTCTTGACCCCATAAAAAAAAACCAAATTCCAGCGCTTTTACAGTATTTCGACATTGCTTATATTGGCTGGCATCATCAACCACTTTATCGTTTTGGAATTGCGCCCAATAAGCTAATGGACTACATGATGGCAGAAAAGGTCGTTTTACACTCTGTTAGTGCTGGAAATGACCCTGTAACCGAAGCAGGCTGTGGTTTAACTGTCAAGCCAGAAAGCCCTCAAGCTATTGTTCAAGGCATACGTCAATTACTGGCTCTAGATAAAGCTGAACGCGAACTAATGAGTAAGCGTGGACGTGAGTATATTCTAAAACATCATACTTACCCTTTACTAGCTAAACGTTTCTTGGAAGTTATGCAAAATGGCTGATTTCATCGAAGAAACGCAATTAGTGTCTGAGCGCTACGCTCGCCGCCAAGTCGGTAACCGTTACAGTATGCTGCGCCCAGAAGTTTGGCTCGGAATGCAAGAACGCCAACGTGCTATATTAAGGCTGTTTCAGCAAGACTTACATTGGCAAACTATGGCTGATAAAACACTACTGGAGGTCGGCTGTGGTCATGGTGGTAATTTACTGGAATTCCTGCGTTTTGGCTTTCTACCTGAGAACTTGTCAGGCAGTGAATTATTAGAAGAACGGGTAAAAGCTGCACGCTATTCTCTACCTGCCGCTACAACAATCCATGAGGGAGACTCAATAGCAGCTGATATTGCTCATAATAGTCAGGATATTGTTTTCCAGTCTGTAGTTTTTTCTTCATTACTAGACAATAATTTTCAGCAAACTCTAGCAAACCAAATGTGGCAATGGGTAAAGCCAGGGGGAGGAATTTTATGGTATGACTTTATTTATAATAATCCTTCCAATCCTGATGTTCGTGGTGTATCTATAAAGCGGGTTAAAGAATTATTTCCTAGCAAGCACATGATTATTAAAAGTGTCACATTAGCACCACCTATCAGTCGTCGTGTATGCAAAATTCACCCAAATCTTTACCATCTGTTCAATATGACTCCATGGTTGCGTACCCATGTACTTATTTGGATAGCAAAACCCAAAGTAGAAGCAAAATGACAACAAAACCCTTTCTTCCCTTCGCCCTCCCCGACATCGACGAAGCCGAAATTAATGAAGTTGTTGACTCCTTACGTTCTGGCTGGGTAACAACCGGTCCCAAAACTAGGCGTTTTGAATCTGATTTTGCAGAGTTTGTTGGTGGCAATTGCGAGGCCATTTCTGTCAATTCCGCCACCGCTGGCTTACACCTAGCACTGGAAGCCATCGGCATCAGCGCAGGTGATGAAGTCATCACCACACCCTACACTTTCACTGCTACCGCTGAAGTTATTCGCTATTTGGGCGCGCATCCTGTTCTTGTTGATATTGATCCCAACACCCTCAATATAGACCCTAGGAAAATTGAAGCTGCTATCACTTCCAGAACCAGGGCAATCATTCCTGTTCACTTTGCAGGATTAGCGTGTGATATGACAACTATTCTTGCGATTGCGCGTAAACATAAGCTTAAAGTACTAGAAGATGCAGCTCATGCTCTTCCCACGCGCTATCAAGGTCAACTAATCGGTTCATTAGATAGTGATGTCACTGTCTTCAGTTTTTACGCTACCAAAACCATCACTACTGGTGAAGGCGGCATGATTGTTACTCGTAATCCAGAAATAGCTGCCCGCTGTAAAGTCATGCGCCTACATGGCATTAGCCGTGACGCTTTCGACCGTTACACCTCTAATAAGCCAGCCTGGCATTATGAAGTAGTTGCCCCCGGTTTCAAATACAACCTAACTGATTTAGCCTCCTCCCTTGGCATTCACCAGCTACAAAAAGCTAACCGTTTCCAGCAACGCCGTCAGGAAATGGCTGAGCGTTACACTCATGAACTAGCAGATTTACCGCTTTTATTCCCACCTTCTGCAGCCGAAGGCGACTTACACGCTTGGCACTTATATGTGTTACGCCTGAAACCGGAGGCAGGTATTAAGCGCAACCAATTCATCGAGGCAATGGCTGAACGTGGCATTGGCTGTAGTGTTCATTTTATCCCGTTACACCTACATCCCTATTGGCAAAATAGCTATCACTTACAGCCAAAAGACTTTCCTGATAGCTTAGACACCTATGAACAGGCTGTCAGTCTACCACTGTACACTAAAATGACGGATCAAGACCAAACAAGGGTCATTAATTCGATTACAGAGATTTTATAAACATGTCAAAACGACTTTTTGACTTTTTCTTTGCAAGTTTAGGGCTAATATTACTGAGTCCTTTGTTTCTATTAATTGCGGCTTGGATCAGAACTGATTCAGTAGGACCTGTGTTTTTTAGGCAAGAAAGGGTTGGACAGTTTGGTAAAATTTTCCGTATCCACAAATTTCGTACGATGGTGACAGACGCAGAAAAGCAAGGGATGCAAATTACTGTTGGCAACGACGTGCGTATTACTCGCCCTGGTTCATTCTTGCGTCGTTACAAACTTGATGAGCTTCCACAATTAATGGATGTAGTACAGGGAACCATGAGTTTGGTAGGACCACGTCCTGAAGTTCCTAAATATGTAAAGCACTATCCAGATGATATTCGGGATATTGTACTATCGGTAAAACCAGGTATTACTGATTTAGCATCCATTGATTTTAAAGACGAGAATATACTTCTTGGAAAATCGAGTCATCCCGAAGAAACTTACATATACGAGATATTACCACGTAAACTAAACTACTGTGTACAATATGTTCAAAACCGTAGTTTGCTTTTAGATATCAAATTAATATTACGCACTATGTATGCTATCATCTAACTTAGAGATGCTTGATTTTATTTTACATGATTAAGACTAGGGACTCCCTAACTCTAAAATTGAATCATAAGTTTTAGAGTTATTAAATTTTAACGATTTTATATTTACGTAAATACTTCATGACCTCTAGCCTCTTTAATTTACCTCGTTGGAAAAAGCGAGCAATTATTATACTGCTGGATCTGATATTAATCCCCTTAGCAGTTTGGTCAAGCTTTGCTTTGAGATTAGGAACTTGGCAACCCCCCTTAAATGATGGTATCTGGATGCTATTTCTTGCTCCATTGGTAACAATTCCTATATTTATTCGCTTGGGTTTATATCGAGCTGTCATTCGCTTCATTGGTGGGCAGCAAGCGGTCGTTTCTGTTCTAAAGGGTGTTACACTTTCTACTTTAATATTAGCTTCAGTTGCCATTATTACAAGCTGGCAAGGAATTCCACGCTCAGTGTTTTTAATTTATTGGGGGACAGCTTTTTTATTTATAGGGGGCAGTCGCTATTTAGTAAGACTTTTATATACTTACCGCTATTTACACATTGAAAAGAATCATGTAATCATTTATGGAGCAGGCAGCTCAGGAATTCAATTAGCACAAGCTTTAGCAGGCAATCAAGAATATCGAGTGGTAGCCTATCTTGATGATAATCCCTCCTTACATAAAGCAATTATACAGGGCTTACAGGTTTACAAATCTGAACAGCTACCTCACTTAGTAGAAAAATTAAATATCAATCAACTATTTATGGCAATGCCAAGCTTAAGTAAAGCACGTAAAAGTGAGATTTTACAAAGTTTAGAACCACTTCCTATTCATATCCTTACTGTTCCTAGTATGTCTGAATTAATCTCAGGCGAGAGGAAAATTGATGAATTACGTGAAATTGAAGTAGATGAACTACTTGGACGCGATTCTGTTTCACCTGATCAAGAGTTATTGACTGCTTGTATTACAGGGCAAACCGTAATGATTACTGGTGCGGGTGGATCAATAGGTTCTGAGCTTTGCCGTCAGGCTTTAAAGCTTGCCCCTAGTAAATTGCTTTTATTTGAAGCTTCTGAATTCGCATTATACAGTATTGATAGCGAGCTAAATAAATTACTCGCTACCGAACAACCTCAGTTACCGAAAAGCATTTTAGTTCCAGTACTCGGATCAGTACAAAATCAAACACGCTTGGAAGAGGTGATACAACAATATCAAGTGCATACAGTTTATCATGCAGCCGCTTATAAACATGTCCCTTTAGTAGAACATAATCCTATTGAAGGCATTCGCAATAATACGTTCGGCACCTTGTATACAGCTTTAGCTGCCAAAAACTGTAACGTACGCAATTTTGTGTTTATATCAACTGACAAAGCAGTACGCCCCACCAATGTAATGGGTGCTAGTAAAAGAATGGCCGAATTAACACTTCAAGCATTAGCTGAGCAACCCAGTCGTACTTTGTTCAGCATGGTACGTTTTGGCAATGTTCTAGGTTCCTCTGGGTCTGTTGTACCTCTCTTTCGTAAACAAATTCAGATGGGGGGGCCTATTACTATTACCCATCCAGAAATTATTCGTTATTTTATGACGATCCCTGAAGCTGCTCAGTTAGTGATTCAAGCGGGAGCCTTGGCCAAGGGTGGTGAGGTGTTCTTATTAGATATGGGCGAACCAGTAAAAATTATTGACCTTGCGCGGCGTATGGTACATTTATCAGGCTATACCATTAAAGACAGCCAAAATCCTGATGGTCAGATTGAACTGAAATTTACTGGTCTACGCCCTGGCGAAAAATTATATGAGGAATTATTAATTGACAGTAAAGCAGATAAAACAACCCATCCTAAAGTCTTTAAAGCACACGAAAACTATTTGCCTTGGGCAGATTTAGAACCTGTACTTGCTAAACTTGAAAAAGCTTGCCAACAACGCGATGCTCAACAAATTCAGTCTATATTGGAAAGCTACGTATCCGGCTTTAAAGGGCATGTTCAAGTAGAAACCATACCTGTACCCATACAAACTAGTAAAAAGTCAGCCAACCTAGCATTTTTTACAGCTCGCTAACTCTAGCTAACGTATACTACGCCTCATAAACCAAATATTAGCTTAAATTTTATGGTAGCCAATAATTTAACCACGAATAACCCCTCTTCTAGTACTAATGAAATTGAACTACGAACTTTAATTAAGGTATTGTTAAAATTCAAGAAAACTATTTTATATGTTAGTGTGCTTTGTCTGATTGCTAGTTTTGTTTATGCTCTTTTATTAACCCCTGTTTATAAAGCTAGAACCTCTTTTTTACCCCCTACTTTAGGTGATGTCGCTCCATTAAAAATCCCTACGTTTGGTGAGCAGCTAAGCCCAGAAAAGAATGAAGATCTAATTAAAAAAATTTATCTTAATTTCGAAACTAATTTAAACTCTCTCAAACTGCGTCGCGAAATCTTTGACAAGATGAAGCTACTGTCTATTCTTAAAAAAGATATTAGTGATGATACTAATATAGATGTTGTATTTAGTAGTTTTAATGAAAAATTTTTAATTGAGCGCCCATCGTCAAAAAAAGATGCACTTACTATACCTATACTCACCTTAACTTTAAAAGGCAGCGATCCTAAATTAATTGCTGACATATTAAATCAACTCAGCGCTAAGGTCTTAGACACTACTGAGCAAGAAGTTATTCGTGATGTTATGGAACAGGTTACTTTTAGGAAAGACCAACTTAACAGAGAAATTAACGAACTACGTGCTAAAGCAGAGCGACAAAAGCAAGATACTATAATTAAACTACAAGAAACAGACAAAATAGAGCGTGAAAAACTAGAAGATCAAATTAATACCCTACGTGAAAGTGCGAAAACTAAAAGATATGATCAAATCACTACGTTAACAGAAGCAGCAAAGATTGCTGAAAGCATAGGTCTAATTGAAAAGTCTGCCCTGTTAGAAAACAACGCGCTAGTCAATAATGAGCGTAATGCCTTCTATACGGAAGTTAATACTCAACCTCAACCTTTATACCTACGTGGTTCTAAAGCTCTACGCTCAGAAATCAAAGAGTTGACTGAGCGTACCTCCGATGATCCTTTTATTCCAGGACTGCGTGATTTACAGGATAAAGTTGAACTGTTTAAAACCAATCGTCAGGTAGAGGCCTTGAAAGCACGTACAAGTAATGATGCTTTTATTGAAACGCTGCGGGACAAAGAATCTGAGTTAGCTGTGTTAGAGGCATTTAAAATTGCCCCTAATCAGGTTAGTGTAGCTACTTTGGACCAAGCAGCCTTCCCTCCAGAAAAGCGTGAAAGTCCGAAACGAGCTAAAATTGTGGCTTTAGGTGCATTTGGCGGCTTGGTTTTAGGTATTCTTGCAGCGTTTATGGTTAATTTCTGGCAAAGTATGCGTCTGGAAGACAAAGGACAAGCATAAATGGCCCAATACATCTACACCATGAACGGTGTCGGCAAAGTAGTCCCGCCGAACCGCTTCATCTTAAAAGATATTTATCTTAATTTTTTCCCTGGTGCGAAGATCGGTGTACTGGGTTATAACGGTGCCGGTAAATCGACTTTATTGCGCATCATGGCCGGAGTCGATCAGGAGATTGTGGGCGAGGCGCGTCCACAGCCAGGTATTAATATCGGTTATCTAGCGCAAGAACCTCAACTGAATCCTGCAAAGGATGTAAGGGGGAATGTTGAAGAAGGCTTAAAAGTCATCAAGGATGCGCAGGAAAAATTAGAGGCCGTTTATGCAGCCTATGCAGAGCCTGATGCTGACTTTGATGCTTTAGCCGCTGAGCAGGCACGTTTAGAAAATATCCTCCAAGCTGCTGATGTGCATAATCTTGAACATACTTTAGAAGTTGCAGCGGATGCTTTACGTCTACCGCCTTGGGATGCTGATGTCTCAACCTTATCAGGTGGGGAAAAGCGTCGAGTAGCTCTGTGTCGCTTACTCCTTTCTTCTCCAGATATGTTGATTCTGGACGAACCCACTAACCATCTGGATGCCGAGTCGGTCGCTTGGTTAGAGCGCTTTTTGCAAGAATTTCCCGGTACTGTGGTTGCTGTCACGCATGATCGCTATTTCTTAGATAATGTTGCTGGCTGGATTTTAGAGTTGGATCGTGGACAAGGCATTCCTTGGGAAGGCAATTATTCTTCATGGCTCGAGCAAAAAGAGCGCCGCTTAGAACAAGAGAAAAAATCCGAGCAAGGCCGCTTGAAAGCGATGAAAGAGGAATTGGAATGGGTACGTTCTAATCCGAAAGGCCGTCAAGCCAAGAGCAAAGCACGGATGCAGCGCTTTGAAGAACTATCTTCCAGTGATTACCAAAAGCGCGCGGAGACCAATGAAATTTATATCGCTCCTGGGCCACGCCTAGGCGATTTAGTGATTGAAGCGAATAATATCAGCAAAGCCTTTGGCGATCGTGTTCTGTATGACAATCTTAGTTTTAATTTACCGAAAGGCGGTATTGTGGGTGTGATTGGCCCGAATGGTGCTGGTAAAACCACTCTCTTCCGCTTAATTACTGGTCAAGAGCAACCCGATAGTGGTGAGTTTCGCGTTGGAGACACGGTCAAGATTGCTTATGTTGATCAATCACGCGATGCTTTGGATGCGAGTAAAACGGTCTTCCAAGAGATTGCCGATGGTCATGATCTGATGAATGTAAATGGCTATACCTTGCAATCACGTGCTTATATTGGGCGCTTCAATTTTAAAGGTGAAGGTCAACAGAAACGCATCGGTGATCTTTCCGGTGGTGAGCGCAATCGGGTTCATTTGGCTAAGCTGCTTAAATCGGGTGGTAATTTATTACTTCTTGATGAACCCACCAATGACTTGGACGTAGAAACTTTACGGGCGCTCGAAGAAGCTTTACTTAACTTCCCAGGCTGTGCTGTAGTGATTTCGCATGATCGCTGGTTCCTTGATCGGATCGCGACTCATATTTTAGCCTTCGAAGGGGATTCGCAAGTCACTTGGTTTGAAGGCAACTACAGCGATTACGAAGAAGACTATAAACGTCGTCATGGTAATGAATTGCATCCACAACGGATCAAGTATAAACGTCTCAAAACTGCTTAAGCTGAGCTCAGTTAGGTACAAAAAAGCCCTCTTTCGAGGGCTTTTTTATTTCTATGTTTTTATTACAAACTACATTCTGAGACTTTCAATACCTGCTCTGGCTTAATCACAGCGCGTTTTTCTTCCATATCGTTGTAACGCTTGATCATTATTTTTGAGGAACCTGTGACTTTACTGATCCGTTCAATCGAATCATTATCCTTAACAGTGTAGAAGAAAGTACGGACACCTTGTTTATCTTTGTAGGAAGTTGATTTGCTGAGCTTTTTGGAGGCTGACTTACAGCTTGGGAGGAGGCGTTTTTCAACAGTTTTCGGGGTTAAGACATGCTCTATGTTACTCGATCGTAAACGCTTACCTGTAATCATGGGTTCAGTGGCTTCCTGCTCAGGATTCATAGTCGCTGGATAGAGCTGATCTTCAATTAAACTCGCACGTTGAAATTGAGCAGCAGCTGCTAGATTCGGAGCAAACAGCACTTGGCTATTTCTATTAGCTAATTTGCGATAAGCATTTAAGACTTGGATTAAATAGCGCCGTGTCTCTTGGTAAGGAACATTCCAGCCATGCCGATCAACCGTACCTTCGCCTGAATTATAAGCCGCCACCGCATGATAAATACTGCCGTCATAGCGGTCTAATAACCAGCGCAAATAGCGTGTGCCTGCATGTACATTGTGCGTCACACTTTTATCAGTCGCACCAAAGCGGCGCGCAGTAGCTGGCATTAATTGCATTAAGCCATAAGCACCTTTGTGGGAGACCGCGGTAGGACGGAAACAAGTCTCAGCAGTAATGACCGCTTGAATCAGCTCAGCACTGACACCGTATTGCAGCGAGACTGCATTGATAAGATTCTGATAAGCACTCGCTTTTTGGCGAATGACCGTTGGGCTATTTTGATCACAGGTTCTGAAACCTGCTTGAACGTTGCTAGTGACTGACACTCCGGTCACACATATTAAAAACTGCACACAAATCCATTGGGACAGTCGTTTTCTCATCTTAGGCATCTCTCTACTTTATGCTTCAAAGCACAAAAATCTACGTTCGTCAAGACCACACAGATTTCGTCGCATTCAATGCTTCCTGAAAAATCATGGCTTTATATAACAGGCCTCTAGCAGGTCGCTAATATTTATTTTCGATTGAAAATTAAATTTTCTAATAGATTTTATCAAAAACACGCATACTAGCGCTTGGAGACGACTCTAAGCTGAAGTTGAATAAAGTATTTTTTATAGATTGCTAAAAAAACTAGCATTAGCTTTGCACACTAAACAAAACATTAAATTTTATGTTGCCTGAAATTTCCCCTGCAAACATTGAACTTGATGCGGATGGTTTGCCCTTCGCGACTGACTATAATGATCGCTATTTTTCCCGAGAAAGTGGCTTGGCCGAAGCCCGTCATGTGTTTCTACAAGGGAATCACTTACCTAAAGCTTGGCAGCAGCAGTCTAGCTTTGTGATCGGTGAAACGGGTTTTGGCACAGGTTTAAATTTCTTAGCGACGTGGCAAGCTTGGCAAAACGATCCTGAACGTTGCCAAACACTTCATTATATTTCTTTTGAAAAACACCCTATTCCTCGAGCCCAACTCGCTGAACTCTTAGCGGCTTGGCCAGAACTGGCAGAATTCACACAGCAACTCTTAGCACAGTATCCGCCCGTACTGGCGGGCTTTCATCAGTTACATTTTGCCCATCACCAAGTCCGCTTAACCTTATGTTTTGCAGATGCAGAGACCGCACTCAAAGAACTCGTAGCCAAGGTCGATGCTTGGTATTTAGACGGGTTTACACCTGCAAAAAACCTAGAGCTATGGTCAGCTCCACTCTTTCAAGCACTTGTTCAGCATAGTAAGCTCGGCAGTACCCTCGCAAGCTTCACGGTTGCGGGTCAAGTCAGGCGTGATTTACAGGCTGCCGGTTTTGTATGCACTAAGCAAACAGGCTTTGGGCAAAAGCGCGAAATGCTCACTGCCCAACTTGCTACCATCCCTCCTTCCCCCAACATTTACTCAGACAAGGCTTGGTTCAGTTTACCCGAACCCTTTGCGACAGTTGGTACTGCTACTGTAATTGGCGCGGGTATTGCGGGTTGCCAAATGGCCTATGCCTTAGCCCAGCGCGGCTGGCAAGTCTATTTGTTAGAGCGCCACGGAGAACTTGCTCAAGAAGCCTCAGGGAATCGTGCGGGCGTTATTAGTCCCAAAATGACCTCAGAGCCTGATTGGGGTGAGCGTTTTTATCGACAAGCCTTTTTATATGCGGTTCGACAGTTAAGCTCCTTAGCGACTAACCCGAACCATGGCGACTTAGCTTGGTTTCCCACAGGCTCCTTACAACTCAATCACAGTGCTCATGAAACCAAGCGTTGGCAGGCTCTACTAGAACGTGACTTAGCTAAAGATTTCATTCAACTGTTAGATGCAACAGAAGCTTCTAATCTGGCAGGTATTCCGCTTGCGATGGGAGGTAGTTATTTTCCACAAGCGGGCTATTTATATCCAAAAAGCTTATGCAAAGCCCTCGTTCAACACCCCTTAATCAAAGTACACACAGTAACTGAGGCGTTGCGAGTTTCACCAACTACAGAAAAAACTTGGCAAGTATTTAATACTGCCAATCAGCTAGTCACTGAATCTGCTGTCGTAGTTTTAGCGAATGGCAAGGATATGACTCAGTTTAGTCAAACTCAGTTTCTCCCTTTCTTAGCAGTACGAGGGCAAACTACCCAAGCACCTGCCAATGCTTACACTCAGCAGCTTAAACTTACACTGGGACATGAAGGCTATTTAACTCCTGCACTAGAAGGGCAGCATATTTTTGGAGCAAGCTTTCAACGTGGCGAAAGTGTTGCCTCGATCAAGCCTAGCGACGACGACTTGAATTACCAGCAATTAGCGCAGTATCTGCCTGAGTTTGCAGCTAATTTAAGCAGAAAACTCACCAGCCATGTGGCGATTCGCATGACAACACCGGATCGTTATCCTTATCTTGGGCCTTTACCTGAACCTGAGTTATTTCTGCGCACTTATGCGGGCATGCAACACGGCAATAAGTATAAAACTTGGCCAAAAGTCAGCTATCAACCTGGTTTATTTATTAGTGCTGGTTATGGCTCACGAGGCTTAACGACCACCGCCTTATGTAGTGAAGTATTAGCCGCAGTCATCACAGGGGAACCATTACCTATCGAACGTAGTCTTTATTACAAAATGCATCCAGCACGGTTTTTATTGAAGAAGCTGCAACAACAGCGTGATTGAACTTAGAATAGGTTACAAATCCCTAAAGACCCGTCTATAGTTGATAGTCATGTTAAGTTTCTGAGACTCAGTTGCTTTTCTAAACCCCAAACACAATCAAGAAGGAGAATCCCCATGAAGAAAACTTGGCTGCTGACCTTGGCTTTATGTGTGGCATCGGGCGCTGCGTCTGCCCAGCAGTGGGAAGCTAAATGTACAGATGGCAAAAATCTGCACTATTTACAAACCCTCAGTGGAGAAGGCTATTTGTATATGACCGTGAGCCTGCCAAGCAATGAGAAGCGGGTCTTCCCTTTTGCACGCATTCGGCAAACTATGTTTAATGGTGAAGCAGTCTGCGGTGAGATTGTCAATGGGCTTAGAACACGCTCTAATAAACCAGTCACCCAATATTGCGTGAATCGGGTGTCTAAATTGATTTATATGAAATACCAAGATCCCCTCGAACAACAGCCTTTAGTCAGTGGCAAGTTCTGCGACGCGACAGTTATCCAGCGCTAAACGCGCTTGCGCATCCGCCATCGCTTCAGGTGGCGGGTAAGTGCTTAAGCAATTTTAAGGGTTAGACGGCTTATTGGCTGCTGTATCAGTGGTCTGACGGACTGCTTCGAGTTGTTTGGTTAATTCTTGATTACGCTGTTCTAATTCTGTCATTTGCTGCTCTAAGCGCTGACGTTCACTACTTAGCTGAGTGGATTGCTCACGCAGCGAGCGTAGATTTTCCATCATTTTCTCATATTGCTTACGTTCTTTTACCGAAAGCGCTTTTAGTTCTTTGTCAGACAACACTAGATTATCAGGAATAGCAGCCACTTCAGTCGTTTTTACTGCGATACTTTTTTCTGCCTCCGCTTGAGCTAACTGAGCAGCAGCTAGACCTTCTAGCTGTGGAATTGGAGCAGTAGGCTCCTCTTTAGCGGGTTCTAAATCAGGGATTGCACTGATTGTGCTTTCAACCCCCTGCTCTGCCGGTACTTTGGCAGCAGTCTGCAAGGCTTCCCCAGCATTTAAAGCCGTTGAAGTCGGTAAATTAATCCTATTACCCAAAAGCCAGAGTAGACTTAAAGTCAAAACAAGCAGAGCCAAAAACAGACTAATTAAGCGGGAATTGCTGAGGTACACGAAACATCTTCCTTATTTATGTATGACTAGCGAATAGCTGCTGCCACCACCGTCGACGATTTTGCGGCATAGGCAGTGTGTGCGGCAAATCTATCGGTTTTAATTTAGAGATAATCCACGCCGGCAAGGGTTGCATACCCTTACTTCCACACATAGTGCCTAAATTATGCGGATCAAAGATTTTAATCAAGCTAGGTTGCTGAAAATGATCCACATAAACTATGCCACAGTAGTCTTCAGCATGTTCATGTCTTAATAAATGGTCTAGCTGCTGAATAAACTGCTTAAGTTCGGCATAGGTTGCTACCTGCTCAGGAGGTGGTTCGCCGACTGCATACAAGTACCACTGGCTCTGTTTATCATTTAAGAGAGTTTCCCATAATTGATCCAATTGTGGCCACCGCAATATGCCCTGAAATCCTCCTCGAAACACATGAAGAAAATCAAGGTTTTTCTCAGTATTACTCATGCACTCCACCAACACCCATCTGAAATGATGTACTTATAATCCTAGGGATCACAAGCACTTAGCTACAGGCTATGCTGCATCTGCACAAAATCTGCAAATTCATGCACATAGCCTGCCTATCTATTAATGAACGGTAATTGACAGCTCTAGCAAAGCTCCCTAGGATGCGCACATCCCGCTAAAGTCCCTGAATTTAACGATTTTCAGGCATTTAAGGTGATTACCAGTAGCAATTCTGGGCTAATTTAACCTATTTTTTTGATTTTTGGAGAATAATCTAATGAAAAATGCTACCGTCAGTTTATCGGCTTTAATGTTAGCCTTAGGTTTGCTGGCAGGTTGTGGTGAAAAAGCTGAAAATGCTGCTGCACCTAGCCAAACTACTGAAAAAGCAGCCCAAGACGCTACTGCAGCAACTGAACAAGCTGCAGATGCAACTGCAAAAGCAGCTGACGCGACTGCCGAAGCTGCGAAAGCTACCGCGGATGCTGCTACTCAAGCAACTCAAGAGGCTGCTAAAGCGACAACAGAAGCAGCGGCTAATGCTGCTGAAACAGTGAAGGATGCAGCTGCAACTGCGGTTGAAGCCACTAGCGAAGCAGCTAAAACAACCTTGGATGCAGCACAAAATGCAGGCCAAGCAGCTGGTGAAGCTGTTAAAGAAACTGCTCAAGACGCAGCAGCAGCTACAGCGGCGGCGGCTGGTGCAGTCGCTGAAGGCGCTAAAGAAGCGGTAAAAGCAACTGCTGACGCTGCAAGTGATGTTGCTCAAGGCGCTGCCAATGCAGTGACCAATGCAGCAGAAGCAACTAAAGCAGCTGTTGAAGATGATGGGGATGAGGAAACCGAAGCTAAACCAGCAGGCACTACTGAAGCCCCAAAAACTAATTAGTTTTAACTAGCAGATCGGGAGCTACACGATGAAACAAGTTGTTGTCAGTATATCTACCCTTTTCCTAACAGTTGGCTTATTAAGCGGCTGTGGTGAAAAAACCGACAAAGTGCAAACACCGGCTCCAACAACCGAGTCGACTAAAGCCACTACTGATACGACCGCTCCAGCAGCTCCCGAATCTACTGAAACAGCTAAAGCCACGGCCGAAGCTGCTTCGACGCCTACTGAGGAGGCTAAAACTACTGAAGCCACAGCTCAAAGCTCTAGTGAAACAACGCAAGCAGCTGCAACCGCTAACCAAGCAGTCAGTGCTAGCTCTGAGGCTGCAAAACCCGCTGAGACAACTGCAACAACTACTGAGCCTGCAACACCCACAGCTGCTGACACAGCGACTACTGAAACACCTGCTCAGCCAACAACTAGTACTAGCACCGAAGCGAGCACTACCGCTCCACAGGCGGCTGCTGATGTGACCGCTGCAACTACAGCAGCTGCTACCGAAGCCTCGAAAACCGCGAGCGAGCCTCCTGCACAAACAACAACAGCAGAATCAAATTCAACTACAGCAGAAACTGCCCAAGCAGCTACTACTACACCATCCACTGCGGAACCAGCAACACCAGCAGCGACTGAACCTGTCAAGACTGCCACTGAAACTGCTGCCCCTACTGCTGAAACTGAAGCCAAGGCAAGTACAGAGCCTGCAACTCAAACAGCAACAGAGACTACAACGGCTAGTCAAACTACCCCAGCGGCTACTGAACCGACTACACCAGCTACACAAACAACAGCAGAGGCTACTCAAGCTAGTCCAACGATTGAAACCGCACCTGCAACAGCGACTGTTGCTCCAGAGACTACGGCTCAAGTTCAAACAGCAACAGCTAGCACCACCGAAGCAGCACCTACAGAAGCCGCTAAAACAGCAGAGACAACGGCAGCTGCTTCTACGGAAGCGGCCAAACCAGCAGAAACCACTACCAGTGCGACTACAGCATCTGCACTCAGTGGCATGACAATTGATGCAAATACATCCACCTCTGCTGCTCCAGCATCAGAAACCCCAGCTAGCAGCACAGCAACAGGTACCGAAACGACTACTGCGACTGCTACAGATCCTGCTCCTGCATTAGGCTCTATGACTATTGATTCCTCTAGTGCAGGTACAGCCACTTCAACAACCGAGGCTACGCCAGCTGCTAGTCCAACAACGACATCACCAGCAGAATCCTCAACAGCTGCCAGTGCGCCAGCGCCCGCACCAACAGAAAGTACGCTAGCTCCAAGCTCCACAGCTACTTCAACAGCGCCAGCCACAACTGAAGCAGCTCAACCAGCTGCAGCCGCTACTGCAACAACAGCTACCCAAGCAGCACCTGCCCCAGCTATTAATGGTGAGCCTATTTATCGCTCTTTATGCTTTAGCTGCCACGATATGGGCGTCGCGAATGCACCTAAACTAGGTGATAAAGCCGCTTGGGCACCACGTATCGCAGCGGGGATGGATTCGCTTTACACCAATTCAATAAAAGGCAAAAACGCCATGCCTGCTAAAGGTGGCAACGCAGCTTTAAGCGATGAAGAAGTTAAAGCAGCCGTTGATTTCATGCTTTCCAGCGTGAAATAAGCCTTACACTAAACACAGAAAAGCCTCCTTTGTGGAGGCTTTTCTTTTTTAGCTGCCTGTCCTGTATAATCCCCCACTTTAGCTAATTGGTATCCGCGTGTTGGCATGAACAGTGACTTAAATAAGCTTCATCCCTACCCCTTTGAAAAAATTCGTAGTCTGCTTAAAGGTGTTACACCAGCCAATCAGCCAGCTGTATCGCTAGCGATTGGTGAGCCTAAACATCCTACTCCTGATTTCATTCACCAAGCAGTCATTGAATCTTTAAATGGCTTAGCGTCTTATCCTGTAACTAAGGGTGAAGCCAATTTACGCCAAGCAATTAGTGCTTGGTTGACTCAGCGCTTCCAATTACCTACCGGGTCAGTTGATCCAGAGCAGCAGGTCTTACCAGTCAATGGTACTCGTGAAGCTTTATTTGCCTTTGCTCAAGCGATTGTGGATCGTGCTGATAAACCCGCAGTGCTGATGCCTAATCCTTTCTATCAAATTTATGAAGGGGCAGCGTTTCTCGCAGGCGCTGAGCCGATTTATTTAAACTGTAGTGAAGAAAACGGCTTTATCCCTGATTTTGAAGCCGTGCCTGCTGAAATTTGGCAGCGTTGTCAGTTGTTATATATTTGCACACCCGGCAATCCGACCGGTGCAGTCATGTCGATTGCACAACTGCAAAAACTGATTAATTTGGCACAGCAGTATAATTTTGTGATTGCTTCGGATGAATGCTATTCGGAGCTATATTTCGATGAAGCCAATCCTCCGGTAGGCTTGCTCCAAGCTGCGGCACAAATGGGGAATAGCACTTATAAGCATTGTGTGGTATTTCATAGTTTATCCAAGCGCTCCAATGCACCGGGGATGCGCTCTGGCTTTATTGCCGGTGATGCCGAAATTTTAGCGAAATTCTTGTTGTATCGGACTTATCATGGCTGTGCGATGCCGCCCCCTTTCCAAGCTGCTAGTAGAGTGGCTTGGCAAGATGAAGCACATGTAAGGGCTAATCGTGATCAATATCGCGCTAAATTTGATGCCGTCTTAGAGATTTTGTCGCCCGTGATGGCTGTCAAAAAACCGGATGCGAGCTTTTATTTATGGCCGGTCACACCGATTGATGATCAAGCGTTTACTAAAGAATTAGTCGCACGCGCGAATGTACATATTGTGCCGGGTAGTTATTTATCGCGCGAAACCGCTACCGGCAATCCAGGGCAAAATCGTATACGGATGGCTTTGGTTGCCACTAAAGAAGAATGTATCGAGGCGGCGCAACGGATTCGCCATGTCATTGAAACTTTGTAAGATTTGCTTTGGAGAGAGAAATGTCTGATTTGCAAGCGACCATCGAAGCTGCTTTCGAGCGGCGTGCTGAAATTACCCCGAAAAATGTAGATGCCACCACGCGGGATGCCGTAAACACGGCTTTAAACTTACTCGATAGTGGTAAAGCTCGTGTTGCTGAGCGCCAAGATGTGGGTAAATGGGTGGTCAATGAATGGCTGAAGAAAGCTGTTTTACTTTCTTTCCGCATTAATGACAATGTGGTGATGGCTGGTGGTTGTACCCAATACTATGACAAAGTGCCCTCTAAGTTCGCTGATATGACTAGCGAAGAATTTGCGGCTAGTGGTATTCGTGTCGTCCCGCAAGCGATTGCACGTCGAGGCTCTTTCATTGCTTCTGGCACGGTTTTAATGCCTTCTTATGTGAATATCGGCGCTTATGTAGACACGGGCACAATGGTCGATACTTGGGCAACAGTAGGCTCTTGTGCGCAAATTGGAAAGAATGTGCATTTGTCAGGTGGCGTAGGTATTGGTGGTGTTTTAGAGCCACTCCAAGCGGCTCCTACCATCATTGAAGATAATTGCTTCATTGGTGCGCGTTCAGAAGTCGTCGAAGGCGTAATCGTCGAAGAAGGCTCAGTGATCTCTATGGGCGTTTATATTGGTCAAAGTACGCGCATTTATGATCGTGAGAATGATGAGATCCTTTATGGACGCATTCCAGCAGGCTCGGTAGTGGTTTCTGGCAACTTACCTTCCGCAGATGGCAAATGTAGCCTGTATTGTGCTGTTATTGTCAAACGAGTTGATGCGAAAACACGCGGTAAAGTCGGTATCAATGAACTGTTACGCGGTATCTAAGCGGTATCCTGCCTAATCACCGGCGGATTGAGTAATTGATCCGCCCACTCAGCATCGACCTTTTGCCCCTGCTGATCCAATAGCGGCAAGTCATAATCATTCCAGCCCCGAATGCCCGTCTTTAAAGAATAGACTTGTTCATAACCCAGCTGCTGCAAAGTCAAAGCGGCTAAGGCACTGCGATTACCCGAACGACAAACTAACACGACTGGCTGCTGGCGCGCGTTGACCAAAGCAGGCACTGTATCGGAATAACCCCACTCACAGGCACTCTCTAAAACGCCACGAGGTACTAGGATGGAGTTTGGAATAGCGCCAGACGCAAACTCATGAGCCTCACGAATATCAATGACTAAACTTGCTGGCTGTTGGTCTAAGAGCTCTTGCAGATCCCAAGGAAATAACTCGCGAATCTGCGGAATAGCCTCAGCGACTAAAACTTTATAAGTTTTGATCATCTCTCAGCTTTAGCTGCCTTCAGAAGCACTAGCACGCACACCATGCTCCACAGCCATAACAGCCGCAGTAATGCGTGAACTTACATTGAGCTTGCGCAAAATGGCTTTCACATGCAGTTTCACAGTGCCATCTGAAATGCCTAGATTGCGTGCTATGACTTTATTGCTCTGCCCTTCTGCTAAGAGGGTAAGGATTTCATATTCACGTGGCGTTAGCTCTGAGAAGGGATTATCTGCTTTTCCATCATTCAAGTCGCCATTCTCACCACGCACAAAGCGCGCTAGAACGGGGGTTAATTCGGGAGCAACTGCGGTGTGTCCAGCCAGTACATCACGCAAAGCGACCACCAACTGGTCCGGCTCAATATCTTTCAATAAATAGCCGCGTGCACCACTGCGCAAAGCTTCCACCAAATCATTTTCGTTTGTACTGGTGGTAAGCATAATCACTTTAAGCGTTGGGTGATTTTTGCGTAATTGCCGCAGCACCGCTAAGCCATCCATATTCGGCATCCGCATATCAAGGAGCACAATATCAGGATTTAATTCTGCAACTTTGCGAATCCCATCTTCCCCGCTACCGACGGCAGCAACTACATTGATTTCACGCCTGACCAGCAAGTCTTGCAGACCCGCACGAAACAGAGTGTGATCATCAATCAGCAATATTTTCTCATTCACGTTTAGTCTCTCCTTGCAGATTGATTCAAGTCGCATGTGCTGGCCTCCCCACTAACTCAGAAAGCTGGCGCACTGGCGGCGCATCAAAGCTTAGTTGCATTAAAGTGCCACCCTCATCAGGGTCGCTTTCAAACTGGATTTCACCAGCAATTTTCTCTGCACGCTCGTGCATAATTCGCATGCCGATATGTTCACCAGTGCTTGGATTAGGTTCAGGCAAAGGCTCAGGCAGACCAATCCCATCATCTTCCACCAAAATACTACAACGCCCTTCTTCTGAGCTATACATGAGGATGCGTACGGTGCTGGCTTTACTGTGCTTACGGACGTTAGCTAAAGCTTCTTGCACGATCCGAATCACTTCAACCTCTACATCCCGATCTAAATCTTGTAGATTCCAGTTGTGGTAGAAAAATACATCCAGATTGGTTTCCAGCTTAAAGCGCTCAGTGAGCTTTTCCACCGCGCGCACGACGCCCTTGCCATCAATCGGAGCGCGGAAATGGGTGATTAAACTACGCAACTCAGCATAGGCCTCATCAATATTTTTTTCTAAACCTTCTAACTCTTGCCAAATGATCTTTTGATCGCCACGCTGTAAAGAATCATCAAATAAGCGTACTTTAAAACGCAAGCTGGCTAGGGTTTGTGCTAAGGAATCATGCAGCTCATGAGCCATGCGCGTGCGCTCTTCCATAATCGAGAGCATGCGCGCATCCTCTTCCACACTGGCTTTTTCAATCGCCATGCCCAAATGTTGGCCAATACTGGTTAAGAGCTCATGCTCTTCTTCAAGGCGGACAAACTGATCACGCGAGACAAATAGGTTATACATACCCAATACTTTCTCGCGATAACTGAGCGGAATCGCCAGCATTTCAATTTGGCGCTCTTGTTTAAACATCGGGCGACCTAAGATTAAACCGCACTGGCGCATATCCTCACGCGCGATAATCACTTGCTCACTCGCTGCCCGCCCACAAAGGCAATCGGGATGCGGTAATTTTGACTCCAAGCGTGCAATGTGAGCCTCCAAACCCACATAAGCCACCATTTTCATTTGCCCTGCTGCATCCAATAGGCGTACCGCAACTGCTTCGGCTTTAAAGACCTCTTGCAAGGTGGTAAGAAAACCCTTAAGCAATTCATCTAAGGTAGTCGAGCGATTCACACTCGCAGCCACATCATAAAGCACACTCAGATGATGATTTTTCTGTGCAATAAATTGCTCTTGGCGATTTAAACGTTGCTGTTGCATGCGCGAAACTGCTTGATAATCGTCGGTAATCGCATTGATCTGTTCACGAATACGAATTGAGGGGCAACCACGCCGAGACGTTGGCATTCTGATAGTGAGATTACCTTGGCGTAATTGCTGCGCCCAACTGGATAAATCAGTGCCAAACAGTACAAATTCTGACCACATCCAATACAATAAAGTCAGGACACCCGCTCCAGCCACGAACCAAAGCGTAGTCATAACTGGAGGAATCCACGCGGCCTTGGCATCGGTATGGATCACCCAAAAATATAAAGCCCCGATCCCCACAAACCAACTCAGCAAAACGGTCAAAGCAATGCGAGCGCGTAATGGAAAAGCAATAACGGGTTTACTGCTATGTTGCTTATTGAGGGATTGCGCACGTAGCCCAACTGGGCGTGCGTTATTGGTGGATTCGAACGCTAATTCGGCTTTGGGGCTATCCATGCTGCTGCCCATTGGCGTCAGGCCTGTGGTGGTCGATAATGCGGATCATTGGGGTTCATAAATACAAACTCCATTCTTCCCTCTAAATCTATAAAATCTAACCAAGCCCCTTTTAGTAAAGCTGCAGAAGCTGCATCAATAATGACACTCACACCTTCCTGTTCAAACAAGACATCACCCACTTGCTGCGCATCATCAAAGCCCATCTGATAATGAAAATGCCCATCCGTTTGACGCTCAGCCGCTATCCTTAAAGGTAAGCCTTGAGCTTGTGAATGCAGGGCTGAAACCTGAATTTGGGTGGCTGCCTCAGGCGTAATGATCATCATGCCGCTTGTTTCCTCTGCTGGCTGTGTTTACGCACAAATTCCATAAAACGTTGTGCCCATGGATAACGCGGGGTATGCCGCAAATGTGTATAGGACGCTAACAAATTTTTATAAATCCAACCATCATGCTCACCATCAATACCCTGACCGCGCTGAACTTTATAAGCATAGTGGCCTTTTTCGCTTAAATTTTCTAGGCGTGAATAATGAAACTCATGAGCTTGTACCTGCAGATCAGTGCTACTCCTTGGCCAAGGCATCGCTGCTGTTTCTTGCAAATGCACATATCCACGCCCTTGTGGTTTAGGATACATCACTGCATCACCGGGAATAATGCCAACCATTTCTGCGCTCTGCCCACGCCATTGCAGGCTACGGGCTAGATACATTAAGCCACCACATTCAGCATACGTGGGCAAACCTGCCTCAATAGCGGTATAAATAGCAGTGCGTAGACTACGATTCGCTGCTAACTGTTGCATCTGTGTTTCAGGAAACCCCCCACCGATAAACAGCCCGTCTAGGTTGGGTAACTGGGTATCTTGCAACGTATTAATGGGTACTAATTCTGCACCTGCCTGCTGCAAAGCCTCCAGATCACCCGGATAATAAAACCCAAAGGCGGCATCTTGGCAAATACCAATGCGTAGTTTGTTGGGATGGCTACTAAGCTTGGTATTCATAGGCTGCATCACCGTCGGCAAACTAGGTGCTTGTTGAGCCAGCGTAAAGAGTTGCGTCAAATCAACTTGCTCAGCAACTAAGTCACGAATGTGTGCAATTTGCTGTTGAGCATCAAGGCGCTCATTGCTTGGCATTAAACCTAAATGCCGCTCTTCGATCTGCAGGTTAGCCGTCTCTTGCACCGAACCTAAGACGGGAATATCGGTAAAATGCTCGACTGCTTGACGTAATTTAGCGGCATGACGACTACCCCCCACGCGATTAAAAATCACTCCTGCAATATGCACCTCTGGATCGAAAGCTAAATAACCGAGCAAAATAGGTACGATACCACGGGTCATGCCCCGCGTATCTAAGACCAAAATAACCGGAGCTTGCAGGAGTTTAGCCAGGGCTGCATTGCTATCTGAACCGTCTAAGGACAGACCATCATATAAGCCTTTATTTGCTTCAATCAGGCTTAAATCAGCAGTTTGCCCATAGTGTTGCACACAATGCAAAATTTCATGGGGGCTAGAGGTGTTAAAATCGAGATTATGACAAGGGCGCTGACTGGCTGTGCTGAGCCATAAAGGATCGATATAGTCAGGGCCTTTTTTAAAGGCTTGAACCTGTAAGCCTTGGTACTGCCAAGCCGCGCAGAGTCCAATGGACAAAGTCGTTTTGCCGGAAGATTTATGTGCTGCGGAAATAAATAATCTTGCCATCTATGCAGTGTAACGCAAGTTCTTGCGAAGCTGCCCTTACCCAAAAGAGAGGGGCATTAAACCGCTAGAGATAGATAAATTTTGGACGAAAGCATCACTAGAGCCAGTACTGAAGGACTAGCTCTAGTTGATGAGGTGCAGCTTATTTAACGTCTAAAAGCTCAACATCAAATACTAAAGTTGCATTCGGTGGAATCAAGCCACCACCTGCACCAGTATCACCGTAAGCTAAGCTTGCAGGAATAGTTAGGGTGCGTTGCCCCCCTACTTTCATACCTGCGACCCCTTGATCCCAACCTTGAATCACTTGGCCACCGCCTAAGGTAAATTCAAAGGGCTCATCACGATCATGGGAACTGTCAAACTTAGCACCATGCTTGTCAGCCGCTTTTTCATCGTACAACCAGCCAGTGTAATGCACGCTAACTGTTTTACCAGGTACCGCTTCTGCGCCAGTGCCTGCTTTCACATCATTAGATTGTAGACTGGTAATACTAGAACTGCCTGCAGCAGGAGCAGCAGCGGCAGGTTCAGTAGCAGCTGCTGTTGAACTAGTGGCTGCGGTTGCATCAGCTGGTTTCGCGGCCTCAGTGCTAGCCGCTGTGTCTGCAGGTTTAGCTGCTTCGGTGGTAGTAGCTGTTGTAGCAGCGGGTTCAGCCGCTTTAGTTTCAGTCGTCGTTGTGGTCGTACTAGTCGTAGCCGTCTTATCGCCACAAGCGGCTAATAAAGCCCCAACCGATAAAAGCGTTACTAGTGTTAAGCTGAGTTTTTTATTCATTTCCAACATTGTCCAAACAGTAAGCCAAAAAGAAAACGCATTATGCCTATTTTTTATTAGCTTTTGCAGATAGCTGTGCAAGATGCCATGCACTACAATGAAAAACCTTATTAATCCTCGTAACGAACTCTATTATGGTTTCCTTTTCCCTAACTTTGGCGCGTCTTTTGAGAGCCTTATATTGCTCTTGGGAGGATCCTTATTTTCGTAGCAATCTGCTTTTGGTGATCGTTATTTTATTCTCGGGTACTTTGTTTTATTGGCAGATTGAAGGCTGGAGCATTATTGATTCTTTATACTTTTGTGTAACCACCTTAGCCACAGTAGGCTATGGAGAGCTGCATCCACAAACGACCTTCGGTAAGATCTTCACTATGATTTATATCGTGGTTGGAATTGGATTGTTTATTAGTTTCTTTACACGCTTAACACGCACGTTGTTAGCAGTAGACCGTGAGGATTCTGAGGAAAATAATATTGAAACCTTAGACACCAAAAACAAAAAACACCCACCTCAAGACTAGGTTAGCGTTTCAATAACACATAAACAGCACCCGTTCCGCCATCCACTGGGCGGGCTGAATGAAAGGCCTGCACACGATCATGCTGGCGTAGCCAATGATTGACCTTAGTTTTAAGCACTGGCCCACGATGGTTAGAACGATTGCCTTTACCATGAATAATGCGCACACACTCACCCTGTAAAGGATAAACAGTGACTAAAAATTCTGCTAAATAAGCTCGTGCTTGGCGGATATTTAAACCATGTAAATCCAGTTCAGCGGCTACCCGATACTCACCACGCCGTAATTTATTAAAGACGCGGTGTTGCACGCCGGGGCGTAAGTAACTCAGCATATCGCCCGGCTGTAATTCGGTAGGGTCGTATTCATCTGAAAACATGTCTAACAAGACTTGTTGTTCGTCTTCAATAGTTTTCAAAGGAATAGCGGCTGGCTTACTAATCGCTAACTCAGCTTGATTTAGCGGTTGCAGGGGCGCCACATCCTGCATAGACTCCCGAAATAACGCTAAATCATCAGCGGGAGGTGATTTGTGTTCGTTTTGCATTGAGCATCCTCCTGCTAATCTCATCCCTTTACTCGTTGTTTAGGACTTCATGAATATATTGTTGAGCAATGATGACGGTTTCCAAGCCCCCGGCCTCACTGCCTTACGCCTTGCGCTTACTGCACAGCATCAAGTGATTACCGTTGCACCCGATCGTGATCGTAGTGGGGCAAGTAATTCACTGACTTTAGTCAACCCACTCCGTTTACGCCAACAAGATACTAATTTGTATAGTGTCAATGGCACTCCAACGGACTGCGTCCATTTAGGCTTAACCGGATTGTATGCTAATCCACCGGATATTGTGATTTCCGGTATCAATTCAGGGCCTAATCTGGGTGATGATGTTCTCTATTCTGGTACAGTCGCCGCCGCGATGGAAGGTCGACATTTAGGTTACCCCTCCCTCGCTGTTTCAATGAACTCCAGTGATCCGCAGCATTTACAAACAGCGGTTAAGGCTGTTTTACATTTACTCCCATTCACCCAAGGCTATCCGGATCGTAGCCATATGATTTTGAATATCAATGTACCGAATTTGCCTTGGGAGCAGATCCGTGGATTTAAAGTCACACGTTTAGGCAAACGCCATTATTCAGAGCCAGCGATTCGTACTACTGACCCACGTGGTCGTGAAATTTTCTGGGTAGGAGCAGTAGGTGGGATTGCAGAAGCAGGTGAAGGTACTGACTTCCATGCTATCGAACAAGGGTATGTCTCCATTACCCCGATTCATAGTGATTTAACCCGTTATCAAGCCTTGGCATGTACCCAACAATGGCTAGAGGAAGCAACGCATGGCGCTGACTAGATTAGCTATTGAAGGGATTGGTATGACTTCGCAACGCACCCGGGATCGGATGATTCAGCGCCTGCGTGAACAAGGTATTAAAAATGAGGCCTTACTGGATGTCATGCGCAAAATGCCTCGGCATTTGTTTATGGATCAAGCACTAGCTACCCGCTCTTATGAAGATACCGCTTTACCTATCGGTCATGGGCAAACTATTTCTCAACCCTACATAGTAGCGCGTATGACCGAGCTATTATTGGCAAGTGAACAGCCTTTAGAAAAAGTCTTGGAAGTAGGCACAGGTTCAGGCTATCAAGCCGCTATTTTAGGGCAATTGATTCCTAAGGTTTATACAGTTGAGCGGATTCCAGCCTTACATAAACAAGCACGGCAGTTACTGGATGAATTAGGCTATCGGAATATCCGTACTAGTCTAAGTGACGGCAGTTGGGGCGTCAGTTACGAAGCGCCTTTTGATGGCATTTTGGTCACAGCGGCTCCTGAAGAAATTCCCAAAGCCCTTTTAGAACAGTTGGCACTGGGTGCTCGCCTGATTATTCCTACTGGTAAGCAAGGGGAAGCTCAATTACTCAAAGTGATTACGCGCAAAACTGAAGAAGACTATCAAGAACAGGTTATTGAAGCGGTACAGTTTGTCCCTTTAGTGCGCAGTTAAATGCTTTTTTACGGAAAATGAATGGATGCTGAAACTTTTCCGCCATTTAAACGACAAAGTAACCATGCAGAATTAAGAGTGAATTCAAAGGTTTTATGGGCATTTACTCTTAGCTAAAACACCACTAAAAGTATAGTGATTGCGTAGCGTGCATTATCAACAGTCTTGATTCCATTTATAATTACGGACATTATCGAATAGGGAGCACGTTCTTTCTTGGCGCAGAGCTCAGTATCTGCACAAACCCCGACGTGTTTTGCAAGGTTTGGTTCGTAGCCTCGACTGGTTTAGCTGTTTGCAATGTGGCTGCTCTCTTTTTAAGCGTTTAAATAACACAGGTGTATCTCATGGACAGAACAATCAAGCTTCTCGCAGCAAGCTCCGTAGTCATGTTAACAATGACAGCTTGTGCTCCAGGCTATTCGCCTTATGGCTCAACAGGCACTGGCAGCACTTATAATGAAAATTATGGAGGCAGTGGTGGCACAACTAAGGCACCCGTGACTCACTCACATGGGGGCAAAGTACATTCGCATGCTTTACCTAGTACCGGCCTACGCCACACACATGCTACGGGTAGTGGTTATGGTGGTACGGGTTCTGGCTACACAGGTGGCTATGGTGGTGGAAATAACACTTATGTCCCTCCGCGTCAGCCTTATCCACAAACACAATATAATCCGGGCAATAATAATGGTGGTGTCCCCCACTCACATTGCGGTCGTGTTCATAGCCATCCATTGCCTGCACAAGGCTTAGCTCATACGCATGGCAATCCTGCTTGCCCAGCGGGTCCAGCTTCGGGCGGACAGCAAGGCGGAACACAGCAAGGTGGACAATATGGTGGCCAGCAACAAGGTAACAATAGCGGCTACGATTACGCCTATGGCAATAATAATGCTGGCAGTGGCACTACTTATGATTACACTGGCCAAGCGGGTAATGCTGGTTCTAATGCTGATAATGGTGGCTATTACAACTATGGCGGTTCAGGCTCTGGTAACAATAATCAAACCTACTATGACAGCACCCAGCCTAAAGCACCGTCTAACTATTATGACAATAACTCCAATACCAACTATGACTACAGCTCACCTAGCTCTAGTGGTAGTAGCAACAGTGGTAGTTATGATTCTTACACAGGTGGTAGCAGTGGTGGAAACGCTAACAGTGGTTCCTTTGCACCCAATAACTACTCTGGCGGCAATAGCTACACTGTAAAACGTGGCGATACCGTCTTCCAAGTGATGCGTAATACCGGGGTTTATTGGAAAGATATTATTCGTTTGAATAATTTACAAGCGCCTAATTATCAAATTAATCCAGGCCAAGTCTTACGTCTTAAATAAGACGAACTCAAAAAACCCGTGCTCGTAAGCACGGGTTTTAGTATAAAATCTCTATTTTAGTGAATTAGCAAACACCCTCGTTACAGGGTTTTTCAATGCTTTCACCTCTATCAGAATATTTTTGCGGCTCTTTAGCAAAATAACCTTTAATTTGCTCGACTGTTACAGCACCCATATGAGTATCAACAACTTTACCTTGTGGTGAAACCACATAAGTCGTCGGTACACCATAAATCAAACCTAAAGCAAACATGGTGCTGTCTTGAGTAGGCACAACAGTATAGTTGATGCCTTTTTGACGAATAAACCGACGCAGTTCTGCATCTGGTGTTTCGCCAGCGTCCATCCCTAAGACCACTACATTATTACGATATTGAGCAGCCACCTGCTTTAAAGCAGGAATCTCAGAAAGACAAGGCCCACATTGTGGAGACCAGTAATTTACAATCACCCATTTACCTTTATATTCATTAAATTGGTGTTGTTTACCGTAGATGTCTTGGAAAGAAAAATTCGGTGTTTGTGCGGAAACAGCCGCAGACATCAATAGACCAGAAAAAATAGTTGCCCACTTCACAATTTTCATACGCATATGCCCTCAAACCTTTGACCTAGTAATTAGAAACAGTCATTGCTTAACGAGTTATTATTTTGTTATTAAATTATGACCGACTAGAGGTTTTAGTTATGTTTAAATTTTGTTATCAACACCATCAGAGATCAAGGATTTAGATCACTTGTTAATGCAAGACTGGTAATAGATAGCCCCTTTAAAGCGCTTTCAAATCCAGCACTAAGATTATGGATAGCCTGCTTTGATTGCAAGTTGTATTTCCACAACATTTTGCTAGTCAAATAGTTAGATTTATATACCTATAAAAAGACAAGGCCATCTATTAGTATGGATGGCCTCATCTCTAAGACAATATAGCTAAGCTAAATTAATCTTTTTTAGCAAAACGCCGAAAGGCGAACACACCTAAGAGTAGTGTCAAGACGATTTGCGCCCATTGGCTTAGAGTTGGAACAGCAACTTGTGAACTGCTAACGGTATTAATAAAACGCTTATCCAAATAGTCAGGTACGCCATTCTTATCAGCATCCGCTGCGTCGGTTGGGTTACCATCTTTATTGACATCAGCGGTTTCTTTCGCTGTAGCCATTCCATCACCGTCATCATCAGTATCTAAGTAGTCTGGTATTCCATCTGCATCCGTATCTGTGCTTAGGGCTCCCTTATTATTATAGTTTTCGTAGATGGTTTTGATACCATCATTATCGTCATCATTATCTAAGGCATTGATAAGGCCATCGCCATCCGTATCTAGAGGTTTGGTGAGATCGCTGCCAACTTCTTTATTATCTGGAACGCTATCTCCATCAGAATCCATCTTATTTGGGTTCGTACCCAGCTTGCCTTCATCAGCATTGCTTAAGCCATCACCATCATCATCACCCGTTGGGGTGCTCGCATCGTTCGCATCTAAATAGTCAACAATACCGTCACTATCCGTATCGCGTGGATTCGTGGCTGGATTACTATCACCATCCGTCTTATTGTCCTCATCCTTCGTCAGCTTGCCATCACCATCATCATCGGTATCTAAGGCATTAATCTTGCCATCACCATCCGTATCGATTGGCTTCGTAAGATCGGAGCCTACCTCTGTTTTATCCGGAATACCATCGGCATCACTATCAGCAGCTGCTGGATTAGTACCTAAAGTCTTCTCTTGTTCATCACTCAGCCCATCGCCATCCGTATCGGTCACTACAGGTTTGGCAGTGACCGTCACGGTAATGATCCCAGTGCTTGTACCACCATGACCATCTGCAGCTACATAACTAAAGCTATCTGTACCTGTATAGGTCGCATCCGCCGTATAAACAATCTTATTCGAGCTAATTGCAACAGTGCCATGTGCTGCCTCAGCCACTGTCTCAATCGTCAAGGTATTACCATCAGCATCGGTGTCATTGGCTAAAGCATCGATAGTAACTGAGCTGCCTGCCACTACACTCGCGGTATCAGCAGCAGCTTTAGGTGCGGTATTCGCGGTGGCGCCATCAGTCGGATCTAAGGGATCAGGTATCCCATCACCATCGGTATCACGTGGATTCGTGGCAGGATTGCCATCACCATCGGTATTATCGTCCTCATTCTTCGTCAGTTTGCCATCATTATCATCATCAGCATCTAGATAATTGGGTTTGCCATCACCATCCGTATCGGTTGGATTCGTGGCAGGATTTTTATCCCCATCCGCGTTTTTATCTTCACCTTTAGTTGGAATGCCATCACCATCATCATCGGTATCTAAGGCATCAATTTTGCCATCACCATCGGTATCAATCGGTTTACTAAGATCAGTGCCAACTTCAACTTTATCCGGCACACCATCTAAATCAGTATCCACTAAACTGGGATCAGTCCCTAAAGCTGCTTCTTGTGTGTCAGTTAAACCATCACCATCGGTATCTGTTCCGGTATTGGGTGACGTCACTGTCACCGTCACGGTTCCTTCAGTCACGCCACCCTTAGCGTCCGATACGTAATAATTAAAGGTATCAGTGCCTGTATAGGCAGCATCGGATGCATACACCAACTTGCCGCTTTTTAAAGTCACCTTACCGAAATCGCCATCAGTCATATGTTGGATGTAAAGTGTATCGCTATTGGCATCGGTATCATTAGCTAGGACATCGATGGTCACAGAACTGCCAGCTACGACAGTTGCTGTGTCTGCTGTCGCTTTAGGGTCTGCATTGCTAGTAGCGCTAGCAGTACAATCGGCCTGAGCTTCAGTACCATAATTGCCTGCATAAGCACTTTGGGTTGCTTCATTCACTGGCCAACCGACATTATCGAACTGATTACCGGGATTAGTGCCATATGAATTGGGGATAATGTCAAACGGATCCACCTTATTCACAATTAGCTTGACGCTGCCTAAACATTTACCGGTATTTTTAAAGCTAAAAATCTCTTGCTCTACTCCAGCTTCCCACTGAAACACTTGTGAGTCAGAAATAGTGGCAGAAAATGATAGATAGTCATAATTAGGATTTTCAGTAGGTGTTAGTGCTTTAGAGCTATTTGACCATGTTGCACCTGAAAAAGCGCTAGCCACTGATGAAGAAGGTACAGTGAAGCGATTAGGTAACTCAGCATGTGGCACTAAGATAGTCACTTGAGAAGTCATCGATTGGTCAGGACTAGGTGTAGTCAGAGGCCGCATATAAACTTTATACACACTAGTAGGTGCGTCCCATCGCACACTAAACTCTACCCCTTCAGTTGGCGCTGCAGCCAACGTATAGCCTGCCTGTGCCGCAAGAAGAAATGCAATCCCCCTAAGAACAGCTTGCTTCAGTGACTTTTTCATAATTATTTACCACTTTTTTTAATTCTTATTAACAACTTAACATTAAACTAAAGGTGGGGAATCACCCACCCTTAGCTTTAGCCCGTTAAGGTAACTGAGCCCTCACAATGTAGTTAGCGTTATAACTCAAATTGCCCGGATTCGCTAAGACATTGCTGGATAAAAGGTTCACATCATTATTGGGACCCGTAAAGATCGTCTGCCCGTCCATCGTAAAGTCGGTTGTATGATAGCCATTAACAACGTAATTACTGCTGAACAGGATATTACCCGGATCTGTTAATACCAGCGCATAAATGGGCCCCGTGTCTTGACCTACCCCATTACTAATCAGATTAGAATCCATATTAGCGTCACCTGCCCATAGTAAACTAATCCCTTTTGAAATTGCCCGACCACTACTAATCCCATAAGTGCTAGTAGTTGCCAGCGTAAAGTCAACCAAGCTAGGGCTAGCTTTTAAACTTAAAGTTGAGGCCGTCATTACACCTAAATGATTCCGATGTCTAACCGCAACATAATAATTTCCGACAGCAGCCCCTAGAAAAGTTAAGCTAGTACTACCTGTGCTGGCATCGACGACATCTCCATCTCTTTGTACTAAGGCAGCCTTTCTTTGTAAGACCGTTTTGCTGTTAGCACTGGAGCGTAATTCGATTAAGACCCAATCCACAGGAGCATTATTACCAGTAAGTGCCAACTGGGTAGTATTTGTCGTCTCCGTTCCACTGTAGTTGTAAGGTGCACTGGTATAAGGCTGTTTGGTAGGAATCAAGCCTTTAGCTCGCAGATCATCGCGCATTAATAAGGTCGAACTACTAAACGCACCTTGCAACATGACACGCATTTGTAAGCTAATCGAGTCCATCGTCGCATCTAGATAATCCGGTATCC
>SSFA01000020.1 GCA_008015155.1 Thiothrix sp.
AGCTTAGGCTTTGCCGCTTTTTGTTTGAAAAACCGGGGCTTATCGAGTTATAGTCCCTGTTCACTGCCGCTTGGGCAGCTTAGAAATCGGGACTAAGACCGCTAGCATCGGCACGGTAGTTCACTGCCGCTTGGGCAGCTTAGAAATCCAGCTCGCGGTCACTCTCGCGCATCAGCAAGTTCACTGCCGCTTTGGCAGCTTAGAAAACTAATGTTTGTAAAAACAGACGCAATACCCGGTTCACTGCCGCTTGGGCAGCTTAGAAAACAACTCAGGCACAGTATAAAGCGCATTCACCGTTCACTGCCGCTTGGGCAGCTTAGAAAATGAATCGGTAGACGAAGTAAAACATTATCGTGTTCACTGCCGCTTGGGCAGCTTAGAAATTGTACTGGTTAAACCACCACTGCCACAATTCGTTCACTGCCGCTTGGGCAGCTTAGAAAGCAAGCCTTGGCTTCATTTGTGCCAGCTTTGCGTTCACTGCCGCTTGGGCAGCTTAGAAATAACTATGGCTATGAGCTATTAGCTTTCACCAGTTCACTGCCGCTTGGGCAGCTTAGAAAGTTATCGTTGGGGGGCGCAAGGTGTCAGCTAAGTTCACTGCCGCTTGGGCAGCTTAGAAATTGGGGAAGTTGTAGTTTTTTAGATGCTGGCTGTTCACTGCCGCTTGGGCAGCTTAGAAATCATTCCGAACAATGGGCGCGATTCAATGAAGGTTCACTGCCGCTTGGGCAGCTTAGAAACCTCTATTTTTAAATTACTCATTACTGTACCCGTTCACTGCCGCTTGGGCAGCTTAGAAAAAAACATTCGCGACCCGCAACACGGATCAAGTGTTCACTGCCGCTTGGGCAGCTTAGAAATTCTGGCTTTAGCACTCTAAAGCACTCGCTGAGTTCACTGCCGCTTGGGCAGCTTAGAAAAGCTAGATGCCAAAGTGCAGGCACGCGCTGCGGTTCACTGCCGCTTGGGCAGCTTAGAAAGCTAAATCACGCCGCATGAAGGAGATCGTCGCGTTCACTGCCGCTTGGGCAGCTTAGAAATAGTCGGGTTTGACTTAGCCAAGCTTAGAAGCGTTCACTGCCGCTTGGGCAGCTTAGAAATGCTATCCACCGCCCCGCTTACGTTTCGCGCAGTTCACTGCCGCTTGGGCAGCTTAGAAATGTTCTAAGGTCTGTGTAAATGTGGGGAGGTTGTTCACTGCCGCTTGGGCAGCTTAGAAATTTTCGAGTTCTTCATTTTTCCACTTTGTTAAGTTCACTGCCGCTTGGGCAGCTTAGAAAAGCTCCCAGCAACAAAACATTGCCTACCACAGGTTCACTGCCGCTTGGGCAGCTTAGAAATAGACAAACTTGCCCCACTCGCAGACATTCAGGTTCACTGCCGCTTGGGCAGCTTAGAAACTACTCTCTCGCATGTTGGGTGAAAAACTAGCGTTCACTGCCGCTTGGGCAGCTTAGAAAATTGCGCACCAATCCGCTGAAAAATCGAAAACGTTCACTGCCGCTTGGGCAGCTTAGAAAAGTAGGTTTAGGGTCTGAGGTTTCGCTGTTTGGTTCACTGCCGCTTGGGCAGCTTAGAAACTAACCCGTCAAGAGCTAGTTGATCGAGTGCTAGTTCACTGCCGCTTGGGCAGCTTAGAAAAGGACTAAATCCGCATCGGCTAACACCGGAATGTTCACTGCCGCTTGGGCAGCTTAGAAATCATACGAATCTGGATTTTTTCAATTTCAGCTGTTCACTGCCGCTTGGGCAGCTTAGAAAACTATTTGGGTTTTATGCGTCAATCCAAACAGGTTCACTGCCGCTTGGGCAGCTTAGAAAAAGCCGACTAAATGCAATTGACGCGATTAGAAGTTCACTGCCGCTTGGGCAGCTTAGAAAATTGATCCGCAAGCAGCCAAGCGCCACCGACTGTTCACTGCCGCTTGGGCAGCTTAGAAAGATTAATTCAAAACCGATTGAGCCCATAAAGCGTTCACTGCCGCTTGGGCAGCTTAGGAATTAACAAGCGCTATACCCTGAATATCAAGCACGCTCACTACCGCACGGGTATAGATAAAGAGGAAATTCGATTTTTCACCCTAAATCCTAGAAAGCAAAAAGCCCTGTAAACTATTCATTTACAAGGCTTTAAAGGTGGTGGGTCGTATGCGATTCGAACGCATGACCACCTGATTAAAAGTCGGGTAAATATAAGGAAATAATGACTTAAGATGTTTAAAGATGAACAATAAATACAGCAATAAATCAATTACTTAATCAAATACAGCCTCTAAGATTCACTAAGTTTTGTTCAATTTAATTCATTCTAAACCATTCCTAGCCAATGAATCAGTGGACTCCGAGGTGGACTCCGAATACTCTAAAGCTACCCTACTTATTGACCACCTGACACATGGCTAAACTCACAGATAATTTACTCAAATCACTGAAAGCTACGGGTACAGCGTATCGACGCATGGATGAAGGCAAAGCGGGGTTTGGAGTGAAAGTATCACCGAAGGGACAAATCAGTTTTATCTTTCGCTACAAAACTGCTCAAGGGCGCGATGTACCGATGATTTTAGGTTACTACCCTGAAACCAGTTTGAAAGATGCGCGGCAACTGTGGGCAAAATGGCGAGCAGTTTATGACTCAGGGCGTGACCCGCAAATCGTATTTAATGAAGAGCTGGCCGCAGAAGAAGCTCAAAGAAAGCACTTAGACGCTCAGAGAAAGCGTGAAGCTATGAATGGGAATATTCGCCAACTGATTGAAGTTTATGTTGCTGATTTGAAGGCCAATGACAAGCGCTCATGGTCAGAGGTAGAGCGGGCTTTAACAGTCAATGTCTACCCGGTTATTCATGAAAGCACCAAAGCTAAAGATATAACGGCTGAAGATATTAAAAGCGTCTTAGCCAACATCATTGCACGCGATAAATTGATCGCTGCGAATCGCATTAGAGCCTACCTGAGTGCAGCCTTCACGTTTGGTATTCAATGGGATAATGATGCTAAGCGCCACTTTGAAGCATTGCGTTTTGGCATCCAGTCAAATCCCGTGCGGGATGTACCTAAACCTGAAAAAACTGAACAGGCGCGTGATCGCCACTTATCCAGCCATGAAGTTAGGCAGTTATGGGCAGGACTCGATCATACCAACATGCATCCTAAAGTTGTGCGAGCGATACGCTTATTATTTGCTTTGGGTGGACAGCGTATTGAGGAAGTCTTGGGGCTACATAACAAGGATGTGGATTTCCAGAACCATCTGATTACTCTGCACGATACCAAAAATGGCTCTACGCATATTGTACCCTTCGGTGATATTGCCCAAGAGCTGCTACAAGCCAGCATTGAGCAAGCAGATGACAGCGGTGCTTTATTTGGCAAGGTAAGGGGAGCACAAGGAATCATGCCTTATGCCACTTTAACCCGCTCTATTAATCGTCTTTGTCCCAAGATTGGCTTAGAACCCTTTGTGCCTAAAGATATTCGGCGCACCGTGAAAACTTTGATGGGCTTTGCAGGCATCCGCAAAGAAGATCGGGATAAATTCCAGAATCATGCCATGACGGATGTATCTAGCCGACACTATGACCGCTATGACTATCTGGCAGAGAAGCGTCAAGTGATGGCAGTATGGGATGCTTACCTAAACAGTATTCTGGCAGGGGAAGTGAAAACCAAGGTTGTGCCCATTCGGGCAACCCGCTAGCGCTCACTGATTAGTCTGTCCATTCTTAAACATTCCTGTACAATATCCCTGTACCTATTACAACTCACGGAGTGAATGAAATGGACGTGATGAGTTATTCCAGCTTTCGTGAAAAGCTAGCTACTGTACTTGATTACATTAGTGACAACAGCACCATCGTAAAAATTACCCGACAAAATGGGAAAGCGGCAGTAGTCATGAGTCTGGAAGATTGGGAGCGTGACCAAGAAACCTTGTATGTCTTGCAAAATAAACCACTGATGCAACAAATAGCCGCTTCTCTACAAACGCACCAAACCAAAGCAGGGCGTGTCGCTGACAAGGGTACTGTCGATGAAATCCTTAGTATTTGAAGGTGATACATGGGAAGTTTACGAGGCGTTACGCGCTGAAAATAAAGCCTTACATAAAAAGCTCTGCCTGATTCTGAAGGAAATGCTACGTGGCGACCCTGCTAGTGGTCTTGGCAAGCCTGAACCTCTCCGGCACAACTTGAGTGGACTATGGTCGCGGCGCTTATCCCAGCGTGACCGCCTTATTTATCGCTTTGATGATGACAGCATTTATATCTTCGCGATTGGTGGTCACTATGAGGATTAGCCACCTATTCCCCGCCTAATACTTTTCTCACATGCCTAGCCCGACGGGGCGAAAACCGGCGAACCTTCAACCGGCTGGCGTGTGTTTTCTGTTGGAGGTTGCACAGTGAAGGTGTGTTGATGGAGAACACTAGCGACCTAATAGAGGTGGGTAATACTATCCGGCTTTCAAGAGTTGCTGAGCAAATAGCCGAAATTGAAGGGGGTGCTGCCGATATTTTATGGGTCATGCGGCTGTGCATTGATAAAGATGTTCGCGTCTGTATAAAAATTGCTGAACCTATTTATGTTTGGCGATGGCAGGAAGAGCCGGATTTTTATGCGGATATGCCTGTTATGGGGCTGGGCGACTATATAGAGCCAATCACTGGAATTTTCTTTTTATTCAGCAGCACACTAGAGACCTTAATTGTTGATAGAGTCGCAAAATGCAGCTCATTGTACCTACCGAATGACTCATGGGGTGGTGGTGTGGAGCATCTGGATATTGCGAGTCATCGCCATTTTTTAAAGCAATCCTTTGCAGAAGAACTGAAAAATAAAAGCACTATCCCCGGTCTAAAGCGCATAGAAAACGATATGCAAGCTATGATTGATAGAGCGTCAGACACTGATTATTTAGTGATTGATACTAATGATTTATACATGTCGAAAAAAGACATGGATAGACTGCTCCAACTGGGCGCGAAGGAACAAGGGCCAGCATCTAAAATAAGTCAGAATGATGTTTTAAAAAATACAGTACAGGCTCTACCAAAAGATCAGCCTGTCGACGTTGAATCTGAAAATAGTCCAATCGAGCAACAATCTGAGCAATCCCAACAGGATGAAGAAGCGGCTGAGCCAACAGATACAAAGCATAAATACGATCAGTGGCAGGAAGCGGTAAACAGTGAATATTTAAAAAATAAGCTCCAAAGTCACTTGGCAATCTGTGCAAGGCTGGCTAAGAGTTTGGGTACATCCCCAGAAAATCTGAGAAGACGCACAAAAAATCCTAAAAGATTAAGCCTCAGCTAAAAACTCAGGAATTGCGCAGTTGGGCAACTGCCCAAAAATGCCCAATTTGCTCAGTTATCCTTTGTCCATGTTTAATCATTTGGAATAAAAACATGGAAAATCAATCGACTATTTATCAAGTCACCCAAGAGACCCGCAAAACGGGTATTGCCAGTATCAAAGCTACCCTTGAGTTTGCAGGCATTACGAGTCGTACCACACTGATTGCATGGGAGCGTACAGGTACATTCCCTAAGCGCATCAAGCTCAGTGGTCAGCGTGTTGGCTATCGCTGGTCAGACCTCTATAAATGGGCAGACAGCTTGCAGGCTGTGGAAGGTAAGGGGCAGTGATCGTGAAAACCACAAAAAAGCCGCCTGATGGGGGCGGCTCTAAAAAACAGTATATAAAAACTTCGAGTCCTGATTTTACAAGCAATTATGCAGCTTTGGAAGGTTTAAACCCCTTAGCTGCTAGTTGTTTAGCTGCTAGCTATGATCTGCCCATTCCAAAGATTAACGCTAATAGCAAAATTCATCGTTTTGATGGAGCACCCAATCCACAGCCACAGCATTCGCCTGAATCCAGCAGCATTATATTAGAAGTAGCCTTGTGGTTTGCCCGTCAGGGGACACCAGTATTTATCCTTTGTAAAAATCTCAAAACACCCGCGTGTAAATGGAAGGAGGTGGCGACCACTGATGAGGCTCAAATAAGGAAGTGGTTTGGTGGTTCTAGAAAATATAACTTAGGTGTGGTCTGTGGCCCCAAGGGGGCAATCAGGAGCTTGATCGTTTTTGACGTGGATATGAAGCATGGCAAGAACGGGAAAGCGACGCTCGAAAAGCTAGAAAAAATTTTGGGTAAGACCCCACCTACTCTCACTAGTAATACTCCAGGGCTGGGGGAACATCAGTATTTTTGGATAGACGCAAGTAAGTACCTGATTAAGAACAGTGTTGAAGGTATTGGTGAAGGTATTGATATTCGTGCCAATGGTGATGGTTATGTTGTAGGAGTGGGGTCACATCTTGAGGCGGATGCGGATGAAACTGGAAGGCAAGCCACTGGGGATTATGCGTTTGCAAACAAGCTGCCGATTGCTGAGTTGCCTCCAGCATGGTGTGAGTTCTTAGCAAAAAAATCTGAGCCTCACAAACCCACAGTGCAGTACAAAACAAGCCCTCCACGGCAAGAGTACCAAGACGAAGATTTACAATCGGCCTTAAATTTTCTCAACGCGGCGGATAGTGCTACTTGGGAAGCAGTTATGTTTAGCCTGAAAGGCAGCTACGGCGATGCAGGGTATGCCCAGTTTGATAACTGGAGTTCGACAGCACCTGATCACTATAACGAGAAAGAGAATCGGAAACGTTGGGATAGTGTCAAAAACCCTACAAAGACGAAAGCAAGTATCTTTCAAATGGCACAAGACAAGGGCTGGAAAAATCCGGCCAAAGGTCAGACAGTACGTTCTAACACTTCCCTTACTTCCTTTACATCACAAAAAAACACAGTACACCCAGCAAAAAATTATCCTCCTCAGCTTTTGCCGGACAGTTTGCCTCCGGTTAATGCGTTTGATTTGGATTGGTTACCAAATGAGTTGGGGGCGTGGGTACAAGACACTGCACGTCGAATGTCTACCCCTGTTGATTATATTGCTATGCCTTTGTTGGTAACCCTTGCTGGAGTTATTGGACGTAAGGTGGCTATTCGACCTATGGAGTTTGATCACTGGACGGTCGTAGTCACCTTGTGGGCAGTCATGATTGGTCGCCCTTCTTTGAAAAAGTCTGCCGGTATCAGTGCTGCATTAAATTTTCTGCAAACTTTGGAGGCTAAGGAACGAGCTATTTATCAGCAGCAAGTAGAACAATATAGCTATGAGCTAGAACTCGCTGCTTTGCAAAAAGAAACTATTAAAGGTGAAGTCAAAAGGTCACTAAAAAATAAACAAGTTGTCAGTGCCAGTGAGCTGCAGGTGGATGCACCTGATAAACCGATTCAGCGGCGTTATCTTATCAATGACGTGACGATGGCTGCTTTATTGCAAGTGTTACAGGATAACCCCAATGGCTTGACGGTATCGCGGGATGAAATTGTAGGCTTTCTAAAAACTTTGGACTCAGAAGGGAATACGGGATTACGCGAGTTACTACTGGAGGCATGGAACGGCAATGCGAGTTTTAATACTGATCGTGTTGTACGAGGGAAAGATTTATTTGTAGAAGGGGTTTGCTTATCGTTATTGGGCGGAACGCAGCCGGGCAAGTTAGCAGCTTACTTAAAATCGGCGGTCAAAGGTGGGGCTAGTGATGATGGATTGATGCAACGCTTTAATCCGATTTGGCCAGACGCTGTTCCTTATGAAGGGATTGATGAGCCGCCTAATAAGCTACTGAAAACCGCAGTACAAAAGATTTTCAATCGCTTGGATACTCTGACTACTGAGTCTGTCGAAGCCATTCAGGAGATTGATGAGGACGGGCAACCAGATGGCTTGCCTTATTTGCGATTTGATTATCAAGCACAAACTTTATTCAAGGATTGGTTGTTCAACCACGAAACTCGCTTAAGAGCAGGTGATTTACATCCAGCAATGGAGTCGCATTTAGGTAAATACCCTAAAACGCTAGTGACCCTTGCACTGATTTTACATTTGGTTGAGGTAGGACAGGGTGCAGTAGGGGAAATATCCTTACTACGTGCCATAGGCATAGTCGAATACTTGGAGAGTCATGCTAATCGTGCTTATGCCAGCATTTCAATGCCAGATGTGGATTCTGCCAAGCAAATATTAAATAAACTCAAGTCAGGACAGTTATCGAATCCGTTCAAAGCCCGTGAGATTTATTCGGCAGGATGGACAGGGTTAGATCGTGAAACGACTAACGCAGCTCTAGAGTTATTGCTGGAATACCGTTGGCTTGATGCTGAGGAGCTAGAAACGGGTGGTAGACCTACCACGGTCTACTACCTGAACCCATTGGCGGGGTGGTAGCGTTATGGACTATCAAACCCGATTAAAAAGCTTGCTCAAAGTGCGAAGCGAGCAAGCTGCATCCACACTCCCCACAAAACTAACTGCTTTGGAGCGACTGCGCCAAGCAAATGCAACAGTGGGAATACCGCTAGTGGAGCTATTGCAGTGGTATCAAGATGATTTGGCAGCGATAGAAACTGATCCAGAGCTGACGGATAGTAAATTACTCGCCTATGTGCAGGATTATGCTAAGCGTCGGCGGGGAGGGCAATCATGCTAGCAGTCAGTATGGATAGTATGCTTCACCTCAAAGCAAATGGTCAGGGTCATGCAATCATTCGGCAAGCTTGCCGTGATAATACTTATGAAACGCCAAAACGAGAGAAACCATCTGAAAAAGTCTGTAAGTATCTTTACCGATGGGATAGTGCAGGGGTGCATTTCCCTCGCGGGTATGCAGGGGAGTTCTTCAGGCAGTTTCCAACCTTGTATTCACAAATGGAAGATAGTCGCAGCATTGCACCAGCAGCTATACCCGCGCTTCAAGGCATCATTCTACGTGACTATCAACAGCGTGCTGTGGATGTGATAGGGAAGCTTGATCAAGGCATCATCGAAGCCCCGACGGGGGCGGGGAAAACAATTATTGGACTCAGTTTGATGCATAAGGCTCAACAACGTGCGTTGGTTTTAGTGCACAACAAAGCTTTGTTGCAGCAATGGCAGCAAGTGATCAGAAAGTTATTAGGGATCGAGGCGGGAGTGATCGGTGATGGCCAATGGCGCGAGAGTGAGCAGATCACGATTGCTGTTATTCAGACCTTGGTGAAACGCTTTGATCAACTGCCCAGCCTTGGACGAGGGTATGGACTACTGATGATTGACGAATGCCATCATATACCTGCTAACACCTTTAGTGCAGTGGTGAATGAGCTACCATGTAAATACCGTTTCGGATTGACAGCGACCCCTTGGCGTAATGATGGCTTGCATGAAATTATTGCGCGTTATATCGGGCGTAATCTAGTGAAAATATCGGCGGGTGAGGTTGAGCAAGTGGGCGGTATTGTGGGGGCGCAGGTGGTGCGAGTGCATGTCGGGGGCTGTGATAGCGATTGGGTGGATGACTATGAGAACCATGAGGATTATCGTTATCATGAGTTTGTTACAGACTTGGTATTGTGTGAGCGCCGCAATGAAATGATTATGCAGTTGGCTACTGAACAAGCTTGGCATACACCCACCTTAATTCTCACTGATCGAATTCAACATGCTGAAGCACTATGTCAGATGAATCCGGAGGCCGTATTAGTGCATGGTGGCTTAGGAAAAAAGACCCGCGAACAAGCCATGCAAGCGATGGCACAAGCGGAGCTGAGTATTGGCACTTTTGGTACTTTAGGTGAAGGTGTCGATGTTGCACGGTGGGGCTGTTTAGTGCTGGCGATGCCTACTGGGAGTCGGCCGCGAGTTTTGCAGGCACTAGGTCGGGTTTTACGCGCCTCCGAAGGAAAGCAATCCGCATTGGTCTATGATATTTGTGATATGCATCCTTTTGCGGAAAAGAACATGGGCAAGCGCCTAGCGATTTATCGAGAGCGCGGTTATCCAGTTAGAGAGCTTGGTGATTATGTAGGAGGATTACAAAGTTGATGAAGACCTTTTGTAGGTTTTGTGGGTTCGTCGATAGCGTGTTTCCCGAGAAAAATGCATCTAAAACTTAGTTTTGGGTGAGTTGATTGCTACCCAACAGACCTTTTGTAGGTTTTGTGGGTTCGTCGATAGCATATTTTCTGAAAATTTAGAGGGGCAGTTCTTAGCGGTGTGTTTGACTTTTCTGAAAAACTACCAGAGTATTGAAAGTAGTCTACTAACTAGTGGAAGCTATTTCCTTTTCTTTAATCCTTGGATTAAGAGAAATATATTTGAATTTCAGGCACTTGTTCGGGCTTGCGGTTGGCTACGCTGAGTAACGCTTTTACAAATAGAGAACCACTAAAATTTTTAAAATGCCTCTTCGATGAACTTACAAAACCTACAAAAGCCTAGTCTGGATTGAAGGGTAAAATAAGTGAGCCACACCCACTTATTCATCCTGATAGATAGTTGACCACAATAGGAGGTACTTTAGTGACTAAGACAATGAGGTCTAATCAAGGATGGCGAATACCAAAGTATTTGTTTTGGCTAAGGCGAATGCGAGCGGCTTGGTTGCTACGTCAGCGGAGGATTCAGCGCTCTTGTCTAACAATCCCTAAAAGCACAGTTATCGACCCGAATAGCACGGTGGATATTAATGGCTGGAGCATCATTATATTAGTCAATAAACCCAGTATTCATTTGTTTCGGGACAAACAGGGGAACTCACTGACGGAGGAAGAGTATTTTAAGCGTTTAAATGCAAGTCGCTCTGAGAAATAACAGCTTTTTACAGCCAAGCAAATCCCTCACTTCTGAGGTATTCAATAGCCCACCCAATCCCCCCTATTTGGGGTATTAGAGCGTAGAGCTAGTATTTTAAATACGGGATTTTCCCGTATTAAGTTCTGCTAAACTGAACGCAAGGTATGAAGGAAGCCGTTAAATATGAACGATCAACCGCGCAAAACTCTGAGCATTAAGCCCAAGACTGCACCCACTACAGAGCACGCCTCTACACTCAATCAAGAAACTAAGACTGTTTCACGGGGCAATAAACGCATCATTAAGCGTGAGCAAGTGCAGGCCACGGCCTTAGCCAAACCGAAAGCCAAAGCACCCACGAAAAAACCCAATAAACCGCGCAAACCTGCCCCTAAAAAGCCCTTAATCGCGCCCTCAGCTATTCGGATGGACAACTTGAACGCGGCGCTGAATGCCTTGGTGGTGTGGCGTGAACATCAGCCCTTGGCGCTGGGGATTGAACGGCAAATCTTCCAACTGATTGCAGCTCAGCAGCTCAGTGCTTCTAAGCGAGTGGTGCAGAAGTTGCTGTATCAGCATACGCACCAGCGCCATTATTTGTTGAAAGTCAGTCAAGGCGGGGCGCGGTTTAACTTGGATGGTTCAGTGGATGGAGACATTTTGCCCGCCGAGCGTGAATATGTCGGGCGTTTATTGGCGACTTGAACGCAAGCGCCTACAATCCAATAAGACCCAAACTAAAAGGAGGCTACTCATGGGGGCGGTAACGAAGTACGAAAGCGATTACTACGCATGGACGCAAGAGCAAGCGGCGCTCTTGCGGGCGGGTAAGTTAGAACAGATTGATATAAACCATCTGATTGAGGAAATGGAGAACATGGGGGCATCAGAAAGGCGTGAATTATTGAGCCGTTTAGGTATCCTGTTAGGCCATTTATTGAAGTGGCAGCATCAACCCGAATTTAGGGGGCAGAGCTGGATTAGAACGATTCGAGAGCAGCGGCGGATGGTAGCGCTTCATCTGAAACAAAATCCTAGTCTGAAGGCTAAACTTGCTGAATTTATGATGGATGGCTATGCCTTGGGGCGCGGTTTGGCTTCTGATGAAACCGGATTTCCAGAAACTACCTTTCCCGTCGAATGTCCGTGGGGACTGGATGAAGTCTTAGCATTAGAGTTCTGGCCTGAATAATTGAAATAATTTCAATTTAATCAGTCATTCTTTGAAAAAATTTCAGCGCAAAAAAGCAGCGTTCAGCGTACTCTAAAAATACAAATTGATTCGGGATTATTCTCCCCACTTACGGCGGCAAACACCGCCCCCACGCATGGCGGTTTTTTTATGCCTGTATCATGCCCACTTTGGCGGTTTCGTCGGGTGTGCGTGGACTACAAAACCGCTTAGGCGGAAATAAGCGCATCGTTTCCGTAAGGACGAGAATAGCACCCGGCAATCTGTGCCAACTATTCAAAACTTACGAGGTTCAACACGATGCAAGCCGCATTCAGCGCGGGCTTATTACGCCCCCACGCCTTCGGCCTAAACCGCCACACTTCACCCACTGTCCAACTATTCCCGACCCCACACGGCTATTTGGCCCTGCAACAACAGCAGGTCTTAGCATGGGTATTCCCCGGTGTCTGTCGCACCCGTCACCAAACCGACCACTTTGTTGATGTGGCTTATATCAAGCCCACTCAGTCGATCTATGGCAATCCGAACGGCCTGATGCTGGACACCGAAACCTTTGACACCTCCGCCCAAGCTTTGGCCTTTGTGCGCACCTTGGCACAACGTGGGGAGGTGAAGGTATGAGCAGCTTATCGCGTGATTTAATTGATGCAGCTCTAGCCGCCGACTTATCCAAGAATGAATACAAAGTATTCTTAGCCCTGTTCCGCCAAACCCTTTGCTATGGCAAAGCTTCCGACCCCTTGACCCTCAAGCGCTTGGCGGATTTAACGGGGATTCGCAAGGATCGACTGGCGCAAGCGGTGCAAGGCGTGCTGGCTAAGGGATTATTTGAGGCCACTGAGCACAAAATCTTCGATACCCTCTATGCTATTGGCAGTTCATTCTTAAATGAAGCCAAGCTGCCTTTTTTTGCGCCTCACCTCCCAATGAACGGAAGGCGTTCTCAAATCACAGAAACCGTTTCTGAAAAACGGGAAGCTTTACCCGAAAGTCGGGTACATACATATACATACCTTACACCATTAACCACTACCTCATTCACCACACAACCCAACCGAACGAAAAGCGAAGCTAGCGGTAAGATCGAAGCCTGCAACAAGGCAGCGGTGGTGAGTGGTGATTTGAATAGTTTGCCCTACCCTGAAAGTTTCACCTCCATAGAGCGCCAACAGGCCGCTAGGGTGTTGGACGGTTTGCACCCTGAGTTAGCAAGTGATTGCTTGCAGCTTCTCAAGCTGAGCCTACAGTCGGGGCGCGTGAAATCGCCGTTGGCTTACTTAAATCAATTGGGCAAGGCAGCGCGAGCGGGTCACTTAGATCGTTCACTACTTGCGCCCCCAAGCTCTACCCCTCTACCTGAGGCACAGGTTCAACGTCCTGCACACACAGAACAGCGCTACCGCTTACAAACCTTGGCGGCGGATATTCAAGCTTTAGATCGTCTCCAAGCGCTTGCAGGCTGTCCGATGGATGTGAGTACCCAAACGCACCGTCAAGCGCTAGTCAGTGAATTTAATGTACTTAAAACCGAGTTGCAGGAGGTGCAGGCATGAACCGCTTAGCTATTCACCTGCCCTTGCTGATCAAATTCACCGCCTTGGCTGCTTTGGCGTGGGCAGTGCTGAAAGTGGTCTTGATTGCTCAACACGATGGCGTACTGGCGGGACTTGTTTTTGCTGGTTTACATCTGCCTTTGTGCCTGTTTAGTACGCTATTCGTGTGCTGGTTGTTTGACCTGCACCAAGGCTTAGGCTTTTTAGCACTGGCTAGCAGTCTCTTAAACGCTGTATTGATTTAAGGGAGCGATGACATGAACATCAAAGAAACGCAACTCGATATCATGCAGCGCAAATTAGACCAGCACCGCCACCATGAACAGCGCGGCTTGCTGCTGTTGAAATTGGGCTTCCTACTCACCTTCTTGCTCTATCTTCTCTTCAATCAGCATCTTTATTTAGGTGATGCACTCTCGTGGAGTGCTTACTTCAAGGATGCAGCTTCGATCTTCGGTTTTGTCTTTACTGTGGCGATTGTGGTCTTAATGGCGCTCTTCCTCTCGTGGGTCAAACACCATGCCTATCTACACTTTGGCTTCTTTGGCAGTGTGACACTGGTTATTTGTACGGTGATTGGCTTTGCATTGTTTGCGGAGTTCTTTAGTTCAAGTGCTAATCAGGATGTGAAGGCTAGCGTCCTCTTGGAACGCAATAGTGCCTATCAAGCGACCCTCACCCATGAAGCTAGCAGTCAAGGCATGGTTGATAGTGGTTTGATTGCCTCTATTGCTAATGCTGAACAAAAGTTAGCCCGTTGTGAGGAAAATCTAAAGGCAGGTAAAGAAAAGCACTGTAACGGTGATCGAGCTAAAGTTCAGGCGCTAAAAAGTTCTGAGCAAGCCGCGAATCAGGCACAAGCGAATGCCAGTCTAGAGCGCGACAAGCTTAAATATGAGCGCCAAGACGAACTCAAGGCACAGTCTTATAATCCGGTCATCCTCACCCTTGCACGATTCTTAGCGGGTGAAACGGGGGATTATAAGGATTATCTCAAAACAGCAGTGGTGCTTATCACCCTGTTTGTCGCTATCTGCTTTGAAATCCTGCACCACTTCCTGAGTAAAACTCACGGTGCATCCGTGCGGGCCATCGAGGATTTGGAGCTAGCACTCGCTAAATACAGTGAACAGCCTGAGCCGACCTTGACCCCTGCCCCTGCTCTTATTCAGCCCCTCACTGAGCCGCACAAGCAGCCCATCGGTTTTGGTTTTCCAAGCACTGCACCCCATACCGCACAAGCGGAAGTCAAACCCGTGTTGTTCAAGTACCAAGCGCAAGGCGAACCGGAAACCAAGGCGCATCATCCGATAGGTTTCACCTTTCCAATAGTCGCTAAGTCAACTCTACCGAAACCCTCATTAGGTACTCAGGAAGAACAGCTTCCCTTGCCGGATTTTGGAGGCTTTAAATCCCGTCGGGATACCTTCGCTAGCCCTGCTTTGAGTGAGTCGGAAACCCCGAGTGAACCCCGAGCACGGGGTTTTGAGGAAGAACCTTCAATAACCCCGAGTGAACCCCGAGCACGGGGTGATCAAGGCTTATTTAGTGAGTGGGTCAATGCGGTGCAAACGGGTGAGTGCAAACCCACCTCAGACCCGACATGGCTATGGATACAAAAGCGCATAGCACCTAAGGAAACGGGAAGTCGAACCCATGACAGAACCCGGATTCGTCGGATGCAGCAAGCCTTTTTTGCCCGTGCCATAAAAGAGGGCTTGATGATCGAAAACCCCAAGTACATCAACGGAGGTAAGAAATACTTATGGATTGCTTAAACACCCAAACGCCTGCACCGGATACCCAAAGCATCTACTACTGGCTAGATGGTTATTGGATTACCGACAAGGAAGAGGCCGAGTTGATGGATAGCATCAATGCCTTCGGTAGTTTGCACCAAGTTGTAGAGCTGCCCTTAGAGGCGGATATTGATGCTGAGGTCAAACGCTTACTTTAAGCAAGGCGCTTAATCTAAAAAGAGCGGGTCATAGTTACCCGCTTTTGCTTTACTTGTTAAACGATGCTTTTCTGAAATGATTAGTCTAAAGTTAGTCAAGAGGCTAAAATAGTTCATCTGTTTACCCCTAAGGTTTCTTGATGACCACTAAAGAACAGCAGATTGAGCAGGGCTTAATTTCTAAACTTGACAGTCTTAAATACGATTATCGTTCTGATATTAGAGATCAAAATGCACTGGATGCCAATTTCCGAGAAAAATTTGAAGCTCTCAATCGTGTAAAACTAAGTAATGCTGAATTCACACGCTTAAAAGAGCAGATTATCAGTGATGATGTATTTGCCTCAGCCAAGCGCCTGCGTGAGGTGAATACGCTGGATCGTGATGATGACACCCCACTGCACTACACCTTAGTTGATATTAAGGATTGGTGTCGCAATAGCTTTGAAGTGGTGAATCAACTGCGGATGAATACGCAAAAAAGCTACCATCGCTACGATGTCATCTTGTTAATTAATGGCGTTCCTGTGGTGCAAATAGAGCTGAAACGCTTTGAAATAAGTCCTCGTGCAGCCATGCAACAAATCGTGGATTATAAAAACGATGCGGGTAATGGTTACAACAACAGTTTGTTATGTTTTCTTCAGTTATTTATCGTTAGTAACGGTTATAACACTTATTACTTCACCAATAATAAGCCTGAACACTTCAGCTTTAATGCTGACGAGCAATTCTTGCCAGTCTATCAATTTGCTCATTCTGATAATAACAAGATTGTGCTCCTAGATGAGTTTGCCGATAAGTTCCTATCCAAGTGCGAATTGGGCGAAATGATCAGTCGTTACATGGTGCTAGTGGTCACCGAAGAACGCTTAATGATCATGCGTCCGTATCAAATCTATGCAGTGCAAGCCATTGTCGATAGCATTCATCGTAAGTCGGGCAATGGTTATATCTGGCATACCACAGGTAGTGGTAAGACGCTGACTTCATTCAAAGCATCTACCTTATTAAAAGATAACCCTGATATAGAAAAATGCTTATTTGTGGTGGATCGCAAAGACCTTGATCGCCAGACTCGTGAAGAATTCAATAAATTCCAAGAAGGATGTGTGGAGGAGAACACCAATACGGAAACCTTGGTTACCCGCTTATTATCCACCAACTACGCCGATAAGGTGATTGTCACCACCATTCAAAAGTTAGGTTTAGCCTTGGATGAGAAGGCTAGGAGTAAAAAGACTAAGGGTAAAACCGATAAGGCGAGTTATAAGGAGCGCCTTAAGCCTTTGGCGGATAAGCGCATTGTGTTTATCTTTGATGAATGCCATCGCTCTCAGTTTGGCGACAATCACGACGCTATTAAAAGTTTCTTCCCCAATGCTCAATTGTTTGGTTTCACAGGTACACCAATTTTTGTCGAGAATGCCACGGTCTTCAAGATTGAAGAACAAGCCAATAATCCTGATCAGCATGAGAAAACCTACAAAACCACGAAAGACATCTTCCAACAGCAACTTCATTCTTACACTATTGCCGATGCCATTGAAGACAAGAATGTTCTGAAATTCCATATCGACTATTACAAGCCTGAAGGCAAAGATGTACCTCCCAAAGGGTTCAAGCTTCCACGGGAGGTGATTGCAAAAGCCATTTTGGAAAAGCACGATAAAGCCACAGCAGGGCGTAAGTTCAATGCAGTTTTGGCTACAGCTTCGATCAATGAAGCCATTGATTACTTCAAGTTGTTCAAGGAGCTACAAACGGCAAAAGTAGCGGAAGACCCTAATTTTTTACCCTTAAACGTGACGTGTGTGTTTTCACCGCCTGCGGAAGGCAATAAGGATACTGAACAGCTACAAAGCGATTTGCCGCAAGAGCAACAAGATAACCAAGTTGAGCCTGAGGCTAAAAAGGCAGCCCTCAAAGCGATTATGGAGGACTATAACCAGCGTTATGGCACAAACCATAGTCTGAGTAACTTCGATGCTTATTATCAGGACGTGCAGCAGCGTATTAAGCACCAAAAATATTCCAATGAGGATTATCCGCACTCACAAAAGATCGACCTTGTGATTGTAGTCGATATGCTCCTCACGGGCTTTGACTCGAAATATCTCAACACCCTCTATGTGGACAAAGACCTTAAGTATCACGGCTTGATTCAAGCACTTTCGCGCACTAACCGTATTTTGAACGATACCAAACCGTCAGGGCAGGTCTTGGATTTCCGTCAACAAAAAGAAGCAGTTGATGCGGCTATTAAGTTGTTCTCAGGCGATGAGCATAAAGCAAGAGCCAGTGAAATCTGGTTGGTCGAGTCAGCCGATGAGGTGATAAATAAGTTGGATGATGCAGTCCGTAAGCTACAAGATTTCATGCGAACCAAGAGCCTTGCCTGTACGCCTGATCAAGTGGTGAATCTGAAGGGTGAAAGCGCCAAGATTGAGTTTATTAAGCACTTTAAAGAGATTCAGCGGCTTAAAACTCAATTGGATCAATACACCGACATCAGTCCAGAGCAGGAGGAAACCATTGAACAGATTATTCCTGAAGATAGTTTGTTAGGGTTCCGTGGGGTGTATCTGGATGTTGCTAAGGATTTTAAGAAGACACGCGAGAAGCAGCCATCAAACCAAGCTAGTGAAAACGAACAGTTGGACTTTGATTTGGTGCTCTTTGCCACTGCTATTATTGATTATGACTACATCATGCGCTTGGTCACTGCTTACGCCTCAGAAACACCTGAAAAGCAGCAAATGACCCGTGAGGCTTTGATTAATTTAATTAGGAGTGACGCGAAATTCCAAGACGAAGCCGAAGACCTTGAGGCTTATATCCGCTCCTTGAATCTAGGGGAGGGTTTAACTGAGGATTCTATCCGTCAGGGTTATGAGAACTTCAAAGTGCATAAGTCGGCGCGGGAGATGAGCACCATTGCCCAAAAGCACGGTATCTCAGTAGCCTCCTTGCAGGCATTTGTCGATCAGATTCTGGATCGGATGATTTTCGATGGTGAACGTTTGAATGATTTGCTAGCCCCGTTGGACTTAGGGTGGCGAGCGCGTACTAAGAAGGAATTGGAGCTGATGGAAGACTTAGTTCCTTTATTGAAAAAACTTGCACAAGGACAAGAGATTTCGGGGTTGGCAGCGTATGAAGAATAACAAGTTTGTACCTAAACTGCGATTCAGAGGGTTCGAGAAAATTGCTGATTGGCAAATTCTTCCATTAGGTGATGTTGCTGAAAATCTAGATAACAGACGAATTCCTATTACAGAAAGTGACCGTGTAAAAGGAAAAATCCCCTATTATGGAGCGTCAGGAATAATTGATTATGTAAAAGAATTTATTTTTGACGAAGAAGTTCTTTGTATTTCCGAGGATGGTGCTAACTTGGTTGCCAGAACTCTTCCTATAGCATTTTCAGTATCAGGGAAATCTTGGATAAATAATCACGCACATGTTCTGAGATTTAAACAGAGGTCAACCCAAGCTTTATTAGAAAACTACTTAAACTCAATTAAATTAGATGATTTTTTAACTGGCATGGCACAGCCAAAATTAAATCGGGCTATGTTAGATATTATCCCTGTGCCTCTTCCCAAAAATATAGAAGAACAACAAAAAATCGCCGATTGCTTATCATCGTTGGATGATCTTGTCACTGCCCACACCCAAAAACTCGAAACGCTCAAAACGTATAAAAAAGGCTTAATGCAGCAGCTTTTTCCTGCGGAAGGGGAGATTGTGCCGAAGTTGCGGTTTGAGGGGTTTGAGGGGGATTGGGAGGAAACAAACTTAAAAGCAGTTAGTCAAATGCAAGCAGGAAAGTTTGTTTCCGCTTCTGATATTTACGAACTAAAAGATGATAATAAATATCCGTGTTATGGTGGGAACGGTCTACGTGGTTACACGGAAACCTATACCCATCAAGGAAAGTATCCACTAATAGGGCGTCAAGGAGCATTATGTGGAAATATCACTTTAGCAAACGGAAAATTTCATGCTACTGAGCATGCGATTACTGTCAAACCTAAAGACAAAAACTCTATAGATTGGTTATTTTATACTTTATTAAAGTTGAACTTAAACCAATACGCAACGGGACAGGCACAGCCCGGTTTGTCTGTAGAAGTATTGGAAAAAGTCTCTTTAAAAAAACCAAAAAGCATAGAAGAACAACAAAAAGTCGCCGATTGCTTATCATCTGTTGACAACTTAATCACTACCCAAGCCCAAAAAATCGAAAACCTCAAATTGCATAAAAAAGGTTTGATGCAACAGTTATTCCCATCCAATGAAGAGGTGATGGATGAGTAACAAACCCAAAGTGCAGAACTATCAGTCTATGAACCGACTGGTACAGCGTTTACGCGATGACCTCAATAGCCACGACCTTGTTTTACTCTATGCCTACAACGGCACAGGCAAGACACGCCTGTCGATGGAATTCAAAGACTATGGCAAAAAGAAGAATAAGGGACAACCCGATACGCTTTATTACAACGCTTACACGGAAGACCTGTTCTCATGGGACAATGACCTTGACGGTGATGCACAGCGCATTCTGAGAGTGAACTCGTCCTCGCGCTTTTTGGTAGCCTTCAAAGAGTTGGCACTCGAAGAGCGTATCTATCAATACTTGGAACGCTACGCGAACTTCAATTTCCAAATTGATTACGAACAGTGGACAGTGACTTTCTCTCAAGGTGACTCTAGTGCCATCAAGGTATCGCGTGGTGAAGAGAATCTGTTTATTTGGTGTGTCTTTCTGTCTTTATGTGAATTGGTCATGGACGGCGCGGAAGCTTATAAGTGGGTGCGTTATTTATATATTGATGATCCTATCTCTTCCCTTGATGATAACAACGCCATTGCAGTCGCCAGTGATCTAGCGAAATTATTAAAAAAGGGCAAAGATCGCATAAAGACCGTAGTTTCGTCGCATCATGGCTTATTCTTTAACGTGATGTGGAATGAATTTCGCAGTTCATCCGCTAAATGTAAGACACACTTTTACTACCGTTCCAAGCAGCAGAATATTTATAGCCTGCAATCCACTGAGGACACACCCTTCTTTCATCATGTGGCCATGCTTAGCGAACTACAACAAGCAGCGAATACGGGCAAGCTTTATACTCATCATTTCAACATGCTGCGTAGCATCATGGAAAAGACTGCCAGCTTCTTTGGCTATGGTGATTTTTCGGCTTGTATTCATGGTGTTGACGATGAGGTGTTATATGCGCGTGCCCTAAACCTGCTGAGTCATGGACGTTACTCTTCCTTCCAACCCCGAGAAATGGTGGATGATACCAAAGTGTTGTTTCAGCAAATCCTTAATGCTTTTTTAGCACGCTACCAGTTCCAACTACCTGACCTTACTGACACTCCAAGAGCAACTGAAGATTCTCAAGCATGACCGATCAAGATCAAAAACAACTAGGTAATACCCTGTGGGCGATTGCAGACCAATTACGCGGCGCAATGAATGCGGATGATTTCCGTGACTACATGCTATCTTTTCTATTCTTGCGTTATCTATCCGATAACTATGAAACCGCCGTCAAGAAAGAATTAGGGGCTGATTATCCCGATACTTCTGATCTTCCCAACGTCACCCCACTCAGTCTTTGGTATCAAGATTACCCTGAAGATGTGCCAGAGTTTGAAAAACAAATGCGCCGCAAAACGCATTACATTATCAAACCGGAGTACCTGTGGAGCAGTATTGCTGAATTAGCACGGACTTATGATAAAAGCCTGCTTAAAACCTTGGAGGCTAGTTTTAGATATATTGAGAACGAATCGTTTGATAGTTCCTTTAAAGGTTTGTTCTCAGAAGTCAATCTAAATTCTGAAAAGCTTGGTAAGGACTACGAGTCTCGTAATAATAATCTGTGCAAGATTATCGGTGAGATCGCTAAAGGAATAGCGAAATTCTCCACTGACACCGATACCCTAGGCGATGCTTATGAATATTTGATCGGGCAGTTTGCGGCAGGTTCGGGCAAAAAAGCAGGTGAGTTCTATACGCCTCAACAACTGTCCAGCATTTTATCGCGTATTGTGGTACTGGATTGTCAGAATCCTAAATCAGGTAAGAAAGATAAATTAGAAAATGTCTTCGATTTGACTTGTGGTTCAGGTTCTTTATTGCTCAATGTGCGTAAACAAATGGGTGAGCATGGTATTGGTAAGATTTACGGACAAGAAAAAAACATCACCACTTACAACTTAGCCCGTATGAATATGTTGTTGCACGGCGTGAAAGATTCAGAGTTTGAAATTCATCATGGTGATTCTTTGTTAAATGATTGGGATATGCTCAAAGAAGCAAACCCTAATAAGACTATGAAGTTTGATGCAATAGTCGCCAATCCACCCTTTAGTTATCGCTGGGAACCCAAAGAAGAAACCGCGAAAGATTTCCGTTTCAGTCGTTATGGTGTAGCACCTAAGTCAGCCGCCGACTTTGCTTTTTTATTACATGGTTTTTACTTTTTGAAAAAAGACGGCACGATGGCGATCATCTTACCGCATGGTGTGTTATTCCGTGGTGGGGCAGAGGAACGTATTCGTCGCAAGCTTTTGGAAGATAATCACATCGACGCGGTTATTGGTTTGCCAGCCAATCTGTTTTTCTCAACAGGTATTCCAGTCTGTATCTTGGTGCTGAAAAAATGCCGTAAAGCTGACGATTTATTGTTTATTAATGCAAGTGAGCATTTTGAAAAAGGTAAACGACAGAATCGTCTATTACCGGAGCATATTGATAAGATCATCGATACCTATCAGTATCGCAAAGAAGAGGATCGCTATTCTCGCTGTGTACAAAAAGAAGAAATAGCCAAGAACGATTATAACTTGAATATTTCACGCTATATCAGCACCGCAATCGCTGAAGCCAAGATTGATCTCGCTAAAGTGAATGCTGATTTAGTGGCATTAGAGCAGAGCATCACAGCCTCTACACAAAAGCATAATGCGTTTCTGAAAGAGCTAGGTTTGTCTTTGTTGCCTTAAGTTACGGGTTGTTAATGTTTCCCAAAAAACCAGATTCGCTCTGGTTTTTTTGTTTTCAAAATGTCTACTAATTTATAAATTAGTAGACAGTTAAAAACACGCCTTTTTTAGTGTCTACTATATCGATTTTTGCCAATTAATAGACTATAATTCTATTATTCGATTTAATAGACATTTTAAGAGGTTAAACCATGCGTGTTTTTGGGTATGCCAGAGTGAGCACCAGCCAACAATCATTAGACGTTCAAATTAAGGCACTAAAAGCTGAAGGAGTGGAAGATCATCGCCTATTCACGGATAAAGCCACAGGCAGCCATACCGAACGTGCTGGCTTGGATGCACTGCGAAATAAGATAGAAAAAGGTGACCTAATTCTTGTTAAAAAATTAGACCGATTAGGACGCGATACCGCCGATATGGTGCAATTGATCAAAGAGTTCGATCAACAAGGAGTAGCAGTCCGTTTTCTGGATGATGGCATTAGCACCGAAGGTGCAATGGGTCGTATGGTAGTCACCATTTTAGCGGCTGTTGCCGAGGCCGAACGCGCCCGAATCCTAGAGCGAACTAATGAAGGCCGATTAGAAGCCAAAAATAAAGGTATTCAGTTTGGACGTAAGCCACATATTGACCGTGAAAAGCTCAAGGCATTACATCAAGCAGGTAAGGGAGCAACTGAGATAGCCAAGGAAATGGGTATAGGTCGATCTACAGTTTACAAGCTACTTAGTTAGGGGGGAATGTAGAAAGTAAAAAAGCTAGGAGTATCGTTTGCAGGCAAGCCCAGCCCAAAAGCGATTCTGATTATATTTAAGCCACCTTGTCCATTCTTAAACACTCCCAGCCAATGAATCAGTGGACTCCCTAGTGGACTCCGAAACGGCCTTTTAGGCTTTTTACCTAAAATTTCACAATACCCCAAAAAGCAAAAAGCCCTGTAAACTATTCATTTACAAGGCTTTAAAGGTGGTGGGTCGTATGCGATTCGAACGCATGACCACCTGATTAAAAGTCAGATGCTCTACCGGCTGAGCTAACGACCCGTCGAGGCGTGCATTCTACACAATCACCGATACGTTTCAAGCATTTTTTTAACTGAACCCCTAATTAACTTAAGTTTTAGGAACCATGTTGAGTTTATCAGCCTAAATTTAAGCCTCCAGTACAGCTTGGTTCTGCAAGCAATAAATCGTTTTTGCTACTTGTATGTCTTCAGGCAGTTCTTGCATGGTCACCCAAGCTTGTTTTAGATGCCCCAATGTAGCCTCCTGTAAACTTTGTAAGGCCGCAGAAGTGCGCTCGGCATCAAAGAAAGCAAAGGGTTCATCTAAGAAAATAAACTGGCTTTCCGTATCATTGCTTTCTATTAAAGAATTACCTAAAGCCATGCGCATGGCTAAACTAATTTGTCGCTGTGTACCCGAAGAGATTTCATCAAAATCAAGATAATCACCCTTCTCATCTGATAAGACACGTAGCGCGAAATCATTATTAATTTCTAAACTGTTGTAGTGGCTATGGGTGAAATCAGCTAACAAACCTTGGCAACGCTGCTGCACAATTTGATTAAAACGTGCGATCGAAAACTGCGAAGACTGACGTAATAATTCAGAAGCTTTGTCTTTGACTTTAATTTCTTGCTGATAGGCTGTCATTTGAGCCGTTTGCTCCGCAGCTTCGCGGTTTAAAGACATCATTTGATCAACCAAACTGCGCTCTTTGCTCACATCCTCATCCAGCTGAGTCATGCACTGTCCAAAGAAACGACCACGTTGCTTGAGATCTTCACTAATTGCATGACCCGTGTAGCGAACTTGATCAGGTAACACGGCATATTCACCGACTTGTTTAGGTAAATCAGCTGATAAAGACAAATCATTAGCAAGTTTGCCTACCTCCGGCGCTTGGGAGAATAAGTGTCGTTCTTGCAGATAATCAGTAGTTTTATTACCTAGCATGGTATCAATAGAGGTATTCGCTTGTTCCCAGCCGGTTTGTAAACTGTGACTAAAATCCATTGCTTGCTGACGTAGGGGATGCAAACGATAGCGCTCTACATACCATCCTCTAAATAAGACCAAGCTGGTTATAATCGCAATACCCACTCCGATCCAAAGCAATAAGCGCGCAAAGAAAGGCTCTTGGATAAGGTCAGGTCGGTTAATACCATCTAACCATTGGGGAACTAAAGTGAGGATAGCCCACCCCGCCAATACCAGTAAGAGACTGATAATCCCCAAAACACTCCAACGTCCTAGCCAGCGACTCTTCCGTCGATACCGCTGATAGGCAGTATGCGCCTCTAGATACTGCTCACTCCCTGTAGGAATGGCACTGACTAAGGCTTGACTCTGCTTTTGGCGATCTTCTAAGGTTTCACGTATTTCTAATAAATCAGGTAAACGTTGAGTATCCACACTAATGGCTGCTTGGGCGGCTTGTGTCGCTTTATAATCAGCCTCTAGCTTAGCCAATGATTCTTGAGCGGTTTGCAATTCTTGTTGTAATTCATCATCCAGCTGTGCATAGGCTTTAATACCCGCCATCTTATGCAGATTGCTAATATCAGGCTCACGCTCAGTGCTTAATTGTTGGCTCCAATAAAAGGTACGGCTAAAAGTGGAATAGTTAAATCCGACTAAGCGCGCTAGGTATTGGTCTACAGCCGTGGTTGTTTCAGCAAGCATTTGCTGTTGCTCATCTAAGAGCGTGGCTTGTTGCTTGCCCGTTTTATTTACACTGCGCTTTAACTGATAGGTTTTGCCAGCGTGGGCAAAACTAATTTCAACATGAGCCTGCTCAGCCCCCCAATGAATCAATTTATTAGTTCGATCGCTGCTGAGGTTGTCAGTCCGACCAAATAAGCCAAAACTCAAGGCTTCACCAATACTGCTTTTCCCCGATTCATTTCCACCGGTCACTAGAATCAAGCCAAGATGGGGTAAGTCTTTTAAATGTAAGCGCTGGTATTTACGGAAGCTTTCCGCAATCACTTCCGTAATAATCATCCCTGCTCTCCTGTTGTAGCAGCTTGCTCCAAGCGTTCAATCACTAATTTTGCAGCTTGTTGGTATAGCTCGGCATCAAAATGTTCTTGATTAGAAACTACTGCAAAGTTCTGCTGACAATATTCAGCAAAGCGGCGAGCAGCAGTACTTGTTAGCTGCGAAGCGTTAAGCCATTCGGCTCGTACGGGTTCAGATGACACTCTTTACCTCCGTTCCAAGATAGATTTGTTTAACTATAATGCAAAACCACAAAAAAAGTCGGATTCATCCTTGTTAGCTGCTCTGTGCGTACTTTAAAGACAGCTCATCGGTAAGATAGGTCGCTTCAGCGGGGAGAACGTTTAAAACATGACAGCTTTGCCTAAATCACTAAGATACCGGCTCTTCCACAGACAAAAGGATGTGTCATGATGGCTAGAATCTTAATCCTCGATCTTAATCCCCAGTGCATTCACCCAGACTTGTCAATAGCTTACTTAGTGACACCGTTACGGGCTGCAGGCTTACAGGTCGATGTCAAAACCCTCTGTACAGATATTCAGCAACTACCCCCACAAAAGTCCAAGCATACCCTTAGCCCAGTTGATTTGAATCTGACAACTATCCAAAAGTATTTAGAAGACACTCAACCTGCTTTAATTTTAATACCTAGCTATTTGCATCATTATGCAGCCGTTCAAGTCCTAGCTAAGTTGACAGCTGACTTAACCCTACCAGTGATATTAGGTGGAGCCTGTTTAAGCGCTTGCCGAAGTGAAGATCTACCGCTATGGTTAAATCTAGAGGGGGTGACGGCTGTATTTGTTGGTGAGGCGGATTGGGTTATTGCTGATCTTGTGGATACCTTATTAAGTAAGCAAAATTTATCCGCATGGCCAGGTATTTGTCAGCGTGGAGTAGAATTAGAAACGACTACTGCGCCACCTTTACAAGAATTAGACTTACTGCCTCTACCTGATTTTTCCGATTTTGCATGGCCTTCTTACCCTAGGGCTTTCATTCCTATTCTTACCGGTCGACATACGCTATTAGAAACTGGGCAAACTGTTTATAACAGCCGTCCTGTGCAGGCAGTCTTGGAAGAGTTAAAAATCCAAGCCGAGCGCTATCAACGTAAAGCTTTTATCTTTTTAGATACCAGTCTCAATACGAACTTAGCTATGTGGCATGGTCTGATTGATACTATTCAAGCAGTAGTACCTGGTTGTCAGTGGCTAGCCACCGTCCATTTAGATGGAAAACATGAGCTGGGCTTGGATTTAGCGACCTTTGTCGCCGCGCGTGCAGCAGGCTTGAGACATGTGAATATTAGTTTAGATGCCACCCAAACGCTTAGACAAGGTAAGATCTTAAATGCAGCGCTGGAACGTAATCGTGCGCTGGTCGCCCATGCGTATCAAGCAGGTTTAAGTGTGCGTTGTGTGGTGCATAATCAAAATCTACTGACTAATCTTGCTGACCTACCTAATACGAATGACTTCTTATTGCGCAAGTTGGTAGAAACAGAACAAGCTAAGCAGCAGGTCATTCGACTCGAAGCAGAGCAAACCCTTCATCAGCCTCAATCTCTCCACTTGAATAGCGCTAACAGCCCCTCGAAACCACTCATCAAAACAATAAACTCGTCCCCACCTAAACCGAATGTTTGGCAACGTTTTAAAAAAAGCTTAGTCAGTCATAAAAACTTGCAAACAACTGAAGTAAATCAATCTATTTAAGCGGCTTTTTGATAAATCGTTTTAATTAATCAGTTAGCGTTCAGGCAGAAGCTGCGAGGATGCGCAAGGAGCGGGCAGCTCGTCGGGTAAATTTAAGCAGCTTTGTGAATGATTTTATATTTGGATAGCAAATCCTAATAATAAAAACAACGAACGGCAACGACTAATGAAAAAACAAAATCTATTTGCACTGGCTGCAATTGCAGGTATGGGTCTGTCTGCTTGTAGTCAAACTCCCCAAACAATTCCTGAAGCGGATGCATTAGTAAGTACGCCTGTGGTACGGCCACCGTATGCACAACAAGCGGTAAGTGTGCCTAAACACCAACAATTAGGCTATCAGCGTCCTATTCCGCATGCTTATCCTAAAGGCAATATGAATTACCACGACCCGCGGGGTGGGTATGGTATTCCTTCCATTCCGCCGCAAATGGTTAGCAATAATCAAATGCCGCGCTTGTCTAGAGCTGAGCTCCGGGCGATTGGTGATCAGATTTTTAATAATGAGGGCGGTGGAAATCTGAATCATCTCGTGCATTGGAACGATGGTGAGGACTTTGCTTCTATGGGCATTGGCCATTTCACTTGGTATCCTGCAGGTCGCCGCCAAAGTTTCGGTAATACCTTCCCAGGATTACTGGATTATATGGCACAAAATGGCGTGCAATTGCCGGGATGGCTACAACAAGCACGCATGCAAGGTGCACCTTGGTCAACGCGTGAAGAGTTAATGGCACAGAAAAACTCTCCACAAGTTCAGCAGCTGCAACAGCTGCTCTACAACACCCGCGAATTACAAGCCCAATATATTGTTGACCGTACCCGTACAGCCATGCCGAAGTTAGTAAAGGCCTCTAATCAACAATCAACGGTTGCACGCAATTTGAATGCGGTTGCCAATACGCCCGGTGGTTGGTACGCCTTAATTGACTATGTGAATTTTAAGGGAGAAGGTCTAGGTAATGGCGGGTATCGCGGTCAAAACTGGGGTTTACGCCAAGTACTAGAAGAAATGCGCCCTACGGCACAAGGTCAGCAAGCTCTACATGAATTTGCGGATGCTGCCATGCGCGTTTTACAGCGTCGTGTACAGAATTCAGATCCTTCGCGCAATGAAGCGCGTTGGTTACGTGGTTGGCAAAATCGGGTGGATACCTATCGTAATCCGATTGTTTAAGCCTGACTAATAGCTAGCAGTATTAGCTGCTAGCTATCACTATCCAATGCATGTCTGACTTGGCGCTGCTTACGTGCGTCCGTAGCGGCTTGTTGTAAGGCTCGTTGACGCAATCCTGGTACAAAAGGGATCGCGCCTTTTTGGCCACTGCGCGCATAATCCGCTAATAATTGTTCCGTAAAAGCTTCATCCAAGCCTAAATCACTTAAAGCAATCTCATGCACTAGCTTAAATAAGCGCGGTAAGGCAATTTGATGAGTTTGCCCGGAACGTTGATGAAGTTGCTCACTCAAGACCCAAAAGCGTGCGAAAGGAGTTTCACCTAGAAGTGAATTCAAGCTGTATTCAAAACGACCGGAATTACCAATCAGATCCCAATAGCGTGCAAATCGATTCATTTGCTGCATCGTGAAAAGGTCAATCCGATCAGTCGCCAAAATATTATAGGGCGGATAAGGATTGAAAATGAGACCAAAGCCTTCCGTGTGGCGAATAATCGGTGCACCACGCAAACGTTTTAGGATACCTACTTGAATCTCATGGGGACGCAAAGCGACTAGCTGATCAAAACCCTTAGCAAAACTGGCTAGATCCTCCCCGGGCAAGCCAAAAATTAAATCTGTATGTAAATGAGCTTTGCTATGCTGGCGCAGCCAAGCCAGATTTTCGATAGATTTGGCATTATCCTGTTTACGACTGATGAGCGCTTGTACTGCAGGATTGAAGGTCTGGATACCAACCTCAAACTGCAAACTACCTGCAGGGAAGCGCTGAATACAGTCTTTTAAAGCATCGGGTAGATGATCTGGCACCAGTTCAAAATGCAGGAAAGTTTCAGCATCGAGACGCTCAAGAAAAAACTCTAGAATCGTTTGCGTAGTAGCTATCTTTAAGTTGAAGGTACGATCAACAAATTTAAAATGGCGTAGACCGCGCTTCCATAGCTGATCCATTTCGCTTAAAAAATGGCCTAACTCAAAGGGGTAAGCCGTTTTATCTAAAGCAGATAAACAGAACTCGCATTTAAAAGGGCAACCCCGCGAAGCTTCTACATACACAAACCTTTGCTTAAGATCCGTATCGGTATAATGCTCATAAGGTAAACTTAATTGTGCTAGGGGAATAAGCGGGCTATGAATAAATTTTTCTTTTGGCGCTTGTCCATTTAAGAGTTGACTACACAAGGCGCGCAAACTCTCTTCAGCCGCTCCACTGATGACATAATCAGCCCGTTCACTAATGATTTGTCCCTCGGCTTCATAGCTGACTTCTGGCCCACCGATTACAATGATTAATTGAGGCTGCAGCATTTTTAGCAAGCTAATGACTGCCGTGGTTTCAGCTACATTCCAGATATAAACCCCAAAGCCAACGATTTTAGGCTGCTTAGCTAAAACCTGCTCAGCGATATCTAAAGGGCGCATTGCAATAGTAAATTCTATAACTTCGCTCTGAGCTCGTAAAACGCCCAAATTTGCAAATAAATATCGAAGTCCTAGGGAGGCATGGGTATAGCGCGCATTGAGCGTAGAAAGCAAAATTTCGGGCATATAGATCGATGATGAGGGAAGTGAGGCGCATTTTAGCACAAAAACTTAAATGAATCTGATTTTAGAGTTGTTGTAAAGAGAAATAATGTAGTTTGAATGCGACATTTATCGGAGTATTTAGTTCAATCAATCGATTTTTTAGATAATTGATTTTTTCGAAAATCACAATTATTTGAATTTGTCAAGAGTAGCTGCAAGCCTTATTTTAATTGGTCTTGATGTTTTTTTATATACCCATAAGAAAAATAAATAAATATAAAAATCATCCATTTATCCCCTTGACTACCATCCAAAAAATGACGCTTCAGGCTATTCATCCTTGAGGAAGCACGTGTTACAGTGCGCCCCGGTTCATAGCTAAGTCTTGAAATTAGCGATGAATTGCTTTTATAAACAACCTGTTAGGTTATTGTTATGACTTTGTTTAACCATTTTCTAGCTCTGCTAGTAATGGCACTTGTTTGCTCAAGTCCAGCGCTGGCTGCCGGAAAGAAGGAGAAGACAACCAGTCTTCGCGTAACTGCAACTGCTTATAATTCTCTACCGAGTCAAACGGATGGAAATCCAGACCTCGCTGCTTGGGGTGATCGTTTACGCCCAGGCATGAAAGCCATCGCTGTATCTCGTGACCTGCTCTATAAATACGGATTAAAACGCAAAGCTAAGGTACGAATCAGTGGACTTGATGGCGAATTCCTAGTGCTCGATAAGATGCATTCACGCTGGGAAAAGAAAATAGATATTTATATGGGGAAGGATCACCACAAGGCACGGCGCTTTGGGCGCAAGAATGTGACGATTAAGTGGTAATGCATTAGATCCAAGGATGGATACAAGCCCGCTCTATGCGGGCTTTTTCTTGTCCTTAAACTTAGTTGGCCCTAAAAACTATTTTTCCTATCAAGCTTTCACTACCAATTAAAGCTATCAGTCTATTAGTCAATCTAATTGCTTGCAGACAAAAACGGCTAATCCATGGATTAGCATTCAAATAGTTAACTTGATAAATTTAAGCTCACTTATATGTCTCTAGCACAAGACCATTTATCAACTTAAATCTACCATTAACAAGCGGCGCTGATTATTTAAATTTATTAAAAAAATATTATTAATAAATAAATTAAATAAATCACTGATCTATAATGATCTAAAGAAGTGCCAAATGAACAATAAATACACTTTATCCTTAGGTTTCGCTATCGCACTCAGTACTTATGCAAGCACTATTCATGCAGCTTATAGTATTGATACTGAATTGCGCTCTCTTATCAGTCAACATAACTTAAGTGGAGACCCTAGCAGAGGCCGCGTTATACCAAATATCAATAGTCCTAAAGCTCAGTTGGGCATGCGCTTATTCTTTAATAAAGCTTTAGGCGGTAATAAAGATACCGCTTGCGTATCTTGCCATCACCCTTTGCTAGGAGGCGGTGATGATCTGGCTCTCTCGATTGGTATAGGTGCTGTTAATCCTGATTTATTAGGTTCTGGACGCTTACAGCTCTCTGGACACCCTAATGTGCCCCGCAATGCACCTACTACCTTTAATATGTCTTTATGGGACGCCGCTATTTTTTGGGACGGACGTATTGAAAGTTTAGCCAAGCAACCAGGCATGAATGGCAGTGTAGGCGGTATTCGTACACCAAACACCTCTTTGGGTGTATCTGATCCACAAGCAGGGGCTAATTTAGTGGCAGCTCAAGCTAAATTTCCGGTGACCTCTCATGCTGAAATGCGTGGGGACCTAGCTGGTACTATGGCAAACACCTATGTATGGACTCATTTAGCAGGCCGCTTAGGAGGCTTTGGTGAGGGTGCGGGCGAATTACCGCAACCTGAGTACTGGTTAAACCTATTTAAGCAAGTGTATGGCACTCCGACTAGCCAAGCTGAACAAGTCATTACGACCCAAAATGTCTTTGATGCTATCGGTGAGTATGAGCGCTCACAAACCTTCACTCACAACCCTTGGCAAGCTTATATCCGCGGCAACACTCAAGCTTTAAGTGAGAGTGCCAAACGTGGAGCACTTCTCTTTTATAAACCTTATCAACAAGGTGGCGGTAACTGTGTTGCTTGTCATAAAGGTGACACATTTACCGATGAGAAGTTTTATAATTTAGCTATGCCACAGTTAGGTAAAGGTGAAAGAGGTGGTGCGGATAACACTCACGATTATGGGCGGGGTAATGAAACCAAGCTGTATGCTGATCGTTTCACCTTCCGCACACCATCTTTATTAAATGTCGAAGGCACCAAACCTTATTCACATGCCGGAGCCTATTACACCCTAGAAGCTGTCATTCAGCATCATCTAGATCCTGCTTGGGCGGTAGCGAATTATCAGCCTAACCGCGTCAAGGCTGAAAATCCCGGCATTCAAACTGAGACGATGCAAAAAAATACGTTTGAAGCTTTATATAAATTGCGTGAAGACCAGCAAAAAGGTTTAAACCCGTTACGGACTGCGCGCTTAAGTAAAACTTCTATCGAAGATTTGGCGAATTTTCTACGAGCTTTAACGGATCCCTGCATTAAAAGTGCCACTTGCTTAGCACCTTGGCTCCCACCCCTGCATGAAGACCCGAATGGCTTACAGCTTGAAGCTCAATTTAAGTTTTAAGGAGTATCTTGAGCCGTTTTAACAAGCTAATCATTTCTCTCACTAATCAGTGAATTTTAAAACCACTTAGGTTGAAGGCAGCTCAAGCGAGTTGCCTTTTTTCTTAGTGGGCTTCATCCCAATTACTACCAATGCCAGTTTCTACTAATAAAGGTACTGATAATTTCACTGCATTGGTCATCAGCTTAACGATATTAGGTTGGATCATGGCTAGTTCATCCTCCGGTACCTCAAATACTAACTCATCATGAACTTGCAGGATCATCTTAGTCTTAACTTGGCTAGTTCTTAACCAGTCATCAACCGCAATCATAGCTTTTTTAATAATATCCGCTGCCGTTCCCTGCATCGGCGCATTGATAGCAGTGCGCTCTGCATACTGGCGAGTAGCGGCATTGCGCGATTTGATATCTGGCAAAAATAAACGCCGCCCAAACAGTGTTTCCACATAACCTTGAGCGCGTGCTTGCTCACGGGTATTTTCCATATAAGCTTTCACACCCGGATAGCGCGCAAAATATAAATCCACATAAGCTTGTGCTTCACGCCGCTCAAGATTTAACTGTCGAGCTAGGCCAAATGCCGACATCCCGTAAATCAAACCAAAGTTAATCGCTTTGGCAGCCCGGCGTTGTTCACTACTAACTGTATCTAAACTCGTGCCAAATACTTCAGCTGCTGTCGCACGATGTACATCCAAACCCTGTGCAAATGCATTGAGCAAACTCTGATCACCAGATAGATGCGCCATAATTCTTAATTCAATCTGTGAATAATCTGCTGCTAATAATTTATAGCCTGATTCAGCAATAAAGGCTTGGCGAATTCGACGCCCTTCTCCTGTGCGAATGGGAATATTCTGTAAGTTTGGTTCAGTCGATGACAATCGCCCCGTAGCAGCAACAGCTTGATGATAAGAAGTATGCACCCGCCCAGTCCGCGCATTAATCTGCTCAGGCAAACGATCCGTATAAGTCGACTTGAGTTTACTTAAGCCCCGATGCTCCAGAATTAAAGCAGGTAAATGATGACCTAGTTCTGCTAGTTCTTCTAAGACATCTTCAGCAGTGGACGGCTGCCCTTTTGGTGTTTTACGTAAGATCGGCAAACCTAGCTTCTCAAAGAAAATTTCTTGAATTTGTTTAGGTGAGGCTAAATTGAATTCTTGCCCAGCTACTTGATAAGCCTCAGTCACTAGCTCTTGCATGCGCTGCTCAAGTTCGCGACTTTGTTTGTTTAGCATTAAGGCATCGACTTTGACACCATTTCGCTCCATCGTGGATAAGATTGGAATCAGCGGAATTTCTACCTGCTCATACAATTCGCGCTGTCCATCTAAGGCTTGCAGTTGTGGCCAGAAATACTGGTGTAAGCGTAGCGTATAATCAGCATCCTCAGCCGCATATGGGGTTGCTTGCTCTAGTGCGACTTGGTTAAAGGTCAGCTGATTTTTGCCTTTGCCTGCAATATCCTCGAAATGAATCGTGGTATGTTGTAAATGCTGTTCACAGAGGGTATCGAAATCATGGCGGCTGGCAGTCGAATCTAAGACATAAGATTCCAACATAGTGTCCTGCTTGATCCCATTCAAACACACACCATGATTGAGTAAGACATTGCGATCATATTTGAGATTTTGCCCAATCTTGCCAAGCGCTGGATTTTCTAATAAAGGCTTAAGTTGCTCTAAGGCTGCTTCACGATTTAACTGTACCGGTGCACCTAAATAATCGTGAGCCAGCGGTAAATACGCCGCTTCACCGGCTTGCAATGCAAAGGATACGCCAACAATTTGCGCATCCATATAATTCAAACTCGTCGTTTCGGTATCAAAGGCAAACTCACCCGCTGCTTGCAGACGTGCAAGCCACTGATCTAACTCGGTCTGAGTGAGAATAGTCTGGTAACGTGTACCTGTAAGGTTATTAACAGGTGGTAGGCTTAAATTTAAAGGCAAGGAAGAGGGCGCAGAGGCCTGATTAACGAGGTTAGGCTTATTAGGCTGAGTCGTCACCTGATCTAATGCTAATTTATCTAGGGCATTTAAGCGGGAGCGGAATTCATAGCGAGTATAGAGTTCACGCAAAGCCTCTAGATCGGGAGGACTAAAAGCTAAATCCTCTGGATTTGTATCTAGGTTTAGATCGCATTTGATGGTGACCAACTCATAAGACAAGGGTAAATGTGTTAGTGCTGAACGGAGGTTTTCGCCAACCTTGCCCTTAAATGCTTCAGCATGCTGCATAATCGCTGCGAGCGAGTCATATTCTTCTAACCACTTTACTGCTGTTTTAGGCCCGACTTTATCAACACCCGGTACATTATCGACCGCATCGCCCATTAATGCTAAATAATCGCGAATGCGCTCCGGTCGTACACCAAACTTTTCTACTACGCCAGCCGGGTCAAGATAGCTGTTGCTCATGGTATTGATTAGATGCACGCGCTCATCCACCAATTGCGCCATGTCTTTATCACTGGTGGAAATGATGACAGGGCCTGCGTAATCTTTAGCGAGTGTACCAATCACATCATCCGCTTCTACGCCTTCGACAATCAGTAGGGGATAGCCTAGGGCTTTTATCATCGCTAGAAGTGGTTGGATTTGATTCCGTAATTCATCTGGCATGGGAGGACGATTGGCTTTATAGGCAGGGTATAGCTCATCACGAAAGGTTTTCCCAGAGGCATCAAAGACCACGGCCATATGCTCAGGATCGTAATCTTTCCTAAGCTTATCCAACATATTTAAGACCCCATGCATAGCGCCTGTGGCTTCACCCTTAGAATTAGTTAATGGTGGTAAAGCGTGGAATGCACGAAATAGATAGGACGACCCATCCACTAGAATGAGAGGTTTGCTAGGGGAACTCATGGTATAGGCTCATGAAATAGTTAGAGCCATAAGGTTAGCGTGCTTTCAGAAGCGGGGCGAGTAGAATTAATCAGCCTTCAAAACAAAGCCCCCTCTTAGGGGAGCTTTGCGCATAACCCAAAAGAGCTTAGCTTATAAATCAGCCATGATATTGGCACGACCCACAATTAAAGGATCTATCGATTGGATATTGCGTAGATCTTTACCATTGTAATGGACTTTGTGCAGCACATAGCGCATGGCATTTAAACGCGCACGCTTCTTACAATCTGATTTAACCACAGTCCAAGGTGCTTCTGCAGTATCAGTATGGAAGAACATGGCTTCTTTAGCCGTGGTATAAGAATCCCATTTATCTAAAGAAGCTAAGTCAATTGGACTCAGTTTCCATTGTTTCAGTGGATGCAGCTTACGCTCTTCAAAACGACGACGCTGCTCAGCGCGGCTCACTGAGAACCAAAACTTGATTAGATGAATCCCGCTACTTGCTAAATGACGCTCAAACTCAGGAACTTGCCGTAAAAAATCATCATATTCTTTGTCAGAACAAAAACCCATCACTCGCTCAACACCTGAGCGGTTATACCAAGAACGGTCAAATAACACGATTTCACCTGCTGTAGGCAGATGTTGGATATAGCGTTGGAAATACCATTGTCCGCGCTCGGCTTCGGTAGGCTTTTCTAGAGCAACAACCCGTGCACCCCGTGGGTTGATATGTTCCATAAAGCGCTTGATAGTTCCTCCTTTACCTGCCGCGTCGCGGCCTTCAAACAGAATCACAATACGCTGCCCTGTTTCTCTCACCCACATTTGCAGTTTTAATAATTCAACTTGCAAGCGGAATTTTTCTTTTTCATAGTTTTTGCGTGTCATCCGGTTTTTATAGGGATAAACCGCTGAGCGCCAGTTATCGACTAATTCATCGTCCTTATTCACGATAGCTTTAGGAGCATGGGTTTGCCAACGCAGCAAAGCTGCTTCCAAGGCCTCTTTATCGTCTGGCGAAGCACCTTCGAGCATCACTCTCAAACGCTTTAGCATTGCTTCAGCATCGGCTGGGCCAGCGCGCTTAGCCTCATTGAGAATTTCCGTAGCAGCGACAACTTGAGCATCTTGTGCAGCAGTCACGGTCTCGACTACATTGAGAGCTTCAATACCTGTAACTGTTTCTGTTCCAGTGCTTGTATATTCTTCTTTCGTATCCATATGAACTCCAGCCTGCCTTAATCTGTCATAAGACAAGCGTATGTTATTTGTCAATTGAGTTGCGTTGATGAATGTCAAAGGATTTCGAATGCTATAATGAAATCCTTACGCACTTAATTATTATAGTGGAGACTAAATGATGAATTTAAAATTCGGATCACTGTTTGCGTTAGCGGCAATAGCCCTATTAGCGACAACGAGTGCTAATGCTGCCAATGCTAAAACAGGACAGCGCTTTGGCGATTGGGGCGTTAAATGTGAAACGATCCCTGACAAATCCCAAGTCTGTTATGTACAGCAGGTATTGTCTGAGAAAGGTAGCAATCAGCCTTTAATGATTACCGTGTTAGGTTATGGTAAAGGTAAACCTTTTCCAACTGCTATTTTTGAATTGCCTAAAGGTGTCGATATGAAGCAGGGTGTGCAGTTAAAGGTGGATAAAAACCAAGCCGTAGCCTTCAAAGGAAAATGCGATCAACAAGGCTGCCGTGCGGGCTTTACTTTAGACAACCCAATGATGCAGCAAATTTCTAAGGGTCAACGAGCTTTATTAGCTTATCGCCCAGGGCCAAATAAAGAACCCGTGATTTTACCTATTTCTTTAAAAGGTTTAGCACCTGGCTTAAAAGCTGTTAAATAATTTAATTGTAGAGAACACAAATCGACGGATACCCCAATTCTTTAAGCACCATTGGGGTATCGAGGTGAAGAACTTATTTTCCGATACAAAATGAGCTAAAGATTTCGCCTAATAAATCATCAGAGGTAAATTTACCCGTAATTTGCCCCAAGGCATCTTGTGCTAAGCGTAATTCTTCAGCCATTAATTCACCGGCATTAAAGATGCTTAATTGCTGTTCAGCGCGCTCTACAGCTGCATGGGTCAACTCTAAAGCTTGTAAATGGCGGCGCCTTGCCATGAAGGTGTCTTCACGTTCGCCTTGATAGCCCATGCGTGTTTTGAGTTCCGCTTTGAGTAGGTCTAAGCCTAAACCTTGCTTCACTGAAATATACAGATCTTGGCCTTGCTTACCCACTGCCTTGCCTGTTAAATCCACCTTGTTGTGAACCGTTAGGATTGGAATGCTTGTAGGTAGTTTTGCTAAAATCGCAGTATGATCAGCATGTTCAGCCTGAGTATCATCCACTAGCATCAGCACTAAATCAGCCTTTTCGACTTCGCGCCAAGCACGCTCAATCCCAATCTTTTCAACAGGATCCGAGCTTTCACGCAAGCCTGCTGTATCGACGATATGTAAAGGCATACCTTCTAAATTAATACGCTCTCTTAAGATGTCGCGCGTCGTACCTGCAATATCGGTAACGATCGCCGTTTCTTGTCCAGCCAGTGCATTCAATAAACTTGATTTACCTGCATTAGGCCGTCCGACGATGACTAAATGCATGCCATCGCGCAATAAACTACCTTGTTGTGCCTTCTGAAAAATTTCAGCTAATTGCTGCTTAATACTTGCCAACCGTGTAGTCACCGCTGCGTCAGCTAGAAAATCGATTTCTTCATCGGGAAAATCTAAGGCAGCCTCTACATAGCTGCGCAGTTCAATTAGGCCTGTGAGTAACTTATCCACAGCCTTAGAGAAATCACCTTGTAAAGAACGTAATGCAGAGCGAGCCGCCTGCTCAGAGCTAGAGTCAATTAAATCTGCAATCGCTTCTGCTTGAGCAAGGTCTAATTTATTATTTAAAAAAGCTCGTTCAGAAAACTCGCCTGGGCGGGCTAAGCGTGCACCCAGTTCCAAGCAACGCTTGAGCACCATGTCCAGAACCACGACACCGCCATGCCCTTGCAGCTCTAAAACGTCTTCACCTGTAAAGGAATGGGGCGCAGGAAAAAATAAGGCTAAGCCATCATCCAAGATGCTGCCATCTTGGGCGCGAAATAAACGGTGACTGGCTAAGCGCGGCGGTGGTAAGGGGCCAAGCAATGGCTCAGCCAAGTCACTCAAATGGGAACCAGAAAGGCGAATAATACCGATACCCCCGCGTCCGGGTGGAGTGGCTACCGCGGCAATGGTATCGGTATTCATCTTCGACTTAAGCGTGACCTACGATCTTTTTGTTAATAAACCATTGTTGTGCAATGGATAAGACGTTATTCACGACCCAATACAACACCAAACCAGCCGGGAACCAGAGGAACATAAAGGTGAAAATAATCGGTAAGAACTGGAAAATTTTCTGTTGCATCGGATCCATTTGTGGAGGATTCAATTTCTGTTGTAGGAACATACTAGCACCCATCAACAAAGGCAGGACAAAGTAAGGATCCATGATAGATAAGTCTTTGTACCACAGAATCCAAGGTGCTTGACGCAATTCAACACTTTCTAATAAGACCCAGTACAGCCCCATAAAGACCGGAATCTGAATCAGAATCGGTAAGCAACCACCTAAAGGATTGATCTTTTCCTTCTTATACAGCTCCATCATCGCTTTTTGTTTGGCTTGTGGATCACCTGAGAAGCGTTCATTAATCTCTTTCATTTTCGGTGAAACGGCCTTCATTTTTGCCATGGATTTATAGCTGGCAGCCGAGGGCCAAAAGAAGAGTAATTTAATGAATAAAGTCAGCAGAACAATTGTCCAACCCCAGTTGCCTACAAAGGAATGAATCGCTTGCATGGCCCAGAAAATCGGTTTGGAGACAAAGGCAAAAATCCCATAGTCAACTGTTAAATCTAAGCCCTTAGCAATTTGCTCTAAATCATCTTGAAGTTTAGGGCCAATCCATAGCTGACTAGTAAAGGTATCAGTAGCACCAGGAGCAATTTCTTTAACCGGGCTACGAACGCCTAAGATATAGTTAGGTGTACCCGCTTGCTGCAGCTCCATGCTGTAATAGGTATTCGTTTGATCTTGAGGTGGGACCCAAGCACTGATGAAATAGTGCTCTAACATACTCACCCAACCCCCCGTGGCAGTTGCCGTCATCGGCTCCTTCATATCCTTGAAGTTAAGCTTTTTATACTTATCATCTGCGTAATAAGCGCCACCCACAAAAGCCTGTACACCACTGGTAAGAATATTATTATTCACATGACTAGGGCCATGTTTGAGCTGACGATACTCAGAACCCACCCAAGCTTGAGGAGAATTATTTTTGACTTCCTCTTCCAAGGTAACATTAAAACTACCTTTTTTTAGGCGGTAACGTTTAGTGACTACTACACCATTAGGGCCTTGCCACACCAAGGGTACGATTAATTCAGCTTGATCCGCTGCCAAAACATACTCAGTTTTTTCAACGGTAAAATCAGCTAAATGGTTGGGAGCCAAATTATCGGCAGCTTGGCCATTGACGGCTTGGTGCTGTAGCCCTGACTGAGCCACATAATTGCGTCCATTTAAATCTAAGATACGGACTGGCTTATCTTTTTCTTCTAAACTAATCGGATAAGTCAATAAATCCGCTGCAACGATATCGCCACCTTTAGTACTAATTTGTAAATCTAATACATCGGTTTTAACGCGCACAATCTGCCCAGCGCCTGAGGTTATGCCACTATTGGGGATAGCAGGTACTGCTTGAGACGCATTGTTAGTATTAGTAGCTGTTTGGCTAGGCACGGAGCTAGCTTCAGTACTCGTTTGGGTGCTTGGTGCAGGTAAAGGTTTAGGCGCGCGATCTTGTTGCCAGCTTGTCCATAACAAAAACCCCAAGAAGATTAGGGTCAGGTATAGAAACGGGCGTTGGGAATCCATCATGATTCAGTCCAATTATTGGGGAGTTAAAGCTTTAAAAGGTCAGTTTTGCTTGAGGAGCTGATTTTAAAGCAGGATATAACCTACTTAATTGCTCCCATAAGATTTCAAGCTGCTGCAGTATAGCAGCGTTGTCGAGTTGTGCCACCTCAGACTGTGTGATGATCACAATATCTAACTTAGGTAGCTGTGTACGATGTAAGCGAAAACTTTCGCGCACTAAACGCTTGACGCGATTACGCTCAACCGCATGCTTTAAAGAGCGTTTGGATAAAGCAAATCCTAAACGAGGCTCAGCACTAGAGCTTTCGCGCACACGGGCAAATAAGCCTCGAACCTGAACTCGTCGATGCAAACCACGCTCAAACACACGCTGGAATTCACTAGGCCGAGTCAGACGACAAGTGCGCGGATAGGCAGCCACGCTAATGCTAAAATTATGGAATTAGGTTTTTACGACCTTTTGCACGACGCGCACTCAGTACTTTACGGCCATCAGCGGTGCTCATACGAGCGCGGAAACCTTGTTTACGTGCGTGACGTAAATTGCTAGGTTGGAAGGTTCTTTTCATTGCAATACACCAACAAAAAATTGAATTAAACGCAGTTTTGCTGGGGTTTAATGCAAAAGTATGCCTTAGCCCAGCCGCCAAAAGGTCAAGCAAATTACTTGATAAGTCTTATTTTGTCAAGTAAAGCGCTTATCCACAAACAACGTTCTTAGCTTGTGGATAACTTCCTGCAGGCACTATAATAGCTCGATCCATTCTAATGACATTTTCCTGTTCACCACCACGGGACGCTAGTTTATGCTTTGGCAACAATGCCTAACTCAACTTGAACATGAATTTCCTAGCCAAGAAATTAACACTTGGCTGCGGAGTTTACATGCAGTTGAGAAGCCTCAAGCACTTTATCTGTTAGCGCCTAACCCGATCGTATTACAGCATATTCATGAAATTTTCCTGCCACATATCATACGGCATGTGCGCAATTTATCAGGTGATCATAGCTTTGATGTAATGTTGCAGATTGGTTCGCGTAGTGCACCTAAGCCTATCCCTAAAACAGTACCTGCCCCAGTAGTTGTTGCACCTACCCTTACACCTGTAGTACCTGTTACTCCAGCAGTGACGGCAATAGCTCAAGTTACTCCTACAGCAATAGATTTTAGTGCTGCTATGCCAGCCGCCGCTTCAGAACGTTTTGTGAATGCCTTAAACAATAAAATGACCTTTGAAAATTTTGTGGAAGGTAAATCGAATCAATTAGCGCGTGCAGCAGCTTTGCAAGTCGGTGAAAATCCGGGTATCTCCTATAACCCACTGTTTTTATATGGTGGAGTCGGCTTAGGAAAAACCCATTTAATGCATGCAATTGGTAATTGCATTCTTAAGGCGAATCCAGACGCTCATGTTTTATATGTTTATGCTGAGCGTTTCGTAAACGATATGGTAAATGCTTTACGGACTTCACGGATTGAGGAATTTAAACAGCATTATCGAAGTGTAGATGCACTGTTAATTGACGATATTCAGTTCTTTGCTAATAAAGATCGCTCTATGGAAGAGTTTTTCCATACTTTTAATGCTTTATTAGAAGGACAAAAACAGATTATTTTGACCAGTGACCGTTACCCACGTGATGTAGAAGGCTTGGATGATCGACTGCGTTCACGTTTCAATTGGGGCTTAACTATGCAAATTGAGCCACCTGATTTGGAAACGCGTGTAGCTATCTTACGTAAAAAAGCTGAAGACCATGAACTTCACTTACCCAAAGATATTGCATTTTTTATTGCTAAACATTTCCGCTCGAATATTCGTGATCTAGAAGGGGCTTTGCAGCGTGTTATTGCCAGTATGCGTTTACGCTGTATTCACGATATTAATATGGACTTTGTCCATGATGTTTTGCGAGATCAATTAGCTAGTCAAGATAAGATGGTATCGATCAGCAATATCAAAAAATTGGTCGCTAAGCACTATAATGTCAGAGTAACGGAGATGGATTCAAAGCGGCGTACACGTTCTGTAGCACGTCCACGTCAAGTAGCTATGGCACTAGCTAAAGAATTAACCAGCCATAGTTTGCCTGAAATTGGGACAGAATTTGGTGGACGCGATCATACCACCGTATTGCATGCGTGTCGGAAAATAGCTGAACTGCGTGAAGCCGATCCGCGGATGGAAGAGGACTATCGAATTCTAATCCGGAGTCTAACAAGTTAGGGATAAGTATAGGGATAGTTATGGGGAAAACCTGTGGATAACTTAGCACTCTAATAACATCCACATCTTATCCACAGGTTACTACCTAGGCTATTCATATGGTTTTTCTTTTAGATTTATCCTTTAGATTCAAAAAGATAGAGCGCTTATCCACAATTTTTCTTAACTTTATTATTATGATTAAGATATATATCTAAATGAAATTAATACAGACTCGTGAAACTTTGTTAGAAGCTCTACAAGCAACACTAGGAGCTATCGAGAAACGTAATACCTCAGCTATCCTAGAGAATGTGCTTCTTAGTATCGCTGATAGTCGTAGCTACTGGCGTGGTACCGATCTAGAACTCGAGATTGCTACCTCTAGCTTTTTGGTAGATGCAGTGGCAGGCTCGATTACCCTACCAGCCCGTAAACTCGCTGATATTTGCAAATCTCTACCAGCTGAAAGCTTAATCACAATTGAGGTCTTGGATAATCAGCGTGCTTTGGTCAGTTGTGGGCGGAGTCGTTTTGAATTAGCCACATTGCCTGCTGAAGACTTTCCTAGTCTTGAAGATATTGGTGAAAGTTATCAATTAGAACTGCCTGAGGCAGATTTAAAGGCTTTACTAGATAGCACCGCCTTTGCTATGGCTAATCAAGATGTGCGTTATTATTTAAATGGACTTTTGCTAGAGTTATCCCCAACTTATTTACGTACTGTCTCAACAGATGGGCATCGCCTCTCTTTATATACTTATCCACAGGAATTAACTATTGTGGATAATTCTGTACAGTTTATTTTGCCGCGCAAAGGTGTGATTGAATTAACACGCCTATTACGTAGTGATGCAAAAACGCCTGTAAAATTGCAAATTAGTCAAAATCATTTAAGAGTAGAACTTGATAATTTACAATTTACCACCAAATTAGTCGATGGGCGCTATCCAGACTATCAGGCCGCTGTACCTGCTAAAGGTAGAATCAGTATTGAAGTTGATCGTAAATCTTTTAAAGATATGCTAACGCGAGTGGCTATTCTTTCTAATGAGAAGTTTCGAGGTGTGCGCCTAAATTTAAAGCCTAATGTGCTCACGGTGCAATCGAATAATCCAGAACAAGAAACTGCACAAGATGAATTAGATATTTACTATCAAGGCGAAGAATTTAATATTGGGTTTAATGTGAATTATCTTTTAGATGCGATTAATCATATCAATAATGATTCCATTGTTTTACAACTTAACTCCCCTGAAAGTAGTGCTTTGGTAACGGATCCGCACGATGAGGCTATTCGCAATGTTATTATGCCTATTCGCTTGTAGGTAAATTTTTTGTCAGTTTGGCTGCAACAAATTTCCATTCAACATTGCCGTTTAATCCAGCAAGTTGAACTGAGCCTCTCACCTACAGTGAATTTTTTGACTGGGGCGAATGGCTCTGGCAAATCGAGCTTTCTCGAAGCCTTAAGTGTGCTAGCTCGTGGACGCTCGTTTCGTACACCACGAATCAGCGAAGTGATTAGTCAGCAAGCAGGCACGATGACTATCACAGGCAAATTGTTCAATGAGGACTTGGACAGTAGTTATCGTTTGGGAATTGCTAAGCAACGGAATGGACAAACCCGTATTCGTATCAACCACGCTGATGTAACCCAGCAGGCAGAGCTGAGTAGCCATTTACCGTTGACGCTTATTCATCCAGATGGTCTAGATCTAGTCGCCGGCTCCCCTGTATACCGACGTAGCGTCCTAGATTGGTTAGCCTTTTACCGTGAGGTCGAGTTTCAATTGGCTTGGAAAAATTATCAGCGTATTCTTAAACAGCGTAATGCTTGTTTGCGCGATCCCAAGCAGCGTTATGCCTTGAATGACTGGACTCAGCAACTCATCCAAGCACAGCCGAAACTTTATCAATTTCGTCTCAATGCGACGAGGGCATTGGTGGCCGCTCTCGATTCAGTGAGCTTACTTTATCAAGCCATAGGCCAAGTTCAGGTAAATTTGCATAAAGGTTTTCCAGTGGCGATTGACCCAAGTAATGTCCAAGCGCTGAGCGAGTTTTATCACGAGCGCCAAGATCAAGAGCTGCGATATGGCATGAGTTTGTATGGTGCGCATAGAGGGGACTTGCTGATTACCATCGATGGAGAGCCTGTGGCACGCCGTGCTTCACGTGGGCAACTAAAACTATTAGGTATTGCCCTATTACTTGCCCAGAGTGAGGCTATCAGCACAACTGACACAAAACGTGGTATAGTAGCGATTGATGATCTAGCTGCTGAATTAGATGTGGATAATCAATATCTACTGGCTCAAGTCTTACAAAAAACTCAGAAACAATTGATTATTACCGGCACACGTCAACCTTTACCCGAATTTCTACCTTCAGATGCCCACTTGTTTCACGTGGAACAAGGCCGAATTCATCTGCTGAATACTTAGGATTAGTCATGAGCGAGAACCAATACGATTCCTCGAATATTAAAGTACTACGTGGCTTAGAAGCAGTACGCAAACGTCCTGGCATGTATATCGGTGACACGGATGATGGTACCGGTTTACATCACATGGTATTTGAGGTTGTGGATAACTCTATTGACGAAGCCTTGGCTGGACATTGCAAAGAAATTAAAGTTGAAATCTTTAGTGATGGCTCGGTAAAAGTTTCTGATGATGGTCGGGGAATTCCAGTTGATATCCATCCTGAGGAAGGTCGTTCAGCAGCAGAAGTTATTATGACTATTCTGCATGCAGGCGGTAAATTTGATGATAACTCGTATAAAGTCTCTGGTGGCTTACATGGAGTTGGGGTTTCGGTAGTTAATGCTCTATCCGAACAACTTGAGCTGACCATTCGCCGCCATGGTAAATTACATCAGCAGATTTACAAATTGGGTGATCCCGTTGCACCCCTAGCTGTGATTGGCGATACTGAAGGCACAGGTACCTCAGTCCGTTTTTGGCCAAGCTCTAGTATTTTTACGCAAACCGAGTTTCATTACGATATTTTAGCTAAGCGCTTACGTGAGCTGTCCTTCCTGAATTCTGGAGTACGGATTCGTTTAGTGGATCGGCGTGGTGAGGGGCGGGAAGAAATTTTTGCCTATGAAGGTGGCATTCAAGCTTTCGTGGCGCATCTAAACAAAAACAAGACACCGATAAATCCTAGTATTATTTATTTTTCTACTGTACAAGACGGTATTGGCGTAGAAGTCGCCTTACAGTGGAACGACTCCTACCAAGAGAATGTTTACTGTTTTACTAATAATATTCCCCAACGTGATGGTGGCACCCATCTTTCAGGCTTTCGTGCAGCCTTAACTCGTACTTTGAATAACTATATTGAAACAGAAGGCTTATCGAAAAAGGAAAAAATTAGTCCGACTGGGGATGATGCGCGAGAGGGCTTGACTGCAGTACTTTCAGTGAAAGTACCTGATCCTAAATTCTCTTCGCAAACTAAGGATAAATTAGTTTCTTCAGAGGTCAAAAGTGTAGTCGAAGCTGCTATGAATGAGCGCTTGGGGGCTTTTCTGTTAGAAAGTCCTCAGGAAGCCAAGCTCATCACTGGAAAAATGATTGAAGCAGCTCGTGCACGTGAGGCAGCTCGTAAAGCACGTGAAATGACGCGGCGCAAAGGTGCTCTAGATATTGCTGGCTTGCCGGGAAAATTAGCAGATTGCCAAGAAAAAGACCCTGCCCTATCAGAATTATTCTTAGTTGAAGGGGACTCTGCAGGTGGTTCAGCCAAGCAAGGTCGCGATCGCCGTACTCAAGCCATTCTTCCCCTAAAGGGCAAAATCCTCAATGTGGAAAAAGCTCGCTTTGATAAAATGCTGGCTTCACAAGAGGTAGGTACTTTGATCACTGCTTTAGGCTGTGGTATTGGACGTGAAGACTATAATCCCGACAAGCTCCGGTATCACCGCGTCATTATCATGACCGACGCCGATGTGGATGGTTCGCATATTCGTACTCTGCTGCTCACCTTCTTCTATCGGCAAATGCCTGAATTAGTCGAGCGTGGACATATTTATATCGCTCAACCACCGCTATACAAAGTGAAGCGTGGCAAGCAAGAACAGTATGTGAAAGATGAAAATGAAATGGAAAACCATCTGATTCAATTGGCTTTAGATGGCGCACAATTACATCTGTCAGCTGATGCTCCAGCTATTAGTGGTGAAGCTTTAGACTCTCTGTTAAAGCAATACAATTCGGCACGTCAAATTATTAGTCGTTTAGCAAGGCGCTATGATCAGGATGTATTAAGCAGTTTATTGTTTGAACCTATGTTGGCGTCGAGCGAAGAGTTAGTAGCAGACGAATATTTTACGTGGGTCAAGAATGCTATTGAGCATTTAAACTCAACAATGAATGGTGAGCGTCTATACAAAGTTGCTTTCCGTAAAGAAGATGATAAGCAGTGGGCGATTGATGTAAGCCGTCGGCAGCATGGTTTAGATCATGTCTTAGTTTTGGATCAAGGATTGTTTGCTACTCCAGAACTAAAGTTACTCATACGCGTTAACCAGAAGCTCGATGGTTTATTAGCAGCAGGTGCTTATATTCAACGAGGTGAGCGCAAACTAGAGGTTCAACGTTTTGATGCAGTGGCTAATTGGCTGATGCGTGAAGCAAACCGTGGTTTAACGATCAGCCGTTATAAAGGCCTGGGAGAAATGAATCCTGATCAGCTCTGGGAGACCACGATGGATCCTGCAGCGCGCCGTTTGATGCAAGTAAAAATTGAAGATGCGATTGGTGCAGATCAAATTTTTACGACGCTGATGGGCGATCAAGTAGAGCCACGGCGTGAATTTATCGAAACCAATGCGCTAGCAGTTGAAAATTTGGATATCTAAGTTTCACGTGAAACATTAAGTCGTTCAGTACAGATAAACTGACAGGTATACGTATGCATAATCCATTATTACAAACAAACGGGCTACCCCAATTTACTGCGATTCAGGCTGAGCATGTAGAACCTGCTTTAGAGCAAGTTCTGCAAGAGAACCGTGAATGGTTAGTTCGCCGTTTAGCCGTACCAGTGCAGCCTACTTGGGATAATTTGATTTATCCTTTGGATGAAGCAGGTGATCGCCTAGAACGTGTTTGGTCGCCTGTTAGTCATTTAAATGCAGTAGCAAATACCGAGTCTTTACGTACCGCGTATAATGCTTGTTTGCCCAAGCTCAGTGACTACCACACCGAGATGGGACAAAACCAAGCTTTATACGAAGCTGTGAAAGCAGTTGCTGGATATCAGCAAGATTTAGAACCAAGCCAACAGCATGCCTTGGAAAGAAGCCTACTCTCCTTCCGACTAAGTGGAGTAGCTTTAGCCGAAGATAAGAAACAGCGTTATCGTGAAATTAGCCAACAGCTTTCCAGCTTAAGCTCCAAATTTTCTGACAACATCTTAGATGCTACCAATGCATGGTTTAAGCAAATTAGTGATCCAGAGTTGCTCAAAGGTATTCCTGAGTCAGGGCTGGAAATGGCTCAACAAGCTGCGCAACAACGTCAGTTGGAAGGCTGGGTGTTCACTTTAGATTTTCCAAGTTATTACTCAGTTCTTGCTTATGCCGATAGTCGCGAGCTACGAGCTGAGCTGTATCGTGCCTATACCACGCGCGCTTCAGATTTAGGTGCCAATGCTGCTTGGGATAATACGCAAACTATGCGTGACATTCTAAGTCTACGCCAAGAGGAGGCTGAACTACTAGGTTTCGCTAATTATGCTGAAGTCTCTTTAGCGATGAAAATGGCTGACACTACACAAGAAGTAGTGGATTTTTTAGAGGATTTAGCTAAACGCAGTAAGCCGTTTGCAGCAATGGAATTTGCCGAAGTGAAAGCCTTTGCTCAGACGCAGTTAGGTTTGACTGATGTGCAAGCTTGGGATGTGACTTATATCAGTGAAAAGATGAAGGAAGCTCGTTTTGATTTCACCGACGAGGATTTGAAGCCTTACTTCCCAGTTAATAAAGTGATTCGCGGCTTATTTAGCTTAGTAGAGCGTCTCTATGGGATCAGGATCCAGCAATCGACGGAGGTTGATGTTTGGCATCCTGATGTGACTTTCTATCAAGTCTATGAGGCGGATGGCAGCTTACGCGCGGAGTTTTACCTGGATCTTTATGCACGTCAGCATAAGCGTGGCGGTGCTTGGATGAGCGACTATTGTGGACGCTTTAGGCGCAAAGATGGTTTACAAATTCCCGTAGCTTTTATGACTTGCAATGGTACACCTCCGGTAGGTGATAAGCCCGCACTTTTCACCCATGATGAAGTAGTGACTTTATTCCACGAGTTCGGGCATGGTTTACACCATATGCTAACTAAAGTTGATTACCCAGATATTGCTGGGATCAATGGTGTGGAATGGGATGCTGTTGAGTTGCCGAGTCAGTTTATGGAAAACTGGTGCTGGGAGCCCGAAGTTTTAAATATGATTGCAGGGCATTGGCAAACCGGTGAGCCGCTGCCTGAAGATTTATTTAATAAAATGCAGGCAGCTCGGCATTTTCAAACTGCCATGATGATGGTACGTCAACTTGAGTTTGCACTCTTTGATATGCGCCTACATATGGACCCCAAAGCCGCAGAACCCGGACGGTTAGAGCAAATCCAGGCAGAAGTAAGAGAACAAGTGGCAGTGATTCAGCCCCCTGTATTTAACCGTATGGCCCATAGTTTCTCGCATATTTTTGCAGGTGGCTATGCTGCAGGCTACTACAGTTATAAATGGGCCGAAGTTCTTTCAGCAGATGCCTATGCACGTTTCGAAGAGGCTGGTTTATTTTCAGCTGAAGTTGGTCAAGCTTTCTTAGAAGAGATTCTACAAGTAGGTGGATCACGTCCAGCAATGGAGTCATTTGTCGCTTTCCGGGGGCGGAAACCGCAAATTGATGCACTACTTCGGCATAGTGGCTTGGTAAAAGCTGCTTGAAATCGCTGGCTCTAGTTTTAGTTGTTTTCATCTTAGGGGTGGCTAGCTATTTTGCATGGCACAACTGGCCACCTGCTCAATCAAAGACGAATAGTCTTATTAGTTTGACAGCCCCAAAAACTTGTTTGTTGAATGAACAGATCTGTACTGCTAGCAAAGACCAGTTGGAAATCAGCTTAGGGTTAAGCCCGAGGCCTGTCCCCTTAATGCAAACAGTACAAGTAAGCCTGCAGTTAAGGGGGCTAACTAATCTAGGCAGTGCCAGCTTGAGAATTGAAGGCGAAAACATGTATATGGGCTTTCAAGAGGTGCAGCTAGCCCAACAAACTAATCATGATTGGCGAGGCAGTTTTAGCTTACCCATTTGCAGTGAGTCTGAGATGCACTGGCGTGTCACTGCTACTCTTAAGGCTTCACAACAGGCTTATCAGGCTCAGTTTAAATTGGTGACTCGGCGTTAATTCAGTCTAATCTGAACCTTAACTGAGCCATTCTCAAAGCCTAAGCCGTCAGGCGTATAAACCTCATTCCCCATCGGTTTTTGCTAGTCATCTAGCTGAAAGTTCGTTTAGATAGGCTATACCAACGAACCCTACAAAACTAATGATTACAAAAATAATGGCCGCAGGCGGGTTTTGCCGTGCTTTTAACCTGTCTAAATTTTCTAGAGTAATTTTATATCTCAGTCTTAGTGGTAGCGCATTACTTAGCTTTGCGGCGCTTGCCGCACAACAAATAGCTAATTCTGAAGTCAGTTTAAGTATTCTTGACCCACGTACTCCCACAAGTCTTAAGAATAATATGGGGTCTGTTTTACCAAGAGAACGAGAAAATTTACTTTTAAAAGCTGAATTGCCAGAAGGTATAGATTTGCCCCTACATGCTCTTAAATGGCGAATTAAGGATAGCCAAGGTCTCTCATTGAAAGAGCTACAGGGACAAGATCAGGCCGTGCAGTTAGCTACGGGTCAGTATCAAATCGAGCTCAGTATCGGCCAATTTATTAGCACTAAATCCTTAGAAGTTAAGACAGAGGTGCTTAGCCAACCTTATTTTAAAGCCGATATTGGTCATCTGGTCATTGAAGCTAATCATGTAGCAGATTGGTCCATTACTAGCTTAAGTCAGCCGCATACTAGCTTCGATGTGAAAGCCAGCCAACAAGTAGACAGTTGGGTAGCTAGTGGGTTTTACGAGATTACACCAGTCCATAGTGGTGTGACGCGTCGCCAAGTGGTGAATGTGCTGGCAGGCGAAATTAATACAGTAAGCATTGATCTGCCTTTGGTGGAAGTCAATCTAATTGCAGTACAAAACAACCAGCCTTTATTCAAACCTGTTGAGTGGGAAGTCTTTCGCTTAGACAAAGGTGAGCGCCATTATTTAGGTAGTTATTATCAGCATTCCCAGGGTATCACTGTACCCGCAGGTTACTATGAGGTAGTAGCCACCCATGCTTCAACCGTACGTAGTCGGCAATTCTGGGTGAAAGAAAATACTAGCAATAGAGTTATTTTAGCGATGGACTAAAGCCAACAGCAGCTTTAAGAGGCTGCTGTGCGCTGAGCTAAATTGACATAATAATTAGCAGAATAAGTAAAATAAGCCCGTTCTTTATCTGTCAGGGGTCTAATCTGTTTAACAGGGCTACCTGCATACAAATAGCCACTGTCCAGTTGTTTCCCAGGAGGCACTAGGCTACCCGCAGCGATAATCGTTTCATCAGGAACGATAGCACCATCCATCACAATAGCACCCATACCAATTAGGCAACGATTACCGATAGTACAAGCATGTAAGATGGCTTTGTGCCCAACAATCACATCATCACCAATGGTTAAAGCAAAACCTTCGGGGGTGGTAAAAGGTCCACCATGTGTGACATGTAAAACTGAGCCATCCTGAATATTAGTGCGCTCACCAATGGTAATGGGATTAATATCTGCACGAATCACCACCATTGGCCAAACCGAACAACCCGCACCTAGCACAGCACGACCACTGACATAGGCGGATTCGTCCACCCAAGCTGATGCATCAATCTGCGGATAATGGCCTTCAAAAGCTTTAATCGTCATTTCAGCAAGCCTTTTCTTCGCCAGGAGGCAATTGTAAGTAAAACCCATTTTCTTGAATATTGCGTTTTACTTCACTGGCCTCAGCTAGCACCATCTTACGTTCAGAGGAAAGTTCAAACTCGAATGAAAACTCAGCTTCCCCGAACAGCTTCAATAAAGAGGCTGGGACTTGGGTAAAATCATCTCGCTTAGGAATAAATAGATAAGTCTGCTGTTTACGCCGACTCCGGTAAACATAACATTGCATTAGGTCGTCCTTTTACTCGCGGGTCATTACTTCGCTAGAGATTATATCCGCAAAGCTCACCTTATGCTCTACCAAGCCGCCATTCACTCGCCGTTCAATGCGTAAAGAGTCAGCTTCAGTCCCTAGCAATTTTCCCTCGTATTGACGGCGGTCTTTTTGCATGAGCCGAATATATTGCCCCTGATATTCAGCTAACTGCTGCGGCTCTACCGCTTTATAAGACATGCTGAATAAAGCCGTTTTAGGTAGCTCTTTACCCGCCGTTAACGGTTGTGGTGCTTGATTAGATCCATTAGTAACAGTAGTAAGGGGCTTAGCACTAGTTTGAGGAATAGAGTTGGACGATTTAACCGCCTCTGTTTCTTGGTGTGACGGTAAATCACCAGTCACTACTGCGTCAGTTTTTGCAGTGGGGAATTGAATTCCTGCTTGTTGTGCATATTGGTAAACTTGATTATCAGCACCTGCAAACCAAGTCGCAATGGCCAGCAACAGCCCAATAAAACCCGCCATCACCCAGCCATAGACTTGATGCCAAACGCTGGGTAAAACTAATACATTAATCACTGGAAAAATAGCCACTACACCGGTCAAAAAATGATGTACAAAGCCTGCAATAATTACCCTTAGCCAACTGAGTAAGAATAAGAATAGCCCTATTGCAAACGCAATAATCAATAGATACTCCACAACAAACCCTCTGAGTATTTTTAATCTTCTAAATAAGTATAACCGATTAAACCTGCTTCAATTTCGCGCAGCAGCATTTTCTGACGATCGGTATTGTCAACTGCAGCGGCTAATTTCTTGCGGCATTGCGCTAATAAATCCTTAGGTTCGAAGTGGATGGAACGAAGGAGTTCGTCAATCGTATCGCCGCGCTCTGGTTCACTGATTTGATAGCTACCATCCGGAAACAGTTCCACATTAATAGAGTCTGTATCCCCAAATAAATTATGTAAGTCTCCCAGAATTTCTTGGTAAGCCCCCACCATGAAAATACCGAGTAAATAGGATTGATCGGGTTTGAGGGAATGCAACGGTAAAGTGGTTTCTAAGCGGCCATTTTCAACATAGCGCTCAATCGTGCCATCAGAATCACAGGTCAAATCTTGCAAAGTAACACGGCGTGTAGGAGCTTCATCCAAACGATGCAGCGGCATAATAGGAAAGATTTGATCGATTGCCCAAGCATCTGGCATCGATTGAAATAAGGAAAAATTACAAAAATATTTGTCAGCTAAACGTTCCCGTAGGTTGCCTTGAATTTCGCTTTCGAGTGAATTGAATATTTCAGGATTAGCAATTAATTTCTGGCTAATCGCTCTATGCAAACTTTCAGCTTGAGCACGTTGCTGCAGATTGATTGCCCCGTGGGCGTACAAGCCATGCGCTTCACCTAACCAATAAGCAGCATCATGATAGATTTCTGAAGGTGGCAAGGTATGGGGGCTATGTAATAAGCGATAAAGATTATGCAGAATGGTTGGATCAGTTTCTTGTGGCTTATGGATAACAGGTGCTTGTTCAGGCTGCTCAGGATCAGTATCAATCACATTGGTAATCAGTACCGCGTGATGCGCAGTCATGCCTCTGCCCGATTCAGTAATAAAATCAGGTAAGGGTACATTATAATCTTCACAAGCATCTAACACGCTACGCACGACCGTATTTGCATATTCTTGCAAGGTATAGTTGATAGAGCACTCACTACGAGAGCGTGAACCTTCGTAGTCCACTCCTAAGCCACCGCCTACATCTACCACCCGAATATTGGCGCCCAGTTGATGTAGCTCCGCAAAATAACGGCTAGCTTCCCGCATCCCACGCTGAATATCTTGGATATTGGCAATCTGTGAGCCCATATGAAAATGCAAGAGCTGTAGGCAATCAAGTCTTCCCATTTGCTTAAGGGTATCAAGCATATGCAGGGCTTGGGCTGCGGATAAACCAAATTTTGATTTCTCACCACCCGTATTTTGCCATTTACCCTTACCCAAGGAATACAGGCGTACCCGTATTCCTAGTAACGGTTCGATTTGAAGTTTTTCAGCTTCTTCTAGGGTTTCTACTAGCTCAGAAGGTTTTTCAACCACAATATAAATCTTGTGCCCCATTTGCCGACCAATCAGGGCAAGGCGCAAATACTCACGGTCTTTGTAGCCATTACAAATAATCGTACAGCCTTCGGGAGCCGAGCCAAGTACAGCCATCAACTCTGGCTTACTACCTGCTTCTAAACCCACTTGCTGTTTGCCACCTGCTAAAATTTGCTGGACGACACTACGCTGTTGATTGACCTTAATAGGATAAATAGCTGTGTAGCGACTAGAGCGCCCTGATTCAGCAATCGCTTTATTGAAGGCAATTTGCAGGCGTTGTACCCGATCATGTAAGACATTTACAAAACGCACTAGTAAGGGAAAGCGCATTCCATTCTCTTGATGAACGCGCTGAGCAAATTCATACAAATCGACCTGTTGCTGGCTGTGCGGCAAGCACATGGCAACATGGCCCTGCTCATTGATGTCAAAATAACTGTTACCCCAGTTACGAATCCGATAAAGCTGGCGGGCAGAGTCTAGATCCCAAGTGCTATCTGTACGCATATTAATCCTGCTAAGTTTGAAATTATTCGCTGCAATTTGTGCAGAATACTCGCAAAGTTTCTTAGAGGCTATCTTCGTTATTCTCGCTAAGGTTTCCTAAGTCAAACTCGCTAAAAAGCCGCTAGAGATTTTGCTGAAAAACATCTTGTGCTAAGCACCAAAATGCTTATGATGCTGGATTACCTAGTGCAACCTACTTGCGCACACTCCATCTCCTCTACTGAATTTCAGGGCCAAGCTAACTATAGGATGAGACTTATGGGCAAACCCTTCGATATCGATGCCGACGATCAATTTGATCCTCTAGAACTTCAAACTAATCTCAATAAAGCTTTTGGTTTGTGGCAGCAGTTCTTACTACGTGCTGCAGGCGCGGCTCTCAAAACCAAACCACGGGTTTCTGCAGGTGACATGGCCTTCCAAAATTCCGCCCTGCGTTGGGCTGCGAATTTAGTCTGGCATCCGTTTGCAATTGCTCAAGCCAATTACAAGTTGCTGCAAGATCAGTCACAGCTTGGGCAAAGAATGGGCATGCGTATGCTCGGTTTTTCTAGTGTGAATATTAGTGATGAAGCGAGCTTAAAAGATCGCCGCTTTAAAGATCCGGCTTGGCGTGAAAATCCAGTCGGCGAGACCCTCATGCAGTCTTATTTAAATGTGGCTGAATATTGCAAAAGCTTAATCAACCTCACTGAGGGCTTGCCTGAGCATGAAGCCAAGAAAGCCGTTTTTTTCTTAAATAGTTTAGTGGATGCGCTCTCACCGAATAATTACGCCTCTACCAATCCTCAAGTTTGGAAAATGGTGTATGAAACTCAAGGTGCCAATCTAGTTAAAGGCATGGAGAATCTATTAAATGATTTTCAAGAGGGTGAGTTGCGTATCCGTATGACGGATATGAAAGCCTTTGAGTTAGGTAAAGATATTGCGACTACACCAGGGAAAGTGGTATTTCGCAATGCGTTGATGGAGTTAATTCAATATAACCCTAGCACTGACAAAGTCCGTAAACGCCCTTTATTAATCGTCCCACCATGGATTAATAAGTTTTATATTCTCGACCTGCGTGAACAAAACTCCTATGTCAAATGGGCAGTCGATCAAGGTCATACTGTTTTTATTATTTCTTGGACTAACCCCGGTTCAGCGCAACGCGATTTGAACTTTGAGGATTATTTGAAATCTGGCACTTTAGCGGCTTTAGATGCGATTGAAGCCGCAACAGGCGAGCCTGAAGTGAATGTAGCCGGCTATTGTTTGGGTGGTACTTTAACTGGGACTACTTTAGCTTGGCTGACCGCCAATCAAGATGAGCGCATTAAAAGTGCTACTTTCTTCACAACGCTCTTAGATTTTTCTGAGCCAGGTGAAATTGGCGTATTCCTAGATGAGCCGCAGATTGTCGCTTTAGAGCAGCGCATGGACGACAATGGTGGCTATTTAGACGGCAAAAATATGGGTTCAGCCTTCAATATGTTGCGTGCCAATGATTTGATTTGGTCCTTCTTTGTGAATCTGTATTTGTTGGGCAAGGATCCAATGCCCTTCGATTTATTATTCTGGAACTCAGATAGCACGCGCATGCCAGCAGCCATGCATAGCTTTTATCTACGGAATATGTATCTTGAAAATAAGCTGTGCCAACCCAACGGGATTAAGCTTCTAAATACGCCGCTGGATCTTAGCCAAGTGAAAACCCCCGTTTATTTTGTTTCTGCTTATGATGATCATATTGCTCCTTGGCGCAGTACTTATAATGGTGCTCAGCTCTTTGCAGGCCCTGTACGCTTTGTGTTAGGACAATCAGGGCATATCGCTGGCATTATCAACCCAGTTTCAGCCGATAAATACGGTCACTGGATCAATGAGCAGCTCCCCGCTTCCTCTGAAGAATGGTTTAAGAATGCACAATTAGTGAAGAAGTCTTGGTGGCATGATTGGGATCAATGGGTCTCGCAATATGCTGATGGAGAGGTGGAGGCACGGATTCCCGGCTCTGGTCAATTATCAACACTCGGTGATGCGCCCGGCACTTATGTGCGCGTCAAGGCTAACTAATAATGAGTGAAACTATTCAGCGTCGTTTAGTCTATACCTGTACCCTGCCCGTGCGTTGGGGCGATATGGATGCATTCGGTCATGTTAATAATGCTATGTACCTGCGCTATTTAGAGGAGGCGCGAGTACAAATGCTGGTGTCCATGCTCGGTAATCAGATCACTGAAGGTGATTTCGCCACTGTGGTTATTAATGTGGGCTGTACTTTTCTGAAATCCATTACTTACCCAGATAGCGTGCGTATTGATTGTTATGTGGGTGACATGGGGCGTTCTAGTTTCATGACTTGGTATGAGGTGTTTGCTTTATCTGAGCCAGAACAAGTGGCAAGTGAAGGCTACGCCAAAGTAGTATGGATGAATCGACGCAGCGGTAAATCAGCTCCCTTACCTGAAATTATTATCAAAGCGCTTACTGGCTAAGCAAAATCTCAGCGCTTAAATTAGGTTTTTGCTTGCTTTAAGCGCGCGGCCTTATCTTTAGAGAGCTTGACCCTCAGAACCAATTAGTGCTCATATTCCCTTTTTAGCTTAAGCTTTTGAGGGTGTATGGATATTCAAACACAGCATCTTTATCTCCAACAGCAAATTGATGCTTTAGCGACTGTCCTACCGATTCAAGCCCCCTTACCAGATTTCGTACATTTCAACCCCCTACTACACTATGAGCAGCTACCTTTTGCGAGTGCGCTTAAGCAGGTGTATCAGCGTACCGGTGCACTCGCTTACTTAAGTCAAAACGAATATAAGCGCTGTTATGAACAAGGCCGGATTACCGATGAAGATCTGCAAGCGGTACTGAGTACTGACGAGGATTTGAATAGCCATGAAGTCTTAGTAGAAGCTTGGACGGCTCGCGAACTTAGTCAACTGATGCTACTGAATCCGATTAAAAAGCTTAGTTATCGCCAAGTGCGTTGGAAGATCGAAGAAGAGCAAGCGCTTGAGAGATTTCAACCAGAAGTGTCGCTACGCAGTCAGCAAAATGTATTAAAAGCAGCAGGTTTAGACTCCAGCCAAACATCGCAAGCCTTAAGTGATTTATGGCAGGCTACCCTGCGAACCTTAGATGTGCATGAGGATTTTACCCATCCGGAAGCAGTCACTTATTTAAGTGCGAGCAACTTAAGCCACTTGTGGCAAGAAATTAAAGCAAGTGCGCATCTTGATGAAGCAGATATGGAGCAGCAAGTTCAACATGCTGGCCATGAGCGTTTACAGCGTTTAATTGATCAAGTCGGGCCTATCACAACCTTGCGGGGGTTTTTAAAGACCTTAACTGGGGAAGATGTCTTACATGAGCTCTGCCCTTTATTGTTTCGCCAACTGGGTCAATGGCTAGATTTAGAGTTATCCAGCTTGACCGATAAACCACCGAGCTTCTTGAGCTATTGGAAGCACTTAGCCCTTAAGGATCATGTTCCCGGCTTCAGTGAATTAGACCCTTGGCATGATTACATTATTTCCTTGGATGATAGCCCGCTAGTCATTATTCGTACTGAGCTCATGCGTATTGGGATTGCTCGGGATAATTGGGGGGCTTATTTACGCAGCTTAGCCTTAGAAATTCCGGGTTGGTCAGGAATGGTGAATTGGCGAGCACAACATCCTCATTATGCTGAACAAAGTCACTCAATCGTAATGGCTGACTATCTAGCCGTGCGTTTGGTATTAGAGCATCTGCATTGTCGGAAGCTAACGCGCGAACATTGGAATATTGAGGCTTCTTTACCCGAGTTACGTGGTTACTTTAATCACAATTTATCAGAGTTATTAGTACGTTTTTATGCTTGGCAAGCCCGTCTCCCCGAACATTTACAAATGCTGGCTTCAGGGGTATTGACTAGCCAAGGTGATGAGGTCTCGCAGACTGAGTGGCATCAGTTGGCACATATGATTATGACTTGGAAGTTAGCAGCAGGTACCACCTTACCGGTACGCATGGATATGTATCAAGTCGTATGGCGCATGTTTGTTTTATCCCAGCATTTAGGCCTCAGTGCTCAGCAATTAGAGCAAGTGACGCGCGAGCAAATTGGGCGAGTAAGCTTATTAATGCAAACTTTGGACGATCCCAACCGGCGTGGTTATTTATGGTTACGAGCTTATGAACGGCATTATCGTTTACAAGTCTTTAATGCACTCATGAGTCCTATCCAATTAAATCTACAGAATAAGCCTTTGGCGCAAATTTTATTTTGTATGGATGATCGAGAGGAGTCTATTCGTCGTCATTTAGAGGAAATAGAACCCCGTTTTGCCACTCTTGGTGTAGCGGGTGTGTTTGGTTTGCCGAACCAGTGGCGTAGCTTTAATAATCCCAAAACACTCAAATTAGCGCAGCCGCTGGTAACAGCAAAACATGAGTTTAGGGAAATACCGGATGTACAGGAAACACCTGAAGCGCTTGCTAAGTATCGTAAGCGACTGGGTTGGCTCGCACAATTGCAAAGCTTTAAGAGTCATGCATTGCGCCAAGGGGGCTTAAAAGCTTTTTTCAGTTTGCCTATAGCCAGTGGTGTCGCGCTCAGTGAACTGCTAGGGCTCAATCTAGCCCCCGGTCGTTATCAACAGTTTAAACAGCAATTACGTCAAAGAGTTTTAAAGCCGGTTCAATTGCGGGTGCAATATACAGCACCTGAAGCTAACCCCACTGAGCACACTGCTTTACAGCTCGGTTTGAGTTTAGAAGAGAAAGTTGAAAAGATTGCTGCTTTTATTAAGGCAGCCGGCTTTACCCAAAGCTTTTCGCGTCTAGTATGTTTATTAGCACACCGTGCCCAGCATTTAAATAATCCGCATTTACTAGCTTATGGTTGTGGTGCTTGTAGTGGGCGGTTTGGTGGGCCTAATGCGCGCGCGTTTGCAGGCAGTATGAATGAGCCTGAAGTCCGCGCTGCACTAGCCATTCAGCATCAAATTCATATACCTCCAGATTGTTGGTTTGTTGCCGCTGAGCATGATACTTCGAGTGATCTAATTCATTGGTTTGACACGGATCTGATACCTACTAGCCATCAAACTGAATTTGCTTATTTACAAGATAGGCTTACCAACGCTTCCAAAGCTTCTGCTCATGAGCGCTGCCGTAAATTTAAAACTGCTGCTTTAAATTTAACAGCCGAGCAAGCCTACCAGCATGTTCAAGATCGAGCAGCCTCACCTGATCAAGCACGTGCTGAATTAGGTCATCAAGGTTGTGCAGTCGCCTTTATTGCCAGACGTAGCCTAAGCCAACAGCGCTTTTGGGATCGTCGTTCCTTTCTAATTTCTTATGACTATACGCAAGATCCAGATGGCCAATTATTAGAGGGGCAGTTATTAGGTAATGGGGTAGTAGGTGTGGGAATTGCACTCGACTATTATTTTTCAAGGATTCAAAACGGTTATTTGGGTTCAGGTAGCAAGGTTTTGCATAATTTGGTGGGTGGCTTTGGCGTTATGGAAGGCACGGCTAGTGACTTACGTACCGGTCTTGCTCAACAAATGACGGAGTTGCATGAACCCATGCGCTTGTTGGTGGTTGTAGAGGCTTTGGCAGAAACCGTCACGGCAATTTATCAGCGCCAAGCTTATTTAAAGCAACTCTTGGATAATGAATGGTTACAGTTGGCAGTAAAAGATCCTAAGGCGGAGGTACTCTATGAGTTTATTCCGCATAAAGGTCTGATAAAATGGGAGAATATCCCCCTACCTTTGCCAGTGGTTAGCAGCTCTTTGGCTTGGTATCTTGGTAAACGTGATTATCTACCACCTGCCAGAGTGATGAGTGTTGCTGCCTAAAGTGGAACTATTCCATGCAATTTGAGTCCATAAGGGGTTTAGGGACGCTATGCATCTAAGACTTTATGGAGGTTCTAGATTAAGATGAAACCACTTGTGTTGATACTCAGTTCTTTAGGCTTGGCTATGCATCTAGCGATCGCCGATACTAGCAACCTGCTGCCTGTCCAAGATGCTCTAGCTGCGGAAGCGCCAACTGATGCAGATAGTAAAAAACTGATGCAAGAACTCTGTGAAACTTATGCTGATGATGAAGGCCTAAAGGACACGGAGCGTGCTAACAATATTGAAGCCTGTTTGGCTAGTATGACCATTGACCTCTCGGACATGGAGACAACAGCGAGTTCTTCTGCGGATCCTGCTGAACAGCCGATTGATGAAAATGCCAGTCACCCCGAGGCCTTGATAGCTAATGAGTTAGTGGAAAAACCTTTGCCTGGCTCAGAAGAGTTAGTACCTAAAACCCCTGTGAAAACTGAATAACTATTGACCTGCCAGAAAATAACTCTTAAGGTGTTTGCATAAATATATCAAAGACCTAGGGTTTAGGGTCTACTAATGGGGGCTTATATGTCTGGCAATCCAATTCTCACTCAGGATGTAAGTACAGCCGTCAATACTTCACCACAAGTGCAAGTATTTGAAGGAGGACGCTTTTTATTAGCGCAAGGCTTGAAAGGCGATCTGGCTAAATTAGAGCAAGTTGCACAAAATTTTGAAAATGATCCCTTAACTTTAAGCTTATTGAGTACTTATTTACGTCGCTGGTATGCAGGGCGTTTAAATGGTTTAGAAAGCATTCCTATCCTTTTTGACCAGCGTCCAACTGGGCGGGCTTTGCGACGCTTATTAGCTGCCTTTGAAATGAAATTAGCAGGCGCTTCGGATATGACGCTGCTATACCTGTTAAGTTTAAGTGATCGGCCAGTTCCACAACTACCTATGAAGCTTATCTTCCGGTCGACTTTTGTGGAGCGGTGGTTAAGTCGGCGTGATGATTATGTACGCTTCTTAGCACCCTTAGGACGCTTGAATGAAGATCATTGGCATTGGGTCATCGAAAATCTACGCCGTCTAAATCTATTAGAGCAACCTATTGCGGGGCATCATGATTTATTGCTCGTGCCTGAACGAATTCGCTTGTATCTGCGTGAAGAACTACGCCTAAAAAATCCAGTTGCCTACAAACAAGGCAGCGCGGATATGGATAAGCTCTTTCGTGAAAATATTGTACCGCTTGCTCTACCTGAGCCAGAGATTATTCAGGAAAAGCCTAAGCCCATCTTATGGGAAATGAATGAGTTGGACGCTGCTCAACAACAAGTTTTAGCACTGCGCTGCTCTTTAGCGTCGCTGCGCCAACATAGTAATGATTTACATCAACACTTATTAAACATGCGTACAGCGCAGTTGATTTCAGCGACTCAGGAAAATAATCCAACACTAGCCTAGTCAGGTGAAAAGCGAGCTGAGATAATCCGCCGCATGGCATTATTACATCTACGCAATATTCACCTCGAAAATGGGGATAATCGTCTGTTCGATGGCATTGAACTGCAAATCGAAGCGGGCGAACGCTTGTGTCTAGTCGGGCGTAACGGTACAGGCAAATCAACGCTCATGAAGCTCTTGTGCCGCGAGGTACTCGCAGATGAGGGCGAACTTATTCATTCGCCAGATTTAAAAATCGCGCGTTTGCAGCAAGATGTTCCGCATGGAAGCAGCGCCAAAGTCTTCGATATTGTCGCAGCAGGCTTGGGTGATTTGCATACTGAAGAAGCCTGGCAAACGCAATGGCAAATTGAGGCTGTCTTAAGTCGCTTAAACTTAGATGGCGAACAAGCTTTTGACGATTTATCCGGTGGCTGGAAACGACGCGCTTTGTTAGCGCGCGCTTTAGTGGGTAATCCGGACCTTTTGTTATTAGATGAACCTACTAACCATTTAGATATTCCAGCGATTGAATGGCTGGAAAACTTCCTATTGAACTACAAAGCGACACTTCTGTTTGTAAGCCATGATCGGTCTTTTGTACGTAAATTAGCCACACGTATTATTGAGTTGGATCGAGGGCGTTTAAGCAGTTGGACCGGCAATTTCGATAAATATGTCGAAAATAAACAAGCCGCCTTAGATGCAGAAGCACAACAAGCTGCGCTCTTTGATAAACGCTTAGCAGAAGAAGAAGTGTGGATTCGTCAAGGGATTAAAGCGCGCCGTACCCGGAACGAAGGACGGGTACGACGTTTGGAATCCATGCGCGAAGAATATCGGCAACGGCGCAATCTACAAGGTAAAGTCCAAGCCCAAATCGGCCAAGCCGAAGCCTCTGGCAAACTTGTCCTAGAAGCTAAAGAAATTAGCTACGGCTTTGAACAAGAAGCTCTCATTAAAAATTTCAGCACTACGATTTTGCGTGGCGATAAGATTGGTATCATTGGCCCGAACGGGGTCGGTAAAACTACCTTAATTAAGTTGCTACTCGGCGAATTGACTCCCCAAACAGGTACAGTTAAACAAGGTACTAATCTACAAATTGTTTATTTTGACCAGCATCGTGCTCAATTCGAAGATGAAAAGAACCTGCGAGAGAATATCGCGCCTGGCTCTGATTTTGTGGAGATTAATGGTCAACGCAAACACGTCATTAGTTATCTGCAAGACTTTCTCTTCACGCCTTTACAAATACAAAAGCCAGTTAAAGTCTTATCGGGTGGTGAGCGTAACCGCTTATTATTAGCCCGGTTGTTTGCTCAGCCCTCTAATTTGTTGGTTTTGGACGAACCCACTAATGATTTAGATGCCGAGACCTTAGAGCTGCTTGAAGAATTATTGATCGATTATGCCGGGACACTGATTTTGATCTCGCATGATCGTAGTTTCCTCAATGCAGTGGTGACGCGAAGCCTTGTGTTTGAAAATGCTTCGATCTGTGAGTATGCAGGTGGCTATGATGATTGGCTCCTCCAGCGTCCAGAGCCGCTTGCTGACAAGCTAACAGAAAAACCAGCACCCAAAAATGAAGCTGTCAAAGAAAAAGAAGAGGCAAAACCAGCAGCCAAAGCTAAGAAGCTCAGTTACAAAGAGCAGCGCGAACTGGAGCAGTTACCTCTATTGATTGAACAACTGGAAACCCAGATGGCTGAATTACAAGCAGTCATGGGGACAGCAGAATTCTATCAGCAAGATACAACGCAAATTACTGCAAAACAGCAAGCCTTAGCGCAATTAGAAACGCAGCTTGAAACCGCTTTTGCCCGTTGGGAAACTTTGGAAAACCTTTAATAACTCCACCGTCTGTCGTTTTTCTGCTGTGATATCAATAATTAATTGTGCCTAGGGGTGGCTTTTGCTAAGTTAGCTTGAGCCCTCTACTTATTAATAATAATAATCCACTGGCATGAATCAGCTGAAGCCTCTCATCTGCTTATTATTTAGTCTTCATGGTTTAAGTGTTGCTGTCGTGCAAGCGGCACAGTCCGTAAAACCTAGCCTATCCACCTTATTTGCTGATTCACAGTCAAGTATTCCTTTGAATCTGACCTATACCGTTACAGCACCTAATACTGAAAATACCACTGGTTTAGCCCTACGTGTTCATTACGACTCTTCTGCTTTGGAAGTTGTCAGCCAAACGCCTTACACTAAGCAGTTACAACCGATAGGCTTGTTAAGTGATGATACCGAGAATTTAGACGGGGATTTAAGTACAGATAAATACTGGGTTTTAGCTTGGGTTGATTTGAATGCAGCTTGGCCCGGCAGCGCTCAAACACCTTTAAATCTATTGAGCAGTAATTTTAGAACTAAAGCTGGTTTTGTTGGTTCAACGTCAATTCGTTTAACCGCAGCCAGCACAGCCGATAATACTTCATTTCAAGCCAGCCCTTTAGTAGTTTGTGCCAAACCCAGCGTTTCTATCCTCACCAGCGATACTCTAGCCAATGAAAAGAGCACGAATACGGCTAGTTTTCAGGTGAAGCTGGCAAGCGCTTACCTATTGAATGCGGCAATTTAACGGTTAATTATCAAGTCCAAGGTACAGCAACAGCAGGCAGTGATTATAGCACTTTAACGGGTAAGGTGACTATTCCAGCGGGTAGTCAATCCGCTAGTATTCTGCTGACTCCAATTCTCGATAGCCAAACTGAGGCCGACGAAACAGTCATCTTGAAGCTAGAGCCAAGTACTAATTATCAGTTAGGTGTCAGCACCCAAGCTACCGCTATTTTGCAAGATGCAAGCACGGCTGCTTTACCGAGCCTGAGTTTGACCAGTACCAAAACTGAATTACTAGAAGGTAGTGATACTAGTCTTAAATTGGTGCTCACTCGGCAAACAGCTGATCTTAGTCAAGCACTCGCCGTTTATATACAAACCGACAGCTGGAAGTGATTATCAAGCTCTACCCAATTCAGTACTCATCCCTGCAGGGCAAGCTCAAGTTAATCTTGTTTTGAATCTACTTAATGACAGCCTGCAAGAGCAACAAGAAACTGTAAAAATCAGCCTGCAAGCTCATCCTAGCTATCAATTAACGGATCTTAGTAGTTTAGATTTAGTACTACGTGATGATGAAACCCTGAACAACACCAGTCTGGATTTAGATCAATCCAAAGCCCAAGCTATTCCAAGTTTGAGTCAAACAATGTTGTACCTATTAAGTGCTGGCTTGGCTTTATTAGCCTTGACACACCGGCGTATGCCTAAAGGTTTCAAGCTAGGAGCTAAACTATGAATAAAATCATTGCGCACGTGCTAGCCTTTAGTCTTATGCTGGGTTTTATGTTGCTACATAGCAGTAACGCTGCCGAACTAGTCGAGTCAGAAATTTATCAACCAGCTCCCAATAAACATCAGCCGGCCACTCAGCTTAGACTCTTAGCCCTGAATCCTGCTCAGCGCCATCTAAGTGATTTGCTTTTCCCTGCTCAATCGATGCATTTAGGCTTGCCTAGTACACAAGAACTTAGTGCTTTAACGCAGCAGCAGACTGAGCACAAAGCTTTGAAGATTGGGATTGATCGCCAAGTACCGGCTTTACCTGCCGTAAAAGATTGGGTGTGGCAGCCGGTTTTAGGTGGACAAGCCGCACAGTTCATTATTAGCTCAGAAGCAGCTGCTAGTCTGCGTGCTTTAGTAGAACTTGAACAAGATTTACCTACTGGCGTGGAACTACGTGTCTTTGCTCCTGAACAAGCAGATGAGGTTTATGGTGCTTATCAAGCCAATGATTTCAAACCATTAGATACTTCTGTTAAGCAGTTGCAATTATGGACACCTAGTATTTCCGGTAGCCAATTAGGTTTAGAAGTATTTGCTCCTGAAGGGATTAACTTAGACCAAATTCAACTCAGTGTCCCGCAAATTTCGCATATTGATTATGATTTTAAAACCGCCCGATTCAAGTTAGCAGATGAAGCGATTTTAAAATTTTCTAGTTGTGATGTGAGCATGGCATGTGCACCAAGCACTTGGCAATCGACCGCTCAGGCGGTTGCTCGCTATATTTTTACGAATAGTGCGGGTAGTAGTTTTCTGTGTACCGGTACACTGTTAGCTGATAAAGATACAGGTACACAAATTCCGTATTTCATTACTGCAGCGCACTGTATTGATGACCCAACCTTAGCAGCCAGTATGGATTTTTACTGGTTTCACCAAGAAACTAGCTGTGGCTCTGGCAATGCACCTTGGGTACGCACTACCGGTGGTGCTGACTTATTAGCCTCACGGTCTGAACTAGACAGTAGTTTAGTCCGCTTGCGTAGCTCGCCACCGGCAGGAGCACTGCTGTCAGGTTGGTCTTTAAATACTCTAAGCACCAATGCGCCTGTTGTAGGCATTCATCACGGTTCAGGTAATCCTAAGCAGTTTAGTCAAGGCAGCTTTGTCAGTTATGCGAATGTGAGTAACAGTACTAATGGTTTTATGGTGACTAAAGATCCAAACGGTAGTTTTACCCAAGTGGCTTGGACACAGGGGGTTACTGCTCAGGGTAGTAGTGGTTCAGGTTTATGGACAATGATCAATGGCTCGCCTTATTTAAAAGGGACTTTGGTCGGTGGTTCCTCCAGTTGCAGTACTCCAAATTCGCCCGATGAATACACTCGTTTGGAACGCTTTCATCCCTATGTAACGACTTGGCTAGAGGCAACTGGTGGTAAAGTCAGTAGCTTTGTTAATCCCAATCAAGCATTAACGGCTTTAGTGGATGGCGTCATAATGGCACGTTACCTAGCAGGTAAGCGTGGGGCTGAGCTAACAGCTCATGTGAGCACGGCTAGTGTCAATTACACGCAGCTTGAAACTAAGCTCGATCTACTTAAACCCAGTTTAGATCTAGACGGTGATGGGTTATTAGAGGCTAATAAGGATGGGATCTTAATGATTCGCTATCTGGCAGGGTTAAGAGCTTCAGCACTAATTGGCCAATTTGATTTCAGTAATTCAAAAAGAAAAACTGCCACAGAGATTCAGCAATATATCGAAATGGTTTTATTTTGAACCAGATTAATTGCTTAAAATACGGCTCGGATCCAAGTGAATGTTTCCGAGCCAGAATGTGCTACAGGTTTAGTGCACCGTAGCTAGTTTCCTCACTAGCGGTTGAGGAATGAAAAACTGATAGGGTGAAGATGTAGGCCTAGACTTGAGTGTAGTCAAAAAATCGTAGAAGTCAAATCTATCTTACCCATAAAGCTTTGATTTAAAATATTTTAGTTTATTAGTGTCTTCTAAAGTAGGCGGGCTTAAGCAATTCCACTATACTAGGCGATTACGTTCTCGCAGTAGCACTTATGGCCGAATTCGAATATATCGATCAATCAGAAGCATTAAACAATTTTTTAAAAAAAGCTCAGTATTCTGAGTGGATTGCCTTAGATACTGAATTTATTCGAGAAAAAACTTATTATCCGCGTCTTTGTTTAATTCAATTAGCGACTGCAGATGATTTAGTTTGCATTGATCCTTTAAATATTGAAGATTTATCAGCATTTTTCACTTGGCTGCAAAACCCTAAGATGCTGAAAGTTTTTCACGCAGCTTGGCAGGATTTAGAGATTTTATACCATCTGAGTGGCCAAGTTCCCGCGCCTATTTTTGATACGCAAATAGCAGCGGCTGTTTTGGGCCTAGGGGATCAGTTAGGGTATGCACGCTTGGTGGAGGAGTTATTAGCGGTACAGTTGGATAAATCCCAATCGCGCACGGATTGGGCACGCCGCCCCTTGAGCCATCAACAGCTAGATTATGCGATTGATGATGTGCGTTATTTGCGCCAAATTTATCCACTTCTGAAACAACGCTTACAAGAAACGGGGCGCTTAAATTGGCTGAATAAACCCTTTGAGCGTTTAACTGAAGCAAGTGAATATACGCCAGATCCTTGGTTGAGTTGGGAGCGAGTAAAGGGCGTACAGCTATTGAAACCTAAGCAGCTAGCAGTTTTGCGGGAATTAGCTGCTTGGCGTGAGGAACTAGCTATTCAAAAAGACCTACCTCGCCGCTGGCTATTAACTGATGAAGTACTAGTCGACATGGCACGAATGAAAAATCGGGATTTGCATGATTTTGCTGATATTCGTGGCTTGAGTACCGAACAAATCGCACGCTATGGGCAAGTTTGGTTGGATTTGATTCGACGCGCTCAAGCTTTACCGGCTGAGGAATGGCCAGATTTACCACGGCGGCGTAAGTTAGATGCGGAATTATCCCTAGTGGCTGATTTGTTAATGGTGATCGTTAATCAACAAGCGCTAGCTCACAATATTTCCGCTGCTATGCTTGCTAGTCGGGCGCAAATAGAAAAAATGCTCACAGAAGGTCGTACGCAACTCTCCGACGATTGGCGTGGGAGCTTGGTGAATGATTTATTCGCGCAAATTTTAAGTGGTACTGCTTGTGTGCGCGTTCAGCACCAATCCTTAAAGATCGACGCCTAATCTTAGTTAGAGCTGTGTTAAACTGCGCTTTTAGTAGTTTGAACTTATAGGCGATGGGTATGACCGAGCGTATTGCTACTGTAGAACGAAATACTTTAGAAACGCGTATTTCTGTAACCGTTAACTTGGATGGTACGGGTAAAGCGAGTTTTAATACGGGGATTCCTTTTCTTGAGCACATGCTGGATCAAGTCGCACGGCACGGCATGCTTGATTTAACGATTACTTGTCAAGGTGATCGCCATATTGATGATCATCATAGTGTAGAAGATATTGGCATTACTTTAGGTCAAGCCTTGAATAAAGCCGTTGGGGATAAAAAAGGTTTACGCCGTTACGGGCATGCTTATGTTCCCTTAGATGAAGCTTTATCCAGAGTAGTGGTGGATTTTTCGGGTCGCCCAGGGATCGAACATCATGTCGATTATCGCCGCTCACATATTGGTCAATTTGACACCGATTTGTTCTTTGAGTTTTTCCAAGGTTTTGTGAACCATGCTTTAGTGACTCTGCATATCGATAATTTGCGCGGTCACAATGCTCATCATATTGCCGAAACGATCTTTAAAGCCTTTGGGCGAGCCTTGAGAATGGCCTTGGAGCTAGATCCACGCATGGCGGGTATTATGCCTTCGACTAAGGGCAGTTTGTAATGAAAGTAGCCATTATTGATTACAATATGGGCAATCTGCACTCAGTAGGGCGTGCAGTGAAGCAGGTTGCTCCAATCGGTACTCAAGTTGAAATTACGGCTGATCCTGATTTTATCCGCCATGCTGATCGGGTTGTTTTTCCGGGACAAGGGGCGGCTCGCGATTGTATGCGTGAGCTGGAAACCCGTGGCCTTAGTGAGATTGTGCGGGAAGTGGCTAAGACCAAACCCTTTTTAGGCATTTGCATGGGCATGCAAGTCTTAATGGAGTTCTCCGAAGAGAACGCAGGCGTTGAGTGTATGGGCGTTTATGCGGGCAAAGTAAAATTCTTTAAAAATTTAAACCTAGCTCATTTAAAAACGCCGCAAATGGGCTGGAATCAAATTCAGCAAAAAACCGCGCATCCCCTTTGGTCGGGTATAAAAGACGAAGCTCGGTTCTATTTTGTCCATAGCTATTATGTCGAACCAAGCGATCGTCACTTAGTGACTGGTGAAACCTGCTATGGTTTGAGATATGCCTCTGCCATTGCGAAGGATAATGTCTTTGCGATTCAGGCTCATCCTGAAAAATCGGCAGATGATGGCTTACGGCTGCTTGCAAATTTTATGCAGTGGCAGCCGTAAAGAGCTAGTTAGACTAGCTTATTGTCAAAATCCCACATGACGGTTTCTTTCTGTTTAGCTGCTTTCTTAAGCAGCTCTAGGACGGGATAAGCGCGACGGTTGACTGAGACGGTCTCTTCTTCATCCTCATCTTGGGGCGGCTTACTATGCTGGTTTTCTTGTTTAGCTGCTTCCATTAAACCTGTTTGGAAAGTCTGTAAAGTTTTTTCAATATCAGCACCTAAAATTGCTCCAGGAATAGTGTCGCTATGCCCCATGAGTTTAATCATATGACGTGCATCTCTTTCAAACATGGAAAAGGTACCGACTTTGCTATCAAAACGAACTAACATGGTTTAACTCCTTATCAAGATATGAGTGTGCTATTTCTGACAGATCAGGCCTTTCAGATAATAGCCCTCAGGAAAAGCTAGACGAGTGGGATGGTCACTCGCTTGATCGAGTTTGCGAATGATTTGTGCATCACACCCTGCATCAACCGCAGCATCCGCCACGATTTTTTGGAACAAGTTGCTATCCATTAAACCAGAACAAGAGAAAGTAAATAGTAGACCATTTGGTTTCAATAACCTAAAGCCTAGTAAATTTATGTCCTTATAGCCACGTGCGGCCTTCTCAATTTGGCTTTTATTTTCGGCAAATTTAGGTGGATCTAAGATGATTAAATCGAACTGACGGCCTTCATCGCGATATTGACGCAAGAGCTGAAAAACATCGCCCTGAATATTTTCCATGTTTTCAGGTGTAAAACCATTTAAGGCTGCAGCTTGTGCTGCTAAATCTAGAGCGGCTTGGGAAGCATCAATATTAAGCGCTTTAGTAGCCCCACCTTTCAATGCAGCAATGGAAAACCCACCGGTATAGGAAAAGCAATTCAGTACAGTTTTACCTTGTGCATATTGCTCAACTGCTGTGCGGTTATCACGTTGATCTAGATAGAAACCAGTTTTATGCCCATGAAGGACATCAACGCGATAATGGCGACCTTCTTCAATAATGTCGATAAAGCTAGGGGGTAGTTCACCTACCAGTAAACCAGTTGTCGTGCTTAAGCCTTCTTTTTTACGAATCTCTACATCAGAGCGCTCATACACACCTTTACAAGGCAGTTGTTCCAGCAAGAGTTCTGCAATTGTCTGTTTCCAATACTCTGCGCCAGCTGTGAGAGCTTGCAGAATAAGCCAATCCCCAAACTTATCAACCACTATGCCAGGTAAACTATCCGATTCAGCATTCAGTACGCGATAAGCTGTATTGCGGGTGCTAATACCTAAGGCTTGCCGTTGCTGTAAAGCAGCTCTAATTTTGTCAGCGAAAAAGGCACGATCAATACTGGCACGTCCTACAGCCCATAAGCGCACTTGGATTTGTGATTGTGGCGACCAAGCACCCATGCCTAGTAAGTCGCCATGTTCAGAACGGACTTCTACGGTTTCCCCTAAGGCTGGCTCACCTTTAACACTGGCAATCGCACCAGAAAAGACCCATGGGTGGCGAGCACGAATATTTTTATCGCGACCACGTTGTAAAATCACTTGCGGATAAGTAGGCCTAGGGGTAGATGATTTAGTAGTCAAAACAAAGTCTCCAATTCACAGGCTGCAGTTATACCTGTGTGCTTTCCCTTTGGTCAATTAAGATCATAGCAGCTTTTTATTGGAGCCGAACTTGCTCTAGCTCAAAGCGAGGCGTAGAGTGCTTTTTTGTAAATAGCAAGTTAAATCATGTCTGAGTTTCTCGCCGCTTTTGCTTTTTCTCTGCAAGTGACTGGCCCTATTTTTCTGATTTTGATACTAGGTGTTTATCTAAAACGTATCGGTATTTTAACAGATGCCTTTGTTGAAGCGGGTTCTCGTCTGGTCTTCAATGTGACTTTACCCGCACTACTCTTTATTAGTGTCAGTAAAACACATATTAGCGAAAGTGCTAATTTTGAATTGATTGGTTTGGGTGCGCTGCTAAGTATTATTAGCTTCTTGATTTTAGAGATCTTTGCTTATTTCACAGTGAAACCTTCTGAAGATCGCGGGGTGGTGGTACAGGGTGCGTTTCGTTCCAATATGGGTATTATTGGCCTCGCTTATTGCGCCAACGCTTATGGAGAAGCAGGAGTTGCTGCGGCTTCTTTGTACTTAGGTTTAATTACTATTCTGTTTAATATTCTTTCAGTGATTACGCTGAGTCGCTCCCTGCATAAAAAAGGTCAAGGTATCCTGCCGATTCTTAAAGGCATAGCAAAAAATCCTCTCATCATTGGTATCCTACTTGCCTTACCTGTGTCTTATATGGAATGGAAACTGCCTGAGATTGTGCTTCAATCAGGCGAGTATTTTGCACAAATGACGCTGCCTTTAGCACTTCTTTGCACAGGTGCTTCCTTGAGCTTTAAATCAATGCGCCAAGCTATGCGCAATGCGGTGAGTGCGAGCCTAGCGAAGTTAATCTTTATCCCTCTGCTATTTACTGCTGGCGGTATTTGGGCAGGCTTTACCGGCATTGACTTAGGTGTCTTAGTGCTAATGTCATTTGCACCTACTGCTGCAGCCAGTTATGTCATGGTCAGGGCTATGGGAGGCAATAGCGGACTGGCTGCGAATATTATCGCCCTCACCACCTTAGGCTCTGTACTCAGTACCAGTATCGGCATTGCGATTGTGAAGGGTGCAGGTTTGATGTAAGTCAGGTTTAATGGCTATCGTCGACCAACAAGATAAAATCTCGTTACAATAAGCGACTTTCTGTTTAGTGAGCATGAGCATCCGAACTATGACCCAACCGAATATCGCAGCGGTTAAGTACTATTTATTAGCCTTGCAAGATGAGATTTGCGCACAACTCAGTGCTGAAGATGGTCAAGCAACGTTTGTCGAAGATGCTTGGGAGCGGCCAGGCGGTGGTGGTGGGCGTACCCGAGTATTAGCGGGTGGTGCAGTATTTGAACAAGGTGGAGTGAATTTTTCACATGTCTTTGGTTCTACCCTGCCACCTTCTGCGACGGCTGCACGGCCGGAACTAGCAGGGCGTAGTTTTCAAGCCATGGGTGTATCTCTAGTTATTCATCCGCATAATCCTTTTGTACCAACCTCCCATGCAAATGTGCGCTTTTTCATTGCAGAGCATCCCACAGAAGCACCGGTTTGGTGGTTTGGTGGCGGCTTTGATTTAACTCCGTATTATGGTTTTGAAGAAGATTGTATTGCTTGGCATCAAACCGCAAAAACTGCCTGTGATCCATTTGGTTCAGAGGTTTACAGTCGTTACAAACGCTGGTGCGATGAGTACTTTTTCTTAAAACATCGTAATGAGCCACGAGGCATTGGTGGTTTATTTTTTGATGATTTAAACGAATGGGGTTTTGAGAAAACTTTTGCCTTTATGCAAAGCGTGGGAGATCACTATATTCAAGCCTATCGCCCGATTGTGCAGAGGCGTAAGAACCTAGCTTTCAATGAAGCCCAACGTGATTTCCAGTTATATCGACGTGGTCGCTATGTTGAGTTCAATCTAGTTTATGACCGTGGGACTTTATTTGGTTTGCAGTCAGGTGGACGCACTGAGTCGATATTAATGTCGCTGCCGCCTTTAGTGAAATGGCGCTATGATTGGCATCCCGCACCAAATTCTGAAGAGGCTCGTTTATACACCGAGTTTTTAAAGCCTCGGGATTGGCTAGATCTGGGCGGCAGCTAACTTTAGCTTACTAAATTTACCAAGCTTTTTCGCCAGGTTGGGGTTTATGATTCGACAGTTTCATAAACTTCCAAAATAAATAGGCGAGAAAGCCTAGAATAAAAATAATCGTAAGGCTCGACATCAATAAAATGCCATTGAAACTACTGAAAAAACTCGACATAGCTTGTCTCCTAGTTAACCTGTGACAAGCTTGATTTTGAGCCGCGCTTAAAAATCCACTTTGATTGAAATCAAATTCTAGATGCCAAGTTGCAGATGTCTTGGCTTATATCAAGTTTTCTATCAATTAAATTTAACGTACTGTGCGCAAGGCAGTCAAAGCCCGGTCGACATTGACTAAACCGTAACCATAATCGTTATCGCGACCTTGCAAACCTAAATCGATAGCCGTTTGCTCTAAGAGACTTGGTGTTACGCCGCGCCGATTCACAGAAAGTAAAAGGGCAATTAGACCGCTGACGTGCGCTGTGGCCACCGACGTACCTGTTGCTAAATCAAAGGTACCCGCAGGTGAGGTAGTGAAAATATTTACACCTGGGGCTGCAACATCAATATAGGAGCCACGATTAGCACGCCCAAACAAACTTTCCTGTTCATCCACTGCGGTAACAGCTAGTACATTGGCAAAAGCAGCAGGGTAAGCTGGCTCAGCCTTAGGCCCACCATTACCTGCAGAAGCTACGACAATAATATTATTGTCAACTGCTTTTTGAATCATTTTATTGACTAAGGGATCGCTTTTACCTGCAAAACTAAGATTCAGTACATCTACCTTTTCTTGAATACAGAGGTCAAGCGCTTTGGCTACTAAACCGGCCGTACTGCTACGATCATTAGGATTCTGCGGATCAGCACTGAAAGCACTCACTGCGTATAAAGCCGCTTCAGGTGCAATCCCAATCCTTGGGTTTTGTCCGATCAACACACCGGCAATGGCTGTTCCATGCTTTTGGTTATTGCGATCACCTGCAGGAATGAGTTCAACCCGTCTAACCCGCGAATTATCTAAAGAACGGTGTAAAATATCGATAGGTGTATCAATCATACCGATTTTAACCCCAGCTCCTTTAGTAAACTGATGTGCCTGTGCTATGCCAGTTAGATCGAGAGGGTAGCCCACTGGAGTGGATGAGTTAGCGCTTGAAAGTGCTGCAGTAAAAAACAGACGACTTAAGTTTGCTTCAACCTTATCTTCTTTTTTATTAATCGTATCGACTAAGGATTTGGGATCTTGTCCATTAGTTGCCACCGTCAACATCTTAGTACGAATAGCAAAAAGCTCATCTGTACGTTTTTGTGTGAGCCGATAACGCTGCAAAATGTCCTCAGCAAAACGAGCAGATTGTGCGGTGTCGTATAATAGCAGTAGCTCGTTCTGTCGGTACTCACGGCTAGTATCAGGGACATTGCCTACACACCAAGCATTAGAAATCTGGCAGGCGGGCGAATCATAGCTAAGTTTTTTATCAGCTGGAGCTGCAGCTACTAAACTCGCCGTACTTAAGCCTATTAAAATAAAGCTCAGCTGGCGCAATTTAGTATTAAGAGCTAGGTTTTTTTGGATAACAAGTCTAGTCACTGTGACGTTTTATCCTCAAACTGTGGACCTAAAAATAATACGGGTGAACTCTGTTGAGCGGTTTCTTGCATAATACTATCAGCTAAAGCCACTTTATCAATATTGGGAGCAACCGGCATCTCAATAGTAAAAATGCTTTGTGCATTAGGCCCAGAGATAATATGCGCGCCCCATTTGTTTAAAAATTCGCAAACTTCTTCATGTTTAGCTTCATTAGCAAATTGCACTAAAAATCGGCTGAGTTCGGTTTTACCATCGGCAGCAAAATGCGTAGCCTGCGGTGTTTCTACACTAGCCACTGTGAATTTGGTATCAGAATCTGTATGCAACTGGCCATAAGCTAGCAAAGCAAGCTGGGCAACCACTAGACTAGCAAATACTGCATTAGCAGGGGTGAGCCAATCTAGCTTAAATAAAGGTTTACGCCATAGAAACTCAAACCAGCCTTGTTTGACTTGCAGCTTTTTTTCTGGGAGTAAAGGGTTTAATGGGGGATTATTCGCAACACCTGTACTCACAGAGCTCACTGCAGACTCGACAGGAACTTTAGGCGCTTCCAGCTCATCTATTTTTTCATCAGCACGATCAATCCGTGCTAATAGCTTAGTTAAGCGTTGTTCGGTGGTATCGAGCGCAGACAATTCTAATAAGCTGGTATTGGTGCGTATAATACGCATCATTTTTTCTTCTTGTGCCAGCTCCTGCTGCAGCTCTGGATAGTGTTCCAAAGCTTGATTGACCAATCCCTGCTCTGCTTTGCTAAGCTTATCGGTGAGATACCAAGGAAGTAAGCGGTGTGCCTCTTCCAAGAGTTCGTTGGACTCAAGATGACTCATAAAGATGACCAGTTTAGATATCGAATTCCATGATTCCAGCCTTTTCAAGCATTTGACCTAAACGCTTGCGGGCATAGAACATGCGTGTTTTGACAGTGTTCTCCGAGATTTTGAGAATATCAGCCACTTCTTTCACTGATTTATCTTCGAAATACGTAAGTTTTAAGACATCTCGATGCTCATCTGTCAAATGGTTCATCATACGCAGTAACTGATCTTTCATGTCTTCCTCAATCCGTATTTCTTCAGGATTGGGAGCGCTATCTTCCATCGCTAACATGAGAGCATCATCATCTAAAGTCACTTCAGATGTTTTTCTTAGCCAAGAAATGAGCTTATTACGTGCAATGGAATAAATCCATGTAGAGGCTTTAGACTTGCCTTCAAATTTATCAGCGGACCGCCACACATCAAAGAGCGCATCATCCACAATATCTGCCGCTTGCGCGACATCGTCCTTGAGTAAGCGAGCACAATAACTCACTAAACGTGGTTGATACTTCAAATATAAGCGACTAAATGCTTGTCGATCCCCTTGAGCAATTTGGCTTAAAAGTTCCTCGTCGCCAACATTTCTAATGTTTTGCTCTGCACTATTGCTATCAGTTTCTTGGTGCTTGATTGAACCGTTCATTAGCTTCGTCGCCCTGAGTCATTATTTGGTTTGAACTTCTTGTGATTTTTTCTTGCAGCCTGAGCTAGGTAGAAAAAACAAATGAACCGACGGCAGTGCTGGTACGACAGAGAGTCATTGGCTGACAGACAACTGTAGAACTGAGAATTTACCAAACGACACCTCGGGTCTTTAAAACAGTGGCTTGTGCCTTAAGCGATACTTATTAACACATTCGAACTAGTCATCATAAAATTATAATACTCCCTCGCAAATCTATCGGGCCTTCGGGCCCGAGCTTTTACACCTATTGATCTATATCGTTGCATAAAGGCAAACTGCTATTATTCTTGAACATTCATGATCGGGCAAGATTGTTCTTTCGACTCGCTCGTTTAGCAGTTTTTATTCTGTTGTAGGATTAATTCTATGTATCGGATTGGTACAACACTCACTCAATATATTATTGAAGAACAACATACTTATGAGGGGGCTAGTGGGCATTTTACAGGGCTACTAAGTGATATTGCGACCGCGTGTAAAAAATTAGCAGGTTTGACCAGAAAAGGCGCTTTAGTAGGCGTATTAGGAGCCGCTAACTCAGAAAATGTTCAAGGCGAAATTCAAAAGAAAATGGACATTATTTCCAATGATGTCTTCATTGAAGCTTTAGAAAATAATGGACATGTAGCTGCTTTAGCTTCTGAAGAGATGGAAACAGTCTATAACCTCAAAGAGGGCAAGCGTCGGGGTGGCTATTTAGTGACTTTTGACCCCTTAGATGGCTCTTCAAATATGGATGTTAATGTCTCAGTAGGCACCATTTTTTCTGTGGTTAAAGCGCCTAAAGGTGTTTTAAATCCAAGCGCTGAAGATTTTCTTTTGCCTGGTACTAAGCAGATAGCTGCCGGTTATTGCTTATATGGACCTTCAACCATTATGGTGATTACTACGGGTCGAGGTGTAACTATGTTTACCCTTGATACCAGTTGTGGGGAATTCATTCTGACCCGCGACAATGTGAAAATTCCCGAAGACACTAAAGAGTTTGCTATCAACACTTCCAACCAACGTCATTGGGAAGCACCGGTTAAGCGCTATATTCAAGAGTGCGTCGCAGGCAAAGAAGGGGTGCGCGGTAAAGACTTTAATATGCGTTGGGTGGCATCGATGGTAGCTGAAGTGCACCGAATTCTGTCCCGTGGTGGCATCTTTATGTATCCATTGGATGAAAAAATGCATAAGTCAGGTAAGGAAGGCAAGCTGCGTTTGCTCTATGAAGCCAATCCAATGAGTATGGTGATTGAGCAAGCAGGTGGTTTAGCTAGTACCGGCCGTGAACGGATTCTAGATATGCAGCCCTATGCTTTACATCAGCGTGTGCCTGTGGTGTTAGGCTCCAAAAATGAAGTGCAACGGGTAATTGATTACCATCAAGTTTAAGGTGACTTAGTGGAGTAAGCGGCGTGCTTGCTCCACATCCAGTGCAATTTGTTGTTTCAGCAAGTCAAAAGAAGCAAAGCGTTGCTCAGTACGAATGAATGCAATAGGCTCAATCGCCCAATGCTCGCCGTAAATTTGCTCTGCAAAATCAAACAAATGTACTTCCAAGCGGCTCTCTATGCCATTCACAGTAGGCCGTGAGCCTAGATTGGCAATTCCTTTGACAATGGATGTGCTGTCTCGATAAGCATGGACAGCATAAACCCCTTTACAAAGGGCAATATTTTCTGGAATGCGCAAGTTTAAAGTGGGAAAACCAATGGTGCGACCAAGTTTATTGCCATGCCTTACGCGCCCCGATAGTGAATACGCTCGACCCAGTAAAGTTTTTACAGTAGTTAAATCAGCTTGTGCTAAAGCCTGACGCACCCAAGTGCTACTAACGCGGTCATTAGCATGTAATAAGGTTGAGGTCTGTATGACTTCCATACCCTGTTTAGCACCCATAGTTTGCAGCAGCTGATAATCGCCACGCCGTTTGCGCCCAAAGCGGAAGTCATCACCTACGACTAGCGCTCGTACTTGCAAACCGTCTAACAAAATATCTTGAATAAAGTTCTCTGGCTCCATTTCAGCGAGCGCCTGATTAAAAGGTAAACAGGCAAATTGATCCAAGCCTAAACAGTTTAGATAAATTAACTTATCCCGTAGCGGCAAAATGCGACTAGGTGGAGGTTGACGTAAGTATTCAGCAGGTAAGGGCTCAAAGCTAATGACTGTGGATGCTAAGCCTAAGTGCTGGGCTTTGTCTTGCATTTGTCGAATAACACTTTGATGACCTAAATGTAAACCATCAAAGTTGCCAATGGTTGCCACACAAGCTTGGCTAGGGTGAGTCCATGAGCGCAGCAGTTTCATAACTAAGTTAAGCCTATAAAATTTTGCTGGCGTAAAGCTTCATATACAACCACTGCAACCGTATTAGATAAGTTCAAACTCCGACTATCCGGCAACATAGGAATACGCAGTTTTAAATCTTCGGGCAAACTCGCGAGAAGAATTTCTGGCAAACCGCGGGTTTCAGGCCCAAAGAGCAAGACATCTTCATCTTGAAAAGCAGTCTCAGCGTATGAGGTTTTAGCTTTAGTACTACAAGCAAAAACGCGCTTGCCAAGGATAGCCTGATTAAAAGCGGCAAAACTTTCATGTTCTTGAACTACGGCTAAGTCTCGATAATCCATACCAGCACGCCTTACTTGTTTTTCATCCAAAGAAAAACCTAAAGGATGAATTAAATGCAAACGGCAGCCGGTATTGGCGCACAGGCGCATAATATTGCCAGTGTTCGGCGGAATCTCAGGTTCAAATAAAGCAATATGTAACATAGCTCAGTGAGCCTCCTGAGCTTGATAAACCGTGTGGCCAGCCAAGAAAGTACGTTGGACTTGCCCATGAAAGCTCCAGCCAGCAAAGGGTGTGTTTTTACCTTGGCTAAGCATGGTTTCTAAGGTGAAATCCCACAGCACATCAGGTTTTAATAGCACTAAATCAGCGGGAGCGCCGATCGCAATACAACCAGCTGGACTGCCAATAATACGTGCAGGATTAAAAGTGATTTTCCTTAAAGCCTGTAGCAGTGGCAAAACACCCTCCTCAGCTAAACGCAAAGTTAAGGGGACTAGGGTTTCTAAAGCGGAAATTCCCGGTTCAGTTTGCTGGAAAGGTGCCAACTTCGCATCCAATTCATGTGGCTGATGGTCCGAGCAAATCGCATCAATACTGCCATCACTCAAGCCTTGTAACAGAGCATCCCGATCGGCCTGAGCGCGGAGTGGGGGGCGCACATGGCACAGTGGATCGAAATCTAGGACATTACGCTCGGTGAGATAGAGTTGATGCGCTGCTACATCCGCGGTGACCGCTAGACCATCTCGCTTAGCTTGGCGAATTAAACGCACACTACCTGCCGCAGACAATCGACAAAAATGCACCCGACTCCCCGTTAGCTCCATTAAAGCAATAATTTGTGCGACTGCTACCGTTTCAGCAGCAGCCGGAATCGCGGGCAAACCTAAGCGGGTGGATACCTCACCTTCATGCATCACACCGCCTGCTGCTAAACCATGCTCTAAAGGATACATGAAAACAGTGAGATCATGAGTAGAAGCATATTCCATAGCGCGGCGCATGATATTCAAGCTTTCAAAGGGTTGCCAAGCATTGGTGACACCAACACAGCCGACGCGACGCAAACCACCAATATTACATAGACGTTTACCTTCGAGCTTAAAGGTCATATTGCCAATCACTTCAATCTTAGCAAGCTGTAAACCTTGATTGATTTTGCGAATTAAGTTCACCGCTGCTGAGTTGTCGATGCTAGTAGCGGGTTCTGGCTGATAGCATAAAGTAGTTACGCCACTGGCTGCAGCTGCCCGCGTTTCGCTAGCTAAGGTGGCTTTATGATCTAAACCAGGTTCGCGTAACCAAGCAGCTAAATCAATCGCACCAGGCATGAGCCATAAGCCACTAGCGTTCACTTTTTCGGCATCGTGAAAGTTTTCTAAAGTGGTCGATTGCCCACCAATCGCTACAATGATGCCATCTTGAATATAAACATTGGCTATCTGATCCGTGCGCGAGTGGGGGTCAAGAACGCGCGCTTGTTGAATAATTAAGTTTTTCATGCTGCACTCCCGCCCATAATCATGGCCATCACAGCCATGCGTACAGCGATGCCATTCGTGACTTGTTCTAAGATGACTGAACGTACTCCATCAGCTACTTCTGTATCAATTTCAACGCCACGGTTAATCGGCCCTGGATGCATAACGATGGCATCTGGTTTAGTGAGTTCTAAGCGCTGTTCATTAAGGCCATATAATTTGGCAAACTCACGCTCTGAAGGTAGTAAAGCACCTGCCATCCGTTCACGCTGTAAACGCAACATGATCACTACATCGGTGTCACGTAAGCCTTCATCCATATCATGAAAAACTTTTACTCCCATACGCTCAATATTAGCAGGGATAAGGGTTTTCGGGCCAATCACACGTACCTCACCCGTTAAAAGCGTGGTGAGTGCATGAATTTGTGAGCGTGCTACACGGGAGTGTAGGACATCACCGACAATAGCAACTTTAAGCGGTTCGAAAGCGCCTTTCTTTTGGCGGATGGTGAACATATCCAACATTGCTTGGGTGGGATGGGCATGGCGACCATCACCCGCATTCAGGACACTAATATGGGGTGCTGCATAGCGGGCGATAAATTGCGCAGTGCCTGCATGTTCATGCCTGACAACAAACATATCCGCATTCATAGCCTCTAGATTTCGCACAGTATCTAATAAGGTTTCACCTTTAGCGGTTGAGGAAGTACGAATATCAAGGTTAATCACATCTGCACCGAGCCGTTGTGCCGCAATCTCGAAGGTAACCCGTGTGCGTGTAGAGTTCTCGAAAAACAGATTCATCACCGTTTTGCCACGCAACAACGGGGCTTTCTTCTGCTGTTTTGCCGGTAAGGTAACGAACTGTTCTGCACGATCCATAATATCGTGCAGTAATTGATGGGGTAGTCCTTCAACAGTCAGGAAGTGATTTAATTGATTATCAGGTGCGAGCTGCATGCTCAAGGGCAAAGGGCCAGGCTTCAAATGAGGGTGCATGAGGCATATTCGCTAGATGGCTAAGGTGGCGGTATTTTACAAGTTTGTGTCAGCCTGATAAACCCTTCCCTTGGGCTTTCCTGACCAATTCCATCCGTAGTGGCTCTTGGGAAATCTGATAAATATATTCTTTACCCGGCTCTTCACGTAAAACACACACTTGTGGCTCAATCGGTAGCTCACGACCTTGGCGTGCAACAATCGCAGCTAAGGTAATACTCGCAGGTCGACCATAGTCAAATAACTCATTCATGGCAGCACGAATCGTGCGTCCAGTGTGAATAATGTCATCGACTAAAATAATATGCCGATCTTCTAAACTCAAAGGCAAGCGCGACGGTTCAGTCTGGACAGGCAAACCTGCACGATGATAATCGTCGCGATAGAAGCTGATATTTAAAGTGCCCAATTCTTCGGTAAGTTGTAAGCGTTCATGTAAGACTTCCGCCAGCCATACCCCAGAGCGTTCAATCCCCACTAGAACAGGATTTATAATCTGATGCTCGCTTAGATAAGTTTGTAGTTGTTCAGCCAGTTGGGTCAGTAAATCAGGTAAATTATAATTGTTGTTGGTGGGCATACTCTTGCATCCAATTCTCTAAAATAATCGCTGCGGCCAATTGGTCGATTTCTTCTTTACGAATTTTACGTTTACGACCCGCTTGGCGTGCAGTTTTCAAAACTTGTTCTGCTTCCCGCGAGGATAGCTGTTCGTTCGCAGTCTGCACAGGAAGCTTAGTACGTTTTTCAAGCTCGCGACAAAATTTTAGGATAGTTTCTTGCATGCTGCTATCCGTACCGTCGAGTTTACGCGGCATACCGACGACTAACAGCTTAGGCCGCCATAGCTGAATTAAGCGCTCAATCCCTGCCCAGTCCGGCTGATTATTTTGAGAGTATAAAACAGTTTGGGGAGTGGCTAAGCCAGTGAGCGTATTACCCACGGCAACGCCAGTACGTTGGAGACCAAAATCAAAACCTAAAATCGTCATTGGCATTTAGCTATGCCCAGCCACTGAGCCTAGTAAGGTAACATCAATACCCAAAGTAGAGGCTGCCCCTCGCCAACGATGTGGATAAGGCATATCGAAAAGAATGGAATTGTTCGCATCGCAGGTCAGCCAAGCATTCTCTTTAATTTCTTGCTCTAACTGCCCCGGACTCCAGCCTGCACAACCGAGTACAAGCAGAAATTGATCCGGGCCATCACCCGCCGCAATATCCACTAAAATATCCCGAGAGGAGGTAATCGAAAGATTCTCTGCGATATGCAGGGTACTTTCCCAGGCCCGATTCGTATTATGGAGCACAAATCCCTGTTCAGCTTGTACGGGGCCACCACTCATAGCCACACGATTCGCTAGCCGTGCGTCAGTCACTTCAATATCTAATTGCGCTAATAGTTCACCAAAAGTGACCTCTAGTGGACGGTTGATAGTCACACCAAAAGCCCCTTGCTCATCATGCTGGCAAATTAAGGTCACGGTATGATCAAAATTTGGATCATGCATGCTAGGCATGGCAATCAATAAATTGTTACGCAAATTAGAAATGGCCTGCATAGACTCTATTCTGTGTTGAAAGTACCGCTATGGAAAATCCAAGTGCGGGTAATATTTAATTGATCCCATTTTTTACGAATATCCGCGGGCAAGGGCGGATAAGGGGAGGCTAAGCGCACAATGCGTAAAGCTGCTTTATCCAATAGATTGAAGCCCGATGATACATCAATTTGGCTGTCAACTACGCGCCCCGCATGGTCAAGCGTCACATTTAAAATCAGCTTACCACTCATATTGCGGCGAATAGCTTCCTCAGGGAAGTTAATATTACCAATCCGTTCAATTTTTTTGATCCAACTGTCAATATACTCAGCTTCAACCGCACTTTTAGCACTGACCGCATCAATGAAATGAATCCGTGGACGCCGCGCATATTGTGCTTCTGCAGCATCAACTTCTGCTAATAATTGTGCAATTTCCTGTGCACTATCTGCGGTTATCTCAGCAATGAGATTGTGTGTAGTCTCAGGTTGGTCGGGTTCTTTACTCAATTCAGTAAAGGTTGAGGCTTTAGTGGTCAAGATTTGCGGATCAATCTTGGCGGCTAAGTCTTCAGTGCTCGCTTGTGACTGAAGCGGTGCTTCGCCTGCATTATTTTGTGGTAATAAAGAAGCTAAGGGACTACGCGGCTTATTATCCTCATCTTCTGTACCACTCGCTTCTTGATTGGCTTGTGCTAAAAAATTGACTTCTTTTGGGGTAGCTTCGCTAGGTGTTGGTACAATGGTAATATCGAGCGCTGGCGGGATAGCCAACCTTGGCAACACCAGAGGCGCAAAGGAAATACCAAAAATAATAGCTGCATGTACTGCCAGCGCTAAGGGCAAGGTCTTCAGCAATGGATGATGATTCGTTGCGTACATCGCCTCGTTCATGAGTATCGTCTATCTAGGTAGCTAAATGATTCTATTATTTGGGCCATCAACAGCCCTTGGTTATTTACCCTATCTTATTTAATAGTAACATTAGGTGTTTTGGATAGGTAGCTTTCTCTTAACAGCTTATTTTCGGTTAGCAGAGGATTTGCCTAGAATTTTTGCTATCCGATAACCATCATTAGCATTTAAATCATGTTGTCCCTCACTGAACACCGTTTCAGTTTGTCCATTTAAAGCAAACACATTGTGCATATTCTGACTGTGTGGAGGGACTACCAAATCACTGGATTCAGGACGTTTGCTTTGACGCACAATCGAAACATAACGGATGGCAGGGTGCGCTTGATGGTTCAGCCAATATAAAAAATTCCCCGGACGCTCTTCGCGTAGCTCGGTATATAACTGCCTAGAGCGGGGTAAGTTGATCCCGAAGCCTGCAGCCAAATCGGCTAAAGGTGTATTCATAGCAACTTCAGATAAGTCAGCCCAAGGTGTACCCGTGTGAGGGGTAGCAATCGTAATCAGCGTATGTACAGGGACGGTGTTGAGGGTGACCAGCCAATAACGTCCCACCAAACCACCTGCAGAATGCCCAACCAAAGACAATGGCTCTTTGCGCTTTGCCGACAGTGCTTTTAAATACTGATCTAAGACCACAGCTTGCTGGGTAAGCGAAAGCTGATTCGGTAATTCGAGGGTATAGAGTACTTTTTTAGGGCGCTTGGCGAGTACGGTGCTATTGACGATGCCACGCGGGGTTAACATTAAATTACCACCATCCACCCACCCTGAAGCTTCTAAAGCTGAGGTGACATGCTGAAAACGCCAAGCCATGCCTTGTTCTTGAAAGCCGGGAATTAATACTAAGGTTTCTGCCTGAGCCAGTGTGCTAACTAGACTAAAGCTGAGTATGGCGAGCTGCTTAAATAACTTCATAGTTTATCCTGAGCGGTTAAGGCAGTTATTTACTGCTAGTATATAGTTTTTCTTAGCCTGAAGACTGCTAATGACCATTCGCTGTATTGCCTTTGATTTAGACGATACACTTTGGGATTGCCAAAGTGTGATTGAACATGCCGAGCAAACCTTATACGGCTATTTGCAAGCTTACTATCCGCGGATTCGGGAGCACTATCCCAGTTTAGATAGCTTAGTCAGCAGTCGCTTAGCTTATGCTGCACAGCATCCTGATTTGCAGCATGACTTAAGTAGTTTGCGTACCCGTTGGTTACAGCAAGTATTTACAGAAACGGCTTATGATCCAGCGAATGCCGAGCAAGCCTTTCAAGTGTTTTGGCAAGCCCGCAATCAAGTTCAGTTTTTTCCAGAGGTTTTGCCAAGTTTAGAGCGTTTGGCGCAAACCTACTCGCTAGGAGTCATTACCAATGGCAACGCAGATGTACATCATATTGGGATTGGGCATCTCTTTGAGTTTGCCTTAAGCTCTGCTGCGGCTGGTGTCGCTAAACCGCATCCTGCTATTTTTCAGCAAGCTTTAGCTAAAGTTAAAATCCAAGCTCATCAGATGGTTTATGTCGGTGATGATCCAGAAAAAGATGTAATTGGCGCTCAGCAAGCTGGATTACGTACTATCTGGTTCAATGCGCAACAACGCGACTTACCTTTAGGACTAAAGCCGGATGCGATCATGACAAATTTTGCTGAAATAGAAGCACTACTTAAATTATTATAACGGCTTCTACGGGCGTTCTTACTCACTAGAATAATTTATAACTGCCAATAGCTTCATGGATGAAGACGGATAGGATATTTCAGTATGCAACACAGCCAAACCGTCCATGCTAAATCTCGTGACCTAGATACTTGGGCGCAGCGTTTATGGGTATCCAACCAAGAGCGCGATTTAGAATTGCTGTATCAAGCGCTGCCACCTTTATTAGAGCGCGATGAATGTGAACCTCTCCAGCCCTGTAGTTTAGATGTGGCTGAGAATCTGCGTCTGATTGAAGCCGAACAGCTGACCTTATTAGCTGCTTTGCTTTCTGATCCTGTTTATGCCAGTGCTTTAAAGCAAGGTGAGATTGAGCGGGCTTATGGCGCTCAAGTCAGCCGTGTTTGTTTAGGCATGCAAAGTTTGCATTCCTTTCGAGAAAATACGGCTGCAGCCGCTGATCCTACGCAAAAAGAACAAGCTGAATTAGTCCGCAATATGCTGCTCTCAATGGTAGGCGATATGCGGGCGGTACTGATTAAATTGGCTTGGCAATTACAATATTTGCGTTTATTAGCGCGTGAGGAATTAGGGCCTATTCATACTCATGCAGCTAATTTAACTATGATGCTATTTGCACCTTTAGCCAATCGTCTAGGCATCAGCCAAATTAAATGGGAGCTGGAAGATCTCTCCTTCCGTTTTTTAGAACCCCAACAGTATAAAAGTATTGCCAAAGCCTTAGCGAATACGCGTTTACAGCGTGAAAACTATATTAATGAATTTATTCATTACATTGAAGCTATGCTGGCTGAGGCAAATATTAAAGCTACGGTTTACGGGCGACCTAAGCATATTTATAGCATTTGGAAAAAAATGCAGCGAAAGCATGTCCCCATTGATCAGCTTTACGATTTACGCGCGATTCGTATTATTGTGGATGACAATGATATCTGCTACGAAGTCTTAAGCATGGTGCATGCGCGCTGGCCTTATATTCAAGAAGAGTTTGATAATTATATTGCCCATGCAAAATCCAATGGTTATCAGTCTATTCATACCGTAGTGATTGGTCCTCAAGATCGTGCGGTGGAAATTCAAATTCGTACTCATGATATGCATCAATTTGCAGAGTTAGGTGTGGCGGCCCATTGGCGCTATAAGGAAGGTAGCCGCTATGATCGTAATTTAGAACGTGTGATTAATTCCATGCGTCGACTGTTAGATGCTGACATCGACGATGGTGAGTTATTGGAGGATTTTCAGGCTGAGCTATTCTCAGATCGAGTCTTTGTGGTCACCCCTAAAGGCAAAGTGATTGACTTGATCAAAGGGGCAACTCCTATTGATTTCGCTTACGCAATACACACTGACATTGGTCATCGTTGTCATAGTGCCCGAGTCAATGATCGCTTAACTTCACTCAATTACGAATTAAGGAATGGGGATAAGGTCGAGATTATTACCAGTAAAGAACCGCGCCCGAAAATGAACTGGCTGAATAGCAGCTTGAATTTTATTAAAGCGCCTCGGACTAGGCAAAAAATCAATCACTGGTTTCGGCAACAAAACCATGAGCGCAATTACCAAGAAGGCCTATCTATTCTTGATCGCCATAAGCATTTATTGAATTTTCCTAATCTTAAGCCCAGTGATTTATATCAGCAGTTTGGCCGCCAAAATGAGCGTGATTTTTTGATTGCCCTCGGTCGGGGTGATATTACACCGAAGCAATTTACGGATTCTTTGATTCGCTCCCGCTCTACTGAAATTCCGCTGCGGAAGATTAAAAAGGTAGCACCTACTAAACAAATCGGTGGGGTGAGTGTGCAAGGTGTGTCGGATTTAGTCACACAAATCGCTCAGTGCTGCCAACCCCTGCAAGGCGAAGCGATTATTGGTTATATAACGATTGGGCGTGGGGTATCGGTGCATCGTACCGATTGCAAAAATATACTACATTTGAATGATGAGCAGAAAAGACGCTTAGTTGATGTCAGTTGGCGAGGGGGGACCATGGATTATGCAGTTGATATTCAGGTGTCTGGGGAAAATAAGCCAGGCTTAGTACGCGACGTGGCTGATGTTTTGGCACGTTTAAATATTAATATTCACGAGATCAATACCTTGCCACGTGAGAATGATGAAGTCTCATTTATCAATTTAACAATTCAGATTCAGGATATTGAGCAATTATCCGAAGTATTAGAACGTCTCATGCAACTGCCTTCAGTCAGAGACGCACAACGTCGCTCTTGAAAGGCTTAGCTAAAAACTGACCTGTACCGAAGTTGTTTGCCCAGCACGTAAGACGGTTAAATTTGCGCTAGCACTATTCATTAAGCCTTGCATAGCCTGCAAGCTAGAGGAGTTGCTATTCAAAGGAGTCCCATTAATTCCAGTGACTATATCCCCTGCTTGTAAGCCAGTGAGTCTAAACAAAGCCTCATTTTGTCCTGGAACTACTCTAAACCCTGTCAGTTGACCTTTTTCAGAGACGGGGCTAGGGCGAACCAGTTCAAGTAACTTTAAATTGTTTTGGGCAACTTGTTGGCGAAAATTACTCAATTCAGAAGCGCCACCTGCATTGGCTTCAGGATCTACTGCTGGTTGCGGTACTTGTGGAGGAGGGATTGCTCCTGGTGCAAGGGGTGCTTGAGGTGCATCCCCTTCTTCATCTGATTCTTCTTGTTGTAATTTTTGCTGTTCAAGCTGTTGTTGTTGCAGCATTAATTGATCAGGAACCATTTCTGGTTCTGGTTCAGGGATATATTCCTCAACCGGAGCAGCTGCTCCTGCTGACTCACTAATTTTAGGCATGCCTAAAGTTTCAATTTTACCTTGCCAACTAATTTCAACTTTGTCAGGAAATACTTTTTCTAAAGTAGCGCCATTACTTTCGGCGATAGCTTCACCAATGCTGACTACTTTTTGGCTAGACCCACCAACTTCAATAACAGCTACCCCATTTTTATTAGGCAGCGCATAAACGCCAACGAGTTTTAAAGGAACCCGTGGTGTTTTAGGAGGCGGAGCAGGCGCTGGTTTAACGGCCGCTGTAGGAGCAGGAGTTCTAGGTGGCTGATAAACGCCTAATAAATGATAGTTTGCTAATTCTTGACCAATGTCAGTGGCGCTAGCATTCGCTGGAATCACCTCGACTGCTGGAGCAATCTCAGTTTGATTAGCTGCAGTCAAAGCCGCAGGATCAGCTGGAAAGAGAGTCCAAGTCAAGCGCGCTAGAAGAAAACCACTGAGTATGACGAGTAAAAAAGTCACATGATCAGGAAGTTTCTCCAGCATACGATCCAACAATTGTTGTTGCTTAAGCTTTTGCATAGATCAAACCTGTGCAGTCAAAAATCAACCTTATAATACGCACGATACCAGCTGATAAACCGACTTGTGCCTTCATAAACGGAAGTACTAGGTCGATAGCCAACAGCTTTCACCAAATCCTCAACATCAGCAAAAGTGTCGGGTACATCGCCGGGTTGCAAGGGTAGAAGATTTAGCTGTGCTTTTCTACCTAAATGTGACTCCAATGCAACAATATAATCAAGCAGCTCAATTGGTTGCTGTTGTCCTATATTATAGACTCGCCACGGCGCGGAACTACTACTTGGATCAGGTTTTTTGCCATTCCAAACGGTATTTTTCGCAGCAGGCTGATCTAAGACATGAATTACGCCTTCAACAATGTCATCAATATAAGTAAAGTCACGGCGATGTTTGCCATAATTATAAACATCAATCGTTTCGCCCGCTAAAATTGCTTTAGTAAATTTAATGGGAGCCATATCTGGACGTCCCCACGGGCCATAGACTGTAAAAAACCGTAAGCCTGTTGTGGGCAATGCATATAAATGCGAATAAGCATGTGCCATTAACTCATTGGCCTTCTTCGAAGCAGCATACAATGACAGTGGATGGTCGACATTATCATGCACTGAATAAGGCATGCTTTCATTAGCACCATAAACTGAGCTAGAGGAGGCATAAACTAAATGCTCAATTTTTTGCTGGCGGCAACCTTCTAAAATATGTGCAAAACCTACCAAATTGCTATCGATATAGGCTAAGGGGTTTTCTAGGGAGTAACGCACGCCAGCTTGGGCTGCCAAGTGGATAACTTTGTCAAAGGGTTGCTCAGCAAATAATTTAGCAATGCCTGCACGATCCGCTAAATCCATTTTCAGGAATTGAAAACGCTGCTCATGATCTTGTTCTTGAAGATGGACTAAGCGATCTTGCTTTAACTGCACTGAGTAGTAGTCGTTTAGGTTATCCAAACCAACCACGCTATCACCGCGTTTTAACAGTGACAGGGCTACATGCATTCCTATAAAGCCGGCTGCACCTGTAACAAGTACATGCATTGCTAAAATTCCTCAGTTTGACTGGGTTAGCAGTGTAGCGACTTCCCGATACTTCTCAGCAGTTTTTTCGACAATCGAGCTAGGCAGGCTCGGGCCAGGATAAGTTTTATCCCAATCCAAAGTTTCTAAATAATCTCGCACTATCTGTTTATCAAAGGAAGGCGGATTTTTGCCAATTTGGTATTCATCGGCTGCCCAGAAACGTGAAGAGTCGGGAGTAAGAATTTCATCGATCAGTACTAACTGGCCTTGTGCATCTAAACCAAACTCGAATTTGGTATCGGCAATAATAATTTTGTGTTCTAAAGCATAGGCAGCAGCTCGTTGATACAGCTCAATACTTACTTTCCGCATCTGTGCTGCTAAATCTTTACCAATTTTCTCTTCAACTTGTGGGTAGCTGATATTGATATCGTGTAAGCCCACATCTGCTTTAGTGGAAGGTGTAAAAATTGGTTCAGGGAGTTGTTGTGCCATTTGCAAACCTTGCGGCAAAGCTAGGCCACAGACAGTGCCAGTCTGTTGATAATCCTTCCAACCTGAGCCAATCAAATAGCCACGTACAATGGCTTCCACGGGCAAGGTTTTTAAGCGTTTGACCAGCATGCTGCGGCCTTCCAGCATTTGCTTTTCTTCAGCACTCAAAGGCAAATCATCTAGGGTTAGCTCACTTAAATGATTAGGCACTACATCTTTAAGCTGCTCAAACCAGAATAAAGCGACTTGAGTAAGAATTTTACCTTTGTCAGCAATCCCAGTCGGTAGCACCACATCAAAGGCTGAAAGGCGATCGGTGGCTACAATTAACATATGCTGATCATCAATCGCATAAATATCACGCACTTTACCCCGCGCAAGCAGGGCTAAGTTTTGTAGATTAGTTTCAAGGATAGGTGCGGATGCATGGAAAATACTGACAGATTGGCTCATTGCTGCATAAAGTAGTGAGAAATGGATCAAGCCGTTATACTATCAGATTTTTCGCTTCATAAGGGTAGCAAGATGATGCAACCACTCGTAGGGGTGGTCATGGGCAGTAATAGCGACTGGAAAGTCATGTCCAAGGCCGTTGAACTGCTAGAACAATTTGGAATAGCACACGAATATAAAGTCGTGTCGGCCCATCGTACCCCCGATCTACTGTTTGAATATGCAAGTACCGCACAAACACGCGGTTTGCAATGCATCATCGCTGGCGCTGGCGGTGCAGCGCATTTACCTGGGATGCTAGCAGCAAAAACCCCAGTTCCTGTGTTAGGCGTGCCAGTTCCCTCCCGCTATTTGAACGGACAAGATTCCTTATATTCGATTGTACAAATGCCCAAAGGAATTCCGGTTGCGACCTTTGCTATTGGTGAAGCGGGTGCGGCGAATGCAGCTTTATTTGCGATTGCACAGTTGGCCTTACAAAACCCAGCTTTAGCCAAGCAACTTGTGGAATTTCGTGAGGCACAACGTGAATTTGCTTTAAATATGCCTTTGCCGCCTCCTGCGGAATAGACGCTAGTGTTCAATCCTTATCTTTATCTTTAGTAATTGAGTGGCCAGTTAATGCTTCTTCCCGGTTCGACGATTGGTATGCTCGGTGGTGGGCAATTGGGGCGCATGTTTACCATAGCAGCGCGTAATTTAGGCTATAAAGTGATCGTGCTGGAACCTGATCCTTTAAGTCCTGCGGGGCAGTTAGCTGATCAACATCTCCAAGCTGCCTATGATAATGAGCAAGCTTTGCGCCAGTTCGGTGAGCAGTGTGATGTTGTCACCACTGAGTTTGAAAATATTCCTGCTAAAACTTTGGAGTTTTTGACGCAATTTTGCCCGGTGCGCCCTGCTGCTGCTGCAGTTCAGGTGGCGCAAGATCGAATTGTGGAAAAAGAGTTTGTACGTAGCTGTGGTTTATCGCCTGTGCTGTTTGCGCCTATTCGCGAAGCGGCAGATATTCCGAGGGCTTGCAGCCAAATTAGTTTTCCTGCGATTCTAAAAACAGCTCGTTTAGGTTATGACGGTAAAGGCCAAATAACAGTTAATAACCAAACTGAAGTTGAGCTAGCCTTTCAGCAACTTAAAGCAGTGGCTTGTGTCTTAGAGCAACGTGTTGACTTGGAAAAGGAAATTTCTGTTGTGTTAGCACGGAGTGTTGCCGGTGAGATGCAATGTTTTCCAGTTGCTGAAAATCTGCATCGCTATGGGATTTTGCATCAAACTATCGTGCCCGCTCGGATTAGCACCGACTTAGTCAAACAAGCTGAGCAAGCTGCTCAGAGCATTGCAGCTCAGCTTGAATTTGTTGGGGTGATGGCAGTTGAATTCTTTGTAACGCGTCAAGGCGAGTTATTAGTGAATGAAATGGCGCCACGTACTCATAATAGTGGTCACTACACCTTAGATGCTTGTCTAACCTCACAATTTGAGCAGCAAGTACGGATGGTTTGTGACTTGCCTTTTGGCGATACCCGTTTACATACGCCCGTAGTGATGATGAATCTCTTAGGTGATTTATGGGGTAGCAGCCAGCCAGTCTGGGATGAGTTATTTAAGAGTCCCAATAGCAAATTACATTTATACGGCAAACATGAAGCGCGCGCAGGACGAAAAATGGGACATTTCTGTACCCTGCATCCTGATATCAATAGCGCGATTGTGGAAGCAGATCGGATTTTCTCTAGTCTACAGCAGGTTTAAGGCATGGCGGATAGCAATTACTTACGCGAGATTCGTCAGGATATTCGCTTTGAAGCGCAGCTCTGTGGGCATGCCTTCACTTTTCTGAGTACTTGGGGCATTTTCTCTCCACGCGAAATTGATGAAGGTACAGATCTACTCCTGAAGTATTTAGAAATTAACCCAACCGATGACTGCTTTGACTTAGGTTGTGGTTACGGCCCAGTGGGATTGGCGATGGCAAAGCTTGCGCCCCAAGGTAAAACCTTGATGGTGGATAAAGACTTCATGGCGGTTGAGTACAGTAATCGCAACGCACAGTTGAATAAATTGCCTAATGCACAAGCTATGCTGAGTAATGGTTTTCAGCATATTGACCCTAGCCTAAAATTTGATGTAATCGCTTCCAATATCCCAGCTAAAGTGGGTAAGGAAATGATGACTATCCTGTTGACGGATATGCACAAGCATCTCAAGCCAAATGGGCGCATTTATTTAGTCACGATCAATGGCTTACGCGAATATATGAAGCGCAACCTACAGGAAGTGTTTGGTAACTATAGTAAGCTCAAGCAGGGTAAAAACTACACGATCTCTTACAGTGAACGACGCTAAGTGAGTTTATCGCTTATTTTTTCCAGTTTGTCCTGAAATATAAATTATTTGCTCAACAAAATAATCTATTAACAATATCTGAACTATAATCAGGTTTGTCCACGACTCAAGAAGTGGACTTTATTGAGTTTATAATGAGGAGTATCACATGGGTGTCGTTGAAATTCTAATCATGTTAGCCATTGGTGCTGTTGCAGGGTGGTTGGCGGGTAATCTGATTCGTGGCGGTGGCTTTGGCTTAGTGGGCAATATTATTGTCGGTTTGATTGGTTCAGTTATCGGTACTTTTGTCGGTGGTATGGTCAGTGGTGCGTTGAATTTAAATATTCCTGGGATTGTAGGTGCTATTATTTGGGCTACCATTGGCGCGGTTTTACTGTTATTTATTATCAGCTTGTTTAAGCGAGTCTAGTCCTATTTCTAATTGAGCAAGCACTTATCGATGAGTCGCTTGCTCAATTTAAATTCCTCGGTATTCTTTTTTCTTCAAACTCCCACCTTCCTTAGCTATAAACTCAAGTTTTCTACTTCTCTCCATGGCGTGAGCGCGGTAAAGTAAAAGTCTTTCCCTCTATCTTCATCACAGGACTATAAGCATGGCTGACGAATTATCCCAAGCAGCGTTGGATTATCACCGCTATCCAATGCCGGGTAAGCTAGAAGTAACTCCCACTAAAAATATGGTCAATCAACGTGATTTAGCTTTGGCTTATTCACCAGGGGTAGCGGCTGCGAGCCTAGCAATCGCAGAAAATCCCGCTTGTGCAGCCGACTACACGACACGCGGAAATTTAGTAGCTGTTATTTCTAATGGCACGGCAGTTTTAGGCTTAGGTTCAATTGGTGCTTTAGCCTCCAAACCTGTGATGGAAGGTAAAGCCGTTCTCTTTAAGAAGTTTGCGGGTGTTAATGCTTTCGATATTGAAGTCGATACGCTAGATGTGGATCGCTTTGTGGATGCGGTGAGCTTGCTAGAACCCACTTTCGGTGGAATTAACCTAGAAGATATTAAAGCACCAGAATGCTTTGAAGTGGAAAAACGCTTAAAAGCAAAAATGAAAATTCCGGTTTTTCATGATGATCAGCATGGTACAGCGATTTGTGTTGCAGCAGCGATTCGCAATGGCTTGAAGGTAGCCGGTAAAAAACTCGATGAAATTAAATTAGTTTGTTCAGGTGCAGGCGCTGCAGCGATTGCCTGTTTGAATTTACTGGTCGAAATGGGCTTGAAAAAAGAAAACATCACGGTAAATGACCGCTTTGGCATCATTTATAAAGGCCGTGTTGATGAAATGAATCCCTATAACTCAGCTTATGCGATCGATACCGAGGCACGTACTTTAGATGATGTCATGGACGGGGTAGATGTCTTCTTAGGTTTGTCTGCTCCAGGGGTTTTAAAGCAAGATCATGTAAAGCGCATGGCAGCGAATCCTTTGATTTTAGCTTTAGCTAACCCAGAGCCTGAAATTCGTCCTGAGCTGGTTCATGCGGTGCGTGATGATGCCATTATGGCAACGGGGCGGAGCGATTATCCGAATCAGGTCAATAATGTCCTGTGTTTCCCCTTCTTGTTCCGTGGTGCTTTAGATGTGGGTGCGACTGAAATCAATGAAGCAATGAAAATTGCCGTCGTCGAAGCGATTGGCGATTTAGCGATGCGTGAAGCCTCGGATACCGTAGTCGCTGCGTATGGTGGTAAGGCGTTTAGTTTTGGACGCGAATATTTAATTCCCAAGCCTTTTGACCCGCGCTTAATGACTATTATTCCACCACGTGTGGCCAAAGCCGCGATGGAAAGTGGAGTGGCTACGCGCCCCATTACTGATTTCGATACCTATCAGCGGCAATTAGAGGGTTTTGTCTTCCGTTCTGGAATGACGATGAAACCGGTTTTTGAACTGGCAAAAAGAAATCCGCAGCGCATTGTATTTGCTGAGGGTGAGTCACAACGTGTGATTAACGCCGTACAGATTTTGGTAGATGATAAGATTTGTAAGCCTATTTTATTAGGCGATCCGGTGAGTATTCAGCAGAATATCGATAATTATGGTCTGCGCTTAAAAGTGGGCGAAAATATCGAGGTTATTGACCCGCGTAATAATCCAGAATATCAAAAGCATAAAGCCGCTTACTATGAATTGATGTGCCGTAAAGGCATTACACCCTCGTATTCTAAGCGAGTGATAGCTACTCGCAACACAGCGCTTGCTGCAATTATTGTACGTTCAGGTGATGCTGATGCGATGATTTGTGGGGTAGAAGGGAATTACATTTCGCATTTACGCTATGTGCGTGATTTGATTGGGGCGCGTGCTGGTTTGGTGGATGTGGCTGCCGTTACGATGCTGATCCTCAAGCGTGGTACTTATTTCCTGACAGATACCCATGTAGGTGTGAATCCCACGGCTGCACAAATAGCCGATAACACAGCCTTAGCTGCTGAGTTAGTCCGTGGGTTTGGTATGGAACCCAAAGCAGCACTCCTATCGCATTCTAATTTTGGTAGCCGCCAAAATGAGCATTCAGAGAAAATGCGTCAAGCCTTACAAATCCTGCGCGATAAATATCCGGATTTATTAGCTGAAGGTGAAATGCATGCAGATGCTGCCTTGTCGCAAGAAGTTCGCGATCGTCTATTCAAGAACTCAGCCTTTACAGGTGAAGCGAATTTATTGGTTTGCCCCTCACTGAATGCAGCAAATATTGCTTACAATATGACCAAAATGCTTGCTGATGGATTGCCAGTAGGGCCGATGTTAGTGGGTACTAATTATCCAGCACATATTCTGACTGAAAGTACCACCGTACGGGGGATTGTGAATATGGCGGCCTTTGCCAGCCTTGATGCGATGAACCGTCGACGTTAATCAGTTGCTAAGGATACCTCGGTGAGGAGGTATCCTTCACTTAACTACATCCGCTCTAGTCTTAGCATAACGTGCCAAAAATCGATCCAACTGATTAGCAAAAGCTTGGCGATCCTGCTGATTTAAAGCGGGTGGCCCACCAGTAATAGCCCCACTACTGCGCAACTCTTCCATTAAATTCCGCATTCTTAAGCGCTCACGCATATTTTCCGGCGTATAAAATTCACCGCGTGGATTCAAGGCATGTGCTTGTCGATCAATGACTTGAGCAGCTAAGGGAATATCGGCGGTAATGACTAAATCCCCTGAGTTGACCGCTTGAGCAATATAGTTGTCGGCTACATCAAAGCCTGCACTGACTTGCTTAGTTTTAATGAAAGCTGAGCGTGGTATGCGTAAAGCTTGATTCGCGACTAAAATGACCTCGATTTTTTGCCGTTCTGCCGCCCGAAAGAGAATTTCTTTAATCACATTGGGGCAAGCATCCGCATCCACCCAGATTTGCATACGAAGTTTCCTGATGAGTCCAAACTAGGATAATAACGCCTAAAACTTATAACTTACCATGCATGTCTAGACAGCAGTAGCGCATAACGTACAATTCAGCTATGGATATATCACCGATTCTCAATCCCTTGAATGCGCCGCAGAGAAATGCTGTGGGTGCTCCGCCAAAACCGATTTTAGTATTAGCCGGTGCTGGTAGTGGGAAAACTAAAGTCTTAGTACATCGCATTGCTTGGCTCTTAGAAGTCGAGGGAGTATCCCCTTTGAGCATTTTAGCGGTCACTTTTACCAACAAAGCGGCCAATGAAATGCGTGGGCGGATTCAAGAGCTACTGAGAGTCAATGTGGGGGGCTTATGGGTCGGAACCTTCCACGGTTTAGCGCATCGCTTATTACGTTTACATTGGCGAGAAGCTGAACTGCCGCAAACCTTCCAAATTTTAGATTCAGAAGATCAATTGCGGATGATTAAACGTATCCTCAAAGCGCTTGATTTAGATGAAACTCGCTGGCCACCGCGTCAAGTCGCAGGCTTTATTAATAGCCGTAAGGATGAAGGCTCGCGCGCTAAACATTTGGATGATCGGGGCGACCCCGTGCAAGCCCAATTGATTCGAGTATATAGCCAGTATGAGGAGCAATGCCAACGCAATGGCGTGGTCGATTTTGCCGAATTGCTGCTACGTTCGCTTGAAGTGCTCCGTGATCATCCTGAGTTACAAAGCCATTATCGCAATCGCTTTCGGCATGTGTTAGTCGATGAGTTTCAAGATACCAATGCACTTCAATATGCTTGGTTAAGGTTAATCGCAGGGCAGAAAAATCCTATTTTTGCCGTAGGTGATGATGATCAGTCTATTTATGGTTGGCGTGGTGCAAAGATTGAGAATATTCGTAATTTCACTCGTGATTATCCAGACTGTGAAACCATCCGCTTAGAGCAAAACTATCGCTCTACTGGGAATATTCTCAAAGCGGCCAATGCTCTGATTGATAATAATCGTGGCCGTTTAGGTAAAAATCTTTGGACGGAGGGTAGCAATGGTACCCCGTTGGATTTATACGCAGCTTTTAATGAATTAGACGAAGCACGCTATATTGCCGGGCGCATTAAGCAATGGGTAGATCAGGGGGCGCGGCGTGAAGAAGTAGCGATTCTGTACCGCTCCAATGCACAGTCGCGGGTCTTTGAAAGTGTCTTCAATGAGCAGCGCATTCCTTATCGAGTTTATGGCGGCTTGCGCTTCTTCGAGCGGGCTGAAATTAAAGATGCCTTAGCTTATTTACGTCTGACTTTAAATCATGCCGATGACCCTTCGTTTGAACGGATTGTGAATCATCCGCCGCGCGGTATTGGGGAGCGCACCGTCGATACTATCCGGCAGATTGCGCGCGCAGAAGGTCGTTCAATGTGGGAAGTTACTGAGGAAGCAGCACGTTTGGGCGAGTTTACACCGCGAGCGGCTAATTCCTTACTGCAGTTTATTCATTTAATTAAACAAATGGCTGAGGAGATTCAGCGCTTACCTTTAGCGGAGCAAGTCGATACCGTGATTGCTTTAGCCAAATTGAAAGAACATTTCCTTGCTAAAGAAAAAGGTGAAACTGGCCAAGCACGTGTAGATAACCTAAATGAATTAATCACCGCTGCTGCGGGCTTTATTCAGGTACAAACGGATGAGTTGCCAGAAATGGACGATTTATCCTCCTTCCTTGCCCATGCTGCTTTAGAAGCCGGTGAAGGCCAAGGTGATGCGGGTGAAGATTGTGTGCAAATGATGACTTTGCACTCGGCCAAAGGCTTGGAATTCCCTTTAGTGTTTCTCGCAGGCTTAGAGGAAGGCTTGTTTCCACACCAAATGTCAGCAGACGATCCTGGACGTTTAGAAGAAGAGCGTCGCTTGTGTTATGTGGGAATTACGCGGGCGGAACAACAATTAGTCTTAAGCTATGCCGAGCAGCGCCAATTGCATGGACAAACTCGGGCGAATCCACCGTCTAGATTTCTGCGAGAGTTGCCGGAAGAACTACTGAATGAAGTGCGACCGAAAGTACGTACTTACCAAACCAGTTATCGGGCGAGTGCGCCTGCAGCACACAGTTTGCCCCGTGGGACGAGAACTGAAAGTGGTTATAGTATCGGGCAGCGCGTAAGCCACCTCAAATTCGGTGAAGGGATTATTACGAATGCAGAAGGAGCTGGGCAACACGCACGCGTGGAAGTGAATTTTAGTGCAGTCGGGCGCAAATGGTTAGTGTTAAGCTATGCCAATTTAGAAAAACTCTAAAGTTTAACGATAAATGCCTTGTTGAATACTCAAGAGAGCATTAACGGCAGCGGCGGCAAACATAATGCCGCCCCAACGGCCTTCGATTAAAATATATTCAACGCCCAATTCACCATAGCTATCTTGTAACACTTCCTTACCATATTCAGTATTCACAAAGCCCGAAGGCATCGCAATAATCAGGGCTGGCTTTTCGACTTCACCCGCTTTTAACAGTTCCAATAAACGACACAAGGCAGTACTGGAATAGCCGAAAACCGTAATACTATTTTTTAGATAAGGCTTCCATAGATCTACGGCAGTCATCGCACGGGTTTGCTTAGCACTTTTTGCCATTGAAATAACAGAGGATTTTTTGATAAAGCACAAGGGTTCTTGATAGAGCAAGCTACTGTCTAAATTGCCAGCTAGCATGTCGTGGTCATAAAGCATGTAAGCATATTTTTTGATGGCTTTTTTGCCTGCTTCGATCGCATTAGGGCTAAATTTAACGCGTTGTGCCAAAGAAGGTTCGCCACAAGAGCGAATTAAATATAAGACGATTTGTTGCTGGTCAGGGCTTAGATCCGTGAAATCACTAAGTTCGCGGATACGATCCCAAATTTGTCCCTCGATTTTTTCAGGGTCGCGAATGTATTGCATGCTGCTATGGTCACCTGGCTCGCTTTACTGGACGACAAAGTCGAAATATTGATGCGGATAAGGCTCATGACCTAAGGTAAAATGCCACCACTCTAAATCAAAACCCTGAAAGCCATAGCGCTCCATGACTAGCTTTAAAAGTAAACGGTTAGCGCGTTGTTCTGGGTTAAGTTTAGGATAATGCGGCGCTGAGGCTTGACCAAAAAAATCAAATTCAGTACCCATATCTAATTCAGGCTGAGCAGTCGCTTGTAAATTGACAAGGCTCAAATCCACTGTGCTGCCACGCGTATGGCTGGAGCGTTTAGCAATATAACCTTGGGCGAATAATTCGGATTTACTCAAATCGGGGTGAAACCGCTCGGCAATAGTTGGATCCTCTGGTGTTTGTTCCCATCGCAAAAAATGAGCAACCGCTCGTTGTGGGCGATAAGCATCAAAAATCTTTAAACCTAAGCCAAACTCAGCTAAAGCAGCTTGTACTTGAATTAAAGCTTTAGCTGCTGCTGTGGTGAGAATGGCCTCATTGTTTAGATAGCCATCGACCGTTTCCCCGAGAAAATTATTGCTCCCAAAATAACGCAGATCGCGAATAATTGTCGGCGCGTAGGTGGAGAGACGCACAAAGCCTTTGGGCAGTTCGGTCACTGTATTTTGCTACCGAGTAAACCATCTGGACGAATCAGCGAGCTAATATCTTCGTAAAGAATGGTAAATTCTGTAGGGCCCATGACATAAGGAGCGACCTCATAACTGTTGAAGATAAAGCTCAAGCCGTCTTTGTTCACGCCATAATTATCATTCAAGACAAAGGCATTATTTGCAAAATTAAAGCCGTCTTCTTCAAGACTAGAGTGTTCTGCCAGCTGACGTGCTTCACGAAAAGCACGCTCACCTTCAACATTAAGAGCTGCCTCATAGCCAGGCGTCATTAAATCATCCAAGGTCACTGGATTGCCATTGGCTAAATTCAGAACAATAAAGCGGCTACCGTTAAAAGGATGGGCGCCTCCAGTAAAGCCAAATTCCTCAAATAATAAAGTGACCAAGGTATTTGTGTTGTGAACTATTTTTATTTTGCGTTCGATTTCCCAGCTGGAGAAATTATTCGCGTCATTCTGATAGTCTTGAATAAAGCTATCTGCAAAAGCTTCAATGGTTTGAGGCGGCGTGGTTTGATTAGGGGCGCCTTCAATCGTGTCTAACAGCTGATGTTTAATCAGCTCATTCATTTTGCTAGCCAGTTCTGGTTTAGTCTCCGAGCTAATTTCTGGATAACTAAAGCGCACCGACGCGCACAGAGCATCCTCGGGTTTTATCCGAGTCGTCGCACTGGGGCATTTAGTTCCCCCTTGGCGCTTGAATTCTCGCATTTGATAACTAATGCCCAACGAAGAAGCAGTGGCAGTAGTGTCTGTAACTGGATTGTCACTATCACAAGCAGATAGAACAGATGCCAACAAAAGCATTGGCAAAAAGGGCACTCGCATAGATATTCTCGCTTATAATGGTGCTGTAGATGTTAGAAACACCAACAGATAGTCTAGGGTATCAAAGATATCTAGGCTTGCGAAGCTAAAAAGCATACTGACACAGATTCTTAATCTAAGGGGATAGACGCTCAATTTGCCAACTATTATGCTCAAGATTACGCCGATATTCGAAGCGATCATGTAAGCGATTTGGACGCCCCTGCCAGAATTCAACCGTATCCGGAATGATGCGAAAGCCACCCCAAAAATCCGGCAGAGGAATTTCACCTTGACTAAATTTCTGCTTCATTTCTTCGAGCTTAGCTTCTAGGAATTTGCGCGAGCTAATAATTGAACTTTGTGCTGACACCCAAGCACCTAATTGACTACCCCGTGGACGGCTAGTGAAATAGTTTAGCGATTCTAAGCTAGAAACTTTCTCAATGCGTCCTGTGATTTCAACTTGACGCTCCAATTCTTTCCAGAAAAAGAGAGCTGCAACTTGTGGGTTTTCCGCGATTTCCTGCGCTTTATGGCTGTTGTAATTGGTGTAAAAGACAAAGCCTTGTTCGTCAAAAGCCTTTAATAAAACAGTGCGCACACTAGGCCGACCTTGAGAGCTAGCGGTGGCAAGTTGCATGGCATTGACTTCAGTAATATTGGCTTGATTGGCCTGTTGGAACCAAGCCTCAAATTGTAAAAAGGGGTTAGCCGCCAAATTGGCTTTGCTGAGGCCTGCTTGGGTGTATTCACGTCGTAAAGCGCCGATATCCATACTTAGTCTCTTAGCTTAAAACTGAGTTTAGTATAGCGATTAGTATCCATAAATAAAAAAGCCAGACACAGGGTCTGGCTAAAAAAGTGCAAAGGAAGGGCTAGAACCTTTGCACTAATAGGAGTCCAGTCCGGACTCTAGGGGCTAACAACACGATTAAAACTTATAAACCATAAAAATCAGCAATATACTGTTGCTCTTGCATCGGCATGATCACAGGTGCCGCTTGGGGCTGGGGCATAGAGCTACCAGCTAAGTTATAGGCTCGAGGTACAGAATGCTTAGGTGCAACTTGCATGCCTGGCACTGCTACAGTTCTAAAAAAATTTGGCACAACACCATCAGCTGGGCCAGGTAGGCTCACATGGTAAGCGGCGTAGGCTTGTCGTTCCCAAGTTTGGTAAACCGGATTGCTTTGGATGTTGGAGCAGCCTGTTAATAGCTGAGTAGCCAACACTAGCAACATCAGCCGTTTCAACGGTGTTATTCTTATTGCTTTCATGATGTTTTAGGTTTGTTTGGGTTTGTATGAGCTTATGGTGGCAGAGAATTTTTTCTTATGCATCCATCATTTGGATGAATGGATTATTCTCTGGATAATTGGCTTTAATTAAAAGATCAAGGGAAGTTTAAGCTTGGCACTTAGGCTTATAAGGGGTTGACAGATGTTGTGCTAAGGCCCATTCAATATGCTCGCGCACAAGAGGGCTAATAGCTTGTTCAAGTTTAGCCAGTAAAGCTTGCTGAACACGGGCATGATGAGGGGCATTACCTAAAGCGACTGCGAGGTTGCGTAACCAGCGTTCATAGCCAATCCGCCGAATTGGGCTGCCTGCCATTTTGTTTAAAAACTCCGCTTCATTCCAAGCAAATAATTCTAATAAGTGCGCACTATCTAATTGATGACGGATTTGAAAGTCAGGCTCGGAACTGAGAGCAGCAAAACGATTCCACGGACAAATTAATTGGCAATCATCACAGCCATAAATACGATTACCCATTAAAGGCCGCAACGCTAGGGGAATCGAGCCAGCATATTCAATGGTCAAATAAGAGATACAGCGATTTGCATCTAAGACATAGGGTTGAATAATGGCTTGAGTGGGGCAAACACTAAGGCAAGCACTACAGGAGCCACAATGCTCAGCACTTGCGCCCGTTTCAGTTAAGGGCAAGTTGGTATAGATCTCACCTAGAAAAAAATATGAGCCATTATGACGATTAATTAGATTGGTATGTTTACCTATCCAGCCTAAACCTGCTTTGACTGCAATAGGTTTTTCTAAGACGGGTGCACTATCTACAAAGACTCGATAGCTTAAATCTCCCACTGCATGTTGTAAGCGCTGGGCGAGTTTTTCTAAGCGTTGACGTAATACTTTGTGATAGTCCCGTCCTAAAGCATAGCGGGAGATATAAGCTAACTCTGGATGGTTTAAGACCATTTCTGCCGAAGCGCTGTCTTTGGGCCAGTAATTCATCCGTACGCTAATAATTGATAAGGTACCTTCAACTAATTCCTGAGGGCGACTGCGCTTGGTGCCGTGCTTTTGCATCCAGTCCATCTCGCCGTGATAGGCTTGTTCTAACCAATCCCAAAGCTTTTGCTCGGCACTCGATAAATCAATCGAGCTAATGCCGACTGCATCAAAGCCGAGCTCTACTCCCCATCTAGGTAATTTGGCGCTAATATCAGCAATTAAAGCCGTTTTTTTAGGATCGTTCACAGGCATGGTGCTTAGCAGTTTTTCTGAGAAACTCCCAGTTTACACGATTGAGCAAGTCCGCGAATTAGATCGTATCGCTATTCAAGTACAAGGTATACCAGGCTATGAGCTGATGACTCGCGCCGCTAAGGCTTTATGGCAAGCAATTACGGTGCACTATCCGCAAGCACGCTCCTTATGTGTCATCTGTGGAGCCGGTAATAATGCGGGTGATGGCTATGTATTAGCCCGTCTTGCGCACCAAGCAGGTTGGATCGTTTCTGTAATAGCTGTGAGTTCACCGACTCAATTACAGCATGATGCCAAAACTGCCTATCAGGATTATGTAGCTGCCAGCGGGCAAATTGAAGGATTCACAGGCGGCTTACCGCAGGTCGATTTAGTAGTGGATGCTTTATTCGGCACAGGTCTAACACGCCCTTTAGAAGGTTTGTTGGCTGCAGCAGTTAATGTTATCAATGCTTGTCCTAAGCCCGTGATTGCGGTCGATATCCCCTCTGGTCTGAATGGCAATACTGGCCAGCCTTTGGGCGTCGCCGTTAAAGCTGCTTTGACAGTGACTTTCATTGGACTCAAGCAAGGCTTGCTGACAGGACAAGCCCGCGATTATGTAGGCGATCTAATGCTGGCTAACCTAGACTTGCCTGAAGTTGTCATCCAGCAAGTAATGACGCAGTCTTATACGCTTTCTGCTCATGTGTTAGCTGAACAGCTACCGAAGCGTTCACGTTGTGCACATAAAGGCAAGTTTGGTCATGTCTTACTCATAGGTGGACAAGCCGGTATGGCGGGCGCGATTCGCTTAGCAGGTGAAGCAGCTTTACGTACAGGTAGCGGTTTGGTGACAGTAGGTACTGATCCTACGCATGCAGCTTGGTTGAATCTGACTCGCCCCGAGTTAATGGTAGCAGCCTTACAGCCGAGTGATTTAGCGGCGCAATTGGCAGGCAAAACAGTAATCGGTTTAGGGCCAGGTCTAGGGCAAACTGCTTTAGCCCGAGTCCTTTGGGCCACTACCTTAGCAAGTGATTTGCCGCTAGTCCTTGATGCTGATGCTTTAAATCTCTTAGCTCAAGCACCTCAGCAACGTGCTAATTGGATTCTAACGCCACATCCGGCTGAAGCAGCGCGTTTATTGGGGTGTAGCACCCAAGAAATCGAGCAAGACCGGTTGACTGCTATTCGAGCATTGCAGCAAACCTATGGAGGTGTAATTGTCCTGAAAGGAGCCGGTAGTTTGATTGCAGATGCTAAGCAAGTAGCGGTTTGTTTAGCCGGTAATCCGGGGATGTCAACGGCAGGGATGGGTGACGTTTTAACGGGCATTATTACCAGCTTGCTTGGTCAAGGTTTAAGCCTATGGGATGCAGCTTGTACAGGTGTATTGATCCATGCCTTAGCTGGGGATGAAGCGGCTAAACAAGGTGAGCGTGGTATGCTAGCGGGTGATCTTATTCATAGTTTACGTAATTGGGTTAACCCATGAATCACTCAGAAATTTATTTAGCAGATGAAGCCGCCACCCTGAGTTTAGGTGCACAGATTGCCCAACAATTCCCAACCGGTGGCATCATTAAATTACAAGGTAATTTGGGGGCTGGCAAAACAACTTTAGTGCGTGGGCTATTAAGGGAACTTGGTTATCAAGGTACAGTCAAAAGTCCTACTTATACCTTAGTTGAGCCGTATCAACTGCTAAATCGGACAGTCTATCATTTTGATTTATATAGGCTAGCCGATCCGGAAGAGTTAGAGTATATGGGGATTCGGGATTACTTAGATCAAGATGCACTCTGCATTCTTGAATGGCCTGATAAGGGCGGGGCCTATATTCCGAAAGCTGATTTACAAATTATTATTCAACTGCATGAAGCGGGAAGAATGGCTTATTTAGAATACTATTAATTTAATATTTTTCAATTACTTATAAAGTATTCATAAAAAAATACTTGAAAAAATTTCGTTGCAGGTTAGTATGTGAGCATACCGTAATGTCTATTCTGCGACGGATTGTCTATTCCTCAGTGATAATTCGAAGGCTGGCTGGGTCTAAAAATCATGCAAAATCAACATTTGACACGTCGAAATTTTATTTTAAAGCTTGCAGTCGCTTCAGGCGTGCTAAGTACTAGCTTAGTCACCGGTCAATTATGGGCAGCGCCACGCGGTCGCTTAGTCGGAGCAAAATTGTCAGGCAATTCCAACGCCTTAAATATTTCTCTGCTTTTGAGTGCGCCAGTTAAATATAAAATCTTTACGCTTAATGATCCCGAGCGGGTCGTGATCGATCTCTACCAAACTGAATTAGATGGGAACCTGAAACAAGGCCGACATGATCGTCCGCCTTTAAAAGCTATCCGCTATGCGATGCGTGATGATGGAAAATTACGAGTTGTCTTAGACATGGCGAATGCTGTTGAGGTTGATGCCAAAATGAGTCAAGCAGGTAGCGATCATACACTAACTCTGACCGTGACTAGTAAGGCCAAGAGCGCTAACACGGGTCGCCGTCGTCAAGCAGAAAAGGCTAGTAGCCAAGAATCAGCGCCAGAGGATGAAGGCCCTGCTCCTTCTAGCCGCGCTAGCTTCGTAGTAGCGATAGACCCAGGTCATGGTGGACATGATCCAGGTGCGATTGGTCGCGGAGGTACGCAAGAAAAGGAGGTGGTGCTAGCGGTCGCGAAAAAGCTTAAAGCTCGGATTAATGCGGCTCCCGGCATGCGTGCTGTGTTAACCCGTAGTGACGATCGCTATGTGGATTTACGCGAGCGCACTGAAATTGCGCGCCGTAACAATGCTGATCTATTTATCTCTATTCATGCTGATGCGAATAACCGCGCTAATTTACATGGTTCATCTGTGTATATTCTTTCAGAGCATGGTGCTTCGAGTGAGGCTGCGCGTTTATTAGCCGATAGTGAAAACTCGTATGAGTTACGCTTGGGCAATGTCCGTTTAGCAGGTAATAGCGACAAAATTGCCTCCATTCTGTTGGATCTGAGCCAAAATGCCACGATGGATCGGAGTTTATCCTTAGCAAAGCGCACACTACGTGAGTTGTCTTCAGTGAGTAATCCACTACGCCCTCAAGTAGAAAGTGCTAGTTTTGTGGTCTTAAAAGCACCTGATATCCCTTCCATGTTGGTAGAAACCGCGTTTATTAGTAATCCCGCTGAAGAGCAGCGTTTACGTAATCCGGATTATCAACATCAGTTAGCCGAAGCTATTTTTAAAGGGGTGCGCAGCTATCAACGTGCTTATCATCCGACTAGTCGGCGCAGTAGTTATTCAGCGGATGCCGATACCACCGATTATGCACAGGTCGATGAGCCTTTAGGTTAGATCAACATCAGCAAGTCTTAAACTACTGCTTTAAAAATCATGTTGAGGGTCCTAGTTCAATACCTGATATCTGAACTGAGAGGATCTATTTTTAGCCAGACTATGTTCTGGCTTTTTTTATGGCGGCAGATGTTCAGCAATAAACTCTTCCCGATAAGGCAGATGTGCATAGACAGCTTGCATATACTCAGCGACCGAGCGTTGTTCATACAAAGTATGCTGATGAATTGCTTGTTGGAAGGCAGGACTAGCAATCCAATGACTAGAGCGTGTGAGTGTCGGAATAAATCCTCGCGGTACTTTATGTTCACCCTGTGCTCCTGGCTCAAATACCTGTAATTGGTGCTTAATACAGTACTCAATTCCTTGATAATAACAGGCTTCAAAATGCAGACTGTCAAAGTATTCTGTACAGCCCCAATGTCGACCATAGAGCTTAGTTTCACTGCGAAACATCAAAGAGCCAGCGATGCATTCCCCTTCCTTATCAGCCATGACCAAAATGACTTGATCCGGTAAATTGGTGGCTACTTCTTTGAAAAAGCCTTCATTTAAAGTGGGGATGCCCCACTTACTTTCAAAGGTATGCTGGTAAAAAAAAGCAAAGCGTTCCCAATCGGCCGCTGTTGCAGTATGTCCATCTAATACCCGTAACTCAACGCCCGCTTCTTTAACCTTTCGGCGCTCTTGCTTAACATTTTTGCGTTTCTTTGAGCTAAAAGTTTCAAGGAAATCATCAAAACTCTGATAGCCAAAATTGCGCCAATGGAATTGGCAATCATGCCGAGTAAAAAGCTGCTGTTGGCCTAGCCAATCTTGTTCATGACTCAAAGGAAACAGCCAGTGCACACCACTAGCTTGCAGATTCTCAGCCAGTTGCAAAGCACTTTCCAATAGTATTGGGTAGACTTCTGCCTCCTGCCCCTGCTTGGCTAATAAGCGCTGTCCACTAGCCGGTGTATAGGGAATCGCTGAGACCAACTTAGGATAATAACGCAGCTTGTGATGCTTATAAGCTTCAGCCCAGGCATGATCAAATACGAACTCACCGTAGGAATTGTATTTCTCATATAAAGGCATGGCACCAATCAGATCAGAGCCTTCATAAATCACAATATGTCGAGGCAGCCAGCCAAATTTGCGGCTTACACAGTGATGATGCTCTAGAGCAGCCAAAAACTCATAGCGTACAAAAGGATTATTATCCTGCACTAAAGCGTTCCACGCATTGCGCGACACTTGATCTAAATTAGAAATGATTTGAATCTGCATGGTGACATTGTGCCAATTACAGCTGGTCTCGCCAATGTCTGTGGAAAAAGTAATACAATTAAGGCTGAGACGCTCTTAAAACAAGGAGAATAAAACGATGCCCATTGCGCCCGCCCTCTTAGCAAACTTTCCAACGGAGCAACATGCTAGTGCCGCATTAGCCTTAAATGCCAGCCCTTATCTACAAGAACAACTCACGCGTTTTCCTGAATGGGTAGCTAGCTTGCTGACTAGCCAGGCTTATCAACCAGCTGAGTTGGTCGAAAAGATTGCAGCAGAGATTGCAGCTATCAAGGATGAAGCCAGTTTATTAAAAGCAGTGCGCCAAATTCGGCATCGCGAAACTGTACGGATTGCTTGGCGAGATTTAACGGCTGCTGCCGATCTGGTGGAAACTTTAGAAACGACTTCTGATTTGGCTGATGCTTTAGTCGCGAGCGTTTTAGATTGGTGGCATCAAGAGCTAGTTGGTAAACACGGTCAACCTTTGAGTCGTGAGGGGATACCGCAGCGGATGCTGGTGTTGGGCATGGGGAAATTGGGTGGACGTGAACTAAATTTTTCCTCCGATATTGATTTGATTTTTGCTTTCCCTGAAGCCGGTGAAACGAATGGGCGTCGTAGTGTAGATAATCAAACCTTTTTTACGCGCGTGGGGCAAAAGCTGATTAATACTTTAGGGCAAGTGACAGGCGATGGCTTTGCTTATCGGGTGGATATGCGTTTGCGCCCTTTCGGTGAAGTGGGTGCTTTAGCTTTATCTTTCGATGCGATGGAGCATTATTACCAAACCCATGGGCGTGAATGGGAGCGCTATGCGATGGTGAAAGCGCGCGTCATGGCAGGTGATAGACAAGAAGGCTTAGAGTTAATGGAGCGCTTGCGCCCCTTCGTGTATCGCCGCTATTTAGACTACGGTTCAATTGAGCAATTGCGCGACATGAAGTTGATGATTAATCGCGAAGCTTTGCGCAAAGGTAAACAACAAGATGTGAAACTGGGGAAAGGTGGTATTCGTGAGATTGAATTCACCGCTCAAGTTTTCCAGTTAATGCGTGGTGGGCGTGAGCGTGCATTACAAGAACGCAATTTGCTAAAAACCCTCGATATTTTAGAACAACAAACCCTACTCAGCGGCGAAGATGCTCATCTTCTTCGGGAGGCTTATTGCTTTTTGCGGCGGGCAGAAAATCGCGTGCAAATGTGGAAAGACGAACAAGCCCATGCCTTGCCTACTGACCCTGAGCAGCAGCAATGGATGGCAGCTTCTTTAGGTTTTAGGGATTGGCTGAGCTTTATGCAAAGCTTAGATATGCATCGTGAACAAGTGAGCTTGATTTTTAAGCGTATTTTCGCAGTAGAGGGGGAAGAAGATAAACCAGATGAAGATCCAAATCAGGCCTTGATACAGATCTGGCAAGGTCAGATGGAAGAAGAGCATGCCTGTGATCTTTTGCTGTCTTGGGGGCTAAAACCAGCCAGTGAATGCTGGCAGCAGATTCAAACCTTACGCGAAAGTCGTTTGTATAAGTCGCTCACTGAGTTGGCACGCACGCGTTTAGACCGCTTAATGCCCGAGCTATTAGCTGTTTGTGCCACACAAACCAACCCTGCTCAAGCGCTCACACGTAGCTTACAAGTGATTCACGCGATTGCTAGGCGCTCTGGTTATATTGTGATGTTAGTCGACCATCCGGGTGCTTTAGAACAGTTTGTAAAACTCGTACATGCCAGTGTATGGATTACTGCACAACTAACCCAACATCCTATTTTGCTAGACGCACTACTGGACACCCGCCAGTTATATCGTCCACTTAATCGACAGGAATTAGGTATTGCACTTAAACAAGCTTTAGGGGGTGTTGATCCTGAAGATACGGGCTTAGTCATGGAGCGTTTACGCCAATTTAAACAAGCGCAAGTGTTGCGGGTGGCGGCAGCAGATATTACTGGCAAATTACCTTTAATGATTGTCTCCGATCAGCTTACTTGGATTGCGGAAGCTATTCTGGAAGAGACTACACAGCATGTTTGGCAAGCTATGACTGCTAAGTCAGGGGTTCCGCAGTATGTAGTAAATGGTGTAAAGCAGGATGCAAGTATTGCGATTGTGGGTTACGGCAAACTAGGCGGTATTGAGCTAGGTTATGGCTCTGATCTAGATATTGTATTTTTGCATGACAGCTGTGGCGAGCAGCAGGTCACCAATGGCGAAAAGCCTCTAGAAAATCCAGTATTCTTTGCCCGTCTAGCGCAGAAAATCATTAACGCACTATCAACCTTCACTCATGACGGGCGTTTATATGAAACTGATACGCGCTTACGTCCTAGTGGTGCTTCTGGCTTATTAGTCACCAGTGCGGAAGCTTTCCGCCAATATCAACTAGAAAAGGCTTGGATTTGGGAGCATCAAGCCTTGTTACGCTCACGGATGATTACTGGCAGCCCAGCTTTGCGACAACAGTTTGAAGCCATTCGTCATGAAATTCTCTGTCAACCCCGTGACACTGAGCAGCTTCGCCAAGAAGTGGTGCAGATGCGCCAGAAGATGTGGGATGCTTTAGGCAGCAAAGATCAGAACATTTTTAATGTAAAAAAAGACCCAGGTGGTATCACTGATATTGAATTTATTGTGCAATATCTGATTCTGGCACATGCACATCAATATCCTGCTCTCGTGGAGTGGAGTGATAATATTCGCCAATTAGACTCCCTACGTAATGCGAAGCTGCTGAGTGCTGAGGAGGTAAGCCGCTTGCAGGATATTTATCGCAGTTTGCGCAATCACACCCACAAGCTGGCTTTACAAGAAGAGTCGACAGCTATTAGTGCTGAGGACTTCTTAGCAGAGCGCGATTATATTAAAGCAATCTGGCTGAAATATTTGGGAGGCTAGGCTCATTCAGCGTTTCTGCTCGCACACAAGCCACCTGTGCTCCGTTTAACTCGCGTAAGGCCGGAACTTCTTTACGGCAAATGTCTTGTACATAAGCACAGCGCGGGCCAAATGGACAGCCCTGCGGTGGGCGCAAAGGGGACGGTGGCTCGCCTTGCAAATGAATACGCTCGCGTTTTTCCCCTACTTCCGCAACCGGCGTGGCAGAAAATAAAGCTTGGGTATACGGATGCTGGGGGTGGCTAAAAATCGTTTGTGCAGCGGCATATTCCACTGCGCGCCCGAAATACATCACCATCACGTAATCGGCAATGCGCTGCACGACGGATAAATCGTGCGAAATAAACACATAGGCTAGACCTAAATCCTGCTGTAATTCAGTTAGTAGATTGAGAATCTGTGCACGCACGGATAAATCGAGAGCAGACACCGGCTCGTCTAAGACCACGACTTGTGGTTTGAGCATTAAAGCGCGTGCAATCGCGATCCGTTGACGTTGTCCACCGGAAAACATATGCGGATAGCGCTCGGCAAATTCAGGACGTAAACCGACCCTTGACATCATATCGGCAACCGCAGCACGCCGTTGTTCGGAAGATAAGGGGGTATTGAGTAGTAAGGGCTCTTCCAGCATTTGCTGAATGGTTTTGCGCGGATTCAGTGAGCCATAGGGATTCTGGAATACCATTTGAATCCGCTGGCGTAGTGCGGCATCCGGTTTAGTAGCGGTATTCACAGGCTTACCCGCTAGCCACAATTCACCTGCTGAGGGTGTCTCAATCAATGTTAAAGAGCGTGCTAAGGTGGATTTACCACAACCTGACTCACCGACTACCGCTAAAGTCTCGCCGGCATTTAGGCTAAAACTCACCCCATTTAAAGCGCGCACCATTAAGGGCTTTTGTAATAGACCTTGGCGTGCACGATATTCTTGTTGCAAGTTGACCGCACGTAATACTTCAGCCATGCGACACCTCCGCAAGATTCAAAGGGTAATAGCAACGTAGCCATTCCTTAGCCTCACGCACTAAGGGAGGTTGCTGTTCACGGCACAAAGCTTGGGCATGAGTGCAACGCGGTGAAAATAAGCAACCTAATGGACGATCTTTTTGCCCCGGTACAATCCCTTGAATAGTCGGCAAGAAATCCCCCACAGGCGCACGCTCAGGTAAAGCGTCCAACAGCGCGGCAGTGTAAGGATGATGCGGCGTATTGAATAAACCAAAAACTGGCTGCTTTTCAACTTGTTGCCCAGCGTATTGCACCACCACTTGCTGCGCGGTTTCTGCCACTACACCCATATCATGCGTAATCAAAATTAAACCCATGCCTTGAGTTTGTTGCAGCTTTAACAGCAATTCCAAAATCTGCGCTTGCACCGTCACATCAAGCGCGGTGGTTGGCTCATCCGCGATCAGCAATTTGGGATTAGCTGCCAAGGCCATGGCAATCATTGCGCGCTGGCTCATCCCGCCCGACATTTGATGCGGATAAGCTTTATAACGGCGTATGGGGTCAGGGATGCCAACGATTTCCAGTAGATGCAAAACGCGCTCAGTCCGCTCTTTTTTCGAGCCGCCCAAATGAATGCGAATAGCCTCGTCGATTTGATAACCTACCGTGAAGCAAGGATTTAGGCTAGACATGGGCTCTTGGAAAATCATCGACACAGTGCCGCCATTCAGCTTGCGACGCTGCTTAGCCGGCATAGCTAATAAATCTTGCCCATCGATTTTTAGTTCATCACAAGTAATACGCGCAGTGGGCGGCAGTAAATTCATCACTGCCATCATCGCTACCGATTTGCCAGAACCGGATTCACCGACAATCGCCAAAATATCGCCAGCATTCACTTCTAAATGAATACCTTCAACGGCTTGAAACCAGCCATTTTGCGTCGGGAACGCCACTGATAAATTGCGAACGCTTAATAGACTCATGAGCGGCGCATCCTTGGATCAAGGGCATCGCGCAAGGCATCACCCACTAAATTAATCGATAAAACCGTAAGCAGAATGGCAAGACCCGGAAAGGTCACTACCCACCACGCACGGCTAATAAATTCACGCGCTTCCGCGAGCATAGCACCCCATTCAGGAATCGGTGGTTGTGCACCCATGCCCAAAAAGCCTAAAGCAGCTGCGTCCAAAATGGCATTGGAGAAGGATAAAGTGGCCTGCACAATCAGCGGAGCCATACAGTTCGGCAGAATGCTATTGAACATCAGCCGCCAATTACTGGCGCCTACAATGCGGCTCGCCACCACATAATCACGATTCTTTTCGCTTAAGACATTCGCGCGGGTTAAACGCACGAAATGCGGTAGCATCACCAAAGCAATCGCATACATGGCATTGACCAAGCCGGGGCCTAACACAGCGACTAAACCTAAGGCAAGTAATAAACTGGGGAAGGCTAAAATCACATCCATCAAACGCATGATCACCGTATCGACCCAGCCTTGATAGTAACCGGCTAATAGACCTAAGAGAGTGCCAACAATAACGGCCAAGGACACGACGACAAAGCCAATAAACATTGAATAACGTGCGCCATAAATCAGCCGCGATAACACATCGCGTCCTACGGCATCTGTGCCTAAGATATAAGGCCAATGTCCAGCTTCTGTCCAAATCGGTGGCAGTAATAAAGCGTCACGGTTTTGTAAACTGGGGTCAAAGGGTGCAATGATATCGGCGAAAATAACGCAAAACATCACTAAACCTAAGAAACCTAAACCTAATAAACCGCCTTTACTTTCTTTAAAATAATTCCAAGTGGTACGCCAAGCGTCATCCGCGAACAGTTTCATTTGCCGTCCCTCACGCGCGGATTAATCCAGCCATACATTAGATCCACGATCAAATTGACCAACATCACCAGCATGGAAATAAATAATAAGCCACCTTGCACGGCTGGATAATCCCGATGCGAAATGGCATCAATCATCCATTTACCAACGCCTGGCCATGAGAAAATCGTTTCGGTCAAGACCGCACCCGCCATTAAAGAACCGACCTGTAAACCAATGACCGTCACTACGGTAATCATGGCATTACGCAAAGCATGAATCCCAATCACGCGCCAAGTCGGTAAGCCTTTCGCATAAGCCGTGCGAATATAATCCTCGCCCAAGACTTCAAGCATCGCAGAACGGGTTTGACGCGCGATCACCGCCATAGGAATAGTCGAAAGCACCACACTCGGCAGGATCAAATGATGCAAAGCCGATTTCACAGCACCTTCTTGGCCTGATAGCCAGGCATCCACCGTCATGAAGCCCGTCACTGGGTCAAAATAGTAATTAATAATATCCAAGCGCCCCGAAACGGGTGTCCAGCCTAAGATAGTGGAAAACAGCATAATCAGCAGCAAGCCCCACCAGAAAATCGGCATTGAATAGCCAGTCAGCGCACTACCCATTAATACATGATCTGGCCAACGACCGCGTTTCACCGCAGCAATAATACCGGCAGGAACGCCAATCAGAACGGCAATCAGGATGGCAAAAAAGGCCAGCTCCAAGGTTGCAGGCAAACGCTCAAAGAACTCCTCAACCACAGGCCGATGGGTCGAAATCGACTGGCCAAAATCACCTTGTAGAATATGTTTGAGATAAGTGAAGTATTGAACAATGACGGGTTGATCTAAACCCAGTTGAGCGATCATTTCAGCACGGCGTTCTTCTGAGATACCGCGCTCACCCGATAAAATCGTGACCGGATCGCCGGGCAATAAGCGCACGAATAAAAACGCCGCGAGCGTAATGCCTAGGAAAGTAGGGATCAGCAAAATGATTTTGCCAAGAATAAACTTGAACAAGTTGTGGCTCCTTGTGCGATACGAGAGCTACCCACAGGCAGCTCTCGCTCAAGTGATTATTCAGCTAAATCAACGGTTTTGAATTGGTGTAAACCAAAGGGTGATTGCTTGTAGCCAGTCACATTTTTGCGGGCTACTTCATACACGACCGAATGGGCAATCGTTGCCCAAGGTGCTTCTTTCTTGAACACCTCTTGTGCTTGCTCATATAACTTGGCACGTTCGCCTTGGTCATTGAGGGTTTTGGCTTTTTGGACTAAATCATTAAACTCTTGATTACACCAGAAGGCACGATTTGAGCCATCCTTCACCGCATCACAACCCAACAAGACCGCTAAGAAGTTATCTGGGTCACCATTATCACCCGTCCAACCCATCAATAAGGTATCGTGTTCACCTTTTTTGGAGCGCTCTAAATATTCTGCCCACTCAAACGACACAATTTCAGCTTCCACGCCAACGGCTTTCCAATCCGCCTGAATCATTTCAGCCATACGTTTGGCATTTGGGTTATACGGACGCTGTACCGGCATCGCCCAAATATTGGTTTTCAGATCCTTCACACCCGCTTCCGCTAAGAGCTTTTTCGCGCCTTCTACGTCGTAGGGGTCATCAACCACTTTATCGTTATAACTCCACATGGTCGGTGGAATGGGATTTTTAGCAACTTTACCAGCGCCCTGATAGACCGCCTCCAAAATCGCCGGCTTGTTAATCGCCATATTCAAAGCCTTACGCACCCGTACATCATCAAAAGGTTTCTTGGTGGTGTTATAAGCAAAATAACCAACATTCAAACCTTCCTGACTCAAGACTGTGACATCTTTATTTTCCTGCATAGCCTTTAAGTCAGCCATGTTTGGAAACGGCATTAAGTGGCATTCACCCGCTTGTAACTTTTGCCAGCGCACCGCATTGTCTTTGGTAATAGCGAACACGAGATTGTCAATTTTGGGTTTGCCTTCCCAATAATTTTCATTGGCTTTATAGCGAATCATCGCGTCTTTTTGATAAGCGACTAATTGGAAGGGGCCTGTGCCTACAGGGTCCGTATCCACTTTTTCTGGCGTTTTCGCTTTCATCATCGCATCGGCATATTCCGCAGACAGAATTGAGGCAAAATCCATCGCTAAATTAGCCAACATCGGTGCTTCAGGGCGATTTAAAGTGAATTTCACAGTGTAATCATCCACTTTTTCAATCGTCTTCAATACATCCGGCATCGACATGCCCGTAAAATATTCATAGTTGCCATTAGAAACTTTGTGATAAGGATCATCAGCTTTCCACTGGCGATTGAAAGAGAACAGGACATCATCAGCATTGAAATCGCGGGTTGGCGTAAAATCTTTCGTAGTATGGAATTTAACGCCTTTACGCAATTTGAAGGTATAGCTTAAACCATCAGGGCTGACCTCCCAAGACTCCGCCAAGGCAGGAGAAATACTGGTTTCGCCCGGTTGAAACTGCACTAAACGATCATACATCGCTTGCCCAGCTGCATCGAAGGTTGAACCATCGGTATAAAATTGGGGGTTAAAACCAGAAGGTGCGCCCTCCGAACAATACACAAAGGTTTTCGGCGCGGCATAGGCTTGGGGTAAGAAACAAACAGCACTCAGAATGGATAACGCAATTAAACGCTTCTTCATGGCTAACTCCTCATTATAAATTTGATCTTGCAAGCAAAAATTATCCTCTCATAGACTTAGAATATGCTCTTTTCCGCTTTGCTTCGTCAAGACTAAAGGTAGTTAGTAGGGTACTAGTCTAAATTTAAAATAAATGCAGCAGTTCGCTCTTGCCTTAATTAAACAGCTTGAGCTGAGCTGGCAAGTGTAGCTTGAGCACGTGCAATGATGATAATACCGAGCAGTGAAACTAACATACCCATGAACATAGTCCATGACAAAGGTTCATCAAACATCAGCCAAGCCCAAAGCCTAGCTAGGCCGCGACTAAGCATCTTGTCAAAATCCAGCTAATAAAACTCAGTTAGTTCCTTTGTTTAAGCAGTCTGCATTGTTTATCCATCAAGTCTGCACAAAATCCCTAAAACCCTAACGCATACTGTTTATAAGGATTCAATAGGGTGAATAATGAACAAACTAGCCTATACCTTCTTGATTTTAAGCTTTATGACGACTGGGTTTTATTTATTATATCCCTCACCAGTAGACACAGCAGTGAGTTTTGTGAAACTTAAAACGAGTAGCAAATACACCATTAATGATCGTTTAGAAGCCTTTGGCTCGTCTGTACGCACCCGCCTACTGCCTGATTTTCAGGAAGCCAAGGTGCCCTTACCTCCGCAAGCTATTAGTTTATTGGCTTTCAAAGATACTAAGCGTTTAGAACTATATGCCCAAGATAATCAAGGGCTATGGAAGCAAGTCAAAGTTTATCCGATTCAAGCGGCTAGTGGTAATTTAGGCCCCAAATTGCGGGAAGGGGATCGTCAAGTACCAGAAGGAGTTTATGCTATTGAACTGCTCAATCCGAATAGTCTGTACCATGTATCCCTGCGCTTGAATTATCCGAATGCCTATGATCGGCAAATGGGGGCACTAGAAGGGCGCGAGCAATTAGGCTCGGATATTATGATCCACGGCAAAAATGTGTCGATCGGTTGCTTAGCCATGGGCGATGTAGCCGCCGAAGAATTGTTTGCCCTAGCGGCTTGGGTTGGAATAGAGCATATGAAAGTCGTGATTGCGCCTACTGATTTTCGCCTTAATCGTCAGCTGACTATGGATAAGGGTTTGCCAGTCTGGACGCGAGCACTGTATGCAAACTTAAGGGCTGAGTTGAGTTTGTATGAGCCTACACCTGTTTCAGTCAATTAAATCTTTAGACCCGACTATTTAAACTACAAAACTGCTTGTATAGTAATAGGGATGCGTAGTTTCAACTTTTTTATAAATTTAGCTAATGCTTGGCTGCTTCTCTGCGTGAATACACAGAGCAGCTAGTCTTGTCTTTTTAATAGCTGCGGGATCACCCTCAGCTTATTCATCTTTATCCCGCAGCGCTTTATACGGAGCACTTCATGCGGGTAGAAATCGGTCCTTATGCAGAGCAGCGCAATTTGCGGCTAGGCTTATTGTTTGCTTTTGGTGGTACAGCCTTATTTGCGCTGAAGTCTATTTTTATAAAGCTTGCTTACGCCCAAGGCGTTGATACTGTCACTTTACTGACTTTACGTATGTTGGTAGCAGCGCCTTTTTATCTAGTGGTTCTGTTCTGGCTAGTTTATAAGACCAAAGTTAATCGACCTAAGCGACAAGACTTGTTAGCAATAATGGCTTTGGGTGCAATGAGTTATTATGTCTCGGCTTATTTTGATATGCAGGGTTTGAATTACATCTCAGCGCAGCTTGAGCGCTTGATGTTGTATACCTATCCAGTGATGACAGCTCTGTTGAGTTGGTTATTATTTAAAGAGGCTATTACACCGCGCATTTTGCTAGCTTTAGTTCTCACCTATAGTGGGGTGCTGTTGTTATATGCGTTCGAGGCGAAATTAGGTGGTAGTCATGTTGGCTTAGGCGTAGTGTTAGTAACTATTTCAGCACTTATTTTTGCGGTCTATTTAGTCTATAGCAAACGAGTGTTAAATCGGGTAGATAGCATGTTATTTACTAGTATTGCTATGCTTTCAGCTACAGCCTGTGTGCTTATCCACTTTTCTTTTACCCATCCTTTGAGTGCGCTGTGGGTCAACAGTAACGCTTGGTTTTATGCACTGTTGTTAGGCTTTTTTAGCACCGTTTTACCGAGCTTCATGCTCACTGAAGCAGTTGCAAGGATTGGAGCTGCGCGTGCCAGCATTATGGGTACTGCAGGCCCCATCATCACGATTATTTTAGCAGTCATTTTTCTTGGTGAACCCTTTACTTGGGTGCATTTAATAGGAATGCTCTTAGTGATGATTGGAGTGAGTTTGCTCAGTAGAAAATAGGATTTAGCTAGGACTTAGCCTCAGGCTATGGACATCTGATCTAGGGGAGCCAAGCTCCATCCTTGGAGATTGCGTTCCCTAGACCTATTAAACCATTATTCCATAGGAACACCCAAGCCTTGGCTCAGATATTTTTGCAAGCGCTTGGTGCGTTCTTGAGTTAAAGTGCTTAATTCTCCATAGCGCAGCATCGGTTCCATACTGCCCCAACAGTTGCTGACTGGGTTAGCGCAGGCAAACATGGCATCAACTTCTGCATCTCGAAACGCCAACCAAGCTTTTTGCGCGATTTTTAGTTTACTGCTTGCTGTTTTATCGTTCTTAAACTTCAGCATTAGTTTCTTCCAAGTGTCATTAAGCTGTTTGTCGGCTGCCTGATAGTCATCCAAAGCACATTGATTCAACTCGGCTTGATTGCCGTCTGGATTGCATTTGAACGCTGCATAAGTCATTGAGCTACACAGTAGCAAAACGATTGCGAATAGTAATTTCATTAAACTTACCTCTCTATCACTGATTAATGCTATTGAATAGTAAGTTAAGGTCTTTAGCTAGGTTTATAGAGGGGCTGGGGCAATAATGGCAAGCAAGAAGCCCTAAGCTTAGGGCTTCTGATAAGCGGTCGTTAAGTCACATTATTGATGATATTAAAATCGACTACTCGACCTTCAGGTGATGAGTTAATAGCAGCCACCTCTTTACGCTTATACTTTAGGATATAAGCTAAACAAGCAAAGTACATTAAGATGACTAAGGATCCTACCCATTGGATTTTTAGAAAATCTAATTGAAAGAGTAAAGTGAGGAAGCACAAAATAACTAGATTGCCGAGGATATATTTACTCTTGCCAAAGCGCTGAGTAGTGAAATTCAAATTATCCGTATAAAGCCTAATTAAAGAGTCTAGAGAGTTAATCACAAAGGTAATGCCCACAAAGACCATGGCAATAGTCACTAAACCACCAGTAGCTAAGCCATTACTATGATAGTAATAAAGCACTGCGATCCATAAAGCCAAGGGAATTGAAGGTAGAATGAGGAGAGCCGCTAGTAACTGCCAAGTTTTCAAGCCGCCCACAAAGCGCGAGGTAAATTGCCCAATCATAATACTCCACGCAAACCACCAAAATAGATAGAAAGCATGATAATCATTAAGAGGAAAAACGAATTTATGCAGATTACCGAAGTAGTTGCCGATCATGCTAATGTTTGCTACGAAGGCTTGAGGAGCAATCGCTGCACCCAGCCACATACCCACAATTAAGGCTAAAAATAACCAAGTAGAGGCAACACTGAGGATTTTCAAATACTTAATATCAGTACTAGAAAAAATAGCCGCTAAAATCACAGCAAAAACGATCACATAAAATACCAAGAGTACCGTTTTACCATCGCCTAGTTGCGGTAAATACCAGGGTAAATTAATTAAGAGTAAATAAGCTGTGAAAGCACAAGTGCCGATAATAACAATATTATTAAGAATTTTTACGAAGGGGATTTCAAAAAAACCAACTCGCGGCTCAATAATACAGAAATAAAAGCTGGTGAGAAAATAAAATGACCAAATTAGAAAGCCCCAGTAGGCAAACTCGATAGCCATAGGATTACTAAAAGCATATTCAGGATTTTTAACAATATCCTCGTAAGTGCCAAACTCAGTCAGGGGGAACATAATCAAGCCAGCATCAAGGCCAGAAGTAAATAGGATGGCAATGAAAGTAAATAAGCGTACAGGTGTTACACCAATGCAAACCACATTACCCCATTTAACGACACAATAAATTACTGCAAGCAGAGTAAAAGCTACTCCCGCTGAAAGTAAAATATTCATAGACTCTCCTCCAACAGACTAGTGAGCGCCGACCGCTAAAAGATAACTGCCTGTCTAATCCTTCAGCAGCAAGACTCTATTACAAGCGCTAGCTGTAGTGCTTGGGCTTGTCGATGCAATCCATCTGCTTGGATTGCTTTTACGAATAGGCTGACCGCTTGACAGAACCTATTCGCAAAACTTACAGAGCATGCGCTGTGGCTTGAAAAGCTTGATGCTGTTTCAGGACGGCAACAGGTAGCTGATGCTCTAAATAATCTTTAATCACATGTTGTGCGAGAGCCACATCCACTCCATTTGGATTCAGTGCACCTCGCAGCCAAATACCATCGATCAAAGCAGCAATCGCTTGTGCCATAAAACTGGCGCGTTCTGGCTCAAAGACACGCTTCAGCTCTAAACGTAAATGCGATAATAAGCGCTGTTCATTGACCCGCTGTAAGCGATGCAATTGCGGCTCATGCATGGCTAAAGCCCAAAAAGCTAACCAAGTCTTAACTGCTTTCGGACTAATTTGTTCTTGATCAAAATTTCCACAGACAATCGCTTGAATACGGCCTAGCACATCATCGGGATGGCAAGCAGCCAATTGCTGACGCACACTAGCCCCTAAGGAGCGGAGTACTTGACGCATAGTGGCTTCGATTAGGCCATCTTTACCACCAAAATAGTGATTAATAATGGCAGGAGTGACACCTGCATAACTGCTAATCAATTGCACATTGGCGCGTGAAAAACCCACAGAATCAATCGCCTGCATAGTAGCTTCAATCAGTTGCGGGCGACGAATCGCAGCCATTCCCTGTTTAGGCACAGCGCACTCCTTTCATTAAACAAGTGTTTAATTAAACGGTAATTTAATAAAAAACCAAGATTACTGCAATTGTAAATTTGCAGCTAAATACAGTCTTAAAGACGCAATTAAGCATTGGCTAGGTGGAGAGGAGTGCCTGCAGAAAAACTAAAGCCTTGTTACAGGGAGTAGCGCAGTGTATGCGTTTGCACTGCGCTAAAGATGGGGTTAAAGAGGTGTTTATTTGCGTAGATTAACTAGAACTTGAAAGCCGCCATAAGCCATCCGCTTGAAATCAAAGGGAGGATCTTCCATATCGCCACACTCTTCTAGACGTGGGTCTTCATAAACTTTAGCATTCACCTCATCCCGATGCTCACGGGATTCAAACTCAATGAAAGCAAAGATGACTTTTTCATTGGCACTGGCATTCACTGCTTTAGGAAAAGAATCGCTTGCCCACTCTGAATTAAGGTCATCACCTAAGCATTCTCGATAAGACAGTGCACCATGCTCGATCCAGATTTGTCCAGCGCATTGGGCCATTGCGCGATAGGCTTCCACATTTTCAGCAGGTAGAGGCAGGATATAACCGTCAACATAACTCATCACTAATCTCCTTGCTTAAGCAGTAAGGCAAAGCCCACTGCTTAAAGACAAACAGGCTCACACCTAAATTTTAGCACTACGTAACTGACGCATACTAAATACCATTAAGCCTAAGGCAGTCAGTGGTAAAATGCCATAAAACATAATTTTGCCAAAAGCATCTAAGGAGGGATTGCTGGTGGCAGCTAGCACTAAATAGACGGTGTAAGCCACATAATAGGCAAAGAATACAGCACCTTCAGAGCGGCTAATGGTTTGTCCAGTGAAGAAGATCGGTAAGCAAGCTAAAGCTACGCCAATCATGACTGGAATATCAAAACGAATGGTAGAAGCTTCGACCGGGATACCCGCAGGAGCGATAATACTCGTGATACCTAATACCGCCATAATATTGAAGATATTACTGCCTACTACATTGCCCACCGCAATATCACGTTCGCCACGAATCGCCGCAATAATAGAGGTGACCACTTCAGGTAAGGAAGTGCCAGCGGCAACAATCGTCAAGCCAATCACCACTTCACTAACACCTAGGTATTGAGCGAAAGTCACTGCTGCGTCTACTAGCCACCGTGAGCCTAGTACGAGTAAAACTAAGCCAATCACAATAAAACCAATGTTTTTAGCCCAAGCCTGTTTTTCGCTTGGATCACCAAGTAATTCAGCCACTTCTGGATCAACTTCTTTAGCTGCTTTACGGCTGTCTTGGCGACTTTTGTAAAAAAGAAAAGCGATATAAGCGAGTAAGCCACTAAACCAAATAATCCCTTCAGTTCGACTGAATTGCCCATCAAGCGCAAACAATAAGACGCTGACAGACAGAAAAATCATAAAAGGCACATCGAATTTGATGAGTTGTTTGGAAACCGCTAAGGGGATAATTAAAGCAGAAATACCCAGAATAAACAGAACATTAAAAATATTACTACCGACCACATTGCCTACTGCAATCCCAGCTTGATTATTGAGTGCAGCTTTGACACTGACTGCAAGCTCGGGTGCACTCGTGCCAAATGCTACCACAGTTAAGCCAATCACCAGCGGGGAAATTCCCAATGCTGCTGCTAAGCGTGAAGCGCCACGTACTAATATCTCAGCACCGACGACTAGAAAGACTAGTCCGGCTATAAAATAAACAATTGTCATCGTTGAGCTGCCTTTTCAAGCTAATTTAAAGTTCAAAAGTAAGCTTAGTTGAGCAGAAAAGAAAGGTAAGCCTGTAGAAGCTAGGGATTAAGCAGACTAGCCTAAGTTTCTAGCTTAAAAGCTTAGGCTAGCGGCTTAAAGCAAAGGCTTAGTTAGTGGTCTAACTTAGTCATTAACTGACGTAGCGCGCGCATTTCCGCTACAAACTCCAGTTCAACACGCTCCATCTCCGCTAAAATGTGTTTCTTTAACTCATCTTTAGAAGTTTTGGCATCAACGATCAGGTCAAGCTCCTGAATAGCCTTAGATAACACGGGTGAAATTTCATGAATTTCGCTGGTTGTCGCTGTGCCGCTATCGATCATGCGAGTCTGTACGGCCCGTCCGATATTATAGCTACGCGTGACGGGTAGGAGTGAGCCTTTCGGGCGCTGATATTTAATTTTCAAGACATCCGTAGCAGGCGCTATATGGGAAAGCGTATAGCCAATAATATCTTGTGGATTCTGTACGCCCATCTGGGCCAAATTAGGATATTGAGTCGTCATGGTTGCTAACCTATTGTTTTGCGGTGAAGAGTAAACTATAGCACTCGTGAAATAAGGATGAAATGTTAATTCAAAGCGCTTTGGATGAGTTTATTTCACCTTTTTGGGTACAAATATCGAACTGACTAACGCTTCACGCTAAAATAGCCGCCCTTAGCCTTGCATTATTAAAACTAAAGTGAATACGCCAGCCCCCATCAGTACTCATCAACTTCGTAAGCAGCTCAGCACCGTGATGGGTGCGGATCGGTTTCGTTTGCGGCGTGAATTTCAGCAGTTAGAGCGTAAACCAGACGAAGCGCGGGCCGAGCGTTTACACATGAAAATTGCAGCGAGTAGCAAACAGCGTACTTTGCGTATGCAAAATAAGCCGCAGCCTGACTACCCTGAAGATCTACCGGTAGCACAGCGCCGTGAGGAAATTATTAAAGCGATTCAAGAGCATCAAGTGGTGGTGATTTGTGGTGAAACCGGCTCAGGGAAAACCACGCAATTACCCAAGATGTGTTTGGATGCTGGGCGCGGAATTGACGGTTTTATTGGCCATACTCAACCTCGACGGATTGCCGCGCGTAGTGTTGCTGATCGGATTGCTGAAGAATTAAAAACGCCGCTTGGCCAGCAGGTGGGCTATAAAGTGCGTTTCACTGATAAAACGCATCAAGATAGTTATATCAAACTCATGACAGATGGGATTCTGCTTGCAGAAATTCAGCAAGATCGTTATTTGAATGACTACGACACGTTGATTATTGATGAAGCGCATGAGCGCAGCCTCAATATTGATTTCCTGCTTGGCTATTTGAAATGGTTATTGCCGAAGCGCCGTGATTTAAAAATTATTATTACCTCAGCGACGATTGATCCACAGCGGTTTGCTGAGCATTTCAATGGTGCACCGATTATTGAAGTTTCGGGTCGGACTTATCCAGTTGAAATTCGTTATCGGCCTTTGGTGGATATTGAAGGCGAAGATGAGCGTGATTTAACCGATGCGATTCTGGATGCAGTTGATGAATTAGGTATGGTTGGTAGTGGGGATATTTTAGTCTTTCTGCCCGGTGAGCGCGAAATTCGTGAGACAGCTGAGGCCTTACGCAAACATCACCCACCTTCCACTGAGATTTTGCCGCTTTACGCACGGTTATCTGCGGAAGAACAGCATCGTGTGTTTGAAGCACACGGACGCCGGCGCGTGGTGCTAGCCACCAATGTCGCGGAAACCTCACTGACCGTGCCCGGCATTCGCTATGTGGTGGATGCAGGTTTAGCACGGATTTCGCGTTATTCATGGCGGGCTGGTGTGCAGCGCTTGCCGATTGAAAAGGTTTCACAAGCTTCGGCGAATCAACGCTCAGGTCGCTGTGGGCGTGTGGCTGCAGGGGTAGCGATTCGTTTATACAGTGAAGAGGATTACAACAGCCGCCCATTATTTACTGAACCGGAGATTCTGCGCACCAATCTTGCCTCAGTTATTCTGCAAATGGAGAGTATGCAGCTTGGCGAGATTGAAAAATTCCCCTTTGTAGAAGCGCCAGATCTGCGCTTGATTCGCGATGGCTATAAACTCTTATTTGAAATTGGCGCGGTGGATGCAGATTTTAATTTAACTGCTATTGGGCACACACTAGCTAAGCTGCCAGTGGATCCGCGTTTAGGCAAAATGCTCTTGATTGCAGATAAAGAAGGCGCTTTAAAAGAAGTCTTGGTGATTACTGCGGCTTTAGCGATTCAAGATCCGCGTGAACGTCCGTTAGAAAAGCAGCAAGCCGCGGATGAAAAGCATGCTCGCTTTAAAGCAGAGGATTCGGATTTCTTAAGCTTGCTGAAGCTGTGGGACTATTTTCATCAGCAGCGTAAAGAATTATCCAAAAGCCAGTTTCGTAAATTATGCTTACGTGAATTCTTGTCGTGGACACGTCTGCAAGAATGGCATGATATTCATCAGCAGATTCGCTCCACTTTGCTGGAAGCTGGGATTAAAGAGAATGAAAAAGCCGCTGAATATAGCGGAATCCATCGCAGCCTCTTAGCGGGTTTGTTGGGCAATATTGGCCTAAAAGATCAGGATTTAGAATATCAAGGTGCGAATGGCCGCAAATTTTGGATGTTCCCTGGCTCGAATTTGCGCAAGAAAGCGCCACAGTGGATCATGGCGGCAGAGTTGGTCGAAACCAGCAAACTGTATGCACGTACCGTTGCTAAGATTGAGCCAGATTGGATTGAAGAGTTTGGCGCACATTTAATTAAGCGTCATTATACCGAGCCGCATTGGGAGCAAAATTCCGCGAATGTGTCTGCTTTTGAACGCACTTCTTTATACGGCATTACCATCACCCCGAAACGGCGCGTGAGTTACGGCAAGATTGACCCCTTGATTAGCCGCGAGATTTTTATTCGCCATGCACTGGTCTATGGTGAATATAAAACCCATGCAGCCTTCTTCCGCCACAATGGCGAATTAATTGCCCAGATTGAAGAGCTAGAGGCTAAAGGCCGGCGGCGCGATATTTTGGCCGATGAAAAACTATTGTATGACTTTTTCGATCCGTTAATTCCGGCCAATGTGGTCAATGGCGCTTCTTTTGAGAAATGGCGTAAACAAGCCGAGCAAAAGCACCCGACACTTTTGTATCTGACCCGCGACTATTTAATGCAGCGCGATGCTGGGCATGAGCGCAGTGGTCAATTCCCGGATAGTATTGCGGTGCAAAGTATGATTTTACCCTTGCGCTATCACTTTGAACCGAATGCTGAAGATGATGGCGTCACGGTACGTTTACCGCTGTTAGCCCTTAATCAATTGTCACCGACGCGCTTTGAATATCTAGTGCCGGGGATGTTGGAGGAAAAACTCACAGCGATGATTCGGGCGCTACCTAAGCAAATTCGTAAGCAGTTTGTGCCAGCACCGGATTATGCGCGCGCCTGTTTAGAAGCGATTGAGCCGAGCGAAAAAATTACTCTTTCGGAAGCTCTAGGCCAGCAACTCTTGCGTATGAGTGGCACACGGATTGATGCCGATGCTTGGGAGCAACTAGAGTTACCTGAGCATTTATTAATGCGCTTTGAAGTGGTGGATGATAGCGGTGTAGTGGTGAAGGCTGGACGGGATTTATTAGCACTACGCAATAAAGTCGGCCAACAAGCTAAGCAAGAGTTAATTCGTCAACCGACCCAGCATATTGAGCGTCAAGGTTTAACTGAATGGAATTTCGGCGATCTGCCAGCTACCCACTTGCTGGATATGGGTGGGATGAAACTGCATGCTTGGCCCGCTTTATATGTAGCAAGTCCGCAGAGTAGCTCAGTGGACATTAAGCTTTTTGATAATGAAGCCGAAGCCCAGCGCCAACATCGCTTAGCAGTATTACGCTTATTTATGTTGGCTTTGCCAGCAGAAGCTCGAGATGTGCCAAGGCAAATTCCACAAATGCAGCAGCTCTGTTTGCATTATGCGGCCAGTGGTAAATGTGATGAACTGAAAGAAAGCATTACCCGTTATGCTTTCCGCCAAGCCTTTGCTGAGTTTCTAGATCTGCGCACACAAGCAAGCTTCACGGCTGCTTTGCAAGTCGGGCGGAAAAATATCTTTGCTCAAGCTCAGGATTTGGCACGGATGCTGGCACCGGCTTTAGCGGCCTATCATGAAATCCGTAAGCTTTTAAAAGGCAAAGTTAATCCGGCTTGGCTAGAAACCTTAAATGATGTGAATGACCAACTGGCGCATTTAATTTATCCAAATTTCTTAGATGAAATGCAGCCGGACGAGATTCGCCATTTGCCGCGCTATCTAAAAGGTATTCAACGTCGTTTAGAGAAAATGCTCGAAGCACCCACTAAAGATCGTGCTTTGCGTGTACAAGTTCAACCTTATTGGGATCGCTACAAAGAACGCTTGCACAAAAATCGCAGCCAAATGAATGCTAAGCAGGATGCGGCTTTGCATGAGTATCGGTGGATGGTAGAGGAATTCCGCATTTCACTATTTGCGCAGGAGTTGGGAACCGCAAAACCGGTATCAGCTAAACGTTTAGATAAAGTGTGGGAAGAGGTTTAAGGAAGCAAGATGGCACATCAATATACTGCTGAAGTTCTTTGGGAGCGCGGTTCTCAAAAGTTTCTGGATAATCGTTATAGCCGCAAGCATTTATTAAAATTTGATGGTGTTGAAGTCGTCGGTTCATCTTCGGCTTTGGTTGTTCCTGTGCCGTTTTCAGAGCCGCAAGCGCTCGATCCTGAAGAAGCGTTTGTTGCCTCGATTTCTAGTTGTCATATGCTGTGGTTTTTGTCGATTGCTGCCAAACATGGCTTTATCGTGGATAGCTATCACGATACGGCTGTAGGGGTGATGACCCCGAATGCACAAAAGAAATATTGGGTTTCAGCAGTCACCTTAACGCCGACAGTGATCTTTTCTGGCAGTAAACTACCTAGCTTTGCAGAACTTGAGCAGCTGCATCACGAAGCGCACGAGGAATGCTTTATTGCGAATTCGGTGAAAACGGAGATTACACTGAAGATTCATCAAGCCTAGGTAAGTAGCGCTTGAGCCAAAACTAATTTAGAAGCAAATGCTAATACTGCTGTTACTCATGCCTTATTAGGTATGTTTGGTGCTGGCAAGGCAATTAGAGCTTTCGATTCTCCTGCGGATATTGATGCTTGGTTGCAAGCCGAGCGTGAGCAATGGTCGCCCAGCTCATGATGGATAGCCGCAAGCTTTATCTAGATAGCAATATTTTCATATATGCGATTGAGGGGCATGAGTTATATGCAGGCGTTTTACAAAAGCTCTTTCAATACATTGCTAGCCAGCACATTCAGGTTTGCACCAGTGAATTGACTTTAGCGGAGTGTTTAGAGTAATACTGCTCAAATTAGGCAATTTGCCGTTAGCTGTGTTGTACGAAACACATCTCACCAGCCACGCTGGTTTAGTCTATTTGTCGCTTTTATTAATGTATAGTCCTATCATTGTTCGTGTGCCAGATGAACTCAAGAATTTGTCAGTTATAGTGGGAGCAGGAATGTGATAGATAAAAACTGCTTGATTTTTTATTTATGAAGTGAATCTAATGATCTAAATAATATTAGTGTGTATTTTAGCATTAAATCTTTGGGCGATTCTATCCTTGCAAACCTCAGTTTTAAAAAAGGTTTTTTTATGTTTGTTTTATTGAGAGATTATGCTCAAGGAACATTGGACTTTAATATTATAAAGAAGGCTAATGAATCATATAGAGAATACCTTATTAAGAACAGAGAAAAATTTCCAGAAAATGCTTATTCTTTTGCAGCGGCTTCTTGGCGAGGTGATTATAATGATCCACGAGAGCTTCATGACAGCTGGCTTGAATCAATAAATATCATTGAAAGTCAAGATAAGACAACATCTATTATTATAAAGCTTTTAAACTCTTATCATGACAGATATATATTAATTGAATATTTAGATGTAAAAAAGTATTTCTTAACAAATGATCATGTATCTCATGGCGATTTATTAAGAAATGAGATAAGACTATCAGAAAATAATAATGTTATTCATGAAATAGAGTGGGGCATGGACTCTCGCTATGTGATTGAGTGTGGCGATATTCTATATAAAAATATAATGATTAATTGTTGAATTGATTATACCTATTGCAAAAGTCAAAAATTAATTGTGATTTAGGTGGGTTGACCTCAGCTTTGAAGTGGGCTGGGTTTGTTGTTGTGTGATACTTATGGCAAGCATCCTAGTGAATTTTATGCATCCTGTTACTAGCCCTATGTCCAAAGGCGGTCGCTGATAAAACTTTGATAGAGTCATAGCTCATCACCTCAGAATAAATAGATTTACTCTACTTTCCTAAGAGATCTACTTAATATTTAATAGAGCTTATGCAAACTAACCTTCACATCCAAGCCGACACGCTCTACCGCTTTATTCAACTCCATCCTAAGCTATTGGTGCTGACAGGCGCTGGTGTCAGTTTGGACTCTGGCATTCCCACTTATCGAGATGAAAATGGAGTTTGGTTGCGCGGTGCCCCCTTACAGCATTATGACTTTATCCAAAAAGAAGCAGTGCGTAAGCGCTATTGGGCACGGTCGTTTGTGGGTTGGCCGACGATTTCGCAAGCTCAGCCGAATGCAGCGCATCAAGCTTTAGCCAAATTAGAGCAGTTCGGCGTAGTCGATCAGCTGGTGACACAAAATGTGGATAATCTGCATCAAGCCGCTGGTCATCAGCAGGTTATTGATCTACACGGCAATTTACAAAGAGTTGTTTGTTTACAATGTGGCGCGAAAATAACTCGCGCTGAGCAACAAGAACGCTTGGCTGAATTGAATCCTCTCTTACCAAGTTTACAAGCTGAGACTCGTCCAGATGGAGATGCGGCTTTAGCAGACGATTATTTTGAGCAGTTAGATTTACCCACTTGTTTGGTCTGTAGTGGGGTTTTGATGCCGGATGTCGTATTTTTTGGTGGAACACTTCCAGTACCACGGGTTGAGCAGTCCTTAGCTGCTTTGCAGCAGGCTGATGCCTTATTGGTGGTAGGGAGTTCGCTGAAAGTATATTCAGGTTATCGGTTTTGTGTGCGTGCTAAAGACTGGGGTAAACCCATTATTTTATTAAACCCGGGTAATACGCGCGCTGACGACTTGGCGCAATTACATATTCGTGCGGCCTGTGGAGAGGTTTTGACCGAGTTGGTTGAATGCTTTTTCTCGCAGCTAAATGCTAACTGCGAGGATTAAAATACAATTTAAGCTTTAGCTAGAGCTGCTAGATGAACTGGTTTTACTGCCGAAAATATTCAAAGCATCCATCCAACGTTTCGTAAAATCCGAATTAGTCATAATCGATGACTGGAAGAGGCTCATAGGGTCAAAGCCATCCGCACCTAGGGTCAGCTTCTCCAGCATTTTATCCATTACTTGCTTATTAAATTCTTGAACGTCGGGCAAGCCGACCAAACGCCGCATTTCCTCAGGCGTCATTTCGACGTCAATTTTTATATTCATAATCCTCTCCTCAACAGAACAAAGCGTGTTTCATTGCTCTTTAAAAAGGGTAGCCAGCAAGCGTTGTCTGCAACAAGACGGCTGGTTGGTTTGGATCATCTGCATCGGTGACTAAGAGTAAGTCTAAGCTGTCTCCCTCGACTTTTGCAGAGACACCTTCGATTTTGTAACGATTATCCAAGACCGTCAAATAAACTAGATCACCACGTGCATTTATCACGCCTAGGGCCGCTGCAATCAGAGCACCATCCGCGTAACTATTATCAGTTGCTTCAGCTGCGGCAGAAAATAGCCAACTCCCATCTGGCAGGGCTGCCGCATCAGTAAAGCAAAGCGGAACACCTTGAACTTCACTGAGTGTATAAGGCTGTATGGACAACAAAGCGCTAGCCTCTAGTTGACGCTGTGCAGTGATAGTGTTCAGAACTTGAGCTAGATCTAAGCGGATACAGGCGTTTTGGCTATCATCGGCTTTATTCCCACGCTGTAGTAGATTCAAATATTGATCCACAAACGCGCCTTCGATATTCAAATCGCTAAACCGTTCAGACAATTGTTCATAGAGCGGAGTCAGATCGATCACCAATGCTTCCGTATTGATAGCTCCATCCGCCGCTAAACCTAAGACGACCCCACGATAGCGACGTTTTTTGGAGCCCGAACCCAAAGCTAATAAAACGCCATGCGGATAAGCACCAAAAGCAGGTAAGACTGTGAGTGCTTCAAAATCAGGCTTATGAGCTTTACGCTCTTTCGGCTCATCGGGTAAATCGCCGTCTAGCAAACGCAATATACGGCCTGGTTGAGCAGCAGTGCGCGAAAAAATCCCTAAATGATTTTCATCATCCGCCACCACATATAGATAATCACCGACACTCACTAAGCCACTGGCCGCCGCTAGAAAGAGCGGACGACCCGAGGCACTAGGTTCGATTAGATCGAGCTGCCGTAAAACCTCAAGCTTTAGAGTCATTACTCTAAGCCTTGACTACTTAAGTATTCGTCATAAGTACCACGATAATCGACTACAGTACCGTCGCCTTTTACATCGAAAATGCGTGTGGCTAACGAGCCAACAAAAACGCGGTCATGGGAAACAAAAATCAAAGTTCCATCATAGCGATCTAAAGCACCGTTCAAGGATTCAATTGATTCCATATCTAAGTGGTTGGTAGGTTCGTCCATGATCATGACATTGGTACGTGAAAGCATCATCCGCCCAAAAATCATCCGGCCTTTTTCACCACCGGATAAGACTTTCACCGATTTTTTAACTGCATCACCACCAAAGAGCAGACGGCCTAAAGTCCCACGAATCTGCGTTTCTGCATCTTCACCTTCATAACCTTCTTTGCGCACATATTCGGCAATCCAATCGGTTAAAGGGCGTTCGCTCTTGAACTCGTCTTCGTGATCTTGCTCATAACTGGAAATACGCGCTTTTTCCGCCCATTTGATACTACCTTTTTGCGGCTGAAGTTGGCCTTCAAGGAGTTTCACTAAGGTTGTTTTACCTACCCCGTTTTCCCCGATGATGGCAATTTTTTCGCCTGCTTCAATGGTAAAACTAAAGTTATTGATAATCGGTTTTTCCATGCCTTCATAAGCGAAGGTGAGATTTTCCACTTCGACGGCGAAACGATGTAAGCGCTCTTTTTCGTCGTATTCAAAGCGAATCCAAGGATATTGGCGGCTGGAAGGTTTCACATCTTCTGGGCGCAGTTTCTCGATTAACTTGCGGCGGCTAGTCGCTTGTTTAGCTTTGGATTTATTTGCAGAGAAGCGGCGGACGAAATCTTGTAGCTCTAAAATGCGCTCTTTGGCCTTAGCATTGGCATTGGCTTGACGCTCACGGGCTTGGGTTGAAGCTTCCATAAAGTCGTCATAGTTGCCGGCATAAACTTGGATTTTGCCGAAGTCTAAGTCAGCAGTATGCGTACAGACTTGATTTAGGAAGTGGCGATCATGCGAAATAATAATCATGGTAGATTCACGATTATTCAAAGTTTCCTCTAGCCAGCGAATCGTATTGATATCGAGGTTATTGGTGGGTTCGTCTAATAACAGAATATCAGGATTAGCAAACAGCGCTTGACAGAGTAAGACCCGCAATTTCCAGCCGGGCGCAACTTCACGCATCGGGCCATTATGCTGCTCAACTGGAATACCCACCGCGAGTAATAATTCACCCGCTCTTGATTCTGCAGTATAGCCATCTAATTCAGCGAATTGGCCTTCTAATTCGGCCGCGCGCATATAATCATCTTCGCTCGCGTCTGGATTCGCATAAATCGCATCTTTTTCCGACATGATTTTCCACATGTCTTCATGGCCCATCATCACCACATCTAAAACACGGTGGTCTTCAAAGCCGAATTGATCTTGACGCAAATAAGCCATGCGCTCATTGATATCTTTCGAAACATTGCCGTGTGTGGGTTCTTGTAGGCCGCACAAGATTTTCATAAAAGTCGATTTGCCCGCGCCGTTTGCCCCAATCAGGCCATAGCGGTTACCGTCACCGAACTTAACGGAGACGTTATCAAATAAGGGTTTCGCACCAAACTGCATGGTGACATTAGCTGCAACTAGCACAGGGTATCCTCGTAAACAAAACTGGGTGTATGAATAGGGTGCTATTTTAGCAGTTTTGTGCTGTGCACGCAGCGAAACTAAGCAGGAAATTAAGGTAAGCCGACACAACGTTGATAACGTGTATTCACAGTGCTAGCAAACTTAGCAGTGGTGAGAATACGCGAAGATTTTTCGCTGTGTAGCTCAATGCCGGGAAGTTTGGCATATAAAGGCGCTTGACCAGTTTCTTGTTTATAGAGTTTTAAAATCGCTTGGTAAACAGGCGTCTTATTAAAAGCCAACTGCTTTTCTTTCAATAAATCGCGCCTAATCTGCGTGTCCTTGAAGCCTAAACTAAATTTTTGTACTACAGTGCGCACGGCTTGCTCAGTGCCGCTCACAGTCATTTCTACATCACCATCGGCTTGATAGATTAATAAATCACCATCCGTGGCTAGCACTTTGCCAGCTAATTTAGCAATCATAGTCTGGAAGGCGGCATTACGACTGCTATAGCGGCCTGCATTAAAATCAGCGAAGCGATAGATTTTCTTGTCATAACCACTTTCATAGCCAAGCAGCAACAGCGTACCGTAGTACAAACCTCCTTTGCGGGTATAAAGTTTGTCACGGATTTGATAGGTTTCCTCTAGGCTTAAAGCTTTGCCTTGGCGTTTTTCACGCTCGAATTGCACCGCGAAGCTCACAGCAACTTGCATCGAGCCAATGGTATTAATTTCATTATTCGCCTCGATGAAGTTATTCGCAAAACGATTGTCCACTAGCCAAGTGAGCTTATATTGTTGAGCATATTGTTTTAACCCGCCGATTAAATCTCGATAAGCTAAGTCTAAATCCCGCTCGGTTTTCGCTTTGCGAATGCGCTGCATAAAACTATCGTTAGCATTGGGAAATTTATTTAGAAACAACACAGCACCCTCGCCTAGCAGGGAAAATTTCTTGAGCTTGGCAATGACGGCTTGTTCGGAGATTTTGCCTAGATTCGGAATGCTCGGATTAGCCACAAAGCCTGATTCTTGATCCGCAATCGCAATCACAGCGCAGATATTTTCACGGCTTTGATGGAGACCGTGTTCTTTGAGTACCGCTAATAAATCACTCGCCCAAGCACGAGGTTCCCGCGCGTTTGGCTCAGCCGTTTTAATGAGTTGAGTCGTTTGCTCAAGACTTACTACCGGAGCAGAAGGCATCTTCGCCGTAGTGGCTTGAGTTTCACTCAGTTGGGCCTTGATGACAGGATAAAACCAAATGCCAAGACCAATAGTGCCTAAGCCGCCTAACCAAAGCAGTAAGGTTTGCAGTTTTTCTAAAAGCCAATCGATCATAGATAAGGTTTATATTTTTAATATGTATAAACCGCTATTCTAGCGGATTCAACCACTAGGCTCGCAATTAACCCGAGAAATTTTCCTAGTCATTTTCAGTGATTCACTAACTAGCCCTAATAGCGCAGATTTCTTAAACTAGTCTTTTATTTTGTCTGACGATGGTTTCATGAACTACCTAAAAATCCCTGTTACTCCCTTCCAGCAAAATTGCAGCCTTATTTGGTGTGAGCAAACCAAAGAATGTGTGTTAGTCGATCCAGGTGGCGAGGTACCTAGACTCATGGCTGCGATTGAAAAAGAGGGTTTAAAGCCGGTTGCTATTTGGCTGACCCATGGGCATTTAGATCATGTAGGCGGCACAATGCCGCTGGCTGAATACTATCAGATTCCAGTGATTGGCCCCCATGAAGGTGATGCGTATTGGCTAGATGGTTTGCCGATTCAGTCTAAGCAATTTGGTTTTCCACCGCATGAAGCCTTTCGTCCTACACAATGGCTAGCTCATGGGGATAGTTTGACAGTCGGCAAGGAAAACTTCGAGGTTTACCACACTCCGGGACATACACCGGGGCATGTGGTGTTATTCAATCGCCAAGCCAATATTGTCTTCGTCGGCGATGTACTATTTGATGGTGGTGTGGGACGTACAGATTTTCCTGGTGGGAATCATCAGCAGTTAATGAATTCTATTAAGCAGCAGCTCTGGCCTTTAGGTGATCAAGTTACGGTGGTACCAGGACATGGGCCTAATACGACCATCGGTGATGAACGTCGTACTAATCCCTTTGTACATTAAGCCATGCAGCGTCCTCTAGCTTTGCTTATCTTAAGTCTAAGTTGTGTAGCTTGTGCAGTCACACCAAACTCCTCAGCTCGCTCTTTAGCGCTTAATCAGGGTTTATTCCTAAGTGCTCATAATGAGGTACGTACGGACTTGGGTTTAACTAAGCTAACTTGGTCTGAACCCTTAGCGGAGTATGCACAGGTTTGGGCCAATACTTTAGCAACCCGCTATGCCTGCAGCATGCAACATCGTAGTGAGGTGGGTAGAGATGACTGGCAAGTTGGTGAAAACTTGTTTTGGGCGGGTGCACGTCGTTGGACTGATGGGCGTAGAGAGCTAGAGCCGATTAGCCCAAGACGAGTGGTGGCCTTATGGGCAGAGGAAGTGAAAGATTATAACTATGCGAACAATCAGTGTCGGTCTGGAGCACAGTGCGGGCATTATACGCAAATTGTTTGGCGTGATACTCAAGCGATGGGTTGCGCTGCAGCGATCTGTGGAGATTTAGGGCAAATTTGGGTTTGTAATTATAGTCCAGCAGGGAACTGGCTAGGGCAAAGGCCTTATTGAAGCGTGATGGTGTAAACCACCTCTTGGGGCGGCTGCCCCTTGAGATTGGGTTGTTTAATACCTAATTTGATTTTATGACCCGGCTTATATTTAGCCAAGCACGTATATAACTCGCCTACAGTATCAATGCTTTTGCCATTGATACTGATAATTTTATCTCCCTCATGTAAACCCGCCTTATCAGCAGCACTATCAGGGACTAGTTTACCTATCATGACGCCATTTTTAGCGGGGACTAACCAAACACCTAATTTCCCAGTGGGTGGTAAACTGAGAAATTGCGTCAATAACTGATAGTCCACCTCATCATTAAAGCGCTCACGGATATCGACACTATGAATAGTAGCTTTGGAGATTTTCGGTAAGCGTCGACTTACATCATTAGGAATAGCCGCTTTAGCACTCACATGGCCCGAGCCTGCAAACACAATCATGCGCGATTTTTCGTTGGTTAGTAGGAATTTGACGACATTAGACGCCATGGTTTCATCCCAGATCCGCTGCACCATCGCAAAGTTTTCAAACTGCCCGTGCCCGTGGGCATGACTTGCGAATACTTGACGGAGTTTATTCAGATAAGAGCCAGCAGCTGGGGTAATTTCGTCAGGTAACTGGGCGCGCTCAGCTTTAGTTAAACTATCCAAGCCTTGCATACCTACTTTACTAGTCAGTTCAGAAGGAGCATTCAAAGCTATAACAGGCAGTTGATGCGCTTTGGCATATTCCAAAATAGGGCGGAGCATCCGAAAATCATAACGCCAACGATTATAATAATCGGTTTGCTCCAAGAGTTGATCTTCATTAATTTTACCAGCTAAGTAGTTATTAATCACTGGTTGAAAATTCTGTTGAAACCATTCAACACCGATACCAATCTTAGGGTCTTGGCGATGCATAGCGCGTAGAATTAATAACTGGTTCATATGATGATCATAGCGATCATGAGTTTCGCCAACGAACACAACCCGTTTAGTTTGTAGTCGTTGCATCAGTTCAGGAAAACTGATTTGTTTATTGCCATCAATAGCGACTGGCTTCCAACCATCTAAGAAGGTATTGACCTCTGCTAAGTTGCGATGCTCCAAGGTCGTCGCTTGTGCGGGCATTGACACAAACTGGGTAAGGAAACAGATCAATGCTAAAAGTGAAGAAATTCGATATCGCAGTTTCATAGCTGTATTTTATATCCTTGAGCGAAGCTGAGTGTCAGGTAGAGTGGTGAACTCTAAGTGCTAACAGATGCCTCCGTGTCATCTTTGTTATGTTAGCACCCTGCCAGAAAAGTGCGCATTTCCCTTAGATAATCGGATAATCCAATGATCTTAATTAGGCTTTTTTTGATCTGTGCCTTGCTTATGTTTGGCTGGACTGGAATCAGTCAGGCTAATACAGAGCAAGCGAATGCAAATCTGACTACCGTATTGCAACATCAGCTGCAATTGAAGGTGGATCTTGCATCTAAGCGTTTGTCGGTAATCGATCAACTTAGGTTCAGCACAGAGGCCGCAGAAACTTGGCAATTTAGCTTAAGTGAGCGTTTTAATTTAGAACCTAATGCCACCATAGAGTTGCTAAAGAGCGAAAATGGACTCAAACATTATCGAGCTAAACAAGCTGAAGTCAGGCTAAGCTATAGCGGACAGCTTAATTCTACACCCGATTGCGCCTGGCTCACGCAAGCCTGTATCCAATTTGATAGTAAAGGTGTTTATTTAGATGCCAATAGTCGTTGGTATCCGACAGCGACTAATAGCTTGCATACCTTTGAATTAACTGCAGAACTGCCCAAAGATTGGGTGAGCCTAAGCCAAGGCGAACAAGTGCAAACGACTTGGCGAGAGATTCAACCACAGCAGACGATTTATTTTTTAGCAGGGCCATTCAAGGTTTATAGCGAAGCAGGTAAATACGCAACCGCGCAAGTCTACTTACAAACAGCAGACGATGCCTTAGCCAAGCAATATTTAACGGCTACTCATCAATATGTAGAAGCTTATTCTAAGCAGCTAGGTGCTTATCCTTATCGTAAATTCGCTACGGTAGAAAGCTGTTGGGAAACAGGCTGGGGAATGCCTTCGTTCACTTTGTTAGGTTCTAAAGTCATGCGTTTGCCTTTTATCTTAACTAGCTCTTTCCCACATGAGATTGTGCATAACTGGTGGGGAAACAGTGTGTATGTAGATAGCTCACAAGGTAATTGGAGTGAGGGCTTAACAGCGTATCTAGCCGATTATCAACTCAGCGCGGGTAAAGGTGAGGGGATGAAATATCGGCGTGATACCTTGCAAAAATACGCCAGTTTCACCAGCCATTTTCAGGATTTCCCGCTTAGAGCCTTTCAAACTCGCCATGATCAAACCACACAAGCAGTGGGTTATGGCAAGTCTTTAATGTTGTTTCATATGTTAAAACAGCAAATTGGACGCGATGCTTTTGAACAGGGTTTGCAGCGTTTATACAAGGACTATGCTTTTAAAGCTGCAAGTTTTAGCGATCTACAAGCGGTGTTTAGCCAAGTGAGTGGGCAAGATTTACAAGTCTTCTTTAAGCAATGGCTGGAGCGGACGGGTGCACCTCAATTAGTTTTGGGTGAGCATCAGCTCAGCACACCGGATGGCAAAGCCCAAGTCAGCTTAGCGCTTCAGCAAATTCAGGCTGGCGAGCCTTATCAACTGAAAATTCCTGTAGTGGCTGGCTTTAAAGACGGTAGCACACAAACTCAATGGCTAGATATGATTCGTGCCCAACAAAAGTTTGAGTTGAGTTATGCGCAAAAGCCGGTTGCCTTAGGCGTTGATCCGGAGTTTGAGCTCATGCGCTTACCTGCAGCGGATGAAGTACCAGCGGCTTTAAATGTCCTATATAACGCAGAGCCAAAAACTTTTGTGATCGCCCGCCAAGTACCAGCAGGTATGGAGTTAGCTTGGGAGGATGCAATTACGGCCTTTAGTCGCGGTGATAAGCCTAAGCAGCAATATGATGACGCGCCCTTACCTGAGGATGGGATAGTCGTTTTATTAGGTGGTGATAATAAAGCACTTAGCGATTTATTAGAGCGCGCTAAACAGCCTTTTAAGCTCAGTGAAACGGCTTACACTTTAAACAGCGTGAACTACACTTGTGGTTTGCATTCACTCGCACTAAGTCTGACTGCTGGTAAACAACAATTAGTGTTGTTAGATGCCACTACACCAGAGGCTTTGCAGCAGCTTATCAACAAGCTGCCGCATTACGGAAAATACAGTTATGTACTGTTTAATAGCGCAACGGGTGAAAATGTAGCGAAGGGGCAATGGGAAGTGACTGATTCACCCTTAACTTTGCATTTCGATTAACTAAGCGATTTTAACTACAGTACGCCCGACGATTTTATTCTGTAAATAAGCGGGGAAAGCCTCTAAGAGCTGATCAAAGGAGATTTCGCGCTGGATGATGTGATCGAGATGCTGCGGTTTAAGATCAGTTCCGAGGCGTTGCCAAGCTTCATCACGCATTTCGTGGGGTGCTTCGATATTAATACCAATCAAAGAAACGCCGCGTAGAATAAATGGCATTACGGTGGTGGATAAATCAAAACCACCTGTTAAGCCGATACTCGCAATATTGCCGAAGGGTTTAATCGTGCGGGTGAGCCAAGCTAAAGTTTCGCCGCCTACATTATCAACGGCGCCACCCCAGATTGCAGTTTCGAGCGGACGTTTACCCATGACTAAACTAGTACGATCGACCAAGCGGCTAGCGCCTAAACGGGTTAAATAATCGTAATGCTCGGTTTTGCCCGTATAGGCGACCACTTCATAGCCACGTGAAGCGAGTAGATCAACTGCAAAGCTGCCCACGCCACCGGTAGCACCCGTAACCAGCATAGGGCCATGTGCAGGTGTTTGCCCCATGCGTTCTAAACGAATCACTGCCAAGGCTGCAGTAAAACCCGCCGTGCCAATCGCCATGGCTTCACGTTCGCTCAAACCCTGTGGTATAGGTACGACGCAAGCTGCGGGTACACGTGCATATTCAGCATAACCACCATCAAGGGTTTCAGAAATGCCCCCGCCCACCACTAACACTGAATCGCCTAGTTTAAAGCGAGGATCAGTCGAGCTATGAACGCTACCGGCTAAATCAATCCCAGCATTTAAGGGAAAGTGGCGTAAAATTTTCGCGCTACCCGTTGCAGCCAAAGCATCTTTGTAATTAATACAAGACCAGCTGACTTTAATCACGACCTCGCCTGCGGTTAATTCATCTAGGCGCATAGTTTCAAAGGCCGCACGGACTTGATTATCTTGTTGGCGAATGCGTAAGGCTTTAAATGAATCCATGGGGCAGTTGCTCATCAACTGAAAAGAAGAGTTTGAGTCTAGCTGTGCCTTAGTTATTTAGTCCAGCCTTATTCTGGCTTAAATGATGCTAAGACGAGTCGAGCACAGATTAAGCACAAGGCTATGGCGGTCTGATAAGCCTAGTTTCCATCAGGGATAGATGCTATTCACAGCTAGCCAACCTGAGTTATTATCGGCGGCTCCTTGCCATGCAGTCGGATTGGCTGAGCATTCATGATAGATTTCCTGATTTTCTTGCTGTTATTGCCTGTAGCTGGTGCATTGTTTATTTTGTTTCTGCCCGAGCAACGGCAAGCTTGGGTTCGCCCAGCCGCGCTAATCACTGCTGCCTTTACCTTAATTTATACGCTCTATTTAGCTACCCAGATCGATTTCAGCAATCCAGCCGTACAATTAGTGGCTGAATATCAATGGAATGAGCGTTTAGGAACCTACTTTTCCTTTGGTGTAGATGGTTTATCTTATCCCTTGGTCGCCTTAACTAATTTACTCACATTGGTGGCGATTGCGGTGTCTACGCAAATTAAAAAGCGTATCAAGGGTTATTACATCCTGATCCTATTGTTAGAAGCCGCAACGATGGGCGTATTTTTAACTCAAGGTTGGGCGCTATTTTATGTGTTTTGGGAGTTAGTTTTAATTCCACTCTTTTTCTTGATTGATCGCTGGGGTGGAGCGAATCGCCAACGTGCTGCTTTGAATTTCGTTTTGTACACCATGGGCGGTTCAGTGTTTATGCTGTTAGGTTTGTTAATCCTCTTTGACGCTAATCCTGAACATCGTTTTTTATTCGCCTCTGTCAAACGTGCTGCTGAAGTGATTCCGCCTGAAACTCAAACCATAATTTTCCTTGGGCTGATGATTGGCTTGGGTGTAAAAATGCCACTGTTTCCTTTACATGGCTGGTTACCCTTAGCGCATGTGGAAGCGCCTAGCCCTGTGAGTATTCTACTGTCGGGTATTCTGCTAAAAATGGGGGCTTATGGCTTGATCCGTAGTGCCGAAATGCTGCCTGCTGCTGCTATGAATTTGCAAAATTTTATGATGGCGCTTGGTATGATCGGGATGTTGTATGGGGGGCTGTTAGCTTGGCGGCAGAGTGATTTGAAGAAAATGATCGCCTATTCCTCAGTCAGTCATATGGGCGTGGTAATGATTGGTATCGCTGCCTTAAATACAAATGGTTTAATGGGGGCTGCTTATCAAATGCTGGCGCATGGTTTAGTTGCAGGTGCGCTGTTCATGTTGATTGGTCTATTGTATGAGCGCACGTATACCCGTGATATTAATGACTATGGCTCACTCTTAAGAGCTACTCCGCGTTTTGCAGTTTTGATTGTGTTAGCGTTAATTGGCGGAGTGGGTTTACCAGGGACAGCGGGTTTCATTGGCGAGTTACATGCTTTAATTGGTGGCTTTGAGCGTTGGGGTTGGTTAGTCGCGGCTTTATCTTTGGGCATGTTAATTACAGCCACTTATAGTTTACGCACAGTTAAGCAGCTTTACACCGGTCCTGTGAATCTGAGTATGCAGCAAGTGGAGGATTTAAAGCCTTTGGAGTTAGCCGCAGGTGCTGTGTTGGTGGGTGGTACACTGTTACTGGGTTTTTATCCTTTGCCTTTATTAGACATTCTACTCAGCAGTTTACAGGCAATAGCTGCGCCCTTTGGAGCCTAGGCGATGATTGAATGGCTGCATCGATTATTCGTATTGATTCCTCTCTTACCGCTACTGGCAGGGGTATGGATTAGTCTAGGCGTTATTTTTAAGTGGAATAGGGGTGAACAAGGTGAGCCTGAAACGGCGGTGATTGCGGTTGGCTCCGCTTTCTTAGTTTTCATCGCCTTGTTGAGTTTAGCCATTTACAGCGCTTTCAACGGTTCTTTAGGTACGATTATCATTTCGCGCTGGCTAGAAAGCGGCAATATTCAAGCCAGTGTGAGCCTGCTATTCGATACCTTAAGTTTGAGCCTTGCTAGCGTTTTCAGCTTTATTATTTTGCTTACTTTGCGTTTTTCAGTGAATTATTTGCATCGGGAGCCTAGTTTTCAGCGCTTTTTTCTGATTATGTGCCTGTTTCATGCTGCGATGCTGTTGATTGTGCTGGCTGGCAATCTGATGGTGGCATTTGTAGGTTGGGAGTTGGCTGGCATCAGTTCTTATCTCTTAATTAGTTATTCATGGCAACGTGAATATGCCAGTACCAATGCCACACGGGCTTTTGTCACCAATCGAGTAGGCGATGCTGGTTTTTTGCTGGCGATTTTTATGGCGCTGATTTACTGGGGCAATTGTGATTGGGAAGCCTTGTTGGTGCAAAGCCAAGCAGAACCAGGTTTAGTGGCGAATGTGATTGTATTAGGCTTAACTCTCGCAGCGGCTATTAAATCCGCGCAGTTCCCCTTTTCGGCTTGGATTAGCCATGCTTTAGAAGGGCCGACACCATCAAGTGGCGTATTTTATGGTTCAGTGATGGTGCATGCAGGCGTCTATCTCTTATTGCGCTTATCACCCATGCTGGAACAAATGCCAGTGATTGCTTGGTTAGTGGGTGTGATGGGCTTAGCGACCGTGATTTATGCTTGGTTCTTGGCGCAAATCCAGACGGATATTAAAAGCTCGCTGATTTTCTCGACCTTGATGCAAGTCGGCATCATGGTCATGGCTATTGCAGCGGGTTGGACAAGTTTAGCCTTCATTCATTTAATACTGCATGCTATTTGGCGAATTTATCAGTTTTTATGGTCACCTTCTTTTTTGCAGCAGACATTCAATCCGGCACCGGCCGCGCCAGCTTGGTTCCAAAAAAACTTATGGCTACACAATGCTTGCTTACAACGCTTTTGGCTGGATCGCTTAGCCGATACTTTTTTAGTAAAACCCACGCGTTTGTTAGCACATGAAGCGCAAGTATTTGATCAGCAAGTGGTAGATCGCTTAACCGGCACGCCTTCCCATACCAATGTGCTCTCGACTTTAGTGCAAATGCAGGCTCTACAAGCGGGTAATTTACAGCTCAGTAATCAAGTCGGTATCGGTTCAGGTATTTTCGGCAAACCCTTACAGCGTCTTGCTGAACTGATGGAGTGGTTTGAAGAGCGCTTAGTCTTAAAAAGTAGTAGTGATGGATTAGCAGGCCTAGCTAAAATTTTGGGTGAGCGTGCTGAGCTAGTGGAAACGTATTTGCGCCAGCCCCGTTATATGCTGGTTTTGATCGCAGCCACTTTGGTCGTTGTCTTGTGAGGGCGTGCTAGTGGAATACCAAACGCTTAGTACCCCTTGGCCACTCTTAAGTTTATTGCAACTCGTGCCCTTAATAGCTGGCTTATTATTGATGCGGATTCGCCAGCGTAAAGCAATTATTCTAGCACTCGCTGCTTCTTTGCTAGAGATCGCTTTAGCGCTCATACTCTATGTAAGTTTTGATAGTAAACAACCTGCAGGTATTATGCAGTTTGCCGAGCAAATGACGCTTTGGGCTGCTTTCCAATATCATATGGCTGTGGATGGTATGAGCGTGTTGTTTATCTTGCTCACCACCTTACTTGGCTTTTTATGTGTAGTGTTTATCCTGTTTAGGCGCTTACATGGTAGTTCAGTACTTGCGGTTATGATGCTGATCCAAGCCAGTTTAGTCAGCCAGCTCGTTACCCTAGATTTACTCTGGTTTACCCTCGTTTCCCTGCTTGAAATGCTATTGATTGCTTATCTAAGCAAGCGCTGGCCTGCTTCGGATGATGTGATGCCTGCTCTAGTACGTTTTCTGCAATTTATGACAGTAGGCTTAGTTTTGTTGTTTGCAGGCACCGTCTTACTTGGTTGGAATTACGCGACCATCAAAGGTGTTTGGTCCTTTGATTTAGTTGAGCTGGCTACAGTGACTGTACCCGAGGAGATGGAAGGCATTCTGTTCTTCATGCTGTTTTATGGTCTAGCAGTGCGGATTCCCTTATTTCCTTTTCATGGTTGGCTGCCAGATTTTCTGCGCTTTGGCAATGTGGCGATCGCACCGATTTATCTTTTGGGTTTAAAGCTGGGTGTATATGGCTTATTACGCTTTGTATTTCCATTGATGCCGAATGCGGTTTGGCAATGGCATTATGTCGCGGTTGCTTTTGCCATGGTAGGGGTTTTTTATGCGGCTCTACTTGCTTTAAAACAACAAAATTTACGCAGCCTATTAGGTTTTGCGGTGGTGAGTCATACCAGTATTTTAACCATTGGCTTGTTTAGTCTTGATCCATTGGCTTTGCAAGGTAGCGTATTATTAGCGGTAAATTTTGGTTTGGCTATTTCTGGTTTGCTATTAATGACGGGCCTGATTTGGCAACGCACCCGTACCACCAGCCTTCATCGCTTGGGCGGCATGTTTGATTATATTCCTTTGGTGGGCATTGCCTTTTTAATTGCCGGTTTAGCCATCGTTGGTATGCCGGGCACACCTGGCTTTAATGCGGTGCATTTTGTTTTGGAAGGAGCGATTAAAACTTTTGGTGCACCCGTCACGATTGGGGCTGCGATTGGTAATTTAATTGCAGCGGGTTTCTTATTACGCGCTTTTCAGCGAGCCTTTTTAACCAAGCCTAGTGGTAATACCAGCCATTGGAATACGGATCCTTCACAGCTCACTGAAAAGGTTTTAGCGGGTACAGTGATTGCGGTGATTGTGGGCGTTGGCTTTTATGATGTGCCTTGGTTGACTTTAATAGCTGAACCCGTGGGCGGCGTAGGCGAGTTGTTCAATGAATTACGGGCTATGTCTGGGATAGCAAATCATGATTGAAGCCATTCCGCTCGCTAGCGCTGCCTTTCCTTGGTTGAGCTTATTACTTTTACTCTTGCCTTTAGGTGGCTTAATTGCCGCAAGTTTAGCTCCGCGTGAAGCGCGTTGGGCTGCCTTAGCGACTTCAGTGGGGGCTTTGCTCATTTCTCTAGTGATTGTGGCTGGCTTTAATCCAGCACAATCAGGTTTTCAGTTTGTCGAGCGCAGTCCTTGGATTCCTTCCCTAAACATTAGTTACTTGTTAGGTGTGGATGGTTTATCGGTGTTGTTCTTACCCTTCACCGCTTTGCTATTTATTGGAGTTATTTTAGCTTCTTGGAATGCCATTCAAAATCTACCGAGGTTATTTTTTGCCCTAGTCTTGCTCTTAGAAATGGCCATGATGGGCATTTTTTCCGCTTTAGATACGATTTTGTTCTTTCTATTTTGGGAGTTGAGTGTAATACCGATCTATTTTTTGATTAGCCTCTGGGGGATTGGGCCAAATCGCCGCTATGCAGGGGTGAAATATACCTTGTTTATGCTAGGTGGTGGCGTACCGCTGTTATTGGGCTTTGTAGTTTTAGCCTTACAAGATCCTAATGGCATTAGTTTTGATTACACTCGCCTCCTGCATATTGCGCATACCCATGATTATCAAACTGCGATTTTTATTCTATTAACCTTAGCCTTTGCAATTAAGCTTCCGCTCTTCCCCTTGCATTCATGGCTACCTGTAGTGGCTCAAGAAGCCCCTACTCAAGTCGTAGCTTTACTGCTCGGTTTAAAAGTGGGTGTCTATGGGATGATTCGCTTTGCCTTTCCCTTAGCACCGAGTGCTGCTCAGGATTATCAATATATTTTAATTGGTTTAGGCATGTTAGGCGTGCTCTATGGTGCACTCGCGGCTTTAGGGCAAACCAATTTACGGCGAATGTTGGCTTTTTCCAGTTTAAGTCATGTGGCAATGGTTTTTCTGGGAGTGGTGAGCATGACCCAGCAGGGTCTACAAGGTGCTATCTTTCAATTATTGAATTTCACAGTCATTGCGGGCGGCCTCTTCCTTATTCTGGGCTTTATCTATCAGCGAGTTGGCTCTAGTGAGATTCCAAGTCTTGGCGGCATTGCCAAAAGTATGCCCTTATTGACCAGTTTCTTTTTCATTCTAGGAGCCGCTAGTTTAGGTATCCCGGGGACGAGTGGATTTCCAGCCGAGTTCTTGTTGACAGTGGGTTTGTTGGAAACTTATCTAGGCGCCGGTTTGCTGGCTTTGTTTAGCATTATTTTAGCGGCTGCTTACTTTTTATCAGCTTATCGCCAGGCCTTTCTAGGTAAAACCCGTCATGCGTCGATTGGCGAATCGCCTGATCTTAAGCCACGTGAACTATTTATTATGCTTTTATTTACCACCATAGTGATAGTGCTTGGTTTTTATCCGCAAAGCTTATTAGACTTTATTGCTACTGGCAGTGTGGATTGGCTAGAGCGCATGACCTTATTAATTGAATAAAGTGACTGCTTTTCGCTATATATCCCTATCGGCTGTTGCGTATAATCGCCTTGGCTCTAAGCTTAGGCCTAAAATAGCGCCCTCAAAAATCACCAAAGAATTAATTTATGGAACTGCTACTAGACATTAATGTATGGAGTGCATTCCTGACACTGACCATTTTGGAAATAGTGTTAGGGATCGACAATATCATCTTCTTAACCTTGATGGTGAATCGTTTGCCGCCCGAGCAACGTGCTCTAGCACGTAAGTTGGGCTTGTTTGGCGCAATGTTCTCAAGGATTTTATTGTTACTCTCCATTGCTTGGGTAGCAAAGTTAGTTGAGCCTCTATTCACGATTATGGGACATGAAGTCTCAGGTCGCGATTTAGTACTATTATTTGGTGGTTTATTCCTGATTTACAAAGCCATTACTGAAATCCATGGCAGTTTAGAAGGTGGCGTTGACGAGGGTGAAACGGCGCTTAAAAAAGGTGCTTCAACTTTCCTAGGTGTCATTGCACAGATCGCTGTGATTGATATTGTCTTTTCTCTCGACTCGGTGATTACAGCCATTGGCTTAGCTGAACAAGTTTCCGTCATGGTAGCCGCGATTGTGGTGGCGATTTTAGTGATGATGTTTGCAGCAGGTCCCATTGGTGATTTCGTGGAGAAACATCCGACAGTGAAAATGCTCGCGCTCACTTTCTTAGTTTTAGTTGGCGTGGTGTTAGTGGCTGAAGGTACTGGTCATGAAGTTCCAAAAGGATATCTCTACTTCGCGATGGCCTTCTCCTTCGGTGTAGAAATGCTGAACATGAAAATGCGTAAAAACAGCAAAAAAGTAGTCGATTTGCATGACACAATGCCGCAAAGAGATCAGGATTTAGAAAAATAAGATGCAGTTCTTGAGCCGTTACTGGAGTTTACTGATTTGCTGCTGGATTTTAAGCGCTTGCAGTGCGCCGCCAGTAACGGCTGCTCCTAAACAGACTTATTCTAAAGTCGAACTATTAAGCCAATTTACGATTCCACGTACTAGTTTTAATGGACTCACGATTAGTGAGCTTTCTGACTTGGCTTGGGATCAAGATGAGCAACTGCTGTATGCTATTTCTGATCAAGGACGTATTTTTCATTTCAAACTCAAGCTAAACGGTGAACAGATCCTCGCTGTTGAACCCGTATTTGCGGCGAGTTTAGTAGACAATAAAGGTAAGCCGATTAAGTTGCGGGATTCGGAAGGTTTGTTTGCCCTTAATACGAATAATCGCAAAAAAGGGGATAGCCAATTAATCGTTTCCTTTGAGCATGGCCCGCGTATTCTCCGTGTGAGTCCGCAAGGACGTCAGCTAGGCGCAGTGGCACTGCACAAAGACTTACAGAATGCTAAAGCTTATCGCTCGCAAAATACGATGTTAGAGTCAGTAGCTTATCATCCTAAATACGGTTTCCTCACTGCGCCGGAGCGCAGTCTTAAAGCTGAGCCAGATAATATACAGACCATCTATTCGGCCAAGCAAAAATGGTCGTTTTCAGCTTATCCGGCTGCCAATAGCTCGGTGACTGCTTTAGAAATCCTACCCGATAAAAGCGTTTTAGTATTAGAGCGGGCATGGTCTGGCTTGTTTCATCCTATGGTGATTAGTCTACGCCGGGTCGATTTAGCGGCTTGTGGCAAAGCCAAACTCTGTGAGGTGCAAGATTTAGGTGTATATTCAAGCCTGATTCAAGTGGATAATTTTGAAGGTCTTACCCAAATTCGCGATAATCTTTATTTAATGGTGAGCGATGATGGGCAACGTGATTTATTGCGAACTCAACTAAGCTTATTTAAAGTCGAATAACTTTCGGTTCAGGGTGTCGAACCATGCCAATTAAGCCTGTTTGGAAAAATGTTTTCTGGTTGTTGTTGGGTATATTGCTAGCTTGGTTAGTTTTACCGTTTTTTCAACGCTTGCCCGGAACTAGCCCCGTTGCTGAGCCGCTTAAAGTGACACCAGCCGCTGCCCTGACGAATTTGGAAGAGCGTACGATCTCGGTATTTGAGACCACAAGCTCCTCAGTCGTTTATATCACTACGACTGATAAAGTCTTTGATTACCGCACACGTAATGTCAGTGAACGTCCCAGTGGGACGGGCACGGGTTTCGTTTGGGATCAGCAAGGGCATATTGTCACTAATTATCATGTGGTTGAAGGTTATAAAAATGCCAAAGTCCGTTTATCGGATCAGCGTATTTTTGAGGCTGATGTGATAGGAGCTAGTCCACGTCATGATTTAGCTGTCCTGAAAATCCGGAATGCTAAAGACCTCCCAGCAGCGGTAAAAATTGGCAGTAGCCATGATTTAAAAGTAGGACAAACTGTCTTAGCCATTGGTAATCCCTTTGGTTTAGATCATACCCTCACAACCGGCGTTGTGTCTGCTTTAGGCCGAAGTATTGATGGTGAGGGGCAAGGTACGATGGAGGATTTAATCCAGACCGATGCGGCGATTAATCCCGGTAACTCAGGTGGCCCTTTACTCGATTCCTCCGGGCGTGTAATTGGCGTCAGTGTAGCTATTTATAGCCCCTCAGGTGCGTCAGCTGGTATTGGCTTTGCGATTCCGGTCGATATAGTCAATCGGGTGATTCCTCAACTGGTACAAAATGGTCGTTATATTCGACCTGTGTTAGGGATTACGATGAATGATGGGGTGAATGAAAGTGTTGGTGAGCGTTTGGGCGTAAAGGGAGTCATGGTCTTAGAAGTAGAACCCAATTCCCCCGCTTATAAAGCCGGACTACGCGGAACGGTAGCCCAAGCGAACGATGAACTGATTCTGGGTGATATTATTCAAGCCATCGATGGTAAGCCTATTACTAGCACCGGTGAATTATCGGCAACCATGGATAAATATAATCTAAATGATACGATTAAAGTCCAAATCTTACGTGATGGGCGAATTAAGCAAGAGTTGGAAGTTAAACTCACCATGCAGCGCTAGCCTTAGCTTGCTTAGTATCGGTTTGCAGTGCAGCTTTAGGAATATCGATCTTAAGCCCCGAGTCTAAGACATAAGATTCAGCGAGTTTGCCGGTTTGGCCTTGCCAAAGAGTGGGGCCATAGTGGCTATACACCTGAGCCTCATAACCCAATAATTTTAAAGTGCTTGGGAAAATCTGTTCCTGAGAATACAAATGATCTGGTAGCTTCGGAAATTTCTTTTTAGCCTGCGCTGTAAATACCATTAAAGGTACTTTAAATTCATCCAAAGGCAAAGCAGCAGGATTCTTATTGAAGTGGCAGTGAGTCAGTACGCTATCTTCATGTGCGAATAAACTTTGCCCATGGTCTGAAGTATAAAAAATCACTGAGTTATTTTTAAGTGGTTGGTTAAGCAGTTGTTGTAAAAACTGATCGACGCTGTGTTCAACTGCATTCAAATAGGCATTAGTAATTATTTCCTTATTGGCTATGGTCATTTCTGTGAAGGAATCGGTAGCAGCTGGCTGAAACTTAGCCTTTGCTTGGTCATAAGTTAAGGGATAAGGCCAATGGGCTCCCCATTTAACGGCGACGATAAAGCGGTTTTGGTGTGTATCTGCTAATAAAGGCACTAAACTTTTTAACAGAGCACTGTCTCGATCTTTGGGATAAATGCTGCGCGGATAACCGATATAATGATCAATTGATTTTAAGTCGTAAGCATTTAGATGGTTTTGTACTTCACCCGGTGCCATTTGCCCATCCATTAAATAAGTTTCAAACCCAGCACGTTTAGCATATTGAAAAATGCTAGGAAGATTATGTTGTGCCGTTTTGAAATCTTGTTCGATGTGTGAGGTGAGGCCAATCCGTAGGAACAGATTTGAGGTATTAGAGCAATTGGAAATCGAGTTGACTACTCCATAATTACGCATCTGCTGATTAGCTTGCAGCGAGTTTAAAAAAGGAGTGGTATTTTTAGGGTAGCCATTAATCCCTAAATAATGCCCAGAAATGGACTCATCAATCACCCAGACAATGGTTTGATACTCAGGTTCTTGTTTAACTTGAATAGTGGCTGCTAGGATACGTTCTTCGTGTTCAGGTAGTTCAGATACATATTGCTGAAAAATTAAACCTAATTTGATTGGTGCGGGATAAGACTGAGTAGTAATCGAAAATATTTTATCGCTCAATAAACCAATACTAGCTATAGATAGACCTAAGGCTAAGGCACTCCAACCGAACCTAATACGTTTCTTATGCTCAATCAATGAGCGCAATAATAAAGCAAAGCTAAAGAACAGGCTGCTAGCTACAAGGGCTTGAATTAAAGGCTTTTTATAAACGAATAAGTCAGCAGCTCGACCAGTTTCTGTTAAGGCCGTCGATAAAATAGCTACAGTTATTCCTGTAGGGCTGCTGCCTAATAACTGTGTATAAAGGTCAATGCCCAAAATAATAGAACATAACGCTAATAGGCTTATTGCGATCCAGCGATTAGCAATGAATAAAATCGAAATTAAGGCAAGCAGGCTAAATAGATAACTAACTAAAAATAACCCAGCTTTAATAAAGCCTTTTTGATCATAGGGTTGGCCGAGATAAGCAGCTTCGATAATAAAACTAATCGGGTGATGAGTTGATTGTTCTAAAGCAATTAAACTAGCAAATAATAGGAGGCCAAGCAGCAGTAAAAGCAGCTTTAAATTCATGATACAAATTCCTGATGCCCGAGTATTTGTATAATAAATAATTATTAAATCAATTTAATTTATAATAGGATAAACTGAGTGGTTTGCTGGATAGAAGTGAATGGATTGAAAGCAAGCTGGCTAGATGCAGCTTGCTCAACCAGTAGCTTAATTCAGATTAATGCCTTGTTGGCAGGCAGGATCAGTAGGCGAAGGCGTTGCATCAGGATAAAAGGTACGAATGCCCACACTGCGTCGTGCAAATACGGCTGTAAACTTATAGCCATCATCTTGAATCGGCACTAGGCAAGCTGTGGTTTTATCACGACTAGCGGTAGGATTTTCTGCAAAGGCACGAGTGACTGCTTTTATTAAGTCTTCAGCACTTAAGGTTAAGCCATAACCTTTAATCGAAGAGCGTGCTGTGTAATTGCCAAAGTGCATAATAGCGCCCATTGAATACAGTACATTAGGCACGACTTCATTTTGGCGTAGATTATCCATCCGGCAAGCCTCACCGGTTTGCTGGAGTTGCACATAGCGTCCTACATAATGCATGCCGCCAATGGGGCCATTGGCTTCAGGCTCCCCACAGAAAATATGCTCAAAAGCATGTACAGCAAACCAGGCTTCAGTTAAATCATTTAAATAATCTTCCGTATTCGTTTTAGCAGACCGATTCGCAAACACTTTATCTTGAGTGAAAGCTTTAACTCGGGCTAATACCTCAGGGTGATTACGCATAAGTTGCTTGAAAGTATCTGGGCTAACTTTATTACCTGCCGGGCCACAAGCCGTATTAATAGCTTGGCCGAAAGCATCAATAGGAGGTGCTGGCGGAGTAATATCAGCTAGGCCATTCTTTAATTTCACTGGATTATTGCTGTTATCAAAGAACGGTAAGCAAGCATGAGTAGCTGCAGAGGCAGCTGGAGGTGGTTGATTAGCCGTGCTGGCTGCTGCATTGCTATAATGCCCACAACTTAATTCAACCCATTTTTTATCAGTGCCAATCTGTAGATAAGCATGGGTGGGGTTGGGCTCGCGATTAGTACCCAAAGCGGGAAAGCTTTGACCGGCTGCTAAGGGGCTGGCATTACTATGCTTTTTGATAGAGCTTACTGCGTCACAGTTGCGATCCAAAACGAAGTCATTGGGCTGAGAAAAATAAACTTGAGCAGTAGCGTTCATGGTTAGAGCTAAAGCCCCTAGCCCTAAAACCAGTGAGAGTGATTTCAAGATGCAAGTCCTTATGAAAAAGAAGCAGGCTAACACAGCCGCTTCCTAGTGTTTAGTTGCAAGTTTGGACTTAGCATCTTGGTTATAAGTTCAGCGGTGTTGTCTTCAAATATCCTTCATCAAGCGCAAAGCCTCATAAATCGCGGCGTGCGTATTGCGTGCAGCGACGGCATCACCAATCCGATATAGCAAGAATTGACCTTCCGGATTTTTTAGACAAGTTTGAGCTTGGCCGTCGATAAGTTGTTCGTAATTAACCGCGCCTAAGTTTTTTGATTGTGGCTTAAGCTCAAAATACAGCTCATCTAAAGGCTGAGTGCCGTGATTGACCACAATCTGATCATAGTCTTTGCGCTGCTGCCAAGAACCATAATCACTACCAATAATGGCGGTCAAAGCGTTTGGCGTTTTTTCCACTGCTAATAAGCGATAAGTAACCGTGAAAGTAACTTGCTGTTGCTGCAAATTACGCAAATAAGGGACTAAATTCATGCCCATCACTTCCGGTGCGAAGCTGCGGTCTGGGGTCATAATCTCAAGTTCAGTGCCACTAGCGGCAATCAATTCAGCGGCTTGTAAGGCTGCATGATCACCCGCATCATCATAGAGCAGCACTTTTTTAGCGGGTTTGGCGCTACCCGCTAAAATATCCCAAGTCGACACCACATGCTCATTGCCGCGAGCTAAAATATTGGTGTCGGCTAGGCCGCCGGTGGCAATTACCACGACATCGGGTTCGAGGGCGATGATATCCTCGACTTCTGCCCAACAATTAAAGCGGAATTGCACGCCATATTGCTCACATTGCGCTAAACGCCAGTCAATAATACTAAGCATTTCTCGCCGCTGTGGGCTGCGAGCGCTTAAACGAATTTGTCCACCCGCCTCACTATCGGCTTCCAGTACGATCACTTCATGCCCACGTTCACCTGCAACCCGAGCAGCTTCTAAGCCCGCAGGGCCAGCCCCGACAATCACGACGCGCTTTTTGATAGGAGCAGCGCCAAGTTGATGCGGCATAGTGAGTTCACGCCCTGAGGCGGCATTGTGAATGCATAATGCCTCACCGCCTTGATAAATTCGGTCTAGGCAATAGGTGGCTCCGACACAGGGGCGGATACTATCTTCTTGGCCTGCGATGAGTTTGCGTACAATATGCGGGTCAGCTAGATGTGCACGGGTCATACCGACCATATCCAGTTTGCCACTGGCGATCGCATGGCGCGCGGTGGCTAGATCGGGGATTTTGCCAGCATGGAAGGTGGGGAAGCGGGTGATTTCACGCAGCTCACCGGCAAAGTCTAAATGCGGTGAATTGCGCATACCTTGCACCGGAATCACATCGGTCAAGGCGGCATCGGTATCAATATGCCCACGAATAATATTCAAGAAATCAATCAAGCCGGAATCGCGTAAACGGCAAGCAATTTCAATCCCTTCCGCTTTGCTCAAACCACCTTCCAGCACTTCATCGGCCACATTGCGCACACCGATAATGAAATCATTCCCAACGCGCTCACGAATCGCTTTTAACACCTCTAGGCTAAAACGCAGTCGGTTTTCTAAGGAGCCACCATACTCATTATCCAAACTATTGGTATAGGGCGACCAGAATTGATCAAGCAGATGCCCATAGGCTTCTAACTCAATACCATCCATACCGGCTGCTTGCATGCGCTCGGCGGCATCCGCATAGTCGCGAATAATCCGTTCAATATCCCAATCTTCAATGAGTTTCGGGAAGGCACGATGCGCCGGTTCGCGTCGCGCTGAAGAACTCACTACGGGCAACCAATCGCCCCGTGACCAATGCGTGCGTCTACCTAAATGCGTGAGCTGAATCATTACCGCCGCACCGTGTTCATGGCAGGCATCCACCAAGTCCCGCAAATGGCTGACTACTTCATCTTTATAAGCCAGGATATTATTAAACGCGGGCGCACTATCTTTCGAGACAATCGCCGAGCCTGCCGTCATAGTGAGTGCAATACCCGCTTTAGCGCGCTCCACATGATAGGCGCGATAACGAGCAGTGGGCATGCCATTTTCAGGATAGGCTGGCTCATGCGCAGTTAGCATAATCCGATTACGCAGGGTCAAATGCTTGAGTTGAAAGGGCTGTAACAGCGGATCATTAGTCATAAGTGGTGTCTTCCTTACTTAATACCACATATCAGGTTTGGCAGCTTTTTTCTCGCGGATAAAAGCTTGGAGGGCTTCATCAATGCTGGGGTCGAGTTGGGGCGCGACATAATCTGCCAATTGCTGTTTCCAGATGCGATTAGCGCGTTGCTCAGCGGTTTGGCTGCCATCAATTTCCCATTGCTCAAAGGAGCCGCTATCCGCCGTGCTTGATTCATAAAAGACATCACTATAATTAGCGAGGGTATGCGCTGTCCCTAAAAAATGTTCATTGTGGTGATGACGTTGGCGATAAGAATCCAAAGCAAAGGCATTCTCATCTAAGGCTAAGCCTTCTAGCATCCGTGCCATCATGCCAAGGCGGTTGGTGTCGAGAATAAATTTCTCGTAGCCCATCGTTAAGCCACCTTCGAGCCAGCCCGCTGCATGCAAAATCCAATTTGCCCCCGACATTAAAGCCGGTGTTAAAGCATCGGCGCTTTCTTGGCCTGCTTGGAAATCACTGACTTTGGAAGAAGTAAACGCACCGCCACAGCGCAAAGGCACGCCCGCGCGACGTGCTAATTGGCCAATCGCAAAATAAGCCAAACTCGCTTCCGGTTGACCAAAGGTCGGCGAGCCATTGCGTAAGGACATGGTCGTGAGGAAATTGCCATAAATCATTGGTGCACCTGGGCGTACTAATTGCGCCAGGGCAATCCCGACCAAGGACTCCGCATGCGCTTGCGCAATCGCACCGGCGGGAGTAACCGGCCCCATCGCACCGCCCAAGACAAAGGGGCAAACAATAATCCCCTGACCGGCGGCGGCATAAGTGCGAATCACCCGCGTCACATCGCCATCAAATAGCAGCGGCGAGGTAGCATTAATATTTCCCATTACCACACAGTGTTGGTCAACGAAGTCTTTACCAAATAAAATGCGCGATAATTCAATCGAATCGGCTGCACGCTCGGGGCTAGTAATGGAGCCTAAATAGGCTTTGTCCGAATAGCGGATATGTGAATACACCATATCCAAATGGCGCTTATTCACTGGAATATCCACCGGCTCACAGATGGTACCACCTGAATGATGAATATAGGGGCTGGTGTAAGCGAGTTTAATAAAATTCTGGAAATCGTCTAAAGTGCCGTACCGCCGCCCGCGTTCTAAATCGGAAACAAAGGGCGAGCCATAGGCGGGTACAAATACGACATTATCGCCGCCCACAGCAATCGAACGTGCTGGATTGCGCGCATGATGAATAAATTCGCGTGGAGCTGATTTAACCAATTCCTTAATTAAACCCTGTGGAAAGCGCACAATCTCGCCTTGCGCTTCTGCACCCACTGCCACAAATAAGCGAATCGTTTCTTCGTCACCACGAAATTGGATGCCGAATTCTTGCAGGATGAGTTCAGCATGATATTCGAGCGCTTCCACTCCATCCACACTCAATAATTCATACAGAGGGATTTTGCGCTTTAAATAAGGCGGGAAGGCTGCGGTTTCGTGACGATGGGTACTACGAGCACGGCGACGTGCGGAGCGATCGGAAGAGGCTTGAATTGTATTCATAAGGCCACCTGTGGCGAAACTATTTCTAGTAACTCTAGCAGTGTTTGGCTTGACCCACGACTGGGCTTGTGTTCATGTAAGGTATGAAAAAAATTAATGTTCATCTGCTTTCGATGCGCTCTTTACTGGCTTTTCATATCGCCGCTCAAGAGCAAAGTTTCACGCGTGCCGCGGCTGTTTTACGTTTAGGCCAATCAGCAGTAAGCCATAGTGTGCGTCAATTAGAAAATATCTTAGGTGTGAAGCTATTCGAACGTGAAGCGCAAGGCGTGCGTTTAACGGCGGTGGGTCAACGTCTAGCAAAACGCATGCAGCTGGGATTTACCGAAATCCAGGCCGGTTTAGAAGAGGCGATTAGTAGCCAGCAAGCGGCTGTTTTGACTTTGTTAGTCTCCACCTCGCTCGCTAGCCATTGGTTGATGCCACGCATTGCACGCTTTAAGCAGGCTTATCCTGAAGTACAATTGCGCATTATTACTCAAGATGCTTATCAAGATATTGCCAAGCTAGAGTTTGACTTGTGTATTCCGGTCGGTGGCGTGCCAGAAGGTGCTTACCAAAGTTGGAAATTTGTGGATGAAGTGTTATTTCCCGTGTGTAGCCCAGCTTGGTTAGCGCAACAAGAGCAGTTGCACCAGCCTAGCGATTTATTAACTAAGCCATTGATACATTTAGAAGAACATTACATTCCGCGTTTTAACTGGCCACAATATTTTCAACACTACGGCTTAAAACTCAGCCACACGCGTAAGGATGTGAGTTTCAATGATTATTCGATTGTGGTGCAGGCAGCCATCGAAGGGCAAGGCATTGTCTTGGGGTGGCATCATATTGTTCAGCCTTTGATTGAGCAGGGTAAATTAGTAGCACCATTAAGGGAGCGCATCTTAACACCCGCCCCCTTTTATGTAATTGCACGTGAAGATAAGCCTTTGAGTTCTGAGGCAGAGGCTTTATTAGAGTGGCTGTTGGTAGAAATGCAGCAGACCGTAGGGGAAAAGTAGCTTTATAAGGCTAGCCCATAAAGCTACTAGGTAGATACTTATTCGATAACTTTGGGCACTAAATACAAACCGTCTTCCACTTCGGGAGCGACCGTTTGATAGTGATCGCGATGATTGGTTTCAGTGACCACATCATCCCTTAAGCGTTGCACTGAATCGAGCGGATGTGCCATCGGCTCCACGCCTTCGGTATCGACTGCGCTTAATTGAGCGACTAAATCAATAATGCTACTGATTTTACTGACATAAGCAGCCGTTTGATCTGCTGGAATCGCTAAACGTGCTAAATGCGCTACTTTTTGCACTTCTGCTTCACTAATCGTCGACATGCTTAGCCCTCCAACTTCTGTTTCAGAATTTCATTGACGGTATTTGGATTAGCTTTGCCTTTGGAGGCACGCATCGCTTGACCCACAAAGAAAGCAAATAATTTATCCTTACCACTTCGGTAGTCGGCGACTTGTGACGGATTTTTCGCAATGATCTCATCAATCATGGCTTCAATCGCACTGGTATCACTGATTTGTTTGAGACCTTTGGCTTCAATAATCGTATCCACATTGCCTTCACCATTCCACAGAGCTTCGAGCACATCCTTAGCGGCTGTGGAGGAAATGGTGTTGTCTTTAATCCGAATTAAGAGTTGGGTTAAGGCCTCAGCAGACACAGGTGAAGCACTAATTTCGATTTCATGCTTATTCAGTAAAGCTGCAAAACCACCCATTAACCAGTTCGCTGCTAATTTCGCATCCTTCGTACCCTGCGCCACAGTCTCAAAATAATCGCCCAATTCACTACTAACGGTTAAAGCTTCTGCTTCATAGCTACCTAATTGATAGTCTTGAATAAAACGCTGTTTCTTGGCATCCGGTAATTCAGGTAAAGTCGCGCGTACGGCTTCAATATCCGCTGGCGTGATCTCAACGGGCAATAAATCCGGATCGGGGAAATAACGGTAGTCGTTCGCGTCTTCCTTACCACGCATCGAGCGGGTTTCGCCTTTATCTGGATCGTATAGCCGCGTTTCTTGCACCACTTTGCCACCTGATTCAATCAGATCAATTTGGCGCTCGACTTCATAATTAATCGCACGCTCAATAAAGCGGAATGAGTTCAGGTTTTTGATTTCAGCACGGGTTCCAAACGCTTGGCCGGGTCTACGCACCGACACATTCGCATCACAACGGAAGGAGCCTTCTTGCATATTGCCATCGCACACACCTAAATAGCGTACTAAAGCATGCAGTTTTTTCATATAAGCCACTGCCTCTTTAGCAGAACGCATATCTGGCTCAGAAACGATTTCTAACAGCGGTGTGCCCGCACGGTTTAAGTCAATGCCAGTTTTGCCATGAAAATCTTCATGCAAGGATTTACCTGCATCTTCTTCTAAATGCGCCCGAGTGATACCAACGCGCTTAGTGCTGCCATCCTCTAACTCAATATCTAAATGACCTTGAGCCACCACCGGCAATTCAAACTGACTAATTTGATAGCCTTTGGGCAAGTCAGGGTAGAAATAGTTTTTGCGTGCAAAAATCGAGCGTGGTGTAATCCTGGCATTGATCGCTAAGCCTAAGCGAATCGCCATTTCGACTGCTTTCTTATTTAATACGGGCAAAACGCCCGGCATCCCTAAGTCAACGAGACTGGCTTGAGTGTTCGGTTCAGCACCATAGGCAGTGGACGAGCCAGAAAAGATTTTACTGTTCGTGGCTAGCTGAGCATGGATTTCCAGCCCAATCACGGTTTCCCATTTCATGACTGTCTCCTTATGCAAATTGGGATGGCATTTGTTTATGCCAATCACTATTTAATTGGTACTGATACGCAATATTCAACATCCGCGCTTCTTGGAAATAGTTTCCAATCAGTTGCATACCGACTGGCAAACCATCTGCGGCCAAGCCAATCGGGAAGGTCATGCCTGGCAAACCGGCTAAACTGGTCGGAATGGTATAGATGTCCGCTAGATACATCGCTACCGGATCATCCGCTTTTTCACCAATTTTGAAGGGCGTGGTCGGAGCAGATGGCCCCATAATGACATCCACCTCTTTAAATGCATCGACGAAATCTTGCTTAATCAAGCGCCGAACTTTTTGTGCTTTTAAATAATAAGCATCGTAATAGCCTGCGGATAATGCATAAGTACCGACCATAATCCGACGCTTCACTTCTTCACCGAAACCTTCCCAGCGACTGCGTTTATATAAATCCATTAAGTCTTTTGGATTTTCGCAGCGATGCCCAAAACGTACGCCATCAAAGCGCGATAGATTCGAGGACGCCTCAGCGGGCGCGACCACATAATAAACAGGTACAGCTAAATGCGAATTAGGCAAAGAGACTTCTTTAACCACTGCACCAAGCTTTTCAAATTCTTTTACAGCGCGTTCAATCACAGCAGCCACTTGTACATCTAAGCCCGCAGCAAAGAATTCTTTCGGTAAACCAATGCGTAAACCTTGGATTGAATCCTTTAAATTTGCGGTGTAATCGGGGACAGGTTCATTGGCAGAGGTTGAATCACGCTCATCGAAGCCTGCGATTACATTTAAGGTTAAGGCACAATCTTCAGCGGAAACCGCCATTGGCCCACATTGATCGAGGCTGGAGGCAAAGGCAATCATGCCATAGCGAGAAATCCGCCCGTAGGTCGGTTTAATCCCCGTTACACCACAGAAGGAGCCGGGCTGACGAATCGAGCCACCGGTATCTGTTCCCAATACCATGGGAGCTAAACGAGCTGCAATCGCTGCTGCACCACCGCCGGAGCTGCCACCAGGCACACAATCGGTATTCCACGGATTACGGACTACGCCATAGGCTGAATTTTCATTGGATGAACCCATTGCGAACTCATCCATATTATTCTTGCCAAGTAGAACACCACCAGCTTGTTTTAATTTAGTCGCTACATGTGCATCATAAGGCGCAACAAACTTAGCCAGCATCTTTGAGCCACAAGTAGTCAAGATACCTTCAGTGCAAAATAAATCTTTCAGCGCATAAGGCACGCCAGCCAGTGGGCTATTCAATTCGCCTTTACGGATTTGTTGATCAATCGCTTGGGCTTGTTGCTGAGCCTGCTCGCGTAACACCGTGATATAGCTATTCAGTTGGCCATCTAAACGCTCAATACGGTCTAAATAGGCATCAGTGGCTTCCATCACTGAGAACTGACCGCTGTGGATACCGCTATGCAGTTCTTTAAGTGATAGAGAGCTAATAGAATCTTGGGACATGCTGTCTCCGAATTATATAAGCGTATGGGAGTGCTGGTAATAAACCTGCCCACGGGATGAGTGGGCAGGTTTAGCCAGTTAATTAAGCGGATAACTATAGTTCAAGCGCTTGGTAGGTCGCAAGCAACCACAAGCTTATTTAAAGGCCGGAACGGTTCCGTTAATAATATAGTTAGCATTGAAGGTAGTGTTTTCAGGGTGTAGCAGTACATTACCTAAGATAACATTGGTATCATTATTCGGCCCTGCGTAAATAGTTACCCCATCTAAATTTGCATCAGTTGCAAAATAGCCATTCATTAGATAGGCCGTATTTACACCTGTATTACCAGGCGCGATTAATAGCGCACCTAAGGTCACATTCAAATCACTGCCAGGGCCGTTAGAAATAATCGTATTACTATTATTCACATCACCCGCCCAAAGCATCGCGACTTTGGTATTGGTCAGTTGTGCGTTTTTGCCATAAGTTGCGGTTTTAGGGCTACTAAAATCCACTAACGTGCTGACAGCGGATAAAGCAACCGGAGTTGCTGTCATAGCTCCCATATGATTCCGATGGTCAACGGCTACATAGTAGTTACCGGGTTTCACATCATGGATGAGGATTTCCTTAGCACCCGTTTGGCCATCCACAATATCCCCATCACGCTGTAAAACGCTGGCATGCGTCATCATGCGCTTTTCAGGATTGCTAGGATCGCGTAACTCAATCAGAATCCAATCTACTGCTGCATCATTGCCAGTCAGTGCATAGACGCTATTACTCAGAGTTTCTGTCCCTAGATGCCCAAACGGTGAGACAGCATAAGGTGAATTGGTGTATCCAAAGGAGGCACTCAGCGAGCTATAAGGCTGTTGCTTGGGTAAGTAATTTAATCGGCGCAAATCGTCTGACATCAAGCCAGAGCTAGCATTATAAGCACCTTGCAACATAGCCCGCACACTTAAACGGATATAACTATTTGCAACAGGATCTAGGTAATCCAGAATCCCGTCTAGGTCAGCATCTATGGCGTCGCTAGGATTGCCATCAGCGTTTGGATCAGGCTGTTCATTACGGGTAGAAACTCCATCGCCATCATCATCTGTGTCGCGATAGTTGTGAAGACCATCTTTATCGGTATCAATACCATCATCTGGATTACCATTGCCATTTGGATCAGGCTGTTCATATTTAGTCAGAATGCTATCGTTATCATCATCTGCATCTAAATAATCAGGGCGTCCATCCTTATCAGTATCATCATCGGTGGGCGTATTGCCATTGTAGTTTTCGTACCAAGTACTAATGGTATCGCCATCATCATCTTTATCAAGGTAGTCTGGGATACCATCTTTATCCGTATCATCATCAACAGGCGTATTACCATTATAGTTTTCTAACTTCGTAAGGACGCCATCATTATCATCATCAATATCTAAATAATCAGCGATACCGTCTTTGTCAGTATCGGTACTAGGCGTGTTTTTACCCGCATTCTCAGTCACTGTCGGTACACCATCACCATCATCATCAGGATCAATTAAATCTGGAATGCCATCAGCATCATGATCCCAAGGTTTGGTCAGAGAAGAGCCTAGTTCATAATTATCCGGTAAACCATCTTTGTCACTATCGATGCTATCTGGATTTGAACCTAAATTTGCTTCTTGTTCGTTGGTTAAACCATCTCCATCATCGTCGGCAGCGGGGCTGTGATTATCGTCTTTATCTAAATAGTCTGGGATTTTATCGCCGTCGGTATCTTTAGCATCTTCAGGTTGATGATTTCCATTAGGGTCATTATTTTCCGTATTCGAGAGCTTGCCATCATTGTCATCATCAGCATCTAAATAGTCTGGAATACCATCTTTATCCGTATCATCATCACTTGGGCTACCACCATTATAATTTTCATATTTGGTGTTAAGCCCATCATTATCGTCATCTAAATCTAAATAATCAGGGATGCCATCTTTATCCGTATCCTTATTACCTTCCAACTGAGTAGCTAAACCATCTCCGTCATCATCAGTGTCTAAGTAGTTAGGAATACCATCCGCATCAGTATCTTTCGAACCCTCGTCTTTAGTAGGAATGCCATCCCCATCATCATCGGTATCGCGATAATCATAGAGGCCATCCTTATCAGTATCCTTGAGGCCTTCTTGTTGGGTAGGAATGCCATCCCCATCGTCATCAGCATCTAAATAATCGGGAATGCCATCTTTATCTGTGTCATCGTCCTTGGGGCTGCCACCATTATAATTTTCAGAGTCTGTCGAGAGGCCGTCCCCATCATCATCTTTATCTAAATAATCAGGGATGCCATCCTGATCTGTATCTTTAATGCCTTCTTCTTGGGAGGGGATCTCGTCGCCATCGTCATCGGTGTCGAGAATATCCGGAATCCCATCATTGTCAGTATCGCGCGGCTTTAATGGGTCGCTACCTACCTCTGTTTTGTCATCGATCCCATCGCCATCAGTATCCGCATTATCTAAGTTACTACCTAAAGCAGTCTCAATATTATCGTTCAGCCCATCATTATCGCGGTCTTCCGCTACATCGGTAACTTTAATGCTTAAGGCCTGTTGATCACAGGCTTGATAACTATCACAGACTTTGACAATCACATTGTAGACATTGTCAGTGCCTTGATCTTGAGGTTTTTCATAGTCAGGTGCTAGCTTAAAACGCAAGAGGCCGGCACTATCAAGACTGAATAAAGCGTCATCAGCACCACCACCTAAGCTCCATACCAAGCCTTTACCCTCAGTTTCACCTTCGGTATCTGTGGCCGCATAGTCGATCAGGGCATTGAGATTATTTTCAGCTGTTGTGATGCTTGCAGAAGCGGCACTCCCTGCATTGCTAATGCTCGGTGCAGTATTACTCACTGTATTGAGAGTGAGTGTGGCCGTATCGTCTTCAGTGGGCTTAGCTAAGCGGTTATATGGGGTGGAATCTGGATCTTCATTAAAGGAATAAGTAATTTCCGCAGGAATGGTATAGCTAAGGTCGGTACCTACTTTAGCCCGAATGCTGAAAGTACGTTTGCTATTAGCCAAAACTTTGCCCACAGACCACTGTCCGGTCTGAGCATTGAAGAGACCAGTCGAGTTATCGCTCAGATAGCTTAGCCCTGGGGGTAATTCAATATTTGCTGTAACTAAGCGCGAGGCGGTCGCAGATTTATTGCTTAAAGTATAGGTGAGATCAACAACCCCATTACGATCAGGCTTTAAAGGGCTAGCACTAGCAGTTAATTCCAAATCTACTTCAGTTGAAGATGTACTAGTCAGCCATTTGAAAAAAGCAGCAGAATCGTAAGCTTGATCCCCAGTATCAGCTAAAGCGAGTTTGACGTGATAACGTTGATTAGCTTGTAAACTGCCCAAAGACGCAGTGAGCGGAGTCGTAAAACCATCGAGTTGAGTACCCGTTTTGCCGCTACCATTACCATTGTCTACAAAGTAGGCAGAATTGCCTAATTGACACGTCGTACCATCTTTTAAGCTCCCAGCAACGCCCGCATTCACATTGTTAACCGCAATAGCTTGTTTGGTATCTGGCAAAAAGGCGGCATTTTGGGTGCTAGTCAACCCAGGACCTGAAATAAATAAACCAAAGACATCATTAAACTTACTACAGACATATTCTGGATATTCGTCAGAGCCAAAAACCAACAAGAAATTAAGGCGATCACCTTCTGGAACAATATCAAACTCGATAATCACAGGATCATTAATCGCTGTAGCCGCGAGTTTGGTGAGGTCAGGGTCAGCGTATTTAATCGTGGTGTTAAAAGTATATTTCTGATTATTATTCGGGCCAAGGATACTGCCTAGATTGCCCGTACTCATGAATAATCCTTCATTGATTCCTAAAATAGGATCAACATCCGAAGGATCCTTGCCCCCCGTAAAGATACCATATTGATTTTTGATACCTTTAGTAATTTGTAGATTCTCAACCGTCAAGCCAGGGCCATCAAGAATGAGCCGCATATCACTCAAGGTAGGGGATGCATTTAAGGTCAGCGCTGCAGAAGCTGGCAAACTACTAAGCAATAACATGCTCAAAAGTAGAGGCCGTACACGCCCGAGAGTACGTTGGGACATAAGCAAGTCCTATTGTTTTTATTATCAAGCCCAAATGACGGATAAGTCACAGTTGTAATATACATACATGACTGCTCAAAATCCTTTATTACGCAACTAGCCTATAAGATAAATTTATTCATGTCAAATCACGGATTAACGCCGTTAATCTGAATTCACCACTTATCCCTTTCAGAGCTAAGGCTGGCAAGGGATAATAGCTAAAAACCCCATACAACTATAAAAATAATTTAGGGTGTCTACGTGAAAACCAATCTAGTAGTACCAGTAGCTATGGCTATACTTTATGCATGTTCGTGGTATAGCAGTGTGTCACAAGCTGGTGTATTGCCTTGGTCTGATTACCATGCCCCAGATTTGCCTCTACCCACGTATAACTCAAGCTCTCCTACTTATCAGGAAGAACTAGCCCCCGCTAGAAATGATCCAGCACAGTCTTTCATGCAGCCAACTCATTTTTCACAGCTAGCCGAACCAAAATTCCCATTTTTCCCACAAAATCAGCGCTGTGATCCCCAGAATTTCTCTTTGGACGCCTGTATTGTCAAAACAGTAGGCAGTCAGGAGGGTTTACTTCAGCAAGTCAATTATCTGCGTTCTAAAAATCCACAAATGCGCGAAGGCCCAGGTTGGGCTAATTTACCGAATACAGTGTTACTTCAAACCGCTCTAGAGTTAATGCGCTGGGAACATGGGCAAACGCCTTTTACCCTACGTGATCGGTTTAATCTCTTAGAGATTCCATCCGCCAAGCATGCAGGGCAAGCGCAATACACAGGCTATTTTACGCCAGTTGTCGAAGTACAAAATTGGCCAGATGAGCATTATCGCTATCCAATTTATTCCTTGCCTCCCGGTCAGGAGTGTAATTTCACTCGTGCAGAAATTGATGCAGGTGCTTTACGAGGGCGAGGCTTAGAGATTGGTTGGACTAACGATGTAGTGAATTTATATTTTTCGCATATCCAAGGTTCTGCGATTGCGCGGTTTAGCGATGGCCAAGAAGTGTTTCTAGATTATGCAGGCACTAATCATAAACAACATGTGAGTATTGGAGCGTATTTAAAAGAGCAGGGTTATCAAGGTAGCTTGAGTAATGAAAGTATTCGCCAATGGTTACATCAGCATCCTGAGCGCATTACTGAAGTACTCCACCAAAACCCTCGCTATGTCTTTTTTAAAAAGGCAGAGAACCGCCCCAAAACCTCGATTGGCTCAGAAGTCATTCCTTGGCATACCGTGGCCGTCGATGACCATTTTATTCCACTTGGCTCGGTTTTGTTAGCAGAAATCCCACGAGTTGACCACAATGGTGAAATTGTCGGTACTGATTGGCGCTTATTATTTGCTCAAGATCGTGGCAAGGCTATTAAGGGGCCTGGGCGTTTAGATTTCTACACGGGAGCTGGCCCGCAGGCAGAAAAAGCCACTTATCATATGACAGGCTTCCGTAAATCCTATTTAGTAGTGCTAAAACCTGAGTTTTTTAGGAATAGTTTTGTAGGGCTTTGAACTAAGCGTCTATTCATCTAACTAAGCTTATGGTAAGTAGAATGGGAAAGTTTTATTCTCGCTCTACTAGGCTTGGTTGGTCTCTAATAGGATAACAAACTCATGGTAAACCTGATTGATGTTGTCATCATTGCAATTGCATTGATGGCTGCCTTGGGCGCACTTTTGCTGCTGCGACCACAAGCACACCAACAAGATGCACAGGATGTGCGCAAAATTCGTTTAGGTGCTGAGCTAGATCAGCAACGCATCGCTGAGATTCTGAATACTATTCAACATGGTGCGCAGGATGCTGATTATCTAAACTCGCAGCTCAAAAGCCGGGTTGAGGAAATTAATCGAGAAGGCCAAACAAGCCGCACCTTAGCAGAAGAAGCAGAGCGCACCATTAATCGGGTAAAAGAAGCTGAAACTGAGCTACGCAGTATTTCTACTCAATTAGGTGAGCGTATCCAATATGTACAAACTTATTGGGATGGGCAGCTCACGGATACGGTAGAAGCAGTACGTAATGTCCATAGCAAACTGACTCAAGGCTTAAGTCAAGTAGACGAAGGTTTATTGCGTCTGCGTGAGCAAGAAAAAATGGCACAGGGCTTCACGCAAAAACTGATTGAAAATCAAAAAATGCAATTTGCAGCTCAGCAAGAAAATGCACGCTTAGCCACAGATATCAATGCGCAATTAGAGTCGATGCTGCGAGAATCCAGCAAAACTTTATATGGCATGCAAGAGCAGCAAAAACAAGCTGACAGTCTATTCGCTCAGTTCACTCAAGAAATTCAAGGTTTAGAACAACAAGCCCAAGAATACTTTACGAGTACCTTCCAGACGACGGATGTAGCGCGCCAAGAGCTGTTGCAAGGTTTAGATGAAACTCGTGAGAAAATAGCTAAGCTGCGGGAGCAAGATGAGCAAGGCAGTTTAATGGGGCAACGCATTCGTCAACAGTTTGATAAGGTAGACAAATTACAAGTCGATCGCTTAGCAAAAGCTGTTGATTTAACCGACGAAATGTGTGTGGATTTGCAAGCAGGCTTAGAAAATGCGCGTAATCTGCTCAAATTGCTTGAGGAGAAAACTCAACAAGTTTTAAATGAAGTGGACGGCGAGCCAGCAAAGTTACAAGCACCGGCTGATGCCACTAAACGCAATGACAATTTGTTTTCTTTGAGTGCTTATCGTTAGGGAGAAGAGCCATCCGTGGCGTCCCGAAGGTAGCTATCCGTGCATATGACCTTGACCTTTTAGCTTAGAGACTGCAGCTCAAACAGGTAGAATATGTTTGAGCTGCGATATTGAGTGTAGACGCTTTTTCCGATCCCGCTGATAAAAATGTATGAATTCTTACCAAGTTTATTAATTACTAGCCACTAGGCTGATTTTTTCATCCTGTTCATGCAGTTGTAAGTCCCACATTTGTTTATAGATTCCAGCCTGATTCAATAATTCGCTGTGCGTACCTTGTTCGATGATCTGGCCTTTTTCCATCACTAAAATCTGATCGGCATCTACTATGGTGGATAGTCGATGGGCAATCATGAGCGTGGTATGTTGCCCTGCTACTTCATTTAAGGTCTTTTGAATAGCCTGTTCGGTAGCACTGTCCAAGGAGGAAGTGGCTTCATCAAAAATTAAAATTGGTGGTTGTTTTAAAATCGCCCGAGCAATCGCAACCCGCTGTTTTTCCCCCCCAGAAAGCTTTAAGCCGCGCTCACCAACGACGGTATTCCAGCCTTCTGGCAAGCTTTCAATAAAGCTGCGAATTTGTGCCATTTCTGCCGCTTGTTCTAAATCAGCTTGAGTGGCTTTGGGATTACCATATTGCAGGTTGTAGCGAATGCTATCGTTAAAGAGCACTGTGTCTTGTGGCACAATCCCGATCGCTTTGCGCAAACTATGCTGAGTCACCGAGCGAATATCTTGGCCATCCAGCAAGATCTGCCCACTATTCACATCATAAAACCGGTAGAGTAGACGCGATAAAGTAGATTTTCCTGCGCCACTATGCCCAACTACAGCCACCTTTTTACCAGCAGGTACAGTAAAAGAAACCTGATTTAAGATTTGCCGTTCTGGCGTGTAGCCGAAATCAACTTGTTCAAAGCGAATTTCGCCATGGCTAATCTTTAGTTCGGGAGCATTGGCTAGATCGTTAATCTCTGGTGGTGTTTCTAGTAGATGAAAGAGCATATCCATATCCGCTAAAGTGTATTTTAGCTGCCGATACATAACCCCGAGCGCCCCAAGTGGTATAAATAGCTGCAACATAAAAGCATTCACCATGACCAAATCACCCAGTGACATCGTGCCCTGCACGACTCCATTGGTAGCTAAAAACATAATAATAGTGACGCCCACCGCAATAATGGCACCTTGGCCAAAATTCAGAATAGACATAGAGGTCTGGCTTTTTACCGCGACATCCTCCCATTCCGCTAGAGTGCGGTTATAGCGTTCTAGCTCAAGCTGTTCATTGTTGAAATATTTGACGGTTTCATAATTGATCAGGCTATCTATCGATTGATTGCTGCCTTGAGAATCTAAACGATTCATCGCATGCCGATGATCCATCCGCCATTCGGTGATTTTTACTGTGAAAATCACATAGACCAACACGGTGGAGAAGGTCACTAGAGCAAAAATCGGTGCATAGTTATGCAACAGAATTACGGCAACTAAGGTAAATTCAATCGCAATCGGAACAATGCTAAACACCAGATAATTGAGCAACGTACTGATTGAGCTAGTACCGCGTTCAATATCGCGCGCAATCCCGCCAGTTTTACGTTCTAAATGATAACGTAGCGATAATTTGTGGAGGTGTTCGAGGACGCGCACCGAGACTTGCCGAATCGCGTGATAGCGCACCCGTGCAAACACCGTATCGCGCAGTTCATTAAATAAAGCACCGGCTAAGCGTAAAGCTCCATAAGCAAATAATAAACTCAGCGGTAAGACTAAGAGCTGTGAGGATTTAGTTTCGAGGCTATCCACAATCATCTTTAATACGAGTGGAATACCTACATTCGCTACTTTCGCGGCGACTAAGCAAGCTAAAGCAAAGAAAACTCGACCACGAAAATCAATTAAGAATGGCAACATCGATTTTAGATTATGCCAATCGCGGCGGTCAGTATGGGCACGTTCAGTACGTGCTGCTGGCATCATCATGGAGTGCATATTGAACCCTGTATAACAAGGTTGCTAATACTACGCCGGTTCACTAGGGGTGTCACAAACGATAAAGTTTAGCAGGGTATTTAACAGATAATTAAAAACAGCCCTGTCCTAAGAGCAGGGCTGTACCTCTAGCGGTTTGTCTATTAGATTAGTTAGATTTATTAATTTGAGCGAAATTTACACAGAGCAAGGTGAATAGACTCTGAATGATGCTTAATCTTTAAGCAGATGTTTAGATGAGTGCTTGTGTCATAATAGGATTTTTATGACCAGCACGGCTGGCGTCTAAAGGTAGTTGAGATGAAAGAACGTATTCAGAAGCTGCTGTCCCGTGCAGGTTATGGCTCGCGACGTGAAATTGAACGCTGGATTGAAGCCGGTGAAATCTTAGTGAATGGTAAAGTAGCTGAATTAGGTCAGCCGATTAGTGAAAGCGATAAGGTCATTCTGCGTGGTAAGACCCTGCATTTAGAATCTAAGCTACGTGCGACTCCCAAAGTACTGATGTATCACAAAAAGGCCGGTGAAATGTGTACCCGCCATGATCCAGAAGGCCGCCCTACTGTCTTCGATAACCTTCCCCATTTACGTCAAGGTCGCTGGATTATGATTGGGCGGCTGGATGTAAATACAGACGGCTTATTGCTTTTTACCACGGATGGGGAGCTTGCGAATAAACTGATGCATCCTTCCTCCGAAGTGGAGCGTGAATATGCAACGCGCATCTTAGGCGAAGTCACAGCTGAAATGTTGCAGCGCTTACAAACCGGAGTACAACTTGAAGATGGTCCTGCACACTTCTTGCGTATTATGGAAGGCGGTGGTGAGGGGGCTAATCACTGGTATCATGTCGTGCTGGCAGAAGGTCGTAATCGTGAAGTACGACGTTTGTGGGAGTCGCAAGGCTTAAAAGTTAGCCGTTTGATTCGAGTTCGCTATGGTTTTTTAAGTTTGCCGCGCTCTCTACGCGGTGGGCAGCATGAAGAACTTGATGTGAAGACATTAAGGCGCTTGTATGAATCGGTTGGAATGAATTTTGAGGAATTTATGCCCGCTGAAACAGCGAAGCCGTCAGGCTACCGACCTGCACCCAAAGACCCTAGCAAACCTCGTTCACCTAGCCCTTATCGTAAAGCGCGTACGTCCACTAAAAACTCTACTGAGGGCAGCAAACCGCAGCGACCAGCGCGCAGAGATGCTAATCGCCCTAAGTAAATTGTTAAGCTCAGCGGACTTTTAGAGCGCTTAATCTACTGATTGCTATCAGTTCTATTTATTTCAAATCATGCTGGCTCTCAAGCTTTTAGGGAGGGCTGGCCGATGTTGAAGACTTCATATGCTTGTTTGGGATTATGCTTTATTAGCTACCAAGCACTAGCACAACCACAAGTGGAGTTAAATCTGACTCAACTGCTTGATCCAGATTGCCAAGGAAATCTATTAGTTGAAGCGACTCATATCGAACCCGGCCAATGTATTCGCTATCAAGTCAGCGTCACTAATAAGGGTACGAGTGTTGCGCAAACTGTAGTCCTTAAGCTACCGATCCCTACTCATACTGTTTTACAGCCGGGCTTAGCAAGTCAGTCACTGACTCCAGTAAGGGGTTCACAACCAAATCAGCAACTACAAACTCAGTTGGATCGCTTAGAGGCACATGAATCACTTAGCTTGCATTACACAGTACAAGTAATGTGATCACTTCACTAATTCAGCGAGTAAACTAGCATGGTGCAAGACCTGACGTTTTAGGCGTAAACGCTCGCTACGGAAGATCGCGACTAAATCAGCTAAGGCATCGTCAAAATCATCATTGATGATCACATAATCGTATTCGGGATAGTGAGATATCTCATCACGAGCATCACGCATCCGCCGCTGAATGATATCTTCGCTATCTTGTTGACGCTTGCGCAGCCGTTCTTCTAAAGAGGCTTGGCTCGGTGGCAGGATAAAAATACTAATCACCTGCTCAGCGCGTTCACGGACTTGGCGCGCGCCTTGCCAATCAATCTCTAAAATAACGTCTTTGCGTGCACTTAACAGTGAGTCGACAGCAGTTTTAGAAGTTCCGTAGTAGTTATCAAACACTTGTGCATATTCTAAAAATAAACCCTGCTCAATTTCCTGTTGAAAGGTTGCCACACTAACAAAATGATAATGTTCACCATCCACTTCGCCAGGACGAGGAGCACGTGTGGTATGGGAGACAGAAATCGTCAGATGCTTAAGTTGCTGACAGAGCGCATTCAAAAGACTCGTTTTGCCAGCACCAGAAGGCGCAGAAACAATATACAGCTGACCAGGTTTCATCGTTTTGAATTCCTCTAATTAAGCGCCAAGCATCCACGGTAAAATGTACGCTTGAAATAGTTCTACTAGTAAAATGACGAAGATGCGAGTATAGAAACTGAGGGAGCGTCATTCTAATCAAAACTTATAGAATGCAAAAGCAAGCGAGGTCATAGAACCATGATTCAAGTCATAAATATTCCAGCTTTTTCCGACAACTATATTTGGTTGATTACCCATGAAGAACGTAAGTTCGCAGCGATTGTCGATCCGGGTGACGCGCAGCCGGTGTTAATGGAGTTAGAGCAGCGTGGGATGGAGCCGATTGCTTTATTGATTACTCACCATCATCGCGATCATGTGGGTGGTATTGCAAAATTGCTAGAAGTCTATCCACAGCTCAAAGTTTACGGTCCTGCCCGCGAGGCTATTCCGCATATTACCCATCCGCTACAAGAAGGCGATATGGTCGACTTACCCGAGTTAAAGGCAAGTTTTCAAGTACTGGATGTAGCAGGCCATACAGCAGGGCATATTGCCTATTATGGTGAGGGTAGTTTGTTCTGTGGGGATACTTTGTTTGGTAATGGTTGCGGGCGCGTGTTCGATGGCAGCTTAGATGCTTTACACAGCGCTTTACAGCGGATTGCAAGATTGCCTGCAGAAACTCTAATTTACTGTGCTCATGAATATACGATAGATAATATTGGTTTTGCCAAATGGGTCGAACCTGAGAATAAAGATTTAGATGCACGTTTAGAGGAGTGCTGGCAATTACAAGAAAGTACCCCGAAACGTGCGACGGTACCTTTCAAACTAGGTAATGAGTTTTTGACTAACCCCTTCTTACGTACGCATATTCCGGAAGTGATTGCCCGTGCCGAAAAAGTCGCGGGGCGTGAGTTACAAACGCAAGCCGAGATCTTCGCGACCTTGCGTATTTGGAAAGATACCGAGTACGACTGAGCAGTCTGCTCTACGCGTTGTTATAAGCTGATGAAGTGCTGGCGATAAAATTTCAATTCATTAATTGAATCATAAATATCGTCCAGCGCTAAATGGCGGGATTCCTTGGTATACAGCTCTAAAATGCTAGGCTTCCAGCGCTTTGCTAACTCTTTCACAGTACTCACATCTAAATTGCGATAATGGAAGAATTTTTCTAATTCGGGCATTAAACGCGCTAAAAAGCGCCGATCTTGGCAAATGCTATTACCACACATGGGTGAAGCTCCGGCAGGAACATGCTCTTGGAGGAAATTTAGAGTGGCTTGTTCGGCTTGTTCAGCTGTCCATGTACTGGCTATAACACGTTGGATTAACCCTGAACCACCATGCTGCTTTTGATTCCACTCATCCATTTGTGCCATTCTTTCAGCTGTTTGATGGATAGCAAGCACTGGCCCTTCAGCCAAAACATTTAGGTCTTTATCGGTGACAACGGTCGCAATTTCAATAATCAGATCATTGAGAGTGTCCAGACCGGTCATTTCTAAGTCGATCCAGATCAAATTATCCTGATGGGCAGCCATGTATTGTTATACTCGTTTACTTGAAAAATGAACTAAAACGCAGATATTTACCTGAATCTCGCTACTGAGTTCAAGTGCTAATTAGGAAACTGCTCGATGCAAAGCTTTACCTTGATTTTTTTAGTTTTTTTATTTGCTGCAACCTTGGTGCAAATTTGGCTGTCTTTACGCCAAAAGCAAGCGGTACAAAACCATCGTGCTGCAGTGCCAGCAGCCTTTGCGGGCAAAATTAGTTTAGCGGAACATCAAAAAGCGGCTGATTATACTTTAGCTAAAGGTAAGTTCGGGCGAATTCAAATCCTGCTAGGTGTGATAGTCCTATTGGCTTGGACCTTAGGTGGTGGTTTGGAGTGGTTAGACCAAGTTTGGCGCAGTGTCGGCTGGGGGCCCTTACTGACGGGTACGGCAGTGATTTTAAGTATGACCTTTATCTCCAGTCTGATTGATCTGCCCTCTTCGCTGTATAGCACTTTCGTTTTAGAAGAGCGCTTTGGCTTCAACAAAACTACTCTAAAAACCTTTGTGGTCGATATGCTCAAAGGTACAGCTTTAGGTTTAGCAATTGGTGTGCCCCTAATCTTATTCGTTTTATGGTTAATGGAATCCGCAGGGAGTGCTTGGTGGATTTATGCTTGGGTGGGCTTAACGGCTTTTTCATTACTGATGACGTGGGCTTATCCTAAATTTATTGCGCCTTTATTTAATAAGTTTCAGCCTTTAGAAGAAGGTGAGGTAGCTAATCGGATCAATGCTTTATTAGAACGCACAGGCTTTAATAGCAAAGGTGTGTTTGTGATGGATGGTTCCCGCCGTTCTGCGCATGGGAATGCTTATTTCACTGGCTTTGGCAAAAATAAACGTATCGTGTTTTTCGATACCTTACTTAAGCATTTAACGCCTTCGCAAATTGAAGCGGTGTTAGCGCATGAGTTAGGTCACTTTAAGCGTAAGCATATTGTGAAAGGCATGATTTTATCGGTGCTAATGACTTTAATCGGGTTTGGAGTTTTAGCTTGGTTGATGCAACAAACTTGGTTCTACACCAGTTTAGGCATTTCACAGCCATCGACTTATATGGCGCTTATCCTGTTTATGATCGTTAGTCCGGTATTTACTTTCTTTATTACTCCGCTGATGGCAAGGTTTTCGCGTAAGCATGAGTTTGAAGCTGATGAATTTGCAGCCCAACAATCCAGCGCGACGGAACTGATTGCTGCTTTAGTAGGTCTGTACAAGGAAAATGCCAGTACATTAACACCCGATCCGCTGCACTCGGCATTTTATGATTCGCATCCTCCGGCTGCGATCCGCATCGCTCATCTACAGAAACAGACCTAATCGAGGATAACCATGAAATTCATCGCGTTATGCACTGCTAGTTTAGTGCTCAGTATGTCCGCTCACGCCGCAGCCCCCGATCCTATAAATGGTAAACGTTTATTTGAACAATCGCGCTGTTTGAGTTGCCACACGACTGAAGTCTTTACTAGCCCGACGCGAAAAGTGAAAAGCTACGCTGCACTGGAAAGCCAAGTGCGGCGTTGTGATGCAAATCTCAGTACCAATTGGTTCGACGATCAAATTTTGGATGTAGTGTCTTATTTAAATCAAATGTATTACAAATTCCCAACGCCTGCCTCCGCTACACCAGCAAGAGTGCAATAGTTTCAGTTCGCTTTCTAGCAGTTTTGCTTCACAATAAGCCTTATGATGAAAACTGCACAGGATATTGGTCGAGTTATCACCCGTTATGGGGCTGAACTCATTCTAGAAACCGCGAGTGGTGAGCACCTACGCTGTACCACTCGACGCAAATTAGAAAATGTGGCTTGTGGCGATTATGTCCGTTGGCAAGGCGAGCAGCAGGGCAATGCCAGTGTACTCGCAATTTTACCCCGCCAAAATGTCTTAGAACGCCCCGATTTTCGTGGCAAATTACGGGCTGTGGCTGCCAATATTGATATTCTTCTTGTAGTGAGTAGCTGGCGTCCCGAACCTAATTGGGAAATGTTAGATCGTTATTTAGTCGCTGCACATCTTTTACCCGCTGAAGTTCTCATCGTATTTAATAAGGCTGATTTACGTGACAGCTTGCGCCATGCTGAGCACGAGGCTTGTCTCAAAGAGTATTTAGAAATTGGCTATCAGGTTGTACATACCCAAGCGAATCAAGCTCAAGGTTTAGCTGAGATTGAGCAGGCGATTCAGGGTAAAACGGCTATTTTTGCAGGTCAATCAGGGGTAGGTAAATCATCACTGATTAGTCAGTTAGTACCTGAAGAGGAAATTCGAGTGGGGGAAATTGCTGATACAGGTGAAGGGCGGCACACTACCACGGTGTCTAGCTTGTATCATTTGCCTGGGCAAGCGAGTTTAATTGATTCGCCCGGTGTGCGTGATTTTCCGCTACCGAAATTAACAGTGAGCCAATTACAAGCTGGTTATCCAGAATTTTCTCGCTTTGCTGGCGAGTGTCGTTTTAATAATTGCACTCATCAACATGAGCCAGGCTGTGCTATAAAGACTGCGCTTATGGTAGGAGAAATTCCACCACGGCGTTATCAGCGTTATTTAACCCTATTAAAAAGCCAAAGTAATAACTAATTTAAAATTGGCTACTTCCAAGAGTTGATTAGAGTGATGAAGGATCGTTTTAAGCTCAGCTGGAGTGTATGCTGTTTGCTTAGTTGTTTGAGCTTAATGCAAAGTCTCAAAGCCAGTACTCTCGAAGAGCAGCGGGCGAATTTTCAAGCGGCTCGAGCTGCCATCCAAGCAGGCAAAGTCGAAGAAGCTCGTCTGCTATTGCCCTCATTAAAGGCCTATCCTTTAGCCTCTTGGCTTGAGGCACGAATTTTGGTTGCGAACCCTGAGCAAACTTCTGATGCAGCTCTAGCGAAGTTTATTGCTGATAATCCCAATTCTTTGTTGGGGGATAATATCAGTGCACGTTTGGCTGAGCGCTTGGCTGCGCAAGCTAAATGGGCAGAGCTTTTAAAACTGATTCCTGCGAATCCTGAGCAGCTGACAACGCAATGCTATCGTGCTGAGGCCTTAATCAATATGGGGCTGATTAATCAGGGTTTAGAGCAAGCAAAAAACCTTTGGGATACTAGCAAAAAAGATTTTCCTGATGATTGTTCGAGCATGTTGCTGCAGCTACAAACTCACAAAGTTTTGAGCTATAGCGATTATTGGCAGCGGATTAAATCATTAATGGCCAATAATCGGGTAAGTGCCGCCCGCGATCTGAGCACTTATTTAAGTGAAGAAGATAAAAAATTCTTTGAGCTTTGGTTGGCCACACGTGCTGCACCCGCGAAGCAATTAACTGAGTTACTAACACAAACCGATAGCCCTCAACTGCGTGCCATTATTGTCGATGCGATTAAGGAAATTGCTGATGATAAATTAGAAACTGCTTTACCGCTTTGGACTCAGGCTCAAGCCAGTTTCAAATTTACGGGCGCTGAAAAGGGCGAGGTAGAGAGTCGTTTGGGTATGTGGGAGGCTTGGCGTCATAATGACAATGGTCTAGATCGCCTGAAGCGTATTCCAGTAGCTGAGCGTACTAAAGAGGGTAATGCATGGCTGGCACGTTTGGCTATGCGTTCGCAAGATTGGCCCGCTTTACTGGAAGCTTCTGTTGCTTTAGAGGCGGTAGAAGGTACTGATGATGAATGGGATACTTGGTTTTATTGGCAAGCCCGCGCTTTAGAAAACTTAAAAAAGACCGCAGAAGCACAGGCTGTTTATGAGCGCTTAGCAAAGAATTCAACCTATTATGGTTTTTTAGCAGCGGATCGAATTGGTCAGGATTATGCCAATTTAGATCAAGCTCCACCGGATCGCAGTCAGCGTATGCAAGGTTTACAAAAATTAGCGGTTTACCAGCGCTTTCAAGAATGGAATGCCTTAGGTGAGCGTAGTCAGGCGCGTAAAGAATGGTTTCGTTTATTACAAGCTATGGATAAAGAGGGTGTCTTGGCTGCTGCTGAATTAGCGCTGCGACAAAAAGATGCTAATTTAGCCATTTGGACTGTATCTAAGGTCAAAGATTGGAACAGTGTCGATGTGCGTTTTCCCTTGATGTATGAACAAATTGTAATGGATCAAGCACGTTTGCAGGGTATACGCCCTGAGTGGATTCTGGGTATTATGCGTCGAGAAAGTGCGTTTGACGCAAGTGCAGAGTCCAGTGCCAAGGCTTTAGGTTTAATGCAGTTAATGCCGGGAACCGCCCGTGACATTGGCCGGCAATTAGGCATGCAAGTAGTGGCTAAAGAAGATATTTTGCAGCCAGATCTAAATGTTAAGCTAGGAAGTGCCTATCTACGTGATATGTTAAAGCGCTTCTCCGGCAACTATGCACAAGCAACAGCGGCTTATAATGCAGGGCCAGGACGGATTCCCAAATGGGCACCTCCACAAAGGCTCGCAGCCGATCAATGGGTTGAAAGTATTCCCTTTGATGAAACGCGTAAATATGTACGAGCAGTGATGGCCTATACGACGGTCTATGATCACAAGCTCAATAATGACCAACATTTGCGTTTATCAATGCGCTTACAACCGATTCCAGCCAGATAAGGGCACTGTCGGTTTAACAGGAGATTATTTCGGCATGAAGTCACAGCGGCGACAACAGGGTGTCGCTATGCTCACAGCATTGCTTATTGTGGCTTTGGCAGTGATTGTTGTTACCTCTATTTTTGTGCAGCAGCGCTATAGCATTCGTCTAAGCAATAATCTGCAAGATCTGGAGCAGGCTTATCAGTATGCTTATGCTGCAGAAAAAATGGCAGGGGCTTGGTTAGCAGAAGATATTAAAAAAACTCAAGATGGTACTTATGATAGCTTACAAGATAATTGGGCTGCGAAGATTCCACCGTTTGAAATAGATGATGACAATGGGCAGGCGATTGGTGATGTACAGGTTAAAATTGACGATCTGCAAGCCTATTTTAATGTGAATAATCTTTATGATGTAAAGGCTAAAAAGCCACGCGCTTCTATGATAAAGATTTTTCAACAAATGCTACAAACCGCTGACGCCTTACCATTAGGATTTGCCAATACTATTGTTGATTGGATTGATCCAAATGATGAGTTGGTCGACAGTGGGAGTGCAGAGTCTGACTATTATTTAATGCAAGATAAACCTTATCGTGCGAGTAATGCTTTGTTATTAGACCCTAGCGAGTTAGCTTTAATTAAGCTAGATAGCCTAAATGAGCAAGACTCAAAACAACAAGCACTTGCAGAGTTAATGCCCTTGGTGACTGCGCTCCCGACACCAACAGCAATTAATGTGAACACCGCTCCTGCTAAGGTTTTGACTGCAATAGGCTTAAGTGATCAGCAATTACAAGCGATCGTACAAGAGCGGAATACGACTGCGATAAAATCCACAGCGGCTTTACAAAAGCTAGTACAAAACCTAAGTAAAGAGCAAAAGGTTTTACTTGGGGTAAGTTCCAATTATTTTCGTTTAAGCGGGCAAGTGCGCTTAGGTAAAAGTCGCTTGTTTTTAAATAGTGTGTTATTTCGCTCAGCAGAGGGCAAGGTTCATGTCATAATGCGCCAGTTTAATCGGGTTAATCTACCTTCTGAAACTGACTCAGAAGCCATATCTTAAAGCCTGCTAATTTTAGTATGAATAACTAGTTGATGATTATTTATGTTGATCCTGCGTTTACAAACCCCTCAAGACACCGAATTTGCGTATGCAAAATTGGATGGCCAGGCTGTTTCTGGTGAATGGCATTCAGGTAATTGGGCGCAAGTCAGTAAACTGAATGCTAATCAGCCGATTGTTCTTTTTATTCCAAGTGCTGAGGTGTTACTCACTCGTACGGTTTTAGTGACAAGCAATGCGCGTCAATTAAAACAAGCCTTGCCTTATGCTTTAGAAGAAAATTTAGTTGGTGAGGTAGAAGATCAACATTTTGTTTGGCAAGCTGAAACAGAGAATACGCTAGCTGTAGCGGTGATTGAGCGCGAGCGTTTAAAAGCTTGGATTCAACTCCTTAAGCAGCAAAAACTCCGTGCTAAGGCTATTTTGCCAGATATTTTTGCACTGCCCATCAATAGTGTGATGCCTACTGTGTGGCAACGCGAGGGACAAGCTTGGGTGCGCACCGATGCACTGAGCGGTTTTAGTTGCCCTGCAGTATCCTTGCCTTTAGTTGTGAACAGCCTCTTTGACCCTGATGTTCAAGAGCGCAAACTCCAGCTCTATACCGATCAGCCCGCTGAATGGCAGCAAGCGTTCACAATTTTCCCAGAGCCACAACCTAATCATTTACTGCAAAAAAGCTTACAAGCAGGACTAGGTTTGAATCTGCTAGCTGGCTATCAAGATGATAGTATGTCGAGCTTCAACCGTAATTGGCGACGTTGGAAACTAGTGGCGGGTTTAGCGGTGTTTTGCGGTGTTGTGTGGGCAGGTATTCAAGGTATGGATATTTGGCAGAGCTCTGAGCAACTCAAACGAGCTGAACAGCAAAATTTAGCCTTGTTTCATGAAATCTTTCCTGAAATCAAAGATGTTTCAGTGAATGGATTGCGCGCTCGCGCGACTTCAGAAATCGCTAAAATTCAAAGCTTAAATCCGGCAGCAACGGACAAAATTAGTCTTTTACCGTATCTAACAATGGTTGGAAAAGTCTTCCAACAAGAGCAAGGTTTAAAAATCACTGAAGTTCGTGCACGGGATGGACGTCTGAGTGTGGTATTTGAAACTCCTGACCTACAAGCTATTGAGCGCATTGGGCAAGGATTGACTACGTTGTTAGGGCGTGAAGTGGGTGTCAAATCCACTCAAGCCAATAATGTCGTTCGTGGTGAAGTGACCTTAGGCGCTGGAGGCGAAAATACGTGAAAGCTTGGTTCTCTGCACTCTCTGAGCGTGAGCGCTATTTATTAATTATGGGTGTGACCTTAATTTTAGCTAGCGTATTGTGGTTCTATGCGTGGAAGCCCTTAGTAAAATATAAAGCTCAGGTCGCTAGTGATTTGCTAACTGCGGCAGAAGATGCCACTTTATTGAAAACTGCTAAAGCACAGCTCGAGGCAGAGCAGTTAGCAGCAACGACTAGGCAACCGATTGATACAACAACCAGTGTGCAGATTGTGATTACGCCTGTGCTGCAAAAGTATCAACTGGCTAGACCAGAGATTTTGGTACGCTCTGAAGCTAAGGGTAAAGAAGGGGTGAATATTCGCTTAGATAATGCGCCTTTTGACCAAGTAGTTGCCTTTCTAGCTGAGCTTGAAAGCCAATATGCGATTTATGCAACAAGTATAGCTCTGGTTCCGGGTGCTGCCCCAGGCTTGGCAGGTCTGCAATTGACTTTAGAACGATGAAAAAACAACTATTTTGGATATTCGCTGGTCTTACCAGTTTCACAGTCTCATTGGCAGTGCTAGCTCCTTTAAGTTTTTTTACTCAGCAAGTGACGAAAGCGCGGCCTGAGCTAAACTTTGCCGGGGTGAGTGGTAGTTTGTGGAATGGTAAAATTGCTAAGGCTAGTTTGCCTCAAGCAGAAATTACGGATTTAACGTGGACGTTTGCTCCCACAAAACTACTCAGTGGCATGCTGGCTGCAGATATGGAAGGCCATATCCAAGCAATGCATATGAAGGGGCAATGTGGCTTAGCTTGGAATACTAATCTGGCGTGTTCACCGCTAAATTTAGAATTGCCTGCTGCGTCTTTAGCTCAAGTTAATCCCGCCTTACAAAATTTACCTGTAGTTTTAGGTGGCACTTTCCGTGCTATTGTGGATGACATTCATTGGGATCGAGAGACGATTCCCAGTATGAATGGTTCACTGCTTTGGGCAGATGGTAGTGTACAAACTCCGATTGCAGTCAATCTTGGTGGGCAATACCGTGCTCGTGTGAAAGAGGGCAACGGCAAACAAGCTTTAAATATTGCTTTGCAATCCGATCAAGCCAAAATTGTCTTAGATGGTAAAGTCGATGTTGAGAAGGATGGGCAATATGAAGCGGAAATTTTTCTCAAACCTTCAACAGAAGCTGATCCAAGCATTGCACAAGGTTTAAGTTTGTTAGGCGCAGTACAGGCCGATGGTAGTGTTAAAATTAAACATGCAGGCCAAGTTGCATTAAACCTAGCTGCTAACTCGCCAGCAGTAGTAGCGGCTGATCCAGCCGCGCAAGCTGTGCCAGCTCCAGCTCCAGCTCCAGCTCCAGCTCCAGCTCCAGCTCCAGCTCCAGCTCCAGCTCCAGCAGCTACGCCCCAACCGGCTCCACAGCCTGTGCCTGCAGCTGAAGAGGATTAATCCATTTAAGTTAGGCAAATCCCTGAAGGGGTTTGCCTAACTAATGACAGCTTAGAGCACTGACAAATCAGCTACGCGCAAGAACAAGCCACGTAGTTGATTCAATAAAGCCAAACGATTATTGCGTAAAGCTTCATCCTCGGTATTAACCATCACATCATTGAAGAAGTTATCAACCGGCTCGCGTAAATGGGCTAGAGATAAGAGCGCTTGCTCATAATCACCTGTTGCAAACAAAGGCAGCACCTTGGTTTGTTGAGCTTGTAGGCTTGCAGCTAATGCTTGCTCAGCACTTTCTTTAAGTAGACTTGGATTAACTTCAGCCGGAATTGCGGTTTCTACTTTCTTCAGAATATTACTAATCCGCTTGTTCGCAGCGGCTAAACTTTCTGCTGCAGTTAACTGACGGAAAGCGACGACTGCTTTTAGGCGTTGTTCAAAGTCTAAAGCTTGAGTTGGTTTCAAAGCCGCGACTGCTTCCACTAGTTCAGCATTAATACCTTGTTCTTGATAGTAAGCCCGCAAGCGTTCCAGAATATAATCTAACGCTTCTTGCATATCCGGCTTTTTACCGAGTTGAGCAGTCAGATTATCAGCAGCTTGATCGAGTAAATCGGCTAAATCTAAGGCTAGCTTTTGTTCAATCAGCATACGCAATACGCCTACCGCTAGGCGGCGCAAACCAAACGGATCTTTAGTACCGGTAGGCTTTTGACCAATGGCAAAAATCCCCGCGAGGGTATCAATCCGCTCAGCTAAAGCCAAAATACGTCCAGTCTCGGTGCTTGGTAGCTGATCGCCGGCAAAGCGCGGCAAATACTGTTCTTCTAAAGCTTGAGCAACTTCAGCTGCCTCGCCATCATGCTGAGCATAATAGCGGCCCATCGTGCCTTGCAGATCAGTGAATTCAAACACCATATTGGTGACTAAATCGCATTTTCCTAACTCAGCAGCACGCACGGCTAGGCTTTCATCTGCTTTAAGTTGCTGGGCAATATATTGGGCTAAGTTAGCTACACGGGTTGACTTGTCATGCAAACTACCCAATTGCTGTTGGAAGACGACGGTTTTTAGCTTTTCACGTCGTGCGGCTAAGGTTTGCTTTTTATCCTGTTCCCAGAAGAAAGCTGCATCACTAAAACGCGGACGAATGACGCGTTCATTGCCTTCACTGACTTTGCTGGGGTCTTTACTTTCGATATTACTGATAGTGATGAAGTTTGGCATGAGCTTGCCATGCGCATCAGTCAGGCCGAAGTATTTTTGGTCACCTTGCATCGTATGAATGAGGGCTTCCTGTGGAACTTCGAGGAATTTCTCTTCAAAGCGTCCTGCAATAGGTACTGGCCATTCCACTAAGGCGGCTACCTCATCCAATAAGGCAGCAGGCATGATGGCCTGGCCGCCTAATTCAGTAGCCAGTTCTTGTACCCGTTTACTGATCATGTCACTGCGGGCTTCGAAGCGGGCAATTACATAAGCCTCGCCTAATTGCACCGCGTAATCCTCAGGTTTGTGAATATTAATGGGTGCAGGCGCATGGAAGCGATGCCCACGGCTTTCACGCCCGGTTTGAATACCAAGGATTTCAGCATCAATAATCGCTTCATCTGCAAGCAGCACAATCCAATGTACAGGACGCACAAATTCAGCAGCTCCATCACCCCAACGCATACGCTTTGGAATCGGTAAATTCGCTAGAGATTGATCGACAATTTTGGGGAATAGATCAGCGGTTTTCTGTCCAGGCTGTTGCTGACGGAACACCAACCAAGCACCCTTATCCGTTTCTAAGCGTTCTAAAGCAGCAAATTCAACTCCACAAGAAGCCGCAAAACCAAGTGCTGCTTTCGAAGGATTACCCTCTTTATCAAAAGCGGCCTGTACAGCAGGGCCACGCTTTTCGATGTGTTGATCAGCTTGTTGGGCAGGAATACCTTTCAACCAAACGGCTAACCGCCGTGGAGCTGCGTACTCAATGACTTCATCTGCAGCCAAACCGGCAGCTTGGTAGCCTGTCACAATCCCAGCGGTAAAAGCGTCAGAGAGCTTTTTTAAGGCTTTCGGCGGTAGCTCTTCAGTGCCAATTTCTACCAGTAAATCTATTTTGTCTGTCATCTTAGGCTACCTTTTTTCCTTGTTCTAGCATCGGGAAACCGAGCTTTTCACGAGTGGCGTAATAACCTTCTGCGACTGCTCGCGCTAAAGTCCGTACGCGCAAAATATAGCGTTGCCGCTCGGTAACAGAAATAGCTTTACGTGCATCCAAAAGATTGAAGGTATGTGATGCTTTGAGCATTTGCTCATAAGCAGGCAGAGGTAAACCTAATTCACTCATGCGTTGGCTTTCGCGTTCAGCCACATTGAACTGATGGAAAAGCGCTTCTGTATCCGCATGTTCAAAATTGTAAGTGGATTGCTCGACTTCGTTTTGATGATAGACATCACCATAAGTGACGATGCCTTGAGGGCCTTTCGTCCAAACCAAATCATAAACGCTAGTAACGTTTTGCATATACATGGCTAAGCGTTCTAAGCCATAGGTGATTTCACCACTGACTGGGCGGCAGTCTAAACCACCGACTTGTTGGAAATAAGTGAATTGGGTGACTTCCATGCCATTCAGCCAGATTTCCCAGCCTAAGCCCCAAGCGCCTAAAGTAGGTGATTCCCAGTTGTCTTCTACAAAGCGAATATCATTCACTAAAGGATCAAAGCCTAGTGCTTTCAGGGAACCTAAATATAAATCTTGGAAATTAGGTGGAGAGGGTTTGAGCAAAACTTGGAATTGGTAGTAATGCTGTAAGCGATTGGGGTTCTCACCGTAGCGACCATCGGTTGGGCGACGTGAAGGTTGTACATAAGCAGCACGCCAAGGCTCAGGGCCAATAGCACGTAAGAACGTCGCGGGATGGAAAGTACCTGCCCCCATTTCCATGTCATAAGGCTGCATTAACACACAACCTTGCTCAGCCCAATACGCTTGCAGAGCTTGAATCATGCCCTGAAAGGTGGATAAGTCGTAGTTAGCCATTGTTGATTCTGTAATTTTTGCCAAGAAAGCGTCGAGTATACTGTACATTGCTTAAGCTAGCAGCAGCCAAGCGATGAAAACGGGATGAGTGGCGGGAATGGAAAGAAGGGTAGGAAAACTACCCTTACTTTCTACAGCTTTTACAGCTTGCGCGTGCGTAGCAAGCTTAAAATGATGGAGCCAGCGATTAAGGTCGCAACGACAGCTAAAGACCAAGTGACTGGAATTTTATAAACGTCCAAGAGCAGCATTTTCGCGCCAATGAATAGCAGCACTAAAGCTAAGCCATACTTCAAATAGACAAAGCGATCAGCAATATCAGCTAGTAAGAAATACATCGCGCGTAAGCCCAGAATCGCAAATACATTCGAGGTGAGAACAATAAACGGGTCTGAGGTAATCGCAAAAATGGCGGGAATCGAGTCTACTGCAAAAATCAAATCGGTAATTTCGACTAAGACTAAGACTAAAAACAAGGGTGTGGCATAGCGTAGGCCATCCTGAATGACAAAGAACTTTTCTTCATGGAAGCTGTTAGTCATGCGCATATGCCCACGTATCCAGCGTACAGCTGGATTCTTTTCAAGATCGGGCTGATGCTCGGAAGCCCAAAGCATTCTGATGCCTGTAAATACTAAGAAAGCACCAAACACATACAAAATCCAATGGAAATGCGTAAGTAGCCAAGCACCCATCAGAATCATAATGGTGCGCATCACTAGAGCGCCTAAGACCCCATAAAGCAAAATCCGCCGTTGATATTCGATAGGTACAGCGAAATAACTAAAAATCATCAACCAGACAAAAATATTGTCAACTGCTAGGGATTTTTCTACCAAATAACCGGTAATAAATTCGAGTGCTTTGGTATCGGCAAGGGCACGACCTTGGGTTTCAGATAAATACCACCACAAGCCGAGGGCAAATAACAGTGCAATGCTTACCCAAACTAAGGACCAAATCGCTGCTTCTTTAAAGGAAACTTTATGCGCTTTGCGGCCACCTAGTAAAAATAAGTCTGCCAAAATCATGGCAATGACCAGAATAAAAAAACTAGCCCACATCCACGGGGCGCCAATGGTTTCCACGACGTTTAACTCCCAACAAATTGTGCTGTCATAAATTCCTAGTAATTAACTAGGAATTACTTGAAGAATTTAAAACAAGCAAAGTCAACAAGGCGAATACACACAGTTTGTATTGTGAGTTTTATGAATCTAAGCTGAGGATGGTTCAGAAGCATGGCATAATCCGCGCATGCAACGTGCCCAACAAATCCTTAAAGATATCTATGGCTATGCTGAGTTTCGCCTCAATCAGCAGGCGATTATTGCTGCTTTGTTAGCAGGCCAAGATGTACTCGCCTTAATGCCGACAGGTGGTGGGAAATCGCTGTGCTATCAAATTCCAGCCTTGGTACGTGAAGGCGTAGGCATTGTCGTTTCGCCTTTGATTGCTTTGATGCAAGATCAGGTGGTGGCCTTGCAACAACTGGGGATTCGTGCTGAATTTCTTAACTCCACCCTAGACTTTCCTGAAGTCCAGCGTATTGAAAAAGCGCTGCTAGCCGGTGAATTGGATTTGCTGTATGTAGCACCTGAACGTTTAGTCACCGATCGGATGTTGAATCTGCTTGAAATCGCGCGTGCTCGAGTTGGTATTTCAGTCTTTGCCATTGATGAAGCCCATTGTGTTTCGCAATGGGGGCATGATTTTCGCCCCGAATATCAGCAGCTTTATATTTTAGCTGAGCGTTTTGCCAATGTGCCGCGTATGGCTTTAACAGCCACAGCTGATTTGCGCACTCGCCAAGAAATTATTACTCAACTGAAGCTGGATCAAGCTGCCGTCTTTATTAATAGTTTTGACCGCCCAAATATTCGTTATTTGATTCAAGACGGGCAGAGTGCACGTCAGCAACTCTGGGATTTTCTTGAAGCTAATCATCCTGAGGATGCAGGCATTGTCTATTGCCTGTCGCGCAAAAAGGTTGAGGATACCGCTACTTGGCTAGCCCAGCAAGGGCGGATGGCTCTGCCTTATCATGCTGGTTTAAGTGCCGAAGTGCGTCGTGTCAATCAAGAGCGTTTCTTGCGCGAGGAGGGCGTGATTATTGTTGCAACGATTGCCTTTGGGATGGGGATTGATAAGCCGGATGTGCGTTTTGTAGCCCACTTAAGTTTGCCGAAAAGTATCGAAGCCTATTACCAAGAAACTGGCCGGGCGGGGCGGGATGGTGAGCCTGCGAATGCATGGATGGCTTATGGTTTACAAGATGTGATTAGCTTGCGACAAATGATGGAAACCTCCAATTTACCCGAGCAACAAAAGCGCATTGAATATCACAAATTAGAAGCCATGCTCGGTTTATGTGAGCTGATTACTTGCCGTCGCCAGGCCCTACTAGATTATTTCGGTGAAACTGGCTCAAAGCCTTGTGGGAATTGCGATAACTGCTTGCAAGCCCCTGTAAGCTGGGATGCTTCATTGGCGGCGCAAAAAGCTTTATCTTGTGTGTATCGTACTGGACAGCGCTTTGGCGTGACTTATGTGGTGGATGTGCTGCTGGGTAAGGATGACGAGCGTATCAAACAGTTGGGTCATCAACAGCTTTCAACCTTTGGGATTGGTCAAGAGCTTACCAGCAATGAATGGCGCACCTTATTCCGTCAATTGATTGCTTTAGGCTATTTAAATGTAGATTTAGAAGGCCACGGTGCTTTGTATCTGACGGAAAAAGCACGACCACTCCTGCGAGGTGAGAGCAAGTTATCCTTACGACGCGAACGAAAGGCTGAAAAGAAAAAAGTTAAGCTTAAAGCGCGTGCTGAACAGCCGATTCGTTGGACAGATCAACCCCTTTGGGATGGCTTGCGACGGGTGCGCTCGCAATTGGCTAAACAACATGGCGTTCCACCTTATGTGATTTTTCATGATGCAACTTTGCGGGAAATGTTGCACCAACATCCGCGTACACTAGAGGAGCTGGCTCTGCTCAGTGGCGTTGGCCAGCGTAAATTAGCCAGTTATGGCCAAGCCTTTCTAGATGAATTATTGCGCCATTAAGCGGGCTTAACCTCGCTCATAGAGGTGTCGACGTCGACAGAATGAAACTACAATATAGCGTGTTCCTTTCGTCGTAGGGCGACCACCATGCGGATGAGTAATACAAGGGAATAGCGTGCAATAGCCACTTTTAGGATTACCCAGAATTTTTTGGCGTACAAACCAAGTACCACCACCTTCAAACCCGCTATTTAATCCCACGGTAAAAGTATAATCCGCATAGTCTTGATGGATTGACAGCAAGACCTGCTCATTAGAGCGATAGCGAGCCATAAAGCTTTCTTCCACCATATCTTCCCAATGTTTGCCTTCTAAACGCCAAAGTTTGCGAGCAATCGGGTGGCAAAAGGTATGCATCACTTGGTGATACATGTCCGCTAGGCCTAAGTCTTGGAGCAACACATCAGTGGTTGGATAGTATTCATGGCGGGCGGTGGTCCATTTACCTAAGCGCTCAGCCTGTTCCACCAGTTCATAACAGAAAGCATCGGTAAATAAAGGGAAGCAATAAATGTCTGGGCCAAGTTCATCGATCATTAAATCAATGTCTCCAGTACGAATACCAGGAGACATATATTTTTTGACCCAAGCGTCTTTATTATCACGCCAATCGAAAAGTGAGAGTTCTTGCATGAAACCTGATTCCATTTTTTTATTAATTGTAAAAATCATGCCAGAAATTAAATTCATTAGCCTAAGCAGGCAGATGTTCGGCAAAGCCTAGATGGCTAAGCGGTGTACTAGTAAATCGGTGCAACTTGCAGTATAAGCAAAGCGTCCAAACCGTCTACATTTGAAATAAACTGAAGAGGAGTAAGCCATGCGTTTAGGTTCTATTTTAGCTTCGGCGGCTGTATTAGTCGCTTTATCAACCAGTGCTCAAGCAGCTTGGCAGTCTATTCCAGGCGCAGCCTGTAGCCCCTTGTTAGGTAATCAAACCACACAATTTAATAAAGTGGGTGATACGGGTATAGCCCGCGTTGGTGCAAATAGCGCTTGGTTATCTTGTCCTTTACATCGGACGATGTTTATTCGCAAAGTTTTATATGTCAATTTAAACCATCCAACTGCCCGTGAAACTACTTGCAAGGTAGTACACAGTAATTATTTAACAGGAGCAGGCTTTTCTGTTTCAGTGGTGGCTCGAGGGACTGGTAATGTAGTCGCTGGATTTAACACTAGTAATTTGGGCACTATGGACAATTATGATACTTACAGTGTTAGCTGCAATGTTGCGCAGGGTACTACCGTCCGTGGGGTTAGTTGGCAAGATAACTAAGCAATAGGGTGTTAACCAATGCGTATTATGGTGGCATTAGTCCTAGGTTTATATCTACTAGCAGCCTTGTATGGCTATTACTGGTGGAACGACAGCCATCAACAAAGCTCTGATGCGCAGATTGTACAAGCAACCACAACTGATCCTTCGATAGGCTCAAGGGATCAGTTGCGCTTTCCTGAGCTTAAGTCTTCGGATGTAACAACTACTGAAGATGCTCAAGCTCTTAAGCAGCAAATTCAAAGCTTACAAACTAGTGTGGAAGCTCGTTTGCAAGAGCTAAAAACTCAGCAAACGACTACTTTAGCTGGCCTGCAAAAGCAAATTGATGAGTTAAAGCAGCAGACGCAGGTCTTAGTACAAACTCAAGCTAACCCAAGCTCACCCAATCAAGCAACTAATCTTGCACCAGTACCATCTACAGACTTAGTAACTGAGCCGCCACCTACAGAACAGCTACTCGAAAATCAAGTACAGCAAGCCAAACGCAGCTTAAATACCCAGATGAGTCAGCTTGATTTGAAGCTTCAAACAGATCCTCCCGATGTAGCACGTCAAAGTGTTTTTCAGCAAAAAATGGACGAGGCATTTACTCAAGCACAGCTTAGCAATCTATTACAAACTCGCGCTGAGTGTGGGCAGACTTTTTGTAAATTAGAGATTCAAGGGCAAGTTCCAGCGGGCGTTGATCCTTTGCAAACCCTATGGGAGCAAAATGTCTTTCCAGAATCCACCCAAGTGATGACAGTTCCTAAAACCGATGGCTCAGGTTGGTTAGTTTATATTGCTGCAGAGGGACAGTCTTTAAAGCTACCTTAGCTAATACTTCTGGTTAGATTCCCAGCTCGCTCCATATAGCATCCACTTTGTCCTTCACTACTTGATCCATCACAATCGGCGTGCCCCATTCTCGGTTGGTTTCACCCTTCCATTTATTGGTGGCATCTAAGCCCATTTTTGAGCCTAGGCCAGAAACGGGTGAGGCGAAGTCCAGATAATCAATCGGCGTATTTTCAATTAATACTGTATCGCGTGCTGGATCCATTCGAGTGGTCATCGCCCAGATGACATCTTGCCAGCTACGGGTATTGATATCATCGTCTACGACAATAATAAATTTGGTATACATGAATTGCCGTAAAAACGACCACACCCCCATCATGACGCGCTTAGCATGGCCTGCATATTGTTTCTTAATACTGACCACAGCCATACGATAAGAGCAGCCTTCAGGTGGCAAGTAGAAATCAACAATCTCGGGGAATTGCTTTTGCAGAATAGGTACAAAGACCTCGTTTAAGGCTACCCCCAAAATAGCAGGCTCATCGGGTGGACGACCCGTATAGGTGCTGTGATAAATCGGATCTTTGCGATGGGTAATGCGCTCAATCGTAAAGACTGGGAAATTATCTATTTCATTATAGTAGCCGGTATGATCCCCATAAGGACCTTCGGGGGCATAGTCATTCGGATAAATAAAGCCTTCTAGTACAAACTCAGCAGATGCAGGTACTTGCAGCTCGGACAATAAAGTTTTAGCTAATTCAGTGCGCGAACCGCGTAATAAGCCCGCAAAAGCATATTCGGATAAGGTATCAGGTACTGGAGTGACTGCCCCCAAAATCGTGGCAGGATCAGCGCCTAAAGCAACTGCCACTGGAAAAGGTTCGCCCGGATATTTACGCTGCCAATCCAGAAAATCTAAAGCCCCACCGCGATGTGAGAGCCAACGCATGATGACTTTATTTTTACCTAAGACTTGCTGACGATAAATGCCTAAGTTCTGACGTTTTTTTTCAGGGCCTTTGGTAATCACTAAGCCCCAGGTAATTAAAGGTGCAACATCGCCCGGCCAACAGTGTTGAATCGGCAATTGAGTCAGATCAATCTGCTCACCTTGTAGCACAACTTCTTGGCAGGCTGGACGGCTAACCACTTTGGGAGCCATATCCAGCACTTTTTTGAAAATCGGTAAAGCATTCCAAGCATCTTTTAAGCCTTTAGGCGGCTCAGGTTGCTTGAGCATAGCCAATAATTTACCCACTTCACGAAGTGCCTCGGTGGAATCCTCCCCCATACCCAAGGCGACTCGGCGTGGTGTGCCGAATAAATTGGCAAGTACTGGAATAGAATGGCCTTTAGGCTTTTCAAACAATAAAGCAGGGCCACCAGCACGCAGTACTCGATCAGCAATTTCAGTCATTTCAAGATGCGGGTCAACCTCGGTTTTAATCCGCTTCAGTTCACCCATTTTTTCCAATTGCTGGATAAAATCACGTAAGTCTTGATAGTTCATGGCGCGATGATAGCGGAAAATGGGACAGGGTGAATATGCTTACATAAGCTTTTCTAAACAACGCTAATGCACAAGTGAAGCCATAAGTATGAACGAACTATTGCAAGCAAATTTTGGCATGGTAGCCTGTCGCCTCTAAGTTTAGCCTTGGTAGCAATCCCCGCATGACAACTCAATTTACGATGGCAGCGTTTGCCCGTGCTTATGCAGCCCCTCTAACAGGCCAATTTCGTGTTCAACCTGAAGATTTCATTGTTAATGAACAGATTGATATTGATCTATCGGGTACAGGCGAGCATCTGTGGTTACAGGTACGTAAAACTGGTGCAAATACCGATTGGGTAGCAGGGCAGCTTGCTCGCTGTGCCCAAGTACCGGCCAGTGAAGTGGGTTATGCAGGTTTAAAAGATCGCCATGCGGTGACAACCCAGTGGTTTAGTGTGCAATTACCGGGTAAAGCTGACCCCGATTTTAAAGATTTACCTGCAGAAATTGAGATTTTACAGCAGCAGCGCCATGATAAAAAATTGCGGCGTGGAGCTTTACTTAGCAATCAATTCATTTTGACCTTACGAAATTGCTCAGGTGATTTTGCAGCTGCGCAAGCAATTTGCACTGAAATTAGCCAGAGAGGCTTACCAAATTATTATGGCGAGCAGCGCTTTGGTCACAATATGGGCAATTTGACTAAGGCTCAACGTTGGTTTGAGGGCAGTTTTACCCCGAAACAACGCAATCAGCGTAGCCTTTATTTATCCGCTGCGCGCTCTTGGATTTTTAACCATGTGCTATCTGCACGCATCCAACAGAATACTTGGGATCAGCGTTTAGCAGGCGATGTATTTATGTTTGAAGGCGGCAGCGCCTGGTTTATAGATGATGCAAGCCCAGATTTAACAGCACGTTTAGCTAATTTAGACTTACACCCAACTGGGGTACTTTGGGGGCGCGGCGAGCTACCAAGTTCAGGTCTGATGCGCGACTTAGAGGTAGAGCAAGCCACTCAGTTTCCAATTTTTTGCGCAGGCTTGGAAAAGCAAGGGCTTAAACAAGAACGACGTGCTTTGCGGATTAAAGTAGCAGACTTGGTGTTTAATCCACTGGATGCTAATACGGTACGTCTGAGTTTTAGACTACCTGCAGGCGCTTATGCAACGATTTTGTTAGAGCAGGTAGGTCAGTTCAGCACTTCGGATAAAATTAATTAGACTTCGCTATAATCAAGTCTGGTTTTCAAAAAATCTGGGGTGGTTATGCTAGAAAAATTGTTAAATTACCGTCTCATCAATATCACAGCTGCTATTATCTCTGTCTACATAATAGGGTGGTTATTGGTGCTGGGGCGAGATATTTTAATACCCTTAATTATTGCGATTGTCATTTGGTATGTGTTGGATACTGTAGCACGCTATCTTCAGGGTATTTCATTAGCCGGTTTCCATATACCTCGTATGCTTGCGATCTTATTGTCTTTGGCAATTTTTACTCTAATAGTGTTATTTAGTACCGATATGATTGCGACCAATGCAGTCGCTTTAGCTAAAGATGCACCAACTTACCAACAAAGTATTGAAATTAAACTAAATCATATTCTAAGTTTGATTGTACCAGGAGTACATCTGGATATGAACCACTTTAATGATCTATTCAATCTGCAAAAATTAGTCGGATGGGTAGTGAGTGCAGTTAGTGGGATGATAAGTATAGCCTCTTTAGTATTGATATATATTATTTTTATTGTGTATGAGCAAGCTGTTATACCGTATAAAATTAAGGCCCTTTTCCCTGAGTCTGAGAAGAATACACGCGTCCATCGAACTTTAAGTCTTTTAGATGAAAATATTCGCACCTATTTAACAGTCAAAACTTTTGTGAGCGCTCTAACTGGTATCCTGTGTTATATTGTTTTGGTATTATTCGACGTCAATTATCCGGCTTTTTGGGGATTTGTAACCTTCCTATTAAACTATATACCGACTATTGGCTCATTGATTGCAGTGATTTTTCCAGCTCTTTTATCATTAGTTCAATTTGAGAGCTACGTCCCATTTTTAGGTGTCACTGTGGTGTTAACCACCATTCAATTTAGCATAGGAAATATTCTTGAGCCTTATTTAATGGGTAATAAGCTGAACTTAAGTGGTTTAGTCATTATTGTTGCCTTAGCAGTCTGGGGTTCTATTTGGGGAATTACAGGCATGATCTTAAGTGTACCCATTATGGTGGTCATCATGTTAATGCTCTCGACCAACCCAACCACACGCCCCATTGCTGTTCTACTGTCAAGTAATGGAGCGTTGGAGGAGTTTAGAGATTAATTAAGCACGAATTTCATTGTAGGCTCTTCTGAAGCTAAAACCGATTAGTATTAGCCATAAGCCAGTGCTAATCATCTCCACAGCCAATAGCAAGGCCAATGTAATCGCTGCACTTGCCGCTAGATTACTGATAAGTAAAAAAGCCAAGACGAGCGAAATAAGTCCTGAAATTAACATCCATATCCAGCCGCTTAATGGACGTAATTTAATCGAATAAATAATTTTAATGAGCCCTGATGCTGCTAGTAAGGATACTACTACTAGAGTGAGACTGAATAAACCAGCAACTGGGTTTTTTAACAAAACGATACCAAGGGCTATATATAAAATACCAAAAAATAATGACCAAATAAAAGATGAATTGCGATTTGAGCTGAAGGATTGGATAGCCTGCAGAATCCCTCCAGCAATAAAGAAAAAAGCAATCATGCTTTCTATGGTAAAAGAAGCAATTACCGGTTTGGCGATAGCAATAAAACCACCAATGAGAAACACAATCCCTGCAAGTATGAACCAATACCAGTTGGATGTGACACGCGCTATTTGCGAATTAGCTTCAGCTAAGGTACTTGATAAAAGTGTACTCATGATTTTTTACTCGTTATGCTCTTTAAATAGCATAAGGGAAGGCCCCTTATGGGTTTTAAATTAAAAAACCTCCTGCTTTATTGTGGGTTTAAGCTCACATTAGATGGACTAGGTGGTAAGCTATTGGCGTCAGTGGATGTTGAGGTCGCTGGAGTAGAAGCCGCTAGTGAGGTTTGTTGTGCTTCAATATGTGCTTGAATCTCTGGAGTAGAAAGGACTTGACGTAATTGCTCTTCTTGATCTTTAGCCAAAGAGGTTTGAATAACACGGCCGTGGAAGCCTTTTAGCCCGTCTAATACTTTGTCCGTGGTAGCGCGACGCACCAAAACAAAGAGCATTGCCTGACCAGACTGCATGGCATTACTCAAATCTTTCATAAAATCATCATTAATACCAATATCGCTCAAAGCACCGGTTAAAGCCCCTGTTCCTGCCCCGACGGCAGCGCCTAATAGAGGATTTAAAAAGAGCATGCCAATTAGCATCCCCCAAAAGGTACCGCCTACAGCACCGGCTGCTGTTAAGTTAATGGCCTGATGTAGTTTGATTTTGCCGTCTGCACTTTTAGTGACTACTACAGCATCCTCCATTTCAATTAAATATTCTTTTTGCATTGAAACGAGCTTTTCGCGCAGTGCAAACGCTGATTTTTCGTCATCAAAACCAACAGCCACTAAAGTACTCATAGAATTCTCCTGAAAAGAGGGGTGAATGGGTAAAGGCATACAAGCTCATGCTGTAATAGTGGTTTAGTATGCTTTTAGGGTTTTGTAAACTGATTTATGCAGGGATTTTTTAAATCCAAATTAAGATTGTTAATTAATAATCTTTTGTAGCGCTTCTAACAAACGATCGATTTGCTCTTGAGTATGAGCTGCGGATAAAGTAATTCTTAGGCGTGCTGTGTGAATGGGTACGGTGGGTGGGCGAATAGCTGTTACTAAAATACCTTGTTGCTCCAACTGTTGGCTGATTGCCAAAGCTTTGGTATTTTCGCCCACTAGAATTGGCTGAATAGGCGTGTGGGATGGCATTAAGTTCAGGCCGAGTTGCGTTGCACCGTGCCGAAAATAGGCAATGAGCTGGTGTAAATGCTCGCGTCGCCACGTTTCAGTTTGGACTATTTGTAAGCTGGCTAAAGTTGCAGCTGCAATCGCTGGTGGTTGTGCGGTGGTATAAATATAAGGCCGGGCGGTTTGAATCAAAAATTCGATGAGTTCAGTGCTACCTGCAACGAAAGCACCCGCAGTGCCCAAAGCTTTGCCTAAGGTACCCATTAAAATCGCATCGTCTTGGCCTAAGTGCTCAGCTTCGACTAAGCCAGCGCCTGTAGCACCCAATACACCAAAGCCATGGGCATCATCTACAATCAACCAAGCGTCATGAGTGTGTGCTAAGGCAGCGAGGTCTTGCAGGGGAGCCGTGTCACCATCCATGCTAAACACGCCATCCGTTACAATCAATTTTTGTCCATTCGTTTGTGTGGCTAAACGTTTGCTCAGTTGCTCAGTATGATTATGTGGATAGCGGACGAGTTTAGCGCTTGATAAAAGTGCTGCATCCAAGAGGGAGGCGTGATTGAGTCGGTCTTGATAAATGGTATCGTGGCGTTCGGCGAGTGCAGTGCTGAGTCCTAAATTCGCCATATAGCCAGTTGAGAATAATAAAACGCGCTCGCGTTTAGTAAATTCAGCTAAAGCTTCTTCTAGCTGTTGATGTAAGCGTGAATGGCCATTGACTAGATGGGCAGCACCACTGCCCACCCCGTATTGGTTAGCAGCCTGCTGAAAGGCTTGAATGAGCTTAGGATGATTGGCTAAACCTAAATAGTCATTACTACAAAAAGCCAAGATAGTCCGGCCATTCACTTGCATAATGGGTTGTTGTGGACTTTCAGTGATGCGCGGGCGACGGTAGAGGTCTTGTGCTTGACGCTGGTTTAGAAGTTGGCGAAGGCGCGTATATTTGCTCATACTGCATTATAACGCGCTGCCTAAAAAAGGCACGAGACATGCCTTTTAAATCAATTACTAAATACTAAAGCTTTAGTTCTTCTTAATAAAGAAGGTATATTCGCCATTATTTTCTGAACTAGCAATCAATTCATTGCCAGTTTGTTTGGCATAAGCTTCCATATCCTTGACAGAGCCTGGATCAGTTGCGACTATTTTTAAGACATCACCAGCGGTCATACTAGTCATGGCTTTTTTGGTGCGCAGAATGGGTAAAGGGCAGTTTAAGCCACGTGCGTCCAACTCTGTGTTGAAATCGGTCATTTTCCTCTCCTGATTTCGATTAAGATGATCGGTAAAGCTCTATATAGCATTCTACTAATATAGCAGCAATATCGCTTTATCGCTATATATTTGTATACTAATATACTCGCTTAGACAAGGGGCACACATGCTAGCGCAGTCGATACGTTTTACTAAAATGCACGGCTTAGGTAATGATTTTGCAGTGTTTGATGCGATCAATCAGGCCTTAAAATTTGATCAGGCTTTAGTAAAACGCTTAGCAGATCGACATGAGGGGATTGGCTTTGATCAGCTCTTAATCGTGGAGTCCTATACCGGCGAGGACGCTGATTTTCGTTATCGTATTTTTAATGCAGACGGCAGCGAAGTTGAACATTGCGGCAATGGTGCACGCTGTTTTGCACGTTTTGTATACGAACAAGGCCTGACTCAGAAAACCAGTATTCCAGTTATGACCGAATCTGGACGGATTGTCTTAGATTTAACAGCCGATGGGCAGGTAACCGTTAATATGGGGATACCTCGGTTAGAGCCTGCTGAAATTCCATTCATTTTCCAACAGCGCCAAATGCTCTATACTGTGGAGATAGGGCAAGATTCTGTGCAGTTAGCAGCAGTATCCATGGGCAACCCACACGCTGTGCTACAAGTCACAGACACGGAAACAGCACCGGTCGAATCGCTAGGATCCCTCTTAGAATCCCATGCTCTGTTTCCAAAGCGCGTCAATGTCGGATTTATGCAAGCCTTAGATCCGCAGCACATTCGATTACGCGTTTTCGAACGGGGCGTTGGTGAAACTCGAGCCTGTGGAACAGGTGCTTGTGCTGCTGTGGTAGCAGGACGTTTACAAGGCTTACTTGCTGAAAAAGTACAAGTAGAGTTGCCCGGTGGACGTTTACACATCGCATGGCAGGGCGAAGGACAGCCGGTTTATATGACAGGGCCTGCAACGACCGTTTATACAGGTACAGTGACAGTATGAGCACACTATTAGAAGAACATGAAATAACTGCTGAGCAGGTAGCTGCTTACCTTCGCACCAATACAGATTTTTTTCTTGAGCAAGGCGAGCTCTTAGATGGCTTATTTATTCCCCATCGCCACACAGGTGAAGCCATTTCCTTGTTAGAACATCTAGTGCAACGCCAACGTGATCGACAAGTGCAACTCTCAAGGCAAATGGACGATCTGCTCCGGGCTGCTCGTGAAAGTGAACGTGTGGTAGTGAGCTTGCATCATTTAGCTTTAGAGTTGATGCGCTGTGATAGCCTTGATGATGTGGTAGCCACTTGCCGGGACTTAATGTGTTCAGAGTTTGAGGCCGATAGTGTGGTCTTACGTCTAATTGGGCGTGGTCAATCTGGTGATAGCAGTTTGCATTTTATTGATCCTGATGATCGTGCCTTAAAGCAAATGGCGGGGCTTTTTCAAAAACGTCAACCCGTTTGTGGGCGTTTACGTCCTAAACAGCAAATTTTCTTGTTTGGTGAAGAAAATACAGCCATTAAATCGGCGGTACTGATTCCCTTATTCGAAGCGCGCAATATCGGGGTGCTAGCCTTAGGTAGCGAACATGAAGGTCGTTTCCATCCAGGGATGGGGACTTTATTCATTAGCCAACTCGGTGATTTAGTATCGCGGGCTTTATCCTTACATTTAGAAGCTTGGGTTGACCCCTCGATTGAATCCAGCCATTCTTAAACTATGGATCTACAGGTCTTTGAGCGGTATCAGCATTATTTACAGAGCGAAAAGCGTTATTCGCCTTTAACCCTGTCTGCTTATCAGCAAGATCTAGGTGATTTTGTAAAATGGTTGGAGCAGCTTAAGCAAGCACTAGCTGTGACCCAAGTCAAAGCCTTTCATATCCGTGACTGGATGAGTGCCTTAAGACGGCGTGGCCTTGAAGGGAGAAGTCTGCAGCGCAAGCTTTCTTCACTACGCCGCTTTTATCAATTCCTACTGCGCGAAGGTTTAGTCAATTCTAATCCTTGTTTTGATGTACCTGTACCGAAAACTCCACGTCATCTTCCTGAAGTATTAAATGCAGACCAACTTGAGTATTTGTTGGCAGCCGATCCTGAAGGATCTTTGGAGCTAAGAGATTGCGCAATGATGGAGTTGTTTTATTCTTCGGGTGTGCGTTTGGCCGAGTTGGTGGGCTTAAACGTGAATAATCTCGATTTAAACCAAGGCATGATGCGCGTGTATGGAAAGGGCGGGAAGGAGCGCGACGTACCTATCGGTCAGCAAGCTGTAGAGGCCCTACGCGCTTGGTTAAGTGTACGCTCTGATTTGTGTGATAGTGATGAACAAGCTTTATTTGTTAGCCAGCAGCGCCGACGAATTAGTATGCGCAATGTACAGGCGCGACTTATTTATTGGCAGGAAAAACGTGGCTTGGCGCAGCGACTGCATCCGCATAAATTACGCCATTCTTGTGCTAGCCACTTGTTGGAGTCTTCCAGTGATTTGCGTGCTGTCCAAGAGCTGCTGGGTCATGTCAACATTGGCACAACCCAGATTTATACTCATTTGGATTTTCAGCGTTTAGCAGCGGTCTACGATAAAGCGCATCCGCGCGCACATAAAAAAACTTAAACTACTATGGATTAGGCGGCATCACTTTAGGTGCTTCATAGAATACATAATCCGTTGAGTAGTCGCTAATTTCAAAGTAAACATAACTTTCATTAGGATCCGCAACACCATTTAGGTTGGCATCTAAATAGCCATTACCAAAACGATAGGGGCGGTCAGCACTCGAGTTGGTACCTGTTGCTGTACTCAATTTATCGATTTTAACAAAGCGTCTCATCAATTTGCCACCACTATAAACTTCCAGCACCCCATTGGTACCTGTCCAGTTGTTAATGGCTCGCCCAATTTGGTTTTGAGTTTCTTGGGTGCAGCCCACCATTAACAGACTAGTAGCAGACAGGGTTAGCAGTGCTTTACTGATACTTCGCATATCCAGACTCATTCGTTATTTAGAAAATATCAGTGTAGCAGCTTGCTATTGATATCCCAAAATTCTCGCCATTCTTAAGTCGTTTTTATCCATTGCAATATCAATGGGAGTTTTTTGACCTGCATCACTCGTTTGGACACGAGGATTCGCACCTGCTTGGATGAGATAGTTGGCCACATTCGCATGACCAAAACGTACCGCATGATGTAATGCAGTCCAACCATTACTAGTACGTGCATTAATGCTAACACCACGCTTTACAAGTAAATCAATAACTTGCATATGTCCGCGTGCGGCAGCAGCATGAATAGCGGTTTCACCATAACGTGTGGTAATGCGTGGATTGGCGCCTTGGTTAAGAAGGTCATTGACCATACCTAAATTGCCCGCTAAAGCAGAGAGCCATAATTTCTCATCTAAATCCCGTTGGCTCATTTGCGGTACTGGGGTTTGATCAACTGCAACGGTGGGTGCAGAGCTAGCGGCTGTATTAGGCAAAGCTGTAACGGCATTAGCTGTTGCACTGGCATCATAGCTATAACTAGAGCGCATGGGTACAGCTCGAGCTGTTGCTACCGCTGGTTGAATAACCACAGGAGCAGCTGGAGCTACTGAAATAGGCGCTGGAGTAGTTGTAGGTACTGCGGCGACTGCTCTAACTGCAGTGGCTGCTGTAGGTGCATTTGAAGACCAAACATCAGCGGGTTCAGCAAAAGCTGTACCGACCGATGCGGTAACTAAAAGCGCCGTTACCGAAAAGCGCAGATGTGTAGTTTTCATAGTTTTCTTACATATATATTTGGTAATGGGTTAGGAAATGACGTGCGGTACGTCCACTATAACCTCCACGATTGTCTGCAAAGCTCAAAGCTTCCTCATGTAAAGCACTGCGATCAATCTGCTTGCCCTTAAAGAGCTGGTCGATAATGGCTAGATAAATTTCTTTATCCATTGCCTCAAACGACAGCGACAAGCCAAACCGCTCGGCTAATGAGTATTCATCATCCATCTCGCTGTGCGCTAATTCAGGGCGCAAATCCCGATTAAAGTTAGCTGCAAGCTTTGCAGGTAATAAGCTGTGGCGATTCGAAGTGGCATAAATCAGTACATTAGTTGGGGGCGTTTCCAAGGCTCCTTCCATTGTGCTTTTGAGTAAATCGTACTCGCGTTGTCCCTCTTCAAACGTCAAATCATCACAATAAAGGATAAAATGATGATGGTGCTCACGCAGGTCATCAGTAATATCTGGTAATAAATGAAGGTCTGCTTTGGGTATCTCTATAATCCTCAAACCATAAGTATGGTAACGGGTCAGTAAGGTCTTGATGAGTGAGGTTTTACCAACTCCACGTGCTCCCCATAAAAGAGCATGACTCGAAGGCTTTCCACGCAGAAAGTTTTCAGTGTTTTTGTATAACAAGGCTTTCTGTTCATCAATGCCTAGCAGGCTATCCGGTGCGATTAACTCGACCTGAGTAATTGGCTTAAGAAAATGTCGGTTTGATCGCCACACAGCCGCGATCGTCGAGCGCCAATCTATGCCTGTTTTACCAAATGCCATACCTTCTCCTTGATAGGATTACTACCCCATCATTCCAAAGTTTAGTCGTTAATGTAAAAAGTTGCCGTTAAAAGGTTTTTAGTGTCTTTAAAATGAGGGAGTTATCATTTTAAGCCATACTAAAGTTAGGGCAGCTTATGGTACAGAACACTCGAAGCTTCAGGTTGTGGGGCTTGCTAGCTACACAATTGAATGAATCTACGCTTAATTCGTTTGCACATTAACAATTTTGTAGCTTTTCCGCAAAAGTTTATATTACCCATCCATCAGTGAACGGATGAATCTGTATAAACGTTGACATTGAGCAAATAGGAGGAAACTTTGGACGAATTAGAGAAAAATCAGCGGCATAAGGAACGGATGCAACGCAAAAAGGCAGCGATTGATGCGAGCATCGCGCAAGCTAACCAAGAGAAAGGCGTGCTAGTGTTGCTTACAGGCAACGGTAAGGGGAAGTCGAGCTCTGCTTTTGGGATGGTTGCCAGAGCTTTAGGTCATGGTATGAAAGTAGGGGTCGCTCAGTTTATTAAAAGCCGTACAGACACCGGCGAAGAGGCCTTTTTTAGTAAACAAGAGAATGTGGAATGGCATGTACTCGGGGATGGTTTTACTTGGGATACCCAAGACCGTGCTCAAGATATTGCTAGCTCCGAGCGTGGTTGGCTGATTGCAGAGAAGATGTTAGCGGACCCTAGTTATGATTTAGTCGTGCTAGATGAGCTGACTTATTTAATCAATTACAAATATCTAGATGCAGAACGTGTTTATGACGCGCTTGAGCAGCGGCCAACTATGCAGCATGTGGTGGTGACTGGACGAGCAGCAGCGGCTGAGCTAAGGGATTTGGCAGATACGGTTTCTGAGATTAATGATGAAAAACATGCCTATCGTGCTGGCGTACAAGCACAAAAGGGTGTCGATTTATAAGCTCAGCGCAATGCCGATAAGCCAAGCCGCTTCTCCGAACTCTACACAAGCACCGGCTGTATCGCCTGTACAGCCGCCCAACCGTTGTAGCATCAAACGCCTTAATAGCCAGAAGCTAATTAAGACTAAGACTAGACCCTGCCAAGCCAATAGACCGGCGATGCCTAGGACGCTTAGTGTTAACCAAAATGCGGGTTTTTCAGGTAAGGTTTTCACGGCTGCACTGGCTAAGCCACTGGCACGTACATATTCCGTCGTGAGGAAGAGAACTAAGACCAAACTGCGGCCTAATGCTGGTGCAACTAGCATCACGCCGAACCATTGATGCTTAATAACTACTGTCAACGCAGCAAATTTAAGTAGTAGTACCGCCACCAAGGCTATGGCCCCTGCTGCCCCCACTAAAGGGTCTTTTAGAATTCGGTGGGTTTTTTCAATATCGCCCAAGCCGCCTAACCAAGCATCGGCACTGTCGGCAACTCCATCTAGATGCAATCCTCCGGTGAGGCCTGCCCACAACACAGTGATGATAGCGGCTAAAACTAGTGGGTCAGCCTGAGGAAAGAGCCAAACCGGTACACACAGAATGAAGCCAATTAGTAAGCCGACTAAAGGGTAAAATAAGGTGGAGCGCCCAAAGTCTGCATCTGACAACCTAGCTAAGTTAACAGGAATGCGCGTCAGTAGGGAGACTGCTAAAAAGAAGGCAGTGCGGTATTGCTTCAAGATTTTAATTGCTCCAAACCTAAACCATAAACACTACTGGTAGCATCCGCATACACACGAAAGCGTACAGCTTGCCCATAAGCTAATTCAAAACGCAAAGTTTGTGCATAGCCAATACCTAAGCTATACGCTAACAAAACGCGAATTACTCCACCATGAGTAATCAACAACACCCGTTGACCCGCATAAAGCTGAGTGAGATCAGCCCAAGCTTTTGTGACGCGCTCAATAAAGGCCTGCATACTTTCACCTTGGGGTGCAGTGAAGCTTAGTGGATCAGACCAGAGTTGTTGCAAACCTACTTGATCCGTTGCCCAAATAGCTTGGCTCGTTTTGCCGATCCAATTCCCAAAATTCATTTCTTGAATACGGGCTTCTATCTGTAAGGGGATAGCAGCCTTAGCACTAAACTTTTGAGCAAATTCAGCACAACGCGCACTGGGTGAGCTAAGGATTTGATCTGGTCGATAATCCCTGGTGGCTGTCGTTAATTGCTGCCAGCCTACTTGGCTAAGTGCTTCAGTTGAAGGTGCACAGAACAAATTCGGAGTTAAAACCTGCCCATGCCTCAATACATCAATCTGCGTCACACTCATGGTAATTTGCCAGCTACAGCGGCTTCAGCAAAGGTCGCCATTTGATTATGTAGTAAGCAGGCTTGTCGCAAGAGAGGGACTGCAATGGCAGCACCACTGCCTTCCCCTAAACGTAAATTCAAATCTAATAAGGGCTGCAAACCTAAGTTTTTAATCGCTTGTTTGTGCCCGCGTTCGGCAGAGGCATGTGAGAGAAATAACCAATCTTTAAGTGCAGGCTGTAATTGTAAGGCGACTACTGCGGCGGCTGTAGTGATGAAGCCATCCAAGAGAATCGGTAAGCCTAATTGCCCAGCACGCAAATAAGCAGCAGTTAAAGCAGCGATTTCAAAGCCACCCGTACAGCGTAGCCATGCGAGCGCATCATCAGCGCAAGCTGCATGACGTTGCAAGATACGTTCGATGACTTGGGCTTTGTGTGCAATTCCTGCAGCATCCAAGCCCGTACCTGCACCTGTCATCGTAGCAGGGCTTAGTTTAAGCAAAGCGCAGTACAGCACAGTAGCAGGTGTTGTGTTACCAATACCCATCTCGCCACCGATAAATAATTCTGCACCTTGTGCATGAGCACGCTCAGCGGCTACATAGCCAGCCTCTAGGGCTAAGGCTAACTGCTCCTGAGACATTGCTTCAGTTTGTGCGCTATTCGCTGTGCCTGAGCCTGCACGTTGAATGACTAAGCCTGCTTGAGCAGGTAGGGCTTGGAGAATGCCCGTATCAATAATTTCTAAATGCGCTGATAGGGATTTCGCCAGCACACTAATGGCTGCACCACCTTGCAGAAAGTTAGCCACCATTTGCTGTGTTACGGCTTGTGGGAAGGCAGATACACCTTCAGCGACTACACCATGATCACCGGCAAAAATACTAATATGCACACGCTCAAGGCTAGGGTGTTCGCGTGCTTGTAAACCGGCTAAGCGAATAGCGATTATTTCCAAGTCACCTAAAGCTTGTGGTGGCTTAGTTAATTGGGTTTGGCGTAGGCGTGCTCGCTCAGCCATTGCTTGATCAGGAGGAAAACAAGGCGCCATCACCCAATCCATAAGCTATCCTAGTGAGATTAAATCTCGCATGGTGGCAGCTTGGTACAGTGAAAGCAATGCTCACTTGAAGAGCAGCTTTTAGGCAAAAAATTCTGTTATAGTCACCTGCTATTTTTTGGGATGAAGGAGCACTAATGCCAACACTGATGATTCAGGGCTGTACCTCGGATGCAGGGAAAAGCACCTTAGTCGCTGGCTTATGTCGAGTCTTCAAGCGTCGTGGACTTAAAGTAGCTCCGTTTAAGCCGCAGAATATGGCTTTAAATAGCGCGGTTACTGCAGATGGCGGTGAAATCGGTCGTGCTCAAGCCCTACAAGCCCAAGCAGCGGGAGTTGCGCCCACGGTGCATATGAATCCCATTTTGCTCAAGCCTAATACAGATACAGGCGCACAAGTGATTTTGCAGGGCAAGGCTTTAGTCAATTTAGAGGCTTTGGCGTATCACTTATATAAGCCTAAAGCGGCTGAAGTGGTATTTGATTCCTATCAGCGCTTAATAGAGGAATACCCTTATATCCTTGTCGAAGGTGCTGGTAGCCCGGCGGAAATTAATCTACGCGAAGGGGACATTGCCAATATGGGCTTTGCTGAAGCAGCAGATTGCCCCGTGATTTTAATCGCAGATATTGACCGAGGAGGTGTCTTTGCTCACTTAGTTGGTACGCTAAATTTATTGTCAGCAACGGAGCAAGCGCGTATCAAAGGCTTTGTCATTAATCGCTTTCGTGGTGATATTGGCTTACTCAAAAGCGGTTTAGATTGGCTAGAAGCACAGACTGCTAAACCGGTGTTGGGAGTACTGCCTTATTTGCATGGCTTACATTTAGATGCTGAAGATGCCTTACCTGAGCAGCAAAGTTCTAAAGCTCGTTTTCGTGTCGTGGTGCCGGTGTTGCCGCATATTAGTAATCATACTGACTTCGAGCCGCTGCGCTTACATCCGCAAATCGATTTTCGCTATGTGCGACACCAAGAAGCTATTCCCACGGCTGATTTGATTATTTTGCCCGGTAGTAAAAATACCGGCTTTGATTTGAAATGGCTTAAAGCTCAAGGCTGGGATGCGGCGATTCAAAAGCATCTGCGTTATGGCGGTAAACTCATCGGCATTTGTGGTGGCTTACAAATGCTGGGTTCAGGTATCTATGATCCGCATGGGCTTGAAGGAGCTGAATCTTATCATCTAGGCTTAGGCTTATTAGAGCTAGAAACGGTCTTGCACCCACAAAAGCAGTTGGTTAATCGTCAAGGCCATCTAGTCTTTGCACCTAATGTTCCACTCAAAGGTTATGAAATTCATTGTGGGATGAGTGTGGGCAAAGCCTTGGATCAGCCAGCCACTTATTTAGAGGGCGAAGCTGAGGGTGCACTCTCTAATGATGGGCAAATCTTTGCAAGCTATCTACACGGCTTATTTGATGAACCTGCTGCTTTAACTGCCTTGTTAACTTGGGCGGGATTAGAGGTTGAGCAAACCGTGGACATCAATGCGATTCGTGAGCAACAGCTAGAGCGCCTAGCCGATACCCTAGAGCAAGATTTGCAGATTGAGCGCATTCTAGCTCTAATGCAATAAGTATTGGGTAAGCTTGGAGGGACGTGATGCTAGTGTTTGGAACGACGCCGGAAGGCCAAGCTATTCAAAGCTTCGACTTAGTGGGTGGTGGCTTAAGTGCACGTATTTTAACTTGGGGTGGGGTGCTGCAGGATTTGCGTTTAGAAGGCGTGCCTTATTCTTTAGTCTTGAATTTTCCCGACCTAGCAGGCTATGTGGATTCCAAAGCTTACATTGGCAGTAATGTAGGACGCTTTGCAAATCGTATTGCCCACGGGCGTGCAGAGATTGCGGGGCAAAACTACCAACTTAACACCAATTTTTTGGGTAAGCATTTGCTGCATGGTGGAATGGCAGGCGCTGATCGGCAGGTCTGGACAGTCACAGCTTATACAAAACACAGCTTGAGTTTAGGACTGACCTTAGCGGAAGGTCATATGGGCTTTCCGGGGGAGCTCACTGTTACGCTAGTCTATCGTTTGTTGGATTCAGCCTGTTTAGAGCTAGAGTTTATAGCGACAACAACAGCCCCCACACTCTGCAATTTTGCGCATCATAGTTATTTCAATCTAGATGGAGCAGGCAGTATTCAAAACCATCATTTACAGATTGAAGCTGAGCATTATTTGCCAGTGGATGCAGAGTCAATCCCTAGTGGTGAAGTGGCTGCCGTAGCAGGCACAGCTTTTGATTTCCGTACACTTAAGCCGATTAATTGGCAAGGTGCTGGATATGATCACAATTTTTGTACCGCAAGCGCTCAACAAGCCTTACGACCTGTTGCCTATCTGCAAGGGCAAGGAGGCATTGGCATGCGTTTGGAAACTACAGAGCCGGGTTTACAACTCTATGACGGCGAGCATTTAGATGCTGGCTATAAGGCTTATGCGGGTCTCGCTTTAGAACCACAAATTTGGCCAGATGCGCCTAATCATGCGCACTTTCCTAATGCTGAACTATGGCCGGGACAAGTTTATCGCCAGCTAACTCGCTATTGTTTTAGCCGAGCCTAGCTTGTTTCGCGTTTAGGGACAGAGAGTCATGCAGGTTTTACTAGCCGCGCCTACCGTGCTTAAGCGTGGGGACTTAAGGCGCTTTCAAGACCTGTGGCAAGCCCGCAATCATAAAGATGACTTGCTGCACAGTGGCGGCTAAACGCTGATGCAGGCGTCCTGCTTCGTCGACATAGCGACGGGTTAATTCACCTAAAGGTACTACACCTAAACCTGTTTCATTGCTCACTAAAATTAAATCAGAGCTTAGTTTAGGAACTAGCTTATATAAGGCGCTTAGCTCAGTTTCTAAGCGCTGTTCGCTATCTTCAATGCAAAGTAAGTTGCTAAGCCAGAGGGTCAGACAGTCTACTAGCAGGATACGATCTGGCTGTGCATAGGTTTCAAGCGTAGTTGCTAAGGCTATAGGCTCTTCGACGGTCAGCCAATCCGCAGGACGGCTGGCTTGGTGATGCAGAATACGGGTTTGCATTTCTGCATCATGCGCTTGCGCAGTGGCAATATAGATGACTGTTTTTTGGCTGGCTAAAGCTAAATTTTCAGCATAACGGCTTTTGCCGGAGCGTGCTCCACCAAGGATTAGCGTTTGCATAGGCTTAGTAAGCTTCATCGATCATCTGGGCAATATTCCAAAGACTAGGTACATATTCAACGGCTGCCCGTAAAGAAATATCAGCTGGATTAGCCTGCTGTTTTTTATAGAGCGCCTGATAAAAATTAGAATAATTCGGCTTAATGCCTTTGGCCTTTAGCTCTTCCAGCAAGCGTTTCACATTGCCGGCTCCCCAGTTATAAGCGGTGATAGTTAATAGCCAAGAGTCTGATTCAGAGTACTTGGCAACTTTAGCGAAGTAAAAATAATAGCGGCGTAAATGCATTTGCGCGGCTTGAGTGCTCAGGGTGGCTTTACTGCGAATGGTATTCGCGCTGGATTTTTTAATCGCACTAGGAGCGTGATCTAAAGTACGTAGTTCATTCACCACCTCAGGCACCATTTGCCAATAGCCATAATCACCCGAGGGCGTGCCACTAGTTCCGCGCCATTGTGATTCTAGATAGGGAATCAGCAGGATTGTCGCGGGCATTTGCTGTAAATCCACTTTCTTAACGAAGGTATAAGAGTTCGCATAGGCTCTTAAATAAGCATTGCTGCCTTTACTATCGCGCCAAGTAATATTATTCGCGACGCGTTTACTCACTTTTTGAAAGCTTTGCTTACCTTTCCCAGTCAAGGATTTATCCAAAAAATATTGAAACAGCTCATGCTGATAACTAGCCACTTTAGTCAAACTAGGTTTAGTCGGCGCTGGAACGGCTTGTTGCCAGCTCGATCCTGCTGCTTGAGCTAGGCTGGGTGTGATGCTTAGTCCGAGCCATATGCAGAGACCTACAAATGAGGATTTAGATAATAAAGACATACAGGTATCTAGGTTTATTGTAAGTAATGGGCGCTATTGTGCCTAAGTTTAGCTAAAAAGAAACAAAGGCGCTGAATTTCCAGTATAGCTCTTAAGTCTTAAGCAAGTTGATTAAAAACTAGAACAAGAGGCAACTCGGCATTCGCACTGCTTTAGTGCGATGCTGGCTTTAGCGATAGTGCATCCTTAGGGCACGCTATTCACCTCTTTGAGTATTTGGCATTAATTTTGCAATCTAACTAGCATGGAAAAAATACGCATGAATTACGATAATCTAATGGATGTCATGGCCTGCGCGGTAGTCGTGTTGGACAAGAATTTATGCGTTTCCTACATGAATCAGTCTGCTGAGATGCTCTTTGGGCAAAGTCTGCAGCGGATGCGTGGGGTGAGTATCACTTATTTAGTGCATAGTGATGTCTTTCATGCCCAATTAAGACTCGCTTGGCAAATGAATGATCCCCAAGCTGTTCGTGAGCAGGTCATGTATTTGCTAGATGAACAGCAAGTCACGGTCGATTGCATTATTACGCCGGTCTATGAATATGAGCCGCGCAAAATCACAGGTCTTCTATTGGAGCTACAGCGTGTCGATCGACAGATGCGCATCGTGCGTGAAAAGCAAATTCTTAATCAGCAGCAAGCGGTGCATGAATTAGTCCGTGGTATTGCGCATGAAATCAAAAATCCCTTAGGAGGCTTGCGTGGTGCTGCCCAATTGCTGGAAGCGGAACTCGAAAATCCAGAGTTAAAAGAATACACCCAAATTATTATCTCTGAAGCGGATCGCTTAAAACGCTTAGTAAATGGCATGTTAGGGCCAGGCAAATTGCCTTCGCGCGAGCCAGTGAATATTCATGAGGTCTTGGAATATGTACGCCATTTAGTCGAAATTGAAGGAGCTGCGAATGTGCGTTTTATTCGGGACTATGATCCAAGTATTCCTGAGTTATTGGGTGATCGCGGCCAGCTAGTACAAGTGTGTTTAAATATTGTGAATAACGCGGTGCGTGCAGTCGGTGAGAGTGGCACGATTTGGCTACGTACACGGGTCTTACGCCAATTTACGATTCAACAATACCGACATCGCTTGGTACTGCGTGCTGATATTTGTGATGACGGCGAAGGGGTTCCCCCGCATCTACTCGATAAAATATTTCTACCTATGGTGAGCGGACATGCGGATGGTAGTGGCTTAGGTCTTGCCATTGCCCAGTCTTTGCTGCGTCAGCACGGTGGATTAATTCAATGTGAATCGGTGCCGGGGTACACCTGTTTTTCAATTCTAATACCCCTAGATAGAGGAGAGGGTCCTGATGGAAATGAACCAGGCTGAGCATATCTGGATTGCGGATGATGACCGATCGATTCGCTGGGTCTTAGAACGAGCTTTACAAAAAGCTGGCATTAAAGTGCGTAGTTTTGAAGGAGCTGACCAAGTTTTGAATGCTCTGCGGATCGAAGAACCCGACGTGCTCCTGACAGATATTCGGATGCCGGGTACAGATGGACTCATGCTCTTGTCTAAAATGCAAAGCGGTCATCCCGATGTGCCGGTCATTATTATGACGGCACATTCTGATTTAGATAGTGCTGTTTCGGCCTATCAAGGTGGTGCTTTTGAGTATTTACCTAAGCCTTTTGATGTCAATGAAGCGGTCGATTTGGTTCGACGTGCTTGCCGTATGCGCCAAGAGAGCCGTACTCATGTGCTAGGTGATGTGTTGGCGGATGGTGCTTTTGCAGCAGGTGAAATTATTGGTAAAGCACCTGCAATGCAGGAAGTATTTCGTGCCATTGGACGCTTATCCAAATCCAGTATTACCGTCTTGATTACTGGCGAATCCGGAACTGGTAAGGAATTAGTTGCCAAAGCGCTGCATACGCACAGCCCTAGAGCGAACAAGCCGTTTATTGCACTTAATACAGCAGCTATTCCGAGTGAACTACTAGAGTCAGAATTATTTGGGCACGAAAAAGGTGCATTCACCGGAGCTTATGCGCAACGTAAAGGGCGGTTTGAGCAAGCAGACAGTGGCACTTTATTTTTAGATGAAATTGGCGATATGCCGGCGGAACTACAAACTCGTTTATTGCGGGTGCTAGCCGAAGGCACTTTTTATCGAGTGGGTGGCCATACTCCAGTTAAGGTCGATGTACGCATCATTGCAGCTACGCATCAGAATCTAGAGGAATTAGTACGTAAAGGTTCTTTCCGTGAAGATTTATTCCATCGCTTAAATGTGATTCGGATCCACAATCCACCTTTACGTGAGCGCCGTGAAGATATTCCACTTTTACTAAAATTTTTCCTTAGACGCGCTGCTGAAGAATTACATGTCGATGCTAAAGTCTTATCACCGGCGGTGACGGCTTATTTGCAAGGTTTAACTTGGCCGGGCAATGTGCGCCAATTAGAAAATACCTGTCGTTGGCTAACCGTCATGGCTTCAGGCCAAGAAGTGGTGATGGATGATTTGCCTAGTGAGTTGCAAGAACGCGAGCAAGCCAAAACTGAAATTCCCGGTGATTGGGAAAAAGCTTTAGCTCAGTTTGCAGCACATCGATTAGCCAATGGTTCAACTGCTTTCTTAGATGAAATGTATCCGATTTTTGAGCGGATTTTATTGCAAGCAGCTTTAGATAAAACTGGTGGGCGTAAAATTGAAGCTGCAGAATTATTAGGTTGGGGACGTAATACCCTAACCCGCAAATTGAAAGAATTAGGCTTTGAAGGACGCTAGCGCTCATTCATAAAGATTAAGAAGAAGCAGGTTTGAGCCTGCTTTTTTATTGGGTAGTCTCAATCAACCAGATATAAAAAAGGCCAGCAATGCTGGCCTTTTTCTTCAAGCTAAGCTGGGATTAGCAGCTGTAGTACATATCGTATTCAACTGGATGAGTCGTCATACGGAAACGAGTCACTTCTTGAGTTTTCAGTTCGATATAAGCGTCAATCATGTCATTCGAGAACACGCCACCCGCTAATAAGAACTCACGATCTTTATCCAGTGCATCTAAAGCCATATCTAAAGAGTGGCAAACTTTTGGAATGAGTTTGTCTTCTTCAGGTGGTAAGTCATACAAGTCCTTATCCATAGCTTCGCCCGGATGGATTTTGTTTTTAATCCCATCTAAGCCAGCCATCATCAGTGCTGCAAAGGCTAAGTAAGGGTTAGCACTTGGATCAGGGAAGCGTACTTCGATACGACGACCTTTCGGGCTAGAGACGAAAGGAATACGGATAGAAGCAGAACGGTTACGTGCTGAGTAAGCCAACATGACAGGTGCTTCGAAGCCTGGAACTAAACGCTTATAAGAGTTAGTACCTGGGTTACAGAACGCATTCAGGGCTTTTGCATGCTTAATGACGCCGCCGATGTAATACAGAGCCGTTTCAGACAAACCTGCATAACCTTCGCCTGCAAAAGTATTGCTGCCATCTTTTGCTAAAGACATATGCACATGCATACCGGAACCGTTGTCACCCACGATAGGTTTTGGCATGAAAGTAACGGTTTTGCCGTATTGATGCGCTACATTATGAATGACGTATTTTTGACGTTGAGTCCAATCTGCGCGCTTCACCATGGTAGAGAAACGTGTACCGATTTCGCATTGGCCAGCAGTCGCAACTTCGTGGTGATGAACTTCAACCGGAACACCCACTTCTTCTAAGATATTACACATCGTCGCGCGAATATCTTGGAAAGAATCAACCGGTGGAACTGGGAAATAGCCACCTTTAATGGTTGGACGATGCCCCATATTGCCATCAGCATACTCTTTAGAAGAGTTCCAGCCTGCTTCAACTGAATCAACTTTCACGAAGCAACCACTAGTGTCTGCACCCCAACGCACATCGTCGAAAATGAAGAATTCTGGCTCTGGACCGAAATAAGCCGTATCAGCAATCCCGGTTGATTTTAAGTAAGCTTCAGCGCGCATGGCGATAGAACGTGGGTCGCGCTCATAGCCTTCCATCGTCGCGGGGTCAACAATGCCGCAAGTGATGTTTAAGGTCACATCTTGGAAGAAAGGGTCGATGAAAGCAGATTCTGGATCTGGCATCAGGATCATGTCGGACTCATTAATACCTTTCCAACCAGCGATCGATGAACCGTCGAACATTTTACCGTCTTCGAAAATGTCCTCATTGAACTCGCTGATAGGCACAGACACGTGATGCTCTTTGCCACGAGTGTCAGTAAAACGGAAGTCAACGTATTTGACATCCTTTTCTTTAATGAGGTTCATGACGTCTTGTACAGACATGTTGTTGTCTCCTGAAATTGCAGAAATGGGTCAATGGTCAAGTAAACCAGAAAAACTGTGTATGCTATGCAAACACTATGCCATTTACTAATGGCTTGTTTTCTAGCATAAATGGGAAACTAGTTTTGCACAAAAGCACAATAATGGTGCAATTAGAATTAACATGCACCATTATTGTGTAATCTCAGTGTAAAATTTGATAGCACCTATATAGCCTAGCTGCTCACAGGCTCGCTGAAAGTCATTTAAGAGTGCAGGGCTAGTATTTGGGTGCACATACACATCGAGTTCAATTTTACCGTCTAAATAATGCAGGCCTAATTTTAGCCATTGTGCTTGTAGTGGCTGGGCTAGAGGATGGTCTGCGAAGGCTTGGAGCAATGCTTGGCGGCTAGGTAACTCCATACTCACTTCACCCTCTTCATCATCTTCGGGATCGATATGTACAGTGACATCAGTAATTTCTGGAAAATGACTCTCAAGCTGATGAGTCACATCTTCCGCGATTTTATGCCCTTCGGAGACACTGATATGCCGAGCCACTTGAATATGTGCATCCGCAAACACATTCCCACCCATTTTACGGGTTCGTAGCATATGCACATTTTTTACTCCAGGTAGGGTGTGGATATAATCAATAATCTTATTCGATTCGTCGGTGGATAAGCCGGTGTCGACTAGCTCGCTAGTGCTTTCTAGTAGCAGCTGCACAGCCATGTAGAAAATCATAAGGGCAATAATAATCGCAGCTACCGCATCCAGCCAAGCATAGCCCAATTGTGCGCCACCAATAGCAGCAAGTACTAATACTGAAGAAAGTGCATCCGAGCGATGATGCCAAGCACTAGCTTTAAGCATAGGGGAGCGAATTTTTTGCGCAATTCGTACGGTGTATTGGTAAAGTGCTTCTTTGCCAAGAATAGCGAGCGCTGCAAAGAACATAGCACTCGCATCAGGAGTGACTAAAGGCGCATCGCCAGTGAGCCGCCCCCAAGCTTGCAGTAAAATTACTACCGCTACGCCACCGAGCAACAAGCCTAAAACAACGGTGGCTAAAGTTTCAATCCGGCCATGTCCATAAGGGTGATTCGCATCAGCTTTTTTGCCGGCGTGATGTGCAGCGAACAACACAATCACATCACCCACTAAATCAGACAAGGTATGCATTGCATCAGCAATCAAGGCTTGGGAATGGGTAAAAATACCACCAATAATTTGCGCAATGACCAGCACAATATTGACACCCATACCCACAAAAGCAACCCGTTGTGTGGTTTGCTGGCGTATGTTTTCGGGCGTTTCTGTAGTCTGCGTAAGGCTGGAGCTCATGCTGGCGCGCCAACCTGCAAACTAATAATGTAGTCCCGACCTTCAGTATAGGCATTTAATAGTGTATGCCCGTGAATCCTCACCCAAGCAGGGACATCATGTAAAGCACCAGGGTCAGTGCAATAAACGATCAAAGTATCACCGGCTGATAATTGTTCAATGGCTTGTTGGACACGAATCACTGGCAAGGGGCAAAGCAAACGTCGTGCATCCAGAGTGAGAGTTTGAGGCATAGGGCATTCAGGCTGAAACTAACTAAGCTGTAGATTATACAGCGGCTTGCCAACAAGCGCGAATCAAAGCTGTTTCAGTTTGGCGTTGAGCTAGCTTTTCACGAAATTCAAGCGGGTCTTTTTGTAAAACTAAACTACCTACGCGTGGCTCCAGCTTGGCGACGAGTCGTGACAGCCAAAAGCGTAAAGCAGCCGCTTCTAACATCAGTTGCCACTGGGCAGCTTCCAAAAGAGTCAGCGGTCGAATCCGCTGATAAGCGCTTAGACAACTGACAAGGCGCTCAGGATCTAAAGCCCCCTCATGCACACAGCACCAATCATTCACCACAATGGCTAAATCATAGAGCCAACAGTCATGGCAAGCGTAATACCAATCTAAGACGCCGCTTATCTGATCGTGGATAAATAAGGTGTTATCGCGGAAAAGATCAGCATGAATTAAACCCTGCGGTAAATCGCTTAGTTGGAGAGTTTGCTGACGCTCTAGGCTAGTGCTTAATAAAACTCGATCCTCTGCATCAACGAGAGGCAGCAAACGCTGAGCAGTTTGCAAACGCCAGTGATGCCCTCGATCAGGGGCGCGCTTGAGTGCGAAGCTTTGCCCAGCTAAATGAATTTTGGCGAGCAACTCTCCCATGGCAGCACATTGTTGTAAATTTGCTGTCAGCAGATTTTCCCCCGCTAAACACATGATGAGCGCAGCGGGTTTACCTTTACACTCACTCAATAGTGAACCGGCTTGTGTGGGAATAGGAGCGGCAATTGGTAAATTTGCCCTCGCCATATGCTGCATGACCTGTAGAAAATAGCTCAGCTCACTAGGGGAGTGTTGCTCAAACAAAGTAAGAACATAGCGGCCTGTGCTGGTATTGACGAAAAAATTGCTATTTTCTACGCCTGCTTCAATCCCTACAAAATCCTGCAGTGCGCCCACCGCATAATGCCCCAAGAATGCTTGCAACTCTTGAGTAGTAATGGGCGTAAACACAGACATGTTTAGGGATTTACCAAGAAAATACTTGCCAGCTTGGAATCATCATTTCATCGCTATCGCTGTGTGCACTTTTAACCGAAGTTGACGCCATATCAGAACCAACTAAGCTATAACCTGCTCCACCATTTGCCGGCAAATATTGCACGGTACTTGCAATAGCTTGTACGCGTTCTTCTTCAATCGTTGCAAAGCGATCCTCAGTACGAATGGTTTGCAGCTTAACTTTGCCATTTACTTCCTCAGTCACCGTTGCTTCTGTTTCAGCATGCAAACTTGGCATTAGGCTCAATAAGCTCAGGGCTAGTAGATAATTTAAGTGGTTATTTTTCATTATTATAGCTCCATATAATTAGCGCTTTCTTCAGCTGTAGGGCCAGAAACAGTGCGCTCATAATGTTGGAAAATGTAATCAACAATCGCATCAGCATCATCAAGCAACACAAATAAATCGAGGTCTTGAGGGGAAATAGTGCCCTCGGCGACTAAGGTCGCTTTGAACCAATCGATTAAGCCCTCCCAAAAGGGTGTATGTACCAATACAATCGGAATACGCTGAGTTTTACCTGTTTGGACTAAAGTCAGGATTTCTGCTAGCTCATCTAAAGTGCCAAAGCCACCTGGCATGACTACATAAGCTGAAGCATGTTTAACAAACATGACTTTCCGTGAAAAGAAATGCCGGAAATACAAGGAAATATCCTGATAAGCATTGCCGCTTTGCTCTTTCGGCAACTGGATATTTAAGCCAATGCTGGGTGACTTACCGCCTTGAGCACCTTTATTCGCAGCCTCCATTAGGCCGGGGCCACCTCCACTAACGACGGCAAAGCCTGCATCCGATAATTTGCGAGCGATATCCACAGTTAACAAATACAGTGGATGATCGCGAGGCGTGCGGGCTGAGCCAAAGATACTTACAGAGGGTCGAATGCGAGCTAAGCGCTCAAAACCTTCGACAAATTCCCCCATGATTTGGAAAATTTTCCAGCTTTCGCGAGCTAATTCCTTATCATCGATCGGGCGTAAAACGGGGTGTTGGGCGCGTGTTTCTTGATCCATAGCCTTATTCTTCTTGTCTCAAATGGGTGAAGCTGCTTTATGAGCCAGCCTTTTCTTCAGGTGTATAGGTCACAATGGTTAAAGCATGTAATTGCCCTGAGGTAATGGCTTCATTCACTGCAGCATAAACGAGTTGATGCCGTTTCACTTTACTTAAGCCCTGAAAGCTGGCACTCACAATTTCTGCTTGATACTTATAGCCATCACCTTGCACGGTAATTTGTGCCTCGGGGAGCCGAGTCTGGATAAGTTGTGTGACGGCCTCATTACTAATACTCATGAAAAATCTATGCCTTTAATCGCTCAGAAGGTTGATCCAGCAAGGCCACTAGCCAGTGCTTGCTCTTTTCTCGCTTATAGCGCATATAATGCTTTGAGTCTACTGTTCAAAAGTCAGGGAGTATCATGTCTAACGACGATTTAATCAGACAGGTACAGAATACCTGTGTGGAGTTTTGTGCTGCCTTAACGCAAGATGAGGTCAGCAAGTTTGTACACTATATGCGCTTTGTAGAATTGGGTGCCAATGAAATGTTGGCAGACATTGGCGATGTAGGTGCAAGCTTCTATATGGTAATTGGTGGGTCGATCCAATTATTCCAAGTTGATGGGGATGCAGAATATGCAGTAGGTACTATTTCCCCTGGTGGTTTGGTGGGTGAAATGTCCTTTTTTGATCGCCGTCCACGCACAGTGCGTTTAAAAACTGGTGATTCAGGTGCGCAACTCTTGGAAATAAAGCGCCAAATGTATAGTCGCTTACGCATTGAAGAGCCGTTTATTTCGACCAATCTATTAGAATTTGTGATTCGTAGCCTCGATGAATTAGTTCGCGAATTAAGCGCAAAACATGCAGATTTAAAGAAACTACTAGAAAGCTAATTCATTCACAATCAGGTTCTTTTTCTTCATCTTCAGCCCTTGGAGTGGTAGCTTCACTTGGGTTTTTATTTTGAGTCGTTTCAGCAGCAGTGTTAGTGCTTGAGCTTACAGCTGTATCAGCTTTAGCTTCTTCTGGAGCTGGAGCTGGAGCTGGAGCTGGAGCTGGAGCTGGAGCTGGAGCTGGAGCTGGAGCTGGAGCTGGAGCTGGAGCTGGAGCTGGAGCTGGAGCTGGAGCTGGATTCTTAGGGGTAGAGGGATTGGCGCTTGTGCTAGCGTTGTTGGATAGGGTTGGTGATTCTGGCTTAGGCTCGGTCTGTTGCTTATCTGTGCAAGCACTTAGTTGAAACACTAATAAGCTTAATCCTAAAACTATCGTAAATTTAATCATTGGCTCAAAGCTGCTTAGGTTTTTAACCAGAAAGTGACAGGGCCATTATTAATCAAATGAACTTGCATATCTGCTCCAAAGATCCCTGCTTGTAGTGTATGTCCTTGTGCTTGAAGCTGCTCACAAAAATAATCAAACAACTGTTTGCCTTGTTCGGGTGGAGCAGCAGGAGTGAAGCTGGGGCGATTACCTTTTTGAGTATCCGCAGGCAAGGTAAATTGCGGTACTACCAACAAACCACCTTGCACATCTAGCAAAGACCGATTCATCCGACCTTCACTATCTTCAAAGATTCGATAATTCAGGACACGTTCTAGTAAACGTTTAGCCTGTGCTTCAGTATCCGCCCGTTCAACTCCCAATAAAAGCAGGATGCCGGTTTGAATTTCGCCAACCGTGGCTGCATTCACTACGACTTTGGCGGCTAGCACGCGCTGAATTAAGCCAATCATAAGAGCTGGTCAGCCATGAATTCAGTGGCTTTGACCAAAGCGGCCTGAATGCCTGGTTCACTCGCTGCATGTCCACAATCCGGAATAATTGCAAAATCAGCGCTTGGCCAGACTTCATGTAAGGCATAAGCTTGTTCCAGTGGGCAAATCATGTCATAGCGCCCGTGTACGATCATCCCCGGGATGCCTGCGAGCTTATGAGCTTTTTTTAGTAACTGGTCAGGCTCGAAGAAAGCTCGATTCATAAAATAATGTGCTTCAATCCGTGCTACGCTCATAGCCGTAAAAGGATTGGAGAAATGATCCACCGTACTTTCTTTAGGCGAAAGGTTAGCAGTACGTCCTTCCCAAATTGACCAAGCTTTAGCAGCTTGCATCCGCGCGATTTCATTCTGGCCAGTTAAGCGTTTATAGTAAGCCTGCAACAGATTGCCGCGTTCAGCTTCTGGAATCGGGCTAATAAAGTCTTGCCAAAAGTCAGGGAAAATATAGCTGGCTCCATCTTGATAAAACCAATCAATATCCCGTGGGCGGCATAGAAAAATCCCGCGCAATATTAAGCCAGCGACCCGTTCAGGGTGCGTCTGTGCATAAGCTAAGCCTAAGGTAGATCCCCAAGAGCCGCCAAACACCACCCATTTTTCAATCTTTAATTCTTGGCGAATGCGCTCGATATCAGCCACTAGATGCCAAGTCGTATTATTAGTTAGCTCAGCATGTGGTGTAGAACGACCACAGCCGCGTTGATCAAATAGCACAATCCGATAACGCTCAGGATCAAAAAATTGGCGATGCCAGCTTTCGCAACCTGAACCAGGTCCGCCATGTAAAAAGATCACGGGTAAGCCTTCGGGATTACCTGATTCTTCCACATATAAAGTGTGCATCGAGTCGACCGCTAAAAAGAAATGGCGGTTATCCCGAATCGGTGGAAACAAGGTCTTCATGCCGATGGCTCCTCAGCTTCTAAGAGACGACGCGCTTCGGCAAATTTGGCTTGTTCTTCAGCCGAAACTTCCGGGTATTCCAACTGTAAGGCTTCTAAGGTTTTGACAATCGTTTCCGCAACCGCTACCCGCATATAAGCTTTGTCATCTGCAGGAATCGCATACCAAGGTGCATATTTGCTAGAAGTAGTTTTCAAGGCATCCTCGTAAGCAGCCATATATTGATCCCAATGCTGGCGCTCTACTACATCCCCTGCGGAAAATTTCCAAGTTTTATCTTGTTCATCTAGACGGGATAAAAAGCGGTTTTTCTGCTCTTGTTTAGATACATTCAGCCAGAATTTTAAAATGACAGTGCCATTACGCGCTAAATGCTTTTCATGATCTTTGATAGATTCATAGCGCTCTTCCCAGAGTTGTTCGAGCTTAGGCACTTTAGGCAGATTTTGGCCTGCTAAATAGTTAGGATGCACGCGCACCACTAAGACTTCCTCGTAGTAACTGCGGTTAAAGACGCCAATGCGCCCGCGCTCCGGTAGGCAACGCGCTGTACGCCATAAAAAATCATGATCGAGTTCTTCGGCAGAAGGTTGCTTAAAAGAAAAGACTTGGCAACCCGCAGGATTAACGCCTTTTAAAATAGCTCGAATCGTGCTGTCCTTACCTGCTGCATCCATTGCTTGAAAGACTAATAACAGTGCATATTGATCAGCTGCATATAAAGTTTGTTGCAGCTTATCAATCTTTTTAACCAACTTTTTTAAATGCTCATCCAGTTCTTCTTCAGTTTCAGCATGCTTGACGTGGGTTTTGGCGTCATGGAGCTTAAATGAACCATCAAATGGCACACGGTAGCGCTCAGGGAAATCGAACATCGTAATAGCTCCTCAGTGCGTTTTTCTAAGTGATTTATAGTCTGCCAGAGATACCTAGGAGCTGCATTAGTTAAAAAATATCATTCATCTTATTTATCTTGAAATAAGCAAAAACTATGCAATAAGATGCTCAGACCTAATAACAATAATTATACCAAGGGGACGGTTCATGAAGAAGGTTCTTCAACGCAGTGCACTGGCGTTATGTGTGCTCACTTTAGCCGGTTGTGGTGGCGGTGACGGTAACCAACTTTCCACGAATGGAGGTGGAAACGATGGTAATGGCGGCACAGACACGAGTGCAAAATCGCTAGAAGTTTCAGCTAGTTCGCGTCAGCTTGGCTCAAGCGGTGATAAGCCGGTCACCATTTCTGCGATTGCGAAAGATGCGAATAATAACACACTGAAAGATACAACAGTTCAGTTTGCGGTGAATAATAACGGTACGATTGAAGCAGATAGCTCTACTTCAGCTGGCAGTGTTAAAACAGCAGTACTTACTCCAGGTTTAGAAAATCCAGAAAATCGTACGCTGACTGTTACTGTCAAAGCAGGTACTTTAGTTAAAACGCTCGATGTAGCCGTAGTAGGTACTAGCTTAGTCCTAGATGGCCCCAACCGAATTGGCTTAAATACACCGACTATTTTTACGGCAAAATTAAAGGATTCAGCAGGTAAAGCGCTTGCCAATGAAGCTGTCAGTGTTACTTCTAGCTTAAATAACTCTTTAACTCCTGTATCTGGCTCAGGCTTTGTCACTGATGCAAATGGCGAATTACAGTTTAAGTTAAATGCAGTTGCCAGCGGTGCAGATACCATCACTGTCTCAGCTTTAGGGACAAGTAGTACTAAGTCAGTGGACATCTCTGGGGACGATTTTGCTTTAACGAGTGCTAATAAAGAAATTAAAGTTAACACAGCCGAAACTATAACGATCCTATGGACTCGCAATGGCCAACCGCAGGCTGATAAAACGATTAAACTAGCAGCCACTCGTGGTTCTTTACAGTATCGAGAAGTAAAAACAGATGCTCAAGGTAAAGCGAGTTTTGGAATTGCTTCAAGAACAGCAGGTACCACTATTATCACTGCTACTGATGCAGAGACTGACTTATCAGCCAGTTTAAGCCGTGAATTTATTGCTACTAATCCTACCGCTTTAAATATGCAAGTTGAGCAAGAAATTATTGCTCCAGAAGCTAGTACCAATGTTATTGCAGTCGTTCAGGATGCTGATGATAATCCAGTTAAAAACCAAGTCGTGCTGTTTAGCTTTAATGATACTGTAGGCGGATCGCTAAGTAGTTCTAAAGCTACAACCGATTCTTTAGGCAAAGCAACGGTAGGCTATACTGCAGGTAATGCTTCTAGTGCTAAGGATGGTGTCATTATTAGAAGTGCGCTGCAAAGTAACCCTGACACTGTTAAAGATCAAGTAACTCTTACAGTAGGTGGGCGTGCTTTACGCTTAGTATTGGGTGAAGACGAGAAAATAGCTGAAAGTGATGTCTTCTATACCAAAACTTTTGGTGTAATTGTGACGGATAGTTCTGGCAACCCCTCTGCGGGGAAGAAAGTTAATTTTGCCATTAGTCCTTTGAATTACTATAAGGGTAGAGCTGTTGGTTGTGGTGGAACAGCAGCGGATGGCACTGTGATTAAAAAATGGGTTTATGCTGCAGGTAGTTCAGCTAGTGCCATAGCCAATTTACCTGTGAAATGTCCTAATGAAGATGTAGACAAAGATGGTTGGCTGGATTTACCGAATGAAGATACCAATAATAATGGTACTCTAGAGCCAACTCATGCTGCCACCGTCACTTCCAGCGGCGTGACCGATGCCAATGGCAAGACAACAGTAACGGTTACTTACCCACAAAGTGAAGCCTTGTGGAGTGAAGTTCGCCTAACCGCTACGATTCAAGACAGTGGCACAGAGTTTATCGAAAGTACCGATTTTGTTCTGCCAATGCTAGCAGCAGACGCATCCAATTGTGAGGTCAGTCCACCTAATGCTATTAGTCCGTATGGGGTGGCCGATGCAACGGGCACAGATGCTGATTGCAAACTGCCTTAATGGTTTCAGTTTAGATTTATCAAAAAGCCACCCTAGCGGTGGCTTTTCCTTTTTAATCCACTACCATAAAGCCCTAACTACCGGAGACTTTTATGCAAGCTGCTAAGCAATTATTAGAGCTTTATAACCTTGGCCTGAATGCGGTAAAAGGCGATCATGCGGTTTATAACGCACTGATGGAGCAGGGCACGCAGCAGTCTTGCCATGTCGTGGCTATCGGTAAAGCAGCAGAAGCCATGTACCTAGGGCTAGAACGCTATTTGGATAAAGATATTAAAAGTGCTTTGCTCATTAGTAAATACGGGCATTTTTCTCCAGAATTACTAGCCAATCGGAAACTCACTGCTTTAGAAGCAGCCCATCCAGTACCTGCCGAGTCTTCACTGTTAGCAGGACAAAGCTTGTTGCAGTATTTAGAAAATTTGCCCGCTCAAGAGCCACTTTTATTTCTTATTTCAGGGGGGGCTTCGAGTTTATGTGAGGTGCTTGAGCAAGGCTGGACTTTAGAGACCTTACAAGCTGCTACTCAAGCCAAGCTAGCCACCGGGGCATCTATTGCCGAAATTAATGCTATGCGTAAGGCACTATCAGCTATTAAAGGTGGCAAGCTCTGGCAATTTATTACTGAGCGTCCAGTCAGTTGTTTATTGATTTCTGATGTACAAGGAGATGACCCAGCCATTATTGGCTCTGGATTGTTATTTCCTGTTCCTGCGGAGCGAAAGCTTACTTGGCAAATCGTGGCAAGCAATCAACAACTGCTAAACGCGCTGCAAACGACGAACTTATTTCCCGAAATTAAAATGATGCCTAGGTTCCTTGAGGGCGATGCCGAAACAGAGGCGCAAGATTGTGTAGCTTTCTTAACAGAGCAGCCAGACGGTATTTATCTTTGGGGTGGGGAGACGACTGTGAAACTGCCAGATGAGCCTGGGCAAGGTGGGCGTAATCAACATTTTGCTTTAGCGGCTGCCATTGCCTTAGAAAATGATTCAGCTATCACAATGCTCTGTGCAGCCACCGACGGAACGGATGGAGTCACTGAAGATGCTGGAGCTTTAATTGATGGTCAGACTTTAGCGCGAGGTCGTTTAGAAAATCTTGATCCAATTGATTGCCTAAAGCGTGCTGATGCAGGTAGATTTCTGGCCGCCAGTGGTGATTTGATTCATACAGGCCCAACTGGTACGAATGTGATGGATATTGTGATAGCCCTGAAAAAGACTGATGCCTAAGCCCACTCATGATTTATACGCTGCTGCTTTAACCTGCTTACTAACAACTGATCCTGAGCAGAAAATAAGTTTAGCCTCCCAATTGCAACAAGCTTGGTTAGCGGGCGAAGTAGTTCGCTCCTTGCCCACAGCGCCTGTACAAACGATTGCAGTTCCAGGACGACCTGCTAAACCAGAGCTGGTGCTACCTAAGCAAATGAAGCAGCGTAAATTGCATCATTTAGAAGGTCGAATTGCTTTATTACATGCGGTGGCTCATATCGAATTCAATGCGATTAATTTAGCCTTGGATGCGGTATATCGCTTTCGCGAGATGCCTGATGCTTATTATAGTGATTGGCTACAGGTGGCGGCTGAAGAGGCTTATCACTTTAACTTAGTACGCTCCCGCTTACGTGAATTGGGTGCCGACTATGGAGATTTACCTGCGCATAATGGTTTATGGGAGCATGCTTTAAAAACTGATCATGATGTGCTGGTGCGGATGGCTTTAGTACCAAGAGTGTTGGAGGCGCGAGGTTTAGATGTGACACCGCCGATGATGGAGCGCTTGCATGAAGTAGGGGATAGTGTCACAGCTGAGGTTTTAGCCATTATTTTACGCGATGAAGTCGGGCATGTGCGGATGGGGTCATACTGGTATCGCTACTGTTGTGAATTGCGTGGATTAGAGCCTGAAAGTACTTTCCGCCAACTATTACGCGAAGTATTACAAGCGCCAGTACGTGGCCCTTTTTACACAGAAGGACGCTTGCAGGCAGGTTTCAGCGCACAGGAATTAAAGCAATTACAAGAGCTTGAGGCCAATTGGCTAGTTGAAATTAGCGTTTAGCTATTCAGCATCTGAATGACATGTTCGGTAAAAGTTTCTGGTGTTTGCACATGCGGTAAATGGCCAGCCTCTTCAATCATGGCTAGCTTTGCTGTGGGGAAATAAGTTTGCGCAGCTTCCCAGCGCTCAGCTTGGAGATAATCAGACTGCCCACCGCCAATAAATAAGGTCGAGCCGTGATAACGCAAATCAGTCTCATGAAAAGCCGTAATACTTAAATAATGGCGTGCAATTTCACTAAGATTGCATTGCCAAGTAAATTTACCGTTTTCATCCCATTTGAGATTTTTCAGCAAAAACGCCCGTTCGAAAGGTTGTTTAATGGTCGGTGCTAGCCATGCATCAGCTTCCTTGCGGTTTTTAAAGCTAGCTAAAGGCATGGTGAGCATTGCTTGAAGAATAGCTTGATGACGCGGTGGATAATTCACGGGAGCAATATCCACAATAATGAGCTTATTTAAACGTTCTGGATGCTCCAAAGCTAGCCAAATAGCAGCTTTGCCACCCATCGAATGACCCATTAAATCAAATTTAGCTAACTGCAAAGAATCGGCTAGTTCTAATACATCTTGCACCATCAGGCGATAATTCATGCCTTCAACATGCGGTGAACCACCATGATTACGCATATCAATAGCGATAATGCTGCGCTCAGTTTGCTGTTTGCTCGCGAAAGTATGCCAATTATCCAATGAACCCAAGAGGCCATGTAAGACTAAGAGCGGGCGATGCAAATTAGCTACATCGCCATAAACTCGATAGTTAAGCATTAAAGTTTTCCCCTAAGGCAGTAATTTGCGCTAGGATTTTTTCTCGTTCTTCTAAAGGCAAAGTAGGGACATTATAGAAAATTTCGTACTGGATATTTTTAATACCACAGAAAGATAAAGTTCCATCAGTCATCGGGCGGTGAATTAAAGTTTCGGAATTATTCGCTTGGAAAAAACTTTTATCACTCCCTGCGGTAATCAGCACCAGCGCTTTTTTATGTTTAAGTAAGCCAATCGGGCCTTCCGCGGAATAAGCAAAGGCAACGCCATTCGTCAACACATGATCAAACCAGCCTTTTAAAATAGCAGGTCGTCCATACCACCATAAGGGATAGATAAACACTAAGCCTTCCGCCCACAGCAAAGCTTCTTGTTCATGCGCAATTTTTTCCGGAATCACGCCGGTTTGTAGGCTAGCTAATTCGGCCGCACGCAAGACAGGATCGAATTCTTCGGTATATAGATCTTTAACGCGGACTTCATGCCCCGCTGAAATTAAGCCTTGTTGGCAATGTTCCAGCATAGCGTGATTGAAGCTAGCAGGGTTGGGATGAGCGTAAACAATTAATATGCGCATAGTGGTGGCTACTTTGATTAGTGAACAGTGGTATTGGCTAAATCCACTACATTTTCTGTGAATAGGCGCGCTGCATCCACAGCATCAACCGAGTAATTGGCATTACAAAATTCGCAAGTGACGCTGATATGGCCTTGTTCGGCGATAATCGCTTGTACTTCGTCTTGCCCTAAAGAACGTAACATCGTCTCGATTTTTTGCCGACTACAATGGCAATGAAACTTAATAGATTTGGGGTCGAATAGGCGAGGGGTTTCTTCGTGGAATAAGCGATAGATTAAATCCTCAGCCGATAAGTCACGAAGTTCTTCAGTAGTGAGCGTATCTAAAAGCAAGGAAACCCGATTCCAGTCTTCTGCTTGAGCATCAATTTGTTCAGTGCTGGCATATTTATCACTGGGCAGACGCTGCAAAAGTAAACCCGCACAAGTATTGTGGTCGGAAGTAAGCCATAAACGTGTGGGTAATTGTTCGGAGCGGGCGAAATATTGTTCAAGCGCTTGCGTGAGATTATCACCTTCTAAAGCAATGATCCCCTGATAACGCTCATGGTTACTCGCTGCTTCTAAAGTAATCGCAATATGCCCAGTACCAAAAATCGTGGATAGATTGCTGCCTTCCTCAGGCACACTGGTCCATTGGGCTAAACCACGTACTTCGCCTTGTGGGGTAGCATGTACCACCAGTAAATGTACAGGGCCATCGCCACGAATTTGCAGAATCAAAGAGCCGGTATGCTTCACCGTTGCCGATAATAGCACTGCAGCACTTAAAGCTTCGCCCAAGACTTTGCGTACTACAGGGGGATAATCAGCACGCTCTAATAACTGATGCCAACTATGCTCTAACTGTACCCATTCTCCGCGAACATTCGCTTTTTCTAAGATAAAACGCCGTAAAATATCTCTTATCATGCAAGAATCAGCCTTGTAGCTACTACCTTTCGTGTCAGTGTGTGATAAAATTCCCGCGCAATGCCTATTTGGGGAACATGGTTGGTGAACTTATCATATAAGTTGGCTTGCCCAAAACCCTTCTGGTTGCTACATTTGCGCAGGAAATTTGGGCCGACCTGATTTGAGGCATGGATAACAAGGACCATTAAGGACAACTTCACGGTCCCCCTCTCATAATTTTTAGCTTTTGCCGGACTTTACAACAATGTTCAAAGCCATTTCTGGTTTATTCTCCAATGATATTTCAGTAGATCTTGGGACAGCCAATACCCTTATTTATATGCGCGGAAAGGGCATTGTTCTCAATGAGCCTTCCGTGGTTGCTATCCGGCAAGATCGTGGCCCTGGTGGACCTAAGTCTATCGAGGCGGTTGGTGCTGAAGCTAAAAAAATGTTAGGACGTACACCAGAAAACATCACCGCCATTCGCCCAATGAAAGATGGGGTCATTGCCGATTTCACTTACACTGAAAAGATGCTGCAGCATTTTATTCGTAAAGTGGATTCCGGGCGTATCTTGCGTCCTAGCCCTCGGGTTGTAATATGTGTCCCTTGTGGCGCAACTCAAGTGGAACGTCGCGCCATTAAAGACTCTGCTTTAGGCGCAGGGGCGCGCAAGGTTTATCTGATCGAAGAGCCAATGGCGGCAGCAATTGGTGCTGGTATCCCCGTCGATGAAGCTATTGGTTCGATGGTATTGGATATTGGTGGTGGCACCTCAGAAGTGGCCATCATGTCGTTACGTGGTATTGTTTACTCGGCTTCAGTGCGTATTGGTGGCGACCGTTTAGATGAGGCCATCATCAGTTATGTACGACGTAACTATGGCATGTTAATCGGTGAGGCGACTGCTGAGCGGATTAAATGTGAGATTGGTTCAGCCTATCCTGGCAAAGAATTATTAGAGATTGAAGTTAAAGGTCGTAACCTCTCAGAGGGTGTACCCCGTGCCTTTACTTTAACCAGTAACGAAATTCTCGAAGCTTTACAAGAACCTTTATTTGGCATTGTCAGTTCAGTTAAGACCGCTTTAGAGCAAACGCCACCAGAACTGGGTGCGGATGTTGCAGATCGTGGGATCGTCTTAACAGGCGGCGGTGCTTTATTGCGTGATCTGGATCGTTTGCTAATGGAAGAAACGGGGATTCCAGTCGTCATTGCTGATGATCCATTAACTTGCGTAGCGCGCGGTGGTGGTAAAATTCTAGAAATCTTAGAAGCAGAAGGTGATGCATTCCTAGCAACTGATTAAAGGCTGTGGGCTTGCTAAATAATATAAATAATGAATACACCTAGCAGTCACTTTCAGGGTAGATAACAGGGAGCGTAGACTGCCATTAACGATACTGATTATCACGCAACACCGGGCTTATCCTTTCAGTTTGTGCTTCTACTGATTGCTGCTTTGTCTTTGATGGCAGTGGATTACCGTAATCCTGCTGCCACTAAACCTGTCCGCACTGGTTTTGCGATCGTAGCTTACCCATTGCAACGCATTGTAGATGCACCCTTTAATCTTTATACCAAGGTCACTGGATTTTTTGCTAATCAAGCACATCTAGCGAGTGAAAATGCAGCTTTAAAAGAGCAGTTACGCCTGTATTCAGTTCAATATCGTGATATGCAAGTCTTGGAGCAGCAGAATGCTCGCTTGCGCGATTTACTCAAAGTCGATAAGCGTGTTGGCTATACCTTTACCATGGCTGAAGTGATTGCAGCCTCTGATGAGCGTGGGCGGCAAGTGGTCACTTTAAATAAAGGTTCCCGTGATGGGGTACATGAAAAGCAAGTGGTGCTAGCAGAGGGCGGGAATATCTATGGGCAAGTGGTCGAAGTCACTCCTTTTAGCTCCAAAGTAATGGAGTTGACGGATCGCCAACACGCTATTCCGGTCAGAAATTTGCGCACTGGAATGCGCGCCTTAGCTAGTGGTACTGGTAAAGCAGATATTTTAGAGCTAAAAAGTATTGTTGCAGGTAGTAATGTCCAAGATGGGGATGTGTTTGTTAGCTCTGGTTTAGATATGCTCTTCCCACCTGATTTTCCGGTGGCTAAAGTGATTGCAAATGGAGTGCAATATATTCCAGGTGATCCCTTCGCTAATATTAGTGCTAAACCACTGATTAATTTTGATAACACCCGCGAAGTTCTACTCTTATGGCGGATTAGCCCCTCACCGGCTGAAATGTTGCCAGCACTCTCTACCACGCCTGCTAGTGCAGCTAAGCCAGTCGACACTAAAAACAAAAAAGACGAAAAACCTAAAAAAGACGAGAAGCCAGCGAATAAACCAACGACAGCTAATAAGCCTGTGGAGCGTCCGCAATGATTGAGAATTTACCACGCTTTCCCGGCGCTATCTGGCTAACTTTATTAATGGGTCTAGGTTTAAATAATGTACCCCTGCCACCGGAGTGGTCGTATTGGCGCCCTGATTTCGTGGTACTGAGCCTGATTCATTGGGCTTTATGTATGCGGCAAAACCTTAATCTGTTTGTAGCTTTTTTTATGGGCTTACTCGCTGATACAATTTCCTACTCTTTGCTAGGTCAGCATGCCTTAGGTTATGTATTAGTGTCTTATCTAGCGGTGCGACTGAGTCTACGCATGTCCGCGGAAGCCTTTTTACAGCAGTTTGCGTTAATTTTTATAGTAGTCGGCATTTTTATGCTGATTAATTTATGGATTCGTGGCGTCACAGGCAATGTAGGGCCAGGCTTATTATATTGGATGCCGCTGCTGAGTAGTTTACTAGTTTGGCCTATCTATCATGGGATTTTGGGCTATTTTTATGTTCCACGCAAAATGGTGTGATCTCACCCTCGTTCTGAACTCGTCTTCTTATACTGCTACCGTATAGTAGGTGAATTGCTACAGCTCCTTGAGTTTTGTTACCTTAGACCCCATTGATATAAATTAACTTTAAGTTAAGGAGCTTGTCCATGAGTGCAACTAATGCCTGCACTGATTTGTCTTGTAATGTCTTGCCTGATATTGCAAGCCAACCCCATGCAGGGCCAAAAGGTAATCTAAACTGGGTCGGCATGAGTGCCATCGAAATTCCAGTTTTGGTACCGAATTCTACTGGCGAAAAGATTCAAACGCTTGCACGAGTACAAGCTTATGTGAATTTAATTGACCCTAATAGCAAAGGGATTCATATGTCGCGTCTGTACTTAGCATTGGATAATTTGCTAAGTATGCATGAGCTGACACCGGAGTTATTGCGTAAAACAGTTGCCCAATTTGTTGAGTCACATGGCAGCTTGAGTAATGCAGCTTATCTAGAATGCCGCTTTAATTATTTTGAAAGACGTAGCTCTTTAGTGAGTGGCAATATGGGCTGGAAGAATTATCCAGTCCGGGTTGCTGCTACCTTACGAGCTCAACAATTTGATCTGGAAGTACAGGTAGAAGTCCCTTATTCTTCGACTTGCCCCTGTTCTGCAGCGCTAGCACGCCAATTAATCCAAGAAGGTTTCCGTGATCAATTTGGCGAAGGTTTAGTCAATGCCAGTACAGTTTATGCTTGGTTAGGTACTACACAAGGCATCAGCGCAACGCCCCATAGCCAACGCAGTATGGCGCAAGTGAAGGTGAAATTGGCGGAGAAAATTCGCAATCTGCCCCTCACTAGTCTGATTGATCGTATCGAAAATGCGTTACAAACGCCGGTACAAGCTGCAGTAAAGCGTGAGGATGAGCAAGAATTCGCCCGTTTGAATGCAGCAAATTTAATGTTCTGTGAAGATGCGGCACGTCGTTTGAAACTTGCTATGTCGGAAGATATTTCGGTGCGCGATTTCTGGATTCGTGTCAATCACTTGGAAAGCCTACATGCGCATGATGCGGTTGCAGTCGCAGTCAAAGGGATTGACGGTGGTTATCAAGATGACCCACATGATCATATGAGCTGTTAATGTATACGCTGGATACGCTGCCTTTTGAGAATCGGTTTGCGCAATTACCTGCTCATTTTTATGCACGGGTAAAACCGACACCTTTGATTAATGCACGCCTGTTTAGTTTTAATGAAGCAGCCGCACAGCTGATTCAGTTAGATCCTCAAGAAGCGCAGAACCCAGCGTTTACAGCTTATTTTAATGGCGAACGAGCTTGGGCAGGTACTCAACCGATTTCGATGCTCTATGCCGGTCACCAGTTTGGGACTTATGTACCGCAGCTCGGTGATGGACGCGCTATCATTTTGGGTGAAACCCAAGGCTTTGAATTACAGCTAAAAGGTTCAGGGCCGACCCCCTTTTCGCGTTTTAGTGATGGTCGTGCAGTGATCCGCTCGACGGTGCGTGAATATTTATGCTCAGAAGCCATGCATGCTTTAGGTATTCCTACGACACGCGCTTTATGTATGTTGGTGAGCGATGAGGAAGTGTATCGCGAGCGCCTTGAGCACGGTGCTTTGTTGGTGAGAATGGCAGCTTCACATATTCGTTTTGGTAGCTTTGAAGTTTTCTTCCATCGCCGTCAATATGAACAATTAAGGCAATTAGCTGATTTTGTCTTAGTTAATCATTTCCCTGAATTGCAGACCACAGCTGAACCTTACTTGGCTTTATTTGCAAGCGTTGTGCAGCGTACTGCGCGCTTGATGGCTCAATGGCAATGTGTTGGGTTTGCGCATGGGGTGATGAATACTGACAATATGTCGATTCTCGGGCTGACTTTGGATTACGGCCCTTACGGCTTTTTGGATGTCTATGATCCGGGCTTTATCTGTAATCATACGGATCAACAAGGCCGCTATGCCTTTGATCAGCAGCCTTCAATAGGCTTATGGAATCTTAATGCCCTAGCCCATGCCTTTTTGCCTTTATTAGCTGAAGATCCAGACGAAGCGGTTGAAAAAGCACGTTCCGCCTTAGTCCAATATCAAACTGAGTTTGATCAAGCTTGGTTGGTTGGTATGCGAGCTAAATTGGGCTTACAGCAAGGCTTGCCTAGCGATGAGGGTTTAATCGCGGATTTGTTGATTAAAATGCAGCAGAATTTAGTCGATTACACGATTTTCTTTCGCCGCCTCAGTAAGCTTGGGCAAGCAGCTAAGGGTGGCACTGAGCAGTCGATCCGTGATTTATTTGTAGATCGCAGCGCTTTTGATACTTGGGCGATGCAGTATCGCGAGCGCTTAGCTCAAGAACAGTCTGTAGATACGGAGCGACAACTACGGATGCAACAGGTGAATCCTGCTTATATTTTACGTAATTACATGGCTCAGCAAGCGATTGCTAAAGCAGAGCAGGGCGATGCGAGTGAGGTTGATTTATTACTAAAATTACTCCAGCAGCCTTTTACAGAGCAGCCAGGGATGGAGCGCTATCTGGATCATCCACCAGCCTGGGCGGATAGCATTAGTGTCAGTTGCTCTTCGTGAGGCTTTCTTCGACAATGCGCGCTTAGCAATTATCTTAAGTATCCAATGATTCATCCAGATTGGCAGCGCCTCGAACCTTATCTCAAACAATATGGGAAGAGCTGCCTCAGCTATTCAAGTTTGCAAGCGGGTATGCAGTATTATCTTGAGGAAGGCATTGGCTTCATCGCCTACCTATCTTTTCGACATCCCCTGTTTGCACCTTTGGGGCGCAAAATTATCTTAGCTGACCCCATTTGCGCCCTAGATCAAGCAGAGGGTTTATTGCAACGCTTTATACAAGTACATAAGCGTGTGATCGTTTTGCAATGCACCGCCGCTATAGGCCAAATTCTCAGTAAGCTTGGTTATGAGGTGAATCATTTCGGGCAAGAAGCCGATCTACTGATTCCCTTTGAGCTAGCTGGTAAAGAGCGCTCTAAACTACGTCAATGGCGGAATAAGTGTGAACGGGAAGGCGTGAGCGTTGAAGAGCGCCCCCTATCAGCTTGTGATAGGCGTGAAATTGAAGCCTTGTCGCAGGAGTGGATGCAAGAAAAGGGTGGGAAAGAACTGACGCTTCTCACTCGGCCTTTCGTACCGAGTGATGAGCCGGATGTGCGTTGTTTTTGGGCGCGTCAGCAGGGTAAATTAATTGGCTTGGCGATTTTTGACCCGATCTACGAGCAGGGCGAGATTGTCGGCTATTATCATAATTTTGACCGCATCACTGCAGATGCACCGAATGGTCTGAGCGCCTTTATTATCCTTGAGGCGATCCGTAGTTTTGAGCGCGAAGGGGTACAGAAAGTTTCTTTAGGCCTAATGCCTTTATATGTCTTACGTAAGCATTTTCGCCATAATGAATTCACCATGAAAGGCTTAAAATATGCCTATCGCAAACTCAATCATCTCTATCCTTTCCAAGGCAATATTAGCCATAAGAAAAAATTTCATGGTCAGCTGCAGCCTGTTTATTTTTCTTCAACTCAGGGTAATCGTTTATGGGAGATGATTATTCTGATGAAGGCAATGCGGATGATTTAAGCCTAGTGATGTCCTAGGCTGAGCTGTTATAAACTAATCTACCATTTTTACAGTAGGGAGATAAAATGCCTATGACTCCACAATTACCCAAAAAGCCGACCACCGTTGCTTTCATTGGTGCCGGTAATATGGCACGCAGTCTGATTGTAGGCATGTTGCAAGATGCGGGTAATTTACAGATCCGTGTATCTGATCCAGATCAGCAGCAGTTAGATGTGATTCGCAGTTATGGTAGTCAGATTTTCACCAGCACTGATAATGCAGAAACGATTCAGGGCGCGGATGTAGTCGTGCTGGCAGTTAAGCCGCAAGTGATGCGTACTGTAATCGAGCCTTTGCAGGATTTAGCCCAAAAGCAGCGCCCAGTTTTTGTCTCGGTGGCGGCAGGTATTCGTGAGGAGTCTTTAAATACTTGGTTGGGCGGTGGTTTACCGATTGTGCGCTGTATGCCTAATACGCCCGCTCTAGTCAAAGCAGGAGCTACCGGTTTATATGCTAATCCACAAGTATCCAAAGAGCAGCGTAGCCTTGCAGAAAGCATATTACGTACTGTTGGAATTACCTTGTGGTTTGAAGATGAGGCTAAACTCGACGCAGTAACAGCCGTATCAGGGAGTGGTCCTGCTTATTTCTTTTTAGTCATGGAAGCGATGCAGGCAGCCGCTGAGTCTTTAGGTTTAAAGCCAGAAGATGCACAGTTGCTAGTAGTGCAAACGGCCTTAGGTGCAGCACGCTTAGCTTTAGAAAGTGATCAAAAACCTGCTGATTTACGTAAACAGGTAACTTCTAAGGGTGGAACTACAGAGGCTGCCTTAAATAAATTGAATGCAGGTGGATTAGTGCCTCTTTTTGCTGAGGCTTTACAAGCTGCCGAGCGGCGCTCGCAAGAATTGGCAGCAGCAAATAGCTAGGAGCTTTCATGGTTGTCCAAAACATTGCGATCTTTCTGATTTCGACGCTATTCTCACTGTATATCGGCGCGGTATTGTTACGGTTTTTACTCGCTTTAGTTAGAGCTGATTTCTATAACCCGCTTTCACAATTTCTAGTCAAGATTACTAATCCAGTGCTGGTGCCATTACGGCGTTTCATTCCACCACTTGGCAAGATAGATAGTGCTTCTTTAGTACTCGCTTTTACCTTAAAGCTGATTGCAGCCACCTTATTAATGAGTATTCAGGGGCTAGACGCTGGGGTAGGTGGCTTATTATTAGCAGTCCTAGCTGATCTGATTCGTACGGTGGTTTGGATATTTATGGTGGCTTTAATCATTCAAGCCATCATGAGTTGGGTGGGCAATAGTTATGGGAATCCAATGGGATCTTTATTAGATAGTTTGACGGCTCCTATTCTTGACCCTATTCGTAAGTTCGTTCCCCTGATTGGTATGGTAGATTTATCGCCACTGGTAGCTATCCTGCTGCTGCAAGTGGTGTTGATTGCCTTAGGCGGCTTCCCCAATATCTAAAACTATAGGCTAAGCGAGCTAATCACTAAGTTTGCTTAGCAGTCTTTTACAAGCGCCACATAAAATAAGCTAAACCCATCAGCGCACTGGTAGCAATTACATAAATCGTATCAACTTTATATTTCCATAAAGCGATAAAAGCAGTGGCTGCTACAATGACTGCGAATAGATCAAACTCACCTTGAAAAGGCTCAGTTGCAGTGGCTTGCGGCCAAAAGACATGCCAAGCAAAAAAAACTGCTAGATTTAAAATCACCCCGACTACTGCAGCAGTGATGGCGGTCAAAGGTGCAGTAAATTTTAATTGACCGCGTGTGGCCTCTACTACAGGTGCACCTACTAATATGAATAAGAAGGAAGGTAAAAATGTAAAAAAGGTGGCTACCGTCGCGCCTGCCAACCCACTTAAGACTGAATTTAAGCCTAGTTCTTTAGTCACTCCACCGATATAGCCAATCCAAGTAACAATCATAATCAAAGGGCCAGGTGTGGTTTCCCCTAAAGCTAAGCCATCTATCATTTGCCCTGCCGTCAACCATTGGAAATGCTCAACCGCGCCTTGATAAACATAAGGTAAAACCGCATAAGCGCCGCCAATGGTTAAGAAAGCGGCTTTAGTGAAAAAGATACCCATATCAGCTAATACCGCTTGCTTGCTGATCAGACCTAAGCTCACACCCCAGGTAGCGACAAAGAGCAAGCCAATCAGAAGGAGCCTGCTTTGCTTAAATCGCGCATGATTTGGTGGGGGGCTGTGATCATCAATCACTGCTGCTTGTTTCGAGGTTTGCTGATTGGTATGGCCTTGGCTCAGCTGAAACTTATCCGGCCTTAAGCGACCACCCAACATGCCGAATAAAGCAGCCGCTAGGACAATAAGAGGGAAACTGATATTAAAAAAGAAGATAGCGCCGAAAGCGAGTCCGGCAATACTCCAGAGCCAAGGATTTTTTAAACTACGGCTACCAATTCGCCAAGCTGCAAATAGCACTATGGCCACCACAGCAGGTTTAATCCCATAAAACAGACCTTGGACTAGAGGTAGATCGCCCCAAGTTAAATATAAGGCTGCTAATAAACACAGTAGGATAAAAGCAGGTAAAATAAATAATAAGCCAGCAGCGATGCCGCCCCAAGCCCCATACAATAGCCAGTTGATATAAATCGCTAACTGAGTTGCTTCAGGACCTGGTAAGAGCATGCAATAGTTGAGTGCATGTAAAAAGCGCTGCTCGGAAATCCAGCGTTTTTTATCCACTAAATCGGTATGCATCATGGCGATTTGCCCTGCAGGGCCGCCAAAACTGATAAAGCCTAGTTTGAGCCAATACTTTAAGCTACTCTGAAAACTAGGCTTAGGCGGTGGCGTGTCAGGAGAAGAGTTCGCTGCGTCCACAGTGTATCCTTAGTCTTGGAGCAGCTCATTCAGCTTAAACGACTTGCTTAATCAAGCGCTCATTCATGGTATTAAAGCCCCAACCGATAAGTGTTAGCCACAAACCAGCATTAGTCAGCTCTGCTGCTAGGATCAAGCCTAGTCTACCCTCAGTTTGCCACAGATTGATGACTAACAGTGCTGCGAATAGGAGGCTAATGAACCCTGAAACTAACAACCAAACCCATTCACGGGCAGGGCGTAAACGATAAGCATAGATAATTTTTAAGCAAGCCAGTAACGCCAACAAGCCAGTGACCAAATCTAGGCTAGCCACTTGCTGGATGGGGTTTTGTAAAATAGCTACAGCTATTAAAACCAGCAGGGTTCCAAAGAGCAGCCACCAACGGAAAGTCGTTTGGCCTTGAACTCGCAAGGCTTGAAAGAGCTGGAAGAACCCACAGGCCAAAAATACCCAACCCACCACACGTTCGGCATGATAGTGAGTAGTCAAAGGAACCGTAATGGCTAATACGCCTCCTAATAGCAAGACACAACCTAAGACTAGAAAGTGATTCCAATTTTTCCCTAATTCGATGATCCGCAAACGTGCTTCGCGGGATATACCAATCAACAGTTCCATTGTAGAGAGTCTCCCAAGCTTCCTATTTGGTAATTGTAGTTTAAAGCTCTCAGGCTTAGTTTAATATTTACTCAGACCCCCTCATTTTCAGCCTGAATCCGAGTAGCTAAAACTTTATCAATCCGTGTGCCGTCCATATCCATGACTTCTAGACGCCAACCCTCCCAATCGCAATGGTCAGCTTCTTGAGGTAAACGCCCTAACAGGAGCATGAGCATTCCACTAATCGTATGATAGCGTCCTTTATCTTCCTCTGGGACGGTACGAATATCCAGACGATCTTTCAATTCAGGAATCGGAATTAAGCCATCTAATAACCAACTTCCATCATCGCGTTGTACGGCCCAGGTATCATCCTGATGCTGTGGCTTAAACTCGCCCATGATGGCTTCCATCATATCATGTAGGGTGACAATGCCTTGAATTTCACCGTATTCATCAATAATAAATACCAGCTGGCTACCAGAATCTTTAAAGTTTTCTAACAGCTCAATACCCGTTAAAGACTCAGGGACAAAAGCAGCAGGGCGTAGATTAGCCGTGAGATCAATTGTTTCGCCACTTAGCTTTTGATTCAATAAGCGGCTGGTGCTCGCAACACCTAATACTTCTTTCCAGTTACCTTTCACCACAGGAAAACGTGAATAACGGCTCGTTTGGATCAGCGCTAAGTTTTCCTCTAAGGGACGATCAATATCTAAATAAGCCACATCACTGCGTGGCACCATAAAGGAAGAAATTTGCCGGTCATCTAAACGGAATACATTCCGCACCATCTGATGTTCTTGAGCTTCAATCACACCCGCTTCAGAGCCTTCACTTAATAATAAGTGTATATCTTCTTCTGTCACTGAGGAGCGTCCATCATCTTTCGCGCCTAATAAACTTAATAATAGGCGTGTCGAACCAGACAGCAGCATGACAAAGGGTTTAGTAATAATAGCTAGCCACCACATCGGGGTCGCTACAAAGCGTGCAATCGCTTCAGGGTTCATTTGCCCGACGCGCTTAGGCACTAATTCACCTAAGACAATAGAGAAATAAGTAATACTCACCACCACTAAGCCTGTGGCTAAGGGACTGGCAATATGTTCTTCTAAACCTAAGCTTTGTAGCCAAGCACTAAAGGGCGGGCTTAAGGCTGCTTCACCAACGATACCGTTTAAGACGCCAATCGAGGTAATACCGATTTGAACTGCGGAGAGAAAGAAGGTAGGGTCTTCGCCTAAGCGGAGGGCGAGCGCTGCATTGTCATCACCTTGTTGAGCAAGGTTTTGTAAGCGCGCTTTACGGGCGGCGACTAAAGCAATTTCCGACATGGCAAAGAAGCCATTCAATAAAATCAGGCCAAATAAAATGGCAATGTCCACAGTTTAACAATCCCCGACAATTAGAATGGCAGGGATTATAGCATTTTTAAACGCAGGGCTGTATGACAGTCCTTAGTCGATATAAAACTGTGTGAAATTACTGACCGCTTCGCGTTCAGTGCGATAGCTATTAATGACAGCAGTGGTATCTTCATAGCCTAACGCCATTCCACACACGACAATTTGATTTTGATCATAGCCTAAATAGTCACGCACAATAGTAGGGTATTCACCTAAAGCTGCTTGTGGGCAAGTGGCTAAGCCCTGTTCGACTGCAGTTAGCATGACTGACTGCAGGAACATGCCATAGTCTAAATAAGAGCCGGTATCCATAATGCGATCAATGAAAAATAGCAGCATCACGGGCGCATCAAATGAACGGTAATTGGCTACCCACTGCTCAGCGCGCCGCTCTTTGTCTTCTTTACCGATTTTGAGCGCACTATAGAGTTGTAAGCCACAGACCCGCCGCCGCGCTAAGAATGGGTCTTTCCATTCATCGGGGTAGTAAGAATAATCCATCCCTCCTTTCACCCCACTGCGATAAGCACTTTCAATCTTATCTTGTAACTCCCGCTTTTTTTCACCCATCAACACAGCCACCTGCCAAGGTTGAGTATTCGTCCCCGATGGCGCCCAACGGGCAGCCTCTAGTATTTGCTCAATGGTTTCACGGCTGACGGCTTTATCTAAAAAAGCACGAGTGGATTTTCGAGCCTGCAATGCTTCGCTTACCTTCATTATCCTCTTCCTGTTTGGGGGTAAAACGGTACTGTAGCCGAAGCTGAACTTAGGCTCTAGTACTAGTACTTGATCACGTTATTTCTAGCTGGCTTTTGTAAAGCTGATCTCTGCATTGCCCTAGGATTTCAGGACTTGGGCAATAGTCACCTGAAATGTGAACATCATTGCAAAACGGTGCTCAATTTTTTCGCTTGTTTATCAAAAACTCATTAACTATTATGTGTATAAGAATACACATTTGGAGAGTTCTATTGTGCGCACTAATATCATACTGGACGATACTCTGGTTAAAGAGGCCATCCGTTTAACCAATGTTCGCAGCAAACGTGAGGTTGTTCATTTGGCTCTGCAAGAGTTAGTGCGTTTGCGTCGTGAACAGCAAAAACCTAGACAAGAGTTCTTCAGTAACTATTTGCAAAACCCTATTGAGTTAGCTGATTTTAAATCGATGTCACGGGACGATATTTATGCCCGCTAAGGTGTTTCTTGATACTAATATTTGGCTTTATTCATTAATCAAGTCAGATGTGGCAAAGTATCAGAGGGCGATAGGCTTAATTACTGGCGAAGAAAGTATTTATAGCAGCGTACAGGTTGCTAATGAAATTAGTATTAATTTGCTCCGTAAAACAGGCAAAAATCAGGCTTATATCCAAAATTTCCTATCAGAGTTTATGGCAAGCTATCCGGTGCTTGCACAGGAAAAAGAAGATTTACTGATTGCTGCTGGTTTACGGCTAGAGTACAGCCTCTCTTATTGGGATAGCTTAATTGTGGCAGTTGCTTTGCGTTCTGGTTGTAAGATACTGTATTCAGAAGATATGCAGCATCATTTAAAGATTCGAGGGGCTTTATTGATTGTTAACCCGTTTTTGAGTTAATTGTCACCTTTAATAGCCACACTAACGAGTTGACACCATAGTCACTCGTTATGCCTTTGATTGATTATGTTATTTTAAGACCTTGAATGCTGGAGTCAGCCCTGATCTGCTGGCCGCCTTGCAAAACTGCCCATCGAAAGTGTGCATTAAGCTCTCGCCACAAATACACAAGTGCAGGGCATCGGCAAAATCAGCCCCCAGTTTGTACCATTCGAGGGCTTGTCCGACCTCTGTTGGGTTCTCCATGACCACATTCTCAGTTATCAGGACATTCTCAAAAAATGACGCTATGTCGCTACGGGATATTTTATAGACCGAACGGAGTACCCACTCAGTCTCCAGCAGGACAGTCTTGGAGATAAAAATATCATTATTATTAATCAGTTGTTCGGCAATGTCGGCTTGGTGCTGATCGTCATTGACCGCAAGACGTACCAACAAATTAGTGTCAAAAGCGATCATTAGTATACTCGACAGGTTTGCACAGTGTCTCGGTTGGAACAGGCTCGCCCTTATGCTGTAAAAAACCCCGTAAGGATTTTGCTGGCAATTTATGCTTTTGGGCTGGCTTGGTCTGTAGCATCACACCATGTTCAGTTGTCACCAGTGTTAGCTCGACACCGACACCCCAATGCAAGGAATCCCGAACTTCTTTAGGGATAACAATTTGTCCTTTGCTGGAAAGTTTGACTGTAGCTGTCATCATAACCAATACCTCAAGTAAGACTGTTGGTAAGAAATTTAATTATGGGGTGATTGACGGCGGATAGCAAGCAAGATTGTGCTTTTGGTTATGTATCATCATGACGGGAATCAAGCACATATTTGATTATGTCTATTGTTGGTATTTTGTTCTTTTTGAAAGCATTGCAGCGAGTACAGCTTAAAACAAAATTTGTTGGGTGATTTGAGTCAAAACTTTGAGTTGGGGCTTTTTTACCATTATTGGCACGAAACCCTCTTAATTGTTTGTTTAGTACATTTGATGATAATGGAATTAAATGATCAACCTCATCAGCAGAATTAGGACAATCTTGATGGCATTTTAACTGACAGACAGAACCAAATTTTGATTTGGGGTCTTGGAAGATTTTTGAACGGATTTTGTTAAATTCTTTTCTCTTTATTTGTGACTCACGAAAATCGAAGAGGTCGATATTTTCCGATAAACCACCGAAGTCTTGAAACAAGCTATCAAAGTAATCTTTATCTTCTTTATTTGAAAATGAGTCGGTCATTTTTGTGTGCATAACGCAGAGTTCAGCGTCGGCGAAGCCGTCCGCTGGAACGACTTGTTGGGCGTATTTAGCTCTGGCATAGTTGACAGAGGAAGTTGAATTGTAGACAATATGTCACCATGAAAATTACTGGAACAACACTTCGTCAGCATCGCCAAACACTAGGCCTTTCTCAAGCTAAATTGGCAGAAATTGCTGACATTCCTCAACATATGCTATCTGCCTTTGAACTTGAGAAGGCGGATCTGCCGATGCACGTACTTAATGCCGTATCGAATGCACTTGCTAACAGTGAAAAAGTCACGGCAGTGGTAAAAAGAGCGAAGCGTTACAGAGATCACAAGTACGCTGAGGTACAAAAGCTGCCAGAAAGAGTTGCTAAGGCGACTCGAACAAATGAAAACGCCGTTTACACACAAGCACTGAAAAATATTTATAGCGCTCATTCGAGCGCGCAAGAGAAGCCGCTCTCTGCTTTAAGCCTTTTTTCCGGTTGCGGCGGATTTAGTTTGGGGTTCTCGGCAGCCGGATTCTTGGTTAAAGGCTTTCTCGAACTGGAAGATGATCTCCGCAAAATTTATAAACTTAATTTCCCAAACTCCGTTGAAATTGGTAGCGATATTACTGGGATAACTCAAGAGTCGTTGGCTAGCGCTGCAAAGACTTTGGGGGGTATTGATGTAATTATTGGCGGCCCCCCTTGCCAGGGATTTAGTCTTTCTGGAAAGAGAGATGTGTCCGATCCGAGAAACGAATTATTCAAGCATTACCTGCGTTTTGTAGATGTTTTTCGCCCAAAGTTTGCTGTTCTCGAAAATGTTCGTTTGTTGACCTCAATGAAAAATCGAGAAGGTGGATTCGTTAAAGATGACATTTGCAATGAATTCACAAAGCATGGCTATCGCATTGAGTATTTTGAGGTAAATGCAAAAGACTATGGCGTGCCACAGCACCGTGAACGCGTACTATTTGTGGCAGTAAGAGATGACGTTTGTGTTATTCCTTCTTTGCCAAATTTCACCCACGGTGATGGCGGGGATATGTTTTCATCGTTATCTCCGCTAAGGACATTTGCAGATGCTTGCTCAGATTTGCCATATATTGAATCAGGCGAGAAATCAAACCTTCCTTTGCATGAAGCTGTAAAGCATCCCATGCATGTGATTGACTGGTTGTGGGATGTGCCACAAGGATTTAGCGCGCATGACAACAAAGACCCAAGCAAGCGCCCACCTTCTGGGTATAACACAACCTATAAAAGACAGGTCTGGAATGAGCCAGCATCAACTGTGCAAACTACATTTGGAATGATTTCAGGTTGCAGAAATGTTCACCCGATTGCAACTAGATCGTTAACCATTCGTGAAGCAGCACGGCTACAGTCTTTCCCTGATGAGTATCTGTTCTCTGGAAGTTTAGGCTCTGTTAGAACGGGGATAGGTAATGCCGTACCCCCGCTGTTGGCGTATAACATAGCGCTTCATCTAAAGAAATTTCTTTAGATTTTATAAAAATATCCAGCCTCTAAATTAAATTGAAGTTGCTCGGGATGTTGTTTTTGTCCACCGCGCTGCATTTGTATGATCCCGAAACGTGGAGCGTCATGCATGACACCAGCGGGATCTTTATAGCTACCCTTTTTTACCGAATATGATTTCTTTGTGAATCCCTGATGTCTGCGGCTAAGTGAAACGATTTCGTCGATTGTATAGATGGCAACTTCTGTTTGATTCCAACTTGGCGATGCCTTTGTCTTGTGCAAGATATATTCTGGCGTGAACGGGTCGTCTATGTATGCTTTCTGAAAGAGGAGCCGTGATATATCATCTTGCCGATTTAGAAGTGTACTCTCCCACTCAACTCTGCCTGCATCATTAATTTCCTCCCAAAAATAGCGTCTTGGGTCGGTCAAGCGATTTCTGATATTTGGATTGTCGCACGGGCGGAATCCCATATCTCCACAAAACTGGCGTAGCGCAAGGATGGCATTTTCTGAAACTGGAATTTCATTGGATAGAAGTAGATTTGAAAACCCCCTTGCTGTAGTAAAGTACAGTTGAGCATTTGTTGGGGTGGCGTTGTTGCACTGCTTCGTAGAAACCCCCACGGTGATAGTTCGGCCATCATTTGAATGAAGCGTAATTACTATGTCGCTTTTGCATCTTGAAACCGAGGCGCCATTTACAGAAAGCCAATTTTTTCCAGCTTCCGATGTTGCGAGAGCACCTGTGGAAAGCGCGATCACCGATGTGATGGTTTCAATATTTTCTGCTTTGCCGATGTAATTTAGAAGAAGCGATGCGGGGTCGCCGGTAAACACATGACCATTCTGCTGCGCTGCGATCCGAATCGGGCACTGAAAATCATTAATTTGACTGGTTATTGTATCTTCAAATAGATGACCAGTTTTTCGTCCAAGCGTGCCCGCTTGAATTTGCAGTGCATGTGTTTCGTCAATCGGTGCTAGAGCCATTGTAAACCTCGGTGAGTTGTGACACCGAAGTCTCAAGGCCGTCAGCTAGCTTTAGTAGATTCAAAAGCGACGGATTTCGCTTTCCTCTCTCAAGCATACTTATGTAGGTGCGATCAAAACCACAACGATCAGCCAGCTTTTCTTGTGATAAGCCTAACTTCTCACGCTGTTTTTTTATGGATTGACCAAGTGGGATTAGTGACTTCGGCATGACCATCATTTGAAGTCACGGACGACATTACGTCTACGGACAATGCGTCACATGTCAGCGTACCAAAGTCGCCCAACGCAAAGCTAAGGGGCGGCTACAAGCGGCGCGTAAAATGCGAAGCATGCGCCGATTGGAGACGTCCAGTGGCGAAGCCACGGCCTTGAGCGCCTTGTTAGCCACCAATGATGATGCCTTCACTTGCCATGATTTTCGTTGAAATGGATTTTCTTGACGGCAATTTACTCTCATTGTCTATGTC
>SSFA01000003.1 GCA_008015155.1 Thiothrix sp.
ACAGGGAACACGTACTCTAAACGGCTCATTATTTGCATCATTAGGGAGTTTATAATGAACCTGAATCTGGATCGGGCACGCACCAATATGGTGGAGCAGCAGATTCGTCCCTGGGCTGTGTTAAATCAGACAGTTTTAAATACCTTCAGGTTTCTTCCTCGCGAAAAATTCGTTCCCGCGCAGTGGCAGAATCTAGCTTTTGCTGACACTGAGATTCCGCTTGGGCACGGCGAAGCCATGATGTTTCCGCGCATTGAGGCACGTATGCTACAAGACCTTGATGTGCAGCCCAATGACGAATGCCTTGAAATTGGCACTGGCAGTGGCTTTGTTACAGCATGTCTTGCACATATGGGCAAACACGTTGATAGTGTTGAATTGTACGCTGAGCTATCCCAACAGGCGGAAAAAAGACTTCATTCAGTCGATATTAACAATTTTAATTTGTATATCGATGATGCAGGCTACGGGTGGGAGGGAAATCCCGGCAAACAGTATGATGTGATTGCCGTGACTGGTTCTATACCGCAGTATCATCCAAGTTTTGAGCAGCGCTTAACGATTGGTGGTCGCTTATTTATCATCGTTGGTCAAGCTCCCACTATGCAAGCGATGCTGATTACTCGTGAAGATCATAGCCAATTCAATCGGCAAGTTCTGTTTGAAACAGTGCTTAAAGCCCTTGCTGGTACTGAGTCACCTGCGAAGTTTAAGTTTTAAGTATGCAGAACTGGACACCCCAAGAGCTAGCTAGGCAATTGAACACGGCAGCGCCTGCCGTGCAGTTACTGGATGTACGCGAGCCTTGGGAATACCAGATTGTGCATCTTGAAAACTCACAGTTAGTCCCCCTAAGCCAACTCACTTATTATGGTTTAAATGATCTACGTAAGGACTTACCTGTCGTCGTTATTTGCCATCATGGGATTCGCAGTGCCCATGCCTGTTATTTATTAGAACGTCTAGGCTTTCAGGCCATTAACCTCACGGGAGGTATTGACCGTTGGGCCCGCGAAATCGATCCTTCAATACCTATTTATTAAAGACTCAACCCAACCCGTGCTAAACCGCTATAATGCTGAGCAATAGGGCAATAGCTTATTTAAGATTGGAATGACCATGAACAGAGTATTTTTGACCACCGTCATAGCAGCAAACCTATTATGGGTGTGTCCTGCTCAAGCAGAGACACTCCTTCAAGTCTATCAACAAGCCAAAGCCTATGATGCTCAACTCAAATCCCAAGAAAGCAGCTATCTAGCCATTTTAGAAAATAAACCCCAAATTTTGGCTTCAAAAAAGCCTCAAGTTAATCTCAATGCCAATGCTGATTTTAGCCAGCAATATTTCCCTTACGATGGAGTCACCAAAAATAGCAATGGCCTAAGCAGCTCTTATACTTTAGGTGTCACTAAGTCGGTCTATAACCGAGCTTTAGATGCACAGATTGACAAGGTCGACTCCCAAATCGTTCAAGCAGCTATGCAACTAGATGCGCAACGCCAAGCTTTGATTTTACGGGTTGCTCAGCCCTATTTTTCTTATTTACTAGCCAAAGAAAATCTACAAGTCGCTACTACTGAAAAAAATGCTATTAAGCGCCAGCTCGCGCAGGCTCAAGCTTTTTTTGATGTCGGGCGCTCCGCCATTACTGATGTCAAAGAGGCTGATTCACGCTATAACCTTGCACTGGCAGGTGAGATTGCCGCAAAAGAAAACCTAGATATTGCCCGTGAGAACTTGCGGGTACTGACTGGTAAATCCTATCAAGATTTATTGGGTGCACAGCCTAATCTTGCTCTAAGCATCCCCAAACCGCAAAGTATGGAAGCATGGGTAGAGGTGGCGAAGCGCTCTAGCAAATCCCTACAAGCTGCCCGGCAAGCGATTGAAGTAGCACAGAAAGAAATTGAAATCCAACGTACCAGCGCACGTAATCCTGTTGTGAATATTTATGCTCGCCAAACAGGTAGCATTACTGAGAGCAGTAGCTCTGCTTTAGATCCGCGCGTGTTAGGTGCGCATGTAGGAGTAGAGCTAAATATTCCGCTTTATCAAGGTGGTGCAGAAGACTCCAAAATTCGTCAAGCCCAACATCAGTTTCGTCAAACCCAACAAGAATATGATTATCAAGAGCGTTTAATTGAGCAGCAAGTGCGTAGTGCTTATTTAAGTATTGAATCAGCCGTTAGCCAAGTTAAAGCTCAACAACGCGCCCTCGCCTCAGCGGAGACGGCTGCGGACGCTACTAAAGTAGGCTTTGAAGTGGGTACACGTACTGCGGTCGATGTGTTAACCGCTTTGCGGGATGTATTCGCAGCGCGGCGAGATTATGCCACTGCACGCTACAATTATTTATTAAGCACCCTGCAACTTCGACAAGCTGCAGGTACTTTATCTGAAAATGATGTTAAACAATTGAGTGCTCAACTCAATCGCAAATAAGCAAGCTCTACAAGCTCTAAAAGAGGGTCTAGACTTAAACCCTAGACCCCAAACCAGCTATTAAACACGCTTAGCTTGCAAATAGTCATCATTAATTTGATTAGCCCTCAAATAAGCTGGCCGTTGATGTAGGCGGGCTACATAAGCTTCAAATACAGGGTGTTTCTCAATAGTATTAAACAGCATTCCCCAACCCAGATGCGAACCTAGATAAACGTCCGCTGCGCTAAAGCGATCACCTGCAATATAACTAGTCTGTTCTAAGGCATGCACTAAAGCATTGATGGTTTTAGTGTAATTGCCAAAGCCTAAAAACCCCTCCTGTTCTGGTGCCACAGGCCAAGCTTGGGATTTAACTGTCACTGCTTGTTCTAAGGGACCCGCTGCAAAAAATAACCAACGGAAAAAAGCTGCTTGGTCAACAGGATTGAGCGGCATTAAGTTTTTCTCGGGAAATTGGCTGGCTAAATATGCACAAATTGCTGCTGTCTCTGTCACAATCGCCTCACCATGCCTCAGGGCAGGAACCTTGCCCATGAGGTTGATAGCCAGATACTCCGGCGCTTGCATACTGCTAGCATAATCTAACCATACAATCTCATAAGGCTCGCCCAACTCTTCCAACATCCAATGTGCCATGCGCCCGCGTGATTGTGGATTGGTATACAGCACTAAATTACTCATAAAGCCTATCCTTTAGATAATTATTTCATCAAGCAGCATCGTGGGCGCGTTGTAAAGCTTCAAGGTCTAGCTTTTTCATAGCGAACATTGCCTGTGCGACTGCAGCTGCTTTAGCAGGGTTCGGGCTAGCAATCAGGTCAATTGCTTGCGGAGTCACAATTTGCCAAGACAAGCCATATTTATCTTCCAGCCAACCGCACTGACCTTGATTCGGATCAGCAGCTAATTGCTCCCATATAGCGTCCATTTCAGCTTGATCTACACAATTCACGACCAAAGAAATCGCCGGAGAAAATCGAAACTCAGCACTGCTATTAATCGCCAAAAAATCCTGACCCTCTAATTGAAAATCAATGCTCATGACCTTGCCAACTGGCTCAGGGCCAGCTTCGCTATAACGCAGAATACGCTTAATGTGGGAGTTTTTAAAAATAGCTACATAGAATTTGACCGCCTCTTCTGCACAATCCACAAACCAGAGGGAAGTTACGAGCTTTTGCATAATCTTACTCCTGTTGATTGGCTGGGGGAGTCATCGTGAAAACCTCCCAAATATGCCCATCTAAATCTTCAAAGCCATGCCCATACATAAAGCCATGATCTTGGGCTTGATTGTATGTTTTGCCACCGGCTGAGATGGCTTTAGCAATCAAAGCATCAACAGCTTCTTTACTATCACATTGCAGCGCAATCGAAACCTCGACTTGGGCTTTAGCGTCAGAAATAGCCTTATGCGGAAAGAAACTATGAAAAAAGGGGCGGCTTAGTAACATCGCATAACTATGCCCTTCATTGATGATCATACCGGCAGCTTGGGTGTCCGTAAAATTAGGGTCAAACTTGAAACCTAGCTGGGTAAAAAAGGTTTTAGTAGCGTCAAGATTATCAACCGGCAGGTTGATATAGGTTTTATAAGACATGCTACTCTCCTTAATGGTGTTAATACTTAGAGTATAGCAGGAGGCTACTGACAGCATGCTGTCAGTACTCAATCAACATTCAGTGCATTCAATAAAAAAGCCTGCTTGCGCAGGCTTTCTTCAAGCGTTTAAAGCTTAAAACTTAAGCGACTTCAACCGACTTATTCGCACGCTTACGATCATGCTCTAGCAAATGACGTTTACGCACACGAATACTTTGTGGAGTGATTTCCACCAACTCATCATCATCAATGAATTCGAGTGCTTGCTCTAAGGTCATGCGAATCGGTGGAGTCAGAATCAAGTTCTCATCAGTACCGGCCGCACGGATATTGGTTAATTGCTTAGCCTTGAGTGGATTCACAATCAAATCATTATCGCGGCTATGAATACCAATCACCATCCCTTCATAAACTTCCTCGGCATGACCGATGAACATACGTCCACGCTCTTGCAAATTGAAGATCGCATAGGCAAGTGCTTTACCGGTTGCATTGGAGATCAAAACGCCATTGATACGTTGACCAATCGCACCCGGCTTATAAGGGCCATAATGATCGAAGGTGTGATACATCAAGCCAGTGCCAGAAGTCATAGTCATGAAATCGCTTTGGAAGCCAATCAGACCGCGTGAAGGCACGATATATTGCAAGCGCACCCGACCCTTACCATCTGGAGACATATCTTTTAAGTCGCCACGGCGTAAACCGAGCGCTTCCATGATTTTGCCTTGATGTTGCTCTTCAAGGTCAACCGTCACGGTTTCGTAAGGCTCTAGCTTCTCACCATCCACTTCACGAATAATGACTTGTGGACGTGAAACAGCTAACTCATAGCCTTCACGGCGCATGTTTTCTAGCAAAATACCTAAGTGCAGCTCGCCACGGCCTGAGACTTTGAATTTTTCTGGATCATCCGTTGGCTCAACCCGTAAAGCGACGTTATGCAGCAACTCTTGCTCTAAACGCTCTTTCAAGCGGCGAGAAGAGGTGCCGGTTTTCACTTCTTTTCCAGCAAATGGAGAATCATTCACTTGGAAAATCATGCTAATAGTTGGTTCGTCGACCTTTAAGGGTGGTAGGGCTACCACATTATTTGGATCACATAAGGTATCAGAGATATACAGCTCATCCATCCCAGAGAACGCAATAATATCGCCCGCTTGCGCTTCTGGAACTTCTACCCGCTCTAAGCCATTAAAGCCGAGAATCTTTAAAATCCGTCCGCTACGAATATTGCCATTAATATCAATAGCTTTTACTTGGGTATTGGTTTTAATCTTACCTTGTTTAATCCGCCCAATCCCAATAATGCCCATATAGGGGTTGTAGTCGAGCTGACTGACCTGTAATTGGAAAGGTGCCTCGATATCAACATCAGGAGCTGGAACATGGCTTAAAATGGTTTCAAATAGCGCGGTCATATCGCCACTATTAACCGCCTCATCCATACCTGCAAAGCCATTCAATGCCGAGGCATAGACGACTGGAAAGTCTAATTGCGCATCGCTTGCGCCTAGGTTATCGAATAATTCGAATACTTGATCCATTACCCAATGCGGACGTGCACCCGGACGGTCAATTTTATTCACGACTAAAATCGGACGTAGGCCATGAGAGAATGCTTTCTGAGTCACGAAACGAGTTTGTGGCATGGGCCCATCGACTGCATCCACCAGCAGCAACACTGAGTCCACCATCGACAATACGCGCTCGACTTCACCACCGAAGTCAGCATGCCCGGGGGTGTCGACGATATTAATCCGATAAGTCACGCCATCTTTAGGGTTAGTCCAACGGATAGCGGTATTTTTCGCAAGAATGGTGATCCCGCGTTCTTTTTCCAACGCATTAGAGTCCATCATACGTTCGGAAACTTCAGCACGCGCATCTAGCGTACCCGATTGTTGAAGCAATTTGTCCACCAGCGTTGTCTTGCCGTGGTCAACGTGCGCAATAATCGCTATATTGCGGAGATTTTGGATCACAACTTATTACTCAAAGAAAATCAAGGATGCGGATTATACCGATAGCATGTGTTAAATTCATGAATTTTTTTACAACAGCCTTTTACCCCTATGACTGATCTAACTAATCCACATTACGATTTACTCGGCGGAGAAATGGGAGTACGCCGTTTGGTGGATCGCTTTTACGATCTGATGGATAGCCAACCTGAAACTTGGGAATTGCGTAAGCTTCACCCGCAAGATTTGCAAAGCTCACGCAATAAACTGTTTATGTTTTTATCCGGTTGGCTAGGCGGACCACCTTTGTATGAAACTACTTACGGACATCCACGTTTAAGAGCTCGCCATTTGCCCTTTCCCATCAACTCTACTATGCGCGATCAATGGTTAGCTTGTATGAACCAAGCTATTGATGAGCAAATCACTGATTTTCCGCTGAATCGGGCTTTAAAAATGGCTTTTGCGCGTACTGCGGACCATATGCGCAATCAAGCCGATCAGTAATTTTCACTAAGAACAATTATCTCAAAATAAAATCCTTTAATCTTTTTTCAACGGCTTTTATAAGTACAATTGCACATGATCTTCAGTAGTTTATTTAATTACAGAAGGAATATGCCATGCACAAGGCCTATTTATTAGCTTCACTCAGTGTCTGTTTATTCGCTAGTGCTAGTTTTGCCGGGGGTACTAGCGCCCCTTTTTATGTGGGTGGCAGCTTTGGTGTTAGCAGTTATGATAATTCCTCGCACCAAATGGATAATTTGGATATTTGTAAAAGTGCTAGCTCCCATAACCAAACCTGTACTAGCGACGATAATGATCATGCTGGGCATATTTATGGTGGTCTACAAATCGGCGACAGTTTAAGCGTAGAAACCGGCCATGTGAATTTGGGGAATACCGCCAATTACCATTATTCAGATCCCATCGCTATTAAACAAAAAACTACTGGTGTAACCCTTACAGGAATTGCAAAACAACGTTTAAGCAAAGCCTCTCCAGTTTCGGTTTATGGCAAAGCTGGGGTCATACGTTGGTCTAGCGAGACAACAGTATCTAGTGATAATCCTGCTTTGCATGGCCTAAAAGTCTCAGAAGACGGCTACTCCCCTGTCTTAGGTGCAGGTGTGCAATATGATATCAATAACAACTTCAGTCTACGCGCTGGTTGGGATCGATATTATGATGTCGGTGAAAGTAGTGAAGTTCTTGAATATAACGCTGATGGCAGTGCTGCTAAGGTTAATACCCTGGAAACAGATGTTGATGTCATTTCTGCTGGCGTAAATTTCAGTTTTTTATAAAGCAGCTTATTTAATGTAAGCCAAGCATTTTACTATGGATACTTGGCTTAGAGAGTTTTAATAAAACTCTAATGGAAAATGAGTTTAGCCTTTTCGGTTTCAATCCAAGTTTCTACCTCTTGGATTAAAGCCTCAGGCTCTTTCCCAATGCTAGGAATGGGTTCACCAATACTGACTGTAATCGTGCCTGGTTTTTTGATATAGGAATGACGTGGCCAGCTCGCTCCTGCATTATGGGCGACTGGTACTATTGGATATTGGCTATCGACTGCCATCACAGCACCCCCAATTTTATAACGCGCCTTTACACCAGGCTTCACCCGAGTTCCTTCCGGAAACACCACCAGCCAAATGCCTTCATCTAAGCGCTCTTTGCCCTGATTCTTAACCTGATTGACTGCACTTTTTCCTGCTGAACGATCAATCGCCACCGGTTTAATTAAGCGTAGCCCCCAACCAAAAAACGGCACTTTCATCAACTCTTGCTTTAACACCCAAGTGAGCGGCGGAAAAATAGTTGCGAAGGCTAAGGTTTCCCAAGTCGATTGATGATTCGCCATGAGAATCGCCGCATGATCCGTTGGAATATTATCTAAGCCCTTGATTTCGTAGTGCACTCCACAAGTCACAGCTAGCCACCAGACATTAAAGCGACACCAGCCGACCAGAATCTGATAACGCTTTTCATAGGGCAACAAAGCTAATAAAGGAACTAAAGTACCATAGACTAAAGTACTGACCAGAAAGCCAAACCAGAACACCGTTGCTCGGACACCCAACCACAGCTTTACAGGAATACTCAAGCCTCTCTCCTCACAATCCTAGGAAGATAATAAAATTTTATTCAACTAAGCCACTAATAAAGTCCGCAAACGCTGCATAGCTTGCCCACGGTGGCTAATGCGATTTTTCTCACTCGCCTCTAACTCAGCGGCAGTGCAGGCGTGTGAAGGGACATAAAACAGTGGGTCATAACCAAAACCTTGCTGACCTTGTGGCGCAGTTAAGATATAGCCTTCCCAGCTCGCCTCAGCAATCAGTGGTACAGGATCTGTAGGATGCCTGACTAGCACAATACAACAGCGAAATCGCGCTGTACGTTGCTCAGCTGGTACAGCTTTTAAAGCCGCTAGAAGCTTCGCATTATTGGCTGCATCATTCGTAGGCTGACCCGCAAAGCGTGCTGAATAAATACCAGGCTGCCCAGCTAAAGCATCAACGACTAAGCCTGAATCATCTGCCAAAGCTGCAAGGCCTGTTTTTAGAGAGGCATGACGCGCTTTGAGGAGTGCATTTTCAACAAAACTCAAGCCTGTTTCTTCAGCATCGGTCACGCCTAAATCGGCTTGACGCAGTACTTCAAAACCTAAATCTGCTAATAGAACATTAAATTCACGCAATTTACCCGCATTACTGCTCGCTAAGACTAAGCGTTCTGTCATTCTGCCAAAACTCTATTTTGTGCTTCCATGATTTCACTAATCCCTTTATTAGCTAAGAGCAACATGGCATCCAACTCTTCCCGCCGAAAAGCATGCCCTTCTGCCGTACCCTGTAACTCAATAAACTGACCTGCATCATTCATGACGATATTCATATCAGTTTCCGCGCCCGAATCTTCTACATAATCTAAATCTAGTACAGGTGTACCTTGATAAATCCCTACCGATACGGAAGCAACTTGGCCATAAATAGGATTTTTCTTTAACTTGCCTTGCTTAACTAAACTAGCCATCGCATCTTGCAAAGCAACATAAGCACCACTAATCGATGCGGTACGTGTACCCCCATCAGCCTGTAATACATCGCAATCGAGGGTAATTTGGCGCTCACCTAAAGCCTCTAAATCCACCACTGCGCGCAAAGCACGGCCAATCAAGCGCTGAATTTCCATCGTGCGACCCGATTGCTTGCCTTTAGCCGCTTCACGCTGCACCCGTGTATTGGTCGAACGAGGCAACATGCCATATTCAGCAGTAACCCAACCTTGGCCTTTACCTTTAAGAAAAGGTGGAACGCGTTCTTCTACTGTCGCAGTACACAGCACCTTAGTGTTTCCGAATTCCACCAAGACAGAGCCTTCAGCGTGGCAAGTATAATGTCGAGTAAATCGCACCGAACGCATTTGGTCTGGGTTTCGTCCGCTAGAGCGCATAGCTGCATCCTTTTATTCACTTTTAAATGCGCCAATTATACTCAATTGGCCAGCATTTAGGCCGATAAAAGTTTAGCTTTTATCAATTAAGCTAGCAGATTGCTAAATAAACCAGCTATTTAAACCGGCTCAAGCAATAAACTCGTCCCAGTCATTGCGGCTGGTTTAGGGATACCCATTAATTGCAACAGCGTGGGAGCGATATTACTTAACCCACCACCCGTACTTAAGCGCCAATTAACTTGATCAATTAACAAACAAGGGACTGGGTAAACCGTATGCTGAGTATTAGGTTCACCCGTTAAAGGATCAATATATTCATCACAATTACCATGGTCCGCCGTTAATAGTACGGAGTATTCATTCGCTACCGCTGCATCTAAAACCCGACCCACTTCTCGATCTAAAGCTTCAACCGCTTTCACCACCGCACCTGGAACAGCCGTATGCCCAACCATATCCCCATTGGCGAAATTGACAACAATAAAGCCATATTCATTTTTGTTTAAAGCCTCCACCACCGCATCGGCCACTTCGGGAGCACTCATTTCTGGCTTTAAATCATAAGTTTCAACTTTAGGCGAAGGAATCACTAAACGCTCCTCACCTTCATAGGGTTGCTCACGCCCGCTATTAAAAAAGAACGTTACATGGGCATATTTTTCGGTTTCTGAGCAGTGAAATTGTTTACAACCCGCTGCACTAACAGCTTCAGCAATATTCGTACTCGGACGTTCAGGCGCAAACATGACGGGCATAGGATATTTTTCATCGTATTCAGTCAGTGTAGTTAAGTCTACCAAACTGAAATCCGCCCGCTCGAAACCTTTAAAATCAGCTAAGGCTAAAGCTTCCGACATTTGGCGTGGTCGATCATTGCGGAAATTGAAGAATAACACCTGATCACCACCATGCATTAACTCGGCATTAGGCATCAAACGAGGTGTAATAAATTCATCACCTTGATCTGCTGCATAAGCATCATCAATCGCAGCAAGTGGATTAGCAGCTGGCGTACCGATACCATGTACATAGGCATCCCAAGCTAATTTAGTTCGATCCCAACGCTTATCACGATCCATGGCATAGAAGCGCCCGCAGATACTAGCGATCTGACCGCCGGTTTGCGCTAAAATAGCTTGTACACGTGCTATAAAGGTCTTAGCCACACGCGGCGCTGTATCACGGCCATCCGTAATCGCATGTACCACCGGTAACACGCCATGCTGCTCGCAGGCACGTAATAAACCTTCCAAATGATTGAGGTGACTATGCACTCCGCCATCTGACACCAAGCCAATCAGATGCAGAGGTCGATTCTGTGCTTTGGCTTTTTCTAAGGCTGCTAGCAATGCTGGATTAGCCGCCAAACTACCATCGGCCACCGCATCATCTAAGCGCACTAAATCTTGTTTGAGGATAGCACCACAACCGATCGTCATATGTCCAACTTCAGAATTGCCCATTTGACCATCGGGTAAACCTACCGAGCGCCCTGAAGCCATCAAGGTTGTATGTGGGAACTGGCCAAAATACCTATCTAAATTAGGTGTATCTGCCTCATAAACAGCATTGTATTTTTTGCTGGGGTTGACGCCAAAGCCATCCAGAATAATTAAAATAGCTTTGCGACGTGGTGGTAAAGTGGTCTGTGTCATGGTCACTCAATTACTTGTGACGAGTCACTTAAGCAACTCGTTAATCTTTAATCTTTCTTTGGACTTGGCTCATTAGGTGGCTGTCCACCGGCAGCATAGCGCCCTTGCTCATCCAACTCGGCTTGCTGTTTGGCCGCTTTTTCTAACTCAGCCTCTAATTCTTCATCCGTTAATGGGCGAAACTCATCATCGTCCATTTCCTTAAAACTATACTTTTCATCCTGCCAATGTTCTGCTGAATGTTGCGTATCATCTGCTTGATCAAGGCTTTCAATATCCTCGCCAGACTTTAACAAACTTGCAGTACTAGCCGCAGCACCAGCAACTAAAGCGTTCGATGCCATAGCATCAGCCTCAGATTCATCCTCAGTATCAGTGCGCTTTTTCACAACAGTACGCCCTAAAAATAGCCCAACCTCAAATAAGAGCCAAATCGGTACTGCCATCATAATTTGCGATACTACATCTGGAGGGGTGAGGAACATCGCAATCGTAAAAGCACCCACAATAATATAAGGGCGTGCTTTAGCCAAAGCATCAACACTGACAATACCCATGCGAATTAATAAGATAGTCGCTACCGGTGTTTCAAAGCTTAAGCCGAAGGCTAAAAACATAGCGACCGTAAAATCGAGATACGTCGCTATATCAGGCGTGGGATTTACATTCGCTGGAGCAAATGCCACCGCTGCCTTAGAAATCATCGGAATCACAAAGAAATAGGCGAAAGCCATACCCACATAAAATAGCCCCACACTCGATAACAGCAGTGGAGTGACCATTTTCTTTTCATGCTGGTATAAGCCCGGAGCAACAAAGCCCCAAACCTGATAGAAGGTATAAGGTAGAGTCACTAAGAAAGCAACCATCAAGGCTAACTTAAATGGCACCAAAAACGGAGAAGCAACTCCAATCGCAATCAACTTCTCACCCTGAGGTAAATTACGTACCAAGGGGTCAGATAGCCAATTATAGAGGTCTTGGGCAAACGGTGTTAAGCAAATAAAAACTGCAATCAAAACCAAGACAATGCGTAAAAGGCGATCACGCAGCTCAACTAGATGCTCCAAAAATGCCTTTTCACCAGCATTTTCAGCACCCTTAGTCTGATTTAACATGCGTTTCGATTTCCTTTTTCGCTGTATCTACTTTGTCATTCATTAATACCCGTAAGTTACGCAGCTCTTCTTCCTGCTTATACAGCATTGAGCGTAACTCCTCGGTACCTAGCTCTCGTTCAATATCAGCTCGAGTGTGCGCAATTAAGCGGCGAGCCTTACCTATCCATAGACCAATCGTTCGAGCGACAGTCGGCAAGCGCTCAGGACCAATGACTAATAAAGCCACGATCCCAATCACCAACATTTCCAGAAAGCTAGTTTCAAACATGTTAGCGCCTAAATTTAGACTTTGTCTTTTTCCCGAGCTTGCACATCAATCACATTGCCTTGCACATTAGGAGTCACATTGGGATTGGTTGTAGGCGGAATCTGTTGCGCCGTTTTCTCAGCCTCAGGTGTTTCATCACCGTCTTTTACTGCTTTACGGAAATTTTTGAAAGCTTCGCCTAAATCACCACCCATGCTACGCAATTTTTTGGTGCCGAACAGGAGAATGACAATCACTAAGATCAGGACTAATTGTAAAGGACTAAAATGCATAGTAGTTCATCATCCTATCGTTTTAAGAAGGTCGACTGGCTTTCTCAGCCAAGCCTGATAAGCCGAAACGACGTTCTAATTCTTTCAGTACGTCATGCGGGTGTAAATTTTGCTGGGCTAAAAGTACTAAACTATGAAACCATAAATCAGCAACTTCATAGACGATTTTTTCTTTATCGCCATCTTTTGCAGCCATGACCGTTTCGGTGGCTTCCTCGCCAATTTTCTTTAAGATGGCATCCAAGCCTTTGCCATATAATTTAGCAACATACGAACTATCAGGCGCTGCCTGCTTGCGCTCTTCTAGCACCTGCGCTAGTTGTGAAAGTATTGCATCATTCATCATGGGCGCATTATGCGCGAAGTCAGCGCCTAAGAACAATTGCCAGTAGATAAATTAGCAGAATCTAATTGTTTATCATAAGCCGGAAGATGCAGATAATTCTCATCTTGCACACTCACCTTTAAACCATGCGCCTGCGCAATTTCTGCAATCACTTGCACTTCCAGCTTGCCAGTCATCGCTAGTTTCTGCGCTAGCTCAACTAATAAGCGCTCATGTTTTAACAATAAACTGCGTGCAGCTTCCACTTGCGCCGCAATCATTTGCTCAACTGCTGCATCCGTAATTTCTTTCTTCATGCGATGTGCATGATCTTCCATCACATAGCAAGCTTGGAAACCATCATCGAAACCGTAACGGCGCATATAATCTAAGGCAATGATGGAAGCCTCTTCACGATCTTGGGAACGTCCAATCGAAGCTTCATTCGCCCCAAAAATTAATTCTTCTGCTAAGCCACCGGCCAGAAAAATTTTGATCATATCCAGCATGGTCTGCTTAGTACGATAGATCTGATGGGGGAAAGTAAAGCCACCAGCGTAACTATTAGCAATCCGACTTTGCAGTTGCATCGGTACTAGATTAAATAAGACCATATATAAAACCGCATGCCCGGCTTCATGCACACTAATATTCGCCGTGGCAGCTGCTTGATTGCTTGCCCGAATCTGATCAATCCGCCCTTCAAAATGGAGTTTGATCTGCTCGTCACCCACTTGAGCAATAATTTGCTTGGCAGGCGTGTCATAACTTAAAGCGATTTGCTCAGCCCCATTGGTGAGTGCTTGCAGTAAGAAATTGGACAAATTAACTTCAAGAATGTCCGTCACGCTCGAAAATACCGGCCTTACTCCTTGAGCTGGAAAAACGCCATTCCGATAAATCAGTGTTTCGATACTGTGATCAACACGAAGTTGGATACCCGTACGGGCTTCCGTTTCCTGTTGAATACGTTTTACTTCACGTGCAATCAGCGCTTGGAAATCTTGCTTACGTAAACTGGGATAAATCAGATGAATATTGCCAAAACGGGCAACTTGCTCAGGACGGAATTTGCGTAACAGCGCATTTTTCACATCCATTAAAGTCACTTTACTACTGATCGCATGAAAAATATCAGCATCGACATCGGCTTCAGCAGCATCGCGGGCAACAGAAAACGCCTCATCTAAATTGCCTGAAACAATCACTAAAGTTTGGGCATGATTAATAGGCTCGTAGAGCGTTTTTTTCTTTTTAGCGTTTAAAAGCAGATTAATCAATTCATTTTCGGGCAAGTCAAATAGCGCTTCTAACTCAATATCAAGATTCAGCGTTTTCTTAAAAGACAAGAGATCGTAAGAGCTAATATAGTGCTCATAAGGTTCATAATTAACTTCTGGTTCTTCACCTGCTTCTAAGCGTTTCTTTTTACGTTTGCGCTCCCAAAAATAACGACTTAGGAAATTATCAATATCATTCGCTTCCTGATCAAAGCGAGTGAGATAGCCATCAGAGAGTAAACTCCAAAAATCCATGAATCGGGATTGGGCAAGTGGTTTGCCTTCGACATCAATGGTATTAAAGCGTTGAATTTCATCAAATAATAAGATACAGGGCTTACTATCGTGTAACTCACGCTTGTCCAAAATGGAGGAGACGGAAGAATGCCAGAAAGTCTGGTCAATATTCGATAATTCAATTTCCGCAAAGCGCTCTTGAAAATTCAGCGCCCGTACTAATTTACGGACTAAATCAGTTTTGCCAACACCTGTCATGCCCCAAAGATTAACAATCACAGGACGTTGCAATAATTCCGGCATGAGGTACCAGACTTGAATATAACCGATTAAATCATCGATGATTTTATCGATACCTATAAAATGCTGCTTAAGCGTGTGTCGGACTAACTCTAATTGTTGTTTTCGTTCGGCAATTAACTGCTTATCAACTTGCAGCATGCATACTCCTTAAACTTGTTTTGGAATTATTTATAAACGCATTTCGATACCTTGTGCCGCCATAAAAGCTTTGGCTTGGCCAACGGTATATTCGCCAAAGTGAAAAATGCTAGCAGCTAATACAGCATCAGCACCACCTTTTAATACGCCATCGGCGAGATGCTGTAAATTACCCACCCCACCCGAGGCAATTAGCGGTACTGAAACTCGCTGATTAATTTCGGCCATGAGCGCTAAATCGAAGCCACTTTTCGTGCCATCGCGATCCATACTGGTGACTAATAACTCACCTGCGCCATAAGCAGCCATCTTTTCTGCCCAAGCTACCGCATCAATCCCAGTCCGTTTCCGCCCGCCGTGCGTAAACACTTCCCAGCGCACAGGCTCGCCTGGCTCACTCACTCGTTTGGCATCAATGGCGACCACAATACATTGTGAGCCAAAATAATCTGTTGCCTCCCGGACTAACTCAGGCTGAGTAATCGCTGCGGTATTAATGCCAACTTTATCCGCACCTGCATTGAGCATCCGGCGTACATCGTCTAGTTTACGAATACCTCCCCCAACTGTGAGTGGGATAAAGACTTGGGAGGCGACCGCTTCAACTACATGGACAATCGTTTCCCGATTGTCGGAACTGGCAGTGATATCAAGAAAGGTAATTTCATCCGCACCTTCACGATTATAACGAGCTGCTATTTCTACTGGATCACCGGCATCACGAATATCGACAAAGTTGACACCTTTTACAACACGTCCATTATCGACATCAAGACAAGGAATAATCCGCTTAGCTAATCCCATATTTAGACTCCATCAACCAAGCGCTGTGCTTCCGCCAGATCAATTGTACCTTCGTAAATAGAGCGACCTAGGATTGTACCCATCACGCCTCTATCCTCAACTTTCAGCAAAGCTTGAATATCATCTAGATTGGTCACGCCACCTGAGGCAATCACAGGGATGGAAATACTATCGGCAAGCTTGGCGGTTTCTTCAACATTCACACCCGTCATCATGCCATCACGGGCAATATCGGTATAGACAATCGCACTAACGCCAGCCTGTTCAAATTGCTTAGCTAAATCAATCGCAGCAACTCGTGACACTTCCGCCCAACCATCGGTTGCGACCATGCCATTTTTAGCATCAATTCCGACGATAATGTGCCCGGGAAATTGCTGACAAAGTTCCACTACGAATGGTGGCTCTTGTACTGCTTTGGTGCCAATAATACAAAACTGTACGCCTACTTCTAAATAGGCAGCTACCGTTGCGGCATCACGAATACCACCACCAATCTGTACGGGTAACTGTGGGAATCTAGCAGCTACTGCCCGCACGACTTCGCCATTGACTGGCTTACCTTCAAAAGCACCATTTAAATCGACTAAATGTAAACGGCGCGCACCTGCATCCACCCAACGTTGGGCAACCTCCACAGGATTCGAAGAGAATACGGTAGTCTCATCCATACGCCCCTGACGCAGGCGTACACATTGACCGTCTTTCAGGTCGATAGCAGGAATCAGCAGCATGGTTACATCCTAAATAACGAAGCCCGCATCCTAGCGCAAAATCAGCCTAGCCAACAGAGCTTAGACTTATTGACTCGGTTCTAAGCGATATAAACCACCATTACTTTCATCATTTAATAGATATAAATAGCCATCAGGGCCTTGCTGCACATCACGGATACGGCCGATTTCACCCTCTAATAAGCTTTCTTCAGCAGCGACTTTGCCACCTACTAAAGTTAAGCGTACTAGTTTGGCAAATTTGAGAGACCCCACAAATAAATTACCATTCCAACCAGAATATTTATTGCCGGTGTAAAAAGTCATGCCGGAAGGCGCAATCGACGGTGTCCAATAATGCATGGGCTGCTCCATCCCGGCTTGCTGAGTTTTCCCCTCACCCACTCGCCCACCGCCATATTGCTCACCATAAGTGATCACAGGCCAGCCATAATTCGCGCCAGCCTTCAGAATATTGATCTCATCACCACCCTGCGGGCCGTGTTCATGTGTCCACACTTGACCATTGCTGGGATTCAAAGCAATCCCTTGCACATTACGATGACCGTAAGTATATAACTCCGGTGCAAGGCCAGCCTTACCGCGAAACGGGTTAGTTTCAGGTACGTTACCATCCTCTTTTAAACGCACGACCCCGCCAGCGTGATTGCTCCTGTCTTGTGCAAGATCTTGCTGCCCACGATCCCCTAAGCTTAAATACAAATAACCTTGCTTATCAAACAACAAGCGCCCACCGAAATGATGAGCTGTTTGGACTTTGGGTGAAGCAACAAAGATTTTTTGTAGATTGCTTAATTGACCGTTTTGATACTGGGCACGCACTAACTCGGTACTAGCACCGTCTTTACCTGCACCACTGTAAGCTAGATAAAGCAAACGATTCTCAGCAAATTGCGGATGAGCTGCGATGCCTAATAAGCCCCCTTGCCCTTGCGCATACACTTCGGGGACACCAGAAATAGGCGGAGATAATTTACCTTTTTTTATGCTACGCAAGCGTCCACCGCGCTCAGTGACTAGAATTTCATCCTCTGGCAAAAACGCCATACTCCAAGGATGGTCTAAGCCGCTCACTATTTTAGTCGCAGTCACTGGGCTTGCCGAGCGTGCTTCACAGCCTGCCAGCACTAGACCGAAGAAGCCTAAGCATAGATATCGCCAATAATTTTTCATTCTGATTATTCGATTTTCATGTTAACTACTCTAGTTATGAGTGTAGTTGGCCTTGGAAAAAAGATTCCAAGCTTTCTGACTAAAATAAGTCCTGTTAAGTATGAGAGGAAATAACTCGACCCATTGAGGGGTATTCAGACAGTTTTTCCCGCCTAGGCCGAAGCAGTGCTATACTATTTGCCTCTTCTAGCAGTGGTGGATATGACCCATGACTTCCTTAAAAGACCAACTTCTTAAAGCGGGTTTGATTGATCAAGCCAAGGCAGAAAAAGCCGGCCGTGAAGAGCGCAAAAATGCGCATCAGAAAACTGCAAAAGCGCAAAAAGAAGCTAAGCGCACCGGGGAAGTCAAAGTCGATGAAGCTAAAGTCCTCGCTGAAAAAGCCTTACAAGAACAAGCTGAGCGCTCCAAAGAACTCAATCGTTTGCAGCGTGAACAAGCCGAACAAAAAGCTATCCAAGCGCAAATTCGCCAACTAATCGAAATGAATCGGCTTGACCGCCGTCAAGGTGAAATTAGTTATCAATTTGCGGATCAAAACAAAATTAAAAATCTACTGGTGACTGAGCTGCTTCAAGATCGCTTAGCCTATGGGATGATTGCAGTAGTACGATTTGGAACCGGCTATGAACTCGTTCCGCGTGTAGTTGCTGAAAAAATTGCTCAGCGGGATGCGAGTGTAGTAGTGGTTTTAAATCTAAATCAGAATCCAAGCCCTGCTGAAGATGATCCTTACGCAGCCTATCAAATCCCTGATGATTTAATGTGGTAAGTCATTAAGCCGCTCCTTTTACCCTACGATCACCCATGAAATCCATCACTCGCTTATTGCGCCTTTGGACTATTCAACGAGTGTTCATCCGCCACGGGCTGGATGAACTGGTTTTGAGTATTCCCCTATTTCGTCCAGTTGCTTTTATTTATCATTTGTTTCCTTGGAATTGGCAGCGCCAACATCAGGAATTAGCTCCACGTGGTGAACGCATTCGTTTGTCTTTAGAAGAGCTAGGGCCTATTTTTATTAAGTTTGGGCAAATGCTCTCCACACGCCACGATTTAATGCCAGATGATATTGCAAGCGAACTCACGCGTTTACAAGATCGAGTCCCGCCATTTTCTAGCCTCGAAGCCCGTCAACTGATTGAAAAAGCCTATGGTCGACCTGTTACTGAAGTCTTCCAACACTTTGAAACCGATCCTATGGCTTCTGCCTCTATTGCTCAAGTGCATGCTGCTCAGCTTTGGGATGGCAAAGAAGTCGTAGTCAAAGTCTTGCGTCCGGGGATTGAAAAGGTTATTCGCCAAGACATTGCTGTCATGTATCTATTGGCTGAACTAGTTCAGCGCTATTGGAAAGATGCACGGCGCTTACGCCCGGTTGAGATTGTCGCTGAATACGAAAAAACCATTTTCGACGAATTAGATTTAATGCGTGAAGCTGCCAATGCTAGCCAAGTGCGGCGAAACTTCGAAAATGATCCAACCCTTTATGTTCCCGAAGTTTATTGGAACTACACCCATACCAATGTGATGGTGATGGAGCGTATCTATGGCATTCCGGTAGGGGACATTAAACGCCTGAAAGAATTAGGGGTGAACTTTAAGCGCTTAGGTGAATTGGGCGTTGAAGTCTTTTTTACTCAAGTTTTTCGGCATAATTTTTTCCATGCGGATATGCATCCGGGGAATATTTTTGTCGATGCCACTCGCCCAAATGAACCGCAATATATGGCTGTTGATTTTGGGATTGTGGGCACACTCACTCCAGAAGATAAACGTTATTTAGCTGAAAACTTCTATGCATTTTTCAATCGTGATTACAAACGAGTGGCCGAATTGCATGTGGAGTCTGGCTGGGTTCCACCTAATACACGTGTGGATGAATTTGAATCAGCGATTCGCTCAGTCTGTGAGCCAATTTTTAATTTACCGATTAAAGATATTTCTTTTGGTAACTTTTTGCTGCGCTTGTTTCAAACCGCACGGCGCTTCAATATGGAAGTTCAGCCCCAATTAGTACTGCTACAAAAAACGCTGTTAAATATTGAAGGCTTAGGCCGACAGCTCTACCCTGACCTCGATCTATGGTCAACGGCTAAGCCTTTTATTGAACGTTGGATGGATGAACAAGTGGGAGTCAGAGCACTCTTCAATGGAGTAAAGGTCAATCTGCCCAAACTCTTAGAGAATCTGCCCTATATGCCTAACCTCTTACATGATGTATTAAAGCAAGCCACCAACCAGCAGCTCAAACTACAGTGGGAATCGAAACAGATCGAAAGCTTACGCAAAGAAGCTCACCATGCACAAACCAAACTACATCTCATCCTTGCAGGTGGGAGCTTATTGGTCGGCGGAGCATTAGCTTTAAATACACCCATTCCTTTAAATGACTCAGCTATTCTATTATTAACTGGCAGTTTAATGATTATTGGGATTGGCTTAATTAGTTATGGCCTAATTAAACGTTAAAGCTATTTCCATTTACGCGCTAATTCCATGCCTAAAGTGAATAAGCCTGTTGTTAAGGCGGTATTCTTTTTTGAAGCACGGTGAAATAAGAAACCACCCACTAAGCCAATACCAATGACTGGCCAAGGATTCTTACGCAATGGCTCTAAATAATCAATTTGGGCAACGCTAGCACGTAAGCGCGCTTTAGCTTCTGCTACGGTTTGCGGTTTAGTGTAATTGCGTACCATCCAACACCTCCTGCTAAACCAAAGCCTAAAACAGCTGTGAATAAATAGACACTAGGTTCTTGCCAATATTGAATGAGAAAATAATAAAAGGAAGCCATTAATAAAAAAAGGCTTCCTAAAGATAGCATCGCAGCTACTGTTATCATCAAAGAAATAATGAGAGTTTTCAAGGCTTTCTGCCGCAGCAATCGCCCTTCCGCTTCTATTAAATCAAAAATACTAATAACAGCTTCTGTGAGTGCTTTCATAGATTCTCTAACCAGTTTAAATTAGTTATTTTTACCACTTAGTAAGCGTGATAAGACAAAACCAACACCGAAAGCAATACCTAAGCTAGCTAAAGGGTTAGCTTTAACATATTTACCAACTTCTTCAACACCATCACTGCTGGCATCTTGAATCTGTTGAGCTTTTTGTCGTGCTACATCTTTATAATCTTCTAATTCACTAGCGAGTTTATCTGATAATTTAGCTGCTTTGGCTTCGCCTTTATCTTTTAAAGATTCTAGCAACTCCGCCACTTGCGATTTCATTTTTTCAAACTCAGCCTGCACATCAAACTCAGCATCTTGTGGTTTAGCCATGAGTAATCTCCTTATGAGTCATTGAAAAATTTTGATTACTTTATATACCTTACAACAAAATTCACAATAAGCTAGAAAACCATTTTAATTGAAAGCTTAATTGCCAGTTAGCGCTGAAAATTTGCAGTAACTGCTTATCACACCCAAGATAAGCAGTGCTTATTGCCAAGAAGTATAGAACAGCTTTTAAGTTAGTGTGCAGTCAACATGCCACGCTCAACAATAAAGTCGATAATCGTTGATAAACCGAGCTTTTCTTTTAGATTAGAGAACACAAACGGCCGCTCCCCACGCATACGCTTGCTATCGCTTTCCATCACGTCCAAGGATGCACCCACATAAGGCGCCAGATCAATCTTATTAATCACCAGTAAATCTGAACGGGTAATGCCGGGGCCACCTTTACGCGGGATTTTTTCGCCTTCAGCGACATCAATCACGTAAATAGTCAAGTCAGCCAATTCTGGGCTAAAGGTTGCAGAAAGATTATCGCCGCCACTTTCAATAAAAATCACATCCAAATCAGGAAAACGTGCTTGTAAATCCTCCACCGCCGCGAGATTCATGGAGGCATCTTCGCGAATGGCCGTATGCGGACAGCCACCCGTTTCCACCCCAACAATTCGCTCTACCGGTAAGGCCTCACTACGCATTAAAAACTGTGCATCTTCTTTGGTATAAATATCATTGGTGACTACAGCAATTTCATACTCATCCCGCATAGCTTTGCATAAAGCATCTAATAAGGCGGTTTTTCCAGAACCGACTGGCCCACCCACTCCGACTCTTAATGGATTTGACATAGCATTGAAGTCCTTGATTTAAGATCTAAATAAGCGTGTATATTGTGTTTCGTGACGACTACTCGCAATTGCTAAAGCGGGCAAAGCTGCACCGATTTCTTCATCTGGCAAGCTTAAGCCGCGCTCAACGACGGTTAGTAGCAAAGGTGTCATTTGATGCAAAACTTTCTGCCCTTGAGTTTGCCCAAGAGGAATAATTTTCACTGCAGATAGCACTAAATTTTCTAGCCAACTCCAAGCATAACCATAGGCTGCTTGCTCAAGCGGTACTTGCCAATAGGCGCTGGCTAAAGCAAAGGCTGCCACTTGGCTTTGACTCAGCAGTGGTTTATGCATAGCCGCTTGGGGGATGTCTAAAGCAATCAATAAATCAGTCAGTGCGCGCCCACGATTTTTTTCTTCAAGCAACAGCTCACTGGTTTCACGACTCGCATTAGAGATCGCAATCCAAGCCTCCAGTGCCTGCATATCCTCAGTTTGCCAAGCTTGATAGCAACGTTTAAGCAGGGGCAATTCAACATGTAGAATACTGCCATTGAGCTGACTGTCTAACCAAGCTTGCAAAGATGTAGCATCTTTAATCCAAGCTATCTCAACCGCCCATTCAATGCCTTGTGAATAGGTGAAGGAGCCAATCGGCAAAGTGGGGCTAATCAAATGCATCAGCCGTAATAGCGCTAACTGCTCAGTCATGGCTATGAGCATGTGCACCATGTGAGTGTTGATGACTATGCCCTGTTGAATAAGCACCTGCTTCTGGCTCGAAGGTGGCTTGCTCCACGACTACCTTTAAGCCCAAGCCTAGTAGCATGTCATCTAAGACATGATCATGCAGATAGCGTAAGCGGCCATCTCGGATTTCTAAAGCGACGTGGCGATTGCCTAAGTGATAACAAGCTCGCGCCAATAACAGGCGATCTGCGCAATATAAAGTAGAGACTGTTTCTAAAGCCGCTTGGATTTTTACTAGCTCGCCATTTTCGGCTTTGAGGACATCTCCATCCTGTAAACTAGCACCGCGCGCTAGAAATAAACCTGCATCGCCTCCCTGATCTAAGGTCACGCGCTGGCGGCTAATAATTCGGCGCTCATAGGGTAAGGTCAGGGTATGCTTTGCAGCAGAAACTTGTTGAGGAGAAAGAATTTCAATTAACTTTAGCATGAACACACCCTAGAAAATTAAAGCTAAGCGCTTTTCAGCAGGTTTCATGCCAAAGCGCTAAACTAGGGTTGCTCTTGAAAATTAGCACCAGCAACTAGCAACAAACGCCCCAAGACTAAGCCAACAGCACTAAATAAGTGCAAGCTGACTAAACTAGGTACAGCCTATATAGTCTGTACCCATGTGTTTGAACCTTAAGCTTATAAAAGATTAGGATTCATTTGCCAAACAGTGAAATTCAGAAAAGCAGCAAAACTTATCCAAGCCAAATAGGGTACTAAGAAAGCTCCAGCCAGCTTATTGAGTCGCCAAAAGCTAATCAGTGTCAACAAAACCAAGCACCACAGGATTGCAATCACTAATAAAGCTAGCCCACCCTGATGCCAAGCAAAGAAGGCCCAACTCCATAAAGCATTCACCACTAATTGGCTTAAATAAAGACTTAAAGCAACCCGAGCTGTGCCGAACCAACCTTGGTTGCGCCAGACTAACCAAGCGGCAAGCCCCATTAGTAAATACAGAACTGACCACACTGGGCCAAAGACTGAAGCAGGTGGTGCCCAGCTAGGCAAGGCTAAGCTTTGATAAAAACTAGGCGCGGTCATCGACCCCCAAGCACCTATTGCTGCTGCTATAAAAGTTACCGCTAACCAAGCTAATAAACCGATTCCTTGTCTTAACATCGAATCCTCCTAGATAGAAACTTTAAGACTAGTACAACTTAAACTAGCGCATACTATTGAGTTGAGCCCTAGTTTAAGTGGCTGAGGTGTTGACTGGTGTCACTACTAATAAAGCATCCGGCACATATCGGTATTCAAGTGGAGTAGTTTGTAAGGTTAACTCTCCATCTAAAGCCACATAAATACTGCGCTTAGTACGCCGGTTATTAATCGAAACTTTATCAACTAAGCGGCTATCGATATTTTCTGACTTAGCCACAGGCTCTAGACCACGAAATACCACATTAAAAATCATTTTAAATAACGATGCATAGCTGGTGGTTTTTAAGATCAAGACATGCAATGCATTTTTACTATCTTTATGTACAGCACCTAAGCCGGATAAGCTCAAATCACGTTCACGCACCCCTAGAAAAATCAGAGGAGAGCGAATTTTTACCTCGTTCACATATAAACTAGAGCCACGTAAGCGTAACAAGCCTTTGAATCCTGCCCGAATGCTGGCTAAGCGATAACTCATGGTCTTTTCATACAACTCGCGCACGCGTACAAAATGCACATAAGCCCCTACTGAGCTGGTATTAAGAAAAATAGCTTGATTCACATAACCCACATCCACAGCAGTGACTTGTGGACTAGTGAATGCTAAGTCAACGGCTGCTTCCAACTCAGTCGGAATTCCCCAATTGTGCGCAAAATGATTCAGCGTCCCACCGGCTATCACTGCCATTACAGTGTGAGTTCCGACTAAATTAGCGGCAGCTAAGGCTAAAGTACCATCCCCCCCACAGACTAGAACGCGTGGCGTACCCGCTGCAATTTCTGCTTTGAGAGCCGCACTTAATTTATCCGGTGTTACTTCGTGAATAATTAAGCGTTCTTGTTTACGTAATTGCTCTAATAAAGCCTGAGCACTACCCGCAGTTGGATTGATAAAGAGCGGTAAACGGCTAGGGAGTGAGTTCAGTGCTTGAGTTTGAACTTGCATAGCATGTCCCTGAAATAACGAAGCATTAAATAGAATTCAGGCCAGCAGTCTGCTGCCAGACACCGTTGCTGTATCTAAATTCACGCTGTTCAGCCACCTGAAATTGCAGTCCATCCCAGCGCATAAACTCAACTTCTAGCTGGGTATGATCGCCGCGAATCACATTAAAGCCATTCGGATTATCCTCATTCAATCGATTCGAAAAGGTCGTCCCTGAATGCACAATCAACACCCCTTGCACAACCTGCGTATAAGCACTGTGGACATGGCCACTAATCACTATATCCAGTCCTACCGGCTGAAATGCATCAAGAGCATGGTTGTGACGTTCGACTAAATCACGATATTCGGACTCTTTCGGTAGCCAAAACGGATGATGAGCAACCACTATTTTTAGGCTAGTTTCAGGCACATTTTGTAAGCCTTGTTGCACTGTAGCAATTTGCTGTTTGCTGATGCGCCCACGTGACCAATCAAAATACCACCCCGCTGCTCGAGCGGTATTCACTCCTACTAAAGTATAGTCGGGCGTTTTCACCACAGGCTCTAAGGGAGTTTGAATATACTTTTCCCATTTTTTCCACGGTCGAAAAAAGCGCTCCACTAGATCCGTCGCTGACATATCATGATTGCCCGGAATCACAAAGGCAGGCCAAGGTAAACTTTGCAAAAACTGCTTAGCTGCTCTGTATTCCTTATCCGTGGCGCGCTGAGTTAGATCACCACTAATAATCACCACATCAGGCCGAATAGCTTGGGTTGCTTTAAACCAGCCTTCAATCACTTCAGGCTGTTCACGTCCAAAATGTAAATCAGAAATGTGCACAAAGGTAGGCATAAGAAGCTGCTTGTGGGGCTATGAACACGGCCTGTAGTTATAGCAGCGTTCTTTAAAACTTATCTAGTAGCCCTACACGCACTAAGCCAGTTAGCTTTTTTGTTAATTGATGAAGAACTTTCCAAGATAAAGAAAGAGGCTAATGCTAGCCTCTTTAATAAAAAACCATTCAATTGCTAGACGTGGTTTTCATTTAAACCCCAAACTGGAAAAAGAATTAAAAGGATGAATATCGTATTGAAAACTAAATTTAAGGCAAACCCAGCAGCAATTGAGCCAATACTATCTATTAAATACCAAGCAATAATAGCCATCTTAAATAATTTAAGAGCATTCAGATTAACCTCACGAATGGCTGGGGCAATAATGCCATAACAAATAACGGCTAAGCTCATTAATAATCCAGCCCCCACCACGGAAACCCACTGGACTAAGGGGGTTAATGGCTGAGCTAATTCACTTAAAGTCCCCGTAGATACCGTAATAAGGAAGCGTGCTGGCCAATTCAAAGCAGTATAGGGTGCTAAGCTCCATAAACAGGCATAAAAGCCTAACAGAATAGCAACCCCTTGCATTAATTTGGCACGTGTTTCTAAACTCATATTTTTATCCTTTAACTCTTAACCAAGCCTTGAGTCTAGGTAAGCTAGAGTAGTGAAACAATTACGTCTGAGGTAAGTGTTTCTGTGTAAAGCCTATGTAATACTTCATGGATGGATACCTCTGTCGGAACCTTATTACGTCAGTGGCGCCAAGCGCGTCGCTACAGTCAGCTCCAATTAGCTTTGGAATTAGGCATTTCAGGGCGGCATTTATGCTTTCTGGAAACAGGCCGCTCTAAACCTAGCCGCGAGATGCTGTTAAAAATTGCCTTATTTCTGCTAGTACCTAAAGCTGAACTCAATCAAGCGCTGCTCGCAGCTGGCTATGCGCCTATGTATCCAAGCTCTGTAGACACAGCTACTAACCTACAGCCAGCTTTGAATGCAATCGAATTAATGCTTAAGCAGCATCTGCCTTATCCCGCTTTTGTCATCAATCAGGACTGGGATATGGTCAATGCTAATTTAGCAGCTCAGCAGTTATGGCAAGATTTAGGCTATACGACAGCTAATTTTGTTGAAGCGATTATTGAAGATGCTCAAATCCAGCAAAAAATAATTAATTGGTTAGAAGTTGCTGAGCATCTTTTACAACGCATCCATCGAGAGCTTTTTAATAATGCCTCATCAGCACGCTTACTTACGCTTGAGAAAAAATTGGCAAGCTTTATAGAGAATAAAACAAATAAAAATCACCTACTAAACAATTCAATAATTTTAAGTACCCAATTAAAAATAGATGAAAAAAATCTCGCCTTCTTTTCTATTATAGCGCAATTAAGTTCGGTACAAGACTTAGTTATGAGCGAATATAAAATCGAACTATTTTTTCCAGCTGATGAGACTACTCGCTTATTTTATGAGAAGCCAATGAAGAAGAGTTAAACCTTTAAAAATAAATATTTTTTTCCAAGTAGTTATAAGTTTTAAAAACCTTCTTAAAATTAATTATTAACTCACTAAAAGCTGATAATAAAAAAATACCAGCTCAAGTATAAAATTATGATTATCAGCAGTAGCTTATTTATTTTGTAGTTGCCGATCCTGCCACCTCGACAAACTAATCAAGGCTACTATTGCTCCAAGCAGAGCAAACATCATGTCCGATTGGGTATCCCAAACATAACCTTGTGTGCCTAAAAAGGCTTCGGCGCTATCACCGGTTGCAGCGGCGACCCACCATTCAATCAGCTCATAAAAAGCACTGAAAGCAAGGCTGATGGATATAGCGAATAAGTTAATCCAGCCTTTACCATTCACTATTTGCTTGCGCAGCAGAATTTCACGGGTTAAAAGTGCAGGTGTCACTCCTTGAAAGAAATGACCGAGCTTATCGAAATTGTTCCGCTCCCAACCGAAGATGGGCTTTAGTGCATCAAATAGCGGCACTTCTGCATAGGTATAATGCCCGCCTACCATCAGAATCAGGCAATGCGCGAGAATCACCGTGTACAACAATGGTGTAAGTGGAAAGGAAGTGCGTGTCCAGAGCAAAGCGATTGCGCCAAGCAAAGCTGGCACGACTTCGAGAAACCACGTAAACATATCTTTAGGATGCATGCCTGACCAAATCAGCGCCAGCGCATAAATCGCTATCCAGAGGTATTTAATGATCGTTACTCCAAAAGGTTTAGAGTTTTGGATTCTAACTTAAGCAGAAGGTTTATGATCCAGTAGTTAATCACTATATTAAAAAGATTTGTAAGTAGTAGTTTTCAAAACCTTCTCACTTTATGATCAAAGATTTTTCAACTTGTACTTCTCATTATGAGCTTAGATCTACGCAAACGAGTTATTGAACGTCTAAAATCCACGCCAGAAGTGCACTATAAAGCGCGCGACTTGGCAGTATGGATTTTTGAAAATTATCCTAAAGAATGCGCACAGAAAAGAGCTAATAGTGCTAATCCCTTGCTACAAGAAGACAGTGCTTTGATTCAACAAATAGCTGCAGAAATTGGTGCACATCGCCCAGTTTGGCAAAGCAAATACCCTGCCCTCAAAACTACCGAAAGCCGTCCACGGCGCTACTATTGGTCAGAAAAAAATGATGATCAAGCAGTAGAGCAAGCTGAAACGGAAGGGCTTACCAGCGAATTGAATCAGCTTGCTGCTCCGACGCAGGCAGCATCACCTAAAATCACGGAGCATGATTTATACTCTTTGCTTAAAGCCTATTTAGTCGACGCCTTAACTGTTTATTCGCTACGCATTAACGAAAAACGCTCATCCAATAAATCTGGCGCTGGCGCGAATAAATGGCTGCATCCTGACTTAGTGGGTATTGAGGATTTAACGCAAAGTTGGTCAAAACAGCTTAAAGAATTAGTGGGAGCAGCGCAGGATCAACGTGCGCGACTTTGGTCATTTGAAGTCAAATTATTGTTAAACCGCTCCAATATTCGTGAATCTTACTTTCAAACAGTCTCAAATTCTTCATGGGCTAATTTTGGCTATTTGGTAGCGGCCACGATCGAAGGTGATGACACGCTAAAAGAGCTCAATGTTTTGGCTGCAGCGCATGGCATTGGTTTAATACAATTGGATGTTGAAACACCTACTGAAAGCCAAATTTTAATTCCTGCTCGCGAACGCAACGAACTAGATTGGGGTACAGCCAATCGCTTAGCGGAAGAAAATCCAGACTTTATTGACTTTCTTGAGCGTGTCACACGCTTCCATCAAACTGGAAAAATGATAACGATCGAGTGGAAACAAAAAAGCTAAATACTATGGCAGTGGCGTATATATTTAACTAGCCCACCTTAGTCATTGAACGTGCCAAAATAACCTTGGCATCGCCTGCTCCATAGAAATCTGGAATGCGCCCACACTCGCTATATCCACTCTTAGCATAGAATCGCCGTGCGCGCGCTAACGGCTGTTGGTCGCTAGTTTCAATAACAATAACTCGACCGCCTAATTGGGTAATGGTCTGTTCGATATGGGAAAGCAGCGCTTGTGCAACCCCCTGCCCATGATGCTCTGGCGCAACGCCAAGCCACCAGATATTCCAAACATCTTCCGCATAAGCATCTGGTGCAAAATATGACCAGCCCAACGCCTCACCTGCTGGTGCACGACACACAACCGATTGATGAGTCTCAGGCAGTGAACCATCAGCTAATCCATCGAGTGTACCACCTAGTAGAGCCTCAGCCTCATCTGGCGTAAAAAGTCTCGTTTTCAGGGCAATATCCAATAAAGCGCTTCGCTCACCCGTCTGTGCAGAATGTACGACCATTAAATCACCTCAGCGAATGATGCAAATTAGTTATCTAAATTAGGACGTGGTACCCAAGGTAATATCAACTAAACTGAGGTTAGAAACAATTAAATCTAGCTCAAGCGCTAACATGTCACAATTGAAACAAAATTAATCATAAATAATAGCATGAATAGTTAACAAAAAACTTTACTTATGCTATAAGAATTTATTCACTCATTAATCTTCATCAAATTACATCTATGTTCATTATTTATATAAGATAATCTTTCTTTATAAATGGTCTATACATTATATTTTGGATGACTGTTATGAATATTTTTATTTCCTATCCACGTGAGAAAAAAGATAAGGCTATAATTATAGCTTCTGAATTAAGCGGTGTAGGAGATACTATCTTTATAGATGAGAACTCCATTGAATACAGTGATGAGTGGAAGGTTAAAGTAAAGGAGGGTCTAAAAAAAAGCAACATATTTATCATACTATACAACTTGGATGAAAAATCCTCTCAAGATCCTTCTAGATTTATTTACACAGAAATAAAGCTTATAGAGAAAGAAATAATAAGAAAACCGAAAAAAAAAGCCATAATAGTTATATTCCCGCCAGCCAAAGCAAATACAGTACCTCCCTTCTTTAAAAAGTTTAATATGATTAATTATAATGAAGGTGATGTGGCTGACTATGACTGGACAAGCAAAGTAGCTGAGTCAGTTGAAAAGATTAAAAAGAATAACAAGCTATTTAAATGGCTGAAGGTAATAGCCCCCATTTTTCTTATACTCAGTGGCATTGCTTATTTATACAACTCAGGGAAAATTTTTAATCCATTTACAGGATCGACTCCAATAACACCAATTACAAGTACAACCTTGCCTTCAAAACCAAAGTCCTGCTCAGATGCTGCCTCTGTTGGTAACCGTACATATGCTATGTCAAGCCCCTATATTTATATAGAGACTGAAGAATCTGCAGGAGTTAAATTCTTTAGTATCTCTAAAGAAGGTACATGGAGTGAGGTTCAGTGCGTTTTAAGAGAAAATAAATACTACCTAGAGGGACAGGAGCAAACTACTCATATGGTCTTTTATACTGAAAACAACAAAGAACTAACATACTTTGGAACCTCAACAAATAATACAGAATCATCAATTTCATTTAACGCACAAGGCATCGCTAGTCTCAGAACATTTACAAAGCCGAAGGACTATACTGTTAAAACAACTTGTGAAAATACTATTTGCCAGAAAGACATCCTAAAAAAACAAGAATTAGAAAAAAAATACTCTCGTCTTGTTGAAGAAAAACATAAAGCTGGCATTAATGACTATTGCAAAGCATCAATACTTTATGGCAAGGATTTTGATAAGAGTGAAAATTCCATTTATGTTGTATCAATTTGCAAAAATTATACAAGAGTGATGAGAGGTTCATTTTCAGAATAGCCATATAATAAGCTAATGCTGGGCACAGATAATAAGTGATACCTAAAACAAAAAATACCGCTGCGCCAACGGCAATTCCTTTGCAGGCTCACACACCAACAACTCTCCATCTGCCCTGACCTGATAAGTCTGTGAATCCACTTCAATCACTGGCTGGTAATCATTGTGAATCATGCTGGCTTTGCTAATGGTGCGGCAGTTTTTCACCACACCAATTAAACTTTGCAATCCCAATTGCTGATGTACGCCTGCTGCATAAGCCGCTTGGGAGAGGAAGGTCATGGTGGTAGCGTGGCAAGCTTTACCTAAACCGCCAAACATTTTGCGGTAGTGTACGGGTTGCGGGGTCGGAATCGAGGCATTCGGGTCGCCCATTGGTGCGGCGATAATCATCCCGCCTTTAATAATCAAGCTCGGTTTTGCGCCAAAAAAAGCCGGTTTCCAGAGTACTAAATCGGCAAGTTTACCGACTTCCACCGAGCCGACTTCGTGTGCCACACCATGCGTAATCGCAGGATTTATAGTGTATTTCGCGACATAACGTTTAGCGCGGAAATTATCATTATTCGTCCCTCGCCCTGATAAGGGAGAGGGGTTGGGGTGAGGGTTTTCCAACTGCCCGCGTTGTACTTTCATTTTATGCGCAGTTTGCCAGGTGCGGGTAATCACTTCCCCGACCCGTCCCATGGCTTGCGAATCGGAGGAAATCATCGAAAATGCGCCGAGGTCATGCAGAATATCTTCGGCAGCAATGGTTTCGCGGCGAATGCGGCTTTCGGCAAAGGCAACGTCTTCGGCAATCGACGGCGACAAATGATGGCAAACCATCAACATATCGAGGTGTTCGTCAACGGTATTAATCGTGTAAGGGCGAGTTGGATTGGTGGAGGATGGTAGAATATTCGCCTGCCCTGCCGCTTTAATAATATCGGGGGCATGTCCGCCACCCGCGCCTTCAGTGTGATAGGTGTGGATGACGCGCCCTTTCATCGCGGCGAGGGTATCTTCCACAAAGCCCGATTCATTCAAGGTATCGGTATGAATCGCAACTTGCACATCCAGCTCATCCGCGACCGTCAGGCAATTATCAATCGTGGCGGGCGTGGTACCCCAGTCTTCATGCAGCTTTAAACCAATCGCTCCGGCTGCGACTTGCTCACGTAGCGGCTCAGGCAAACTCACATTACCCTTGCCCAAAAAGCCTAAATTCATCGGTAAGCTATCCGCCGCTTCCAGCATACGATGCATATTCCAGATGCCTGGCGTGCAGGTCGTAGCATTCGTGCCGGTTGCAGGCCCCGTTCCACCCCCAATCATGGTGGTAACACCCGACATTAGCGCGTCTTCGACTTGTTGCGGGCAGATAAAGTGAATATGCGAATCAATCCCGCCAGCTGTAAGAATATGCCCCTCACCCGCAATCGCTTCCGTACCAGCACCTACTAAAATATTCACACCTGCTTGGGTATCAGGGTTGCCCGCTTTACCAATCCCCACAATCCGCCCATGCTTGATGCCAATATCCGCTTTGACAATCCCCCAATGATCCAGAATTAGCGCATTGGTAATCACCACATCAACCACGTCCGCATCATTGCGCTGGCATTGCCCCATGCCATCACGGATGACTTTACCACCGCCGAATTTGACCTCATCGCCATAAACAGTGTGGTCGTGTTCGACTTGAATAATCAGTTCAGTATCGCCTAAGCGCACACGGTCGCCGGTGGTCGGGCCATACATTTCCGCATAAGCTTGTCTGCTAATTCGTGCCATTACAGCGCCCCCATAATTTTGCCCTGAAACCCATACACTTCGCGCTTACCCGCTAGCTCTACTAGCTCCACCTCGCGCGTTTGCCCCGGCTCAAAACGTACCGCGGTTCCCGCTGGAATGTTTAAGCGAAAACCACGTGCTTTATCCCGCTCAAACTGCAAAGCATGATTGGTTTCAAAGAAATGGTAATGCGAGCCCACCTGAATCGGGCGATCGCCGGTATTGGCAACGGTTAAAGTGACCGTGGCACGACCTGCATTCAATTCAATCTCGCCTTCAGCGGCAAATAATTGGCCGGGAATCATGATATTACTCCTCACACAATCGGGTCATGCACGGTCACTAGCTTCGTACCATCCGGAAACGTTACCTCAATCTGCACCTCGTGAATCATTTCTGGAATGCCTTCCATCACATCCTCACGGGTCAATAAAGTACGCCCATAATCCATCATTTCCGCGACCGATTTACCATCGCGCGCTCCCTCCATAATCGCGCAACTAATATACGCAATCGCTTCGGGATAGTTGAGTTTGACGCCACGCGCCTTGCGCCGTTCTGCGACTAAACCAGCCGTAAATAGTAATAACTTATCTTTCTCGCGTGGGGTGAGTTCCATGAATAATGTTTCCTCCTAAGTCGCCCAGATGCGGGGCAGGACAGCATCGCGTCCAGTAATTAACGGGCGAATGACTTGCCAAATAGTACGAAATAGACGCTGCGCCTGTGCAGTGCTAGTGCCCAAATAGCGTACCACTAATACGCCATTCATGAGCGTAACACCGGCTGCTCCTTGCGCTAAGTCCTCACAATAAGGGCGTACTAAATCCAATAAAGCTGGCTCTGCGGGTGTGGCTAAAAAGTTTGCTAGCACGGGCTGACCACGCAAACCAGCAGCTAAATACAAATCCTGTTCGCCATTCACCACTAAACGATCTAATAACAGTGGCTTGCCTTCACGATACAGCGCTGTTTTAAATAAGACTTTACCTTGGGTAAATGCTTCGCCAATCACTGGCCGCCCCAAGCAATAAACCTCCCAACCCAAATAGTGTGCACTGCTGCTTAAGTGGATGCTGCTAGTTAAGGAGGCTTGGGCACTGGGGAAAAAAATGGTTTCTTGCGGCAGCCACTCCAAACAACCATCGGTAACCTGAAATTGTTGATGTTGTGCAGCTTGTAAACCGGCAGAACGATAAAACTTAGTTGCGCCTGGGGTGGTTAATAAGGCATGTGCCTGAGCTTGCACGGTAAAATGAAGCTGTAATTGATCGCCCCCCACAACGCCACCGGGTGGATGCAACACATAAGCGTGACAGACTTCACCCTCTGGATAAAACGGACGCTGCACTGCTAACGGGCCACGTTGCTGACGTGCTGCCAATACTGTTTTATTAGGGCGAGCGGCGAATTCTAGGTTTAATTCGGCTTGCCAGCCAGCTTGTACACCCTCTGCCACTGACATCTATTAAGGCTTGCGCTTAACATTAATGCGTTTGCTAGCTAAAAGCTTACTGACCAGCAGGTATAAAACACCCACTAAAACCACAGAAATACCAGTATGCATTAGCGCATGGAAGCCTTCATTTGTCGTGGCAGGATGCGGCAACACACTCGTATGAGCTGAGGCACTAGTGCTTAAAAACAAACTTATCAACAAGAAAAAAACCGTTCGCATGAGATCTGTCCTAAGTATCAGCTTAGGATAGAAGCGGCAACTTCCATGCCAAACCTTCGCAAACTTTTAATTCAGTCACTTTCAAGTCTTCAAGCTGGTTTATAGAAATACAAAACTAATTTTTAGCTGAGTAATGCACCAAAATCTAACCTAGGCGGCAAATTTTGCTTCTTTATAGTGCCTACAGTTTAGTGGCAGTTTATAGTAGGTTTTTTTACTGTGCATCTGCTCAAACCTTGACAAGTAACCAAGCCCCCACTATAGAGCTGGTAAGTGTTTTTTTCTTAAGATTCACTTAAGATAAGAAAAACACTGATTCATGCTCTTCGAGCAGCGCATACCCCACTTAATCCGTTAACAAAGGAAGTATTCATATGAAAATCCGTCAAATGGTTTTGGCTCTGTCAGTATCTGTGCTCGCCTTCTCTTCTAGTGCATTTGCTGAAGGTACTTTTTATGTAGGTGCTAACGGTGGTCCTTTATACGGTACCTATGGTTGCGTCATGGCTGCGAATGAGACCCCTTATAGCGAGTGCGGTGCTAAAACTGAGCCAGCTAAACCAGAGCCAGCACCAGCTCCTGTGGTTAAGGTCATCACTGACTGCGCTCAATGTGCTGCTCAAAAGCAACCACGTGCTGCTGGCAAACCTGCTACCAAGAAAAAATAAGCTGAGCGTGTAATTACTTTTAGACCCTGCACGGAAAGTCGTCTGCGGCTTTCCGTCAGCTAGCTCTAAGCTATTCAGCTCGCTAAACTAAGTCATTGCTTAGGAGAGTGAGTATGAATGTCCAACATTGTTATAACTTTAAAGATTTTCGCCACTTAGCCCAACGCCGCTTACCTGCTCCGCTCTTTCACTATATTGATGGGGCTGCTGAAGATGAATGGACAGCCGCTCGCAATACTCGAAGCTTCGATTCCGTTGCACTCCTTCCTAATGCCCTAGCTGATTTATCAGAGCTTGATATTTCTACCACTCTATTAGGGCGCAAGCTCAGCATGCCTTTGTTTTGCGCGCCTACGGCGATGACACGCTTATTTCATCATGAAGGCGAATATGCAGTCGCGCAGGCAGCTGCCAATGCCGGCACACTTTATAGCTTATCTACCCTCTCAACGGTAAGTATCGAAGATATTGGCAAGCTCAACGACCAGCCTAAAATGTTTCAGATTTATATTCATAAAGATCGCGGGTTAACGCGGGAATTTATCGAACGTTGTAAGGCTGCTAATTTTGATGCTTTATGCCTCACTGTTGATACCTTAGTCACAGGGAACCGTGAACGGGATTTACAGACAGGTTTAGTGATGCCACCACGTTTAAGCCTCAAAAGCCTATTGAGTTTTGCTTTGCATCCACATTGGGCTTGGAACTATTTAACTCATGAGAAATTTGCCCTAGCCAATGTCAGAGAGCGAATGCACAACCAAAACCTCCTATCCGTGATGACTTATGTTCATCAACAATTTGATCGTTCGGTGGTTTGGAAAGATGCTGAAGATATTATTCAACACTGGGGTAAGCCCTTTGCGATTAAAGGTATTCTCTCAGTAGCTGATGCTAAACGCGCCGCCGAGATTGGCGCGAGTGCAGTCATGCTATCAAATCATGGTGGTCGCCAATTAGATGGCTGTGCTGCCCCATTTGATGTATTGCCTGCTGTGGCTGACGTCCTGGCTGATCGCCTAGAAATTATTGTAGATGGTGGCGTGCAACGCGGCTCACAGGTACTGAAAGCCCTAGCCTTAGGCGCTAAAGCCTGTTCTATCGGTCGTGGCTATTTATTTCCTTTGGCAGCGGGTGGTCAAGTTGGCGTGGAGCGTGCCTTGAGCTTACTGCGTGCCGAAATTGAGCGCGATATGATTTTAATGGGTTGTGCACGCTTGACGGATTTAACACCCGAACAGGTAATGCGCCTTGCTTGAATTCAACTGGAAGATTTCCTGCTTACGCTATTCTTGCTACAGTTAAAACATCCATTCAGCTAAGAGACTAATCCGATGACTGCTTTAACTACCTGTGTGTTTGTGCAAGTACGCTGTAAACCTGGCAAAGCTTATGAGGTGGCAGATGAAATTTTTGAGCGCGAAATCGTCTCTGAGTTATACTCCACCAGTGGCGAATGGGATTTATTAATGAAGATTTACATCCCTGAAGCAGAGGAGATTGGCAAATACATCAACGATCATATTTTAAATATTGAGCATATTGAACGCTCCTTAACGACTTTAACCTTTAAAGCCTTCTAAGTTAAACCTCAAGGTACGAGCTGCATTGGCGCTAAGTTAACAAAACAAATCAAACACCATAATCCCCTCAAGACCATTCACTGCGGCAGCGACTAAGCGCTGCCCTAGCTGCTGATGGTCAGCATTTTGTAGATAAGCATCTCGTGCGGCTTTGTCTGCAAAATCAATAATAAACCCACCATTATAGCCTTTATCCATACCTTGCTCGGGTGTGACATTAGCACCTGCTAGGAAACCTAGCCAGCCTGGCAATTGTGTCTCTAAATTTTTTAAGCCTTGATAAAGCTCAGCGCGTTGCTCATCACTGACTTCGGGTCGAAAACGAATAAAGACACAATGCTTAAGCATAAGGATTCCTTTTTTTGCGATAAGTTTTGAGCTGACTATTTTAGTCGCCTTGTTTTTGCTATACCTAAAGCTAGCCGCTTACATCAATTTTATGCCACCACAGTAAGGAATCTGCAATGACTATTGGCTTCGGTTTTATTGGCGCAAGTGATATTGCAAAAAACAAAATGCTTGCCGCGATTCGTAACACGCCCGGGTGCGAGGTAGTTTCTGTCTATAGCAGTAATCTTGAGCGGGGCAAAGCCTATGCTGCAGAAACCCAGATTGCCCATGCCGCTAGCTCTTTGGAGGATTTACTCGCTAATCCAGCGGTAAATGCGGTGTATATCAGCACCACGAATGAATTGCATCACGCTCAGACCCTTACCGCTGCGCGAGCTGGTAAGCATGTGTTATGCGAAAAACCGTTAGCTATGTCTATAGCTGAAGCTCAAGAGATGCTCGCGACTTGCAAACAAGCAGGCGTAGTTTTTGCCACTAATCACCACTTACGCAACTCGAACGCCCATCACAAAATGCGTGCATTAATCGCAGACGGTGCGATTGGTCAGCCGATTGCAGCGCGGGTATTTCATGCAGTGTATTTGCGCGAATCCTTACAAGGTTGGCGCTTAGATAAGCCTGAAGCGGGTGCGGGTGTGGTGTTGGATATTGTGGTGCACGATGTAGATACACTGCGTTTTGTCTTGCAAGCCGAACCGACTGAAGTAGTGAGCCTATCCCAACAGTTTGGTATGAGTGCTGGCAGCGTAGAAGACGGCTCGATGGCAGTATTCCGTTTCGATAATGGCTTGATTGCTCAAGTCCACACGGCCTTTACCGTGCCCTATGCTGGCAATGGCTTTGAAGTGCATGGCACAGAAGGCTCATTAATTGCCAAAAACGTTATGCACCCAGCCGCCCAACCGGAAGTAATCTTACGGACTGCTAAAGGCGAACAAGGCTTAGACTTAGCTGTTAATGATGTGTATGCAGTGGGTATAGAGCATTTTGTAGCTGCGATTCAAGGCCAAGGTAGACCCGCTGCTAGTGGTGAAGATGGCTTATGCTCATTAGCAGGGGCTTTGGCCTGTTTAGAGTCAGCTCGGACTGGCCAAAAGATAGCGATTCAGTTATGAATTCTCAACCAGATTTTTACAGGCGTGAATTTCTAGAACAGCATATTCGTAAAACTTTACAATTTTATGAGCCAACTGTTGTTGACTCTGCGGGGGGCTTTTATCATTTTTTTCGAGATGACGGGAATGTCTATAACCGCAGTACTCGACATTTAGTGAGTAGCGCACGCTTTGTATTTAATTACGCCATGGCCAGCCGTTATTTTCCTGATCTTGATTATCGTGACTGGGTGCGCCACGGCTTAGCCTATCTAGAGCAAGTTCACCGTCAAGCATTTACGGGTGGCTATGCTTGGCTTTTGGACCATAACCAGCCTATTGATACGACCAATCATTGTTATGGCTTAGCCTTTGTGATGCTTGCTGGTGCAACGGCTTTACTAGCAGGCGTCAACGAAGGCCGTAACAGTCTTGAAAATGCTTGGCAACTCATGGAGCGCTACTACTGGGATGAAACCCAGGGTTTATATCGAGATGAAGCCAATGTTGACTTCAGCTTAATCAGTCCTTATCGCGGGCAAAATGCCAATATGCATGCATGCGAAGCGCTACTTTGGGCTTATGAAGCGACACAAGACTCACGTTTTTTAGCACGAGCTGCACGTCTAGCGGATTCAGTCACTAATCGACTTGCCAGCCAAGCAAATGGCTTGATTTGGGAGCATTATGACGCTAATTGGCAAATTGATTGGAATTATAACCTAGACAACCCTCAGCATTTATTTCGCCCTTGGGGCTTTCAACCGGGACATCAAACCGAATGGGCGAAACTCCTGTTAATCTTGCAGCGTCATCAGCCCGAAGCTGGGCAGATCGAGCGTGCTGAATCCTTATTTAACCAAGCCTTAGCGCAGGCATGGGATCATGAATATGGCGGTATCTGCTACGGTTTTGCGCCGGATGGCTCTATCTGTGATGGGGATAAATATTTCTGGGTGCAAGCAGAAAGTTTTGCTGCTGCTGCCTTGTTAGCGCAAGCAACCGGTAAGACACTTTATCGAGACTGGTATCAGCGGATTTGGGACTACAGTTGGCAGCATATGATTGATCATCAGTATGGTGCTTGGTTTCGCATTCTGAGGCGAGATAACCAAAAATATGATGAGTATAAATCACCTGCTGGTAAAACCGACTATCACACGATGGGGGCTTGCTATGAGGTTATACGTTCTGGCCTTGTTTAAAACGACAGCAATTTAAAAGTGGTAATCAATCCACCAACTACTGCTATGCCCGGGAGCTACTATCGTTTGGAAAAAGGGTTCGCAAGAAAAGGTTCGCTGATTACCCCAAATCGGCAAATAGGTCGGCACATAGGAGCAAGTCGCACCGATCAAGCCTAATTGATCATGGCGCTGCAAAATGCTTAAAGGCTGCTGTGCTTGATAGTCTAAAGCTAAATAATAGCCATTCTGCGTTGGCAGTGCTTTGCGCTGAATAAAGCCATTGGGGGCTAATCTGTAGCCTAGATTATCCTCTTTTAATTGAACTGGCATATTCAACTGGCATAAGTCCTCAGAAGTTTGCGGCTGTGGAAAAAACGGATGCGGAAACCAGCTAATGGGGATAAAAGCAGCGCCTAGATTACTGAGTTCAGTCTGCGAACGCAGAGTGCGTCCGTTTAAAAAGACACTCCGCACTAAACGCAGCGCATAATCAGCAAAGACCTGCTCAGTAGTAAAAATAATTTGCTGCTCAGTCTGTTCAATTTGCCAAGCACAAAAGCTTTTTACTTGCTTATGGAGCAAATCACAGATACCGACACCAACGACTAAAACCTCGCTATCATCTTGGCGTGCAGCCCGTAGCGGTGTCCAGTTAAACGCATCGGGAATCCCCTGCCCATCAAACCAATTGAAACTGTCAGGATAAGTAGGCCCAGACAATAAGTTGCCGTGGCGTTCATCTATAATCTGATAGATATAACCACCGGTACAATAGCGCACTCCGAATTTTGGCTGATCAGCCACAGGATCTAACAACTCAACCTGCAAATTTTGATTTCTTAGAAAATACATGGCTACCTTATGACGCTACGCCTAACTCCTAGACACTCTTGCATACTAAAGCAGCTGGCTCAAGCATCGCCGGTTTGTTTTCATGAAGGCGTAAAATGGCCTCCATCTTCGCTTGAATTTGTGGTACTGAGTCACTGACTGCTAATGGCAAAGTTTTTAATTTCGTTTCAGTGGGTTCAGCAACCCCTTGAGTATAAATTCTTTTGTAAACTACTATCGTCTGGTCTGTAAAAGCAAAGACGATACATTTAGCCTTGCCCATAAAAAATCTTAGTTCATTTTTATCTCTTAAAAATTTTTTGAAGTTAATCTCTGAGCTAGTTCTGAAAGTAGCTGCTAAAGCTTGCAAAGTGAACTTAAGTTTGCCTTTTACATAGAAATCCTCAGTAAGTCGCTGACTGAAAAGTTCTAGAACCGTATTTTGTACCTGCTTCAGCTCTTGATCATTCAAACTAAGATTATCAAGCAAATGAGCTAACTGTTTATCAAACATAGTATTGATATGTTTCTTAAAAACAGCCGTATAAAACTCAGAATCCTTCACCGGATGAATCACTTGATTCTTATGGTATCTGGTCGATAAGCCTCTATTTTTAAAGGGTCCAATAGAGAATTTATCGAAGCTATTAGGAAAGTAATCCGTTAGATTGATAGGTGTTATCCCAGCAGCCATCAAAGCATTAGCCAATAGAGCCTCATCATTGGGAAATTGTGCTCGACTTTGCTCTGCTACAAACTTAAGACTGAGGGCTTGACGCTTAGCCAACATAATATCAATAGCTTGACCAGACAGGCGCGTCAGAGGGAAAAAACATCTATAAGGTGTTTCTAATAAACGCTTCGCACTTTCATACCAAGACCATTCTGGTGTGGCCAGAGTAAAATGAGTGACTAAAGCATCTATTTCCTTGTTTGCAAAGAACTTGAAAAAATCTTCAACCGAATCTAAATTCAACAAAACATCTGGCTCAATTAGCCAATAATAATCGGCCTCAACTGTAGCTCTAAATGCATAATAAAAATAATCACCACAAGACCAAGCAGCTCGATTAGGCTTATACAGCTTATTATTTTCAAGAAACTCGGCACTAAGACTAATTTTATTAAAAGTTGTGGGGAATTTTTTAGCATCCTCTATTTCATCAACCATGAAAAAAACTCTAGATGCTTGGAAATACTGTAATAAAACCTTGTAGAGCAATTGTTCGGGTTCACCAAAGCCATGACAGCGAATCCCAATAACTTGTTTGTTGTCTTCCATGAAGCTTGTTTTATCAATAGGTGGCAAGGCTAATAAAAAAGTGCTTTGTGTTTGCTGTGTCGTATTTTACACAAGCCAAACTTAGAAAGAATGCTCTTACTAGGGTATAATTCACTGTTTACTATAATTCCCTCAAAACCAAGCTAACTTCTATAAATTCCCATTAAATACCGCTACTACCCCTTATCTAATTTATTATTTTAGTGATTAATTTTACCTTATCCTAATAAAGGAAAATTAGAAAATAAAGGATATGAATCATGAGTTTAGGTGGTGATTTTTACGCACTGACTGATCTACAGCTAGAACGGATGTTGGAAGGTGCTTTAGGTTTGGAGTTTCTCTATGACGAGCTTGAAGAGAAGCCACGTGAATGCTATTCGGAAGCTGAGCATGCTTGGTATGAACTGATGCAAATTCTCTCGCCCGTGATGATGCCCTTTTCCGAACAAACTGATACGATCCCAGAAATGAGCCAGTTTTCGTGGGCTAATGAGGTAGCAGAACTAGCGGAAGAGTTAGTTGAAATCGATGATGAAATGATTGAGGAGCGCTACGATCCTGAGGAAATGAATACTGACTTAGACACGCTTAAAGGGTATATCAAAAAAATAGTTAGTTTTTATCAGCGTGCCGCCCAACACGGTGATGCTGTGTTGTTTAGAGTGACCTAGTTGAACTATCGGGTGCTTTAGTGACTAGCTAAACATGCTAAAATAGCTGCTCATTTATAATTCAAATCTTAGCTATGAGTTCTATTAAAGCACCCTCTATTGTCATTTTAACTGGCGCGGGCATTTCCGCGGAATCAGGTATTCAAACCTTCCGCGCCGCTGATGGTCTTTGGCATAACCATCGCATTGAAGAAGTCGCCACGCCTGAAGGTTTCGCCAACAACCCAGCCTTAGTGCATGCTTTCTATAATGCGCGACGCAAACAGTTACACGACCCTGCTATTCAACCTAATGCAGCACACTTGGCTTTAGCACGCTTAGAACAGTCTTATCCCGGTAAAGTACTGCTCGTGACTCAAAATGTTGATAACTTGCATGAACGCGCTGGTAGTGAACAGTTAATTCATATGCATGGCGAGCTAAATAAGGTTCACTGTCAGCGGACAGGGCAAGTCTATCACTGGGATCGTGACTTAAGTAGAGCCAGTGTCTGCCAATGCTGTCATCAAGCCGGTAATTTGCGGCCGCATATTGTCTGGTTTGGGGAAATGCCCCTGCAAATGGAGACCATTTATCGCGCCCTGATGGCTTGCGATTTATTTATGTCGATTGGTACTTCTGGGCAAGTCTACCCAGCAGCAGGTTTTGTCGAAATTGCTAAACAGGCCGGGGCACGCACCATAGAATTGAATCTCGACCCTACCAGCAATAGCGCGATCTTCGATGAGTCCCTGAACGGCCCCGCGAGCCAATTAGTCCCTAGCTATGTAGATAAACTCCTTAGCTCGCTTTAGCCCGGTCTAAGTCGGATAAGGTTGAACGCGCCTTATCCGCAATCCGATCAATTTCCGCTAGCGTAAGTTCAATATCACGACGTTGAGCCAGTAGAATATCGCGGCGCTCTTGAAGCTTTTCCAATAAGCGCTTGAGCTGCTTCTTTTCGTCCCGGCCGGTATTATCGTACATATCAATCAGCTCTTTAACTTCGGCTAGGCTCATACCTAAGCGTTTGCCACGGATTGCTAGGCGTAAGCGTACCCGATCACGTTCAACATAAATACGCTTATTCCCTTCGCGTTTGGGCGCTACGATGCCTAATTCTTCATATAAACGAATGGTGCGTGGAGTGACTTCATGCTCTTTGGCTAAGTCAGAGATTGTGTAAGTTTTATGTTCCATACTGAAATTTTTCCACGGCTATTAGGCTTATGTCTATGCTTTCTTAGAACTAAGCATGACAATACTGCCTAGATGGCTAAATTAATGGATTTTCCGCTGATTGTAATTGACGCTTACGTTAACGTAAGTTATTTTAGCCCTGTGCTTTCAGTACAGCAACATTCAAAATAATCAACACCGCTAGGGATCTTTTCCATGTCAATGAATAGCCCCGTTCAGCCTGCTACAAATCCCCCTGTTAAATTAGCTCGTCCTGTACGTTTTGTAACAGCTGCCAGCCTATTTGATGGTCATGATGCAGCGATTAATATTATGCGCCGTATCCTACAAGCCAATGGGGTTGAAGTTATTCACCTTGGGCATAATCGCTCAGTGGCTGAAATCGTGAATGCAGCCTTGCAAGAAGATGTACACGGCATTGCTATCAGCTCTTATCAAGGCGGGCATGTTGAATATTTAAAATACATGGTGGATATGCTGCGCGAAAAAGATGGCGCAGAGATTCGCATTTTTGGCGGTGGCGGCGGTGTTATCATTCCTGAAGAAATTAAGCTATTACAAGATTACGGAGTAACGCGGCTTTACTCTCCGCAAGATGGCCAGCAAATGGGTCTACAGGGGATGATTTTAGATATTATTGCGCGCTGCGATTTTGATCCCGGTACTGCCGCTCCTAGTACGCTTGAACCCATTCTTGCTGGCAATTGGCGCGCGTTAGCTCATACAATTACTGCTTTAGAAAACAATACTTTAAATCCAGAGCTGCATGCCGACATTCTAAATAAAGCAGCGAATCAAGAGAAAAAGATTCCAGTTTTAGGCATTACCGGAACCGGCGGCTCAGGCAAATCTTCACTCACCGATGAAATTATTCGACGCTTCCGGTTAGGCCAACAAGATCAGCTGAAAATTGCAATTATTGCGGTTGACCCGACCCGACGTAAAACCGGTGGGGCTTTATTAGGTGATCGCATTCGGATGAATGCGATTGATCATCCGAATATTTTCATGCGATCTATTGCCACCCGCGAAGCCGTTGGCGAAATTCCTGATGTGATTAAAGACGTGGTGGCTGCTACCAAGCTAGCAGGCTTTGATTTAATCATTGTCGAAACTCCTGGGATTGGCCAAGGGGATGCAGCGATTGTGCCTTTAGTGGACGTATCGTTGTATGTAATGACGCCAGAATTTGGTGCGCAAAGCCAGCTCGAAAAAATTGATATGCTCGATTTTGCTAGTGCAGTTGCGATTAATAAATTCGACCGCAAAGGTGCGGAAGATGCCTATCGTGATGTGTGCAAACAAGTACAGCGTAATCGTGAAGCTTTTGGGCAAAGCCCTGAAGAAATGCCTGTGTTTGGCACGATTGCGGCGCGCTTTAATGATGATGGTGTGACTGCCCTCTACCAAAATTTACTGGGGCAATTAGAGCTAGCTGGCTTATTGGTCGAGCGTAACCAATTACCCACTGTAAAGGTGCGCAAATCCTCAGGTAATTCCGTGATTGTTCCACCAGAACGGGTACGTTATTTAGCAGAGATTGCTGAAACTGTTCGTGGCTATCATAAAACTGTGAATGCGCAAGCTAAGATTGCTCGCGAGCATCAGCAATTACGTGAAACTAAACGCATGCTGGGTGAGGCTGGACAGAATTTAGCGGCTCTGGATGAACTGATAGCACAACGTGATGAGCAACTCGATAGTCGTGCGCGTAAGTTGCTGGAGATCTGGCCGCAAGTACGCGCTAGCTATTCCGGCGATGAATATGTGGTGAAAATCCGTGATAAGGAAATTCGCACAGGCCTTAAACGCAGCACCTTGTCCGGCACTAAAATTCCGAAAGTAGCCCTACCGCGTTTTGAAGATCATGGCGAACTCCTGAAATGGTTGCTGTTAGAAAATCTCCCCGGTAGCTTCCCTTATACCGCGGGGGTGTTTGCGTTCAAACGTGAAAATGAAGATCCAACACGGATGTTTGCTGGCGAAGGCGACCCCTTCCGTACTAATCGCCGCTTCAAACGCCTATCTGAACACTCTGCTGCCAAACGCTTATCGACCGCTTTCGATTCAGTGACTTTATATGGCTGTGACCCCGATTTACGCCCTGATATTTATGGCAAGGTGGGGAATTCAGGGGTATCAATCGCGACTTTAGATGATATGAAAGTCCTCTATGATGGCTTTGATCTCTGTAGCCCAACCACCTCCGTGTCAATGACCATCAATGGGCCTGCTCCCATTCTGTTAGCCATGTTTATTAACACTGCGATTGATCAGCAAGTGGCAAAATTTGAAGCGGATAATGGCCGCCGCCCGACCGATGAAGAAATCGAAAAAGTCCGTGCTTGGGCTTTAGAAAATGTGCGCGGTACGGTGCAAGCCGATATTCTCAAGGAAGATCAAGGCCAGAATACCTGCATTTTCTCCACTGAATTCGCGCTCAAAATGATGGGTGATATTCAAGAGTATTTCGTGCAGCACAAAGTACGCAATTTCTATTCAGTTTCAATTTCCGGCTATCACATCGCAGAAGCCGGCGCGAATCCAATTTCGCAATTGGCCTTTACGCTCTCGAATGGCTTTACTTATGTAGAAACTTATTTAGCGCGAGGTATGCATATTGATGATTTCGCGCCGAATTTATCCTTCTTCTTTAGCAATGGCATGGACCCTGAATATACGGTGATGGGTCGCGTCGCGCGACGGATTTGGGCAACAGCGATTCGCTTCAAATACGGCGGCAATGAACGTAGCCAAAAGCTGAAATATCATATCCAAACTTCAGGTCGCTCTTTGCATGCGCAGGAAATGGACTTCAATGATATTCGTACCACCCTGCAAGCCTTGATCGCGATATACGATAATTGCAATAGCTTACATACCAATGCGTTTGATGAGGCGATTACTACACCGACCGAAAATTCAGTACGCCGCGCTTTAGCCATTCAGCTCATTATCAACAATGAATGGGGCTTAGCGAAAAATGAAAATCCACTGCAAGGTGCTTTCATTATTGATGAACTGACTGATTTAGTGGAAGAAGCCGTGCTACAAGAATTCGAGCGTATTGCTGAGCGCGGTGGTGTCTTAGGCGCGATGGAAACCGGCTATCAGCGTGGTAAGATTCAAGATGAATCGATGTATTATGAGCATAAAAAGCATGATGGTAGCTTACCGATTATTGGTGTAAATACCTTCTTGAATCCAAATGGCCGTGAAGAGTTCACTATTGAACTTGCACGCTCCTCTGAAGAAGAAAAGCAAAGCCAGTTAACACGCTTAGCTGATTTCCAAAGCCGCCATGCTGAGCAAACTCAAGCTGCTTTAGAGCGGGTTCAGCAGGCAGCGATTCACCATCAGAATATTTTTAGTGAATTAGTCGATGCTGTGCGCTATTGCTCACTGGGGCAGATTTCCCAAGCCTTGTTTGATGTAGGTGGCCAATACCGCCGTAATATGTAGTTTCCCTGTTCTCTCCACCCATAAATGCCCCAAGTAGGGGCATTTACTTTCCACTTGTCAGTGCCCTTGTAACCTTTAATCTTCTTCTCACAAGCATCATCGATATTATTTATAGTAAGATACTAATCATTAATAAAAATACTAAGGTGTCTACAATGAAACGCATCCAACAAAACGGCATGACTCTTATCGAGCTCATGGTGACGCTAGCTGTGGTTGCAATTCTTGCTACAGTAGCAGCACCTAGTCTCCAAAGTATGATTGAACGCAATCAGCTCCAAACCCTAACCAATGGCATGGTGGCTAATTTGTATTTAGCGCGCAGTGAAGCTGCCAAACGCGGATTTAATGTCGTTTTATGTGCGAGTAATGTCGGGCAAACCACTTGCGATTCAACAGCAACTAGCTTTGCCAATGGCTGGATCATTTTTACCGATTATGACAAAAATGGCAGCTTAACTGCAGAAACTACCAAATTTGATACCAATGGGGATGGCCTGCTCGACTCACCAGAAGAAATTTTGGCTATTGCTGAAGCAACTAACCCACGCTTTACGGTCGTATCCAATGGCAACCCCGCCAATTTAGTCAGTTATCGCCCAACAGGTGATACTTCGCCACGCACTTTTAGTATCCGGATTGCGAACGCTAAAAACGATAAAGCTTTATCGAAAATTTACTTTAATACCACCGGACGAGTACGTTCTTGTACGATAACCAGTGGTGAAGATTGCTAATATTAAACTTGCCCTACAACTTGCTGACACCCCCTTCTCAGCAAGTTTAAGCTAAACTCTGCTCTATAAGCTTTTTATACTGCGCACTCGCGCTATTCTAAAAATTATGAAGGTTAAATAGGCATAGTCATTGCATCATTAATGCACAAGACCGCCCATGACCTCATTATATCTATAAACATTAAGTTCAATAGTAAGCAGGAGACCACCCCATGACATTCTCTAGAGAAGAGCAGGCTAAACTTTATCGTTATTACACCCAACCACGCGTCGTCAGTGAGCTTGCGAATAAAACCCTCGCTTTGATTTTGGCAGGTGGTGAAGGATCAAGGCTGAAAAACTTAACATTTTGGCGTGCTAAACCCGCAGTACCTTTTGGTGGAAAATACCGGATTATCGACTTTACGCTCTCTAACTGCGTGAACTCTGGAATTCGCAAAATTGGTGTTTTGACGCAATATCGCTCACATTCTTTAATCAGACATTTGCAACGAGCTTGGAATTTTATGCGTGCCGAGATTGGGGAGTTCGTGGAAATTATTCCTGCTCAACAGCGCACCGATAAGCGTGAATGGTATCAAGGCACGGCTGATGCCCTGTTCCAAAATATTGAATTAGTTCAACGTCATGATCCTGAATATATTTTAGTCCTCGGTGGCGATCACATTTACAGCATGGACTATTCGCAAATGCTGGTTGAACATGTGATGTCGGGAGCTGATTTTACCGTGGCCTGTATTGAGGTGCCTTTAGAAGAAGCTAAAGGCTTTGGAGTGATGGCGGTAGATGAGCAGATGCGCATTACCCGCTTTAACGAAAAACCAGCTAATCCTGAAGCCATTCCCGGTAAACCAGACAAAGCGCTAGCCTCGATGGGGATTTATGTCTTTTCTCGTGAATTTCTGCTCCGTACCTTGATTGAAGATGCAGACAAAATTCATTCTTCCCATGATTTTGGCAAAGATATTATCCCGAACCAGATCGCCAAGGCTCATGCACGCGCCTTTCCGTTTCGGAATGAAAAGGATGAACCCGGCTATTGGCGGGATGTAGGTACTGTGTATTCTTATTGGCAAGCCAATATGGAACTATGCGCGATCGAGCCTGAATTGAATTTATATGATCGGGATTGGCCCATTTGGACGTATCAACCACAGTCACCACCTGCTAAATTTGTCTTCAATCAAACGGGGCGACGGGGTGAAGCGATTGACTCTTTGGTCTCCACTGGTTGTATTATCTCCGGTGCAAGTATTTTAAACTCCGTGGTGTTTTTTAACTGTAAAGTGGAAAACTACACCACGATTACTGAGAGTGTCATCCTGCCGAAGGTGAATATTGGAAGAAATTGCCGTATCCATCGGGCAGTGATTGATAAGGGTTGTGTAGTCCCAGATAACACCGTGATTGGGGAAAATCTCGAAGACGATCGGAAACGCTTCTTTGTGTCAGAAGAAGGTATCGTCTTAGTTACAGCAGAAATGCTGGGGCAAAAGCTACACACAGGTGACTACGATAAATTATGGCGAGAGCGTTATGGAGAAGAATAAGCTAAATGTGGTGGTATGTTGGCATATGCATCAGCCTTGGTACCGCAACGGCTTAGCAGGAGAGTATCGATTACCGTGGGTGTATTTACATGCCATTAAAGATTATAGCGATATGGCAATGCACCTTGAACAACACCCGGAAATGCGTGCGGTCGTGAATTTTGCGCCCGTACTGTTGGAGCAACTAGACGATTACAAACAACAACTACAGGCGCTATTAGCCACGAATCAAGCGAGCCACGATCCGCTTTTAAATCTCTTAGCAGGCTTAAGCCCCATTCCTAATGATACTGCTGGGCGCAGTCAAATCCTGCAAGATTGCCAGCGTTGCTATGCCCCACGCATGATTCATCCTTGGCCCATTTTCCGGAATTTATTGGATATGGTGGGAGCAGCCGAGGTTGCTGGCCTAGAAAATCCTGACTATAACCAGCCACTCGCGTATTTAAGCGCACAATACTTTTTAGATGTCATCACTTGGTATCATCTTGCTTGGTTAGGCCAATCTTTAAAGAGTCAAGCCGTCGTACAAGCTTTGATTGCTAAAGGTCAGCTATTTGATCAAGCCGATCGTCTGCAACTCATTCGTGTGATGGCCAATTGCTTACAGGATCTTATTGCGCGTTATCGAGCTTTAGCGGAACGTGGGCAAGTCGAATTATCGATGACACCGTATATGCATCCGATTATTCCGCTACTCCAAGACTTTACGAATATGCGTTGTGCCTTGCCAGATGCACCTGCACCTCAAGCCAGCCATTATCCTGAAGGCCAAGCACGCGCCCGCTGGCATATGCAACGTGGGCTTGAATGTTTTGAGCATTATTTTGGACGACGTCCACAAGGGGTTTGGCTGTCTGAGGGTGGAGTGAGTGCTAGTGCTGTAGCACTCTTAGATGAATTTGGGATTCGCTGGACGGCTTCTGGGGAAGGCGTTTGGCGCAGTAGTAGCCATTTATCGGGGTATACGGGCGAGGCGATTGAATCAAAACGCGATCTATTCAAACCCCATGTATTGAATCATAGTCAAGTGCGGATGCACTTCCGTGATGATGGTCTCTCCGATCTGATTGGCTTCAAATACAGCAATTGGACTGCTGCTGATGCGGTGCAAGATTTTATTCAGAACCTAGAAAATACAGCGGAATTTTTAGGCGAAGAAGCCAGCCAACATGCTTTGGCTATTATTTTAGATGGCGAAAATGCTTGGGAATACTATCCCGATAATGCCGTCGAATTCTTAGATTTACTCTATAGTGAACTGAATAAATCGAAGCTTCTAAAAACGGCTTGCTTTGCTGACCTATACGAAACAGTACCGCCGAAAGATTTACCTAAACTTTGTGCTGGCAGTTGGGTCTATGGTTCCTTCTCAACTTGGATTGGCTCAGAAGATAAAAATCGCGGTTGGGATTATTTAGTTGCCGCCAAGCAAGCTTACGATGATGCTTTAGCCTCAGGCCGTTTAAGTGCAGAGCAACAGTACCAAGCCTCACAACAATTAGCGGTCTGTGAAGGCTCAGACTGGTTTTGGTGGTTTGGCGATTACAATGCAACGGAAAGCGTGCGCGATTTCGAGCGCCTATTCCGTTTACAAATTAAACAAGTCTATCAATTACTTAACTTAGAACCTCCACAACATCTAGAAACACCCTTATCCAAAGGCGGACAGGGTGTAGAAAACGCAGGCACCATGCGTAGGAATACTTAATTAATGACCACCGCAATTCTTCCGAACCGGCTTGAAGCTGGTATTTTATTACACCCTACTTCGCTAGCTTCGGGGAAACTTGATCGTGATGCTTGGCGTTGGCTGGATCAACTGTCCGAGCTGGGTATTAGTGTTTGGCAAATGCTGCCTCTGGGTCTACCTTTGAATGGGCTATCGCCTTATCAATGCGTCTCAGCCTTCGCGTTAAATCCAGCTTTATTTCCTCAAGCTAAGGCTGAATCCTTAGTGGTGCTAGGGGAAACTTCGGAATTTGCCGCCTGGTATCAGCAAAACCAACATTGGGCTGATGATTTTGCCCTCTTTATGGAACTGAAATTTGCTTTCAAGGACACAGAGTGGTCGACTTGGCCGCATGAGTATCGGCAGCGCTCCCCAGAGGCTTTAGCTAAATTTAAAAATGAGCATATAGAAGCACTGAACCAGCATATTTATGAGCAGTTTTATTGCTGGCAACATTGGCAAAGTTTGCGTGCAGATGCGCAGGAATTAGGTATTCGCCTGTTTGGTGATATGCCCATTTTTGTAGCTTATGATAGTGCCGATGTGTGGGCGCATCCTGAATTATTTCTTTTGGATGCCGACGGCAAACCCACCGTAGTCACGGGTGTGCCACCTGATTATTTCTCAGCAACCGGCCAGCGCTGGGGGAATCCGCACTATAACTGGGAATTAATGCAAGAAACGCAATTTGCTTGGTGGCGTGAGCGCTTGCGTTATCACTTTGATTTCTTTGATTTGGTGAGGATTGATCACTTTCGGGGCTTAGAAGCCGCTTGGATGATTCCAGCAGATAGCCCGACCGCTATTGACGGTTACTGGGCTAAAGTCCCCGGTGACGAATTGCTTGCTTGCCTACAAGCAGCTTCGGGGACGTTGCCCTTGGTAGCAGAAGATTTAGGCATTATTACCCATGAAGTAACCGCTTTAAGGCATAAATATCAGTTGCCGGGGATGTCGGTACTGCAATTTGCCTTTGATCATTTTGCGGATAACCCGCATAAACCGTGGAACGTGCTCAATAACACCGTGTATTACACGGGCACCCATGATAACGACACACTGTTGGGCTGGTTTAATAGTCTAAATACTGAGCAACAGGCTTGGACTTTAAACTTAATCCAAGAGCATATTTTTTTGAGTATCGAACAAAATCAGGGTAATATTATTGATTTGATGCTAGCTACCGTGTTCCAAAGTGCGGCAGGTTTGGTGATGTTGCCTTGGCAAGATGTACTTGGTTTAGGCAGTGAAGCGCGGATGAATGTGCCGGGTACCATCGAAGGCAATTGGCATTGGCGCTTTGAGTGGCACCAAGTCCAACCCGAGCGACTTACGCGGTTAAAAGCACAGTTACAGCAGTATCAGCGATACCACACCACAGCAGCAAACCAGTGAGATAAATCATGAACCCTTCGCCTAGTATGAGCGAGTTGCAGCGCCTGCAAGCAGGCACGCATCACGATCCTTTTCACTTTTTGGGTTGGCATCAAGAAGGAGAAGCTTGGGTATTTCGTAGCTTTATGCCTTCTGCAGAAGCAATTGAAATTGATCAGCAGCCGCTCCAGCGTTTGGAAGGCTCTGATTGCTTTAGTTTCACACCGAATCCTAGTAGTGAACTAGGCAAATTAGCCCCGCATCTTCACCCAACTCTACGCTATTTGGATAAAAAAACCGGCCAATGGCTAAGTAGCATCACGCCTTACACATTTACACCTCAGTTAGGTGAGATTGATCTGCATCTCTTAGGTGAAGGTAATCATCGCCAATCTTGGAAAGTACTCGGTGCTCATCTCAAGGAAGTGGACGGCGTACAGGGTTGTTTATTCGCAGTCTGGGCACCAGGTGTACAACGAGTCAGCGTGGTCGGTAATTTCAATGATTGGGATGGCCGCCGCTATCCCATGCGTTCACGCGGTGAAACTGGCATTTGGGAGCTTTTTGTTCCCGGTTTACCTGCGGGCGAAGGCTACAAATACGAAATCCTGACCCGCTTTGGCAGCATCATTCGGAAAGCCGACCCTTACGCCCAGCAGATGTTTTTGCGCCCTGAAACGGCAGCTTGTATCCCAGCCCCTAGCCAGCATGTTTGGCAAGATCAAGCATGGATTCAGCAGCGTGAACAATTCGATTGGCAGCATCAGCCTATGAGTATTTATGAGTTACATGCTGGCTCTTGGAAGCGTCACCCCGATAATCGTTTTTATAGCTGGCGTGAATTAGCGGATAGCTTGATTCCTTATGTAAAAAACTTGGGCTATACACATATTGAACTTTTGCCTATTTCTGAGCATCCGTTGGATCAATCGTGGGGTTATCAGGTTTCTGGCTATTATGCGCCTACTGCCCGCTTGGGTAGCCCTGATGAATTGCGTTATTTCGTTGATCTCTGTCATCAAAACAATATTGGGATTTTGCTCGATTGGGTGCCTGCTCATTTCCCAAAAGACGATTTCGCCCTAGCACGCTTTACGGGTGAAGCTTTATACGAGCATGCTGATCCCCGCAAAGGTGAGCATCAAGATTGGGGCACTTTGATTTTTGACTATGGCCGCAATGAAGTCCGTAACTTTCTGATTGCCAATGCATTGTATTGGATGGAAGAATTCCATTTAGATGGCCTACGAGTCGATGCGGTCGCCTCTATGTTGTATTTGGATTATTCCCGCCCTGCTGGACAATGGATTCCCAATCAATATGGCGGCAGAGAAAATATCGAAGCAGTGGCCTTTCTGCGTGAACTCAATGTAGTCGTCCATGGACAATTTCCGGGCGTGCTCACGGTGGCAGAGGAGTCGACGACTTGGCCTGCTGTCTCGCGCCCTATTGAAATGGGCGGCTTGGGCTTTTCCATGAAATGGAATATGGGCTGGATGAATGACAGCCTCAGCTATATTGCGCTTGATCCAATCTATCGCAAATACCATCAAAACAAGCTCACCTTCAGTCAAATGTATGCGTGGACGGAAAACTTCGTATTACCGCTATCCCATGATGAAGTCGTGCATATGAAGCGCAGCATGCTCGGTAAAATGCCAGGTGATTATTGGCAGCGCTTTGCTAATCTACGTTTATTTTATGCTTGGCAATATGCACATCCTGGCAAGAAGCTCTTATTCATGGGTAGTGAATTCGGGCAATGGTTAGAGTGGAATGAAGCGGTAGAACTGGATTGGGGCTTACTCAATTTCCCAGCTCATCAAGCCCTAGGCAAGCTGATTAGTGATTTAAACGGTGCTTATCGGAATAACCCGGCTTTGCACCAATTTGATCACGATCCGCAAGGCTTCCGCTGGATTGATTGCGATGATGCTGAACGCTCTTTATTAAGCCTAGTCCGTTATGGTGAAGATAAACAACGACCTGTAGTGATTGCACTCAATTTCACTCCTGTACCCCGGGGCTTTTATCGCTTGGGTGTTCCACCTGCCTATGCTTACCAAGAAATTTTAAATACTGACAGCCAGTATTATGGGGGCAGCAATTGCGGCAATGCTGGCCAATTACTCGTACAAAACCATCCACACATGGGCTTTGAGCATTCGATTGAACTGACCCTTCCTCCTTTAGCGGCAGTTTTCTTGCAAGCAATTCCCGAAGCTGAAGTTATTGCAACAGCTGAAGCTTCTCCAGTACTGAGTAAGAAATCTATTCACGAGACAGATTAATGGCATTAAAAGTTTTATTTGCTGCCAGCGAGGCCTACCCCTTAATCAAGACCGGTGGACTCGCTGATGTAGCCTATGGCTTACCGATTGCGCTTCATGCTGAGCGTGCTGAGGTTCGCCTCTTGTTACCTGCTTACTACGACATGATGGGTAAGCTCAAAGACGTCCACAGCCTCGGTTCCTTACAGATTCAAGGAGCTGGGCGGGTGCATACCGTACATATTTTAGAAGGCACACATGAAGCCTTCCCTTTTCCGATTTGGGTCGTGGAATGTGGCGCTTTATTTGGTCGTTCTGGCAACCCATATATGCATCCTGAGGGCTATGATTGGCCTGATAATGCTGAACGCTTTACCGTCTTCTCCCGTGCAGCGGCTTTATTAGCGGCGGATGCTTTAAATCTCAACTGGCGACCCGATGTGGTGCATGCACACGACTGGCAAACCGGTTTGATTCCAGCTTTATTGGAAACAGTGCATCCACGCCCACGCAGTGTCTTTACGATTCATAATCTTGCTTATGGTGGGCATTTTTCTCGGGTTATTTATGATCAGTTACAACTAGCTTGGCATTGGTGGTCGAGTGAGGGCTTAGAATTCTACGGTGGTTTTTCGATGCTGAAAGCGGGCATTGTGTACGCTGATATAGTGACCACGGTTAGCCCGACTTATGCCAAAGAAATTTGTACACCTGAATTTGGCTATGGTCTAGACGGTTTGCTGCGCTCCCAGAGCCACAAACTGCATGGCATTCTCAATGGGATTGATACCGCGATTTGGAATCCGAAGCAGGACGAATATCTAGTACAAAATTACAGCTTACGCGATGTAAAAAAAGGCAAATGGGCGAATAAGCAGGCCTTACTTGAGCGCTTTGGGCAAACACCAACTGCAGATCAGTTGGCACGTCCCTTGCTAGGTATGGTCAGTCGCTTAGTTGAGCAAAAAGGCGTGGATATGGTGATGGAATGCATTCATCCGCTGCTAGCTGAAACCAATGCTGACTTCGTCATTATCGGTAGCGGACATCATCATTATGAGCAAGCACTCTATGATTTAGCCTCTCGCTATCCAGGACGTGTGATGGTGTATATCGGTTATAACGAAGCGCTGGCGCATTTGCTTGAAGCAGGCTGTGATGTTTTCTTAATGCCTTCACGCTTTGAGCCTTGTGGCTTAAATCAAATGTACAGTTTGAATTATGGGACTTTACCCGTGGTGTACAACACAGGTGGCTTAGCAGATACAGTCATCAATGCTACCGAAGCGAATATCGCAGACGATACGGCCAACGGCTTTGTCTTTTACCTACCCTTTAGTCATGCCTTATTAGGTACTTTATGGTGGGTCTTGCGCTTGTTTGCAGAGGATCAGAAATTATGGCGAGCCTTGCAGCGCAACGCGATGAAGGCAGATTTTGCATGGAAACGCAGTGCTAAGCGTTATCTCGAACTGTATCGCCCTTAATAGACTTAATAAATTTGGACAGGCAATTTAGGAGTGTCCTTTCTATGAACACCCATCCAAGCAATCAAATGCCCTTCCTTCCGGTTGAGCTTGACCCATTGGACAATGATGCTGAAACCCTCGGGAATGATTTTCAGCGCTATCTTTCTTATCACTTAGGGCGTTTCCAAGGCTGCCCTTCAGTGTATTTATATAATGCACTGGCTTATACGATTCGTGATCGTTTAATGGTGGATTGGCGGAATACTTGGGCTGAATATCTCAAGCCGGGCACGCGCCGCGCCTATTACATGTCTTTAGAGTTTTTGATTGGGCGTTCGCTCGGCAATAACTTATTGAACATGGAACTCGATCCGAATGTTAAATCAGCACTTTACAACTATTGTACTTCCCTCGAGGAAGTAGCCTCTGAAGAACCCGATGCCGGTTTAGGTAATGGTGGCTTAGGCCGTTTAGCAGCCTGCTTTATGGATAGTTGTGCGAGTTTACGTCTCCCCGTGGTGGGCTATGGAATTCGCTATGAATATGGCATGTTCCGCCAGCGGATTGAGAATGGCTATCAAACGGAAGAGCCTGATCACTGGCTGCGTGATGGTAATCCTTGGGAAATTGAACGCGCTGAATATGCACAACGTATTCGCTTTGGGGGTCGCAGTGAAACCTACCACGATGCTGAACATAAAATCCGTACTCGCTGGGTCGATACAGAAGATGTCTTAGCAATTCCTTTTGATATGCCTATTGCTGGCTATCGCAACAAGACCGTTAATACCCTGCGCTTATGGAAAGCCAGTGCCACCGACGAATTCAATTTACAAGAATTCAATCAAGGGGACTACACCGAAGCGGTACAAGCCAAGAATAATGCTGAGCATATTTCGATGGTACTTTACCCGAACGATAGTAGTGAAAATGGTAAAGAGCTGCGCCTACGTCAACAATACTTCTTAGCTTCAGCCAGCTTACAAGATGCGATTCGGATTTGGGAACGTGATCATAACGAACATGATTACAGCCAGTTCGCAGCCGAGCATGTGTTCCAAATGAATGATACGCATCCCACTATCGCTGTGGCTGAACTCATGCGCCTGTTGATTGATGAGAAGCATTTGGGTTGGGATCAGGCTTGGGATATTACTACCCAATGTATGGCCTACACTAACCATACGCTCTTGCCTGAAGCTTTAGAGCGTTGGCCAGTACATTTGTTTGAAAAATTATTGCCACGCTTGTTAGAGATCATCTACGAGATCAATGCGCGTTTCCTACGCTTAGTCTCGATGCGTTGGCCTGGCGATACCGAACGACAACGGCGTATGTCGATTATTGAAGAAGGCTCCATGCGTCAAGTGCGTATGGCTTGGCTGGCGATTGTAGGCAGCTTCTCCATTAATGGTGTCGCGGCTTTACACTCTGAATTATTAGTGAAAGATCTCTTCCACGATTTCTATGAACTTTGGCCAGAAAAATTCAATAATAAAACTAATGGAGTGACTCCACGTCGTTGGTTAGCCAATGCAAATTTAGGTTTAACAGCGCTGGTCAATCAACATATTGGCACGGATTGGGTCGCTCATTTAGAACAGCTAGAGCAACTAAAGCCTTTTGCAGAACCTCAGCACACTGCTTTCCAACAAGCTTGGCGGGAAGTAAAGCATGCGAATAAGCAGCGCTTAGCTAAACTGGTACGTGCCGAATGTGGGGTCGATTTCGACCCAAATTCTTTATTTGACATCCAAGTTAAACGTATTCATGAATACAAGCGCCAACTACTGAATGTGCTACATGTGATTCATCTCTATTCGCGCATCAAACAAGGTCGCATGGAGAATTGGGCGAATCGCTGTGTATTGATCGGGGGTAAAGCTGCCCCCGGCTATGTGATGGCAAAAAGCATTATCAAATTGATCAATAGCGTCGCTGATCTAGTGAACAATGATCCAGAAATTGGCAACCGCTTAAAAGTCGCTTTCCTGCCAAACTATCGTGTGTCTAGCATGGAAATCATTGCCCCTGCTGCTGATTTATCCGAGCAAATTTCTACCGCAGGTAAAGAAGCCTCTGGCACAGGTAATATGAAGTTCATGATGAATGGTGCGCTCACGATTGGCACTTATGACGGTGCGAATATTGAGATTTTGGAAGCAGTGGGTGAAGAGAATTTCTTCCTCTTTGGTCTACGCGAACAGGAAGTAAAAGATCTGCGCCATCAATATAGACCTTGGGAAATCGTTGAGAAAGACGCTGATTTGAAATCGGTGATGCAACTCTTAAGTTGTGGGCATTTCAATTCATTTGAGCCGGGTATTTTTGACAATATTATCAATAGCCTACTCAGTTCGAACGATCCGTGGATGACTTTAGCTGATTTCCGTAGCTATATTGATGCTCAAGAAAAAGTCTCAACTGCTTGGCAAGATCAAGAGCATTGGACGCGCATGAGTATATTGAACACGGCCAACAGTGGTTTCTTCTCAACCGATCGCACCATGCGTGAATATAATCGCGATATTTGGCGCTTACAAATCGGTTCAGAGAACTAATCACTCTGAAAGTTGGTCTTTGGAGGACAGACGGCAGTTTCGCCGTCTGTTGCTATACTCATCCTACTCTTATGGATATGAATAAAGGCTAACTATGCGTCAGTTTACATACGGTTTACTGCTGGCTAGTGTTTGCTATGGAAGCACAGCTTGGGCAGATTGTCGAAATACACAGGATTTTGGAACCTGGCTCAATAATTTTAAGCAAGAAGCGATCAGCACTGGTCTCTCAGCTGCAGTAGTCAATCAAGCTTTAGAGGGTGTTACACTCGACCCAAGTGTGATTCAACGTGACCGCTCACAAGAGGTATTTGCGCAAACTTTTTTAGAGTTTGCAGGTAAAAAAGTCTCTAGCTATCGCTTGTCCAATGGGCAAAAGCAAATGCAAGCAAATGCCAAACTTTTTCAACGCATTGAGCAAGAATACGGTGTGCCTGCGCCGCTGCTCACCGCTTTATGGGCTTTAGAAACCGATTTAGGCGCTGTCACTGGCGATTATCCTACTATTCGCTCCCTAGCAACTTTAGCTTATGACTGTCGCCGCCCAGAGCGTTTTCGCCCTGAGCTGATACATGCTTTATGGCTAATCCAAAAAGGTGATCAAACGCCTGCGAGTATGCGCGGTGCATGGGCGGGTGAACTAGGTCAGTTGCAGTTCTTGCCTTCTGGTTATAACCAACAAGGGGTGGATTTCGATGGTGATGGACATCGCGATTTAATTCGTTCCAAAGCCGATGCCTTAGCTTCAGCAGCTAATCTATTACGCCATCATGGCTGGCAAGCAGGTCAACCTTGGCTCGTTGAAGTAAAAGTACCGCGTGAAATGGATTGGTCAAAAGCGCGCTTAGATAATCGCTTGCCGCTTGTAGAATGGTCAGCGATGGGAGTCACTGAAGCGGATGGTGATCCACTTCGCCCGAATGGACAAGCCGCTTTATTGTTACCGATGGGACGCAATGGCCCTGCGTTTTTAGCCTTCCCTAATTTTGATGTGATTCGTCAGTGGAATGAATCGACCGTGTATGCAACCACTGCAGCTTATTTAGCTACGCGCTTTGCTGGTGCAAAACCACTCTATGCAGGTAACGCACCCGTGCAGAAATTGAGCCTTGCGCAAGTACGCCAATTGCAATCTCAACTAGCAGCACGTGGCTTGCCGGTTGGAAAAATTGACGGGATTATCGGCGAAGATACCCGCAATGCAGTGCGCCAAGTACAGCAGCAACTTGGTTTACCGGCGGATGGGTATCCCGACCCTGTACTACTCAGCAAGCTTTAGAAAAAACTCACTTCGACAAAGCAGCTTATCTGCTTTGTCTTTTAATTAAGCTCGACGCAACTCACGCGGTAGCACAAAAGAAATATTCTCAGTAATTCCTGAGTTTTGCACCTCTACCGTAGCACCTAGCGCTTTCAAATGTGCTAACACGCCATCTACTAAAACTTCAGGCGCAGAAGCTCCAGCAGTCAAACCAATCCGTTGCACACCCTCTAACCATTCTGGGCGAATATCATTGGCGTCATCAATTAAATAAGCGGGTGTATTGCGCTTCTCCGCTAATTCACGCAAGCGATTGGAATTAGAACTATTCGGCGAGCCGACCACTAGGACTAAATCACAAGTTTCAGCCAGCATCTTCAGAGCATCTTGGCGATTTTGGGTGGCATAGCAAATATCATCTTTACGCGGACCAATAATCGCAGGGAATTTGCGGCGTAAAGCATCAATCACTATCGCTGCATCATCAACCGAAAGCGTGGTTTGGGTTACGAATGCCAGCTTTTCTGGATTAACTACCTCTAGAGCGGCCACTTCTTCGGGTGAATCGACACGATAAATTTTGCCACCAAAACTGGTTTCATATTGCCCCATCGTGCCTTCGACTTCGGGGTGATTTTTGTGGCCAATCAGTATAGTTTCACGTCCTTCCCGGCTATAGCGAGTCACCTCGACATGCACTTTCGTGACTAACGGACAAGTCGCATCAAACACCTTTAAGCCACGTTGTTTTGCTTGGTCTTGGACCGCACGTGAGACCCCATGCGCACTAAAAATCACCGTCGCATGATCGGGCACTTCATCCAGTTCCTGGACAAAGATGGCACCTTTATCTCGCAAATTACTCACCACGAAACGGTTATGCACGACCTCATGGCGTACATAGATGGGCGCACCCAGCACTTCTAAAGCGCGGTCAACAATTTCAATAGCACGATCCACACCAGCACAAAAACCGCGGGGATTAGCGAGCGTAACTTGCATGAAGCTTGCCTCTAAAACTCAATAAACTAGGATTGTATCAAGAATGCGAAGGGCTTTTTATGTCAATTACCATCCCTTCCGCACGATCTAATTGCACCTGCTCTAATTTTTGCCCGAGCACAAAGGCACGCCCATGCAAACGCTCATAACCTGCTAAGCTAAACTCAAACTCATAAATACGCCGCAAATTGAGTGACCCTGCTTCAGTACGTGCTAACCTAATACTTTTTAGCGCGACTGTTTGATCTAGCAACTGTGCTCCCAGCTCACGACAAGCAAGCGTCGCTGCCTGAATCGCGCGTTCACGACTTTTCAGGCTGTCTTGCCAGAACCACGCAATCCCTAACAAAATAGCGATGAGAAAAAATAAAGTCATTGCATTTTTCTAAAGGTTTAAAGGACTTAGTGTTAGTTAACTAACACAATTTGGCAAATGCACCTATAAATTCATGCCTACTCTATCTCTGCTCTACAACTAAATGTGAGTCGACTCTATCTGTTGAATTTTCTAAACTAATAGATTCCATGATTTGAACCTTTATAGACTTATGAAAAAAATTGTAATCTGCGCAACACAACGCTCTGGATCAACGATGTTATGTAAAGAGCTGGAAGCAACAACCGTACTAGGTTGTCCGCAAGAGGTGTATATTAATCCACAGGTTACTAATCTGTCTGAGGCTCAAAGCTTTATCACTAGAATCAAGCAGATATGTCAATCCTCCAATGAGGTTTTTGCTGTTAAAGTCATGCAAAGTCAATGGTTAAAAGTCAACCATGTGCATAGTTTTGAAAAGTATAACTCATCTTCCTTAAATTTATTTTTCAAGAAATACCGTGCGAAAAAATCCATTGATAGCCTTCTTTCCAGTCAGGTCATGCATTTTTATGATTTTTATAAAGATGCCACTTGGATTTTTTTAAGGCGGCGTGACTATTTGTATCAAGCTATCTCTCGTGAGATGGCTGATCAAACAAAAGTCTGTCATGTATTAAATACAGATGATGCAGAAAAAACCGCAGGTATAGGCCGGCGATCTGCAATAAATTTAGATGAATCTTCAAACTACAACCAAAAGGCTATTTACAAAGCTGCAAATATCCAAAGGCGCATTAAAGAGATCAGAAATGAAGAAATAGCTTGGCTTTATTTCTTTGAAAACTATAAATTAAACCCCATTGAGCTTTTCTACGAAGATATTGTGGATGACAAGCTTTATCTGCGAACGATAGCAGCGAGAGTAGGCGTTAAGTTACCTAAGCAATTAAGTCCAATACCTTTGGTCAAAGTCAGAAATGCTTTAAATGACGAATGGGCAGAACGTTTTAAGCGTGAAGCTCCCTTAAGAAGCTAACTGTTCCAGACTTTTGCCTAAAGGGTGAGACTAGCCCACCCTTTTCAGCTATTAAATTAGCAAAGACTTAGTGAATCTTCATTGATTCAAACTTACCGCCTTTGATTTCCATTTCACGATAAGAGCCTGGTACATCACCTGCGTCATCGAACTCAACATTGGTTGCACCGACATAATCAACATCTTTGCCTTCAGCGATCAGCTTTAAGCCTTTTGCTAATTCACCAGGGAGGATTTTCTCGCCTGGTGCATTGGCAACATCTTTAATTTTCGCTTGAATCGCAGCACGATCTGTCGATTTAGCTGCTTGCATTGCTAAAGAAATTAAAGCCGCTGCATCATAGGACTCACCACGATACGGGCCACCTTTTGGATCAATTTTTGCGCCTTCTGCGATCTTGTTCCAAGCATCTGCGCCTTCATATTCACCGCCAGCCATCGTACCGAAAGAACCTTCGATCTTTGCACCTAAGTCAGCGGCAAATTTCTCACCAACCATGCCGTCTGCTAAGATAAAGCGTTTATAAGCGCCAGTATCTAAAGCATTTTGGACGATCCCTTTACCACCTTGATCCAAATAACCGAATACAACTAGATCTTTCGCACCAGAAGCAGCTAAAGCAGCAACTTCAGCTGCATAGTCAGCTTTTCCATCTTCGTGTGAGGCATTAATAGCGATTTTTCCGCCTAATTTTTCATAGGCTTTCGAGAAAGACTCGCTTAAGCCTTTACCGTAGTCATTGTTGGTATAAGTAATCGCGACTTCGTTGATCCCACGATCTTTAACGATTTGTGCTAATACCTCACCTTGACGAGCATCAGAAGGGGCGGTACGGAAGAAGAAACCTTTATCAGCAATGGAGGTTAATGCAGGTGAAGTTGCTGAGGGAGAAATGGCTAGAACGCCATTTGGAGCCGCCACATTATTTACGACAGCCGTCGTTTCACCAGAGCAAGAAGCGCCTACAAGTGCAACCACTTTTTCAGAGGTCACTAAACGCTCAGCCGCAGCGGTCGCAGCTGCTGCATCAACGCAAGAGGAGTCCGAGCGAACAGGAACAATCTTTTTGCCATCTAATAGTGCACCTGAGTCAGATACTTCTTTGAAGGCTAATTCAGCAGAAGCAGCCATATTCGGGGTTAAAGATTCAATAGGGCCTGTAAATCCCATTAATACCCCAACTTTCACATCGTCAGCGATGGCGACACCCGTCAGGCTTGCCATAATTGCAGTTGCTAACAATAATTTTTTCATGTGTGTTCTCCTCATTATCAATCAAGCTTACCTGTTTTGCTCAGGCAAAAGTCCCCATGGGCTAAAGCGCATTACCAAAAGTAATACCGCTCCCATAATAATCACCCGCATGTATTGCGCACTGTCTAATAAATGCTTACGCAATCCACTGCCATCTCCCATCCATGAGGTTAAAGCATCCATTAACCAAAAACCAACTGGCTCAGCTTCTACCCAAATCAACCAGACTAGAAAGCCGCCGAGCACTGCACCTAAATTATTACCAGACCCACCCACAATCACCATTACCCAGATCAAAAAGGTGAAACGTAAGGGACTATACGAACCGGGAGTAAATTGTCCATCCAAAGTCGCGAGCATTGCTCCTGCAATTCCCACCACTGCAGAACCTAAAATAAAGATCTGCAAATGCCGACCTGTCACATCTTTACCCATCGCATCGGCGGCGACTTCATTATCTCGAATTGCCCGTACCATTCGACCCCAAGGAGAATCTAAGGCTAAGACACACAATTGCAAGATAATGATAAGCACTAAAGCAAATAAACCTGTATAGCACAGCTTTACAAAGATACTTGCGCTGTCTACCACTAGTGTCTGTAAGACCGCAGCTTGATCAGTGGAGTTCAATCCCATTAAACTACCTGAGTTTAAGCGCTCTACTAAATTAATAAACCAAGGTGCTTGTTGCAGCTCTAATTCATAAGGTACAGGGCGCGGTAAACCTGTCACGTTTTTAACGCCACGAGTCAACCAATCTTCATTGCGCATGACGGCCACTAGAATCTCGGAAATACCTAAAGTTGCAATCGCTAAATAGTCTGAACGTAGTCCAAGTGCTATTTTACCAATTAACCAAGCAGCTCCTGCAGCCAGCAAACCACCCACTAACCAAGCAAACACGACTGGCAAACCTAAACCACCTAAATAGCCCGTGCTAGCAGGATTGACGGCTTCAATAGCAGCCACACCCGGATCAAGAATATAACGACTAATAACCACACCTAGGATGATGACTAAGGCAATTAGCCAGCCATGAAAACGCTTACCTTGCATCAATTTATGTACAAAAAGAGCTGCACTAATCGTTGCCAGCATCATGAGCAAAGCTAAGAGGACACGCATCCCGCCAGCCTGCCAAGCTTCTTTGACTGGTGGCATAGAAATAATAATGGTGGCTAAACCGCCTAAAGCTGCAAAGCCCATAATCCCGACATTAAAGAGACCTGCATAGCCCCATTGGATATTGACACCAAGCGCCATAATCGCGGAGATAATACATAAGTTCAAAATAGTGAGCGCTAAGGCCCAAGATTGAGTGACCCCGATGAGAATTAAAATACCCGCCATCACTAAAAAAGCGATACTAGCGCGGACCGTATTATCGTGAAGGGGCGCAGTAGATGGACGCTGACTCATAGCACTTTCCCCTTAAAAATACCGGTGGGCTTAACTAATAGAACAATAACCAAAATCACGAAAGACACCGCAAACTTATACTCTGTCGATAGCAACTGCACTAAGCCATCCGGAGCCATATCGGTTGGTAGCACATAAGTTAGTACCTTTTTATAGGCATAAGTCACAATCACTTCAGAGAAAGCAATAATAAAACCGCCAACAATGGCTCCAATGGGCTTACCAATCCCCCCGACAATCACCGCCGCAAAGATGGGCAAAAGTAAGTTGTAATACGATAGGGGTTTATAGCCTTTGTCCAAGCCGTATAAAACACCCGCCACGGTGGCAAGCGCTGCAGTAATAATCCAAGTGATGCGTACGATCCGATCAGGGTTGATACCCGACAAAAGTGCGAGATTTTCATTGTCTGCATACGCACGCATGGCTTTACCCGTCTTAGTACGTTGTAAAAACCAAAACAAAGCGGCCACTAGAATGATAGCGAGAATAATCGTGAGTGCCTGCGAGGTACGAATAACGAGCGCTTCATCTAAACCTGACCAAGCACGAAAGGCATCCGCACTTAGAAAAAAACGCTCTCCATCCGCAAAGTTTTGATCATTAGGCCCCAGCAATAAACGCACCAATCCATTCATAATAAACATGACGCCTAAAGAGGCCATCACAAACGTAATCGACTTACTGCGCTTCGTTCGGTAATAACGATAAACATATCGATCTGTTGCTAGGAGCAAAAGAGCTGTCACCAGAATACCAATGGGCAATGCTAATAAAGCTGTGGGCAGAAAACCTAAAGTAATGCCCATCGACTGTAAGCCCCAAGTGACCATAATGGTGATGACGGTTCCAAAGGCCATGGTTTCGCCTTGGGCAAAATTCGAGAAACGCAGCACGCTATAGATCATCGTAACGCCAAGCGAACCAAGTGCTAGCTGACAACCATAGGTTAAAGCCGGTACAAATACGAAATTGGCGAAAACCACTAAGGCATTTAAATAATCCGTCATGGTTAACCCCCTAAAAATGATTTGCGGACAACTGGATCAGCCAATAAAGCCTGACCTGAACCGGTATGCTTATTTTCGCCCATGACCAAAACATAGCCACGATCCGCAATTTCCAAAGCTTGCCGTGCATTTTGCTCTACCATTAAGACAGCCATGCCGGTAGATTTGACCTCCAAAATCCGGTCAAACAGCTCATCCATCACAATCGGTGAAACACCCGCGGTGGGTTCATCTAGTAGCAATACGCTAGGTTTAGTCATCATGGCGCGACCGACAGCTACTTGTTGGCGCTGCCCTCCCGATAATTGACCCGCCAGTTGAAAGCGTTTTTCTTTCAAAATCGGAAACAGCTCGTAAATCTGATCACGGGTATCGGTGAAATCATCGTCCCGTAGAAAAGCACCCATTTCTAAGTTTTCTTCTACTGTCATACTCACAAACACGTTTTCAGTTTGCGGTACAAACGCAATACCCTCGCTAATCCGCGCTTGTGGCTCTAAGTGTGTAATATCTTTGCCATCTAAAGTCACTTTGCCTTGTTTTAGATTTAATAAACCTAAAAAGGATTTCATGGCTGTAGACTTGCCTGCACCATTCGGGCCGACAATCACTGCGATCTCGCCTCGATCAACACTGATATTGCAACCATTGAGAATACTGGGACCGCTACCGTAACCACCCGTTAGGCCCTCACCGACTAGATAAGTCATGCTGCCTCCCCACTTTTCATCAAGCCCTTGTTTTTCAGACCACGACCTAGATAGGCTTCAATGACTTTTTCATCATTCTTCACTTGCTCAGCGGTACCTTGCATCAGCACAGTACCCTCAGCAAGTACCACCACTGGATTACATAAACGCGAAATAAAATCCATGTCATGCTCAATCATGCAGAAGGTATAGCCTCGCTCTTCATTCAGGCGCAGAATCGCATCACCGATTTCACCCAAAAGCGTACGATTAACCCCTGCACCGACCTCATCAAGCAGAACTACCCGCGCATCCACCATCATGGTTCGGCCAAGCTCAATCAGCTTTTTCTGCCCCCCAGAAAGATTACCGGCTTTTTCATGCATGACATGCGAAATTTTTAGAAAGCGTATGACCTCTTCAGCCCGTTCACGGACTTGCGCTTCTTGCTCACGAATTTTTTTGCGGTGAACCCAAGTATTCCAAATATTTTCTCCAAGCTGCCCTGAAGGCACCATCATGAGATTTTCCAGCACACTCATACTGGAAAATTCGTGAGCAATTTGAAAGGTTCGCAATAAGCCTTTGTGAAATAATTCGTGAGGTTTTAGACCGGTTACATCCTCGCCATCCAAGTATATTTGCCCTGAGGTCGGTGGATATAAACCAGCAATAAGATTAAATAAGGTCGATTTACCTGCTCCATTCGGGCCAATCAATCCCGTAATGGAGCCTTTTTCTATGGTGAGTGTCGCATGATTGACAGCTTTTAAACCGCCAAAATGCTTAGAGACATCTCGAACCTCAATCATACGCTACTCCTCTGTGGTATGAACGGAGAGTACTTAAACCTCCACCCTACATGCACTACTTAAACTTGCACTCTCCTTGCAAGTAGGGATTTATTTTAAAGTTAAAATATTTAACCATAAAATAATTTAGTAGTACAGTCAGAGGCTTAAAGGATCAATGGCTCTCTATTCCATTCGATCCGAAGCAAACAGACTCATAAAGACCAAAATGGCAGCCCCCAAGGTAATGGCAATATCCGCTACATTGAAAGTAGCAAAGCGATAATTTTCCATTACAAAAGGAATGTCAAAATAAATATCAATAAAATCAATTACTTTTCCATAAAGCAAGCGATCAATTAAATTACCAACTGCGCCACCTAATACCAATACTAAGCCTAGCGCCGTCCAGTTACGCCCCTTCGATAGTTTGCGTAACCAGTTGATAATAAACAACACCACAATAATCGCTAGCCCCGCAAAAAACCATCGCTGCCATCCGCTTTGCCCCCCTAAAAAGCTAAAAGCGGCACCATAGTTGTAAGCCAGCGTAAAATTAAAATGCGGAAATACTTGATACGGCACACCGAACTCTAGATTAGCCTCTGCCATCCATTTGGTTAGTTGGTCAATGGCAACGACAACCGCCGCAATCCATAACCAAGACAGCATGCCCCGTCGCTCGTCAATTCGCGAGAGAGATCGAAAACTACGCATACTCACGGCGCTCACCTGTGCCAGCTACATTTTCAATACAACGTCCACATAAATCTGGATGCTCTGCGTGCGTACCCACATCCATGACATGATGCCAGCAACGGGTACACTTTGGAGCATCCGAGACAGTGGCTGAACCCGCTAAGCCTTCTAGTAAAGGCTCAGCTGAAGCAGTAGCCGATCCTTGATGTAAACGAGCTGCCGAGGTCAATAGAACAAACTTCAACTCATCACCCAGTTTCGCTAAGGCCTTAGCTTGATCATTCTCAGCGGCATAATACAAATCTACTTCCGCTTCCAAACTGGAGCCAATCTTGCCTGCTACGCGCAAATTCTCCAGCTGCTTACTCACAGCCTCACGCACCGCAAAAATTTGCTCCCAATCGCTAGCTGTGACTTTATCGCTTACATCGAGTGCAAATAAACCATCGTACCACTGCATAAACAGCACATATTCTTCGGTTTCACCGGGCAGGTATTGCAGAATTTCTTCAGCCGTAAAACTCAAAATCGGGCACATCCAGCGCAACATCGCGCGCAAAATATGCCAAGCTGCGGTTTGTGCTGAACGCCGACCGAGGCTATTTGCCTGCATGGTGTATTGGCGATCTTTAGTGATATGCAGGAACAAACTACTCATTTCCACCGAACAGAAGCGCTGCAGTTCCTGCGATACCAAATGGAATTGATAACGGTCGTAAGCCGAAATAATCCGTTGCTGCGCTTGATAAGCCTGATCCACCGCCCAGCGATCTAGAGCCAACATATCCTGCGGTGCAACTACATCCTTAGCGGGATCGAAATCACCCAAATTCGCCAGCAAGAAGCGGGCAGTATTACGAATACGGCGATAGGCTTCGGTGTTACGCTTGAGTATTTCATCCGATAGCGTCATTTCGCGGCTGTAATCGGCCGAGGCAATCCACAGACGCAGAATATCCGCGCCGAGCTTATTCATAATATCTTGCGGCTCGATGCCATTGCCTTTCGACTTAGACATCTTTTCGCCTTTCGCATCCACCGTGAAGCCGTGAGTTAAGACGGCTTTATACGGAGCAAAACCGTGCATCGCGACCGAAGTCAAAATCGACGAATGGAACCAGCCACGATGCTGATCCGAACCTTCTAAATACATGTCCGCTGGAAAGCGTAAATCCGCGCGCGTTTCCAGCACCGAAAAATGCGTCGTTCCAGAATCAAACCAGACATCTAAAGTGTCAGGAACTTTAGTGTACTGATCCGCTTCCGCACCTAAGACTTCCGCTTTATCCAAGGCAAACCACGCATCAATCCCCCCCTTTTCAATGCGTTGTGCAACGTCTTCAATCAAGGCTTCAGTATTCGGATGCAGCTCGCCAGTTTCTTTATGAATGAACAAAGCAATCGGCACACCCCAAGTGCGTTGGCGCGAGATACACCAGTCAGGTCGATTCGCGATCATGCCTTCAATCCGCGCTTGCCCCCACTCAGGCACCCATTGCACTTGTTGGATGGACTTTAAGGTTTGTTCGCGTAAACCTTGCTTATCCATGCTCACAAACCATTGCGGGGTAGCGCGGAAAATCAAGGGCGTTTTGTGTCGCCAGCAATGCGGATAGCTATGCTTGAATTTGCTGGAGGCTAATAAAGCATTGTGCTCTTTCAGCACTTCAATCACATGCGGATTGACTTTGTGTACGGACTCGCCCGCAAAATATTGAATACTGGCTTGGAAAGTACCGTCATCCAATAAAGGATTACCTACTGGTAAGCCATAACGCTGCCCGACCACAAAGTCTTCCTGACCGTGCGCTGGCGCGGTATGCACAGCACCCGTACCCGCATCGAGAGTAACATGTTCACCCAAAATAACCGGAACTTGCTTATCTAGGAAAGGATGTTGCAGCATTAAACCTTCTAGCTCAGCACCTTTGGCCGTGGCTAAAACCTTGTATTCTTCAATCCCAGCACGCTTCATGACCTCGGCTAATAAACCTTCCGCCACAATCACCCGCTCAGCTGCTAACTGTACTACCACATAATCCAGCTCGGCATTTAAGGCCACCGCTTCATTGGAAGGTAGCGTCCAAGGCGTAGTCGTCCAGATAATGACGCTAGCTTTGCCCTCACCTTTCGCGGCTGGCAATTTCGCTAATAAAGCTGCTTCATCCACCAGCGGGAAGCGCACATCAATCGAGTAGGGTTGTTTATCTTCATATTCCACTTCCGCTTCAGCCAAAGCCGAGCCGCAGTCGGTACACCAATGCACTGGCTTGGCACCTTTATACATGTGACCGCTGAGTGCAATCTTGCCCAACGCACGCACAATGCCCGCTTCGGTGTGGAAATTCATGGTCAGATAAGGATTATCCCAATCGCCAATCACACCCAAGCGCTTAAAATCACGGCGTTGAATCTCAATCTGCTCCGTCGCAAAGGCGCGGCAGGCTTTACGAAACTCGAAAGCATCGACCTTCACGCCCACACGCCCGATCATGTCTTCGACTTTCTTTTCGATCGGCAAACCGTGGCAATCCCAACCTGGAACATAAGGCGCATCAAAGCCTGCCATGGTGCGGCTTTTAACAATAATATCTTTCAGGATTTTATTGACGGCATGACCTAAATGAATCGCCCCATTTGCATAAGGCGGGCCATCATGCAAAATGAATTTGGGGCGACCGAGCGCTTTCTGGCGCAGTTTGTGATATAGGCCTGCTTGCTCCCATTGCTTTAGCATCTCTGGCTCACGCTTGGCCAAATCCCCACGCATCGGGAATTCCGTCGTCGGCAAGTTGAGCGTATGCTTATAATCCGTCATCGTGCAATCCTATTGATGTTGTTGACTCTGTAGGCATAATCGGCGAAGAATACCAAGTTTTTACATAAAAACCGATAGGGTTAATGCATAGCGCCCTCTTTCCATGCAAAATGCTCTTAAAGCAATGAACGATTAACCTTCTCACTCAGTACCACAATAAATCACCAAGGGCTGCTGTATCTTGGTAGAAAATCTCAGGAACTAATTTAATGAACTACATAAAAAACACCTTGAGCTTAATGCTGTTAACCATGGGGCTTAGCATTGCTACTCAAGTCTTAGCAGAAAAAGTCGGTGAACCCGTAGCGCCTGCTGTGACCAACAAAAAACCAGAAACATCTACAACAGCCCCTGAGCAAACGCAAGGGAGCACTACTAGTAGTTTCAGCACTAGAGTTGCCTCAACCACCGCAGAAGGCCGCGATGCTATTAAAGATGCTGTCGTACATGTCTATGTGGTGAAACATAGTTATAATCCTTTGGCTCCGTGGAATTCAGATACTCAAAAAGGTTCGGGCTCAGGCTTGATTATTAAGGGAGGCTTAGTCCTAACCAATGCCCATGTAGCAGCGGATTCCACTTTCCTTGAAGTGCAGCGCCACGGTGAAACTAAACGCTATGAGGCAGAAGTCGTCTATATTTCGCACGAAGCAGATTTAGCTTTAGTCCGTACTAAAGAAGCGAACATTTTTAACGATGTGAAGCCCTTAGAATTAGGCGACTTACCGCAAACCCAACAAGAAGTTGAAGTCTACGGCTTCCCCATTGGTGGCACGACTTTAAGTATTACTCGTGGGGTGGTGTCACGCATTGAAAAACAAAACTATGCGCATACGGACGAGAATTTAATCGCTGTGCAAATTGATGCAGCCATTAATTTTGGAAACAGTGGCGGCCCAGTTATTTCTAACGGGAAAGTAGTTGGGGTAGCCATGCAGTCCGGCTTCTTCACGGAAAACATTGGTTATATGATCCCAACCCCCATTATTCAGCATTTCTTAAAAGATGTTGAAGATGGCAAGGCTCAAGGCTTTGGCTTCCCTGGCTTCTTAGTCCAATCAATGGAAAATCCAGCGATGCGCCGCAAATATAGTATTGATGACCATCAAACTGGTGTATTAGCGCACAAGATTTACCCGAACTCACCAGCGGATGGAATTATTCAGGTCGGCGATATCATCACTCAGATTGACGGTCATCAAATTCAAAATAATGGCACTGTGGAATTTCGCCCCGGAGAATATCTAAACTACACACATTGGATTGATCTGCATCAATTAGGCGATGAAATCAAATTCAGCATTATCCGTAATGATAAGCCGATGGAAGTGGCCTTGAAAATGGATCGTCCGGGCAAAGAATTCCTCCTTGTTCAGCCTAATCAATACGATAAGCAGCCCACTTACTATATTTATGGTGGCTTTGTTTTTATGCCTTTAAATCAAGATATTTTAAGTAGCATGGATCCAGTACCACCTACCCTAGCTGCTTTAGCTCAAGAAGCACCCAGTGCTGAGCGTAAAGAGGTGATCTTGATGACTCAGGTGCTACCTGCGGATATTAATAAGGACTACCACCACGATAACAATCTGATTATTCAGAAAGTCAATGGTGAATTAGTACCTGACTTCAAAACCTTCTATCAAAAAATGCAAACAGCGAGTAGTCCGTTCATTGTGTTAGAAACCGATGATGGTTATCAGGTAGTGATTGATCGTACGGAAGCAGCCACGAAACAGCCTAGTATTTTGGCACGGTACGGGATTAGTAGTGATCGCTCTAAAGACTTGTTGCCTGATGCTTTAAACAATACAGCACCTACAGTCGCAGGCCCTGCTCCAGCAGAAGCCGAAACAAAATCCTCCACTCCAATTACTGCCAAGGTATCGCCCATCTAATGCCTATACGCCCGTTGCCCGATCACCTCATCAATCAAATCGCCGCTGGTGAGGTGGTCGAGCGGCCAGCGTCTGTAGTTAAAGAATTATTAGAAAATGCCGTGGACGCGGGTGCTTCCCGCATTGAAATCGATCTAGAGCTGGGTGGTGTCAAACGGATACGGATTCGTGACAATGGCTGTGGCATTCCTAAAGAAGAATTAGCCTTAGCTCTTAGTCGACATGCAACCAGCAAAATTAGTAGCCTCGAAGATTTAGAACAAGTACGTAGCCTAGGTTTTCGAGGTGAGGCTCTGCCCAGTATCGCCTCAGTCGCACGCTTGACCTTAAGCTCTTGCCATCAAGAAGCCGAACAAGCTTGGTGCATCCAGGCTGATCAAGCGCAACACGCGCCTGAACCCGTTGCACACGCTATAGGGACTACAGTGGATGTACGCGATTTATTTTTCAATGTTCCTGCTCGACGTAAATTTCTAAAAACTGAAAAAACTGAACTCAGTCATATTGAAGAAACGGTACGCAAAATCGCTCTTAGCCGCTTCGATATTAGCTTTCATTTACGACACAACCAAAAGCCTCTATTGCAATTAAATAGTGCACAAAATCGAATTGCTTCAGAACGGCGCTTAGCTGAAATTTGTGGCGAACCTTTTATTCAACAAAGCCATTATTTGGAATACGAGGCTTCAGGCTTACGTTTATGGGGCTGGGTGGCTTTACCGACCTTTTCTCGTTCTCAAGCTGATTTACAGTATTTCTATGTGAATAATCGTGCGGTACGGGATCGTCTAATCGCTCATGCGGTGCGTCAAGCTTATCAAGATGTGCTCTATCATGGACGTCACCCGGCTTTTGTGCTTTATCTAGAAATGGATCCACAATTGGTGGATGTAAATGCACATCCAGCCAAGCATGAAGTCCGCTTCCGTGAAGGCCGCTTAATTCACGATTTTATTTTCCATACGCTGCATCAAGCATTAGCAGAAGTGCGTCCTAGCACTGAAACAGCTAGTCCTGCTCACTTTCCCACTTATGTGCAACCTTTAGCGCGTCCTGACTTATTTGAGGCAAATGCAGCGAGTACAGCAGGCAACGCCTTTAACTCTGGCTTTAACCAAGCAAGTTTTCCTGCTAATTACAGCTATCAACAACCACGCTTAGGTTTACCCGTCCGTGAAAGCTTACCCGTTTATGCCAAGCTGTATGGACAAACCGAAGAGACTCCGTCTCTTGCAGTAACTCATGAAGCCGACAGTACTGCTAGCTATGAAGATATGCCTCCACTCGGTTATGCTTTAGCTCAACTGCATGGGGTTTATATACTCGCGCAAAATGCCCATGGTTTAGTAGTAGTGGATATGCATGCTGCCCATGAGCGTATCACTTATGAGCAGTTAAAAATTAGCATGCAAGCCGATTCAATCCGCTCACAGCCCTTATTAGTGCCCCAAGCACTACATGTGAGTCGACGTGAAGCCGATCAAGCCGAAGCACAAGCCAGTGTTTTTCAAGCTTTAGGGTTTGAATTGAGCCGTATCGGTTTAGAGCAGCTAGCTATTCGAGCCGTACCGAGCTTATTAAAAGATTCCAATACTGAAAATTTAGTGCGCGATGTGCTGGCCGATCTCATTAGTCATGGCACGAGCCAGCGTATTCAGAATGCGATGCATGAGATTTTGGGCACGATGGCTTGTCATGGTTCAGTACGAGCGAATCGACGCCTCAGTATTCCAGAGATGAATGCTTTATTACGCGATATGGAGCGCACCGAGCGCAGTGGACAATGTAATCATGGTCGTCCTACTTGGCTGCAAATGAGCTTGGAGCAAATTGATAAATTATTTATGCGCGGACAATAAATGCAGCAGCTACCAAAAGCGATTTTTTTAATGGGGCCAACGGGCACAGGTAAAACTGATTTAGCGGTGGCTATTCGCCAACAATTACCGGTTGAAATTATTAGCGTAGATTCGGCCTTAGTTTATAAAAATATGGATATCGGCACCGCTAAACCCGATGCTGAAACCTTAAAACAGGCTCCCCATCGCTTAATTGATTTTCTCGATCCAAGCCAAGCTTATTCGGCTGCTGATTTCCGCACAGATGCTTTGCGCGAAATGGCTGAGATTACTGCTAGCGGACGTATTCCCTTATTAGTTGGGGGAACTATGCTTTATTTTCGAGCGCTCGAGCATGGTTTATCCGAATTACCTTCGGCTGATCCTGAGATTCGTACGCGCCTTCTTCAAGAAGCTGATGCCATCGGTTGGCTTGCTTTACATGAGCGCTTACAGCAGATTGACCCTGAAGCTGCAGCGCGAATTCATCCTAATGATCCTCAGCGTTTGCAACGTGCTTTGGAAGTTTATGAATTAACCGGGCAAAATTTGACTACACTACAAGCTCGCTTGCGTTTTGAAGCTTGTCCCTATCAAGTTTTAAAACTAGCCTTAGTGCCAGAAAATCGAACGTGGTTACATGAACGCTTGGAGCAACGCTTTGATAAAATGCTGGATTTAGGTTTAGTTCAGGAGGTTGAGCAACTTTATGCACGCTCTGAGCTCAACCCCAGTTTACCGGCAATCCGTGCAGTCGGTTATCGGCAGGTTTGGGACTATTTAGATGGAAAAATAGACTATAATCTAATGCGTAATCGTGCTATCGTGGCAACGAGGCAGCTTGCGAAGCGTCAGATGACGTGGCTCCGCTCGGATCAGGGTTTGAGCCTTTATAAAGCCGAGAATTACCACCTTTCATCGGTCATCATGAACATTTCGACGTTTATTAGCGGATAAACGGAGATGTCCGATAAACTGGTGTTTTTACAAATGTGCGAAGCTGGTAGGCTCTACCCTGTCGGTCAAAGAATCGGCGGGTCTGCGTAAAATCCAGGCCACTAACAACCACAAACCCAAAATATATTTTTTAGGAGAAACCCAATGTCGAAAGGGCACACTTTACAAGAACCCTTCCTCAACGCACTGAGAAAGGAACGGATTCCCGTCTCTATTTATTTGGTTAATGGGATCAAGCTGCAGGGTCATGTTGAGTCTTTTGACCAATTTGTTGTTTTATTGGGTAATACAGTCAGTCAATTAGTTTATAAACATGCTATTTCAACGATAGTTCCAGCACGTCCCATTAAACTCAATTTAGCTGCTGAATAAATTTTATCTTGGAATTATTTGAGCGCCCTACTGCCGGCGAAAATGCCGTTCTTGTTCAGATAAATTTTAAGACTGACGACATCCCGCACGATGAACAAGAGTTCAAAGAGCTGGTTCGTTCAGCCGGTGCCCAGATCGCGCATCTGGTCACAGGTTCTAGGCAACGCCCTGACTCCCGTTATTTTGTGGGTGAAGGCAAAGCTGAAGAAATCCGTGATTATGTGCGCAATTTGCAAGCCGATTTAGTTGTTTTTGATCATTCTCTTAGTCCTGCGCAAGAGCGTAATTTAGAGCGCTTATTTGAGTGTCGCGTAGTAGACCGTACGGGATTGATCCTCGATATTTTTGCGCAACGCGCTCGCAGTCATGATGGTAAACTGCAAGTTGAACTCGCTCAGCTAAAACATATGTCTACCCGCCTCGTGCGTGGTTGGACTCATCTTGAGCGGCAAAAAGGTGGGATTGGCTTACGTGGGCCGGGTGAAACTCAGCTAGAAACTGACCGCCGCCTGTTAGCAGTACGCATCAAGCAAATTAATAAAAAGCTTGAGAAAGTACAGAATCAACGTGAGCAAGGGCGCCAGTCGCGTAAGAAAGCTGAAATTCCGACTGTGTCTTTGGTCGGTTACACCAATGCTGGCAAGTCCACCCTCTTTAATGCTCTAACCCAAGCCGATGTTTATGCAGCGGACCAACTCTTTGCAACACTTGATCCTACCCTGCGTAGTATTAGCTTACCCAATCAGCAAGAAATAATCTTAGTTGATACAGTAGGTTTCATTCGCCATCTGCCCCATGATCTGGTAGCTGCCTTCCGCTCGACTCTTCAGGAAACCGTTGAAGCTGATCTAGTTTTACATGTCATTGACAGTCATGATGAACAACGAGATTTATATCGTGATCAGGTCGATAAAGTCTTAGAAGAAATTGGTGCTGAAGTGGTTCCTCAAATTGAAATCATGAATAAAATTGATCTAACGGAACACGCACCAGGCATTCAAGAAGGTAATGGTTTACATGCGACGACTGCTTGGGTTTCAGCGCAAACAGGCGCTGGTTTAGAACAATTACTCGACTATTTAGGTTCTTATTTCGCCCAACAAACCTTCCGCGGCAAACTACGCTTATTGCCTAGTCAAGGTCGCTTGCGTGCCCAACTCTATGCGGATAAAGCTATTCAAACCGAAAGCATCGGTGAAGAAGGTGAGTATTTACTGGATTTGGTAATTGACCAGCGGAAGCTACAAAGCTATTTAAATCAGGCTGGTTTAGTATTGGAAGCAGTAGCAGTTTAACCACTACCGCTCCCTTCCAAGCTTAACCGCGCTTCATTACATCGAAAAACTCATTATTTGTTTTAGTTTTCGAAAGTTTATCGAACAGTAATTCCATTGCATCGAGTTCGTCCATGCTGTGCAGGAATTTACGCAGGATCCATAAAGATTGGAGTTCTTCCGGAGTCGTCAACAATTCTTCGCGACGTGTACCTGAGCGATTGATATTAATCGCAGGGAAGACACGCTTTTCAGCAATACGTCGATCTAAGTGAATCTCCATATTACCTGTGCCTTTGAACTCCTCGTAAATAACATCATCCATTTTCGAGCCAGTATCAATCAAAGCAGTCGCAATAATCGTTAAGCTACCGCCTTCTTCAATATTCCGAGCAGCACCAAAGAAACGCTTCGGACGATGTAAAGCACTGGCATCCACACCACCTGTTAAGACCTTGCCTGAAGAAGGTACTACAGTGTTATAAGCGCGGGCTAAACGAGTAATGGAATCTAATAGAATAACCACATCACGTTTGTGCTCAACTAAACGCTTAGCTTTCTCAATCACCATATCGGCTAATTGCACATGACGAGTCGCAGGTTCATCAAAAGTAGAAGAAACCACTTCGCCCTGCACCATACGCGCCATTTCCGTCACTTCTTCAGGGCGCTCATCGACTAGCATGACAATCAAATAACATTCTGGGTAATTAGAGGTAATACTTTGCGCAATATTTTGCAGCATTAAAGTTTTACCACCTTTAGGTGGAGCGATGATCAAACCGCGCTGGCCTTTACCAAAGGGTGCTACCAAATCAATCACACGAGCTGTAATGTCTTCACGACTACCATTGCCACGTTCCATGCGCATGCGTGAGTCAGGGTGAAGCGGCGTCAGATTTTCAAAGAGAATCTTATTGCGAGCTTGTTCGGGCGATTCGTAGTTGATGGTGTCGACTTTCAAGAGCGCGAAATAACGCTCATTATCTTTCGGTGGACGAATCTTGCCGGTAATCGTGTCGCCTGTGCGCAAACCGAAGCGGCGAATCTGGCTAGGTGATACATAAATATCATCAGCGCCTGCGACATAACTTGAGTCTTGTGAGCGTAGGAAGCCGAAACCATCTTGCAGGATTTCTAGCACCCCATCACCGTAAATATCTTCCCCGCTTTGCGCGTGGGTTTTGAGCATGGCGAAAATAATATCTTGCTTGCGTACCCGGGAGATACTTTCCACCCCCATCGCAAGCGCTTGCTCATACAGTTCAGCAGTTGGTTTTTTCTTTAATTCAGATAGGTTCATATGAAGGTTAATTCACCAGCGGAAGATTAAATTGATGGAAGCAATGCCCTCGACTTGCATGCGCCAAGATAGCTGTCTCGATTCAATGACTAAGCAATGATTTTATCAGGAGTGTTAACTCGGGAACAAAATACGATCGAGGCTTCAAAGAAATGAACCCAGATGTGGATTCACTGCAGCTAAAACTAGCACGGAGTTTAAACTTAGTCCAGCGAAAATATAAGATTTTGTGAGGCGATTGCGAGTTTTTACAATCGCCCTAGATCTAGCCTTGAGCTTAGATATTTTGGTCAATAAAAGCAGCTAATTGAGACTTAGATAAGGCTCCAACTTTAGTTGCTTCAACTTCACCATTTTTAAACAGCATCAGGGTAGGAATACCACGAATACCATATTTTGGTGGAGTCGATTGATTTTTATCGATATCCAATTTCGCCACTTTCAGGCGCCCTTGATACTCAGTGGCGACCTCTTCTAATAAAGGCGCAATCATTTTGCAGGGTCCGCACCACTCTGCCCAATAATCAACTAGAACGGGAAGATCTGATTTCAGCACATCCTGCTCAAAGGAAGCATCTGACAGGGATACAATATTTTCACTCACAGAACTGGTCTCCAATTTTTGAGATCGTGTTATGACATTATAAAGCGACACTAACAATCGCTATAAGCTGTTATAGCCCATCCTGATAGTATGCGTTTAATTTATAGAATTTCAAGATTAAGGGACAGTAGGAAGTTTTTTAAGCGATTAGAGCAGAATACCTGCTCTAATCGAAAGACTAAGCTAACAGCGGTTAGGCTTGAGGAGGCGTCTTTTTATCTGCCGCTTTGGCAGACTCAGCCTTCACTTCAGAGTTAGCAGTTTCTGCTTTGACTTCAGGCGTTGGAGACTCTGCCTTGGTTTCTGTCTTGGGCGCTTTTGGAGCTTCAGCCTTCACTTCGGTTTTATCTGCTTTCGGCTTTTCAGCTTTGGGCGCTGTTTTGGCCTCAGATTTAGCAGCCTTAGGCTTTTCAGCTTTAGGAGTAGCTTCTTTAGCCGCAGCTTTCTTCGCTGCTTTAGGCTTTTCCTCTGCTACTGGCTTGGTTCAACCTTTGCCTCAATCACTGGAGCTGCATCCACTTTAGGTAATACCGTCATAGTTACTTTAGGTACTGGCTCACCTAACTTAACTTTAACATAAGTACCTGGAGCATCCTCGATTGGAGCTAATTGAGTGCCTGGCGTACGGGCTGGAGCTTCTGCTGGATTGAGTGCTTTCACCCATTTGTCCCACTCTGGCCACCATGAACCCGCAGAGACTGGTGTATTAGCCACCCACTCATCGACATTCTCAACTAAATCATCAGCAATACGATAACCGTATTTTTTCGCATCTGGTGGATTAATGATGCCAGCGATATGACCTGAACCACCTAAAATGAAGCGAGTGGGGCCTGAGAATAAGCGTGCCCCCATATAAGTGGATTTCCAAGGTGCAATATGGTCTTCAATCGCAGAAACGAAGCAGGCTGGGATATCAATAGCACTAACATCTAAGGGCACATCATCAACACTTAAGGCTTTTGGTTTGCACAAATCATTTTGCAAATAAAGATTACGTAAATACCAGCTATGCATTTTGGCAGGCATACGGGTAGAGTCACCATTCCAATATAACAAGTCAAATGGACGGGGATCGTTACCTAATAGGTAGTTGTTGACATAGAATGACCAAATAAGATCATTTGCACGTAATAAATTGAAGGCGCCAGCCATTTGACTGCCATCCAAGTAACCAGCCTTTTCCATGCTAGATTCAAGACCAGCCACTTGTGCATCATCAATGAATAAGCCTAACTCACCTGGCTCGGAGAAGTTAATCATGGTTGTAAAGAAGGTAGCGCTCTGAATACGGTTATCACCTAGGCCTTTCATATAAGCTAAGGTTGAAGTCAGTAGAGTACCGCCGATGCAGTAACCAATGGTATTAACTTCATCAGCGCCCGTTTCATATTGAATAGCGTCAATTGCAGTTAATACACCTTCTTTAATATAAGCATCGAAACCTGTATCAGCGTAAGTCTCATCGGGGTTAACCCAAGAAATAACGAACACAGTATGCCCTTGATCAATCAACCATTTAAACAAGGAGTTTTTAGGCTGTAAGTCCATGATATAGAACTTATTAATCCAAGGTGGCACCACCAATAAAGGACGCTTCAATACTTTATCGGTGCTGGGTGCGTACTGAATTAATTGGAACATGCGATTTTGGAAAATGACTTTGCCAGGAGTCAATGCAACATTTTTGCCTAACTCAAAAGCTTTGGTATCCGTCATGCGAATCCGTAATTCGCCTTTGCCCGTTTCCAAATCTTCTAACATATTTTTCAGACCATGAACGAGGTTCGCACCTTTAGTTTCTTTGATCTTTTCTAGCACAGCAGGATTAGTCAGTGCGAAGTTAGTAGGCGACATCGCATCCATAAAGCGCTCAGTGAAGAATTTCACACGCTCTGAAGTATGTTCGTCCAAACCTTCTACATCAGACACTAAAGTCCGCATCCATTGAGAAGTCAGTAGGTAAGATTGTTTAATCACGTCGAAGATAGGTTTTTCTGACCAATCTTCATGGCTAAAACGGCGATCGCCTTTTGCCGGCGACACGATTGGTTCAGGCTTTTGCCCCATCAAAGCCATCATAGCCTGTTGGCCTAATTCAAGGGATTTCTGCCAGTATTCGATATTTTTTTGCATGAAGGCTTGGGGATCAGAACTAACCGCTTTCCACCAATCGCCATAAGCTTGAGTTAAATTAAAGGGATCAAGCCTCATGTTTTCATAGGATTTAGCAAAGCCTGCCATGATCTCTTCAACTTGCTTGAAGTTATCCCTCAACTCTTTGGCAGCAGCAAAACCTAAGGTGTTGACTTCATTCTGGGTGTTTTCGGACATTACTCACTTCTCCTTGCTAGTACTGAGCAGAGTCTGCACTATTTCGATGTGCTATGCAGCATTTTTTACAAAAAACCAACGACTAGCTTGTTGTTTTCCTAAAAACTAATGCTTAAATGCCTCCACATTTTTAGCCATCTCGTTTTAACACTATTACCAAATCAATTGCTCTAAGCTTTCGAAGGCTAATCCGTTGGTTTATATCTGCTCAAGTCCTTCATCAACTCAGGCTGCTTATTATTAACTAGAAAAGAATTGTTATTTTTTGGCAAAAAACAATTAACTACTATCCAAAATTCATAAATTCCTTCTACACTCAAACATGGGCATCCACAACCTCCCCTAATCTTTCGATCAACAACCTAGATTGGTGTTGAACGCGCATGTTTTGCATGCATAAACCCAAGCTAACCAAAATGGAAGGTGACTATGGCAGAGAACACCGAAAGAACTAAGGAGCTGACCTCAACCCAAGAAGGCATTATTGCTGGGTTAGTCTTACTCTTTTTCGGGCTACTTTACTGGTATTTGAATCCTTGGCACAGCGAACCAACAAGCGAGCCCATGCTAGCTGAGCAGACCAGCAACCGTATGATGCAAGCTAATAGCTTAGGCTTAGCTAATACCAGTGATACGCAAATGCCTGTTGCGACTGAAGTCACCACAAACACCACCCAAACTCAAACCAGTACGACTAATCATGTCACTCCTGCGATAGCTACTACGACTCAGACCAACACCACAACCCAAACGATTATGCCTAGTGCAGCGGCTCTAGCTGCTACTCCTCCAGCAACAGGTGCTGTACCACCACCTCCGGGGCCGATTACAGCGCCGCAGCCTGAAACTGTTACCAGCAACACCAGCCCAGGCACTGAAGTGTCCCAAGCAACGACTGAAACTGCTACAACTACCACAAACACCGGCACTACAGAAGCCGCTAACATGGCCGAAAATACCGCCAGTTCTCAATCCGCTGCAACTAATGCAAGCACCGCTCAAGTAACCGAAACCACTGCTGTGAAAACTAATGAGGCCAGTACCATAAGTACTGCTACCACTGAGACCACCAAGCCTGTTGAAACTAGCATGGCTAATCCTGCTGCTACTGCCACTACGGCTGATTCAGCTGCAAAACCTGCTAACACTACAGCTCAAACCAGCCCTACGACCGAAACCCCAACAACAACGGCAACGACTGCTAGTACTAATCCTGCCAATAAACTGGAGTTAGCCCCTGGTAGCCCCGAAGCTAAATTGCAAAGCTATTTAGAGAAGAAAACTTTAGAAACGCCAGTGGGCATGGATAAAATCAGTTTCGAAGCCAAAACTGCTAAGTTGACTAAAGAATCAGAAGCCTCAGTGCTCATGCTAGCTGCCCTTCTAGCGCAATACCCAGAAGCGAACTTCCTGATTACAAGCTACACCACCGAAACCAGCACTGAGAATAAAAACAGCGATGAGCTATCACTCATGCGTGCTCAAACCTTAGGAGAACAGCTCGTTAAAGCAGGTATAGACGCTAAACGCATCACCATTATGGGTATGGGTAAGCGCCCGTCTCCCGACAACACCTCAGTTTCAGCTAACAAGAGCCAGCGTATTGAAATTTCCGTTATCCAATAACGGCTTTTTTCAACGACTCGCTCACATTGTCATCATTACAAGGAGTAACAACTATGGAAAATCTCTCAGCCAACTTCTCTCAGTATATGACTCCGCTTACTTCAGGAAGGCTAGGTCATGCACTAATTGGCTTGTTGATTTTGGTTTTAGGGCTAATTGCGGTGGCTGTCATCTCCAGCTTTATTAAAGGCTTGCTGGGTAAAATTGGTTTTCTCAAACGCTCGAATTTAGCTAAGCCCATTGCTTCACTGATCAAAGCGATTTTGACTATTTTCGTATTGATGATCGTCTTACAACATTTCGGCCTCACCGATGTGCTTGCTCCTCTTAAAAACCTTGTAAACAAATTCTTAGCAGCGATTCCTAATATTATTGGTGCCGGCATTATTGCCTACGCGGGTTGGGTCATTGCCAAAATGCTCTCAGAGCTAACTGGTATTGCTTTAAATAAAGTGGATCGTCACTTAATAGAGCGTACCGGCAATTCACAGATTAGAGTCTCTAAATTAGGCAGTGCTTTCGTATTTGCCGCGGTTCTATTACCTATTATGGTCACCGCTTTAGGGGTCTTAAACATTCCTTCCATCACAGTGCCTGCCTCCGATATGTTAAATAAACTCTGGGCAGCTATTCCGAATGTCATTGGTGCAGGCCTAATTCTCATAGTGACTTATTTCGTTGCTAAATTTGCGATCGCTATTTTAGAAGATGTCCTAGTAGGCATGAATGTTGATGCTTTACCGCAAAAATTGGGCTTAGCGAGCTATTTCAATGCAACTCGCACCCCGACCAAATTGATTGGCAGCGTCATTATGTTCTTTGCCATGCTCACTGCAGCGACCGCAGCGGTAAATACTTTGCGAATTGAAACCATCTCGATCATCTTCGCCAAAGTCCTCGAGTTTGGCGGTGGCATTTTAGTAGGTAGCGTGATCTTAATTATTGGTTATCTATTAAGTACTGTGGCTTACAACAAATTGCAAGAATACGGCAGTGCTAGCCTTGCGAATATCGCACGTATTGCGATTCTAGGTTTGGTGTTAGCGATGGGTCTACGGGCTATGGGCTTAGCCGACAATATCGTCAATATGGCATTTGGCTTTACTTTAGGTGCAGTGGCAGTGGCAGTGGCTTTAGCCTTCGGTTTAGGCGGGCGTGATGCAGCTGCGAAGATAGCTGAGCGTTGGGCTGATAGGATCGGTAAATAGCCAGCATCCCCTAATACTCTAAACCAAGTTAGGTTTAGAGTGCTTGGCATTAAACCCCTACTGCTAATAAATACATCCCCTGACGGTTATAGTTAGGGGCATTTCTATTAAAAGCTTAGGATGCTTGGCTAGTGTATAAACTTTTTATGCATAACCGGCTACTTAATCCTCTACCAAGACTTAAACTGCCCCCTCAGTGTAAACTGAAAGCCTAGCATCAGCGGGCAAAGTATACAGTTAGAGTTGCCCCGCTACACAAAACACAAGGCAGCAAGTCTTGAGTGAATTTTAGTGAAAAAACCTTGTCTTAAAACAAACTCTCACCCGCCCCGTGAGCTAAGCCCTAGTATTTGATCTACAGTTAGATAAAGAATACCTAAAAGGAGTTAGGCTTATGCGCTCTCATTATCTTGTACTGGTTCTAAGCAGCTGTTTCTTAGTTAGTTGCGGCGATAAAACTGCGAATAATCAAGCGGCCTCGCCGGATCTACCCGCACAGCCTGTTCCTGCTCCAGCTAATCCTAATACGGGAACGGCGGGTGCTAGCGCTTTACCCTTTATTGTTGATACGCCCTCGGTCGCTGGCTCGGGTTGCCCTGCTGGTGATGCACAGCTTGAATTTCAGCCGCAGCAGACTAGTTTTAAACTTAGTTTAAACGCCTTAGAAGTCGGTACAGCCCAAGGCCAAAACAATAATCTCACTTGTAATTTAGCCATTCCTGTCACAGTACCAGCGGGCTATCAAGTCTCAGTGCTACCCTTACATTTTGCTGGCAGTTTAAGTGGCAATGCTTTGAAGCTTGAACTACGCCGTGAATATTTCTTTGCGGGTACAACAGGCACGCCGCAAGTGAGTAGCTTAGCTTTACCCACTGATAGCCAATTCGATATCAGCGACAAGGTGAATGAAGAGGATACTTTGCATTGGTCAAGTTGCGGTCAAGATACCATTATTCGGGTTAATACCCGCGTGCTCACTAAAGGTGGCGAAGGCCAAGCTAAACTGAATATTAGCTCGACGGATAAAGCTGAACCTACTGTATTCAAATTGAATTATCGGGCTTGCCGTTGAGGCGAAATTTGCTTGTACTGGGTTGCAGCAAAGTTCGCCTCTGTACTTTTAGCCTCGCACTGCTCGACAACAACCACTTAAGCCCGTTTGATTAAACTTGCCCTTTGCCCGAAAGCTCATCAATTTTCCATTGAGACTGCTACGGCAATTTTTCGTAAAGGTTAAAGTTAAATCGAGGCGATCTGCTCGATTCGCACTACGAATGAGGGTTTTGATCGCGACCTTATTGCGGTTACCGTGGGCTTGGCGCTTACTCAAAATCGGCAACATAGCGCTTTTGCCAGCCACGCGTGCTTTTAAAGCTTTGGGGTAGACTTCAACGCTCCATGCTGGGGCGCGCCCCCCACATTCTAATTTCCAACCTGCTTGAGCCGTACTAAAGACGCCTAGCAACACACCACCACCCAGAAGGCCGATAAAACGTATCCGTTTTTTTAATTTTTCTGCTTTCATGCTTGATCCTTAAGCTTATTGATTTTATAAACTCCTAGCACTAGAAGTATAGTGAATAAAATCAATTAGATGCTGCATGAGTTTTAAACAGGCTAACCTTTCAGTAGCTGCCAAATAACCTTCCAGCGGCTCATTAACACCGCAGAAAAAATCAGCACACAGCCAATGAGTTGCACGGCACTCATACTTTCCCCAAACCAGAGCGCCGCCATAATAGCGACCCATACCGGCTCTAGGCTTAGAATTAAAATGGCATGACTGGCCGGTGCCAAGCCCTGCCCTTTGATTTGCAGCAAAAAGCGCCCACAGGTGGAAACCACAATACTTAAGGCGAGCCAAAGCCATAAACTCGCTGGCTGCTGAAAATTCCAAGTTTCTAAACCTGCCGAAAGCACTAAACTCACTAAACCCACAATCATTAATTGCAGCGAAGTCAAAGCTAAAATCGGTAAGTGATAAGCAGCTTGGCTGGTGAGCGTAAAGCTCAGCGCGAACACAACCGCAGCACCAAGGAAGGCGAGTTCCCCCATCCCTAGGGCAAAATGAGATTCTAAAAATAAACACGCCATGCCCAACACAGAGAGTGGCAACGCTAACCAGACCAAAACACTCGGGCGCTCGCCATAAGCCATAGCAATCACTGGCACAAGTACAATCGCTAATGTATTTAAAAAGGCACCCACACCCAACTGCTTAGCATGAGTTAGCCCCCAGATCCACAACACCATGCCGAGGGAAAAAATTAAGCCCACCCGCAGAATGATCTTGAATTCAATGTCTTTTAACTGTTGCACGGCTGACCATGCAAAAGGCAAGAGTAACAAACCGCCTAAGAAAAAGCGCACTCCTAAAAATAATAAGGGCGGCCAAACGGCAACGACTTCTTTAGAAAAAATCCAGCCTAAACCAGCGAGTAAAGTAGCCACGAGCAAATAGAGATCAGCTCGCCAAGTGTGTGAATGCGTGGGCATGAAAGTTCTATTAAGGATGACTGAAAAAGCTGCTTAGCTTGCGCTTATGACAGGCGAAAATCTATACCATAGCTCACTGTTGCTTAAACAGCCTTGGGTATGTGGTCGACCAACACAATTAGCTATTAATTCGTATTATCTTTGAACAAATTGAGTTTAAATCCAGTCTAATTAATATTATCTATCGCTAGATAATACCTCGGGCTAAACAATAAATAGGGGATAAGACTATGGCGATCATACGGACTATTACGTCCGAAGGGGCGTATGACAGCTTATTTATTCAGGGGAAGAATCGTAATCTAGATATTGGTCTCAAAATTCATCTTGAAGCGCATCAAACTCTCACGATTAAACAGTTAGTCATTGAAAACACCTTTCTGCCACTGATCAAAAGTGGTGATGGCAAGTTAACGATTGGACGCTTACAACTCAAAGACTTTGGGGGTGATGGCATTAATTTACAGGGGCATCATCTTTATATTCAGCAATTGATCGTGCGCAATAATACCGCAACACGCCCTTACTATAGCTTGCGTGTGGCCGCCCCGACTGAGCTGAATATTCGTGCGGCTTTACAAGCCAGTAAGCAGCAGGTTTATGACTGGCGCTTGTTACAGTGGTTAGAGGTTCAGGAAAATGGTCAGAGTTTTTTCTATAGCCCCGGCTACCATAACGATATTGCCTTACAAGCCTATCGACCTAAACAAACGGTGCTAGCACGGAATTTGTTACAAGCTGGGCGTATTAGTGTTGCGGCTGAGCCTGTTTTGCCGATGCATATCACGCCGGATCAAATTCAAACGGTTGCCAATAGTTTATTTCCTGTCACTCTAAGTACTGGCTCACAAGCGCGTGCACCGGTAGCGCCTACCTCAGTAAGCCAGCTCTTGGATTGGGTCGCTGCTACCCCGCATAGTTTAGACCTCGACAAAAATAATCGTATCCAAGCGATTGATTTAATGGTTCCACTCAGTACTCCAAATAGGCCGAAAGCCGCCTCAAGCCCTGCACCAGAAGATTTAGAAGGCATTAGCGATGTGACTATTCGCGAACTTGATATTCAAACTAATGATCCGAATGCACAGCTATTTATGTTGAGCGAACAGCAGCGCTATCGCAATTTTAAAATCGGGACTGACAAAATCGCCATTAGCTGCCGCTACCCGTGGTGGTTTGTGGCTAATACCTTGGAAAACTCAGTGTTGGGCAATGCTAATCCTAAACAAATCCAACTTAATCCAGGACGTAAGGATAGTCCAAAAGTCCGCATTGGCGATGGTCAAGAGAACTCACCCTACTGTATCAAGGCATCAAGTTGCTCAACTGGCGAAGTCACTTTGGTGGGATTAGGCAAAACCGGACATGCAGTCCCTGCCACGGTGCGTATTTTATAGCTGAACTTTATGTGAGCGCTTGCCACTAAGACTTAGCGCATGCCACTATGCTGCGCTAAACACCCCATGAATACAGGCAAGATTTAAAGTGATGCGCTCTGGCTTTGTTGCTTCTTTTTTCTCAATCTGGCGATGGAGTTTTGGCTTGTTATTTAGCCTTAGTTTCATGAGCCACACCGTTGCCGACTCTACTCCTCAACGCATCGTCTCGATTAATTTATGCGCAGACGAACTCTTATTATTACTCGCTGACCCTGAGCAGATTAGTGCCTTAACTAAGCTTTCGCATGATGAAGGCGCTTCTTATTTTCGCACTAAGGCTTTGACCTATCCTACGACCACTGGTTTAGCCGAAGAGGTGTTACCCTTTAAGCCAGACTTAGTGATTGCGGGTGAATGGGGTGGCATTCAAACTGTGAACTTGCTTAAAAAGCTGGGACTGCGCGTCGAAACCTTGCCGTTGGCGAATAATATGCAGCAAGTATTTAGTAATATTGAGTTGATGGCAGAACTTACGGGACACCCAGAACGCGGAACTAGGATTGTACAAACCATGCAGGATTATCTAACGCGTTTACCAGCTGTTGAAGCCAATGCACCTTTAGCAGCGGTCTATGATCCAAATGGTTATACAGTGGGCCCCGAATCCTTGCGCGGACAAAGTATGACCTTAGCCGGTTGGCGTAATGCAGGCGAATTAGCCGGAATACGCGATTATGGCTCACTCGATTTAGAAACGATGGTACGCCTTCAACCCGATGCCTTGATTGATTCCCCTTATACGCTTAACACCTATTCACGCGCTGAAGCGTTGGCACAGCATCCCGCCTTACGCGGTACTCGCTTAAATCCGCAAATTATTAGCGTACCAAGTAATATGACGATTTGTGATGGCCCGTGGATTGTAGACACGATTGCAAGCCTTCAGCGCGAACGCCTCAATCTCGCGACCCAAAGATCTACTAAATGAATTATCGCATTCTGTTAACGAGCTTAAGCCTACTCGTATTCTGTTTATTTTGTTTATCTTTAGTACTAGGACGTGACCCCTTGCCTATCTGGCAGGCTGCCAATGAAGTCTTTACGGATCGCAGCTCTGTTTTTGCCATTATCCTTACAGAGATTCGCTTACCACGTGCACTGATTGCCTTATTTGCTGGCGCGACCTTGGGTTTATGTGGGGCAGCGATGCAGGGTTTGTTACGTAATCCACTCGCTAGTCCTGATTTAATTGGTAGCAGTAGTGGGGCTGCTTTAGCTGCAGTAATCATTCTTTACTTTGGCTGGCAGGGCGTTTCATTACAAATGTTACCTTTGTCCGCTATGTTAGGCTCTTTGTTAGCTACTGCTTTAGTATTTGCCTTAGCCGGTCGGGATGCGAGCATTACCACCTTAATCCTTGCAGGGGTGGCAGTGAATGCCTTGGCTACCAGTGCGATGTCTTTATTATTGAATCTTGCACCTAGTCCCTATGCCATGCGTGAGCTAGTGCTGTGGACTATGGGCGATATTACGGATCGTAGTATGGATGATTTCTGGCTGATGCTACCTTTTACTTTGTTTGGCTGGGCCTTGATGCTAGGGGTAGGTAAGCAATTAAACGCACTCACCCTTGGTGAGGAAACCGCTACCTCTTTAGGTGTGAATCCTAGCTGGATACGTTGGCGAATCTTTATTGCGATTGCTTTTGCGGTCGGTGCAACCGTTGCTACCACCGGTATGATTGGCTTTATTGGCTTAGTAGTACCACATCTACTTAGACCTTTAGTGAACTACGAACCAGGCCGCTTGTTACCTGCTGCTGCTTTAGGAGGTGCTGCCATGTTACTAGCCGCCGATATTGGTGTACGCTTGATTCCAACGGATGCTGCGATCAAAGTCGGCGTCTTGACTGCCTTAGTAGGAGCGCCGTTTTTCCTTTATCTCATTCTGCGCAGCCGTAAGGAGCACCTATGAGTTTACTAACGGCGACAGGAGTTAGTTATCAACGTAAGCAGCAGCTCCTTTTGAATAATGTCCAGTTGGAGCTACAGGCTGGTGAGTTGCTGGGCTTAATTGGCCCCAATGGTGCGGGCAAGTCGACTCTGCTAAAAATTTTAGCGGGCTTACAAAAACCTACCCGTGGCTCTATTCAGTTTCAAACTCGAGCTTTACACCAATTTTCACCGCAAGAGCGTAGCCAAAAACTGGCATGGCTGGCTCAAGGTGGCACGATTCATTGGCCTTTAACGGTGGAGCGCTTGGTAGCGCTAGGCCGTTTGCCACATTTAGCTGCTTGGCAATCAGCGACGAGCCACGATCAAGCAGCTATTGATCAAGCGATTCAGCAAACTGGCATTGAGCATTTACGGCAACGTGATGCTACTACTTTGTCGGGGGGTGAACGCACACGTGTTTTATTAGCCAGAGCCTTAGCATCTGAACCCACGGTATTACTCGCAGACGAACCGATCGCAGCACTGGATCCTGGCTATCAATTACAAACCTTAGAGCTTTTACGCACCTTTGCTCAGGGCGAGCGTGCTTGCATCGTGGTTTTGCATGAACTTTCATTAGCTGCTCGTTATTGTGATCGCTTGTATTTATTGAAAAGCGGCTGTATTGTTGACCAAGGAAGCATAGCAAAAGTCCTATCCACTGAAAATTTAAGAAATGTTTATCACATAGAATGTGAAATGGGCTGTACTAGTATTCCTTGGGTCATTCCCAGTCGTTATATTGCTCATAAATAATTAAAATTAAATATCTAAAAACAAATTAATTTCCAATAAAAAATCAAACTCAAGCTTAAGTTTGAAGGTATAAAAATTATGAAATGCGGAAAGTCCTGTCTAATTATTCTCGGTTTAATTCTCGTCCTAGCTGCTGTTGGCTTTTATCTGAGCAAAAATTTAATACATCCTTTGAACGATAGTCCGATTATCACTAATGCGGATAGTAGCTCTAGTACGCCCCCCTTTCCACCTGTTCCCCAACCAGCTGGTAACCGAGAAAAAGTCTTGATTGTAGAGAGCGCACCAAGCACCAGCTGTGGCTCTAAAGAGTTAGTATTTAGCGAAAAACAGCTGCAAGAACTCCCGCAACATACCTTTAAAACTCGACATACCTGGGCGGCAGAAGCTCAAGAATTTACCGGCCCCCTCCTAGCTGATGTGCTCAAGCTAATCTGCCCAAGTGCTCAAAATCTCTACCTACGCTCGCTTGACCAATACTCAGTGATGGTTAACTTTAAAAAAATCCTAGACTATGAAGCGATCTTAGCTTTAAAGATTAATGGAAAAACCTTGAGTATTCGCGAAAAAGGCCCACTTTGGCTAATGATAGATACTGATGGACATAAAGTACCCACACGCAGTTTAGATAATCTGTTTGTTTGGCAACTTTATTACATAAGAGTACTGACCAGTGATGAATAATAATAACTAAATAGCCATGTTAAAACTTGCAAACCATGCTCGTACTATTTATCAGTGGCTACTTGCACCACTGATGTTAGTTTTAATTTACATTTCAGCCATGAATTTGGTGACTACTTTTTTCTTATTAGAAAAGTATCGACATGAAACTATTTGGAGTTTAGAGCATTTAAATCGAGAAATTGAAAGCACTATTCACGAAAGCCAATTGTATTTAGCTAAAGCCAGCACACGCAACCAATTACGCTTTCAATATGAACTTCTTTGGAGTCGCTTGCCTGTAGTACAAAGTAGTTTACATCAGGACCCTAATCTAAGTAGTGTTCCTGGTTTAGAGCTGATGGTGAATGAAGTTTTTAATCGTGTCCAAGCTATGGATGGTTACTTTAGTAGTGAGGAAGAACTAGATACAGCCCGGTTGATCCGTTGGATTAGTGAGCTTGAACATGATCGGGAAAATCTAACCAATTGTTTAGTCAATGATATTTCTGCAGGAAATGGCCGCTACTCTCGAGCTGCATGGCAAGATTTATTAATTTCCATGGTCGCTGTGGGTTTAGCGATTCTTTTATTCTTAATTATTGTCAGTCATTTAATCTTTGTTTTATTGGCCGAACAAAAGCGTCAGCGCAGACAAATTGATAAAGATTCCCTAACTGGTTTAGCGAGTCGTGATTTTATCCTTGAGAAGCTGAATGCGTTTTGCGAAAAAAAAACCGACTTTTGTATTGTTTTTCTTGATTTGAATAAATTCAAAAGTATTAATGATACTTATGGGCATCAAGCGGGTGATCAAGTATTAACTTATGTCGCTCAGCAATTTCAAGCCAGTTTAGGCAAGATGGGCACGATTGGGCGGATTGGGGGCGATGAATTTATTTGGTTAATTCCTAGCATTGATCAACAAAAAATCACTGCTTATTATCATCAGTTGACCCAGAGCTTGAGCCAACCTTTGCAATTTAATGGTAAACAATTACCTATTAGTCTTAGTGCAGGTGCTGTACAAGCCAGTGCTTGTCAGTATGTACCCAGTACAGTCTTAGAATATGGTGATGTGGCGATGTATTGGGCTAAATCCTTGCATCAATCAACTATAGTTTGGTATGGGGAAATACGTAATCCACCACCCTTACCTGTTACTATTAATTAAGTTAACAAAGACTAGCCCTAATAGACTAATGCGCTTAATTTCCTTTTTGTATGATCTATTACTCATTTTACTCTTTGCACTACTCAGTTATTGGGTAGTTCAGCAATTGCTGCGTCCTAGACCTTTAGAGCTACCTCCAACAACCTCGATTCCTGCAACTCTACCCGATAGACCCACACAACTTGAACCTTTCCCTTTTCCTTGGCCGATAGAACCGAGCCTCCCCCCCAAATTACGTCCAAAATCACCTGAGCATATCGCTAAACTAATTAATTCAGTCTATGAACAAAGTAAAGTCACCCGCTCTTATGATCCAGCTTACGTAAAATTAGCTTATCCGAATGGTGATGTGGACAGTAGTACCGGTGTGTGTACCGATGTAGTGATTCGTGCTTTTCGTGCTCAAGGGATTGATTTACAGAAAAAAGTACATGAAGACATGCGACAAGCCTTTAAAAACTACCCCAAGCAATGGGGTTTACGCTCACCAGACCCCAATATTGATCATCGTAGAGTACCCAATCTCAAAACTTATTTTGATCGCCAAGGTAAAAGCTTAACTATTAGTGATCAGCCTGATGATTATCAGGCAGGTGATCTAGTGGTTTGGGAATTACCGAGTGGGCAAGAGCATATTGGCGTGGTTTTAGCAGAACGTAGCCCGGATGAGCTACGTCCTTTAATTGGCCACAATGTCGGTGCGGGAACTAATGTAGAAGATGTACTATTTGCTTGGCCGATTCGTGGACATTACCGCTATTTTGAACCTAGTTTAGCCAATCAGGCTGTTAAACACTCAAGTCATTGATTCAGTTAAATCCTGTTGATTAGCCTTGTCTTGCCATAAATAGCTGTGCAAACCTACCCCAATATCCGGCTGTAAGCGATCTACGACTTTACTAATTGAATAAGTACAAGCTTTACAGTCACCTGCTCGACACGCATTAACAAAGCGTCCGAACTGCTCCCACCCCCCTAAATCATTAAATCCTGCGTCAGTACTTGCATGATTAATGTAACGTCCACGCCGAAAATAATATAAGCAAGGTACTGTACGCAGTGGATCAGGATAGCTGAACTCCACTAGTGGATCGGCTTTCAGCAAACGAAACCCTTTATCCCAAGCACGCAAGGCACATAAGCCTGTTGCGATTAAGCGCTCACAACCACTATCAAAAGGATTGGATTTGCGGGCAATCTCAATCTCCACACGCGCTAATTCATTTTCGCCCCGTGCATAGCAGTTCACTGCAAAAATAGCATGCGCTAAAGCATTGCCTGGATTCAGTTCTAAAGCCGCTAGAGCTTGGCGTTGCCATAACTCGTCTAAAATTTCTACTGGCTCGGTTTTAAGCATATGTGCGTAGAGACAAGCGACTGCATAATGTAAATGAGCCAAGGCATCATCATGATATTGGCGGGTACGCTTTTGACAGACCTGCCAAAAGGCTTGAAAACTAGACTCTGACACTTCGTCTTGCAGAAAACGTACATGCGCTGCTAAAACTTGATATGCCTCTGGCATAGAAGGCTGTTGATACCAATAATGACTCCAGAAAGATAAAGCTGTACCTTGATAGAGACTAAAAACCTCTGTGACCAAGCGCACATACATTTCTTCCAACAGCTGTTCACTCTCGGTACTTGCCAAGCCAAACTCAGCTGACCAGACCACTTCCCGCGACAGGGTATGGATTAAAACGTAACGTAACTTAGGCGTATCACCCTGCAAGACGGCTTCAGAATAGAGTAAGAACTCGGCTTGGTGCTGTCGCCAAGCATATTCCAAAGCATGATCGGCATAACTAAACGCAAAGCCTGGGTCGGCTAAAGCAATTTGTACTGTGCCCAACTTACCCAGCATGACGGGCATACTAGAGCGAATTTTATACATTACACTACGCAGTCGATCATCGCGAATAGAGGCTGGGTTCTGACAAGCGATATAAATTTTTGGGCCAGACGACTGTACACGTTTGCCACCTAAACGCCGCCATTGGACACGCGCACTATCTACCGGCTTAAAGACCGGCGTATAACCTCCAAGAGGCAAAGTAATTTGGCAGGCATGCTGACTGCTTAGCTTTTCATCAGCGTAATATTCTTCGAGTAATTTCCGAACACGCCCCGCTTCTACACGCACAGCAGGGCTCTCAGTAGGGCAATAATCTAAAGGCTTGCCTAAGGCTTCGATCGCGATACCGTATTGGGTGATCCGTTCCCCGCGTCCTTCGAGGGTTTCGTTGACAATATACTGAAGGAATTTTCCGGCTTGCTTCTTGCCTACAAATAATTCGCTCGCCAGTATCCGCTCCAATTCCAGTTGGATGCTTTCCTTGCTAACCATAGTTCTCTTCTTACATATGCTGAATGCCTTTATTTTGGCATTGGTTATTCGACACTAATCGAGGGCGTCATTTTTCGAGTTATTGTGAACAATTCATGAACACGAGTCACGAATAATTTTGTTACTCTTAAGAAACAGAGTTTTTCTTTAAAAAAATAAACTTAGGAAAAACCGACTCCTAAAATAACTCATTGCCTAGTCCCTCGGCCTAGTAACAACGTTACGGGTAACAAGTACAGGTTTACTTCTTTGCTAGGAGAATATTTCTAAGATAAAACCAAACCGAACATGAATGACATGAGTTAAAGGGCGATAGTTATGAACACATCCGGTATGGGCTATAAGATACTGGACGAACGTTATGCATTGTTAGAATGCTTAGCGGTATCCGGCATAGGTGAAGTTTATCGCGGCCGTGATCTAGAACTGGCGCAAACTGAAAATACACCTTCACGTATTCTCATTCACTTGCTACCTAGTCATTGCAGGCTTCCTCAGCTAGAGTTAAGTGCAACTGAGGCCCAGCAATTAGCACAAACTTTGAACCAAGACTGGCTCTTGCCTATTCTTGCTCAAGGTGAAACGCAAGATCGTCAATATTTTGTACTAGCCAGCCCAGAAGGTTTGGGAGCACACAGTGTGATGAGCTTGCCAACCCAACAACTACCAAGCCTCAAGCAATTGATGCAGCAATTCGGTGGGCTGTTTAAACAGAATTATTTACCCGAGAAGCTAGATAGTGCTTTTTTGATTAGCTTACCTAATCAAAAGCTGTATTTATTAGCGACTGCCCTCATTCAGCCTTTGCACGCTTTGCGTGCCCACCATACAGGTCTAAGTATTTACAAGCGCTCTACATTAAAACATACCTTAGCTTTAAGTAGCATTATGGTTATTGCTTTCAGCACCTTTGCGGTCGAATACCGCAATCACTCCAGTAATCAGCTAGCATCACTACCTGTTAGTGCAACGCTCAGTTCACCTCAAAGCCTATTAGATGAAGCTGAAGCCGCCAAGCAGGATCATCTGGTAGAAACGGAAATGTTGGCTTTACCTTTAGCTTTACAAGAGCCTCTACCTTCCCTTGAGCTTAATTTAGTCAAACTAAACTCAGGATCATCTAGCACCGCGCCGGACACGGTAGCTAAAACCGATAATAAACTAGCGGCAACCAGCCAACTAGAGCTTGAAGATATACTATCACCCCAGCAGACGAACGTAGATCTTACACTTAAAGATAAAAAAACTAATCCAGCGCCTAAAACCCTGCATACAACCAAGGAAACTCCTACAGGCAGCCCAACACCCATCTCAAATCAAGCGCTTACTAAGGCAGTTCCTATAACCCAGCCTAAAGCCCATGAAACAGTCTATTATACAGCGAATGTAGAAGCTGCAACGCTTCCGATTTTGCCGAAGAAACCTGTGGCACCAGCGCCAGCCTTGAGCCTTGATGATCTGATTGAGCGCGCGAATCGGGCTTTAGATAGGCAGAATTTTAGTGAGAAAAATGGTGTACTTTTTTACGCACGTCAGATTAAAATCCGCAACCATTTACATCCACAAGTTAAGCGTTTAGGGCGCTTTGTAGTGATGCAACACCATGAGGTCGCACGTAATCTGCTTAAGTCTAATGAAACTATCCAAGCTCATCAACTACTTACTAAGAGTAAAAACTTGATCCAAGAGCTTAATTTAAAAAGCCTAAATTCAGCCCAGCAAGTACTGGAGCATAAATCTAATCAATATCAATAAACGACTTAACGATTCGTTTTCTCAAAAACTATAAGGGGTATAACCATGTTCAATCAACAAGGTCTGTCTGCATTTGCTCAACACTTACAGGCCAATTTACCAGGTATTCAAGCGGTACAAATCTTGACTACAGAAGGGCTTACTCTTTTATCTGAAGCCAATGAAGCGGCTGAAGACCAAATCTCTGCCCTTAGCGCCATGCTGATGAGTGGCGCGAGCCAATTGACTAGACACTTGGGTAATTCACAAAAGACTCAAGGACTGATTGTATGCTGTGAACCATCAGCTTATTTAGTGACAGCTATGAACGAGGATTGCATGTTAGGTCTCCAAATGCCGGTTGAAATGGGGCAGCCGAGTTTGTTGGCCAAAGTCAGTCATTTGATTAGCGATCATGCGGCTAGCTTGAGAATCACTCACTAAAGCCTGTTTGCGTTAATTATTTTTAGGGCTATGCATCATGAAAAAACAAGCGTTTTTTTTGCAACGCATTAATGATCATGTTCAATATCTGAGCAAAATCAAAGCAACTTTAACTAGAGGCGGTGACTTTCAAGGCACTCACTGTCAGGACTGTGCCTTAGGTCACTGGCTCTACGGCAAAGGTGCTCAGGAAATAAAGACTTTAGGTAAAGATGCGCATCAACTCTTTGAGCAACTGATTGAGCCTCATGAAAAATTTCATGAAGCTAGCCAACGGGCTTTAGCGCATTTTCAAGCAGGCGATGAACTGGCTCAATATCGAGCAATGACCGACATGCATCAACTCTCCAACCATCTGATTAGAATGTTATTAGCTTTAGATCGTTCTGCACTAAAACATGGGCAGCTTGCTTAAACTAAAACTGCACCATTAATAAAACTAAAGGCTTAGTGCTTTGCTGACTAGCCTCAGGCTCAAGGGTCAATTCAAATTTATAAGGGCTAAGCATTGGCTCACTCGCAGTGAGTGGCAGATACCACTCCTGCTGCCCCGAACCTCGGTCTAACACCAAGATTGAAATCGGCTGATCAGACGACCGATGCGAGTCATAGGCCCGTAGATGATAGTGATAGCCTGCTTTAGGATTGGGCAGGTTTTTTAAGCGTAACATGCCAGTTTGTTGTTCATTATTCCAGAGTAAATCTCCCTCTACTTCCTGCATATCGGTATTTAGCGTACGCAACCAGCTACCCGCTTTAGTGCTTTTCTGCTGTTTAAGCGCAGCATAATCTTGCAAAGTACCTTCTAGTAAAGCTGAACTGGGTACATACCAGCGATAAAACGAGGCTAGGCTTACTAAAAGCAAGATCAGGAGCACAGTTGCAATTAAGGCATAGCGGTACTTATCCAACACTTGCTTCCAATTCACGACTTATCCTTACTAAGACGATAAATAAATTTTTATAAATTATAAACACTAACGGCCAGAATTCCTCTGTGCCTACTTGAAAATAGCGACACACTAGCTATTTACGCATCACTGAGCACTGAATCTTGTACCAATTGTTGCAATTCACCGATAGACCTGTCACTGCTTCGGTACGCCACTCAATAGCAAGGAAGCTGGATTGCTAAATGCAGATTTAAACTATTTATAAACTTAAAGTGCTGAATTTGCATGCGGATACTTGCAATTTTTCTGAATCTGCATTAAGTGCTTAGCAAAAGGTGCATAATAGGCAGCTGAAGCGCCGATTAACCTGACCGGTCGGCGTGGAGTGAAACCTATAGCTATGAGTGAGCTAGAAACCATTGTTGCAACCTTGGGGGTGGAAAGGTCGGCGAGTCTTTTCCACTCCATTCTTCCGCTAATCAATATGCGACGCTACGAGCTACTCGAATGCTTACACAATCAGGATTGGGAGAGTGCGGCTCAGTATGCGCATAGTTTATTAGCGACCGGGCATTTACTTGCCTCTAAAACGCTTTTAGATCAACTAGTGCTTATAGAAAACTCTGCGATCTCTATTATTCAAAATCCTGCATTCATTCGCCAAGTTGAAGCTGAATTAGCTGCCAGCATTCAACAATTGACACAATATAGCCATACTCTAGACGCTAAGTTGTAAAACTTCTTAACAATTTTCCCTAAGCCAGTGCCTAAGTCTTCTGCTAAGCTTAATTGATTAGTAGCTAGTTTTAGCTTAACTATTTCGACTTACCAGCTCCCGAACTTCCCTCAAACCTAAGGAGCTGGCCTTTCTTGTTTCCTAGGACTCAAGTCATCAGTTCTTGATAACAAGTCACTGCTTGAAACTCTGCTGTATCTTTAGGCGGTAATCTAGAATCGGGTTCCCGTACTGCTAATAAGTATTTAACTCCATACGCCTGAGCTCTGCGTAAGACTTGCAAATTATCATCAATAAATAAACTATGCTCAGTTTCAAAATTCTCTACTATCAATAAACGCTCCCAAAACCCTTGCTCTTCTTTAGCTAGCCCAATTTCATGAGCCGTAATAATGCGATCAAAATGCGGTTCTAAATTTACATAGTTAAATTTGAGATTCACACTTTTGCGATGAGCGTTCGTTAATAGTACTACTCGTTTATTGCTTTGCCTTAAGTAAGTCAGAAACTCTGCTACATGGGCACGTATAGCAATGCGCTCAGCAATTTCGTGCTTTAAAGCGACGATGTCTATTCCTAAATAATCTTGCCAATAATCAAGGCAGTACCAGCTCAAGGAACCTTCAATTTTTGCACTGTGGCTATTCACTAATTGCTCAGCTTCCGTTGTCGAAACTTGCTTATATTCGGCGACCCGTTTAGGTAGGTGGCTTAGCCAAAAGTGGTTGTCAAAATGCAGGTCTAATAGAGTCCCGTCCATATCTAAAAAGACCGTGTGGATTTCTGACCAAGGGATACTAGGGCTGGGCATGAGAATGACTAATTGCAGTTAAACTAGAGACTAGCATAAACCGAAATTGCTACAAATGCTTATGAAAACGAATTATTCACTACCTAGAGCGCCGGTAGTGCGTATTTAGAACACCTAGTGCTAAGATAAGCCAATGCCAATCTTACCTATCATTCATCAGACCAAACAGGTCGCAAGCAGTCGCTTGTTTCAAATTGAAGAAGTCCATCTGGAATTCAGTAATGGCGAGCAACGTGTCTTCGAGCGCTTAGTCAGCCGAGGTTATGGAGCTGTCTTAATTGTGCCGATGCTAGATGATGAGACTGTTTTACTCATTCGAGAATATGCGGCCGGTACTGAGCGTTATGAACTGGGCTTACCCAAAGGTAAAGTAGAGCCTGGCGAAGATTTATTTTTAGCAGCTAACCGCGAAATCATGGAAGAAGTTGGCCATGGCGCCCATCATATCCAACTTCTTAAACGAGTGAGCCTTGCCCCTGGCTATATGGGGCATCATACCAACCTTTTGTTAGCTCGTGATTTATACCCTGCTAGCTATCCAGGTGACGAACCCGAACCCTTAGAAGTAGTACCATGGAAATTGCAGCGCTTAGATGAGCTAGTGGCTGGTGATGAATGCACTGAAGGACGCAGCCTGTTAGCACTTTATATGGTTCGAGATTTATTTATGCGTTTACGCGGTTAATGAAGGAATGACTAACATGCGCCTGCCTATTCTAGGCTTATCCCTCTTGATGGCCCTCACTGGAAGTGGTTGTAGCAGCTTATCTTCACAAGACCGCACAGTCGCTCAAGACTTTGGTCTAGCCGCAGGTGCTTTTACAGCTTGGGGAGTCACTAAATGGGATTGGTTCAAATACTCACCCAAATTTAAGCAGGAAGGTTGGTTTGGTGCTGATACTCATGCTGGTGGGGCTGATAAGACGGGGCATTTATATATGTCTTACTTACTCACTGAAGGCATGTTATGGGATTTTAAGCGTAAGCAAGTCACTAACCCTGAAGACAAAGCCGCCCTTGCAGCACTCGGTGCCATGACCTTAATCGAGGTGGGTGATGCAACCTCTTCCAAATATGGTTTTTCAGGGGAAGACTTGATTGCAGATGCTGTTGGTGTTGGTGCTTCTTGGTGGCTTTCCAAAAATCCCAAATGGGGCGATCGTATCGACCTGCGTATGGAGTATTGGCCCTCCCCCGGATTCAGTGGCAAATTTGATGCAGCAGCTGACTATTCCGGTATGAAACATTTAATAGCTATCAAAGGGGATGGCTTCGAAAACTTAAGAGGCACACCTTTGGAGTATTTAGAGCTGCAAGCAGGCTATTATACCCGTGGCTTTCGTAGTTATGATCAAGGTCATTGGGATAAACCCGAACGACATACCTATGTCGGTGTGGGCTTAAATCTACCACGCATTTTTGGTAAAGAAAGTATCACGGGCACTGTATTCAAATACTATCAACCTCCACATACTTATGTGGCTAGCGATAATAAGTTTTAGATGGACAGTCACTAACATGGCACTAGCCACATGGTTTTCTCTGCTGTTAGTTTGTTTGATGGGGGCGATGTTCCCGGGTGCAAGTTTAGCGGTGGTCTTGCGCCAAACTCTGAACAACTCTCCGCTGCATGGCGTAGTGACCTCGATCAGTCATGCTCTAGGCGTAGGTGTTTATGCACTTTTATCCGTTTTAGGTTTAGGGCTTTTATTGCATCAATCGCCAGTCTTAATGAAATTCCTCAGTTATGGTGGCGCGCTATACCTCTTATGGCTGGGGATACAAGGCCTGCTCGCCAAACCCAATGGAAGTACTGGGCATGCTGAACTACAAACTAAACAAACAGCCTCGCTTGCGGATGCAGCTCGGGATGGCTTTATGATTGCGCTATTAAATCCCAAAATTGGCTTATATTTTTTAGCGCTCTTTAGCCAATTTATTCATACCGGTATGGGAGTCGATGCTAAGGCTATTTTCGTGCTTACCATTATTTTTGTCGATGGACTTTGGTATGTATTGGTATCACTGGTACTCTCGCAAGGCCCCGTTTTAGCTTGGTTAAAGCGTAATCAGCTCTGGGTGGAACGAGCTTTAGGTATAGTCTTAATTGCGATTGCATTACGCATTTTTTTGACTTAGACCCTTCTGGCAACTTCAAAACTTAGAATTGTCTGAGTATTGCAGCTTATTAGGTATGCTTGTTCCAAGATCAGCTAAGCATCAAGGTGGTAGAACTTAGGTAAACCATGCAAAATTGCATAAGCGATTTGATGTAATTACACCTAGAGGAGAAGCTTGATGCAAAAAGAAACACTATCTATTCATGCTGGCTATGAAACTGACCCGACTACCAAATCAGTCGCGGTGCCAATTTATCAGACTGTCGCTTACGAATTTGATAATGCACAGCATGGCGCTGACTTATTTAATCTAGTGGTTCCCGGCAATATTTATACGCGGATTATGAATCCGACCAATGATGTGCTGGAAAAACGTGTTGCTGCCCTCGAGGGCGGGATTGCGGCTTTAGCGGTTAGCTCAGGCATGGCTGCAATCAACTATGCCATTCTGACTATTGCTGAAGCAGGCGATAATATTGTCACCACACCACAACTCTATGGTGGTACTTATACCTTATTCGCGCATATGCTGCCCAAACAAGGGATTGAAGTACGCTTTGCCGAAAACGACAGCCCTGAAGCCATTAGCAAGCTAATCGATGCTAAAACCAAAGCTGTCTATTGTGAAACCATTGGTAATCCTGCAGGCAATATTGTTGATATCGAAGCCATTGCTAATGCAGCTCATCAGCACGGTGTCGCTGTCATCGTCGACAATACGGTGGCAACACCGATCCTCTGTAATCCCATCGATTATGGTGCGGATATAGTGGTGCATGCTTTGACCAAATACATCGCGGGGCATGGTACCTCTATCGGCGGGATTATTGTTGATTCGGGTAAATTCCCATGGGCACAGCATAAAGAACGCTATCCGACCCTGACTAATCCAGAGCCAGCCTATCACGGTTTGGTATATACAGACGCTTTAGGCCCTGCTGCTTATATTGGTCGCGCGCGCACAGTACCTTTACGCAATACCGGCTCAGCGTTGTCACCCTTCAATGCTTTCCTGATTTTGCAAGGCATTGAAACTTTAGGCTTACGCATGGAACGGCATTGTGACAATGCCTTAGCAGTCGCGAAATATTTGCAAGCTCATCCTAAAGTCGAATGGGTCAACTTCGCTGGACTTGATAATGATAAATATCACGCCTTAGCCAAGAAATATTTCAACGGTAAGCCTGCTTCACTATTAACCTTTGGTATCAAAGGTGGTTTCGATGCAGGTGTTAAGTTCTATGATCAACTGCAATTGATCAAGCGCTTGGTCAATATTGGTGATGCTAAATCTCTGGCTTGTCATCCAGCCTCAACTACGCATCGTCAATTAACTGAAGACGAGCAAATACGTGCAGGTGTACGCCCTGAAACGATTCGGATTAGTGTAGGCATTGAGCATATCTCCGATATTATTGCGGATCTTGAGCAAGCCTTTGCAGCGGTATAGTTAAATAAGGTTCCGGCAGCATGGCCTTGGTTAAGTCATGCTGCCAAAGTAATTGCATACTTTGCCAATGATTTGGCTCTGACTTACTTGAATAAAAATTCACTGTACCTTGCTGTTCGTTACTGGATTTTAACTGATGCTGCTCCAATAAGCGCAGCACATGCTTGGCCACTGCATTACTTGTTTCTAAAATTGTAATATCGCAGCCAATGATGTCGCGTAAGGTCTGTGCTAAAAATGGATAATGCGTACAACCTAAAACCAGGACATCACTGCCTTGATCAAGGAGCGGCTGCGTATACTCTAGTAACAAAGCTTTTAGCTCAGCACTTGCAAAATCCCCTTGTTCCACATGCTCCACCAAACCGGGGCAACCTTGAGCGACGACTTTTACCCCGCTTGCGTAAACGTCAATTAAGCGTTGCAGGCGCTGACTTTTGACGGTTTGCTGAGTCGCTAAGACACCAATCACGCCGGTACGGGTCAGCCGTGCAGCCGGTTTGACCGCAGGCTCAATCCCGATCACCGGCACATTGAGCCTTTCACGCATCGTATCAATCGCATGAGCAGTTGCCGTATTACAAGCAACTACCAGCATCTTCGCACCCTGCTCCAATAAAAACTCACTGAGCTGTAAGCAACGCTGTGTGATATACGCCGTTGATTTACTCCCGTAAGGCGCATGTCCCGAATCAGCAATATAAATGAGTGCTTCTTGCGGCAAAAGACGGTGGATTTCACGCAACACCGAAATCCCCCCCAAGCCTGAGTCAAAAACACCAATCGGCTGCACTGAGTTAGACATTGTCATTATAGGTTTGTAAGAAACTGAGCCATTGTTGGAATAAATCTGGGTCAGGAGACGCAACCACGGAGCTATTAGCCAATTGAGTTAGGCTCACCGGTTTGCCATCAATTCCAGAAGAGTAGCCACCAGCTTCTGCTAAAATTAAAGTGCCTGCCGCTAAATCCCATAGCTTCATACCACCATGTAAATAGACATGCCCACGATTAGCCGCCATCCATACCCATTCTAAAGTGCTAGCGCCTAAATTACGTTGTGAACCATAGGGTGTATGCTCCAGTAGAACCCATTGCATGAGTTTGGGTAAACGTTTGAAATCCACTAAAGCCACTGCATGTATGAGTTGAAAGCCAATCTGATGACATTGTAGGCGTTGACCATTTAAATAGGCACCTTGGCCGAGGCTAGCGGTAAATAGCTCGTCACGCACTGGATCGTAAGTAATCGCTAAAACCACCTGCCCCTGTTGGAATAAAGCCAAGGATGTCGCAAACAAAGGAATACCAGACGCAAAATTGCTCGTGCCATCTAAAGGATCTAAACACCAAAATACGGGTGCTTCCTGTAAAAGCTGTTCTTGTTGTGCGGTATCCATCTCTTCACTAAGTAAAGGGATGTCTGGATGCACTGCTTGCAAATAATCAGTGATGCACTGATTAGCCGCTAAGTCTGCCTCAGTCAGAACACTACCATCTGCCTTAAACTCACACCCTACCCTCTCAAAACGCGAAAGAATTTCTGCCCGTGCTATCTCACGTATCTTTTGTGCAATTGCTTGCAGGTCAGGCTGCATGGTGTATCCTTCGTGTCGAAAATAAGGATGATACCATGAGCCGATTTATCAACGAACAAGACTATTTTCACGGCAAGTCCGACTGTGCCGGTGTTCTCTTAGTCAACTTAGGCACACCCGATGCGCCGGATGCGCCTTCATTACGTCGTTACCTGAGTGAATTTTTATCTGATCCACGCGTGGTCGAAATCCCGCGTCTTGTTTGGTATCCGATTTTAAACTTAGCTATTTTACCTAAGCGCCCTGCGGCTAGCGCTGAGAAATACAGAAAAATTTGGACTGAACAAGGTTCACCCCTATTAAGTATTTCTCGCCAGCAACAAGCGGCTATTCAAAAAGAATTAGAGCGCCGTTTTCAAGGCCCAGTGAAGGTCGAACTGGCTATGCGCTATGGCAATCCCTCCATGCGTGATAGCTTATTGAAACTTAAAGCGGAGGGTGTGCGCCGCTTGTTGGTGTTACCGCTTTATCCACAATATTGTGCAGCCACCACAGCCACCACCTTTGATGCGACGTTTAAAGAACTCCAACGTTGGCGCTGGGTTCCAGAATTGCGCACCGTGACGCATTATCATGATCATCCGGGCTATATCGAAGCGCTCACGCAAAGCTTGTTTGAGTATTGGAATCAAAATTTGCGCGGCCAAGTCCTTGTTATGTCCTTTCACGGCATCCCTAAGCGTAATCTAACTCAGGGCGATCCTTATTATTGCGAATGCCAAAAAACGGCGCGCCTTTTGGCTGAAAACTTGAACCTGCGTCCGCATGAATATCGAGTGACTTTCCAATCGCGCTTCGGTAAAGCGGAATGGCTGCAACCTTATACTGATAAGACTTTAGAGGCTTTAGCGAAAGAAGGGGTGAAATCAGTCGATGTGATTTGCCCCGGCTTTGCAGCCGATTGCTTAGAAACCCTTGAGGAAATTCAGCTCGAAAATAAAGAGATTTTCCTGCAAGCGGGTGGACAACAATATCAATATGTACCTGCTTTAAATACTAATTATCGGCATATTCAAATGCTTTGTGATGTAATTCAGCAACATACACAAGGTTGGGCAGAAACTTCTCCTGATTGGAATAGTCAGACTCTACAAAAGCAGGCAGAATTAACCCAAAAACGCGCACAAGACCAAGGGGCAAAACAATGAAAACCAGCGGTAAAGTTGGCTTAATTCTCATTGGAGATGAATTATTAAACGGGTCGCGCCAAGATAAACACTTACCCGCCGTCTTGGCCATGTTACAAGCACGCGGACTGATACTTGCTTGGGTAAGAATGGTCGGCGACGAATATCCATTACTGCTCAAAACCCTCGAAGAGACGCTGCAAACCCCTGAGATTGTCTTTAGCTTTGGAGGCATCGGCGCAACCCCTGATGATTTAACGCGCCAATGTGCAGCTGCGGCTTTAGGGCGACGCTTGATCCGGCATCCACAACTACAGTCGATTATTGAGCGACGTTTTGGGGAAAATGCTTATCCCAATCGAATTCGTATGGCAGATTTACCAGATGGTGCTAGCTTAATCCCCAACCCAATCAATCAAATTGCTGGCTTCAAGGTATTGAACCATCATTTTGTACCTGGTTTCCCCAATATGGCTTGGCCAATGATTGAATGGGTCTTGGATACCCATTACCGCCATTTTCATGATACAGAACCTAATGTTGATCAACGTTGGATGCTAGAGAATGCGCCAGAAAGCGAATTGATCCCCATGATGGAGGAATTACTCCAAACCTTCCCGGATGTGCGTCTTTCTAGCCTACCAAGTACGGAAAATCGTTACCAACTTGACTTTGGTCTAAAGGGGAAACGTGCAGCCGTGCAGCCAGCTGCCACTTGGTTTGAAACTCGGATGCAGGCCGACAAAGTAAGCTGTGCACGTCTTAATACTGAGGCTTTTTGAGTTCATCAGTGTCGACGCCTACTAAACTTCCGAAAAACCTGTTACATCCACGCTATTGGCCTAGCTGGTGGGCTGTAGCTGGTTTGGGTTTACTAGCCTTTTTACCTTGGCAACTTCGACATGCTCTAGGTAAACAGCTAGGTCGCTTAATGTATAAGCATAACGCTAAGCGTCGCCAAATCATCTTGGTCAATTTAGACTTTGCTTTTCCCGAATTGACAACGGCAGAGCGTGAGCAATTTGTTTTAGCCAATTTGCAGGAATATGCTTGTGCTTTATTGGATTACAGCTTACTTTTTTTCCGATCAAGAAAAGCTTTATACAAGAAAATAAAGCTGAGTGGGCAGGAGTTTTTAGAAGAAGCGATTAAACAGAACCAAAATATTATCTTGTTACTAGGACATAGCGTATGGTTAGAATTTGCTCCGGTTGCTATTGGTGAACATTTCCAAGCTTATGGCTCCTATAAACCTTTTAAAAACCCTGTTTTTAATTGGCTGATCATGCAGAGTCGCCTACGCGATGTACAGTTTGTAGTGGCTCGTGAAGAAGGAATGATTAAGCTCGTACGTTCTTTAGAACCAGGCAAGTTATTATTTTTCCTACCAGATCAAGACCATGGAGCTAAGCATTCTGTATTTGCCCCCTTCTTTCAAGCTGAAAAATCCACACTTACTACGCCTGCACGTATTGCTAAATTAGGTAGAGCCTGTGCCTTCCCAATTATGTGCTTTTTCGACTCTAACACAGGCAGCTATCAAGTTAAAATCGAAGCTGCTTTGGAAGATTTCGGGGCTTTAGATGCTCAGGAAGATGCAGCGACTATGAATGCCAGCTTTGAAAAATTGATTCGCCAGCACCCTACCCAATATATGTGGCTACTAAAACTGTTTAAAACTCGGCCTAAACAGGATGAGAATCCTTATCTAAAGCTCACGCGTCATCCGTAAACCTTCAAGGGTTTGGCCTTGAAAATTAATGCTAAAGGTTTCTCGCTCACGAAAACCCAGCTTTTCATAACAAGCAAGAGCTGCCTGATTAGATTTAACAATAGAAATGCGTAACTGCTTTTGAGTCTTTAATTTTTCCAGCATATGCTGGAGTAGGCGTATACCCACTTTCTGCCGATGAAATGGTGGGTCAACATATAGCCACGCAATATAGTCATTGACATAACCACCAAAACCTTTCAGCACACCCTTCTCTTCTAAGACATAAATTGTTGATTGTAGGAAACGCTTTAAGTTTTCTGGCTCTTCTAAAAGGCTATAAAACTTAAAAGAATTCAGCTCGAAGCCCAACTCATAAGGTCTAGCCTTGCGATAAATCTCAGATAGAGTTGCTAAATCTTTCTTTTGGTAAAGTCGAATCATAAAACTTATTATTTTTCTATCTTATTCAATTGTGCAGGTACCATAACGACTGAAACTCTGTCATAACTCAAACCTTCAATACTTTTTTCAACAATTAATTTAATTTCAGACTTCATGCTTTCTAAATCGTAAGCAGGATGATATTTAATAAAAACCGAGGCAGAAGAAGGTTTCAATTGTTGGCCTGATGCGCTGCTTTCCGGTAGAACCACATGCACACGTGCTACTAACACTCCATCGATTTGGGTTAAAGTTTCTTGGACACTTTGTGATAGAGCAAAAATAAAACGTGCTCTTTCTTCAGTTGGCGAAGAAATCAAACCATCTTTTTGGAACATCTCATTAACCGAAAATACCTTTTCCTTCGGATAACCATGCTCTTGTAGTAAACGTACGGCTGTAGGAATATTCGATTTATCAACACTTAAGGTATAAGTACTGGTCTTTTTATCAATGATTTTTTCAGCAGAAATCCCCTGATTGAGCATAATCGCTAACATATTATTAGCGTCTTGCTCACCTAAACCACTGTATAAATCTGTCTTACACCCTGCTAAAGCGAAAAGAGTAAAGAGTAAAAGAGCCGGTTTGCTTTTTATTGTTTTCTTGTTCATTGCAACCTTCTTAAAGATTCTATGATTAACCACTCGCTCTAAAGAGAGTCTGGAAACCTCTAGAGAGTTGCGACACAATTGATGATGCTAATTCAACACCTGAAGACCACATCTGGAAATTCATTGCCCATGTATTAATATCGCGCTCATAATTGAGCATCGCAGTATTACCTTTACGAGCACTGTCGATCATCTCCTGCAATTGACTAGTTTGACTTTCAGAACTCGTAGACACATTAGGATAACTCCGTAGACTCTTAGAGCTACTATCCCCCATCTCATCCATATAAGAAGAGAGTTGAGGGCGGTTTTTCAACTGCTCCATGATAGAGTGATAGGATTTATCCATCCCCGTCACACGCTCAATCAAAGCATCACTAAACGCGGGTGTACTTTCTTCTGTTGAGCCAACTCTTTGTAGAACTGGCTGATCACGCATCGAGGGGGAATCGATTTGCCCCCCTTGTCCTACATTAGTTAAGAGATCCTGAAAGCGTGTCGAGTCCATAGCCTCTGGTGTAGGCAAAGGTTGCGGACTAACTTGGGCATTAGGGACGGGTAGTTGAATACCTAATAAGCTCGGATCTACCATGACAATATCCTAGTTTTAATTACTTAGACAAATAAAAATCGGCAATGCCTTTTTCGTCTGAGTTACCACGCAACGATACTTCTTCAAATAGGGTACGCGCTTCATCAGTTTCACCAGAAAGATTTAAAGCGATACCTAAAAAACATTTAGCACTCATGTGATCAGGCTCTTTCGCTAATACCTGGTTACGGAAAATAGAAATAGCCCCATCCATATCCCCCGCATACATTTTCGCTACTGCTACCCCCATTTTGATTGATGACTGTTCTCTAGCAATTGCATCCACGCCCTCCATAATCATTTGAGAACGTACTGAATCGCCTTTAAAACAGGCCATATAACCTACTTCAGATAATAATTGAAGAATTTCAGTCGTTGCTTTCATTATTTTCTCTTTATTAATGCAATATTTACTATTTAATTATGGCACTGCACCTATTAGGTACAGTGTCAAGCCTTACTTAATTAGCGATTAGCTAGATGAGTTTCTGGCTAGTGTTTGCATGATACCTTGTAGCCTTTCAGTTACTGAGGCTTCATGCTCGAGTGTGGTTGACTCAATACTAAATCTTCTATTTTCTTCAACAGCTTGTCTCTGGTATTGCAACATAGCATTATTAGTAGCTTGCATTTGTTGAATAGCCGTATCAAATGAGGCAGTAGCCATCGGTGACATTATGAATTAACTCCTAATTAAAAATTATTATATTACAGATGACCT
>SSFA01000042.1 GCA_008015155.1 Thiothrix sp.
AGTCGCAGGCGGTTAAGTAGTTGGCTGTTGCGGCAAAATGACCGCCTAAGCTCAAGGATGCTGCGTGTTCTGCCAGTGATTCAAAGCCTGTGCGTGTTTGTGCGTCGGCCTTGGCATCTAGCGAAGCCATCAACGTGAATGCAGCGAAAGAGGCCGCGAAGATTGCAGCGAATTTGAAGGAACTGTTACGATTATGTGGCATTTTATCGACTCCTATTTAGTCGGTTGGGTGAAGTCCTTCCTTTGTGTTCCACCACTTAGGAAGGGCGATTGTTAAAGTTAATTAAGCAAGTTCGATTGCTAGAGCTTTGGCAATATCTGCATCCTTCCAGTCTCTACGCCATAGCCAATCCATTGCAGCATCTTGGTTTAGCAGTCTTAGTTCGTCCTCACCCGCTGGGTTGTCGGTTGTCCATAAGAAATAATCACCTGAGTTAGCGCGATAAACGCTTTCTGCCATAAATTCATCGTCCTCTTGTCCGTTGTCCCAATAGCCGACGGCTTGAGCTGAATCAGTGCTGTATAACTTGCCGTTAATAATCTGTTTCATAATTAAGTATCCTTTAGTTGTTTAGTTAATAGTTGGTGAGGGTTAAAACTTCTTACCAGTTGCTTTCATTGCACTTTTCAGCAGCCTATTTATTTCTGCGTTCATGCTCCTTGCGTTTGCCTTAGCCTGTGCTTCCACCCATTGCTTAACCTCTGCATCCATGCGCACAGGGAAAGGTTTTTGCTGCTTACTCATTTGGTTTACTCCGTTCATTTATTGAATGAGTCTATTAGAATCTATAATAGAAAAAGATTCTAATAGAATCTTTGTATTGATCTTGCGAGGTTAATAGACTAGGTGAATCAAAAAGAATCTATAGGTATAAAGAGAATGGCAGGACAGCAGCAAACACCATACCCGCTAAGGCTAGCGCCTGAGTTAAGGGAAACATTAGAGGCCATCGCCAAGGAAAAGGGGCGCTCTTTGAATGCAGAAATAACACTAAGGCTTGAAGAATCGCTTAAGGTGCAAGTGAACGCACAAGCTGATAGTGACCTTATCAAGTTGATAGGTGCAGAAATACGCCAAATCGTGCGAGAAGAGTTAAGCTTGGCTAAAAGAGTAGGATGATATTCAATAAAGGCCAGAATTAATTGGCCTTGAAAAATTAACTATTGTAAAAGCTAAGTTTACTCATAGCTCGTGTGACGAGCTTTAAGTGTTTAGCTAGTTTCGGCAATATCTTCAATATTTTCAACTGCATATAGTGTTGATTTAAGTTTGTCTAATTCCTGTTTTTTAGTTTGAATTTGCTCATTAAGCCACTCTTTAACTTGATCACTATCATAGCCACTTTTGCCAATACACCTTGGGAATCCATGACGTGAAGACCAGTTGCTTAGGTGAGATATATCTACATTGAATATTTTAGCTAGCTTAACTTTTTTAATTATGATCATTTTAAACACCATTTATAGTAGTTGTTTGTCATTAATTGATTAAAAAAATAGCACTAGCGCGGTTTTTATAAAAAAAAAGCTGGATAAGCGGCAATTCGATAAAAATGGCAAACCAAAAAGACTATGTACAAACATACGAATTCCCCTTGATTTTTCAGATGCACTCAAGGAATCAGCAGACCACAACTTTAGAAGCCTAAACGCTGAAATTTTGTACCTGTTGCAGATAGGTATGAGTAGGGCGCAACAACACGCCACACCAGAAGAGATACGCCAAATCGTGCGAGAAGAGCTAAAGAGGGTAAGTAACAAGTAATGAGCACGCCGCTTATCTGAGAGTTTAGCTTGCGTTCAGTAGAGGATTGATAAGTTTTTAGGCATAAATTTAACAATGAAGAAGGGCTAACAATGAAAAGAATAATCACGGGCGCGTTAATTTTCCTATTAACCTCAACTTCTAATGCAACCATGTACAGACTATCCGATAAGGTTGAAGAATTTGGAAAGTGGCAGATTTTAAAAACTGTCGACCCAATGACAGATAAGGCTAGTTGCATGGGTATATATGATAAAAACCTAGATATACAAATAGATAAATATTCGTTTTTAATCTCAATGAACAAAAAAGGAGGCGTTAAATATATAACAAATAGAATTGATGAAGGTGACGTAAAAATTAACGAAGCGACACAAACAGAGCGCTTGAATGATTACGCCGTCTTTGAAGATGAAGCCTTTTATCCGCTATTAGAATCAAAGCGATTTAGAGTAAAAATTGACACGGTTCTAAAGAAAGAGGTTATGTTCGATTTTGATATGGATGGATTCAAAAAAGCGGTTGACTATCTAAGACAACCTGAATGCAACTAGCAACCAAAAACAAAAAGGCCGGATTTCTCCAGCCTTTGTTTTACCGTCACTTCCTTATTATTTTTATTCCTTATCTAGTCTGGAGTCTATGACCTACTAATTTATCAATCATTAGTAGTTGCTTATCTATCAGTGGCTTAGCCAACAAAACCAAGTGAAATAGGGCGCTTATCCTAATTTATTGGGATAGGCTGCACTTGTACGCACTTGCTTTTGTGTTGGTGTGGGTAATCGCCCAAAGCATGAAGCTACGCAAGCCATAAATCGGATTTCAAATCCAACTTCCTTTTCTTGAATGCACTATTGGGCGAACTGAAACCAAAAGACTAGAGGGGCAAACCTTTATCACCAAAGACAGCTTGGGAGTAGCGTAATAGTGCCTTGCTATGAATATCTAAAGCCTTGGCTAGCACCTCCATAAACTCAACAGAATTAAGCTCGTCTTGACGTGCTAACGCTTGATTTAGCAGATGATCCAGTGCAGCCATGCCTTGCAACGTAGAAGCTTCTATCTGGCTACAAACACGCTCCCGATAGTTGGCCTCTTCCTCCAGTGCATGGCGCTTTTCTGTTGCGAATTTAGGCTTGCTGACAGTATAGGCAGCTAAGAGCCTCAGCTTGTGTATAGCTGCCTCTATGCCTTCTTTCGCTTGCAAGCGGTCATCTAGTACCTGTTGCACTAGTGCGCGATTCCAGCCCTGTTTTTTCGCTCTACGCGAGATATTAGAGCGGTTGACTTCATAGCGCGTTTGCAGCTCATTAAACGACATACGCTTAACCTCGTAATCGGTGCGGATGCGCTCCCATGTTTGTGGACTTAAACGTTTTCCGTGATTAGTCATACTGACCTCGAACCTTGTCTATCTTGCTGCTTATTCTAACGCTAGGGTGCGTTAAGCAAGCCATGAAAGAAGGTGGTTGCCTCTAGTAGTCTCTCCAACTTTAGCAGGATTAGCATTAGCAAAATGCTAATCTTTAATTTTTAAGACCTCTTACATCTGATTTTTATATAAGTAATTGATTTATATAAATATTAATAATTAATTATATACTTATATTGTATATTTATTAATCAAAAAATGATTAGTTTCGATCGATATTAGCAGGATTAGCAACTTTAGCAGAATTTAGCAGAGCAGCTAATCATGCTAGTTCATGCGAAATTAGCAGGCATAAAAAAAGCAGGTCTAAGCCTGCTTTCCTATGGTTTTGTTAGCTGGATTTATCCAGCCTTAGCTTTGAAGGGGATCACTTGCGCACCCGCTTTTAGGCTATCTAGGTAATCTGCCCATGCTTGCAACATCTCTCTTCGTTGGTTTATTGCTTCTGGACTATCAGCGCGATTGTAACGACCTCTAACGCTCCCATCCTTGTGTGCAAGTTGCTGCTCAATTAAATCAGCATCCCATAATCTTTGGTTATCCTTTCCTCTCATTCGATTGAGTAATGTTGAAGCCATGCCTCTAAATCCGTGCGCTGTTAAATCATTTGAGGCAATGCCGCAAGCACCTAGAGCTTTATTAATAGCGTCTTGAGACATGCATCGCTTGGGTGAACGCACATTGGGGAACACGTGAACACTATGTCCAGTGTGTTGGTGCAGTTCCTTGAGGATAGCCACCGCTTGACTGGGTAGCGGCACAACATGCCAGTCACTTTCTAGGTTTGCGTCTTTGCGATGTTTGCGCATCTTCATACGTTTGGCTTGTATGGTAAGTGTAGCGGCCTCTAAGTCGATTTCTTGCCACTCACAAGCCCTCAATTCGCTAGGCCGCAGCATTAGCATAGGCGCAAGTTTTAACGCGCATACCGTCGAAAAATAACCGTGATAAGCATCAATGCTTCTTAGTACCTCGCCTATCTTGCTTGGCTCTATGATCGTGGCTCTAGGCTGCTTTACATGCGGTTTTAGATGGATGCTTGCATCTATATCAGCAGGGTTTCTATCAGCAAGCTCTAATGAGCCAGCATAGCGATAGATAGCATTAAGATTATTTAGCACCTCATGAGCTTTGGGGATGCTACCCGCTTCACCAATAGTTCTAATGATCTTGATAACGTCGGCTGGCTTAACTTCATTGATACCCATAGCGCCAATTACTGGGAATACATCACGCTCTAATCTACTAAGTACCGTCTTTATGTACTTGTCACACCAATTCCATTTTTGTTGGTTGTACCAATCCAAAGCCACTTGTTTAAACGGTACTTGGTTGCTGGCTTCTTGAGCGGATTCTTTTTTCTGGCGTTGCTTCTCTGTTGATGGGCATTTACCCGCATTTAAAAGCGCCTTAGCTGCCTGATGTGCTTTCCTTGCTGCTGTCATATTGATTTCAGGATATAAGCCAATAGACAAGGTTTTGCGCTTGCCTGCATAACTATAGTCATAGCGCCAATACTTCCCTGTGCTTCCATCGGCTAGCCGCTTCACTGATACATAGAGGCCGCCCCCATCTTGCAGCTTGTAAGGCTTATCAGTAGCAACGGCTGCTTTTAATTCTGATTCTTTGATTGTCATTACGGTATCTCTAGCTATTGATTGATTAGATACCGCAAAAAATACCGCGTTCCCTGCGGTACTTACTAGCGCCTTTTATCAGTCGATACAATCAGAACCCTTATTTTTAGTGCCTAGTTGTTCCCTACTTTCCAAATACGGTAAATAAACATCATAACGTACAGCTTTCCCACTGATGACAAAAGCTGGCTTAAGCTGGGCTAATTCTGGTGCTAAACGCGGACGTTTGACGGTCACGCGCAGTTTAGCTGTCTGACGTGCCAACGCGAGTAAGCTGTCTGCATCAGTATCTTCACCGACGATTTCATGTAAACAACGCATTTCTTTCTGTACTAGCGCTGATTTTTGGCGCTCAGGAAACATCGGGTCAAGATAGACTACTTCAGGTTGGAATTTAACTGTTGCTAACCAAGAGTGCGCGTCAGTGTGCTCTAAATGCATGCGGCTGATAATGCTCTGTAGCTGTGGATCTTCAGTGGCAGCAGCGCGCTTTAAGCCATCAGCCAGTAGCTCGTACATAATGAGTGAGCGTTCTAGTAAAGTGACTTGGCAACCTAGACTGGCTAGCACAAAAGACTCGCGGCCTAGGCCTGCAGTCGCGTCGACCACGTGTAAATCTTTATGCTTATTTAAGCCAATAGCTTTAGCAATGTCTTGGCCCTTGCCACCACCAAACAATAAACGATGCCGCGCCTTGCCCTCTACAAAATCTACATAGACTGCACCTACTTTAGGGTCGAGCCTATCTTGGAGTTCTAAGCGAGTAGCAGTTTGAACCAGTTGATAACGGCTAGACATTAATAGTGTGGGGGCGGTGTTTCTTCAGCTGGTGATGCAATAGGAGAAACTGCGAGAGTTTTTAAGCGCTCAGAGAGGATTTGAATTTGCTGGCTAAGATTAAAGATTTCTTTCTGCTGCAAATAAACTTGTTCACTTAAGATTTCAAGGGTTTGCTCTTGTTGCATAAATTTGATTTCAAGTTCCGTGAGTCGATCTTGCATAAGATTAGCCTTAAGTTGGAAAGGGTAGAGTGATGACTCTACCCTTAGGCAGATTAACGGCCTTTGTTGGCAGCAATGCGCATCCGCAAAGCATTCAACTTAATAAAGCCTTCCGCGTCTTTTTGGTTATACGCGCCACCGTCTTCATCAAAGGTCGCAATCTTAGTATCGAACAAGCTGTCATCAGATTGACGGCCAGCAACAATCACATTGCCTTTGTATAATTTCAAACGCACGATACCATTTACATACTGTTGTGAATGATCAATCATGGTTTGCAGCATTTTACGCTCGGGACTCCACCAATAACCGTTATAAATCATTTCAGCGTATTTCGGCATGATACTATCTTTCAGATGCGCGACTTCACGATCTAAGGTAATCGATTCAATTGCGCGGTGCGCTTTCAGCATAATCGTGCCGCCAGGGGTTTCATAGCAGCCACGCGATTTCATGCCTACATAACGGTTTTCAACTAAATCTAAGCGACCAATGCCATTTTCGCCACCTAACTTATTTAAGGTTGTAAGCATCTCCGCAGGGCTTAAACGCTGACCATCCAAAGCGACGGGATCACCTTTTTCATAAGTCAATTCAATATAAGTGGGCTGATCAGCAGAAGCTTCTGGGGATAAGCTCCAACGCCACATATCTTCCTCGGCTTCAGCCCAAGGCTCTTCAAGAATGCCGCCTTCATAGGAAATATGTAGCAGGTTCGCATCCATCGAATATGGTGATTTCTTGCCCGCTTTTTTGAAGTCGACTGGAATATTATGCTTTTCTGCATAAGCCATTAAAGAGTCACGTGAGCCCATATCCCATTCTCTCCAAGGTGCAATCACTTTCACACCTGGCTTCAGTGCATACGCACCTAATTCAAAGCGTACTTGGTCATTCCCTTTACCCGTTGCACCGTGCGAAATCGCATCTGCGCCAGTTTCATTGGCAATTTCAACGAGACGCTTAGCAATCAATGGGCGTGCAATGGACGTGCCGAGTAAGTATTCACCTTCATAAATGGTATTCGCACGAAACATAGGGAACACAAAGTCACGTACAAATTCTTCGCGTAAATCATTGATATAAATATTTTCCGGCTTAATCCCCATCGCTAAAGCCTTAGCGCGTGCTGGCTCCACTTCTTCGCCTTGACCAATATCTGCTGTGAAAGTGACAACTTCACATTGATAGTTTTCTTGTAGCCATTTAACGATGATGGAGGTGTCCAAACCGCCTGAATAGGCGAGGACAACTTTCTTGACGGATGCCATGTCTGTGTTCCCTACAATCTTGTGAAAACGCGCATTATAGGCGGGTTGGTGTGGGATGGGAATCTGCGCTTAAAACTTGTATTTCTAACTGGTTTACCATGAACAGATCTTAAATCTTAGTTGGAAATTTTTATTGGTATCTTTATTTGCTTGATTTTTTAACTTAATGGAATTAAATTGGTATTTAAAAGTTAAGCGAGGAATCTAAATCATGAAGATACCATCAATTGCTGTTTTAGCTGGCTTAGTCAGCGTTCTGCTCGTGCCTAATGCTCAAGCGAGTGGTTTTATGATTATCAGTGATCGAGACGCGGCGCTGTCTATTAATGCTTGGGGCGGTGCGAAGCATGGAACCATCGTGCGTTTGCATCAAGGTTGCCAAGTCGATAACCCTGATTGTATGTGGGTTTATAAGAATGGAATGATTCTGAGTGCGCGTAACCAAAAGCTAGCTTTAAATGCTTGGGGTGGCGCGAAGCATGGAACAGCCTTACGTTTACATAATGCTTGTGTTCCCAGTAATCCCGATTGTACTTGGACGTTTAGCGCGGATGGGCGCATTTTGAGTAATAGGGATCCTAACTTAGCGATTAATGCTTGGGGTGTTGCGCAACATGGCACAGTTCTAAAATTATATGCGAATTGCCCCGCAGATAATCCAGATTGCACATGGTCACGCTAAAGCTCTGAACCAACTCTGGTATCTAAATACTATTCAACAACATCAATTCACTCGGATGAGGTTTCAGATAATACTGCCGTCTGACATATGGGTGTGGGTGCTTGCGAAAATGATGTTTGAGCAGAGTGATCGGCACGATTAAGGGTAAGTAGCCTTGCTGATACTGTTGGATAGTTTCGACTAGTTCAGCCCGATCTTCACGCTCTAGATAGTCGGTTAAGTAACCCATCAGATGCGCTAGTACATTGCCTTGTTGGCCTCTGGAAGCTTTCTTGCTTAAAGCTTGCATCAATTTTTGAATATATTCCGCCTGTAGGCTGACTAAGTCAGTCGTACCTGCCTGTGCAACGAGTTGACCGAGTTCACGCAAACTGTTTTGATCATGCGCCATAATCAAGTATTTATGGTCTGAGTGAAATTCTATCAAAGCATTAGCGCTAATTGGTGCTTGCATGAGTTGCTGCCAGCGTTGGTAGACAAAAACACGACCAATAAAGTTCTCACGTAAAATCGGATCACATAACCTGCCTTCTTCTTCAAGCGGTAAGTTAGGGTATTGCTGTTGTAAAGCTGCTGCAAACAAACCTATGCCAGTGCGTTCAGATGGTTGGCTGGTGGCCTGTTCTGCAAAGATTTTAACCCGCTCCATTCCGCAACTAGGTGAATCTTTTTTAAGAATAAATCCGCTTAAATGAGCTAGATTCGGGTGCGCTAAGATTTGCTGAATAGCCATTTGTAGTTGTGCAGTCACATCAATAGCATGATTTTTAACCTGTAAAGCACGAATACCTTTAGTAGTTTTCACTAAATGAATAGCTGGACGAGGAATACCTAAACCAGCTATCACTTCTGGACAAAAGGCTTGAAAATCAAAATATTGGCCGAGGGTTTCAGTAATATAGTCATTATGTTTATGTCCACTATCAAAGCGAACTGTATTGCCTAGTAAGCAACTGCTAATACCAAGAAGTGGTTTATTATCCATCTTTATACTCTTGAATCTGTCGTCGTTGCATGTACGGGTGTTTTGGCATTTGGTTGGCGCATAGCACCAAAGCTAAACACTACTAAAGCAATCCAAATAAAGATAAAAGCAACTAATTGTTGATGGTTAAATGGTTCTTTTAATAAGTAAATAGCGGTCAAAAACTGCATAGTTGGGTTGATATACATCATAAAGCCCACTGCAGTTAGGCTTAAACGATTGGCAGCAGAAGCAAACAGTAATAAAGGTGCCGCGGTCAAAGCTCCAGAAAAAATCAACAAAAAAGTTGTTTGAAAATTTTCTGAGAACAATTGACTTTGTCCCTGCCACTCAAGCCAGAGCCACCAACTTAAAGCAAATGGTAAGAGTATACCCGTTTCTACCCAAAGGCCGGTCAAGGAATCGACAGGCACCTTTTTACGAACTAAACCGTAAAAGCCAAAGCTAAGGGCTAAGGATAAAGGTAGCCAAGGTAAGACACCTAAATGAATCACCAGCCACAACACCCCAATTAAAGCTAAAATACAAGCACTTAGTCGATAGCGATCGAGGGATTCTTTCAGAAAAATGCGTGCCAGTAACACACTGACTAAGGGAGTAATAAAGTAGCCTAAACTAGATTCAAGTACTCGGCCTTGACCGACAGCCCAAATAAAAATCAGCCAGTTTGCAGCAATCAGTAAGGAAGAGAGCAAGAGGCCTGAAATGACCTTGCGCTGAGTCATTGCAGCTTTAATCGAGCTTGCATGGTGAATGAAGAGCGCAATCACCGAAACCAGTAGAAACGACCAAATGATCCGCTGGGTGAGTACCTGCCATGGATTAACATGGTTGAGGAAATGAAAATACCAAGGAAATAGTCCCCAAATAGTATAAGCCGTTACGCCATACACTAAACCAAGTTTTTGTTGTGAAAGCATAGTAGTTCTAGGCTAAGCGCCCTATACCTCGTTAAGTCTAGGCATAAGCATGACTAAATTGCAGGGTTGAGTTCGATGATCTAATTGCGCTTCGATTAGTTGCTCCCAAGCTAAGCGACAAGCGTCGTTCGAACCGGGCAAGCAAAAAATATAAGTACTATTCGCAACGCCTGCAATAGCGCGAGATTGCAGCGTAGCGGTCTTAATTTCCTGATAAGACAAAACCCTAAACATTTCCCCAAAGCCTTCTAATTCTTTATCCAGCAAAGGTTTAATTGCTTCAGGTGTGCCGTCGCGACCAGTTACGCCTGTGCCACCCGTGCTGAGAATCACATTAATTTTTTCATCCAAAATCCAGGGTGACACCACTGCACGAATCGCATATTTATTATCAGGTACTAAGTCACGCTCAATACAGTGATGACCACTTGCAGTGAGTTTATCTACCAGCAATTGTCCTGAACTGTCATTGGCGAGCGTGCGGGTATCGGAGATAGTTAAGACGGCTATCGCCAGAGGTTTAAAGGCAGCTGTGCTCATACAAATATGGGTGATAACTGAGAAAACCTTTAGTATAAGTCAAACCTTGACTTAGGCGTTACAACCACTTTTTCCAACGGAAAATAACCAAGATCAAAAGTACAATCGCCAGCATTCCCACAATCACCGCTGTAAACCCATAGCTTGCGCTCAAACCGGGCATGTACTCAAAGTTCATGCCGTAAATCCCAGCTAAAAGATTGAGTGGCAAAAAAATCACGGAGGCAATGGTGAGCACGCGCATAATGTCATTCATACGCTGATTGGTTGCAGAGAAATAGATTTGTACGAGATTTTCCAAATCGTTTTGGCTGATTTCTGCATCACGATTAACCCGACTAAAATGCTCCTGTATATCGGCTAAGCGTGTTGTAATTCGAGAGTCCATGTCTAGGTGTTCATCCCGCCATTCATCTAAGGCAGTTTCTTGCGGTTCAATAAGGGCTAAGCGATATTGGCGCAGATGGCTGCCTGCTTTAAGCAAGCTGAGCCAATCTTGGAAACGTTTGGCAGGCTGTAGGAGTTGAGTTTGCCAATGTTCAATTTGCTCAACAAAGGCTACCCGTAAACTTAGATACTGATCCGTGAGCCAGCTAAGCAATAAGCACAGAATCCCCTCAGGTGTCAGTGGTGCACGTATCCGTGAACCACGTAACCAGCGACTACGAATATCATCAAAATTAGTTTTTGGGGTAGGGTGGATACTAATCAGTAGGTTTTGATAGGTAATGAAGACAATTGGTGCTGAGTCTACTTCAAAGTTGCCTAGCTTAGCTTTAGAACGACTTAAAGCCCGAAAGATCAGCATGTCATAAGTCTCAGTATCATCGTAAAAGGGCGGATGATGCGGGTTACGTGTATCGAGCAGATGTTGCTCTTCCAGTACTAAGCCAAATTCTTTTTCAACTAGGCTCAGCCAGTCGTGATCTGTGCTTAAGACATCAAGCCAAATCATCCCTTTACAAGTTTTTATCTGCTCAGCTTGTATAAGCTGTGCTTGTTGAGTTTGCGCGTCAAAATAAGTGATATGCACGACTCTCGCCTATTACTAAAATTTTGGTAGTTTAATCGCTCATCGGAGTCTCAGTTAAGCACCGGCCGCACCATACAATTTACGATATAAACCATCTTGCTGAATCAGTTCTTGGTGGCTACCTTGCTCGATAATCGTACCCCCTTCAAAGACTAGAATCCGATCAGCTTGGCGTACAGCACTTAAACGATGCGCAATGATTAAGGTGGTTCGCCCCTGTAAAAAGGCTTGTAAGGCAGTATGCAGTTTATACTCAGTCTCCATATCCAAAGCTGAGGTAGCCTCATCTAAGATAACTACTTTAGGATCAGATAGAATCATGCGAGCAATAGCTAAACGTTGGCGCTGTCCGCCCGATAGGCGCATACCTTGCCGACCCACTATGGTGTCTAAGCCCTTCGCTTGCTCCCGCACTGTGTCTTCAAGTTGAGCAATACGTAAAGCTTCCCAGAGTTTTTCATCGGGCAAGTGCTGCCCTAAGGTCAGGTTAGCGCGCAGGGTATCATTGAAGAGGGCAGGCTGCTGTAAGACCGTCGCCACATGTTCACGCACTACATCTAAACCAATCTCAGTGATAGGAACTTCATCGAAATATAATTGGCCTTGTTGTGGCTGATAAAGTCCTAAGAGCACTTGGACAAAAGTAGATTTGCCCCCACCACTCGCGCCGACTAAAGCGACCTTTTCACCCGCTGCAATGCTCAAATTCACATCGACCAGTACGGGCGGTTTGTCACCATAGGCAAAGCTAATATGCTCGGCACGCAAACTAACTGTATGTTTATTTTTGAAGGGATCTTTTAAATGGGGATAAACAGGTTCAGCTTGTAGGGCGATTAAATCATTAATCCGATTTAAAGCTGCTTTAGCCCCAAACCAACCATATTGAATATTCAGAATCTCTTGGACAGGACCCATCATAAACCAGAGGTAGCTAAACACGGCGAGCATTTCGCCAATCGTTAGATCAGAGAACACCACCATCAACATAGCTACTGCACGGAAAATATCGAAACCAGAAATAAAAATACTAAAGGATAATTTATTCGCGGCATCACTACGCCAAGCATATTGACTCGCATTTTCTTTGACATCGGCCGCTAAGTTGACAATGCGTCCAAAAAAGCTTGGAGCACGATTACTTGCGCGAATTTGTTGAATGGTTTCTAGGGTCTCAGTCAGAGCCTGTTGGAAAAGTTCAAAGGCACTGTTTTCCTTTTTCTTCAGCTCTTTGACATAGCTACCCATTTTAGTCGTGAGCAAAATCACCACTGGATTCAAAATAAGAATAAACAAAGCCAGTTGCCAATGTAGCCACAGCATGACCACAGTAACGCCTAGTAAAGTTAGGACTGAAACAATAAAGCGACTAATCGTAATTCCAAGAAACGTATCAATGGTTTCAACATCCACAACTAAGCGCGAGCTAACTGTGCCACTACCAAGCGTTTCGTATTCAGCCATTGCAATGGTTTCAATATGCTGCAATAGCTGCTTGCGAATGTGGAAGGTGATATCTTTACCAATTAGCGTGAATTCGCGGGTTTGCCAGACTGAAAATAATAGCCAAGCGAGTCTTAGTACGATGGTCGCGACTGTCACTAGCATCACGTAGAGAATCGGGCCATGCCAGCTAGCCGGAAAAATCTGATCAATAGCATGGGTTAGTGGCCCTGGCTGTTTGAGTAAAACCTCATCCACTAACAAAGGGATTAATAAAGGAATCGGGACACTTAAAAAAGCTGTGAGAATCGCAATCAAATTAGCTCGCACGAGTAGGCTGCGATGGCGCATGGTTTGGCGAAACAAATCGTTCCAAGTATAAGCAGGAGCTTGGCTAGACATAAGCATTCAGCAGGTTTCAAGAAATCGGCTATTGTACGAGGAAACGTTGTGGCTTGCTAAAGTCTATTGACGCTGTCAACTCAATCCTGAATAGTTCCATTTTTAACTTGATTATATAAAGAATAAACATGGAACAGTTCGGCGTTCACAGTTATTTAACCTATGTGCTGGGTGTTATTATGATCGTGCTCTTACCCGGCCCGAATTCTTTATTTGTTTTAGCCTTGTCTGCTCAGCAGGGGGTTGTGGCTGGTTGGAAAGCAGCGGCAGGTATTTTTGTTGGTGATGCAATCTTGATGCTAGCCAGTGCGGCTGGTGCGGTCACTTTGCTGAAAACTTATCCTTTACTGTTCCATATTGTCCAATATGCAGGAGCGGCTTATTTAATTTATTTAGGTTTACGCCTGATGATCGCTGCGGTCAAAACTTGGCCTAAAGAGCAAGCTGTACAGCAGGCGCTTGAGCAACCCTTGGCTGAGCCTAAATTAGTGAAGCAATCTGCTCCTTTCATGAAAGCTTTGATTATTAGCCTGCTCAATCCCAAAGCGATTCTGTTTTTCTTATCCTTTTTTGTGCAGTTTGTTGACCCGCAATACCCACAGCCAACGCTCTCCTTCCTAATCCTAGCGGTGACTTTACAGTTTTTTAGTGCCTTGTATTTGGCGGCTTTAATTTATGGTGGAAATTATTTAGCAGAGGCCTTTCGGCAACGCAAACGTCTAACGGCCGTGTCTACCGGGGGAACTGGCCTTGCTTTTCTTGGGTTTGCGGCAAAGTTAGCGACGGCTTCAGCCTTAGCTTGACTGGCTAACTGAGTGATAGTGTTTTTGTTGCTTGTTTACCTACCCCTATAATGTGGGCCTTAGTCTTTGATAAGGCTCTACACTTCTCAATGCTTATCTAGCTGTTTTTTCTCACTTTCTGCATTTAGTGGCTATTAAGCCTGCTCTGCACAGTTTGTTGCAGATTCACTCTCATTCTTGTTTTAACAGTTCTTAGCGTAGAACCAGTCTGAGGGATTTTCAAAAAAATATTGCAGTGCACAGAATTTTTGTTAACAATCCATTAAAATACATTCCATTTAACGAGATAAATGGTATATTTGCTGCACTGATTGTCAACAATCTGGAGCAATCATGTCAGCACAGTTAGATTTAGACGAAGAAAGAACATTATCCGACAAAGCCTCAGTCCGATTAACCCAAGCGATTGTGACGGGAGAGTTGGCTCAAGGGCAGAAGTTAAGTGAAGCCGATTTAGCAACACGTTTTGGTATTAGCCGCGGCCCCTTACGCGAAGCGATTCGCGAATTAGAGGGTATGCGTTTAGTGACTCGTATCCCGCATGCAGGTGCAAGGGTTGTCACTTTAGATAAGCCAATGCTCGCTGATTTATATCGAGTACGTGAAGCACTAGAAGGCATGGCTTGTCGGATGGCGGCTCAGGAAATGAGCCAAGCAGAGATTGATACCTTGTTTGTGCTGTTGAATCGGCATGAAGAGGAAATCAACGCAGCAGATGGTCTGGCCTATTTTCAGAGCGAAGGAGATTTCGATTTCCACTTTCATATTGCTGTAGGTAGCCGCAACCAGATGCTGATTGATTTACTAGCAGGTGAGTTATATCAGTTGCTAAGAATGTGCCGGTATCGTACCAGCCATTTAGCGAAACGGACTCGGCCTGCTTTGCAACAACATCGCCAGATTGCCGAAGCGATTGCCGAACGCGACGGCGATCTCGCCGAATTACTCATGCGCCGCCATATCAGTGGTGCGTGGAAAAGTATTAGCCAAATAATGGAGACTAACCCATGACTGACCCATTGACCCCCGGCCAAAAATTCCGTCGCGCTGTCGAGGAGAATCATCCTTTACAAGTGGTCGGTGCCGTTACCGCCAATAGCGCGATTATTGCTGAGCGCGTCGGACATAAGGCGCTTTATTTATCTGGCGGTGGTGTAGCAGCGTCTTCCTTAGGGATTCCAGACTTAGGCATTACCACACTGCATGATGTGGTCGAGGATATTAAGCGCATTACCGCCGTGACCAGTGCGCCGCTATTGGTTGATATTGATACCGGTTGGGGTGGTGCGTTCAATATTGCGCGTGCGACTCGCGAAGTAGCACAAGCGGGGGCTGCGGGTTTTCATATTGAAGACCAAGTAATGCAAAAGCGTTGTGGTCATCGCCCAAATAAAGCGATTGTGAGTCTTGAAGAAATGGTCGATCGCGTGAAAGCAGCAGTGGATGCGCGCACCGATTCAAGCTTCGTGATTATGGCACGTACCGATGCTTTAGCAGTGGAGGGGATGCAATCCGCGATTGATCGCGCGATGGCTTGTGTGGAAGCGGGTGCAGATATGATTTTCCCTGAAGCGATGAATAAGCTCGAGCAATATGCTGAATTCACGAAAGCGGTTCATGTGCCGGTGTTAGCCAATATCACCGAGTTTGGCGCAACCCCTCTTTATACCACCTCCGAATTAGCCAGTGTTGGGGTGAAATTGGTCCTTTACCCACTGTCTGCTTTCCGCGCGATGTGTAAAGCTGCCGAGAATGTTTACACCCATCTATTACAAGAGGGTACACAAAAGAATGTGCTCGATACAATGCAAACCCGCATGGAGCTTTACGACACGATTGGCTATCACGCATACGAGCAAAAACTCGATGCTTTATTTGCCAAGCAGGGCGCAGAATAAGGAGTAAACTTAAATGTTAGAACAAGTTCTACCCAAAACTAAAAAGTCGGTTGCCTTATCCGGCATTGCAGCGGGAAATACCGCGATTTGTACCGTGGGGCGTACCGGCAATGACTTGCATTATCGCGGTTATGACATTCTCGATTTTGCTGAAAAAGCCGAATTTGAAGAAATTGCCCACTTATTAATTCATGGCGTATTACCGAATACGGCGCAATTAAAAGCTTATAAAGCTAAGCTGAAATCGATGCGTGGCTTGCCCTTGGCCGTGAAGCAAGCAATGGAAGCTTTACCGCCTTCAGCCCATCCTATGGATGTGATGCGCACGGGTTGTTCGGTATTGGGGACTTGCTTACCTGAGAAAGAGGATCATCCAGTCGCGGAAACACGCTTGATGCTCGATCGCTTGGTGGCAAGTTTCGGCTCCATGCTGCTGTATTGGTATCACTATGCGGTGAATGGCAAACGTATTGATGTCGAAACCGATGATGATTCCGTGGGTGGACATTTCCTGCATTTATTACATGGCAAAAAACCTAAAGAGACTTGGGTGCGTGCCATGCACACCTCCTTGATTTTGTATGCTGAGCATGAATTTAATGCCTCTACTTTCACTGCACGGGTGATTGCCGGTACGAATTCTGACATTTATTCCTGTATTACCGGCGCGATTGGTGCACTGCGTGGCTCCAAACATGGCGGCGCGAATGAAGTCGCGTTCCGCATTCAAAGCCGTTATTTCACCCCTGATCAAGCTGAAACCGATATTCGTAAGCGCGTAGAAAATAAGGAAGTGATCATTGGTTTTGGTCATCCGGTTTATACGATTGCGGATCCGCGCAATGAGGTGATTAAGCGCGTGGCGAAGCAATTGTCTGAAGAAAATCAGGACATGACTATGTTCAATGTCGCCGCGCGTTTAGAAACGGTGATGAAAGAAGTGAAGAACATGTTCCCGAATCTCGATTGGTACTCAGCGGTTTCTTATAACCAAATGGGTGTACCGACCGATATGTTCACTCCTTTATTCGTGATAGCACGCACGACGGGCTGGGGTTCGCATGTGATTGAGCAACGCGAAGATGGCAAAATCATTCGCCCGAGTGCGCATTACACCGGCCCTGAAGGTTTGACTTGGGTTCCGCTGGAACAACGCAGCTAATAAGGACTGAGCGCTATAATGAATCAAGAATATCGTAAAAACCTTCCCGGCACCAAGCTGGACTACTTCGACACGCGCGCCGCCGTTGAAGCCATTCAGCCCGGTAGCTATGACACTTTGCCTTATACTTCACGTGTCTTGGCGGAGCAATTAGTACGGCGTTGTGATCCAGCCGATTTAACCGCTTCTCTCAAGCAATTAATCGAGCGCAAACAAGATCTGGATTTTCCTTGGTATCCAGCGCGGGTGGTTTGCCATGACATTTTAGGGCAAACCGCATTAGTGGATTTAGCAGGCTTGCGCGATGCGATTGCCGATCAAGGGGGTAATCCTTCCCTCGTCAATCCAGTTGTGCCAACCCAATTAATCGTGGATCACTCATTGGCGGTTGAGTGTGGTGGCTATGATCCCGACGCCTTCCGCAAAAACCGCGAAATTGAAGATCGTCGCAATGAAGACCGTTTCCACTTTATTGATTGGACCAAAACTGCCTTCAAAAACGTCGATGTGATTCCGGCGGGCAATGGCATTATGCACCAAATCAACTTGGAGAAAATGTCTCCGGTGATTCAAGTGCGTGATGGTGTGGCTTTCCCTGATACTTGCGTCGGTACCGATTCCCACACACCACACGTGGATGCTTTAGGCGTTATTGCCATTGGGGTCGGTGGGCTTGAAGCGGAAACAGTGATGCTTGGTCATCCTTCGATGATGCGTTTACCGGATATTGTGGGTGTAAAGCTCACGGGCAAACGCCAAGCTGGTATTACTGCGACCGATATCGTATTAGCCTTAACCGAATTCTTGCGTAAAGAACGTGTGGTCGGTGCTTATGTCGAGTTCTTTGGGGATGGTGCGGATAGTCTATCTATCGGCGATCGTGCAACCATTTCCAATATGTGCCCTGAGTATGGTGCCACCGCGGCGATGTTCTATATCGATGGTCAAACCATTGATTATTTGAAACTCACCGGTCGCGAACCCGAGCAAGTCGCGCTAGTGGAAAACTATGCAAAAACCACTGGCCTTTGGTCAGATGCACTGAAAACCGCCCAATACCCACGGGTTTTAGAGTTTGATCTCTCGACCGTAGTGCGCAATATGGCAGGCCCTTCTAACCCGCACAAACGCTTGCCGACTTCAGCTTTACAAGAACGCGGTATTGCCGACGAAAGCAAATTGCTGGCCGCCAAAGCCGAAGAAGCAGCGGGTTTATTGCCGGATGGTGCGGTGATTATTGCAGCGATTACCTCCTGCACTAATACCTCCAATCCACGCAATGTCGTCGCGGCGGCCTTATTAGCCAAACGCGCGAATGAACTCGGTTTAACACGCAAACCGTGGGTGAAAACCTCCTTTGCACCCGGCTCTAAAGTGGCTGAGCTGTATTTGAAAGAAGCGAGGCTTTTACCTGAATTAGAAAAATTGGGTTTCGGGATTGTGGCCTTTGCTTGCACGACGTGTAATGGTATGTCCGGTGCACTAGATCCGATTATCCAGCAAGAAATCATTGAGCGTGATTTGTATGCAACGGCGGTTTTATCCGGCAATCGCAACTTTGACGGGCGTATTCACCCCTATGCTAAGCAAGCCTTTTTAGCCTCACCGCCTTTGGTAGTCGCTTATGCGATTGCAGGCACGGTGCGCTTAGATATTGAGCAAGATGCCTTAGGCCAAGACCAAAACGGCAATCCTATTAAGCTCAAAGATATTTGGCCGTCAGATGAAGAAATTGATGCGATTGTCGCCAAGTCCGTGAAGCCTGAGCAGTTTAAGCAAGTGTATATCCCGATGTTTGATTTAGGCAAAGTGGAACAAGCGGCAAGTCCTTTATACGACTGGCGTCCACAATCGACCTACATTCGCCGTCCTCCCTACTGGGAAGGTGCTTTGGCGGGCGAGCGCACCTTAAAAGGCATGCGTCCTCTTGCAGTATTGCCTGACAATATTACCACCGACCATTTATCACCCTCGAATGCGATTTTATTGAATAGTGCAGCGGGCGAATATTTGGCGAAAATGGGCTTGCCGGAAGAAGATTTCAACTCCTATGCCACTCACCGTGGTGATCATTTAACCGCACAACGTGCCACCTTCGCCAATCCACAACTGGTCAATGAAATGGCAGTCGTGGATGGTCAAGTGAAGAAAGGTTCGCTGGCGCGCGTTGAGCCAGACGGCAAAGTGATGCGCATGTGGGAAGCGATTGAAACCTATATGAATCGCAAACAACCGCTGATCATTATTGCGGGCGCGGATTATGGTCAAGGCTCTAGCCGTGACTGGGCGGCCAAGGGTGTGCGTTTAGCGGGTGTGGAAGCGATTGTCGCGGAAGGCTTCGAGCGTATTCACCGTACCAACTTAGTCGGCATGGGCGTATTGCCGCTGGAATTCAAAGCAGGCGAAACACGCAAAACCTATAACATTGATGGGACTGAAACCTTTGATGTGGAAGGCGAACTGGCTCCGCGCGCTAATTTGACCGTAGTTATGCACCGCAAAAATGGCGAAACCGTGAATATTCCGGTCACTTGCCGTTTAGATACTGCGGCAGAAGTACGCGTGTATAAAGCCGGTGGTGTCTTACAACGCTTTGCCCAAGACTTTTTAGAGTCGAATCAAGCGGCGTAACTTTGGTAGCCCTCACCCCAACCCCTCTCCCATAGGGCGAGGGACTAAGCATCTTAGTTCACCCCTCTACCTTTGGGAGAGGGGCTAGGGGTGAGGGTCTTAACAGATTTTATGGAGCCTTCATGTCCAGCGTTCCTCAAATTAAAATTCCCGCCACTTATATGCGCGGCGGCACCAGTAAAGGTGTGTTTTTCCGTCTCGAAGATTTACCTGAAGCAGCCCAAGTCCCCGGCAAAGCACGCGATAAAATTTTCCAACGTGTGATCGGGAGTCCCGATCCCTACGGTGCGCATATTGATGGTATGGGGGGGGCGACTTCTAGCACCAGTAAATGTGTGATTCTCTCCAAAAGTACCCAGCCTAATCACGATGTCGATTATCTATATGGCCAGATTTCGATTGATAAAGACTTCGTGGATTGGAGCGGTAACTGCGGTAATTTATCCACCGGAGCGGGTGCGTTTGCGATCCATGCAGGCTATGTGGATGCCGCACGCATTCCGCAAAATGGCATGTGCACCGTGCGTATTTGGCAGGCCAATATCAAAAAAACCATTATTGCTCATGTCCCCATTACCAATGGACAAGTGCAAGAAACAGGTGATTTTGAACTCGATGGTGTGACCTTCCCCGCAGCGGAAATTGTCTTAGAGTTTCTTGATCCGTCTGATGAAGGGGAAGATGGCGGCAGTTTATTCCCAACAGGCAATCTGGTCGATCAACTGGAAGTCCCGGGTGTGGGCAGCTTCCCAGCGACTATGATTACTGCGGGTATTCCCACCGTTTTCGTGAATGCCGAAGATATTGGCTATACCGGAACCGAACTCCGCGAAGCTATTAATACTGATCCAGCCGCTTTAGCGCGTTTGGAAAAAATTCGTGTGGCCGGTGCTTTACGCATGGGTTTGATCAAAACCCCCGAAGAAGCCGCAACCCGTCAACATACCCCGAAAATCGCCTTTGTCGCTAAGCCCAAAAACTACACCTCGTCCAGTGGTAAAGCTGTCACCACCGATGAGGTGGATTTATTGGTGCGTGCGCTGTCGATGGGCAAATTGCATCACGCCATGATGGGTACAGCTGCAGTGGCGATTGGTACAGCAGCGGCAGTTCCGGGGACTTTAGTGAACTTAGCGGCGGGTGGTGGTGAGCGCCAAGCAGTACGCTTTGGACATCCCTCCGGCACTTTGCGGGTGGGTGCTGAAGCCAAGCAAATCAAGGGTGAATGGACCGTCACCAAAGCCATTATGAGCCGTAGCGCGCGCATTTTAATGGAAGGCTGGGTAAGGATTCCTGGAGATACTTTTTAGGATTGACAACTAGGATAGGAGGAGTCAAACGTGAGTTATAAAGCAGAATACGAACGTTCAATGAATGATCCAGAGGGCTTTTGGAAAGAAAAAGCTCAAGCCCTTAAATGGTATAAATTCCCTGAAACCATTTTATCTCAAGATGAGCACGGTATTTATCGCTGGTTTAAAGATGGTGAGATGAATACGGCTTATATGGCGCTGGATTATCATGTCGAACAAGGACGTGGTGATCAAGTTGCGATTATCTATGATTCACCCGTCAGCAATACTAAAACTAAAGTTACCTACGCTGAGCTATTAGATCAAGTTGCCCGTACGGCTGGGATGCTCAAAGGCTTAGGGGTAGGCAAGGGTGATCGCGTCATTATCTATATGCCTATGATGGTCGAAGCAGTGGTAGGGATGCTGGCGGTTGCACGTTTAGGTGCAATTCACTCGGTGGTCTTTGGTGGATTCGCGCCACCAGAACTCGCAGTGCGTTTAGAGGATGCTCAGCCTAAAGTCATTTTGTCTTCTTCTTGCGGGATTGAAATTAGCCGCGTGATTGAATACAAGCCTTTATTAGATAAAGCCATCGAGCTATCTTCACACAAACCCCAAGCTTGCGTTATTTTCCAACGTCCACAAGCGATTGCGCCCTTGATTGCGGGTCGTGATCATGATTGGGCGCAAATGGTGGCTAATGCAGAGCCTGCCGCTTGTGTTCCCGTCAAAGGTACTGACCCGCTCTATATTCTTTATACTTCTGGTACAACGGGGAAGCCTAAAGGCGTAGTACGTGAAAATGGTGGCCATGCGGTTGCCCTGAATTACAGTATGCAGGCTATCTATAATGTCGGTATCGGTGATGTGTTCTGGGCAGCGTCCGATGTGGGTTGGGTAGTTGGCCACTCCTATATTGTGTATGCGCCCTTGATTCGTGGCTGTACCACGATTGTCTACGAAGGTAAGCCGATCATGACTCCAGATGCTGGTGCATTCTGGCGGGTTTGTGAAGAATACGGCGTAAAAGCTTTATTTACGGCGCCGACGGCTTTCCGTGCGATTAAGAAAGAAGATTCAGCGGGTGAGTTCTTCAAAAAATATGATCTCAGTAAACTTAAAACTATTTTCTCAGCAGGGGAGCGCTTAGATCCACCAAGCCAAGAATGGTTGATGGAAAAGAGCGGCAAGCCAGTGATTGACCATTGGTGGCAAACTGAAACCGGTTGGGGGATTACCGCTAACTTACAAGGTATTGAGCCAATGCCAATTAAGTTAGGTTCTTCTACCATGCCGACCCCAGGCTTTAATGTGCAAATTCTGGATGAGTCAGGCCAACAGCTAAAAAATGGTGAGCAAGGTTATATTGCGATCAAATTGCCTTTGCCTCCAGCTTGTTTAGCGACGGTTTGGGGCAATGTAGAGAAGTTTAAGGAAAGCTATCTATCTACCTTTGAAGGCTATTATGCTTCAGGTGATGGTGGTTATATCGACCAAGATGGCTATGTCTTTGTCATGGGCCGCGTAGATGATGTGATTAATGTAGCAGGTCATCGCTTATCAACGGGCGAAATGGAAGAAATCATTGGTGGGCATGCTGCTGTCGCTGAATGTGCTGTGGTCGGTCGAGATGATGATTTAAAAGGACAAATTCCGATTGGCTTAGTCGTACTGAAGTCAGGTGTGGAGATTGATGAAGCCACTTTATCCAAAGAGCTAATCAATATGATCCGTAGCAGTATCGGTGCCATCGCCTGTTATAAGGATACGTATATTGTTAAGCGCTTACCGAAGACCCGCTCTGGCAAAATCTTACGCAAGAATATGCGCCAGATGATTAATGGCGAGAAATATGTCGTGCCCTCTACGATTGATGATCCCGGCATCATGCCAGAGATCGAAACCTTATTAAGAGAGCATGGCGTGATTCGATCTTAAAAACTAATAGTCCATAAGGGAGCTAAACGCTCCCTTATTAGTTTGTTTAGATTAGACCTCTTGCGAAAGTAGTTAAATCTACCGATACTCGTGGGTATGAACTATGAATCCCTTACAAACTTATCCGCGGCTGCCTTTCGCCGCAGTGTGGGTATCGAACGCGACCTGTTTGATGAACTGGTCGTGGTGCTCGCCGAAGCCGAAACGGCGAAGAAGAAATCGGGTCGTCCCAGTTTAAGCCTAACCAACCAGTTGTGTTTAGCGCTGAGCTATTGGCGTGAATACCGCACCTTCTTTCATCTGGGTCTTAGCTTTGGAGTGCATGAGTCGAATGCCCACCGGATCGTGCATCGGGTGGAGCAGCGCTTAGCGGCGTCAGGGCACTTAGCGTTGGTTAAGCCCGCCACTCGTTCTATACCAGTCGATCCTGACCGAGCAACCGCTTCGTCGCCTCGCACGGTAGTTCTTCTAGATGCGAGCGAGGTTCCCATCGAGCGTCCTAAAAAAGCCAAGCGGCGTGGTACAGCGGCAAGCAACATCGGCACACGTTGAAGTTTCAAGTGGTGATCGATGAAGCGACAACACGCCTTCTACAGGTTGCGGTGGCGTCATCGTATCAGCACGATATCACCTTAGCCCGCCAACAGACCACCCCTTTACCGCTCGGCTCGCTGTGTTTGGTCGACTCCGGTTATCAAGGCTTAGGATTAGATGGCTGTCGCGTGGTCTGGCCGTTTAAAAAGCCCCGACAGCGCGAACTCGAACCGGAACAGAAAGCCTTTAATCAGCACTTAGCTCAAGTACGAGTCAAGGTAGAGCATGCGATTCGTCGTTTGAAAGTTTTCCGGCTGCTTAAAGGGATTTATCGTGGACGGCGACGTGGGTTTGAGCGGCGTTTGATGCTGATCGCCGGTTTGGTCAATCGCAACCTAGAGGGACAACTACTTTCGCAAGAGGTCTA
>SSFA01000036.1 GCA_008015155.1 Thiothrix sp.
ACCGAATACTTTGATTGGAAGAGCGACCTTTGACTTAACTACTTAAAATAACGTAATTGAGCTTTGGGTCACTTGCTTCCTTTGGCATCGCCAAGCTCCACAAGCACCCACACAAGTTTTGTCTGATTGCTTTGTTAAATAACGCCTGATTCATCAATCAGGAAGGACGCGCAGTCTAGTTAATTATCTATACACTGTCAAGAATTTTCTTACTGATTTCTTAACACTGTTTGAACTCACTAGCTACTTAATTTCTCCACTTTAACTCACTAACTTACTGATTTATAAGTCGTTTCGCTGTCGTGTCGTCCTCAAGAAGTTGCGCATTATACAGACCACAGCTCTATCGTCAACTCCCTATCTCAAAAATTTTGAAACTATTTTACAGTCACTTTAGCGAACTTTCGTTTGCCCACTTGGATCACAGCAATAGTTCCTTTTGAGATCAATAGATTACGGTCTTCAACTTTCGCACCGTCGATTTTCACACCACCCTGTTGAATCATGCGAAAAGCTTCAGATGTACTATCCACCAAGCCTGCATTCTTGAGTAGATTCGCTATTGGCAAATTTGCATTCTCGATCTCTACACTAACTTCAGGCAAATCGTCTGGCAAAGCCCCCTTTTGGAAACGAGTAATAAAGTCTTCTTGTGCTGCTGTTGCTGCACTCTTGTTATGGAAACGAGTAATTAACTCTGCTGCTAATAAAAACTTAACATCACGTGGGTTTAAACCTTCAGCTACTTCCTGACGTAGCTTCTTGAGTTCAGACAGCGGCCGGAAGCTCAACAAATCAAAATAACGCCACATCAGGTCGTCTGAGACCGACATGATCTTGCCAAACATATCATTCGGCGCATCAGTAATACCGATGTAGTTACCTAAGGACTTGGACATTTTATTCACCCCGTCCAAGCCTTCTAATAAAGGTAGAGTGATAACCACTTGTTGTTCTTGCCCATACATGCGTTGCAGTTCCCGCCCGACCAGTAAATTGAATTTCTGATCAGTGCCGCCCATTTCTACATCAGCTCGCAGCGCCACTGAATCGTAGCCTTGCACGAGGGGATATAAAAACTCATGGATAGCAATCGGCTGATTCGATTTATAGCGTTTACTGAAATCATCCCGCTCCAGCATTCGTGCAACAGTTTGTTTGGCCACCAACTGAATCATTTCTGCGGAGCTCATCTTTCCCATCCAAGTGGAATTGAAGGCTACTTCCGTTTTCTCAGGATCAAGTATTTTGAATACTTGTTCTTTATAAGTCGTTGCGTTTTGGTTGACCTGCTCTTCAGTCAAAGGTGGGCGAGTAGCCGATTTACCAGTAGGATCACCAATTCGTCCGGTAAAATCGCCGATTAAGAAGATAACTTGATGCCCTAACTCTTGGAACTGGCGCATCTTATTAATAATGACGGTATGACCTACATGTAAATCAGGAGCTGTAGGATCAAATCCAACCTTTACTCTTAGAGGACGACCTTTATTAAGTTTATCAACTAGCTCAGACTTGACTAAAATCTCTTCTGTGCCGCGTTCTAATTCGTTCAGAATATCGTAGGGCTGCATCATCAACTTGGTTCCAATGATTGACAAGAAAACGGTTTTACCCTAAAAAGCGCGAATTAGCTTATCACGAATCCCTTAGTTAGCTAAGCTTACGTGATTGTCACTCGCGACAATTTGTGAGTGAGTTTTTGTTTATTTTTTCGGTTGGAAGCCTCTAAAAGTTCAGGCATGATTCAGTGCCTTTTAGTTAGTCTCGCGCCAAGTATAAGTTTTTAAAGCTTATTTTTGAGCTATGCGAAGGCTATACCATGGAGTTGTTATTTTGTTAAACACCAGCAAAAGACCTTCGCCTCCTACGAACAATAAAAATAATAATAAGTGGAGCCAGGCAATGGAACGTTACAACCTTCCAGTTGGCGGTATTGAAATCACCATTGGCAGGAAAGATACGAACAAACTGGATGAAGTTCATGCCATTACCAGCTCTGCAGAAGTTAGAGCACAACAGAATCAGCAGAATACACGCTTCGAAACTAACCCTTATAAACCTGCTAGAAGCAGATCGCCTATTCTCAGTGCTACTACTCAAGAACCAGAAACTCAATCGTCCAAGCCCATCAAAAATAAAAAGCGTTCTCTGAAAAACACTACCACACGTTATGTTTTGAGCCGCTCTTTAGTAGTAGCTGCTGTACTAATGGCCTTAGGCAATATCCCTGTACATTCCACAGTACTACTGTCTGAACCCAGTAATGATGGAAGCCTAGCCGATGAAGCACAAACAGCGGTATTACGGGCGGCAAAAAACACTGAGCCTCTTGAGCTGCCGACGGTTACAGAAACCTATGCGGGCTACGAGATGGAGGCCTTACCTTCTGCAAGCCATGGCGAGTGGACATTTTATCCAATCGTCGCTGGTACTACGATTGAAGAAGTCTTAGCTGAGTTGAATGTTTCTACTGATTTGGCTAGCCTCAGTGATGATCCCGAGAATGCTAAGATCCTGTCTAACCTGCAAACAGGTAATAAAGTTTTTATCCAAGTCAGTGATGAAGCTGTTAAGCAAATCATCTATGCCACTGGCAAGCGAACAGCCTACATTATTTCGCAGCAAGATGATAAGTATGTAGGTCGTTGGGACAATGAGGTGTTTGAAGAACAACAAAATCGGGTTGCTTTTACAGTTCATAATCCCTTCCACTATGAAGCTAATAAAGCGGGCTTACCGATTTCAATCACTCGCCAACTGAGTAAAGTCTTTAAAGATGATATCGACTTTCGGCAAATTAGCATTGGCGATCAAGTCAGTGTGATATTTGAAGACTTTTACTACCAGAGTGAACGTATTTTCTCACAGAACATTCTAGCGGCTGAATTCAATCATAAAGGTGAAAGTTTTCAACGCATTCGTTTCCAACTGGGCTCAGGTAAAACCCGCTATTTACGCCCCGATGAAGAAACCGAACTTAAACAAGTCGCTTTCAACCGTCTACCTTTACAAGGCGCTGGGCGCTTATCTTCCGGCTTTGGATCAAGGGTTCATCCAGTGTTTGGCTTCCGACGGATGCACGCGGGCACCGATTTCGCAGCACCTTACGGCACACCGATTTATGCGACTGGGGATGGCACTGTGCAATATGTTGGCCGTAAAGGCGGCTATGGTAAAGTGATCGAACTCAGTCATGGCGAGGGTATTAGTACCTTATATGGCCATATGTCCGATTACCAAAAAGGCTTAGCGAGTGGTGATTCAGTCAAGCGTGGGGATGTCATTGGTTATGTAGGCTCTACAGGCACTTCGACGGGTAATCATGTGCACTATGAATTCAAAATCAATGGTGAGCCTCAGGACCCTATGACGGTGGCTTTACCTGAAAAAGGCGTCTTAAGCCCGGCAGAAATGCAAGATTTTAAAGAATATGCACGCAACCTCACTAGCCAGTTAGTTAGATTACGTGAAACCGCCTCGATTGAACGCAATGTACGCCGTGAGTTTGGTGGTTAAACCCCAAGCAAGAAGAGGCTAAGCTAAATCAGCCTCTTCAATCCAAGTCATTTGAATAGCCTCTAAAATCTTCTCATTAGACCGATTAGGGTCATCCGTGAAATTTCTTAAACCCATTACCCAAGCATGCAAATCCGTAAAGCGGATATAACGTGGGTCAACCTCTGGGTGGCTCTCAAGCAATTCAAGTGCAATTTCTAAAGTATCTGTCCATTTTAAAGCGTCCATTCCCTCTCCTTAATGTGAGCCTTCTGACACCATATTGATCGTATATCTAGGAATTTCGATAACTAAATCCTCAGCACCTACTAAAGCTTGGCAGCTCAAACGGGAATCGGGATCAACTCCCCAAGCTTTATCGAGATAATCCTCTTCTTGCTCAGTGGCTTCTTCTAAAGAGTCAAAACCTTCACGAACATACACATGGCAAGTCGTACAAGCACAGGATTTTTCACAAGCATGTTCCAACTCAATCCCATTGCTCAGTGCAGCATCACAAATACTGATACCTACTGGCACTTCAAATAAAGCGCCCTCTGGACATAAGTCTTCGTGGGGTAAGAAAATTAATTTTGGCATGGGCGATTAAATCCTGTATCTGAAGAAAACTCATCGACCTTATGACCGGCCATTGCAGCACGAACTGAGGCATTCATGCGACGCGCCACATAAGCTTCCGCCGCCTGCTCAAGTGCTTTAATCGCCTGGATGATCATTTCAACCTGTTCACTTCTGCGTGCTGCTACTAACTCAGCGCGTTTAACAAGTAAAGCTTCACGCTCTGCTACTGTTAATAGCTGTTCACCATCAGCTAGCAAAGCTGCATCTAAAGCCTCTAGCACTCGATCCGCTTCAACTTGTTGCTCACGTAAACGCCGTGCCTCCATATCAACGCGCGCGTTTACCATAGAGTCGCGTAACATAGTTGCTATTTCAGTATCACTCAGTCCATAGGAGGGCTTCACTTCGATACTGGAGCTAACCCCTGTTGATTCTTCACGCGCACTCACACTTAACAAGCCATCAGCATCAACTTGAAAAGTCACCTGAATCCTTGCGGCTCCAGCCACCATTGGTGGAATACCACGCAAAGAAAAACGCGCTAAGGAGCGACAAGCATCCACCGTTTCACGCTCACCTTGCAGCACATGCAGGGACATCGCGGTTTGCCCATCTTTGAAAGTAGTAAATTCTTGGGCACGCGCAACAGGAATAGTCGTATTACGTTGAATCACTTTTTCAACCAAGCCGCCCATCGTTTCCAAACCTAATGACAGCGGAATCACATCCAAGAGCAGCATCTCAGCCTCAGGCTTGTTCCCTGCCAAAATATCGGCTTGAATCGCTGCGCCTAAAGCAACAACCCGATCAGGATCAATATCAACTAAGGGTTCGCGCTCAAAGAAAGCACCAACTTGCTCGCGTACTGCTAAGACGCGCGTGGAGCCACCGACCATCACGACTTCTTGAATCTGTGACTTTTCTAAACCTGCATCACGTAAAGCGCGCCGACAAGCCACTAAAGTCTTTTTAATCAGTGCTGCTATCAAGTTATTAAGTTGTTCACGACTTAACTCACCTTGCCAATCCGCCAATTGTAGGGACGTCGCTGCTGTACTACTTAAAGCTTCTTTAGCCTCACGCGCAACTACTAAGGCTTGGCGCAAAAGCTGGGCATCTTGTGCATCATCCAAACCAGCTTGCTGCAACAGCCACTCAGCTACAGCATAATCAAAATCATCACCGCCTAAAGCCGAGTCTCCACCGGTGGCTAATACTTCAAACACACCTTTGTGCAGGCGCAAAATAGAAATATCAAACGTGCCACCACCAAGATCATAGACAGCGATTACTTTGCCTTCAGTAGCCGAAGTATCCTCACGATCTAAACCATAAGCTACTGCCGCAGCCGTAGGCTCATTAAGCAAACGATAAACATTTAAGCCTGCTAAGGTCGCTGCGTCACGAGTTGCTTGACGTTGCGCATCATCAAAATACGCAGGCACCGTAATCACTACACCAGACAAGTCACCCCCTAGAGTCGCTTCAGCACGTTCTTTGAGGGCTTTTAAAATCTGAGCGGATACTTCAATAGCGGTCACTTCACCGGCACTAGTTTGAATACGCGGTACGGCAGCCTCGGTATCAAGAATCTGATAAGGCAAATGCCCTCTTAAGGTTTGTACCTCTTGAGCCGAACGTCCCATTAGACGTTTAATAGAAGCGAGTGTATTCAAAGGATCCTGTAAAGCTTGCTGTTTCGCTTCCCAACCAACTTGTGGATTCGTACCCGCTTGATAATGCACAACCGAAGGCAATAAATGTTGGCCAGTATAATCTGGAAGCGTATCGGCTACTCCACTGCGTACGGTGGCCACTAAAGAATTAGTCGTACCTAAATCTATACCCACCGCTAAACGATGTTCATGCGGTAAGGTCGCCATACCAGGTTCAGCAATTTGCAGCAGCGCCATTACAATTCATCCTCTAAACGCTCTAAGCGAGTTTGTGCATCTTCGAGTAAGCGCTCATAAAAACGCATTTTTAATAAAACCCCTTTGGCGTCTGCATATGCTTGCACTTGCCAAGTAGTGGCAAACTTAGCCTCGAGTGTCTGCAGTTCAGCCTGTAAATCTTTTATGCACTGATCCAAAGGCTCAAAAGGATCAGCAGCTTCCGCAGCCTCTTCTATTGCTTCTCGCCATTCAATTTGCTGCATGAGGAAAGCAGCATCCTGTGTAGTATCACGCTCGTCATTAAAACCTATCCCTGCTTGCTCCAACAAATAGCGCGCGCGCAACCGGGGTTGCCGCAAGGTAGTATGTGCTTCATTTAAAAGAGAAGTAATTTGCATCGCTAATCGTCGTTCCTGCTCAGAACCCTGTACGTAACGATCAGGATGATAACGAGCTTGTAACTCGCGAAAGCGTTGGGTTAACACCGCTGGGTCAATTTCAAATTGAGCTGGCAAGCCAAACAGGGCAAACCAGTCACGCGGCAAATCCTGTAACATAGCGCCCCGTTGTAATTAGACAGTAAAGCTTTCGCCACAACCGCAGCGCGCTTTCTCATTCGGATTAGTAAACTTGAAACCTTCGTTTAAACCTTCACGGGTGTAATCCAGCTCTGTCCCATCCAGATAAACTAAGCTTTTGGGATCAATGATGATTTTCACTTTGCCTGCTTCAAATACGGTATCAGTATCTTCTAAGGCATCAGCAAATTCCATTGTGTAAGCCATACCAGAGCAACCGGTGGTTTTCACCCCTAAGCGTAAACCAAGGCCTTTACCACGTTTCGTCAAAAAGCTTTCTACTCGCTCAGCGGCTTTTTCAGTCAAAGTGATCGCCATTGCTTAACCTTGTTGCTTACTTTGGTAGTCTTCGATTGCTGCACGGATCGCATCTTCAGCTAAGACTGAACAATGGATCTTTACCGGCGGTAGCTCTAATTCGGCCGCGATATCGGTATTTTTAATCTGTTTAGCTTGCTCTAAAGTTTTACCTTTCACCCACTCAGTTAAGAGGCTAGAGGAAGCAATCGCAGAGCCACACCCGTAAGTTTTAAACTTAGCATCTTCAATCACGCCTTCAGCATTGACTTTAATCTGTAGCTTCATGACATCGCCACAGGCGGGCGCGCCGACCATGCCTGTACCAATTTGCAAATCGGCTTTATTAAAACTACCCACATTGCGTGGATTTTCATAATGATCAATTACTTTTTCGCTGTATGCCATATTTCACCTCAAAAATTAATGCGCTGCCCATTTTACAGTACTTAAATCAATGCCTTCTTGGTGCATTTCCCATAAGGGTGATAATTCCCGTAAATGATTCACTGCTTGATGCAAACTGACAAGCGCTTGATCAACATCGTCTATAGTAGAAAAGCGCCCGAAGGTTATACGTAAAGAGCTATGCGATAATTCATCACTACGCCCTAAAGCCCGCAAGACATAACTCGGCTCTAAGCTCGCACTGGTACAGGCTGAACCTGAAGACAGCGCTAAATTCTTCAGCGACATCATCAAGCTCTCACCTTCTACAAAGTTAAAACTTATATTCAAATTGCCAGCGATACGCTGCTCTAAATCACCATTGAGATAGACTTCATCAATATCTTGTAAGCCTTGCCATAAACGATCCCGTAACATACGTAAGCGTTCGTTTTCAGCTGCCATTTCTAATTTAGCGATACGGAAAGCTTCCCCCATGCCAACGATTTGATGCGTTGGTAAAGTACCAGAACGCATACCGCGCTCATGCCCACCACCATGGATTTGTGCCTCGATACGCACCCGCGGTTTACGGCGCACATACAAAGCACCAATACCCTTAGGACCATACACTTTGTGTGCTGAAAAGCTCATTAAATCAACTGGCATAGTTTCCAGATCAATTTCGACTTTACCTGCACTTTGCGCCGCATCAACATGGAAGACAATTTTGTTAGCACGGCAGATTTCGCCAATCGCTTTAATATCCTGAATCACACCAATTTCATTATTAACGTGCATTACCGAAACAACAGTCGTGTCAGGACGAATGGCTGCTTTAAATTTTTCTAAATCCAACAAACCATTCGGCTCTGGATCCAAATAAGTGACCTCAAAACCTTCCCGCTCTAATTGGCGGCAAGTATCTAACACTGCTTTGTGTTCGGTTTTCACCGTAATCAGATGTTTACCACGGCGCTCATTAAAATGCGCAGCACCTTTAATCGCTAAGTTATTGGACTCGGTAGCGCCACTCGTCCAGACAATCTCTTTAGCATCCGCATTAATAAGCGCAGCCACCTGAGCACGCGCTTCTTCAATGGCTTCCTCTGCGGCCCAACCAAAGGCATGACTACGTGAAGCTGGATTACCAAACACACCATCCAGGGTTAAATACTGCATCATTTTTTCAGCAACTCGCGGATCAACGGGGGTGGTCGCTGAATAATCAAGATAAATAGGCGCTTTCGCTGGGCTCATAGCTGGTAACACTCAACCTTAACTCTAAAGGTATTAATGGGATAGGGTCGATAAAAACTCAATTTTCTGTTTTTGCCGCTGCGCTGTTTCTTTCACTTCGGCGCGTGCGGTCATATCAGCTAAAGTAATATCTGATAGGAACATGCGGATCTGATTACTTAAATCTGACCATAAATCATGTGTCAGACAGCGCTTATTGCCTTGGCAATCACCTAAACCGCCACAGCGGGTAGCATCTACGCTTTCATCGACCGCTGCGATAATATCAGCAATCGCGATTTTGGCGGGATCACTACTCAATTGATAACCGCCACCTGGGCCGCGCATACTAACCACTAAGCCAGCACGGCGCAATTTTGAGAATAATTGCTCTAGATATGACAGTGAGATGTCTTGGCGCTCAGAAATTTCTGCTAGCGAAACGGGTTCGCCTCCATTATGCAGCGCTAGGTCTAACATCGCGGTGACTGCATAGCGACCTTTGGTTGTCAGTTTCATTGCATCAACTCCATTAAGATAAGAGCATGCTAGCAATACCCTACTAAAGTAGTCAAGTATAGGGCTAATTATTTAGGTGATAAGCTAGCAATCACATAGAGAACAACCGTTTAGAACTGCTGTCTGCTGCCGAAAACTCTTCTATTAATAAGTAGGGTCAATACATGAAGTTATCAATTGGTAATAGCTTAGGTGGCTTAGAGTAAAAAGCTGTTTCATTTAGTAACCAACGTATTTATTCAAAGAAACTTGGTCTATACACTACTGCGGATTTAAATAATTTTTAGCCAAAAAAGAGTGTAACTCCCCAATGAAAATACTAAGCACCGCTATCTCTAGCTACTTCCGAAAGGCACTTAAGATTAGCGTTTATCTCCTTAGTTTAGGTTTAGCCGCCACTAGCACTTCTGTCTATGCCAGCACTTTTAAAGTAATTGACGGCGAATATAAACTCCCAGCAACTGTTGATAAGCTTGTAACACCTAAAGTGAAAACTGAGCTTTGGGCTCATGTTTGGCGTCCTCAATCACGCGGTCGTTACCCACTCGTGGTCTTTTTACATGGCAATCATGCCACTTGTGGAAAAATCATCCCTGAGCTGGAGATACGTGAAGACGACAATATAGATTACACAACCACTGGAACTTGCCCTGAGGGTTATGTAGTTACACCAAATCATATGGGCTATACCTACCTTGCAACCAATCTTGCTAAACAGGGTTTCGTGGTCGTTTCTATCAATGCCAATAGAGGTATTAATGCCGCGGATGGTGAGATGAAAGATTGGGGCCTGAACTTGCGTCGAGGTAGACTTGTATTACGCCACCTACAAAAATTAGCTCAATGGAATAGCCAAGGTGGAGCTCCAGCCTCACTCGGTTTTGAACTGAAAGGACTCATGGACTTCAGCCAAGTGGGTTTAATGGGCCATTCTCGGGGTGGAGAGGGGATGCGTGCAGCAGTAACTTTATACAATGACCCAGGCAGCGCTTGGCCAGAGTTAATCAAAGGTTTGAAAGTCCGCTCTCTATTTGAAATAGGCCCGGTTGATGGACAAGCAGGGCGAACTTTAAATGCCAACGGCTTAGTCTGGAATGTATTACTCCCCGCTTGTGATGGGGATGTATCAGATTTACAAGGTGTTAAGCCTTTTGATCGTATGCTTCAAGATACGAGTGAAACCCAAGCCCTAACTAAATCGACTTTCCAAGTGTTTGGAGCAAACCATAATTTTTACAATACCGAATGGCAAATTTCTGATTCCACAGGTTGCCGTGGGCAAACTCCCTTATTTAACATATTGAAAGGCTCAATCTCTCAAAGACGTACAGCACTTTATTCTTTAATTCCATTTTTTCGCTCTAATTTAGGCAAACACCCTATTCCTGCTTTAGCCAAGCGCTTTGATCCTAGCCAGCCCTTGCCTCCAGCCTTGTTGAATGAGACCTTCTATGCTCGAGGGTACAATGCTAGCTCCAACCCTGCAGAAAATTTTATTATTGATAATTTCGACCGTGAGACGGGTATTTCTAGCCAAGGTAGAGCGAATGAAAGCTTCGGTTTATCCCTATATGAACATAAGAACTTTGAATTAGTCCACGATATTACTCAACGCACTGCTGCGATTAATTGGGATCAAGCGGGAGCTTATCTTCAAATCAATGCTGCTTCGCTTAAGGGTATAGATGCGAGCAACTATCAAACATTGGAATTTAGAGTCGCTTTATTGTGTTTTGATGAGCTGTGTAATTCTAAAACTAAACCAACAGGCGATGTAGATTTTTCGATTTCCTTGACTGGTGCTAACACGGCTTTATCTGAGCCCGTAGCTTTAACCTCCTATGCTGCTGTGCATCGCGCAGGTAGCAGTTGGTTTGGTAGCCCAGCAGGGAATACTAATAATGTCATTCTCCAAACCGTACGCATTCCTTTGGCGGCTTTTAATAATATCGATCTAGCGCATTTCAGTGGGGTTCGTTTCAGCTTTGATCGTAGTGCGAAGTCCTCTATCTATCTAGCCAATATTCGGCTGACTAAAGCTGCTGCAGGAGATAACCCTAAGCTGACTGATGGAGAAGCAGTTATGGCTGCAGATGGTTTAAACTCATTTAAGGCACTACGCCCCACTCAAGTCGATGAAAACAAAGTGATCGCTATTCGCCATGTAAACCTTAACGATGCAGAAGCACAGGCAACATCTGCTGTAGAAATTGAACTCGCTTCTAATCGAGCCTTTCCAGTTGGAGGTGCCTTACCCATCCTTACCATTGGAAATAAAAGCTTTAAGCTATCACGTTATCCGAATGGTGATCTCCACCGCTTGGTTTTCACATTAGAAGAAGCTGAATATGCTGCGACTCAACAAGGTGATGAGCTTACTGTGCATATTGGTGGTGCTGAACCTTGGAAATTAGGCAATCTTGACAAGTCAGTTAGTAACTAAATAACCGACAACTCGTTAAGTATTGACTTAACCAGCTATCCAGCGGAGGAGCCTGTTAATAGGCTCCTCTCATAGATGATATTAGGCTGATACACCCGTTTTAGTCTCTGTTTTACCAAAGCAATCAGTCTCTAGTTTTGGCATGGGCTTCATATCCAGTTGCCCACCTAAGCGTCTTATCTCAGCACATAAACAATCCGTGCGCTCTTCCATCAACTGAATATGATCCAGCATCAAATTAAAGGCATTAGCTACCGGGTCGGGCATATCTTGGCTAGCACCATAAGCGTCAAAGCCCATTTTCTTCGCTAAATTTTCACGCTTTTGTTGCTCAATGGCAAAGGCTGCTTTTTCTTGATCAGTCAAAAACTCTGCGCCTAAGATCCGATCTTCAGGCGTTTTCTTCTGGACCTCACGCCCAGGCACACCCACCACTGTAGCATTCTCAGGAACGTCCCTGACCACCACTGCATTCGAGCCAATACGCGCACCGTTATTTAAAGTGATCGGCCCTAATACCTTAGCGCCCGCACCCACCACTACATTATTTTTTAAAGTAGGATGACGCTTGCCAGGCTTCCAACTGGTTCCACCTAAAGTCACCCCATGATAGAGCGAGCAATCATCACCAATTTCTGCGGTTTCACCAATCACAATCCCCATCCCATGATCGATGAAAAAACGTCGGCCAATGGTGGCACCGGGATGAATTTCAATTCCGGTATACCAGCGCGGAATATTGGATAAGAAGCGCGCTAGCCACTTAAAATTCTGCTGCCAGAGCCAATGATTGAGGCGATGCCAAGCAATCGCATGCACACCCGGATAAGTGGTAACAATCTCAAATACATTGCGTGCTGCAGGGTCACGGTCAAAGATGCATAAGACATCTTCACGGATACGCTCGAACATAAACCAGCCTTTCCTCATTGAATGGGCGTTTATGGTAGAGCAATCACGCAAGCGGGTCTATTCACTTAGCATGAAGCAGGGATTAAAGATTAATGATAAGCAGAACCTTACTTCCCCTTCCAAACCGGCTCGCGCTTCTCCGCAAAGGCTTTGAACCCTTCCCTATTGTCCTCGCTATCATATAACGCATCGACGGTGGCGAATTGGCGTTTGGTGATATAATTCATTGCATTTTGGAAACTCATGGCTTCCGCCTCCCGCGCTACTTGTTTAATCGCGGCAAACACTAGGGGTGGGCCTGAAGCCAAGAGGCGAGCAATTTCCCAAACCCGCTGCATTAAAGCTGCCTCATCCGCTAAGATTTCATTCACCAAGCCCCAGCGATGTGCTTCTTGCACGTCCATCCAACGCCCAGTGAACAATAAATCCATCGCCACATGATAAGGAATGCGTTTGGGTAGCTTCACCGTCGCTGCATCCGCTAAAGTACCCGCACGAATTTCGGGGAGGGCAAAGCTGCTCTGTTCGGTGGCATAAATTAAATCGGCGGACAGGGCTAATTCAAAACCACCACCCACTGCCATGCCATTCACGGCTGCAATCACTGGCTTATTCAAATCACGCAATTCTTGCAAACCGGCAAAACCACCCACACCATAATCACCATCCACGGCATCACCATTCGCAGCGGCTTTTAGATCCCAACCTGCTGAGAAGAATTTCTCGCCTGCAGTACGCACAATCGCTACGCGCAAGTCGGGATCATCGCGGAAGGCTTTGAAAGTTTGCCCCATTAAGCGGCTGGTCGCTAAATCAATCGCATTGGCTTTCGGCCGATCTAAAGTGACTTCTAGAATCATGCCTTCGCGGCGGGTTTTCACAACAGCTTCAGTCATGGTTTTGCTCCTCAGTCCCAGACAAACTCAATAAGGCATCCGCCGCATAAGCGCCTTGCCCCACAGCGCAAACCAGCAAAGGATTAATATCCAATTCGTGCAGATTCGCAGCGTGCTCAATGACAAAGTTTTGAATAGCCAAGATGGCAGACACAGCTGCGTCTAAATCAGCTGTCGGTTTGCCACGATAGCCTTGCAACAAAGCAGCCCCCTTTAATTGCAAAAGCGCTTGTTTAATGTCTGATGCACGGCTAGGTAATAACAAGGTTTGGCTATCACGCAATAATTCCACCCAGATGCCACCCAAACCGACTGTCATTACCAAGCCAAAGCAGTCATCGCGATGAAAACCGACTAATAATTCAGCCACAGCGCCTTGAATCATTTTCTCAAGATATAAGCCAGTGCCGAGATTTTCCAAGTCAGCAAAAGCAGCACTTAATTCGCCTGCATTACGCAAATTTAAGCGTACCGCAGCTTGCTCTGTTTTGTGAGCAATGCCGAGCGCTTTTAACACCAGCGGATAAGCCAATTGCTCTGCTACGGCTAAGGCTTCGTCCAAGGTTTGGATAATTTGCCCGCGTGGAATTGTTACATCAAATTTGGCTAGCAGGGCTTTAGCTTGTGCTTCATCCAAGATTTGTTTGGGTGTCTTAGGCCGTGGCATAGTTAGCAGAGGAGTTACACTCGCGCTCTGCTGCCAATAAGCTCCGATATCTGCGGCAATTTCCGCAGCGATCATGGCCTCTTCAAAACCACTTAGGGCAGCAATCCCTTGAAAAGCTAGGCGCTCCACATAAACTTCTGGCAAATTCTCCGGCAGGCTTGCCACCAAGGCGGCTTTTTGTTGGGTAGCCTTCACCGCCGATTCAAGCGCCCGCAAAGCTACTAACCAATCTTCATGTTCACAGCGTTCAGGATGTGGAAAATCCAGCACTAAAAAACTTAAGCCAAAACCAATTTTCAGCAAATGGGTGAAAGCTTGAGTCATACGCGCTTCATCACCCCAGACATAGGTTTGATAATCCAGTGGATTACTCACTGTAACTTTTGGCCCTAAGACTGCCTCGATGGGTGCTTTTTGCTCAGGCGTAAGTGCTGGGAAATACACTTGACGCTCTAAAGCCGCATCCGCCATTAAACTCGCTTCGCCACCGGAACAGCTCAGTGATGACAGACTATAAGCCTCCAAACTACCGTGAATGTGTAAGAGTTTCAGGGTTTCTAAAAAGGCTGCGATGGAGTCGACTTGCCCAAAACCCAAACGCTTTAAGAAAGCCGAGGATGCTACGTGTGAGCCAGCTAAAGAAGCGGTATGCGTTAAGGTGGCTTGCTGGGCTTGGCTAGTTTTGCCTACTTTTAGAACCACCACTGGCTTGCGTAGTAAGCGAGATTTTTGCGCTAGAGCCTCAAAGCCTGCAATCGAATCAAAGCCTTCGATATGTAAACCCAAAGCCGTGACGCGCGGATCATCCAGCACTGCTAGAGCGAGATCAGATAAGCCAATTTGCATCTGATTGCCTGCGGTGAGCACATAAGCAAGCGGCAAACCGCGCTGCTGCATGGTGAGATTGATGGCGAGATTGGAGGATTGCGCGAGGAGTGCGACGCCTTTTTGATGAGCTGCTAAACGCTGGCCGCCATGCTGATCGGGCCAGAGTGCAACCCCGTCGATGTAATTCAGCAGACCGTAACAATTAGGGCCAAGCACCGGAAGGGTCGCAGCCGCTTGTAGCTCTGCCTCTAAGCGCTCACCTTCAGTATCGGATTCGCGAAAGCCGGAAGCATAACAAATCGCGCCACCCGCACCTTTGGCAGCAAGCTCAGTAATAAGCTGGGGTGTCAGTTGGCGATTCACGCCCACGAAACTAGCATCAGGTGCGGCGGGTAACTCAGCCACACTACGATACACCTTTAAGCCAGCCATTTCTGTGCGGGTCGGATGAATCGGCCACAACTCGCCGTCATAGCCCATACGCTGGCATTGCAGCAAGACATTTAAAGCTGAATGGCCGCCCATCACCGCAATCGAGCGTGGACGCAAGAGGCGTTTTAAATCAAAGGGGCGCTGCATTTAACACCCCAAGGGGCGCAGCAAATGGCGCGAAATAATATGGCGCTGAATTTCCGAAGTGCCATCCCAAATCCGTTCCACGCGCGCATCGCGCCAGAAGCGCTCTAGGGGCAAATCGCTCATCAAACCCATACCACCAAAGATTTGCAAAGCTTGATCGGTCACGCGCGCGAGCATCTCCGTCGCATACAATTTGGCGCTAGCAATTTCCCGATCCGCTTCTAAGCCTTGATCCATTTTCCAAGCTGCTGACAGAGTTAAATAATCAGCCGCATCGATCTCGGTAATCATATCGGCGAGCTTAAACGACACCCCTTGGAAGCGCCCAATGGCTTGGCCGAATTGCTTGCGCTCAGCCGCATAAGGCAGCGCTAATTCAAACGCTCGCCGTGCACGTCCCACACAAAAAGCCGCCACGGTTAAGCGCGTGCCATACAGCCATTTATTCGCAATTTCAAAACCTTTATGCACTTCACCTAAGATTTGCGAACTGGGCACGCGGCAATGATCGAAATTCAAAATGCAATTGTGATAGCCGCGATGGCTGACTGATTGATAGCCTTTGCGAATTTCAAAACCCGGAGTACTGCGATCAACCAGAAAACAGGTGATGAGTTTTTTCTTGCCTTGGGCAGTTTGCTCTTCGCCAGTGGCTACGAACACAATCACGAAATCAGCAATATCCGCGTGACTAATGAAATGCTTGGAGCCATTGATAATCCAATCGCTGCCCTCTGGTTTGGCATGGCATTTCATCCCGCGCACATCCGAACCTGCATCCGGTTCTGTCATGGCTAAAGCATCAAAACGTTCACCCCGCACCGCCGGTAATAAATAGCGTTCGCGCTGTTCACCTTCGCAGGCCATTAAAATCCCTGAAGGTCGACCGAAAAACACCGACAAAGCCATCGAAGGGCGGCCTAGCTCGCGTTCCAACAAGGTAAAATCTAAATGACTTAAACCGCCACCTCCGACTTCCTCCGGCATATTCGCGGCATAAAAACCTAAATCGCGGCATTTATCGCGGATTGCTAAGCCAAGCTCGAGCGGTACTTCACCGGTGCGCTCAATCTCAGCTTCATGGGGATACATTTCGTTTTCCACGAAACTGCGCACCGTATCGACAATCAGTTGTTGCTCAGTGCTTAATCCAAACTCCATCCCTAATCTCCAATGGCGCGTCCTGCTCCGTCTGGCTTGGGTAAATGCGCTTGTGCTTGAGCAATCTCAGCCAATTTTTGTGCTACTGCTTCACTGGGCAAACTGGAGCTACGTGTTTTTAAACTGACATGAATTAGCATATGCTCCGCTGTTGCCAACAAGCGTCCATCTGCATGCTGGATGCGATTGAAAAGATGCATTTTTTTACCGCTACCGTTCAATACTTGTGTGGTGACGACAATCGGTTCTAGAGCGCGCACTTCATCCAAATGACGAATATGGGTTTCGACCGTGAAATAAGAGCCACCCGCTTCCACATAAGCCGCATCCACGCCAATTAAACGCATAAACGCATCGGTAGCATCGCTGGACACTTGCAGATAACGGCTTTCATTCATGTGATTATTGTAATCCGTCCAATCAGTGGGCACGCTGCGCTCCACCGTTTTGATCGGCTGGCTGTAATCGACTTGGGTTTGGGCTTGGCTAGCGGCGGCATCGTATTGAGACTTTTCATAGGCTGCTAAGGCTTTGCCAGCACCCCAATCGTGAGCTTTTAAAGCTTGCAGAATAGCGATCAGATTATTATCGCGAATACGCTCTAATTGACGAATGCTGTAATGACCGGATTGGGCATCGGATTGACCAGCAATCAAATCCACCAATTGATCATTGAACTCAGGCACATCGGTCAATTTCGTCCAAGGCCAGCTTAAGCAAGGGCCGAATTGCTCCATAAAATGGCGCATCCCCGCTTCGCCGCCCGCAATCCGATAGGTTTCAAATAAACCCATTTGCGCCCAACGCAAGCCAAAGCCATAGCGAATCGCATCGTCTACATCTTCGGTGCTGGCAATCCCATCGCTCACCAGCCACAAGGATTCACGCCACACCGCTTCCAATAAACGGTCGGCGATAAAAGCTTCGATTTCCTTTTTGATATGCAAAGGATGCATACCAATACTGCGATAAAAGGCTTGTGCACGCGCAATCGTGGCAGCAGCCGTTTGCTGACCACCCACTAATTCCACCAAAGGCAAGAGGTAAACCGGATTAAACGGATGTGCTACTAACAAGCGCTCAGGATGCTGTAAGCCAGCTTGCAAATCAGTCGGTAAAATCCCGGAGGTTGAGGAGGCAATAATGGCAGTTTGTGGAGCAGCTGCCTCAATCTCACAGTAAATCTTTTGCTTTAAATCCAGCCGCTCGGGTACAGCTTCCACAATCCACTCCGCGTCTTTAACCGCGCTAGCAATATCACTAGCGAAGGTAAACTTTCCTTCGGCGCGGCGTGGTGCCATGGTCAATTTGCTATAGGCGTGGCGGCTATTATTAAGTACCGCATCAATCTTTTGTGGAGCAGTAGGATCAGGATCATAAATGCGCACCTGAATACCATTTTCAATCAAGCGCGCCACCCAACCTGCGCCAATGACCCCACCACCAATCACTGCTGCTTGTTTAATATGCTGCATGGTCGACTCCTTAAGCCCAACGCTTGGTGAGTTGCATTTTTTCCCGAACTTCATTCGGAGTCATGATTTTGCTGCCCATCGCTTCGGCAATCGTCACCGCACGCTTGACTAAATCGCCATTACTCGCCAATACGCCTTTATCCAACCAAATATTATCTTCCAAACCGACGCGAATATTCCCGCCCGCTAAAATCGCCATCGCCGCATACGGCAATTGATTGCGCCCAATCGAGAAAGCCGAGAAAGTCCAGTCTTTTGGGACGGCATTCACCATTGCCATGAAGGTGGAGAAATCATCGGGCGCGCCCCAAGGAATACCCATGCATAGTTGAATCATGCCCGGATCTTCAATCAAGCCCTGATCTTTCAACCATTTAGCGAGCAGAATATGTCCGGTGTCAAAAGCCTCAATCTCAGGGCGCACCCCCAATGCTTTGATTTGCTTCGCCATTTCTTTCAAAGTGGCAGGGGTATTGGTCATCACATAATCGCCTTCGCCAAAATTCATCGTGCCGCAATCGAGGGTACAAATTTCGGGTAAGAGTTCGCGCACATGCGCCAAACGCTCGGTAGCCCCTGCCATATCGGTGCCGATTTCAGCAGGCGGCAAAGGTTGCTCAACGCTACCTAAAGTTAAATCGCCACCCATGCCTGCGGTTAGGTTTAACACCATATCCACACCGGATTCGCGAATGTACTGGACGACTTCACGGTATAAAGCTGGATCACGCGCAGGGCCGCCGGTTTGCGGATTACGCACATGAATATGCACCACTGCCGCACCGGCTTGCGCCGCTTCAATACAACTATCGGCAATTTGACGCGGAGTGACAGGGACTTTATTTGAACGGCTGGTGGTGTCGCCAGCGCCAGTCACAGCACAAGTGATAAAAACATGACGGTTTGGGTTAAGCATGGTGAACTCCTCAATCTCACTGTGCGCATCATGGCATGCCGTTTTGCGCTATGCTTGATCTTATTCGCAAGCCAGTTCACAAAAAACGCAATGAATCTATTTGCTCGTTCCACTCAGCCGCTCAAAATTGCCTTGATTGTCTCCTCCGAAGCCTCACTGATGTGCTTAGCCTGTGTCTTGGATGTAATGCGCGGCGCGAATCGTTTAGCCCAAACCAAGCTGTTCGATTGGCAAATTTATACGCCGAATAATCAAGCAGCGCTGCTCACTTGTGGGCTGAGTATTCAACCGGATGCGGCTTTGACGGCACAAGCTCAAGGTGATGTTTTACTTATCATTGCGGGCTTTAATAACGAGCAGCACTATGACAAAACCGTCCTACGCTTATTGAATAAATTGGTGGCACGCTTTCGCCTCCTAGGCGGGATTGAAGCGGGGAGTTGGGTATTGGCGCGCATGGGTTTATTAGCGAATAAACAAGCGACGACTCACTGGGAGGATTTGGAGGATTTCGCGCTGCGCTATCCTACGGTGCAAGTGATACCGCACCGTTATGTCGTAGCTGGAAATGTGTTCACTACAGGCGGCGCTTCGCCAAGTTTCGATTTTATGCTCCACCTGATTCGTTGCCGCTATGGCCAACAACTGGCTATCGAAGTCGCGAGTATTTTTATTTACGACACGGTACACACCGGCCATGATGCGCAGCCCTTAGTTTCTTTAGGTTTATTAGCCCAGCAAGAACCGCGTGTCGCCAAAGCGATTCGGGTGATGGGTGAGCATCTTGATGATCCTTTGAGTATTGGGCAAGTGGCTGAGCAATTAAGCCTTTCGCAGCGGATGTTGGAATATTTATTTCGCGAACATTTGCGTTGCTCGCCCGCCCAGTATTATTTGCATCTACGTTTGCAAAGTGCGCGCCGTCTGGTGACAGATACGCATTTGCCGATTCAGGACATTGCGGTGCGGACTGGTTTTAGTTCACTGGCTAGCTTATCACGTTGTTTCCGCGAAGCTTATCAATTCAGCCCTGCGCATTACCGACGCCGCTTTAGACAAGAACTCAAGCCATAAACTTAGCCGTCACAGCACCATACAACGCATTACACAATCGCAACTCCTCAGCCTGCACCAAATCCGCTGGATACAAGATACGTTCAACTGCCTTAAGCTCCTGCATTAATACCGAACGCTGCACACCCGCCAATAAGCCGCAAGCCAAGGGCGGCGTATACCATTGACCTTTAAGCAAAACAAATAGATTAGTGCGCGCGCCTTCAGTCAGTTCACCACGTTCATTGCAAAATAGATAATCAAATAAACCGGCTGCCTTTGCTTCAGCTAAGGCTCGATTATACAAGGCACGTGCGGTGGTTTTGTGTTGCAAAAAGGGATTAGTTGACTCAACCGATACGGGATAAAGCGCGGTTTGAATAGGTTGCTGCAGAGCTTCCAGAGCCATTGTGCTAGCAGTCAATTCACCCGCTATATTCAGCGTTAGGCGCAAACGAATCGGGTTGATACTTTGCTGCGCTATGGCCTGCTGGATGCAAGTTTGCAAGGCCTCTCGTGTTGGAATCGGCCAATTAAAAGCCGCTGCACTGTTTTGTAAACGCGCTAGATGCTGCGCAAATAAAGCCACCTTGCCATCTTCTACGCGCATAGTCTCAATCAATTCAAAACGCTGCGCGTGACGGCTTAGAAAACGGGCTTTCAGTAAGCACTCCTCCCATTCCGCTTCTGCATCAGAACCATAAGTAATACCAGCGCCGACGGAGGTTTGCACCGCCCAATGTTCTATACCAAGGGAATCAATTTCCGCGTGTGCGCTGAGTTGCAAGCTGCGAATGGGCACATTGAAGCTAGCTTGTAAGTATTGATCTGGCTTAGTTACAAAACCAATCGCGCCGCAATAAGCGCCGCGAGCTTGTGGCTCTAACTCATCAATAATCTGCAAAGTGCGCCGTTTGGGTGCGCCCGTCACTGAGCCACAAGGAAATAGCGCATTGAATAAATCATATAAACTGGGCTGCTTCGTTAACTCAGCTTGCACCGTGCTGGTCATTTGCAAGACCGTGCCATAGCGCTCCACTTCAAATAAATGCGGCACGGAAACCGCTTTCACCTCGGTTAAACGCGAGAGATCATTGCGCATCAAGTCCACAATCATCACATTTTCAGCGCGATTTTTGGCATCTTGACTTAAGCGCTCAGCACGAACTTGGGTTTCGGCTTCATGGTCGGCCACGGCTGCAGTGCCTTTCATGGGGCGGCAAATGAGTCTATCGGCACGCATTTCCACAAATAATTCTGGCGAGCAGGATAGAAGACTTGATTGTGGAAAAACTAAAAAAGCACCATAGGCAATTTTCAAATCAGCGACTAATTGAGAATAAGCTGCGGCCAAAGCCCGATCACCTTGATAAGTCAGCAGCTCGCTAAAAAGCGGAAAGGTGTAATTCACCTGATAGGTATCACCCGCTGCAATCAGCTCGCGAATGGCCTCAATATGCGCAATGAACTGTGCTTGAGTGAGATTACTTGTTGGCGGAGTAAAATGCGCGATCGCAGCTTGGCTTTGCTCGGCTAACCAAGCCAGTGCTTGTTCGCGATTGAGCAGTTGCGGTGAATTGAAAGCTAAGGCTTGCAGCCAAGGGGCTTGGCTAGTTTTAGTGGAAAATACCAAGCCTTGGGCTAGCTCAAAGGCTTGATAGGCTTCAAAGGACAATGACAGCACCACGTCTTGACCTGAGGTTTGCACCCAAGCTTCAATCTCAGTGAGTGCCTGCTGTAAACGCGTGCGTGCATCAGGTTCATCGCCCTGCACCAGCCATGCACTTAAAGGGTGGGTGTATAAACGGCTGGTGGCATCGGCATGGCTACCATCAAATAATAGGGCTAAACAGTGATCTAAGGAACGCATGGTTTTTTTGGCTTATCATAAAGTAAGCCAAATCCTAGCAGAGATGGCGCATGATCATAAAACAACTGTACTCCGCAGCTAGCATATAAGGCAAAACGCATGACCAATCGACACTGGATTCACGAAGCTATTCAAAAAATCGAGGCAGATATTCAACGTTCCGCCGACACACATTTAATCCAATTGCCACTGCCTAGCTTGCAGGGCATTGATATTTATCTCAAAGATGAAAGCACCCATCCTACGGGTTCATTAAAACACCGTTTGGCGCGTTCGCTATTTTTATTTGCCTTATGCAATGGCTGGATTCGGCAAGACACCACCATTATTGAATCGTCTTCCGGTAGTACGGCCGTTTCTGAAGCTTATTTCGCGCGTTTATTAGGCTTGCCGTTTATTGCGGTAATGCCTAAAACCACGGCGCGTAAGAAGATCGAGCAGATTCAATTTTTTGGTGGGCAAGCGCATTTGGTGGAGCGTAGTGATCAAATCTATGCCGAATCGCATCGTTTGGCCGAGGAGCTAAACGGGCATTATATGGATCAGTTCACTTATGCGGAACGTGCCACGGATTGGCGCGGCAATAATAATATTGCCGATAGTATTTTCAGCCAAATGGCGCTCGAACAGCATCCGATTCCGACTTGGATTGTGATGAGTGCGGGTACAGGCGGCACATCGTCCACGATTGGGCGCTTTATTCGCTACAAAAAATACCCGACGCGCTTATGCGTGGTCGATCCCGAAAATTCGGTGTTTTTCGATTACTTTCACTGTCGCGATAAAGCTTTAACTCTGAATTGTGGCAGCAAGATTGAAGGTATTGGTCGCCCGCGTGTCGAGCCTAGCTTTGTACCGGGGGTGATTGATGAAATGCGGCGCGTGCCTGATGCGGCCAGCATTGCCACTATGCACTGGTTGGAACAGCGTCTGGGGCGCAAAGTTGGCCCTTCAACGGGCACGAATTTGTATGGCGTCTTGCAATTGGCGCGCGAGATGCAAGCACGCGGTGAGCAGGGCTCGATTGTGACTTTGTTATGTGATAGCGGCGAACGTTATTTGGATACTTACTACAATGCGGATTGGGTGAAGCAGTGCGTGGGCGAGAGCGAGGTATATGTGCGGGAATTAGCTGCTTTGGTGTAAAGCGCTTGTGCTAAGCTGCATAGACCACCAAAACCTATTCAGATTACAGTTATGAACGAAACGATTTATCAAAACTTGTCGCAACTGGGCGGCGCGACCAAATTACCCGAATCCCCCGAAACCGCGGTGTTGGAAAGCGTGCAAAATCCGCAAGCCGATGTGGATTATGTAGTGCGCTTCACCGCGCCCGAATTCACCTCACTTTGTCCGATCACCGGTCAACCCGATTTTGCGCATTTAGTGATTGATTACATCCCCGACCAGCGTTTGGTGGAAAGTAAATCACTAAAATTATTCCTTGGCTCCTTCCGCAATCACGGCGCGTTTCACGAAGACTGCACTGTCAGCATTGCGCGGCGCTTGATCGCCGAAATTAAGCCGAAATGGCTAAGAATCGGCGGCTATTGGTATCCCCGCGGCGGTATACCGATTGATGTGTTTTTTGCGCAAGGCGAAATTCCCAAAGGGGTTTGGATTCCTGAGCAGGGTGTGGCGGGATATCGGGGGCGGGGGTAGTTTACTTAGGTAGCCTCCACTAAAAATGATAAACCACTTTGCTATTGGCATCAAAACTAACTAATTTATTTTTTTGTAGCTCATTAATTAGGCTAGTCACTTCGTCCTCTCCTAATTTTTTGGCAAAAGCTGCATCAGTATAACTTATTAACGTCTGGCGCTTTGTTGGTCTATTACGAGGCGCATTTTTAAGTAGAGTAATTAAGCGTTCAAAGCTTGTGATTTTACTGCTTGAGTTTGTTTGTTTAGGTGGCTTGTCAAATATTGGAATCTGGGTAAACTCATCATACCTTTGGATTTTAATTTTTTTATTTTTCAAATGATTGACTAAAGCATCATAGCCTTTATCTTTAGAAACAATGTAAAAATCATTTCTCGGCTTTTGCTGAGCCCACTGCCCTATATGATAAGCTAGAACAAAGTCTAAGGCATTTTTCCCAGATGCCTTTACTTCGACCAAACAAGCTTGCTCTTTGAAGAGCATTAACTGTTGCACTAAATCAACAGGCAGATTTTTTTGTTGTGCACCTAGAATAATTATCAGCTGAGCCGGCTTATTTTTTAATAAATGCAGATTAACTGCTTGAACATTTTCAAAATCAACAAAGATATGATGGCTTATCGTCGTAGTAGTCATTTTTTAATTGAGTCTTGAATCTTATGGATCCATCTTTTCTTAACCAAGCATTTACGTCAACTTAATGCGATAACTTGCTTATTAGTTAATTTAGCCATCTATAAACTCCAAACTCAACTGCTCCGGCTTCCAAGGCTCCGCAAAATGTACCCCAATCCCCAATAAGCGCACTGGCATTTTCCGCCTTTCCCACGCTTGTTTAATCAAAGGCAGAAATAAGCGTTCCTCTACCAAAGAGTTGGTGGTTTGTGCGGTAGTCAAAACAAAATCATGGAAACGGATTTTCACCACTAAACTTTTCGGGATTAAACGTTGAGCGGCTTGTGCTTTCGCCAAGCGCTGCTCCAAAGCCAGAAACAAAGCGGGCAATTCGGCGTAGCAAGCGGCTAAATCGGGTAAATCTTTAGCAAAGGTATCTTCCACGCTGATGGATTTATAGCTGCTGTCTACGCTCACAGGACGTTGGTCAATGCCACGCGCCAATTCATATAAGCGGCTGCCAAATCGGCCAAATTCGGCGCAGAGTTTATCGACCGACCACTGTTGCAAATCCGCGCAAGTGCGTATGCCTAACTCAGCCATGCGCTCGGCTGTCACCGAACCAACGCCGGGGATTTTCTTCACCGGCAAAGGCAACATGAAATCACCAATCATTGCGGGGCGAATCACAAATTGTCCATTGGGTTTGTGCCAATCGCTGGCGACTTTGGCGAGGAATTTATTCGGTGCAGCTCCAGCGGAGGCAGTCAGTTGCTGTTCTTGCCAAATACGCTCACGAATAGCCTGTGCAATCAAGGTAGCACTGCCTTGGTGATGCTCCGACTGGCTCACATCCAAATAAGCCTCATCCAAGGACAAGGGTTCGATCAAATCAGTATAAGCGGCGAAAATATGGTGAATCTGCTCGGACACAGCTTGATACACCGCCCGACGTGGTGGCACGCGAAGCAAATCGGGGCATAAACGCAAAGCGGTGCGCATCGGCATCGCGGAATGTACGCCGAATTTGCGTGCTTCATACGAACAAGTTGCCACCACACCACGCGCATCCGGCGAGCCACCCACCGCAATGGGTTTGCCGCGCAAGGCTGGATTATCGCGCGCTTCAATCGCCGCGTAAAAGCAGTCCATGTCGATATGAATAATTTTGCGCAATTCAGTATCAGTCATTGGCAGAGCATAGCAAAACTCCCTGCTGCAAAATAACTGACACTCAGCTAGGCTAGCGCGATTAGCACTACTGTAAGAGCACATGATGACTCAAGCCAATTTTCTGATTCTAATGGTCGATCAAATGACCGGCTGCATGTTGGATGAGCCCATGCTCCAACAGTTGCACGCACCGAATATCAAACGTTTAATTGCACAAGGTGTGAAATTTGAAAATGCCTATTGTGCTAGTCCCTTGTGCACACCGGCGCGCGGTAGTTTCATGACCGGTCAATTACCCTCGCGCTCCGGTATTTATGATAACGCGGCCGAATTCCCCGCCAGTACACCGACCTTTGCGCACTATTTACGCCTACAGGGTTATCAAACCGCCTTAAGCGGCAAAATGCATTTTGTAGGGCCGGATCAATTGCATGGTTTTGAAGAACGCCTTACCACCGACATTTATCCGGCGGATTTTGGCTGGACACCGAATTGGCGCGACCCACTCACGCGCATTGACTGGTGGTATCATAACCTACATTCGGTCACGGAAGCGGGTACGGCGGAAATCAGCAATCAGCTGGAATTTGATGATGAAGTGGCTTATTTTGCGCGCTTAAAACTGCATCAATATGCGCGTCGATTGGATACGCGCCCCTTCTGTTTAACCGTCAGTTTCACCCATCCGCACGACCCTTATGTGGCAAGACAGAAATATTGGGATTTGTATGAAAATGTTGAGCTGCCGATGCCGAGTGTGCCTGCGATTCCGTATGCGCAGCAGGATAGCCATTCGCAGCGTCTTTATGATGCGGTGAACTACACGCATTACACGATTCAAGATGAGCAGATTTATCGCGCGCGCCGTGCTTACTGCGCCAATATTAGCTATCTGGACGATAAAATCGGCGAATTGCTACAAGTGTTAGACGATTGTGATTTCTCCGATAACACCGTGATTGTGTTCTGTGCCGATCATGGCGATATGCTCGGCGAGCGCGGTCTGTGGTACAAAATGTGTTTTTATGAGTATGCGATGCGTATTCCCTTGGTGCTGCATGCGCCGCAACAATTCCAAGCTCGCAGTGTACAAACACCCGTCGCAGCTCAAGATATTCTGCCCACTTTAATGGAGTTAGCCGGTGCTGATCCAAACAAACTGGCTTGCCCGATTGATGGTGTGAGCTTAGTAAGTTTGGCGCAAGGCCAAGAACAAGCTGAGCGTAAAGTTTATGCTGAATATTGTGCGGAAGGTTCTGTAGCTCCTATGATTATGATTCGCCAAGGCCAGTTTAAGTTTAATTATTGTGAAGCGGATCCGCTGCAATTATTTGATTTAGAAGCTGACCCAAAAGAGCTAAATAATCTGGCTAATGATCCAGCCTACGCCGATGTAGTGCAAAGTTTCCAGCAGCAATTACAAACGCGTTGGGATTTAGCGCGCTTCAAGCAAGACGTGATGCATAGCCAAGACTGTCGGCATGTGGTGGATGCTGCCAATCGCCAAGGCAAATTCAAATCGTGGGATTTCCAACCGCAGCAAGATGCTACTCAGCGCTATATGCGCAATCACCTCGATCTGAATGTGTTGGAGGCGAATAATCGTTATCCGAAGCCTAATTAAGCACTTAAATCTTTTAAGACTTGTTGAATCCGCATGAAACTGGATCGTGCGGAATCCAGCCTTTGGCGCGCGTGCAGATAGCCGTGCGTCAAGCCTGGTTCATGATACCAAGTGGCTTGTCCGCCTCCTGCCTTGATGCGCTGGCAATATAATTCTGCTTCGCCTACCAGTGGATCATATTCAGCACTAAAAATTACCGTGTTGGGTAAATCGCTAAAGTCATCTGTTGCAAGCGGTATACCCTTCAGGCAATTCGGAACCATTTGCTTGCCTAGCCATGCTTGCCAATAAAATTGCATATCTTCTGTAGTGAGCAGCGGGGCAAGCGCATAGCGTTCGTAGCTGTCTAAACTGAAATCCGATCCTAAAACTGGATAAATTAATAATTGCGCGCTGGGGGCTTTGGCTTGCCCGCGTAGTTGATGTGCCACATGCGCCGCTAAACATCCACCCGCACTATCTCCCATGACTATTAAGGCTGAATCCGTTTGCGCTGCTAGGGTTTGATAAGCCAACACAGCATCTTCTAAGGCAACGGGAAATAGCTGTTCAGGTGCTAAGCGATAATCCACTGCCATGATAGATAAGCCGGTACCTGCACATAAATCCGCACAAATGCCATGATGGCTGTTTAAATCGCCCAACACAAAACCACCACCATGAAAATAAATAATTTGCATGGCAGCGCTTGGTTGCGGCACTTGATAAGAACGGATCGGAATAGGATGTTTAGGCGTCTTAAGCTGTTGATCTTCAATTAATAAGTGCGTAGGCAATTGATTGCCTAATTGTTGCAGCATGTGATTATAAGCTGTGCGTTGTGCAGCAATAGACAAGCTTCCAAAGTCCTCAGGCATGAGGCTATTTACGGTTTGGATAAACTCCCTATAGGCAGGACTAAGCAAATGCGTATAACTTTCTGCCGAAATTCTAGTAGACATCGATTGTAATAGCCCCTCTACTTTTAATTAATAAATGACACTGTTACAGTAATTTATAGAGGAGATAGAAGTGTTTGGAAATAGGCGCAAATTCGCTAGCTTTTCAAATGCTTCATTTATTGATCGCCACGATCAATAACAACAATCAAACAGCCAGTGGAGGAGATGTGAATGACTGATTTAAAACAGCTCGATCTTGATTTAAGAGCCGGTCGGCTCTCGCGACGCGATTTCTTAAAAGCAGCCGCTTTGTTTGGCTTGAGTGCTGCAGCTCCCTCAGTCCTACTGGGGACGCCTGCTTATGCTGCATCTGAGCCGAAAAAAGGTGGCCATCTCAAAATTGGTACTGGACACGGTTCCACCACTGACTCGCTTGACCCCGCTACCTACGAAAACAACTGTATGCAATCCGTAGGTAAAACCATTCACAATTATCTCACTCAAGTTGCTGCCAATGGTCAGCTCGGCTCAGAACTGGCTGAAACTTGGGAAGCGGCAGATGGCGCGAAAAAATGGACGTTTAAGCTGCGTCAAGGCGTTGAATTCCATAACGGGCAAAAAATGACTGCGAAAGATGTTATCGCATCCTATAAGCATCATAGCGGCGCGGATAGTAAATCGGGTGCGAAAGTTATCGTTGACGCCATTACCGATATGCAAGCCGATGGCGATTACACTTTGGTGATTACTCTGAAAGAAGGCAATGCGGACTTACCGTATCAGCTCAGCGATTATCACTTAGCGGTAATGCCCGCCAATGCCGATGGCAAAGTCGATGCTAAAGCAGGCGTTGGTTGCGGCTATTACAAGCTAAAGAATTTTGAGCCGGGTGTGAAAACCTCGGTAGAAAAATTCCCGAACCACTGGAACGCTGGCGCAGTCCATTTAGATTCGGCTGAATTCATTACGATTGCGGATGTCACAGCGCGGGTGAATGCACTCACTACGGGTGAGATTGATGCAGCGGATCGGATGGATGTAAAAACCCTGCATCTATTAGCGCGTAACAAAAACGTGCGGGTGATTGAAACCAGTGGCAATGCGCACTACTCCATGCCAATGCGCTGCGACACCGATCCTTACAAAAATCCAGATGTACGCTTAGCCCTCAAATATGCGGTCGACCGTAATGCCATGCTCGAAACGGTATTGCGTGGACATGGTTATATTGGTAATGACCATCCGATTGGGCGCGCGAATCGTTATCTCGATAAGAACCTCGCACAACGCGCTTATGATCCCGACAAAGCCAAGTCTTTACTGAAGAAAGCGGGTGCGGAAGGTTTGAAAGTGCAATTGAGTACTTCGGATGCCGCCTTTGCGGGGGCAGTGGATGCAGCGGTGCTGTACAAAGAACATGCTGCTAAAGCAGGTATCAATGTCGAAATCATCCGCGAACCCAGCGATGGTTATTGGTCGAATGTCTGGATGAAGAAACCCTTCTGCTTCTGCTATTGGGGCGGTCGTCCAACTGAGGATTGGGCATTCTCCACCGCTTATGCAGCCGATGCTGAATGGAATGACACTGTTTGGAAAAACGAAAAATTCAATAAGCTTTTAGTAGAAGCGCGTGCTGAGTTGGACGAAGCCAAACGGGCTGCCATGTATGCTGAAATGCAAATGATTTTAAGTGACGATGGCGGTACGATTATTCCGATCTTCAATAACTACATTGGAGCAGTGACTGACAAAGTAGGCACGCCGGAAGTCATTGCCAATGACTGGGACTTAGACGGTCAGCGCGCTGTATTGCGTTGGTGGAAAACGGCTTAAATCTGCCTGTATTAAGCAGTGTCCTTCGCTCCCTCTGAATCACAGGGGGAGTCATTCAAAGCAGGTGCTTTTAAGGAGCCCCAGCCTATGATGTCTATATTACGTTTAATTTTTCAGCGCCTTGGTCTCGGTGTTTTAGTCTTGTTTGCGGTGTCGCTGATCATTTTCTTGGGTGTGGAATTATTGCCCGGTGATCTTTGCCAAGCGATTCAAGGTCAATCCGCAACAGAATCGACTGTGGCTGCTTGCCGCAAAGACTTGGGTTTAGATCAACCCGCACCCACCCGTTATATTAACTGGTTGAAGGGTATTTCTCAGGGTGATTTTGGTACTTCGCTCGCCAATGGGCGCGAGATTTCCGAATTAATTGGCGTACGCCTTTCTAATACTTTTTTTCTGGCGATGGTCGCTGCGGTCATTGCCGTTCCGCTGTCCTTAGCCCTTGGGATTTTGGCGGCTTTATATCGAAATAGTTGGTTTGATCGCAGTGTCAATGTGCTCACCTTATCCTCGATTTCTTTTCCCGAATTTTTCGTCGCTTATATTCTGATTCTGGTGTTTTCGGTCAAACTGGGTTGGTTTCCAAGCCTCTCCGATGTTAGCCCCGATACACCCTTACTGGAGCGTTTGCATAAAGTATTTTTGCCAGCCCTCACCCTGACTTTAGTGGTCATGGCGCACATGATGCGTATGACTCGTGCGGCCATTATTAACCTAATGGCAAGTCCTTATATTGAAATGGCGAAATTCAAAGGCTTAAGTCGCTCGCATATTATTTTGCATCATGCACTTCCTAATGCTTGGGCGCCGATTGTGAATGTGGTGGCTTTGAATCTTGCGTACTTGATTGTAGGCGTGGTGATTGTGGAGGTGGTATTTGTTTACCCCGGCTTGGGTCAGTTGATTGTTGACTCGGTACAGAAGCGTGATATTCCAGTGGTACAAGCTTGTAGCATTATTTTTGCTGCGACGTATGTGGTACTGAATTTGATCGCTGATATTTTGTCTATCGCCACCAACCCAAGGCTGTTGCATCCACGATGAATACTAATCTTCCCTCCAAAACACAACTGCCCTTCAACGAAGCCCCACCACCTGCGCGCCCCAGCAAATTTAAGCTTGCACTGCGTGAACTGTGGAAATCACCTTTGAGTGCCAAAATCGGCATCTTGATTGTCCTGTCTTATATCTTTGTGGCGCTGTTTGCACCTTGGCTCACGCCTTATGGTGAGTCGGAAATTGTGGGTGGACCTTTTGAATTATGGGGTGAGAAATACCCACTGGGCACAGATAATTTAGGCCGTGATATGCTGACTCGGCTTTTGTATGGTGCGCGTAACACGATTGGTATTGCCTTAATCACGACCTTGCTCGCTTTTTTAATCGGCGGTATTACTGGCATTTTAGCTGCCATTCTAGGTGGCTGGGCAGATCAACTCATGAGCCGTGTGGTGGACATATTAATGGCCATTCCTTCGCTAATTTTCTCTTTATTACTGCTGACCATTTTTGGTACTTCGATTCCTGTGTTGATCATTATTATTGCCGTATTGGATTCGACGCGCGTATTTCGCTTAGCGCGCGCTGTGAGCCTAAATGTGGTAGTGATGGATTATGTCGAAGCGGCGCGTTTACGTGGTGAAGGCTTGGGCTGGATTACCTTGCGCGAAGTGTTGCCGAATATTATGCCGCCTTTAGTCGCTGAATTTGGGCTGCGCTTCTGCTTCGTGTTTCTAACCATCGCTGCCTTAAGCTTCTTAGGCTTGGGTATTCAGCCACCAACCGCCGATTGGGGCAGCATGGTGCGGGATAATGCTACTTTGATTTCCTATGGTGACATTACGCCTTTGCTGCCAGCGGGCGCGATTGCCTTACTCACGGTGGGCGTGAATTTCATTGTGGATTGGTTCCTACAAAAAACCAGTGGATTAAAAGATGGTCAATAATATTTCAGCAGCTAATGATGATCAGAGTCTATTGCTAGAAATGCGTGGCCTGCGCATCGATGGAATGCGTGATGATCAATGGCATCAAATCGTTAAAGGGATTGATCTGACACTGCACCGAGGCGAAGTTTTAGGTTTGATTGGGGAATCGGGCGCGGGGAAATCAACGCTCGGTATTGCCGCGATGGGCTATGTGAAACCGGGCTGCCGCTTTTCAGGTGGCTCGATTCACTTCGATGGCATCGATATGCTCGCTGCCAGTGAAGAGCAGAAGCAAGCCTTGCGTGGGGTAAGAATTGCGTATGTGGCGCAAAGTGCAGCGGCTTCATTTAATCCAGCGCATCAATTGATCGACCAATTTGCCGAGACCCCAGTGCAGCATCATCAAAGCACTAAATCTGAAGCTTATGCAGACGCGAAGGATTTGTATGGCAAATTGCTATTACCTGATCCCGAGCGCATTGGTTTTCGCTATCCGCATCAAGTATCTGGCGGCCAACTGCAGCGTGCCATGACCGCCATGGCGATGTCATGCCGCCCCGATCTCATTATTTTCGATGAGCCAACTACTGCTTTAGATGTCACCACGCAGATTGAAGTCTTGATGACGATGAAGGATATCGTTGAGAAGTTTAATACCGCAGCGATCTATATCACCCATGATTTAGCGGTGGTGGCACAAATGGCCGATCGGATTATGGTGCTACGCCACGGCGAACTGGTGGAAGAAGCGCCCACACGCATCATGTTAGCCAACCCGAAACAAGATTATACCAAGTCGCTGTGGGCAGTTCGTTCCTTCCGTAAAATGCCTGCTTTAAATCTCGGTCAGAATGACACTCAGCCGATTATTAGTGTACAAAATGTCACCGCCGCATATGGCAGCTTAGATATTTTGCATGAGATTAGTTTCGACTTATATCGCGGGCAGACGGTATCCGTAGTTGGTGAGTCTGGCAGCGGTAAAAGTACTACGGCGCGTGTTATTACCGGCTTATTGCCACCACGTTTAGGGCAAGTACTGTTCCAAGGCCAGCCCTTACCGCCTGACTACCGCAATCGCAGTAAAGAACAACTCCGCCAAGTACAGATGATCTATCAAATGGCTGATACGGCCATTAATCCGCGCCAACGCATTCGCGATATTATTGGCCGTCCTTTGTCATTTTATTTGGGTTTAAATAGCCAGCAAGTCGAAGCGCGCACACGCGAACTCTTGGACATGATCGAGCTTAATCCTGACCAATTTATTGACCGTTTTCCGAGCGAATTGTCTGGTGGGCAAAAGCAGCGCATCTGCATTGCGCGGGCTTTAGCCGCTGAACCAACTTGTATTATTTGCGATGAGGTCACTTCAGCTTTAGATCAATTAGTTGCGGAAGGGATTTTGCGTTTATTGGATCGTTTGCAGCGCGAATTGAATCTGGCTTATATGTTTATCACCCACGATCTGGCCACCGTGAAAGCTATTTCGGATGAGGTGGTGGTCATGCTCAAAGGGCGGATTGTCGAGCAGGGCAGCAAAGAGGAAATCTTTTCGCCCCCATATCCTGAATATACAGAAAAATTATTGTCTTCTGTGCCGCAGATGGATCCTGATTGGATGCGTAATTTGATAGCAAAGCGGGGGCCATACCGCTAGGAGTGTGGTTATGGTAGCGTCTCTAGGCACCCTCATCGAGCCAGCCCGCGAACTAGCCGTCGTTCATCAAACGGAAGTGCTAGTCGTCGGTTCGGGGCCTGCGGGTTTAGCCGCTGCCTTGGCCGCTGCGCGTACGGGTGTCCAAGTAACTTTGCTAGAACGCTTCGGCTGCTTTGGTGGAAATATCACCACGGTCGGAGTCGAGGGCATGGCGTGGTATCGACACGCCGACACGATCGAAGCGAATGGCATTGCGCGGGAAATGGAGTTGCGTGCTTATGCGATGGGAGCAGCTGTTCCAGAGTCGCAATCGGATTCCTACGAGATTGACGCGGAAGGTTTCAAAGTTGTCGCGGATCAATTAGTCCAAGAGGCGGGTATTCATCCGATGCTACATCGCTTATTTGTCGCGCCTATTATGGACGGTGACACGATTGTCGGCGTGATTACTGAATCGAAAGCTGGGCGCGAAGCGATCTTGGCTAAGCGCGTGATTGATTGCAGTGGTGATGCGGATGTTGCTTATAGAGCGGGTGTTCCTACCCGTTTAACGCCAAAAGAAGAAATGCAAGCGGCTTCCGTGATGTTTCACATGTCGGGTGTGAATAAAGCGCGTTTTATGGCAGCGGTGAAAGCTGACCCACAAACCTATCGCGATTGGGCAGGTGGCGAGTGGAGCATTGAAACCACCGGCAAAGAAGACGATATGTATTCGCCCTTTTTGCGTAAACCCTTTGACCAAGCCAGAAAAGCAGGCCTTATTCCTGCGCACTTAAGCACGATTGGCGGGACCTGGGGCGCGGCACATGATTCGGGCGAGCTGACTTATATGAATCTCGTGCATCTTGCTAACTGCGATGGCACGGACCCGAATGACCTGACCTATTTTGAGATGGAAGGTCGCCGTCAAACCCTGCTTGCGATTGAAGCACTGCGCCGCTTTATGCCGGGCTGTGAACACGCACGCTTACGCAATTTCGGTATGACTTTAGGCATTCGCGATACGCGTAAAGTCGATACGCTTTATAAAATGACCGAGCAGGATGTACGTGAACAAGGTCGCTTTGCGGATTCGATTGGTATTTTCCCTGAATTTATTGATGGCTACGGCATTTTGATTCTGCCCACCACCGGGCGTTACTTCCAAATTCCCTACCTCAATTTACTGCCTAGCAAAGTTAAAAATTTGCTGATTGCAGGGCGCTCAACCGGCGGCGATAAAGTGGCGCACGCCGCCACGCGCAATATGGCTTGTTGTGCTGTGCTGGGACAGGGCGCGGGTATTGCGGCTGCTTTGTCGCTAAAGCATGGCCTCAGTTTAGACCAATTAGATGCCGCATTAATTCAGCAAGAGTTGGAGCGTCAGAATGTACGCTATTGGTGAATTTATACCGATTCAGCATAGTTTTGTTTTAAGAATCTAAGGCTCAAGGTAGCAAGTTTTGCTACCTCATCTCTGCCGATTGGCAGATTCCCTCAAAACATCGTATGGTGTGCACAGTGATAAAATAACTAGCTAATTCCGGAGGACTCTCCCATGTGGGACGTGTTGCGCACCCGTGGTTTTTTCGCTTTTATCAGCATGGCATTTTTAAATGCGTTTGTTGATTTAGGGCATAAAATTCTAATTCAAAATACCGTGTTCAAGTTGTATGACGGGCATGAGCAGATTGTGCTATCGACCTTAGTCAATGCTTTGATTTTACTGCCGTTTATTTTGTTATTTACCCCAACCGGCTTCTTGGCAGACAAATACCCTAAAGTAAAAGTCATGCGTTATAGCGCATGGGCAGGTTTGGGGATCGTGCTCCTGATTACGTTTAGTTATTACATGGGCTGGTTCTGGTTTAGTTTTGCGCTCACTTTTTTATTAGCTGTGCACAGTGCTTTTTATTCACCTGCCAAAATGGGTTATATCCGTGAGTTACTAGGCGATAAACAACTCCCGCAAGGTAATGCCTTTGCTCAATCGACAGTCACCCTGGCCATTATGTTGGGTACGCTCGTCTTCTCAGTCTTGTTTGAACTAGCTTTACCTAACCAGCAAAGCTTTACCACTGCCGAAGAAATTTTCCATTATTTTGCGCCGCTAGGCTGGTTACTAGTCTTAATCACTGGAGTGGAAATTTGGCTCGCTTACCAATTGCCGAGTACGCGCAGCACTGATCCCGACATGAAATACAGTTGGGAGCAGTATTTAAAAGGTAAAACAGGTCTAGCAACTTTTTCATGGGTCAAAAACCAGCCATTGATTTGGCTGTCAATTGTCGGCTTATCCGTATTTTGGGCGGTGGCTCAAGTCATTCTTGCGACCTACCCTGCTTATAGTAAAGAATATTTGGGCATGACTAATGTCGCCCTCGTGCAAACCTTGATGGCTTTTGCAGGACTTGGGATTGTCTTAGGCTCGCTATGGGCGGGACGCTTATCGCGCACTCATATCGAAACTGGCTTAATTCCAGTCGGTGCCTTAGGTGTCATGCTCAGTGTGGCTTTAGTCACTTGGTTTGAAAGCCCAGTCTGGCAAGCGGCCAACTTCCTGTTTCTAGGCATCATGGGTGGCTTATTCATGGTGCCGCTCAGTGCTTTAATGCAATACCACTCCCCTAGCCAACATTTGGGACGTGTACTCGCTGCTTATAATTTGGTCAGTACAGCCGTGATGTTGCTGTTCCTCTTAGTGACCATGGCTTTAGCTTGGTACGGTATTGGTAGCAAATTACTTTTCTTTGTACTGAACTTAGTCGTCATCGCAGGCGCTTTATATACGGTCTATCAGTTACCACAATCTCTATTGCGGTTCATCGCTAGCCGATTCTTCCATGCGGCTTATCGTTTAAAAGTGATTGGCTTTGAAAATCTTCCTACGAGTGGCGGTGTGCTCTTACTCGGCAATCATATTAGTTGGATTGATTGGGCTTTAGTGCAAATGGCCTCACCGCGCCAAGTACGCTTTGTCATGGAACGGGGCTATTACGAGCGCTGGTATTTGAAAGGCGTGTTGGATTTATTCGGCGTCATTCCCATTGCCAGTGGCTCTAGCTCAGATTCTTTAGCAGAAATTGCCCGCCTCTTACAAAAAGGTGAAATGGTTTGTTTATTTCCAGAAGGCGCAATCAGTCGTACTGGTCAGCTTTCTGAGTTCAAGCGTGGTTATGAAAAAGCGGTGCAAGGTACGGATGCCACTATTATCCCCTTTTACCTACATGGCTTATGGGGCAGCCGATTTTCACGATCTAGTGGCTTCTTACGCGAAGCACGGCAGTCAGGTTTAAAGCGCGATATTATTGTGTCCTTTGGTAAGCCTTTACCCAGTGATACACCTGCCTATCAACTTAAACAACATATCTTTGATCTATCCTTTACTTCTTGGGAAGCCTATTCACAAATCATTGACCCGATTCCAGTCAGCTGGGTGCGTTCAGCGAAGCGCTTAAGCTTCCGAATGGGTACTACTGATGTGATTGGCGAACCACTCGGCAATAATCGTTTGATGACGGCCGTGTTCAGCTTTGCAAATATCATTCGCCAACGCAGTCCTGAGCAAAATATTGGCATTCTACTCCCAACCAGTAGTGGTAGCGCGATTGCGAATATGGCCGTACTAACGTTAGGCAAAACGGTGGTGAATCTCAATTACACCGCCAGCGCCGAAGCTCTACAAAGTGCGGCACAACAAGCTGAATTAAAAAATCTCTACACCTCTAGACTCTTCCTGAAAAAACTTTTGGAGCGGGGTATCGACATTCCTACAGCTTTGCCGAACTTGAATCTAATTTATATGGAAGATTTAAAAGCAGGCATGGCTAAATCGCAACTGATGATGACCATGCTTGCCGTCGTGCTTTTCCCTACGCGGCTGCTCCAAGTTTTATATCTACGTCATGTGAATCTCGATGATACTGCCGCTATTTTATTTTCGAGTGGCAGTGAAGGCGCACCCAAGGGTGTGGAGTTATCGCATCGGAATCTGGCAATTAACTCCCGGCAGATTGCAGATATGCTCAATACTCGCGAAGACGATGTACTTATGGGTACTTTGCCTGCTTTCCATGCCTTTGGTTTATTGGCGAGCGTATTTATGCCGTTATCGGAGGGCATTCCGATTGTTTGCCATCCTGATCCCACCGATGCGGTCAATATTGCCAAAGGTGTCGCACGTTATGAAGCCACTATCTTATTCGGTACTGCCACCTTTTTGCGTTTATATGCCCGTAATCAGCGGGTGCATCCTTTAATGTTCAACTCTTTGCGTTATGTGGTAGCCGGTGCAGAAAAATTACCGCCTGAAGTACGGCAACTGTTTAGCCAGCGTTTTAATAAAGCCATTCTGGAAGGTTATGGAACGACAGAGACTTCCCCTGTGGCCAGTGTCAATGTGCCTGATAAATTAGATCCTGGCAGTTGGCGTGTGCAACCTGGCAGCCGTGAAGGTACTGTTGGCATGCCCCTCCCCGGCACTAGCTTCCGCATTGTCGACCCAGTGAGCTTAGAACAACTACCCACCGGTACGGATGGTTTAATCTTGATTGGTGGCCCCCAAGTCATGAAAGGCTATCTGAAAAATCCAGAAAAAACCGCTGAAGCTATCGTCGAAATTACTGGACAACGTTGGTATAAATCCGGTGATAAAGGCCATCTAGATGAAGATGGCTTCCTCACTATTGTCGACCGCTATTCGCGCTTTGCTAAGCTGGGTGGCGAGATGGTGAGTCTGACTGCTGTCGAACAAACTATTCGCCAAGCCCTCAAAGACCCTGAGCTTGATTTAGTTGCGGTGAATTTTCCAGATGAGAAGAAAGGCGAAAAAGTCGTGTTACTCCTTGGCGGCGAACATGATCCTAAAGCTATAAAGAAACACTTGATCGAAAGTGGGATGAATCCTTTAATGATTCCTGCTGAAATCTATGAAGTAGAAGCCGTACCTAAATTGGGAAGTGGTAAAACCGACTTCGCTACCGCACGTAAAGTAGCCCAAAGCGCCATGAACTAAGAATCTCGCTCTAAAGAGCTGTGAGTCCAACGAATTACAGCTCTTTGCGCAGTGCAATTAAGCGACCAAAGACTCGCTCTGCCCAGTCGATACAATCTTCTGGGCGTTCTTCTAAGGGATGCCTTCCCCGATAAAGCAAACGATATTCGGGCTTTGAGCCTTCACCTTGATGATAATCATTGCCCACCCACTCTTCTTGTCCCGCTTTTATAACTGCATCAACCTCAGCATTTGGCCCTTTACTCGCCATTTTCCAAGCTGATTTGGGGAAAAACCTTATAGGTTGCTGCAAACCTTGCCAATAACCCTCCAGCAAAAACTTTAGCTCCTCAGCTGCCTCAGGAACCTCTATCAATTGCCAAATCTTATCGACTGTATACAGCTGTGTAACTGCTGCCCAATGTGGCGGGCGCTCAGCTAAGTTCAAAGCAAGATGTTGAATCCAAAGGCTCACCCATTGCCACACGCCTAAATGCCCAAAATGATAAACTTGAATCCCAGTAGGACTGACTCCAGAAATTTGCCCTTGCAGGCTAAAAAGTCCAAGGCTGAGATTCAAATCGAGGGTATGCAGCTCAGTGGGCTTGGGCAAACTTGCAAATAGTGTTTGCACCTGCTCCATCTGCTGCTCAAAGATCAATTCACCGGGTTTACCATGTGGTAGTAAACCTTGAGCACGCAAAATAGGCTGCATCTGCTCTAAGTCACCGCCTTGTTGTAAATGACGCAAGGCTTGCTCATTAATGAAACTATCATTGAAGCCCTCTAGCACAAACGGCTCACGTTCCGCCAAATCTTCAGCTGTTTCTGTAATTTTTAAATCAAACTGGCGCTGTAAAAAGACTCGCGCTGGATTGCGATAAAAATGAATCAACTCATTTAAATTAACTTGCCGCAAACTCTCATCGGGTGCGGGTAAACTGATGCAGTCCCAAAATAAGCTGGTAAGTTTTTTTTCAGCTTCTGCTTGTTGCAAGGCTAAATAATGTTGAGCATAGGTAAACAGCAGGTCGTTACCTTGAAAATAGCGTGGACTAAAGGCCTGTAGTGGGTGGCGGACAATAAACGTTTCAGCCTTCAGCCCAAAACGTTTTTCAAGATAGTCGAGGAGTTCGCTCACTAACACTGAGGGCATTAGCTCACTATTATCCTGAATACTTTGCCCTACATAACTGATATAGAAATAATCGCGTGCAGACAGCAGGCTTTCTAAAAATAAATAGCGATCCTCCTCTCGACGTGAACGATCACCTTTACGTTTTTTGTCAGCGGCTAACAGATCAAAGCTTAGATGCGTATCTTGACGAGGAAAGCCACCGTCTTGCATCCCTAACAGTGCGACGACCCGAAACGGTACACTACGCATTGGCATCAAATTACAGAAAGTAATCCCCTGCCCTAAAAAGCCAGATTCTTGACTGCTTTGCTCTAGTTCCCGACGCAAAGCTGACTTAAACACCGACCAAGTCACTTTTTCAGTAAACTCAGCGTGTTGAGCGGTGGTCAAAACCTTTTCCATTCCCCGATAAACTGTTTGAGTTTCAGCTTCGCGTGGAAATAGCTGTTCAACAATCTGGCCAAAGCGCGTTCGCCATTCTTCTAAACTAGCACTCTGACTAGCCCATTTCGACATAGAAAATAAAATATGCAAACACTGTTGGAAGCGCTCTAGGACTAAAGTTTGGCTGCCCTCTAGTTCTTTATAAGGTAATACCTTACCCAAAAGCTGATCGCCCGGCAGAGCAAATCCAAGTAGTAAACGATCTAAGCCATACATCCACGTATGCTCAAAAGTAGTCTGACGCGCAAATTGTCGCCTAAACTCCGCATCTACCCCCCAACGAATATTTACTCCGCGCACCCATTCACGGCACTGCTGTACTTGGGCTTCATCTAAACCAAAATGCTCACGAATCTCAGCATATTCCAATAGGGTAAAGACAGTTTCTGCCTCAAACCGACCTTGCGGTAATTCCAACAATTGTGCACAAGCAGCGCTAATACTCATGGCTTGTGAAAATCGCTGATCCGCAATGCTATACGGCAAACTTACACTAGAAGCACTAAATACAGACTCTATAAAAGGTGCATAAGTATTAATATCAGGCGACATCACCACAATATCGGCCGCTGTTAAATCGGGATGGCGTTCTAAAATTGCCAATAACTGATCATAAAACACTTCAACTTCGCGCATAGGCGAATGACAGGAGTGTATAGCTATTGATTGATCAGGCTCATTTACTGAATCAGAAGCCGCTAGGTTTTTTGGAATATCTTCTAAATTTAAAATATCGCTTTGGATGATATGTAGCTTGCTCTTAATTTCAGGCTCAAGGAAATATTCTAACTCCTGTGGATATGGCTCCGAATTACGGATGATTTCGATAAAATCACGGCCTTGAATACCCCATGAAGCCAAAAGCGGATTGCCCACAATCACATAATCTTGCTCTGTAGGTTTATAACGCATCCGCCGTTTATTAGATTCAATATCACCCCAATAATGCATAGAAGGATTCATCATAAAGAAATGAACCTCCACCCGTTCGGCTAACTTAGCAATTAGCTCTATATAAGCTGGGGATAAAGCAGGAATGGAAAAAAAGATAATCTGGGAGGGTAATGCATCAGTAGGAACCTGAGCGAGCTCTTGAATAAATTGAGCTTGTAAATTGACCCAATGCTCTAATCGAGGCGTTCCGATGACTAACTGCCAGAGTTTTTCCTGCCAATTCTTAGTAGTAGCTTGTGACTCCCATTGCCGAACCCAGTCCGATCGAAAGAATAGATAGCCATCAAACACGCCAGCTACCTGCTGTGCTAATTGCCAGGCACTATCATCTTGACCAGAGTGTAAATAATGCCCTAGATAAGGTTGATGCTCTTCCGCATGCTGCAAAAACTCCTGTAACAAGCGCCAGCGCAACACATCTACAGCACAGGGATTATGCTCAGCAATACTTAAAACCCGTCTTAATAAATCCCAAGTGAGCTCAGCTGGAAATAGATACTTAAGATTAGCCGCGATCCCAGTGATTTCCGCTAGTTGCATCGAAAGCCAACGGCCCATTCCTGCATTTTGCACGACGACAGGCATAGCTTTGAATGGATCTAGCTGCATTTGGCTAAGATGCTGGGCAAAACTAGCTGCTAAAGTTTCAAGGCGATTACTATGATGCAAATACAGCATTAGAGGGAGTCTATCAAGCTCTAAAAATCAAGCTATATTATGTCATAAAGCGTCGGCTCACTGGGGTTTTTTCCTATTGCAGCTTCACAAGCTTAAATCCTACCTTGCTATTAACTGCAGTTTTCTAGACAATTCGCCATGCTGTTGGCTCTGAGCAATTTCTATAACAACAAACCTTACCCCAACTCTTTAATTTTACTCTATCTTCGATACTGTCCTGCACACGGTAGGGCGGTAGCGTCTTGAAAATATGCCAAGTTTTTTAAGAAAATTCCTAAGTCTAGTAGCAGCGGGCGGCCTTGCTTGGTTGAGTATAGCCTTTTGCTTAGGTGGCATTGTGCCTTATGATTTTGTGGAATCAAAACTGCCCCCTAGTGCTTTAACTGATAGCTGGCGAATTTTGGGTGCCGATCAACTAGTCTCTGCTTCGGAGCGTGCCTTGCTAGGCAATAACCTGAAAAAAGCTGAACAAGCAGCCTCGATTGCTTTGCGACGTGATCCCAGCCATGGCGGTGCAGCGACTCAATTAGCATTGACTTATCTACGTCAAGGCAAAACAGTTGAAGCCGATCGCTTTGCGGAGCGCGCCAAGCTTTTATGGCCTAGTCGCTGCTCGACTAACCTAAGCTTGGTTCGATATTGGCAAGAGCGTGGTCAAGCTGAAAAAGGCTTAGCTAACCTACCAACGAGATGTAAAAGCTAATGCGAACTTTTCAAGAATCTCTGTTAGTCTTAATCGCAGCCGCTTTAATTATCTTTGCCCCACTCATCCGTAGCGGTAAAACCTCTTTAGCTCTCATGACCTTAGAGCTAATGGGTATAGCTTTACTCCTAGTGATCTTTTGGAGTGGTTTACTGCAAGGGCGCTTACAAAAATCAGTTAAATGGTTTTTGATGCTAAGCCTAGGAGCAGCTTTAGCTTATCTCATTCCTCTACCTGGTGGCTTATGGGCCAGTTTACCTGGCCGGACTTTCTATGCCGAGCATTTAAATTGGTTGGCTGAAACATCCGCTTGGCACTACCAAGCCTTATCCTTAATCCCAATTCGTACTATTTCTGGGCTATTAGCTTTACTCGCGCCTTTGGGGTTGTTTTTAACTGTAATCAGCTTACCTGAGCGTAAAGTTACTTGGTTGATTTACATTTTACTACTTACTGCTTTAGCTCAAGCGCTATTAAGTATGGGGCAATATTTTATTCAAGATCAGGATTTATTTTTTCGGATGTGGTCAGCTGGTGTCCCTCTGGGTACTTATATCAATCAAAATCATTTGGTTGCCTTTCTGGAGATGGCTGAACCCTTAGCCTTGGGTTTAATGATGATCGTGATTCTCAGTCCAACTTTAAAGACTATCTTGAAGATAATCTTAGCCTTAGTTTGGGGATTAGTTTCTTTGGCCCTAACCTTCACGCCTTTGTTAACCACTTCAAGGATGGGAGCTGCTTTGTTAATCCTCAGCATTTCCCTTTCCTTTTGGGCTATGACTACTCCTGAAATGCGTAAACGTGTAGCTGCTCCGATTTTCGCTTTACGCTTTGTATTACTCGCCTTAGCAATTGTGATTCAGTTTAAAGTTTTCCAACAAGTAGTAACGATCACTTATGATCAGCGCTTAGCACCTGCAGCTGCTTTAGGCGATTTACGGTGGATTTTATATAGTACTACTTTTGAGGCGATTAAAGATTTCTTTCCTTTTGGATCAGGGCCAGGTACTACCCCCCAAGTTTATCAGTTATATCAGCCTGTCAGTATCAACACTTTTGTTAATCACACGCATAATGACTATTTAGAACTATGGTTAGATATGGGTTTGATTGGCCTAATTATTATACTAGCTTTACTAAGTATTTATATACGACGGTGGCAGCAGCTCTGGCAGGATAAAAGCACTGGCTTTAAGCTACTCAAAGCAGGAGCGGGAGTTGGTATTCTACTCGCTCTACTCTACAGTATCACTGACTTTGGCTTACACACTCCAGCCAATGCGATCTTCTTTGCTTTCCTTTTTGGTATTTTTCTTCACCAAGAGCCATTGGCTCAACCCACTTTAAAACATGAATAATAAACTGAGCTGGGATTTAACCCCACGGCAATTATGCGATCTTGAGATGCTGTTAACGGGTGCCTTTGCACCTTTAGCTGGTTTTTTAAATCAACCTGACTATGACAGTGTCTTAAATAATATGCGCTTGGCTAATGGTGCTTTGTGGCCAATGCCTATTACTCTAGATGTTAGCACTGGCTTTGCTGAAAAAGCTCAGTTAGGTGACAAGATCGAGTTACGTGATCCAGAAGGTGTTTTGCTAGCCCATCTTCATGTGGAGTCTATTTGGACACCTGATAAAGCACTTGAAGCTGAAAAAGTATTTGGGAGTAACGATTTAGCCCACCCCGGCGTCTATTATCTTCAGCATAAAGCTGGAGCAGTTTATATGGGTGGTAGTGTAGAGGCCATTGAGTTGCCTCAACATTATGATTATCGCCAGCATCGACAAACACCAGCCGAGCTAAAAGCCCTCTTTAAGAAATTGGGTTGGCATAAAGTGGTGGCCTTTCAAACCCGAAACCCTATGCATCGGGCTCATCAAGAGCTCACTTTTCGTGCTGCGCGTGAATTAGAAGCGAATTTATTGATTCACCCTGTTGTAGGTCTTACTAAACCAGGGGATATCGATCACTTTACTCGCGTGCGCTGTTACGAGCATTTGATTAAATGCTATCCAGAACAGACCACTTTTCTAAGCCTATTACATTTGGCCATGCGCATGGCCGGGCCTCGGGAAGCTGTGTGGCATGCATTAATTCGCAAAAACTATGGCTGCACCCATTTCATTATAGGCCGTGATCATGCAGGACCGGGCAAAAATAGTCAGGGGGAGGACTTCTATCCTCCTTATGCTGCCCAGGAACTCGCGCAAACTTATGAAGCTGAAATGGGTATTAAGATTGTCGCTTTTGAAAATATGGTTTATGTACAGGATCGAGCTGAGTATTTAGCTGAATCTGAAGTGCAACCGGGCGAACAAGTTTTAAATATTTCCGGGACTGAATTTAGGCGGCGTTTACGTGAAGGTTTAGAAATTCCTAGTTGGTTTTCCTATCCAGAGATTATTGCTGAACTACGCCGTTCTTACCCTGCCCGGCACCGTCAAGGCTTTACTGTATTTTTTACAGGTCTATCAGGCTCTGGTAAATCGACGGTTGCCAATGCTCTGATGATAAAACTCATGGAAATGGGTGGACGTCCTGTTACTCTGTTAGATGGTGATGTAGTTCGGAAAAATCTTTCTAGTGAACTGAGTTTTTCTAAGGAGCATCGTGATCTGAATATTCGTAGAATTGGCTTTGTAGCTAGCGAAATTACTAAAAATGGTGGTATCGCTATCTGTGCACCGATTGCACCCTATGCTGCTGTACGGCGCGAAGTGCGGGAGCTAGTAGAAAGCCACGGTGGTTTTATTGAGATTCATGTTGCCACCCCGATTGAAGAATGTGAACGTCGAGATCGGAAGGGCTTATATGCCAAAGCGCGAGCTGGTCTAGTTAAGGGATTTACGGGGATTGATGATCCTTATGAAGCACCAGTGAAACCTGAATTGAAATTGGATACTAGTGAAGTTACCCCAGATGAGTGTGCACATAAAGTGTTACTCACACTAGAGCGTTTGGGTTATATTAAACACTAATAGCCTATTTAATGCTTCTGTACGACAATCCATAAAGTTCGCTACTCGCTTTAATATAACTAATGATTTAAGCATGGAGTTTGTGAATTAGTGCTTTAGCTTACTTAAGTTTAATAAAGCTGTTATTTTTAGTTGAATTGAGCAAGTCGAGCTAACTCAACTTTAATGTACAAAGTATATGCAAGCTATTAGGCCTCTTAGTTAAACATCAAGATAGAAGCGCCAGTCCGTCTAAGAACTAAATTTTTACTATAAAAAATACACTCAGAGCCTATCTAATACTCAAGAGAGTGATCTTTAGAAAAAACCTAGAAAATATAAAATAAATTATTCTAATTTTCCAAACTATTAGCAGTAGCAATTAAAAAATAAAAAGTATTTTTAACATAAAAAATAGTTGGTTTAATAACCTAATCTAACACAATGCAACTATGCTTTAATACTCACTTTTATAACTTCACTAAATGCCCACATATAAAATAAACTATATGAAACCTATTGATGACTCTACACTAGCCATTATTGGCCTTGGTTATGTTGGTCTGCCTCTCGCAGTTGAGTTTGGTAAAATTATACCAACGCTCGGTTTTGATATTAACCAAGCTAGGATAGAAGAGCTGAAAACAGGCCATGACCATACTCTAGAAACTACAAAAGAAGAATTGCAGGCAGCTTCTTATCTAAGCTATACAACTCAGGTACAGGATTTATCTAAGGCAAATATTTTTATAGTAACTGTACCTACTCCTATTGATGAACACAAACGCCCTGATCTGAATCCTTTGATTAAGGCAAGTGAAACCGTAGGAAAGGCTATTAAGCGTGGTGATGTAGTAATTTATGAGTCTACTGTTTATCCAGGAGCTACGGAAGAAGATTGTATTCCTATCATAGAGCAAGTATCTGGTTTGCAGTTTAATGTAGATTTTTTTGCAGGATACTCGCCCGAGCGTATTAATCCGGGTGATAAAGTCAATACACTAACTACCATCAAAAAAGTCACCTCTGGCTCTACCCCTGAAGTGGCTACTTATGTAGATGCTTTATATCGCCGAATTATTAAAGCAGGAACTCATAAAGCATCTAGTATCAAAGTAGCTGAGGCTTCAAAAATTATCGAAAATACCCAGCGTGATTTAAACATCTCACTCATGAATGAGCTAAGCATTATTTTCTCACGTATGGGTATTGATACTATTAGTGTATTAGAAGCCGCTGGAACTAAGTGGAATTTTCTACCTTTCCGTCCTGGTTTGGTAGGTGGACACTGTATTAGCGTTGACCCCTATTATCTGACCGATAAAGCCGAAAAGCTGGGCTATATTCCCCAAGTGATTTTAGCGGGACGTCGTATTAATGACAATATGGGGCGTTATGTCGCGCGCACCACTGTTAAGAAAATGATTCAAAATGGCGTCAATCCTAATGGGGCACGAGTTGGTGTGATGGGAGTTACCTTTAAAGAAAACTGTCCTGATATTCGCAACTCCAAAGTAATTGATATTATCCGCGAGCTAGAGGACTTTGGGGTAATTCCTATCGTTGCTGACCCATGGGCAAATGCTGAGGAAGTCGCTACAGAATACCAAGGTATTAAACTCACCCAGCTAACGCCTCAAGCTCCAGTAGATGCGTTAATAGTTGCCGTCGCACATCATGAGTTCACTAGTTTAAAACCACACGAACTACATGCTCTGTTACGTGGCAGCAAGCCAGTACTGGCTGATATTAAATCTTTATATGATCCTGAGGCATTGCAGGCTCTCCACATCACTGTATGGCGGCTGTAATTCATGAATTTTCCTACTATCACTGACCGTAAACTTCGTATTGCTATTGTAGGTTGTGGGCGTATTGCCAAAAACCATTTTGGATCTATTAAAAAGCAAGCAGATAACTTTGAATTGGTAGCCGTCTGCGATATAGACCCTACGCAAGCAGCTCCCTATGCTAGTGAGTATGATGTCCCTACTTATACCTCTATGGAGACCATGATAACTCAGCATTCGCTTGATTTGGTCGCACTTTGTACGCCCAGTGGTTTACATCCTGATCAAGCTATTTTAGCGGCTCAACACGGCGTACATGTCATCACTGAAAAACCTATGGCTACTCGGTGGTCAGATGGAGTGCGTATGGTAAAAGCCTGTGATGAAGCAGGCGTTCGGCTATTTGTGGTAAAACAGAATCGCCGAAATACCACGTTACAATTACTCAAGCGTGCAGTCACAGAAAAACGCTTTGGTAAAATTCATATGGTGCATTTGAATGTATTTTGGACTCGCCCACAATCTTACTACGATCAAGGAAATGGGTGGCGTGGCACTTGGGAATTTGATGGTGGCGCGTTTATGAATCAGGCCAGTCACTATGTGGACCTGCTGGACTGGTTGATTGGTCCGGTGGATAAAGTACAAGCCATGACTAGTACTACCCGTGATATTGAAGTCGAAGATACTGGCGTTTTAAATGTACGCTGGCGCAATGGTGCATTAGGTTCAATGGCTGTAACTATGCTGACTTATCCTAAAAACCTAGAAGGGTCTATTACTATTTTAGGTGAAAAAGGTACAGTAAGAATTGGTGGTGTCGCAGTTAATGATATTCAGCTCTGGGATTTTGATGAGCCGCAAGATTATGATGCGCAAATCCAAAGTGCCAATTATGAAACCACTTCTGTATATGGCTTTGGTCATCCCCTTTATTATCATAACGTAGTAGAAGTCATGCAGGGCAAAGCTGAGCCAGAGACAGATGGACGTGAAGGGTTAAAATCGCTAGAACTACTTATTGCAGCTTATTTGTCAGCGCGCGATGGTAAAACTATTTCCCTGCCCTTGGAATTTTAAATCTATGTCTGGAGCTTTTATTCATCCTACCGCTATTATTGATGAGGGTGCACAGATTGGTGCAGGTAGCCGCGTGTGGCACTGGGCACATATTTGTGCTGGCGCACGCATCGGAAACGGTGTTTCCCTTGGACAAAACGTTTTCGTTGGCAACAAAGTAGTCATCGGCAATCAATGCAAGATTCAAAACAACGTGTCAGTGTATGACAATGTGACATTGGAAGATGGGGTGTTTTGTGGTCCCAGCATGGTATTCACCAATGTTCATAATCCGCGGGCTTTGGTAGAGCGCAAGAATGAATACCGCGACACCTTAGTCAAGAAGGGAGCTACTTTGGGGGCAAACTGCACTATCGTCTGTGGTGTCACTATTGGTGATTATGCCTTTATCGGTGCAGGCACCGTTGTGACTAAAGACGTGCCACCCTATGCCCTAATGGTCGGCGTGCCAGCCAAGCAGATTGGCTGGATGAGTGAATATGGTGAGAAACTAGATTTACCACTCACCGGTGAAGGGAGAGTAACTTGCCCATATACAGGCAAAACTTATACCTTGCAAGCTGGTCAGGTCGTAATGGAAGGATAAGTTATGCAAATTGAAGCCATCTACCATCAAGGTCAATTACAATTTTCTATCCCAGTACGTTTTAACCATGAACATTTCGGGCTAACAGTAGATATTCCTGATCAAGAAATTGCTAGCTTAGGTTCTGATACAACCATGCAGCATACCCTACATGATGTATTAGACTCGATTATTGGTCATGAATTCCGATTGGCAAACCAGGGTAAACCCTCCATCAATGCCAAGGCATTGTGGCACCAGCATCTTGAGGAGAAATACCTTGGGCGTTAAGCACCTTGTTTTGGATGTAAATATCATAATTGATTGGTGGTTGAACGTTGGCTCAGCCGAAGCCACTCACTCACTTATCGAAACTGCGAGACAGCGCAAGAATAACCGCCTTTGGGTAGTCGCATCCAGTATCCCTATCTTAGACTTTGTGGCAAGGCGTGCTTTCAAACAGCATGGAAAGACACCAAAAGAAACACAACAAATAGTCGCTCGTCTGATTGAACAGTTGTTGGAAGATGTGCAAGTGCTTTCCAATCATGGCTTTGAGCAAGCTGATGTCTACAAAGTGGCCGAGAATTTTGAAGATGCCCAAATAACTGCAGCATTGCGTAGCTTACCGAAAGGTCAAGTACGGATAATTACAGAAAATACTGATTTTGACCACTTAGGTGAGGTGGAGACCTTGACGCCACAAGCAGGCTTAGCATGGGTGACAGGTGAAACCACACTAACAGGCTCTATTCCATTTATTGACCTAGCTACCCAACAGGCCTGTTTGCGCCCACAGCTTGAGCGCAGTATTGAGGGGGTGTTGCGTCATGGTCAGTACATTATGGGCTCGGAAGTTAGTTTGCTGGAAGCGAAGCTTGTTGCTTATACAGGTGCGAAGCATTGCATTACAGTGGCAAGCGGTACAGAAGCCTTATTGATTAGCCTGATGGCCTTAGGGATTAGTGCAGGTGACGAGGTGATCACCACACCGTTTACCTTCGTAGCGACAGCTGAGGTGGTTGTGCTATTGGGTGCAAAGCCAGTTTTTGTCGATATTGAGCCAGATACATGTAATATCAATGCGCGTTTGATTGAAGCGGCTATTACTGATAAGACTAAGGCGATTATACCGGTAAGTATGTATGGACAACCGGCAGATATGGACGAGATCAACGCGATTGCGGACAAGTATAATCTACCTGTGATTGAAGATGCGGCACAGAGTTTTGGGGCGACTTATAAAGGCAGGAAAAGCTGTAATCTTTCCACGATTGGCTGCACCAGCTTCTTCCCTAGTAAGCCCTTAGGATGTTATGGGGACGGTGGAGCAATATTTACTAATGATGCTGTTATTGCTCAGGCTTGCAAAGAAATTCGGGTGCATGGGCAAAGTCGACGTTACTACCATACCCGTGTGGGCGTAGGTGGTCGGATGGATACGCTGCAATGCGCGATTGTGCTGGCAAAACTGGCTCGCTTTGATTGGGAAGTGGAGCAACGAATTGCGATTGGACAACGCTATAACCAATTGATGGATGAGGCGGGGATTCAGCGAGTGCAACAGCGAAATGATCGTACGAGTGTGTTTGCGCAGTATACGGTATTAGTAGACAACCGAGTTGAGGCTGAAATCCTGTTTAGGGAAGCTAAGATTCCAACAGCAGTGCATTATCCAGTGCCTTTGAATGAGCAGCCTGCTTACCAGCATTTATGCTGTACGGATTGTACACCTATTGCGAAAGATAGAGCGCAGCGAGTCATGAGTTTGCCGATGGGTGCAGATTTGAATGAAATAGACCAAGCAAAAGCAACAGAGATTCTTTCTGTAAACAAGCAAACGCCAGCTACCTAATTGAAAGATTAGGCAGCGTCTAATGGCTAACAATTCCCACATCCTACGTATTAAACGACTTAGCACCAGCCATTTTGCTAAGAATGTTGCTATTTTGTTTTCTGGTACGGCTATAGCTCAAGCGATTCCAATTGCAGTCAGCCCTATTTTAACTAGGCTTTATAGTCCTGATGATTTTGGATTATTAGCCATATATAGTGCCTGTATCATGGTTTTAAGTGTTATTGCCACTGCACGTTTTGAACTAGCGATAGCCCTACCAGATAAGGTTACTGATGCTGCAAATCTTTTCATATTAACCTTAAAGGTTTGTACGCTCATAAGCTTACTTCTGCTCATTCCCATTGTACTGTTTGCTGATGATATTGCGAGTAGCTTAGGTCATGAAAAGCTTACACCCTGGCTATATCTACTTCCTTTATCCATTATTGCTACCGGCGCTTTTAATGCTATCCAGCTTTGGCACAATCGACTGAGCCATTATAAAACCATCGCTATGAATCGAGTACAATACTCCATATTAACTGCAGGTACCCAGATAGGCTGTGGTTTAAGCCAACTTAATGGGGGATTATTAATAGGTAGCATTTTTTCTAACTTAGCAATTAGTGGGTGGATGGCTCAAAGATTATGGAAAACCGATAAGACGCTTTTTAAACAAGTTGACTCATCCTCACAATGGCGGCTAGCACAACGTTATTCATCCCATCCAAAATACATCGCCCCTTCACAACTCATCGGGGTAACTGCACAGCAAATACCACTTTTAATTATTAGCACTGTCTACTCTTTAACAGCAGCAGGCTTTTTCTCCTTAGCTTTTCGCTTAGTCAGTTTACCAACCACTTTGGTTGCAAGTGCTATTGGGGACGTCTATCGTCAAAAAATTGCCGAAGAATACAATCATAAAGGCGAATTCCGTGGCACTTTTCTCAAAACACTAGCGACTACTGCGAGCTTGGCTTTATTGCCCTCATTAATACTTTATGTGGCAGCACCTAGTTTATTTGCCTTAGTATTTGGAGAATCTTGGCGTATTGCTGGAGAGTACGCACAAATTTTGATTATCTCAGCCTATGTACAGTTTATTTTTACACCGATTGACAAAGGCGCTTTGGTTGTTGGAGCCAATAAATATATTTTTTTCTGGCATTGTGGCCGACTCACAGCCTTAGCCCTCCTATTTTTTTATACTATCTATCAACAGCCTTCTATAGAGCTTATTTTATATTTACTTGCCTTCATTAACATCACGCTTTATCTGATTGATGGAATCGTAGAATACTGGCTATCAGGAAAATAATACTAATGTCTTATATTACGGTCGCTAAAAAATATACACCTAAAGCTGTAAAACAACTTGTAGCTCGTTTTCGTAAGTTGTTTGTCTATTATGATTATGACTCGTCCCAATACTGGAAGAAACGTGCATCTGATCCTGATCAAGCTGCAGTGCTTTGGACTAACCAAGCATATAATAGCCTTTATCGCCAAGATCAACAAACTACCTTAGAGCCCTATTTTAAGCAGCTTGCACCCCAAGCAACTGTATTGGATATTGGCTGTGGCATAGGTGTAGTCGCCCGTATGATTACCCAGATCAATCCAAACCTTAAGGTAGATGCAGTCGATTTTCCAGAAATGATTGCTGTGGCAAAAACTAAAAATGCTGAAACTCAAATTAATTATATCGCTTGTGAAGCAGAGAATTATTATCGTGAGCAACAACCTTATGCTGTTATTCTCTCATCAGGTTGCTACTCAGCTATCCGTGATATCAAAAAACTTGAACAAGCCCTCCAATATGCCTCACAAATGCTAGCTAAAGATGGCTTGTTGATTATGATTGATCCATTTCACCGCTGGAACTATTTAGCCAGAGCCAAATACGGTAGCCAAGATGTCATAAACTACTTTGCTAGCAGAGGTTTAGTTCTAGAAAAAAAATCAGGTATACTTTTCTGGCCTTTTAGAGAGTGGCTAGCCAATTCAAAGCACACGGGTGAAACCCTAAGAAAACGCTACTTACTGGGTGAAAAGCTACTTGCTGTCTTAGGCAAGCATTTCTGGGCTGATTATAAAATTTTAGTTTTTAGGAAAGGCTAAATGCCTACCTGCCAATATGTATTAGGTAGTTTGTTAGCTTTACTCCCCTACAGATTAATCGTAGCACTTTTTAAAAATCGTTTAAATATCCAGAAAATCTCACTGCCTATTCGCTTTTATTTCTCGGGGAGAGTTGCCTTATACCGTATGGCATTAGCATGCAAAAAAGCCAATACGCTCGCTATCCTACCCGACTATATCTGTAACGTAGTACCTAAAGCCTTCCAAGAGGCAGGAATCCATCTATCCAGTTATCCCACGGATCAATACTTTGAACCTTCCATTCAAGCGATCCAGCAAATAGCAAAGGATCAGCCCTCTGTCTTACTTTGCTTAGCCCCGATCATGGGTGCTGAGGGAGGAATAGCTTGGGCTTTTTCCCCTGAAGGTAAACGCTGGCGTAGTCAAAACAATATTACTTTATTTATAGACTTGTCCCAGGGAATTTCCCGTCTAAAGCAATTAAAATCTAGTGATCTAGGCCAGCAACTTGTACTTATGGCAAGTTTTAACAATAAAGCATTTCCTAGTGTAATGGGGGCTTTAGTTATTAGTGATATTGACGACCCTTCATTTAAAGCCGCAAGCAATTTTGAACAGCAAGCACTGGCCAAACAGCTTGTTAAGCGCATCATTCAGCCAATTCTCAGCAGGGCACGAAAACCTGCAGACTCCTACTCTCTTGAGTCAAACGCTGCTAATGCTTTTGAGTACTCTTATTGCGAACAGTTTCCCTATACATTTCAACATAGTGCTGCCAGTAAGCTACAGATAGCCATTGCTACTGCAGGCCTGTGGTTTAGTCGCTACTATCAATGGTGCAAGCAAAGCTATATACAAAAAGGCTTGATTAACCCGCAAGCTACCCCTTTTTATCACTTAGCTCCGTATGTTTTGGCTGAACCTATGAGCACACGGCTCAGAAAAAAAGCGGCTTATGCTTATCATAAGCAGCCACATTATAGTCTGCGCCCCGACACGCCAAGCTATCACTTTAAAGGCTTTGAGGATCAATAATGATGAAAGTTTATTCATTTGCTTTACTGCCCCTCTCTTTTGAGTGATCGTCTCAATTTAGTGTATTACAATTATCAGTGTATAAACGCCTGTAACTAAGTATCTAGCCTCTTATTTGAGTCTAAGTACGAAGATAAATAGTAGTTTTACCTACTCTTCGATTTTAGGTAGATACAAACTTAATAAACCTAGGCTAGCCTGAATTTAATTGATACCTTGAAGAGATATACTAGAATGAAACGATTACACTTAGCCGCTATCACCGCCACTATCCTTTTAACTAGTAGCAATGCAATGGCAGCATCAGTCAGTGCTGGAACAGCTTGCAAAGCTTATTATGCTAATCAGGAAACTAAGCTAAAACCTGATTGGAGTACACTCACAAGCACTAATGGTGTTTGGGTTCATTGCCCAAGCTTAGTAAGTGATATCAAGACCGTTGGCTCCATTACTTTTAATTTAACCATACCCGTCGAGGGCGATAACGATGTCTACAATTGCTATGTGGCTACACAAGATGACGATAGCGTTAACAGAGAAGTCCTTTGGATAGTAGGCTCGGGCGTAGGTTCTAGTGTTCCTGTAGAAATCGAAGTGAATGATAACGGTGGGGGAAATCCCAGTTCAGCTCCTTTAGCAGAAGCAGATGAAGATCAGACTCTGACTACTGGATGTTATCTGTATAAAGGTCATAGTTTAAACTCTAGTGTTGTAGACTGAAGCGAGCGTTTGCTAAGCTACTTTGCTAGCTTTAGCATCCTCTATTTTAATCAAGTTTAAGCCGACAGCTTGGCAGGTAAGCTTGCTTGCTACTAAAAACATTCAAATAATACTAATCAATCAGCTTAGGCCATTGGGCGATCAGTTTAAAGGCCTTGGCAACGGCAAACTGTAATGAAAGCCTATACCTTTACCTCTTCTATTAATGCTTTTACCTTGTATAAGGCGGCTCGGGCTTTAAATATTGAGCTGTTCACTACTGAAAAAAATCCCATTTATCCCATTCCACAGCAAGAGCTTCAACCTGAACCAGCTTGGCTCTTATTTACAGAAGAATATACCTTAGGGCAGGCCTTAAAAGGTGAGTTAAAAGGACAGTTTCTGCCACAGCAATTCCCCAGTGCTTTATTAGATGATAAATGGGCTTTTGCGGTTTGGCTAGAATCTAAACAAGACCTCACCACTGGCTTGCGCCAATGGTCATTGGATGAGCAAGCATCTTTAGTTTTTCCTTGTTTATTAAAAGCTAAACACTCATGGCAGGGCAGCATTAAACTGCCTAGAGGGTGGATTTGTCGCTGCGAACAGGAGGTTCAACAGTCATTAGAGC
>SSFA01000035.1 GCA_008015155.1 Thiothrix sp.
CGCACAGCCTGAACCTGCCCTACCTGCTGACTGGTCTACCGTGAATCACCGCACAGAGCCGACTAAGCAGCCTATCGGCTTTGGCCTTCCCCAAGTGGCTTCTAATACCGCCCACGGAGCAAGCAAGCCGGTGTTGTTCAAGTACCAAGCGCAAGCTGAACCGGAACGGACACCCGCACGGAATCCGCTAGGCTTCACCTTCCCAACGGTTGCTAAGTCAACCCTACCGAAACCCTCATTAGGCACTCAGGAAGAACAGCTTCCCTTGCCTGATTTTGGAGGATTTAAAGCACGTCGGGATACATGGGCTAGTCCTGAGCTAGACACCGTTAGTGAACCGTTAGCTAACCCTTTGACACCTGAAACGGTTCAGCAAGCTGCTATGACCGTTAGTAAACCGTTAGCTAACCGTCCGGATGGTCTGTATAGCGAATGGGTTGAAGCGGTTCAAGCGGGTGACTGTTTACCCTCAGTAAAACCTACTTGGTCATGGATACAAAAGCGGATTAGTAACAAGGAAACCGGAAAGCGTACACCAGACCGCACCCGTATTAGTGCCATGCAAAAAGCCTTTTTTGCGCGTGCCATGAAAGACGGCTTGATGATCGAAAACCCCAACTACACCAACGGAGGCAAGAAATATTTATGGATGGCTTAAACACCCAAACGCCTGCACCGACTACCCAAAGCATCTACTACTGGCTCGATGGCTATTGGATCACGGACAAGGAAGAGGCCGAGCTGATGGATAGCATTAATGCCTTCGGCAGTCTCCACCAAGTCTTAGAACTACCCCAAGGGGCTGACATTGACAAGGAAGTTAAACAGCGTTTGGAGGTCGCAGCGTAAACCACGGGGGCAGGGTTCGCCTTGCCCCACCTTTTAACAAACAGGAGGCCAATTATGGCTAGAAATCGCAACTTTCAAACCATCAGCTTTGCACAGGCCAGAGCCAAAATAAAAGCACAGGAACAAGCCCTATCAACCCCACCTGAATGGCTAACTCGTACTGATTTATGCAGGCGCTACAGCATCAGCCGCAGCAAATCCTACAGTTTGCAGGAAGAAGGAAAACTACCTGAGCCTAGTTACCACTTTGGTAAACAGAGTCCACGCTGGAATGCTCAAGAATTAGATAGAATGATGACCTCAAGAAAGGAACAAAAAAATGGCTAACCCTAAAAGAAAAGCCTCAAGTGCTGGTAACACTCAAGGCCACAAATCTAAAAATCAACAGACTAAGCATATAACAATCATTGCTAATTTTCACCTTCTATTAGCGGATTTTCCGACAACTAACAGACTAATGGGAGGGGTGAATCATGCAAGTTGAAAAAATGCTCCAACGCCTGCAAGCGGATTATGGACTGAAACACAAAGGCGATTATCTACGGGAAGGCCGTTGCCCTGAATGCGGCAAGAAAGAGCTGTTTATCAGTGCCAGCGAACCCCACCATCTGAAATGCGGACGGGAAACCAAATGCAATTGGGGCATGAAAACCCGTGACCTTTATCCCGATTTATGGCAACCCTTACACGAACTTTACCCCGCCACCAGGGAAGACCCAAACGCCACCGCTAAAGCCTATTTAAAAAGCCGTGGTTTAGACCCCACCTTGTTTGCCGGTGAATTCGTTCAAGGCCAACGCTATGAACGTGAAGCAGTACGCGAACCGAAAGGCACGGAAACCGTCCGTTTCTTTTTAACGGCTGATAAGAGCGTGTATTGGGAACGCTTCATTCAAGTGATCGATATGCCTGACAAGCCGAAAAAAGCCCATTTTAACGGTAGTTATAAGGGCTTATGGTGGCAAGCCCAAGACTTCCTCCCTGAATCCGGTAAACAGGTCTTTTTAGTCGAAGGAATTATAGACGCGCTGTCCTTAATCCAATCAGGCTTTCAAGCGTTGGCTTTAATGAGCTGCAATAACTGGCCAGAAAAAGCACTGCAAGCTTATTTAGGCAAGGGCATTCATTGGGTCGTGGCCTTAGATAATGACCCGGCAGGCCAACGCTATACCCGTGAATTTGTCCGCAAATTACACGCCTTGCATGAACACGCCGAAGCCTGCACTGCACCGGACCGAGAGAAATGCGACTGGAACGACCTGTTAAAAACTTGTGGAGGCAGAATTCCCCGCGAAAAGCTCAGTGAATGGTTTTACACCGGCCGCTTACTCACTGCCACCAATGCCACCCGCAAAGCCTTGGAGATCGTGGAACACACCAAAAAACACCGCTTCACCTTTGAGTTTGCGAACCAACTGTATGCGGCCAAGTATAGCGATAAAGACGAAGACAACCCGATTCAGTTAGAAAATATTGCCAACTGCAAGCCAGAGCTCCTGTATTTCCAGAAAGATGCTTTAAGCGGTGATAGTTCTTACTACTTACGTGTGACCCGTCCTAGTCAGGACGGCCAACGACCACAAGTTTATAAAGATGTGTTTACTTCCTCTGCATTGGGGGCAGCGCCTAAATTCAAAGACCGCTTGATGGATGTAGGCGCAGGTTTGATGTTCACAGGTAGCACCAAGCAACTGGAACAACACCAGAAAGCCTACTGGTTTCCTGAGGGTGAAACCATGCCCGAAGTCAGTACTATCAACTTTCTAGGCTATACCAGTGAATTAAACGGCTGGTTGTTCCCTAAACATGCGGTCTTCAATGGGCGTTTATATCGGGTGAATGAAGATGATTTTTTTGATTTGCCAGATGGTCGCAAAGTGAAAACTACTTTTCGGCAAGATTCGGTGGTTATTGGTGACCCAAGCGAAGCTCACCGGCCTGAACTCTGGCTTGAAGATTATAAAACCGCCTACGGTGCGAAAGGGCTAGCGATTTTGGCTTATTGGGCTGGCTCATTTTTAGTTCAGCAAATTCGTAAAGATCAACAATCCTATCCATTTTTAGAGCTGTGTGGTGAGCCGGGCACGGGTAAAAGTAGTATTTTAACCTTCCTATGGAAACTTACAGGGAGAGATGGCTATGAGGGCTTGGACTTAGCCAAAGCGACCCACTCGAACCGCTGGCGCTCTTTGGCACAGTTGGCCAACATGCCTTTAGTAGCGATTGAAGGCGACCCCAGCAAATCAGAATCCGGTCACCAGCGACGTACTTTCGATTTAAGTGAAGCCAAGACCTTGTATAACGGAAAGGGTATGCGCGGCACTTCACCTAAAAATAATGGTATTGAAACCTACGAACCACCGTTTAGAGGAGCGCTCATTCTCGCCCAAAATACCCCGATTGATGGCTTACCAGAAATAATGGAAAGGTTAGTCCAGATTCCGTGGAATAAATCCCACTTGAGCACTCAAGGTTATCAAGCGGATCAACGCTTACAGCGTTTAGACATGGAAGAAATCAATGGATTTATGACCGCCTGTATTACCCAAGAAAAGGACTTATTAACCAGTTACCAAGCCCACTATGAAACTTGCTTGGAGCGTCTAAGAAATGAAACCGGCTTATCTAATCAACGCTTACGCCATAATCATGCGCAAATCATGGCAATGGCACATGCTTTACAAGAAACCGGCATTTTAAGCGCCTTGCATACCGCTGATTTAGCTGCTTTGGATGCTTACTTGATCCAATGTTGTGCTGAACGTCACCAGTGCCTTGATGGTGATACGCCTTTAGTTGCTGAGTTTTGGGATATGTACCACTACTTAGAGGATGAATTGGGCTGCCGTGTGAATCATTCCAATAATGAGGCACGAATAGCAGTCAGTCTCTTGGATTTTGCGCAGCAACTCGCTGAGTACAAACTAAGGCCGCTTGATCTAACTCAGTTAAGGCGTGAACTCAAACAAAGCAAACGCTATAAGCTACTGGAAGCCAATTACCCAACTTTATCCAAAATCAAAGCTAAAACGGTGAAATGCTTTGTGTTCATCAAACAAAGCGCAGGCACAACCGGGCAGGCTATGGCCGCCTAGTTGGTTTGATTCGTTGGCACACTCATAAACCGGACATTGCTCCGGTTTTTTTATGCCTGCTACCTCAGAAGAGGACTAACGGGAAAGATAATTACTTTTAAGGCATGGGAACAGGGTAATAAAGGTAATATTTCAATTTTTATAATATAAATCAATAATTTAGATAGTATAAAAAATCAGAAAATGTTGCTATTTCTTAGGTTTGGATTGTCAAGAGATTTTTGAGAGTCTGAAAAACACTCGTAAGTCATTGATTCTTGCAAAAAGAAAATACAAGCCTATAGCGTGGGAACTAGGTAATAAAGGTAATATGGTCTTTTTTCTTATATAAATCATATACATATAGGGTAATAAAAAAGGTAATATTAGGGTAATAATATTACCCTCTTAAATTACCCCTAATTACCGTCTTATTACCCTGTTATTACCCTAAAAAGGTAATATTTTTTTAGGGTATAAGTTATTGATTTTTAATAAGATGCACTGCACAAAAAAAGTAATATTACCTTTATTACCTAGTTCCCACGATAGCAAAAGTTTATTTTTGTTTTAGAACGCTTTTTACCGTCAACAATCTTTGCAATCGCTCAAAATCAGCTAATCAATCAGAAAAATAGTGAATAAACCCTAGCTACTAATGAACTACCCTTTAGGAATCGAACAGAACGGCCAGTACAACAGCTCTACAAACGGATGGAATACAGGAACCAAGGCAAAGCTAGGGAATTGTGAGAAATTGATAGGCGAATTGGAAAATGTTTGTATTATTGTTTGTATTCACGCTAAAGGCATGGGTATAAACAGCATTAAATCAAGGTTTTACGAAGACTTTCCGAATCCCTCGCTCTCCGCCATTATCAAAAAGCCTGCGTTATGCAGGCTTTTTTATTTCTAGTTCTAAAACTCATTATTTCCTCTCCCCTTCTTAGTTTAATTTCTCGCTGATTATGAGCAGGCTTTGGCCTATTCATAGCACTATCTTAACAGCTATTTTTCTCATTGACTAACCAGTCAATCAATGATATTTCATAGGCAACTTTAATACCCAAGAGGCATCACTATGAAATCTCAGGCCAAGGCGGTCGTAATCGGTGGCGGCGTGGTTGGCGTTAGTACGCTCTATCATCTCGCTCGTAAAGGATGGACCGATGTAGTTCTGCTGGAACGTAAAGAACTCACTTCAGGCTCGACTTGGCATGCTGCAGGTTTATTACCCCTGTTTAATATGAGCTATTCAGTGGGTAAATTGCATCAATACTCAGTACGTTTTTATCAAGAACTCGAACAAGAAACCGGCTTGTCCGTTGGTTTTAGTAAAGTCACCAATATTCGTTTAGCTTGTACCCAAGACCGGATGGATGAATATCGTTATTATTCAGGGGTCGCTAAAACTGTAGGGGTCGATGTCAAATTCTTGACACCTGATGAAGTCAAAGCCGTTTGGCCGATGTGTAACACTGAAGGCTTAATCGGTGCGATCCAACACCCAGAAGACGGTTATATTCAACCGAATGATTTAACCACTGCTTTAGCTAAAGGTGCGCGTGCGCGTGGTGCAGAAATTTATCGGCACACAACAGTCACTGCAATTGAGCAATTAGAGGATGGTCACTGGCTCGTCAAAACCGACAAAGGCGATATTACCTGCGAACATGTTATTTCTTGTACAGGTAGTTTCGCGCGCAAAACTGGCGATATGGTTGGCTTAGATATTCCAGTCATTCCGGTTGAGCACCAATTCATTGTGACTGAACCGCATCCAGAAATCTTAGCGCGCAAAAAACAGGGCTTACCTGAGCAAGGTGTACTGCGTGAATCTGATGCAGGCTATTATCTACGTGAAGAAGCAGGCGGTTTGTTATTAGGCCCTTATGAAAAAGGTGCGCCTTGCTGTTATGTGGATGGCCCTGCTCCCGACTGTGAAAATGAGCTATTCCAAGAAGACCTTGATCGTTTAATGCCACATATTGAAGCTTGTATCAATCGCGTACCTGCCTTTGGTGAGGTGGGTGTGAAATATGTTTATAACGGTGCGATTGCCTACACGCCAGATGGTAACCCCATGGTTGGGCCTGCTTGGGGCTTGAAAAACTTCTGGTTAAATGAAGGTCACAGCTTCGGGATTACCGCAGCAGGTGGTGCTGGTTGGCAATTGGCCGAATGGATTGTCGATGGCGAACCCACGGTTGATATGATGGGTGTCGACCCACGCCGTTTTGGTCCGTATGCCTCACGCGGTTATTTACGTGCTAAAAATGAAGAAGCTTATAGCAATGTCTTCACCGTTCACTATCCGAATGAAGAGCGCCCTGCAGCGCGTCCTCTAAAAACTACACCGTGCTATAGTCGCATGCAGGCTTTAGGTGCAGTATTTGGCCAAACTTTTGGTTGGGAGCGCCCACAATGGTTCGCGCCAGCAGGCTATCAATTAAGTGCTGAAGATTTGCAAACTGATGATGTACTCTTAAATGAAAATCACGGTGCACCTTTAGCGGATGGTCGTATTGTTGAAAAGTATTCATTCCGCCGTTCTAACTATTTTGAATTTGTGGGTCAAGAATGTCGCCATGTTATGGAAAAAGTCGGCATTTTAGATATGAGCGCGTTTGCTAAATATGAAGTTAGCGGGCGGGGCGCTGAGGCTTGGTTAGAATCTTTATTCGCGAATAAAATTCCCCAAACGATTGGTCGCATTGGCCTTTGCCACATGTTAACTAAACAGGGTGGGGTACGCGCTGAATTCACCGTATATAAAACCGGTAAACAAGCTTATTACTTAGTCGGGGCGGGTGCTTTCGAGCGTCATGACTATGACTATTTAGAAAAGCTTTGCCCTGAAGATGGCAGTGTTAAACTGCAAAAAATCACGACTCAATATGGCGTATTAGTGATTGCTGGCCCGCGTTCACGCGATTTATTGCAAAAACTGACTGATACTGATTTGTCGAATGCTAATTTTAAGTGGTTAACTGGCAAAAAGATCAATGTTGGTGCTGCACAAGCCCAAGCCTTACGGGTGAACTTCGTTGGTGAATTGGGTTGGGAATTGCACCATCCGATTGAAATGCAAAATTATATTTTCGATCAAGTGATGGCAGCTGGTGCTGAGTTTGATATTAAACCGTTTGGTATTCGTGCTATGGATTCTCTACGCTTAGAGAAATCTTATCGCTTAATCCCACGCGAAATGTCGATTGAATACTCCGCTTTTGAATCTGCTTTAGATCGCTTTGTGCGTTTAGACAAGCCTGATTTTATCGGTAAGCAAGCGCTGATTGACTGGAAAAACCGTGGGTTCAAAAATGCATTTGTAACTCTAGAAGTCCATGGTGTGACTGATGCGGATGCACGCGGCTCGGAAGTCATTTTCCATAATGGACAAGTGGTAGGCCGTACTACTTCGGGCGGTTATGGCTGGCGGATTGGCAAATCCTTAGCCTTAGGCATGGTTACCCCCGGCTTAGATGCACTCGGTACTCAGCTTGAAGTAGAAATTCTAGGTACACGCTATCCTGCAACAGTGATCATTGAATCGCCTTATGATCCTGAGAATGAGAAGTTACGGGCTTAAATATTAAGTCGTAAAAACTTAGGGGGCTGAATTAGCCCCCTAATCATTTGAAGTTTAAGGTGAGTTTAACCCACCGAAACCCGTGCATTTCTAAACATGCGTAACCACGGGCCATCCTCAAGCCAATGATCAGGTTTCCATGAATGTTGTACTGCCCGGAAGACCCGCTCTGGATGAGGCATCATGGTAGTGAAACGACCATCTTGCGTGGTTAAACCAGTAATACCTAAGGGTGAGCCATTGGGGTTTTCTGGATAATGTTCAGTAGCTTGTCCATAGTTATCGACAAAACGTAAGCCAACTAAACCTTCATCTAGCAATTGTGCAGGGGTAGAAGTATCAAACACCGCGCGCCCTTCCCCATGTGCAATCGCAATCGGTAAGATAGAGCCTGCCATCCCTTGGAGGAACAAAGAGGGAGACTCTAAAACCTCCACACTGGCTAAGCGACCTTCAAACTGCTCTGAAGCATTCCGATAAAAGCGTGGCCAATGGCTAGCCCCCGGAATCATTTCACGTAATTGTGAAAGCATCTGGCAGCCATTACACACGCCCAGACCAAACGAATCCATGCGGCTAAAGAAAGCTGCAAACTCATCACTTGCACGTGGATTTAGTAAAATTGTTTTGGCCCAACCACCGCCAGCCCCGAGTACATCCCCATACGAGAACCCCCCACAAGCGACTAAACCTTTAAAGTTTTTCAGGCTGACACGACCACTAATAATATCGGTCATATGCACATCAATCGCCTTAAAACCAGCTCGATCAAAGGCAGCCGCCATCTCCACTTGCCCATTCACACCTTGCTCACGCAAGATCGCAATACTAGGGCGCACGCCGGTTTGAATAAACGGAGCAGCAATATCCTTGTCTTGATCAAAACTGACTTTCACAGCTAAACCAGGGTCATGCGCATCCGCAATGCGTTCAAACTCTTGCACGGCACAGTCAGCATTGTCGCGTAAGGCTTGCATCCGATAGCTGGTTTGTGACCAAAGCTGCTGGAGTTCAATCCGTGATTTTCGTAGAACTTCATCATGTCCAAAGGTCAAAATGAGTTCATCGCTGTCATTTAGCTCACCAATCACATGCACATGATGACCTAAACCCATTTCACGAAACACCGACAATACTGTATCTGTATCACAATGGCAGACTTGTAAAACCGCACCTAATTCTTCGGTGAATAAAGCTTGCAGTGGATTATCCGCCAGCTCCCCTAAATGCGCAGTCACCCCTACATGCCCAGCAAAGGACATTTCAGCTAAACTAGCTAATAAGCCACCATCTGAACGGTCGTGATAAGCTAGAATCAACTGCTCGCTACGCAACTCTTGGATAGCTTCAAAGAAATCCTTGAGCGCTTGAGGGTCATCTAAATCTGGTGCGTAATGGCCTACTTGCCCGTAGACTTGCGCTAAAGCAGAAGCCGCTAAACGATTCTTGCCTTTGCCTAAATCCACTAAAATTAAATCCGTATCACCTTGGTCAGTACGTAATTGTGGCGTGAGTGTTTTCCGTACATCTTGGACAGGCGCAAAGCCCGAAATGATTAAGGATAAGGGAGCAGCCATCTCCCGAGCGGTTTCACCTTGCTGCCAGACTGTTTTCATCGATAAAGAATCTTTACCGACTGGAATCGCAATCCCTAAACGTGGACATAGCTCTTCACCCACTGCGCGTACCGTATCAAACAAAGCCGCGTCTTCGCCTTGATAACCCGCAGCAGCCATCCAATTAGCAGACAAGCGAATATCACTTAATTGCGCAATATCAGCCGCTGCAAGATTAGTGATTGCCTCACCAATCGCCATGCGACCAGAAGCGGGTGGATCGACTAAAGCGACCGGTGTGCGCTCACCCATTGCCATCGCTTCACCGGTATACCCCACATAATCGGTGAGAGTCACTGCCACATCAGCAACGGGTACTTGCCAAGGCCCAACCATTTGATCACGCGCTACCATGCCTGTGATAGTGCGATCGCCAATCGTAATTAAAAAGGATTTAGAAGCAACGGTCGGGAGTGTTAAGACGCGCTCTACGGCCTCCGCTAACTCGATCCCTGCTAATTGTATTTCTGGCTTATGGAAGGTCTGATGATGGACATCGCGCAACATTTTGGGTGGCTTACCCAACAGCACATTCATCGGCAGATTAACCGGGTAATTATCAAATAGCGAATCACCTACCAAGAGCTGCTGATCGATGGTAGCAGTACCGACTAAGGCATAAACCGCCCGCTCACGCTCGCATAATTCACGGAACAAGGGCAAACGCTCTTCGGCAATTGCTAAGACATAGCGCTCTTGGGCTTCATTGCACCAAATCTCCATCGGAGCCATACCCGGTTCGTCATTTGGTACAGTGCGTAGCTCAAATTTACCGCCCCGCCCTGCATCATTAATGATCTCAGGAATGGCATTGGAAATCCCACCAGCACCGACATCATGAATCGACAGAATCGGATTGTTTTTTCCCAAGGCCACACAGCGATCAATCACTTCTTGGCAACGCCGTTGCATTTCCGGATTGCCGCGTTGTACTGAAGCAAAGTCTAGATTCTCGCTACTTGTGCCTGAAGCCATTGAGGATGCAGCGCCACCACCCAAACCAATCAGCATCGCAGGGCCACCAAGCACTACGATCGGTGTGCCCTCTGGTAAAGCTTTTTTCTCAACATGACCCGCACGAATATTCCCCAACCCACCTGCAATCATAATGGGCTTGTGATAACCGCGCAGCTCTAAACCTTTGGCTCCCGGTACTTCTTGCTCAAACGTCCGGAAATAACCAGCTAAATTTGGCCGACCAAATTCGTTATTAAACGCTGCTGCCCCAATCGGCCCCTCTAACATAATCTCTAAAGCCGACACAATCCGCTCGGGTTTACCAAACTCACGCTCCCAAGGACGCGAAAAGTTAGGAATTTTTAAATTAGACACGGAAAAGCCACATAAACCCGCTTTCGGCTTAGAACCAATTCCTGTTGCACCTTCATCACGAATTTCACCACCGGAGCCTGTGGCAGCACCCGGAAACGGAGAAATTGCCGTGGGATGATTATGCGTCTCAACCTTCATTAAAATATGCACTGGCTCATGCGTATAATGGTATTCATGACCCTCGCCATTAGGCATAAAGCGGGTTGCATCAAAGCCTTCAATTACCGAAGCATTATCTTTATAAGCAGATAAAATGCCATTCGGTGCATGTTGATAGGTATTACGAATCATCGCAAATAGCGATTTGTCCTGCTGCTTACCATCAATAATCCAATCAGCATTAAAAATCTTATGCCGACAATGCTCAGAATTAGCTTGAGCGAACATCATCAGCTCAACATCAGTCGGATTACGCCCTAACTCCGCATAATTCGCAGCCAGATAATCAATCTCATCTGCTGATAAAGCTAAACCCCAGTCTTGATTAGCACGAGCTAAAGCAGCACGGGCATCGTCGGAAATATCCACATGGCGCAAAGGGGCAGGCTCTGCACTACTGAACAATACAACGGCGTCTTGATAATCCGTCAACACGGTTTCAGTCATGCGGTCATGGACTAATTGGCACAGTTTACTGTGCTCTGCACTAGTCAAAGCAGCTTGTGTTTCAAGTCCATAAGCAATACCACGTTCGACACGCTCCACCACGCTTAAGCCACAATTGTGCACAATATCAGTCGCTTTACTCGACCAAGGTGAGATCGTACCGGGGCGGGGTGTAACCAGAATCAGTGTACCTTTAGGCAAACCAGCACTAGCTTCTTCACCATATTCTAGGATGCTTGTTAACTGAGCCTGTTCACTAGCGTTTAATTCGCGAGTACTGCGCACAAAGTGTACATAAATTGCTTCCATTGCAGTAATCGCCGGAACGCTCGCTTGTAGAGTCGATAAGAGCTTGTTTCGACGGAAATTTGAAAGGGCAACACTACCGGGGAGGATCAGCATGGGGTCAAATCGCCTGTTATTTCTAAAGTAAATATGATACCGAAAGACAGAAAGACATGACAGCGTTGCGATTAGCGCTTATAATTCTACGCTTCCACCAGTTAGGTGATTCTGTGGGGGCGACATGGCTTCGACGTGGGTTACAAAACTTGGGGAGCATGCAGTGGGTGTGGTGACCACTTAAACACTAGTCACAAAAAATAGTCGCAAACGACGACTCTTACGCTCTCGCAGCTTAATAACCTGCTGATAGCTGTCTGACCGAAGCCGTGCTTATGCGTTCGGGTTTCAGGCATCATCTAACATAAGATCGCGCTTACGTTTGTTCAGGGCAAGAGCGCTAAAACCAAACTGAAACAGCCTGCAAGCCAGCCTGTCAATCGGCGGGATGCGGGTTAAACAAAAGATTGAATAAGCATGTAGCGCCTTCAAGCAGCGGATTTGCGGACGGGGGTTCAATTCCCCCCGCCTCCACCACTTTATAGTCTCACCAAGTTCCAGACTATCCCAAGACCCTTTACAGGCCGCAATCTGTAAGGGGTTTTTCGTTTCTAGTCGTTCCATCTGGTAGCTAGTAAGCCCAAAATAAATACGGTATATGTAACGGTATAAACTAAAAACAAAGGAGCTTATACCGTGAAATACAAACTAACTGATACCGCAGTGAAAGCAGCAAAGACAAAACCAGATGGAAAGCCAGCTAAGTACACTGACGGAGGCGGTTTATATTTACTGGTGATGAAGTCCGGCAAATATTGGCACTTCGACTACACCTATGAAGCCAAAAGAAAAACCGTATCCTTTGGCGTATATCCAGACATTAACCTCAAAACAGCACGAGAGAAGCACCAAGCCGCTAAAGAGCTATTAGCACGTGACATTGACCCGTCTGCATACAAACAACAAGCCAAAGCCGAGCAAATCGCTATTACAGAAAATACATTTGAAGCGATAGCTTTAGAGTGGTTTACAAAAACTAGCCCGCAGTGGTCGCAAAGCCATTCAGATAAAACAATGAGCCGATTCAAAAATGATGTATTCCCTTGGCTTGGTAATCTGCCTATAGCGACTATAGACCCGACTACTATCCTCAAATGCTTACGACGTGTAGAAGAGCGTGGAGCGTTAGAAACGGCTCATAGAATTAAGCAAACCATCGGGCAAGTGTTTAGATATGCCGTAGTAACAGGGCTACGCGCCCCACGTGACCCAACAGCAGACCTTAAGGGTGCATTGCCTGCCTATAGAGGAAAAAACTTTGCAGCGATAATAGAGCCTGTGCAAGTAGGTCAGCTTATGCGCGATATACAAGCCTATAAAGGCCATTTAGAGACACGGGTGGCCTTGCAGCTATCTGCATACCTCTTTCAGCGTCCTAACGAAATATGCGCGATGGAATGGGCAGAAATCAACATAGAAAAAGCCTTATGGAGCTTACCCGCTGAAAAAATGAAAATGGGTCAAGCGCACCTTGTGCCACTGCCTAAACAATGCCTTGAGCTACTAGAGGAAATTAGGCCGCTAACAGGCCATAGGCGCTATGTATTCCCGTCGATGACTGATAGCACTAAGCCAATGAGCAATAACACCGTAAGACAAGCTTTAAGGCGCATGGGATACGATAACGACACCATGACCGCACATGGCTTTAGAGCAATGGCTAGAACGCTGCTAGATGAAGAATTAGAGGTAAATATAGCCTACATCGAACAGCAACTATCACACGCAGTAAAAGATGTTAATGGAACATCCTACAATAGAACCAAACACCTTAGACAACGTATCGCCATGATGCAGCAATGGGCAGACTACCTCGATAGCCTAAGAGCGGGTACGCAAGTGATCCCCTTCAAGGCCAAGGCTGGATAAACCAACTATCAGCATCATAGGAAAGCAGGCTTAGACCTGCTTTTTTTATGTCTGTCAAAAGTAGTTTTTTATAAGAACAGTACGTATTTTACGTATTTTACGTATTTACGTATTTATGAAATAAAACCTATGCATATCAATGCTTTATATGTATTCGAGAGTACGTAAACCGCTACGTATTTATGTACGTATTTATAAAAGTACGTACTTAATACACGCTATAGAGCTAGTACACGCACTCTTAGCACACCCTCACTTGCACTCTCAGAAACTCACTAATTGAACCACTAACCGAACCCCCACCCTGATAAAATCCCCCATCAAATCAATTACTTGTGAATCCTACCGAACAGCAATCGAACCGTATCAATGCCGAACACCTAAGATTGTCAACAATTTCAACAAGTTAGCGTGTGCAGGGTTGATTAATGGTTGCACTACTGATTGTTAATTAGATTAACTTATTGATAATAATAGATTTTATAGCCTAGTTACTGTTGCCTAATCGTTCACTAAGGGTTGATTAATTGTTGCGTTTGAAACCCATCAACTGAACCGGTAGAGCATTTTCCGCTATCGGTGGATGTGTTCAGTTTTATCGGTACTCGCTCAATTAGATTTGAAATCCAATTGGTGCTTGTCTTAGTCAGATTTGAAATCCAACCAAGATCAAAACTACTTACAGCCAAGCGCGGTTCTAAACCGCACTGGGTACGATGCTAGGCCGATAGTGCTACTAGGGGTAGATTTTGGGCTATGTAGCTTCATGCTTTGGGCGATGACCCACACCAACACAAAAGCAAGCGCGTACAAGCGCACCCTATCCCAATAAATTAGGATAAGCGCCCAACTTCCACTTGGTTTTGTTGGCTAAGCCGCTGATAGATAAGCAACTACTAATGATTGATAAATTAGTAGTTCGGACATCATCCAAAAATGGATCATCTGTCCAAGTTGGACAACTGTTATTCAGGTATGAGCTTTCGCCAAAATTGGCGAATGCGAACATCTATTCCGCGCTCCTAAGTTTCAGGAACGTAAGCAATCAGCTCAAAAATAAGCCGTTCTCCTGAAAACTTAGGAGATCAACCACCTCAAAATTGAGGCCGCTACCCTAGTAAAACTGCTTAACTACCCTACTCTTTTTCTAACACTGTACGAATTTAACGAATTTACGAATTTACGAAATAAATCTGATAATAATCATGTATTTAGATGCGTTTATGTATTCGTAAATGCATACGAAATTTAGTACGAATTTATAAAATTAGGCTGCTACCCACACCAATGAAGGCAGCAAACAGGGCAATTCGTGCAACTAGACCCTAGTAGCGCTGTAATCCTAGCCCTATTCCCCTTTGGCTTTCTTTAGCTCTTCTCGCACGATTTGGCGTACTTCTTCCGGTGTGGCGTGTGGTTGCGCCCTGTTCATGCCTATCTGCAACAGGTACAGAATTTCAGCGTTTAGGCTTCTAAAGTTGCGGTCTGCTGAGTCTTTGAGTGCATCTAAAAAATCAAGAGGGATTCGTACTTGTGTTTGTGCGTAGTCTTTTTGGTTTGCCATTTTTATCTGATTGCCGCCTATCTAAAAACCATCATTATGTTGCTATTTTAGTTGCACGTCATAAATGAAGCTGATACAGTTTCATTATGTTGCTAAAACAGCAACAAACAAGAGGCCAGTAACCAAGGATAAATTATGCAAAAGCAAACACAAGTACGCATGAAGCCAGAAGTTCACGCATGGTTGATTGAACAGGCACAGGCCAACAATCGCAGCATGAACGGACAAATTAATGAGATTTTCTTGCAGGCCATGAAGCAAGCAGAGAAAGCAGCCAAAAGAGCCAAGCCAGCCGAACAAGCGGCTTAATCCCCTTCAACCAATAACATTTAACAACAGAGGAAATATTGAAATGATCATAGGCAACCCAGTAACCGAAGGTTTAGTAGAAATACAGAACGACACGATGCAACCAACGCTACCAGCGGGTTCATTAGTGGTCTTGAATTACGCAGATACTAGCGAGCGTGACGGCTTAGCCATGATTGAACAGGCAGGACAGCGCAAAATTGCCAGAATTAGCTTTAACGGTGATCAAGTGACGGTGTGGGGGGATAACACTGCTTATCCATCGAAACAGTGCCAGCGTGGAGATTTAGCAGTTATAGCGCATGTATTACGCCAATACGCAATTTTATAAAACTTTTTAAATTCGCCCTTCCTAAGTGGTGGAACACAAAGGAAGGACTTCACAAAACCGACTAAAACGGAGTCGATAAAATGCCACATAATCGTAACAGTTCCTTCAAATTCGCTGCAATCTTCGCGGCCTCTTTCGCTGCATTCACATTGATGGCTTCGCTAGATGCCAAGGCCGACGCACAAACACGCACAGGCTTTGAATCACTGGCAGAACAAGCCGCTTCACTCAGTCTAGGCGGTCATTTTGCCGCAACAGCCAACTACTTAACCGCCTGCGACCTTACCAGCATTGGCTTGGGTTCGCGCATGGGTGCAACTGCTATCTGCTCTATCCGTGCTTATTCTGGCGATGCTGGTGACTTCCAAGCCTACCGCGCAACTGTGCAAACCATCTGCACCGAAGCGCAAGGCTGCAAGGTAGGAGGCTAATCATGTACTGGACTATCGAACGCCTAGCCGTCGCTGCAATCGTCATTTTATGGCTCTACAGCGCGTTTTTTGGTGTAGGGAGTATCTAACCATGCACCACGATCAACACGACGCACAGGGCGTAAATTCGCGCCCTCTTCTCACTAAAGCACAGATTAACCTTGCCCTTGATTTAACCGCGCATTACTTGCCTTCGGTGCTGAGTATTGCGGTTAAGTTGCTGGCGTTAAGCGCGTTATTTTGGGGGGCGCTCAAGGTGTTTATGGTTGCCGATCAAGTCGGGATTACCTACGCGCTAGTTTTCTCAGGGATGCACCTGCCCTTCTGCTTTTTTGGCGTGGTCTTTGTGCTTTGGTTCTTTGATCACTATCAAGGTATAGGCTATTTCGCCCTCTTTTTTACTGCCCTTAATGCGCTGCTGATTTAGGAGAATAACAAAATGATTAAGAACGAAAATGAAGCGGTAAAAGCTAAACAATTGGAAATTATGCAGCGTCAATTAGAGCAAAAGACGCAATTAGCCAAACAAGTTCATGCCGCCTTAAAACTAGGCTTCCTGCTTACTTTCCTGCTGTACCTGATATTCAACCAACATTTATACCTTGGCGATGCACTGAGTTGGAGCGCTTATTTTAAAGATGCGGCTTCCATCTTCGGCTTTGCGTTTATGGTCGTTATCGTGCTGTTAATGGCTTGGTTTCTGGCGTGGGTCAAGCATATTGCTTATCTGCATTTCAGCTTCTACGGGTCGGTAGCACTGGTATTAACCACGGTGATTGGCTTTGCCCTCTTTGCTGAATTTTATTCGAGTTCAGCCAATCAGGACGTAAAGGCGAATGTATTAGTCGAGAATAACAGCGCTTATCAATCCACACTAAAAGAGACGGCTAGCACTAATCACGCGCCCAATAGCAGTTTAATTGAAGCCATTGCCAATGCAGAACAGAAACTTGCTCGCTGTGAATCTAATTTAAAGGCTGGCAAGGAAAAACACTGCAATGGTGATCGCGCAAAAGTCGAAGCATTAAGAAACTCTGAACAATCTGCGAATCAGGCCAATGCACAAGCGAGTATTGAGCGCGATAAATTAAAATATAAGCGTCAAGATGAATTAAAGGCGAATGCCTATAATCCAGTGATTGTCATGATGGCTCAATTTATGGCAGCAATTGCGGGTACTGATTACAAGGAGTTTCTAAAATCTGCGGTTGTTATTGTCATGTTAATTGTTGCGGTCTGTTTTGAAATACTGCATCACTTTCTGAGTAAAGCGAATAGTGATTCGATGCAATCCGTTGAATCATTAGAATTAGCCATTGCTAAATATGGTGCAGGTACGCAAACAGTAAACTACTCCCCTATTCCCGTTAATATGCCCGACGATACGCCAGAAAAGCAGCCTATTGGCTTCGGTATGCCGACCCCTAGCACTGCTACTGCTAACGCTTTTTTCAAGTATCAGCAGCCCAAAATGGAGGCCGTAGAACGGCCTAAAATGCGCTCTATTGGCTTCATTGACTGGGACGCACCCAACGCATCAAAAAGCGTTTTATCCACCGTGCCCGCACGGTCAAAACGGTCTGAAACGGTTATCGGCGAAACGGTCAATGAAAAGCGTTCTGACACCGTGCCCGCACGGTCTGAAACGGTGGAAAATCAAAACGGTTTAGAAGGTGATGCGGTACAGGCCGAACGTGATCTTTATCCGCTTTGGCTGGTAGCAGTACAAGATAAAACAATCAGTGCAGGGGCGCGGGATGCTAAGCGTTTTATCAGTCAACACACCAAAGGCAAGGGTGATAAGACTGGCCTTACCATTCAAGAAATGGGGCGCATTTGGGTGATTTGGCAGGATAGGGCGCTTAATGATGGTGTATTAATTTCTAACCCGCATTATACAAATGGGAAGGCTAAGTTTATTCTAGCTTAGTTTTATGTCACCAGTGCCTAGGCTGATCACCGAAAGCTAGAATCTTTCACTAGTTGGCACTGGTTTTTATTGGAAGAGCGAATATAGGAAGAATATTCAATGTTGCCGATAATCGGTTTTGATTATTTAGATGATGATTATTTATTAAGAGTCGATGATGTAATTAATGCCATTAATAAATTCACCAATAGTATTTTAACCATTGATATTTTAAGACAGTTAGAAGAAAAGGGTTTAGTTAAAACAACGACTACATTAGGCAAAGATTTTTCAAAGTTGATTCACTTAGAACTAGACTCACCAGAAATTGCAAGCCTTGAATTAACAACCACTAAAATATCAAAGCGCGAAGCCTTAAAGCTTTTGGCTATAGCGACAGGCAAAGAAAAGCCAAATAAACAGCAGGTCGTAAACGAAAATAGCAAAGCTCAATCTTTAGTATCGGCTTGTATTGATGTCTTTAAAAAGGGTAATAACGGTGAAACTCCACCGACTGCTAGTCAATTATTAGCCTACTGTATAGAGCATAAGGTTCAAGGTTATGAGGGGTTAGCTAAAGAAAAGAACTCCTATCAAAAACTAGTTTGGAAGGGTGGCTCTGTAGCTTTGAAGCATTTTAATTCAGCATTTAAGGGACGTTTGGGACGTTAAAAAGGACATTTAGGACATTTCGGACGTTTGAAGCATCACCTTAAAAATATGTGGCAGCATGTGGGCTTCTATGACACATGAAGAGAATTTAAACATGGACAAACTGTTAAAACTGCGTGATGTGATCGAAATGACCAGCCTTAGCAAAACTGAGATTTATCGGCGCATGGCTAAAGGCACTTTCCCGAAATCATGCAAGTTAGGTGATAACTGCTCACGTTGGAAGCAATCAGATATACAAGCATGGATTAGTAAACAGGTGAGTCATGGATAGGGCAGAAATGAAAAAAGCCAGTCTGCAAACTGGCTTCTTAATCGGGTCTTCAATTTGTTGTTTTAAACACTATCTAAGCGGGGTTAATTTTATATGAGCACACACTATCAAGCAATTGATTCCTTTCGTTTAGCGATGATTAACGCGCTGGGATGCGCTCCCGATCATATCGACACCAGCGGCAAGCTCACACGGTTTAGTACCAATGGGAAGAGCGGGGATAAGTCAGGCTGGTATCAATGCTGGCTTAATCAGACTGTACCTTTTGGCAAGTTTGGTGATCATAGAACAGGCGTAGAACAAGAGTGGCGTTCTACTGCACCGCGTGACTATTTGAGCCGTGAAGAATACGCCATTCAGCAGCGCAAAATAGAAGCGGCAAGAGCTGAAAACCTTCGTAAAGCTAAGGCAGAACGCGAAGCCAAGCGACAAGCATTGATCACTGATTGGAAGGGTGGTGCACCCGCTAATCTTGATCATGCCTACCTCACTAAAAAGCGCGTGGGTGCGTATGGCTTGCGTCAATATGCAGGGGCTAATAGTTGGTATAAGGGCGCGTTATTAATGCCATTGCGCGACATTGCAGGCGTTTTTCAAGGTCTGCAATACATCTTCCCAGAACCACGCCTCATTAATGGCAGCATGACCGACAAAATTATTCGGGGTACTAAGTCAGGCTGTTTTCACCACATTGGGCGCGTAAGCAATCCAGCGGGAATTATTGGCATTAGCGAGGGTTACGCCACGGGCGCAAGTATTCATGAAGCCTTTGGCTATCCGGTGGTTATTGCAATTGATGCAGGCAATTTAGCGTTAGTTGGCGAAGTTATCCGACACAAATACCCACGCGCCCAACTGATTTTTCACGCAGATAACGATATTCGGGAAGAGGGTTCATCACTACCCAACACAGGGCTAGAGGCTGCTAGAAGGGCTGCTATTGCGTGTCATGGTCAGGTTTGGATACCGCAAACCGATTGCAAGGCAGATTTTAACGACGTGATTAATCAAGCGATGGAGGCGGTTTAAATGAGTGCAGTTATTAAGCAAATACCCGTCAGAATTGAAGACTACACCGCCGATGAAACTGAGAGTTTGCCTGCTGAATTTCCAAAACCTCATGACGCTTGTTTTTATGGCATAGCAGGCAGATTTGCACTAGAGGCTAGCAAAGAGTCAGAAGCAAACCCAATGGGTGTGCTAATGCATTTTCTTTCATGGTCAGGCGCTTATCTGGGTAATCAGTCAGCCTTGCATTTAGGCGATACAGTGACCGCGCACCCGCGCTTTATGGTTGTAACTGTTGGCACATCGGGCGCGGGTAAAGGTACAGCGGCTTCACCTGTGCGTAAGTTGATGCATGAACATGTTAATACGCGCTTGCAGAAAATGAGCCTACCAACCATCAACTATAGAGATGGGCCAATGTCAACGGGCGAAGGCTTAGCCTATGCTGTGCGCGACCCTGTTATGGGAGTTGATAAAGAGGGCAATCCAACGGTTATTGACGAAGGCGTTAAAGATAAACGTCTATTTGTTCTGGAAGAAGAATTCGCGGCTGTACTGCAAGCATCCAAGCGCCTAGGGAACACCATTAGCGCGGCTATCCGTCGTTTTTATGACCCTAGCGGCTCATACGCCCCCATGACAAAAACCGCAGCAGCTACAGCAACTAACGCTCACGTGGGATTTGTAGGGCATATCACAGCCGATGAATTAATGCGAGAGCTAGGCGATACTGAATACACGAATGGCTTCACTAATCGCATCCTATGGGTGTGTATCAACCGCTCTAAGATAGTTGTCTATCCCCCTAAGATGCCCTCTGAAACGATGGAAAGCTATGCAGCCGAATTAATTGAAGCCTTTCGGTTTGCACAACAAGGGCATAGCTTGACGCTAAGTGCAGACGCTAGGGCGCTTTATGGGTCGGTGGCTATAGAGCTAGCCAAACAGCAGGAAAAATACAGCTTTGCAGAGCGCTCAAGGCTGCAAGTGCTGAGATTAGCTGTAGCCTTTGCTTTACTGGATAAAACCAACGTCATACAGCAAGAGCACTTAATAGCGGCTTTGGCTGTATGGGATTACTGTACCGATTCAGTTAGCTATCTTTTTGAAGAAAAAACCATCAATCCCAATGAAGAAAAACTACTGCATGCGCTGAAAATCAATCCTGCTATGAGCCAAACGCAGATTTACAAAAGTGTATTCGGTAGCAATATGGAGTCTAAAAAGATAGGCCAACTTCTCAAACAAATGGAAGCCAAAGGAAAGATAAAGCGCGAAGAAACACAGGGCGCGGGTAAGCGTAAAACGACTGTTTTTAGCTTAATCGATTAAATACGTACATAAATACGTAGCGGTTTACGTACTCTTAAACCTATCTAAGTTTATGTTTTATATATACTTATTTTCATAAATACGTAAATACGTTAAATACGTACTGCTTTACTAAAAAGAGGTGTTTCATGAGCGTTAGACAGTCTTTTTTATCCTTGGCTCAAGATTGCATCCAACGGATGAACGTAGAAAAAGCATCTACTGCACCCGTAGAGCACTATCGGGCAATGGGCATAGATCGACTGAGAGTAGCGGCTAAGGGTTTACCTGTTACCTTGGAGGAACTGATTATTTTCTATGAAGGTGATTTAGAAGCCATAGGTAAGGATGAAATGCCTTATCAGTTACTGAGAGAGTTTATAAGCCGCTATGCAGTCAGAGAGGGCAAGCTAGAACCCGCTAAGATTTACTACTATCAAGACTACCTCGATAGACAATCAGCAGCTTGACCACATACTCACCATAAACCAGATAGAGCCACTCTTAGCAGTGGCTTTTTTCATTGCTAGCCTGACCCTATCCGATTAAATACGTACAAAAGTACGTAGCCATTTACGCACTCTCAAATACACTTAACATACTGATAAATATTGGTTTATTTTTATAAATACGTAAATACGTTAAATACGTAACATCTGACATGACTTTATAAATTCGTACTAAAATTCGTAGGCCGTTACGAATTTATAAACACACTTAAAGCATTGATATACATAGATTTTAATTTATAAATTCGTAAATTCGTAAATTCGTTAAATTCGTACTGCTTTACTAGTTTGGGCATAGGCTGAACTAGCTTCTAGCAAAAACAGCCGACTCAAAAAACCAAGGTAGATATGAGTTCTCTATGTATCAAACGAGTTGAAATAGCATAGAGAATATAAGCAATCAATAATTTAATATTTCAAGAAATATTGAAATGAGAATAAAGAGAGTATAACCCATATTAAAAACAGTGACTTACATAACAGCATCTACTTACTATTGGCTTCTTTATAATGATTCAACTCATTTGATACATTGATGATAGAGATAGCTGCAAACAGACCAGCTATCTGAAACCTTGCCATTCATCAACTTGGTTTAGTGTGATTAAAAGAAGCTAAAGGGAGGTTAAAAAGTTAGCACATTGAGCGACACTTAATAAAAAAACGGTATATTTAACGGTACAAGATAAAATCAAATAATAATAATTTCATATAAAACAAATACTTAAATCAAGATATTGGTTGCCCCCGCCCCACTTACTAGATTCACTTATCAGATAGACCCAAAACCCTTTACAGGCCGCAATCTGTAAAGGGTTTTTCGTTTCTAGTCGGCATAGTGGTAGCTAATAATTTTTCTAGGGTCTAAAAAGGAAAATTTAGTGTCTAAACGTGCTAATCATCCAGTTAATATTCCTGATGCTTTAATTCTTCGTACTCTTGGTCAATTGAATGAGCACCCTCATTATTTAACCGCCAAGGCTGGAGACTTTGCAGCAGCTTTAGTAGTTGTGCAGGATTTGATGGCAACTATTGAGCTGGATATTTTTAAAACCTATTTAGAGCAGCAAGTCATGCTCTTACCTGTGCTCGCTCAAGAAGCACAAGGCAGAAACAAAATTCCTCTAGCTTTGGCTTTGTATCTTGAGCATAAATTGGGTTTAAACGTCGAACTAGGTATAGGACAACTCACTAAAGTTTCACGCACCAGCTTAAACGGCTTAGATCGAGTTTTTGTCGTTCCCGAATTTACAGGCAAAGCTATTGGTCGAGCCTATGTTCTGATAGATGATACGCTTACTCAAGGTGGAACTTTTGCAGCTTTGGCCTCACACCTACAACAACAAGGAGCTAAGGTAGCAGGTGCAATAGCATTGACCGGAAAACAGTACAGTGCTAGGTTAAATTTGGACAACGTCCTTTTAGAGCAATTAAGGAATAAGCATGGCGAACTTGAAGCAACGTTCCAAACGATTACAGGTTACAACTACGCAGCACTCACGCAAAGTGAAGCGCGCACCTTATGCAACTTTAAGCCAACTGAACAAGTTAAAGAGCGCATCCTTGCCGAAAGCTATTCGCTTAAATCATGAGGAGTACCAAGATTTAATGAGCGAAATGCAGCAAGCAGCAAAGTTGATGCGTGCAGCTTTTCTTAAACAAACGCCTATCCACTTGTAAAATGCTTGAGGATTGTAAAAGTTATTCAGTCCCTTTATCAAACTGTTCTGCAAATCGCTCCCAAAAGGCTAAACCTTGATCTGCCCCTAACTGTTCAGCTAGCCCAACTAAAGCCTGTAAAGCTTGTGCTAGGTTAATTTGCTTAGCGATTATGTAAACAGTCACCCATGCACTGAATGCCTCTTGGACTTGCTCATTTTGATAATGAATATGACCTATATTAATAAGGTAGGGCACATACCAGCAATATCACTGATCTCCTGTTGAATCGCCAGCGAGCGTTGCAGGTAACTCAGCGCCGTCTCGTAATCGTCTTTGGCATGGGCAATTGCTGACATTCAGCGCATATTATGTTTAAAGGCTTAGTGCCATTTATTGCCATGGATGTGCTGCGCTTAGATATTTTAGTAGCTGTCCCGATGATTGCGTTATGGCTCGTTAAGATATCGGGCTAGTTGTGTTAAAACACAAGGCTATTGCTTTGCTGCACTATCTTTTACTGCACCTGAACTTCGAAGGCTACCCTACCGCGCTCCCCAGCTAACAAGGCTCCACTAAATGTCCAAGTCAAAGCATCATCCTGAACCTTGACCTGACAACTACCTAGACTACTCGGTGTGATGAGGCATTGCGGTAGAGCAACTAAATTAGTGAATGCGGGTAGGGTATCGTGCAGCACTAAATCGTTTAAGCGGCCATTGCCATTATTTGAGTAATCTAGACTATAGCGCAAGACTTCACCCGGTCGGGCAACAGTACCCGCGCTATTGCTTGTTATATTCCACACTGATTTAGTCAAGACTAAATTGCCCGCACCCTGCACACTCGCGGATACTTTTGTTAAATCACTCAGGGTTTGCAAAGGAGCTATCCCCAGTAAGCTCCCATCACCCCAAACAAATTCACTTTGTACATTGAGTGTATACTGCGCTCCACTGCTAACATCGGCAGGGCTTATCACTTTAACTAACAAGCAGACGGTTTCATTCGCAGTCACTGGGATACTGGTCGGTATAGGCAGATCACTGCCCTCTAAAGCTTGATTACAGTTTAGATCGAGGAATAATTGATTAGACCAAGGCAAGGCTGGGTCAGCAAGTTCATCTAGCACCCTAAAGCTGACTGTGCCTGAGGTATAAGCCTTAAACTGATGTGGATGCATTGCCACACTATGCGGCTGAATCACGCGGCTATTGCTTTGAGTGAAACTCGGCAGGCGTAGATCGGCGAAATTAATCTGACTGAGCGATTGATTATTAATACTTAGGCTATGTTGATTGGCACTGCTAGAGAGATAGCCAGTGGGGTCTTGAGCAACGGGCGGGCAAGCGCTGTGACTGGCTGCTTCGTAAACGGTATAACTACCATTGTTTAAATCGCTAAAACGATAGCGCCCTAGAGCATCGGTACGTGTAGTTCTGCAATTGGCATTGGCTGTATCGTAGAGAGCTACTGTGACCTGTGCTAAACCAGCCTCGTTATCATCTAAGCCATTGACATTGGCATCATGGAAGACGCGACCACTAATAGAATGCAAACTCGTATTTTTGCTAGCAACGCTAGTTAAGCGCGTACCTACATTATCACTATCTAGAGTGGGCAAATAAGCGCTACAAGTACTGCTGGCATTGCCGCTAGTGCTAGTCTCCCAACAAGCACTAGAGCTTAATTGGCCATTGGGACTAAGACTAATAGATTGACCTTTAGCAGCGCTATTCAGTGCATTGTTATAGGCTGTATTCCAGAGCGTTGGCGGATTATTATTGATACCAGAACCTGAACCGAAAGATAGGTAATCCACCAAAACCAAACCATTGGCCGTTTGCTCATACAACCAAAGATCATCGCCGCTATCATTTAACTTTGGAGCCATGCGCAACCAAGCTTGAAAGCTCGCTTGCGGGGCATTGGTATTTACCCCTTTCTGCCCTACCCAAACCACTGCATAGGCTTTCGGTGGCAACAGCGTTGATCCCTCGCAGACCTGTGCTCCCGTACAAGTAAAACTAAACGGACTTGTATTGCCGGTGATGCTACCCACGGTGCCATCCAACTCATTAGTAAAGAGATTGCCATCCATCAGCCGTAACTGAGTGAGGTTAATCGCTGCCGTACCTGCATTATATAACTCAATAAATTCGTCATTTTCCGCAATCGTATTGCCGCCTGATTGCTTAGTGAGTACTTCATTCAAGACGATTTTGCCGTGTAAAGAAGACAAAGGATAATCGGCATAACTCAGATTCGGCAGCAAGCAGAGTAGCGAGCCTATAAGCCACCCAGCGAGCGCAGCAAAGCCAGCCTTATTATTTTTCTTCTTCTTAAAAAGCATACGAGTGGCTTGAGCCTTGGACTCTTTAGCTGATGATTGAACAAAAACCCTCTGCGCTTAATGCAAGCACTGCATAAAAAGTATAAAGCAATTTTTATTCACTTCAGGGTATATAAGATTAAAGGTCAGGCTCCAACTGCAAGCAATGCTTATTTAGCTAAGCGCCTATCACTAGATGGCTTTAGTTTGAAACTATGTAGCAATATCAAACCTTAGATAATTCAAGTTTCATAAAGCTTTCGATAAAATACAGTTTCGCTTATTCTTTAGACATGAAATCTATCAATTTTGAGTTTTTGCGCCCGCATAGTGAAACTTTAGCGGATTTAGGCGCTTTAGCAGAGGCGGTCTTATTTATTGATCCGGGTAGCGCTTTAACACGGCTGCGCGGTTTTGCCGAAGAAGTCACAAAAACTATTTATCATTTAGAGCGCCTGCCACGTTTGCCGCAATCGAGCTTTGCGGATTTATTACGGAATAGCGCTTTTACCAGCTCAGTCGCACCGGCCTTGAGCAATCAGATTAATACTTTACGCATGCAAGGTAATGAGACTGCACATGGCTCTTTAGGTGATAAACGTAAAGCACAAGTGGCATTAGGAACAGCCCATCAATTGGCTTGTTATATGGCCTTGAAATATTACCGCCTCAAACAAGCCGATTTGCCTAGTTTCACGAATATCGCTGATCCTAGTCTTGAAGTCCAAAAACTCAAAAAGTCCTTAAGTGCTTACGAAAAACAAGTTAAAGAACAGCAAGAACAACTACAACAAACGCTGGATACATTAGAGCGTGAACGCACTAAAAACGCTGAACGTCTGCCGGTATTAAATACTCAAGAAGCTTTACAGCGCAAAAAGCAAAGTCAGCAAGTCGCCGATTCCTTACATTGGGATGAGGCCAAAACCCGCGCTTATTTAATTGATCTCATGCTACAAAAAGCGGGTTGGGATATTGAGAATAAGCAGCAAGTCAGTTTGGAGTTTAGCGTTGATTATCCCGCGAATATCTCGGGTAAAGGGCGGGCGGATTATGTGTTATGGGGCGATAATGGCCAGCCTTTGGCAGTGATTGAAGCCAAGAAATCCGGCACGACCAGTCTGCAAGCAGGACGCGAGCAAGCCCGTTTATATGCGGATGCGCTAGAAACGATGGGCTATCAGCGTCCGGTGATTTTCTATACCAACGGCTACGAAAGCTTTATTTGGGATGATCAGCAATATAATAGTTACCGCCCCGTATATGGTTTTTATAGCAAAGACAGTTTGGATTATTTAATTTATCAACGCGCTTATCGCAGCAAAACCCTAGAGCAACATAATCCCGATTTAAAGATCGCTGACCGCCCTTATCAAATTGAAGCGATTAAAACCGTGGCTGAGCGCTTTCAACAGCAGCGCCGCAAAGCTTTAATTATTCAAGCCACCGGCACGGGCAAAACGCGGGTTGCGATTGCTTTAGCGGAATTATTATTGCGCACGGGTTGGGCTAAGCGGATTTTATTTTTATGTGATCGCCGCGAGTTACGCACCCAAGCCGACGAAGCTTTTAAGCAAAATCTCCCTTCTGAACCGCGCTGTGTAATTGGCGAAACCAATGAGATAGATCAAAGCGCACGGATTTATATCGCGACTTATCCGGGCATGATGTCGCGCTTTGCACAATTGGATGTGGGCTTTTTTGATTTGATCATTGCCGATGAATCACATCGTAGTATTTACAATAAATACCGCGATTTATTTGATTATTTTGATGCTTTGCAATTGGGCTTAACCGCCACACCCGTTAAATTTATTAGCCGCAATACCTTCGCTATGTTTGATTGCGATAAGACCGACCCAACTTATGAGTTTGGTTTAGAGGCGGCAATTAATAACGAGCCACCGTATTTAGCGCCGTTTCGGGTGAAAGATTTAACCACCGAATTTCTGCGCGAGGGCATTCATTATAGGGATTTAAACCCTGAGCAACAGCGCCAGTTGGAAGAGGATTTAGGCGAGGAACAAGCCAAACTCACCACCATCGCTGGCAAAGATATTGGACGCAAAATCTTCAGTGAGGACACCGATCGCGTGATTCTGGAAAACCTAATGAATCAGGGTTTGAAGGATGAAACCGGTTCGCTAGTGGGCAAAACTATTATTTTTGCTCAACGCCAAGATCATGCCGAGCATTTAGAAAAACTGTTTTGCAAACTCTACCCGCAATATGGCACCAAGGTGTGCAAAGTGATTCACAATGCGGTTCCCAAAGTCGATACCCTGATTAAAGAGTTTAAAAAGCACGACAATGAATTTCGCATTGCGATTTCGGTGGATATGCTCGATACGGGCATTGATGTGCCGGAAGTAGTAAATCTGGTCTTTGCTAAAAAGGTGATGTCCTGGGTCAAATTCTGGCAAATGATTGGGCGCGGCACACGCTTACGCAAAAATTTATTCGGGCTAGGTAAAGACAAAACCGAGTTTTATATTTTCGACCACTACGACAATTTCAGCTACTTCGATGAGCAATACCAAGAACCGGACGATGTGGGCAGCAAAGCCTTATTGCAAACCCTGTTTGAAGCGCGGCTTGAACTCGCCAAAGCCGCTTTAAAAGCCAATCATGCCGCCGCCTTTGATACCGCCTTGCAACTGCTTCGCGAAGATATTAACGACTTGCCAGCAGACAGCATCGCAGTGAAGCGTGAGTTACGCGCTGTGCATGAATTGCAGCAAATTGACAATCTACTTAAGACCTTTGCGCCCGCGACCCAGCACACCTTAGATAGCAAAATTGCGCCTTTAATGTCTGCTCGCGTTTTGCGTGACAAACACGCCACACAATGGGATAAGTTGATGGCGCAACTGGCTTTGTGTTGGCTGGAAAAAGCGAGTTGTTTGGCGGATAGAAAAGCCGAGTTACTCGCGAATTTGGATAAGCTCGCCATCAATATTCAAGCCGTGCGACAAAAAGATGCGTTGATAGCCGAAGTACGTAGTGCTGCCTTTTGGCAAAACTTGAGTATGGACGCTTTGGAGCGAGTGCGTTTGGAATTGCGCGGGATTATGAAGTACCGCCAAATCGAAGGTAGTGTGAGTTATCAAACCCCCAGCACAAGTACCGCAGACGATCATATTCGTGAACAAGAGCGTTTGGTGAAAATCGAGGGTGCGGATGCAGCGTTGCTGTATCGGCGGCGCTTGAAAAGCATTTTAGATGGCATGATTGAGCACAATCCGGTGCTACAAAAAATCCGCCAGCATCAACCCATTGCAGCCAACGAATTAAAATCCCTAGCTTCCACGATACTCACTACCCATCCGGGCGTGAGTTTGGAAGTGTTAAATGAATTTTATGGGCGTAGCGCTGAGCAATTAGATCAAACCTTGCGTGAATTGATCGGCTTGGAAGTGGGCGCAGTGGAGGCACGCTTTACGGAGTTTCTGCATCAGCATCCGCAACTCACCGCCAAGCAAGTGCAGTTTATGAATTTGCTAAAAAACTATATTGCGCAACATGGCAGTATTTTGGTGGATCAATTATATGAAGAGCCGTTTACGCGGGTGGCGCATGAAGGAATTGATGGAGTGTTTAATTCCACACATGCGCAGGAATTATTGGCGGTGTTGAGGCCATTTTTGCGGAAGGAGTCCCTCACCCCTAACCCCCTCTCCCAAAGGTAGAGGGGGAATAGGTGGGAAGTGATTCTTGAGTCCCTCTCCTTGTGGGAGAGGGGTTGGGGTGAGGGCATTAGGTGAGAAACCCTCACCCCCTAGCCCCCTCTCCCAAGGGTAGAGGGGGGAATAAGAGAATATTAAAATAATGTTTAACAAATAAATCTTAGCGCCTCTCCTTCTGGGAGAGAGGGCTAGGGGGTGAGGATTCTGTATGACTCCAATCGAAAAAGCCCGCTTATTGCGCCAGCATCAAACACCAACCGAAACTTTATTATGGGAACAGTTACGAGCGCGGCGTTTGGTGGGTTTTAAATTTCGGCGGCAATATGTGATTGGGCAATATATTGTTGATTTTGTGTGTTTAGAGGCCAAGCTTATTGTGGAGTTAGACGGTGGGCATCATGCTAATCGTGAGCAACTAGCCTATGACGATGTGCGCACACAGTTTTTACAAGCGTTGGAGTTTCGTGTTTTAAGATTTTGGAATGAGGAAGTGGAAAAGGATTTGGATGGGGTGTTGGAGAGGATTGAGAAAGCCCTCAGACCCTCACCCCAACCCCTCTACCCTTGGGAGAGGGGTTGGGGTGAGGGTTTCTTAACTCTCCTAAACCAGAAAAGTGGTTAGGGGGTGAGGGCATTACAACCAATCCACTATTCTCAAATTTGCCACTCTTTGAAATTCCGCCGTGTTATTCGTGACCAAAATCGCATCGTGTGCACGGGCAATGGCAGCAATCATTAAATCATTGGGGCCTATCATTTTACCTTGGCGAGTGAGATCGGCGCGAATTTGGGCATATTCTTCGGCGCAACGATCATCAAACGCTAAGCTATTCAGTGGGGCAAAAAATTGTTTTAAACGCTGCAAATTCGCTTCGACTTTTTGGCTATGGCGTGCGCCGTACAGCAATTCGGCTTTGACGACGCTGCATAAGGTAATTTCGTTGGGTGTATGATTTTGTAGATTCTGCTTGATTTTAATGGAGCTGCCGTTGAGAAAGTGAATGCAAGTATTGGTGTCGAGCAAATACATTTATAACAGTACCTCACGCTGCTCCAGCTTCCCTTGATCAGGGCGTACGAACTCGCCTTCCCAGCTCCCAAATAACTCGAAATAATCTTCGGGCCATTGATTGCCAATGTCTTTTTGAATCAAAAGCGCTAAGTATTTTGAGACGGATAAATGCAAGCGCTCGGCCTTTTGTTGTAATTGGGCAGCCATATCCTCTGGTACGTAGCAGTGTAATTGTGGCATCTATGCCTCCAAATATATGTGGACTATGTGTCAAGTATGGCACAACTTGCAAAACCTGCTCAAGCTCGCCAAACTACCCCCCTTCTCTCTACAAGGACTCCCCCATGCTCACTGGACAAGCGCGTAATGATATTGACAAACTCTGGGAAAAATTCTGGACGGGCGGAATTACCAATCCACTCACCGTGATTGAGCAGATTAGTTATCTGATGTTTGCGCGTATGTTGGATATGCAGGAGGAGCAAGCTGAGCGTAAAGCGGCGCGTACTCAAAAACCGTTTGAGCGCATTTTCCCCAATGATGAAGCAGGGCAATTATTGCGCTGGAAGAATTTTAAGAATTTGGCGGGGAAAGAGTTACACAGTCATTTGAAGGATAAGGTTTATCCGTTTTTTACACAGTTGGGTGAGCAGCCGAATGAGGATGCCAGTGCGGAAGGTAAAGCGCTGGAAGGGCTGATTAATATTGGCGAGTATATGCAAGATGCGGATTTGGCGATTAAGAATGAATCCGTGTTGGTGGCGGCTTTGGAGATGGTGGATAAGCTCGATCTGCAAAGCAGCGATACCAAAGGCGATATTTATGAGTATTTGCTGAGCAAGTTGACCACGGCGGGGATTAATGGGCAGTTTCGCACCCCGCGCCATATTATTGATTGCATGATTGAGTTGCTTGATCCACAGCCGACCGAAACGGTATGTGATCCGGCTTGTGGTACAGCAGGCTTTTTAGCACGTACTCGCGAGTATTTGAATCGCAAGTATTCCAGCCCCGAGGGGATTTTGCGCGATGAAGAAGGCAATCTGAGTTATAGCGGCGATTTGCTGGGCGAGCATGAGCGCGAACATATTAATCGGCGCATGTTTTGGGGCTTCGATTTCGATACCACCATGCTGCGCGTGTCGAGTATGAATATGCTGCTGCATGGGGTAAGTGGCGCGCAAATTCGTTATCAAGATAGTTTGAATAAGTCGATTAAGGAGCATTTCCCGCAGCAGGAAGAAAACTTTTTCGATGTGATTTTGGCGAATCCACCGTTTAAAGGCAGCCTTGACGAGAGCAATACCAATCCTGATGTCTTGAATTTGGTGAAGACCAAGAAAACCGAATTGCTGTTTGTGGCGCATATTCTGCGTGCCTTGAAATTGGGCGGGCGCGCGGCGGTGATTGTGCCGGATGGGGTGTTGTTTGGTTCGAGTAATGCGCATCAGCAATTGCGCCAAGCCCTGCTGGAACAGAATCAATTGGAAGGGATTGTGAGCTTGCCGAGTGGGGTGTTTAAGCCCTATGCGGGGGTGTCGACCGCGATTTTGATTTTTACCAAAGGCGGGCACACCGAGCGTGTGTGGTTTTATGATGTGCAGGCGGATGGTTATTCGCTGGATGATAAACGCACGAAGATTGAGGCGAATGATTTGCCCAAAGTGGTGGTACAGTGGCAGCGTTATCGTGAATTAGTGTTGAGCAATGCGGATGCGGCGGCGATTGAAGCTGTGTTTGGCGATAAGACACAAGCGGCGTTTGTCGTGAGTGCGGCGGCGATTGCGGCGAATAAGTTTGATTTGTCGATTAATCGCTATAAGGAAGTGGTGTATGCGCAGGAGGCGTATGAAGCGCCGCAGGTGATCTTGGGGAAATTGAAGGCGCTGGAGTTGGAGATTTTGAAGGATTTAACAGAACTGGAAGAAATGCTGTAAAGGCTCTATAATTCCTTTGATGGAATATTTTGAATCGGAGTCGTTATGCAGTGGGAGGTTGAATACACCAATGAATTTGAAGCATGGTGGCTTAGTTTGACCGAGGCGGAGCAAGCTTCATTGAAAGCGTCGGTGGATTTACTAGCTTTGTTTGGTGCTAATTTACCTTTCCCGCATTCTAGTGGCATTCAGGGTTCTAAACATTCGCATATGCGTGAGTTACGTACTCAACACAGTGGCAGACCTTTAAGAACGTTATATGCATTTGATCCGCGACGTTGCGCTATTTTATTAATCGGTGGCGATAAGACGGGTGATAAGCGTTGGTATGACGTGAATGTACCGATTGCGGATCGTTTATATGACGAACATCTTGAGGATTTGAAAAAAGAGGGTCTACTGGATGGCTAAGAAATTTTCTGAATTGACTTCTAAAATGTCGCCTGAGTCTTTGGCACAATCTGAGCTTCAATTGAAAGCCATGTTGGCAGAAATGCCTTTGCATGAGTTGCGTCGTGCACGGGGTTTGTCTCAGCAAATTTTGGCGGAGATTTTGCGGGTGCAACAGCCTGCTATTGCTAAATTGGAGCGGCGCACGGATATGTATATTTCGACGCTGCGTAGTCATATTGAGGCGATGGGCGGGCAATTGGAGATTATTGCGCGTTTTCCTGATGGTGCGGTGAAGATTACTAATTTTGCGGATGTGGATAGTGGCGCGGCTGTTGCGGAAACGCCTGCGGATTATCGGGTGTGATGTTGATGGATGATGTAAAGGGGATGTTGTGAGTTATCCGTTGGTAAGTATTAAAGACTTTTGTACTACTAGCAGTGGTGGCACACCTTCACGCGAAAAACCAGAATATTACACTGGCTCAATTCCTTGGATTAAATCGGGCGACTTAAAAGAAAATATAGTTACATTAGCTACCGAGTTTTTATCAGAAGAAGCAATACAAAATAGTAGTGCCAAAATTGTAAAAAAAGGGGCAATTCTATTAGCTATGTATGGTGCTACGGTTGGGCGCATGGCAATACTAGGGATAGATGCCGCAACGAATCAAGCTGTTTGCAGCATTGTGCCAGACGAATCAAAAGCATTTCCAAAATATGTTTACTATGCACTTTTAGATAAAGTCCCAGAGTTTCTACGCAATGCAGTAGGCGGAGCACAACCTAATATCAATCAAGGGATTATTAAAGAAACTAAAATCCCCCTACCACCCCTCGCCGAACAAAAACGCATTGCCGCGATTCTCGATAAAGCCGATGCGATTCGCCGTAAACGCCAGCAAGCGATTCAATTAGCGGATGACTTTCTGCGCTCGGTGTTTTTGGATATGTTTGGTGATCCGATGACGAATCCGAAGGGGTGGGAGGTGAAGCTGCTTGGTGCTATAGCAACTAAAATTGGAAGCGGTTCAACCCCGAAAGGAGGCAAAGAATCTTATGTATCAGAAGGTATTTCACTAATTAGAAGCTTAAATATTCACGATGATAGATTTTTGCATAAAGATTTAGCGTTTCTTACTAATGAGCAAGCTAAGCAGCTGTCAAATGTAGTAGTACAAGCAAATGATGTTCTTCTAAATATAACAGGAGCATCAGTGTGTAGGTGTACTCTTGTAGATAATGAAGTTCTTCCAGCTCGAGTCAATCAACATGTTTGCATTATTAGAGTACCTAGTTTAAGTTCCAGCTATTTAATGCATTTAATAATTGCTCAATCTTACAAGAAGTATCTTTTAAATATAGCCACTGCTAACGGAGCGACTAGAGAGGCTTTAACTAAAGAGCAGATAGAAAACTTACCAATTCCCATACCACCATTGGAAGTTCAGCATAAATTTTCAGCTATAAAGGACTCTATTACTAAATTAAAAAAATACTACGCTAATTTTCATGCAGACGAATCTTTCAACTCCCTCTCCCAAAAAGCCTTCTCCGGTCAACTCTAAAGCCCTCACCCCCAGCCCCTCTCCCCAAGGTAGAGGGGAGCAAGCATACTCGCCTTCTTAAAGCCCCTCGCCCTCAGGGAGAGGGGTTGGGGTGAGGGAGGTTAACAGTTCCTTCACGGAGAGGGGTTGGGGTGAGGGACACTCCCCTTCCCCCCAAATTTGTATATACTGTATATACAGCCTAGCTTACTTGGAGCTAAATCATGATCACCACGCAAGTTTTCAAAACCGGCAATTCGCTAGCCCTACGCCTACCCAAACAGCTCGCTTTTGCCCAAGAAGGCGAACAAGTTGAAATGGAAATAGTCGGCAATGAACTGCGGGTTCGTTTGAAACAACCCCGCCGCTTGACCCAAATCGCCCAGAAATTTCAAGCCTTCTCCAGCGACTTTATGGCACAAGACCGCGATCAAGAACAAAACGAACGCGAGAGCCTATAATGCGCTACATGCTCGACACAAATATCTGCATTTACCTAATCAAGCAGTTTCCACCAGAAGTCGCTGAGCGTTTTGCACAATGCCATTACGGAGATGTCGTCATGTCAGCAATCACCTATGCGGAATTGTGGCACGGCGTCCAAGCCAGCGGCGAACGTCAAGCACAAAACCGCGCAGCCTTACTCAGCTTAGTTGAAGACATTCCAATTCTCCCCTTCGCAGACAATCAAGCCATACAATTCGGCGCGTATAGAATGCTCGCTAATCGCAAAGCCACCCTAGACTGCATGATTGCCGCCCATGCTTACAGTGAAAACTGCACCCTAGTCACCAATAATGAAAAGGGCTTTGAAAACTTTACGGATTTAGCCGTAGAGAATTGGATCAAAGCTTAAAGCCCCTCGCCCTCAGGGAGAGGGCTTGGGGTGAGGGAAATTCGCTAAACCCTCACCCTAACTAAAGTATATACTTAGACCTATAAATGCTTGCTTTGGAGAAGCCCGTGCAAATCATCCTCAACATTCCCGACCATGTTTTGCCGCCACAACAAGATAGTCAAACTTTGGCTCAACAACTAAAACTCTACAGCGCCTTACTCCTTTTTCAATCAGGCAAACTCTCTCGCGGTGCAGCTTGCGAGTTCGCCGATGTAGATATTTATACCTTTCTAGCCGCTTGCAAGCAGCATCGCATTGCAACGCTAGACACCGATATTGACGAAATTGAGACTGAAGTTATGCGTTTTAAACAGTTGCGTGTTGCATGATCGTCATAGCCGATAGTTCAGCCCTAGTTGCTATTGCTACCTATCAAGGCTTGGACTGGCTAGAGCACTTATTTGGCAGGGTGCTTGTGCCTACCGCGGTTTATAACGAAGTTTGTACACAAGGCAAATCACAAGCAAGCCAACTCAAAGCTTACTTAGAAGGCCGTGTGCGCACAGTCAACCTAAGTGCCTTTGGCTTACAAAAAACTGCAGGTTTAGGGGCTGGCGAACTTGAAGCCATTGCTTTATATAAACTCGAAAATGCCCAGCTACTACTGATTGATGATCAAAAAGCTAAAAAATCAGCTTTTGCCAATGGCTTAGAAACTTTAGGTAGTGTCGGCTTACTCTTACTAGCCAAAGAAGAAGGCTTAATTCAGGAAGTACGCTCGCGTCTTATGCTACTAGAGCAATCCGATATTTACCTCAGCAGCAAATTAATCGAGCAAATTTTGCAAGCTGCTAATGAATAAGTATTACGAGTAAGAAATATAGGTCTCTTGTATTTCGAATATCTTCTTAAAACCCCTCTCCCTGAGGGCGAGGGCTTGGGGTGAGGACAAACCTATCCCCCCCAGCATAAACCGAAAATCCCCCTTTCCTAACCCACCCCACCAGCGTCACACCCGCCTCCTCCGCATGCTTTAACGCCAAGGAAGTCGGCGCCGAAACTGCCGCGATCAATTCAATTCCCGCAAACGCCGCCTTATACACCAATTCATGACTGGCGCGGCTGGTCAGGAGCAAAAAGCCTTGTTGGGTATTGATTTGAGCGTTGAATAATGCGCCCAAGAGTTTATCCAGCGCATTATGTCGCCCGACATCTTCGCGCAAATACTGAATATTGCCTTCTGCATCCGCCCACGCTGCTGCATGTACGCCGCCGGTGGTTTGGTGCAAGATTTGCCAATCGGGGAGTTGGTTTAAGGCACGTTCTAAGGCGTCGGGTTGGATACGTAGTTGTTTGCCGACTTTCGGGATGGGGCGGATGGCTTGTTGCAAGGTTTCTTGCCCGCATAAGCCGCAGCCGGTGCGCCCTGCCATTTGCCGCCGCGAGGCTTTGAAGTGATGGAAAGATTCGGATGCAATGTCGATATAAACTTCTAAGCCTAATTCTGAAGCCACCACTTCCATATCGCGCAAGTGTTTGGCTTCACTGATCAAACCTTCGGTGAGGCTAAATCCGAGCGCAAAATCCGCTAAATCCGCCGGAGTGCCGAGCATGACTGCGTGGGCAATGCCGTTATAAATCAAGGCTAAGGGGACCTCTTCAGCGATTCGATCAGGGCTTGCGCTCCATTCGCCGTGTTTGTAGCGCTTAGCCACGACTGCTTGGGAAGTGGCTAAGTTGTCGGTATCAAATTCCGAGGCGGGGTTCATGGCAATAAGGACTGTTGTTCCGCCTCCATGTGCGCAAATTCCTGTTGCCATGTCGTAACTTCTTCGCAACGCGAGACTTGCACGGCGGTGACTTTGTACTCAGGGCAATTAGTCGCCCAATCGGAGTTGTCGGTGGTCACCACATTTGCGCCCGATTCAGGGAAGTGGAAAGTGGTATACACCACGCCCGGCTGCACCCGATTGGAGATTTCCACCCGCATACGGGTCTCGCCCGCACGACTCGCGATCAACACCCAATCACCATCATTAATGCCGCGATCTTCTGCATCTTGCATATGAATTTCGAGCTTATCTTCCGCGTGCCAGACCACATTCTTAGTACGGCGGGTTTGTGCACCCACATTGTATTGCGACAGAATCCGCCCCGTGGTCAAAATCAGCGGGAAGCGCTGGGTGATTTTCTCGGTGGTCGGCACATATTCGGTGAGAATAAATTGCCCCAAACCGCGCGTAAACGTCTCAGTGTGCATGATCTTATAGCCTTCCGGATGCTCATCATTACAAGGCCATTGCAGACTACCGTGTTTATCCAGCTTCTCGTAACTCACGCCCGTAAAGCTTGGCGTGAGTGCGGCAATTTCATCCATGATTTCCGAAGGATGGTTGTAATTCATCGGCACACCCAAGGCATTCGACAGCATCATCGTGCCTTCCCAATCCGCTTTGCCACCTAACGGCTCCATCACTTTGCGAATCCGCGAAATACGCCGCTCCGCATTCGTGAAGGTTCCGTCTTTTTCCAAAAACGAAGCACCGGGCAAAAACACATGCGCGTATTTGGCGGTTTCATTGAAGAAAATATCCTGAATCACCAAACATTCCAGATTCTCTAAAGCTGCTTGAATATGCTTGGTATTCGGGTCGGATTGAGCAATATCTTCGCCTTGGATATACATCCCTTTGAAGGTTCCCGCCACCGCTGCATTCATCATATTCGGGATGCGATAACCGGGTTCGGGGTCGAGTTCCACATTCCAATAACGCGAAAACTGATTACGCACCGCATCAATGCTCACATGGCGATAGCCGGGCAATTCATGCGGGAAAGAACCCATATCGCAAGAGCCTTGCACATTATTTTGCCCGCGCAAAGGATTCACACCCACACCCGCACGTCCAATATTGCCAGTCAACATGGCCAAATTGGCAATGCCCATCACCGTGGTCGAACCTTGACTATGTTCGGTCACACCCAAACCATAATAGATCGCACCGTTGGGCGCTTCGGCATACAAACGCGCTGCACCACGAATATCTTCAGCAGGTACACCCGTAATTTCTGCCACAGCTTCAGGGCTATTTTCAGGGCGTAGAATAAACTCGCGCCATTGATTAAAGGCAGGCTGTTCGCAACGATTGCGCACAAAGTCCTCATCCAACAAACCTTCCGTGACCACCACATGCGCCAAAGCATTAATCATTGCCACATTCGTACCCGGCTTTAGAGGTAAGTGATAAGCCGCATCAATGTGCGGCGCGCGCACAATCTCAATTTCGCGCGGGTCAATCACAATGAGCTTAGCCCCTTCGCGCAAACGCCGCTTGAGCATCGAGCCAAACACTGGATGGCCTTCAGTCGGATTCGCGCCCATGACAATAATCACATCCGCATGCATCACCGATTCAAAGTCTTGCGTGCCTGCCGATTCGCCCAAAGTTTGCTTTAAACCATAGCCCGTGGGTGAATGGCAAACCCGCGCGCAAGTATCGACATTATTATTGCCGAATGCCGTGCGCACCAGTTTCTGCACCAAATAGGTTTCTTCATTCGAGCAGCGTGAGGAAGTAATTCCACCGACCGATTTGCGCCCGTATTGGGCTTGAATACGCTTAAATTCGCTGGCGGCATAATTCACTGCTTCGTCCCAGCTCACTTCTTGCCACGCATCGCGAATCGACTTGCGAATCATCGGCTTAGTGACGCGATCTGGATGGGTCGCATAACCCCAAGCAAAGCGGCCTTTTACGCAAGCGTGACCCGCATTCGCGCCACCGTTTTTATCCGGCACCATGCGCACTACTTGCTGACCTTTCACTTCGGCATTGAAGGAACAACCCACGCCACAATAAGCGCAGGTGGTCGTGACCGAGCGCTCGGCTTGCCCCATTTGAATCAAAGTCTTTTCGCTTAAAGTCGCGGTGGGGCAAGCATTCACGCACGCGCCACAGGAGACACATTCGGAGCCTAAGAAGGTTTCATTCGCACCCGCTACTACTTTGGAGTCAAAACCACGCCCGCCAATGGTTAAAGCAAAGGTGCCTTGCACTTCTTCGCACGCCCGCACACAGCGCGAACAGACAATACATTTGCTTGGCTCAAAGGTGAAATACGGATTGGATTCGTCTTTTGGTTCAGCATGAAGCGAGTCAAAATGATTCTCGCCCGCCATGCCATAGCGCACTTCACGCAAGCCCACCACGCCCGCCATATCCTGCAATTCGCAATTGCCATTCGCGGTGCAGGTCAAGCAATCCAAGGGATGATCGGAGATATATAACTCCATCACGCCTTTGCGAATATCGGCAAGTTTCGGCGATTGGGTGACGATTTTCATACCTGCTTCGACAGGAGTCGTACAAGAGGCGGGATAGCCGCGTCGCCCTTCCACTTGCACTAAGCAAAGCCGACACGAACCGAAAGAATTAAGTTGCTCAGTAGCGCAAAGTTTAGGGATTTTGATCCCCGCTTCAGCAGCCGCGCGAATAATCGTAGTTCCAGCAGGTGCTGTGATGTTTTGACCGTCAATGGTGAAGCTCACGCGCTCGGTGGAGCTACTCGCGGGTGTACCCAAATCAAGACTGGATTGGCAATGGCAAGACATTCTGTATTCCTCACACCTTTGGCGCGGCAGTCACGCCGAAATCCGCCGGAAAATATTTCAACGCGCTCAATACGGGGAATGGCGTCATCCCGCCCATCGCGCACAGCGAGCCATTAATCATGGTATCGCATAAATCTTTGAGTAATTCGACATTGGCTTCGCGATTTTCACCCGCGCGAATGCGCTCGATGACCTCAACGCCACGCACCGAACCAATCCGACACGGCGTACATTTACCGCAGGATTCTTCGACACAAAACTCCATCGCAAACTGCGCCATTTGCGCCATATTCACGCTGTCATCAAAGGCCACCACGCCACCATGCCCGATCATAAATTCTTGTTTAGCAAAGGCTTCATAGTCCAGCGGCAAATCGAATTGCTCCGCAGGCACATAAGCACCCAATGGCCCACCGACTTGCACGGTGCGAATCGGTTTGCCGGATTTGCTGCCACCGCCGAAATCGTTTAATAACTGGCTTAAACTCAAGCCAAACGCCTTTTCCACCAAGCCGCCGTGCTTGATATTGCCAGCCAGTTGGAAAGCCAACGTGCCACGCGAACGCCCCATGCCATAATTGGCATAAAACTCCGCACCCTTGGCTAAAATGATCGGCACACTGGCGAGCGTCACCACATTATTCACCACGGTCGGTTTGCCGAATAAACCTTGAATGGCAGGCAATGGCGGCTTAGCACGCACTTGACCACGCTTACCTTCTAAACTTTCTAAGAGTGAAGTTTCTTCGCCGCAGATATACGCACCTGCACCGAGGCGCACTTCCAGCTCAAAGGCTTTGCCCGAATTGAGAATATCCGCGCCTAAAAAGCCTGCTGCTTTCGCATTATTAATCGCCGTTTTGAGCGTAGCAAAGGCACGTGGATATTCCGAACGCAGATAAATAAAACCTTGCGTTGCACCCACCGCTAAACCAGCAATGATCATACCTTCAATAAGACAAAACGGATCGCCTTCCATCAACATACGATCGGAGAAAGTACCGGAATCGCCTTCATCGGCATTACAAACAATATACTTCTGCTCAGCCTCAGCTTTCAGCACAGTTTGCCATTTAATGCCGGTTGGGAAAGCCGCACCACCGCGCCCACGTAAACCAGAAGCCGTCACCGCAGCCACGACATCGGCTTGGGTTAAACTCAACGCATTGCGCAAACCTGCCCAGCCGCCATGCGCTTCATAATCACTAACCGAGACCGGATCAATCACACCCACGCGTGCAAAGGTCAAACGCTCTTGTTGCTTTAAGAAGGGGATTTCTTCGGTCAAACCGAGTTTCAGAGGATGATCGCCTGCTTGAAAAAACTGGGCTTCAAATAAACTTACTACATCGCTAGCACGCACAGGGCCATAAGCTACGCGCCCTTGGGCGGTTTCGACTTCGACCATTGGCTCTAGCCAAAATAGACCGCGTGAACCATTGCGCACCAGCTCGACTTCAACCCCTTGCGCTTGGGCTTGTTGGCTAATCGCAGCAGCGACTTTATCTGCACCGACTGATGCGGCTGTGGTATCGCAAGGCACATAAATTTTATAACTCATGCCACAACTCCTTGACGCAATTCGGCAATCAACGCATCCAATTGCGCCGTATCCACACGCCCTTGCACTTCATCGCCCACGCGAATCGAGGGCGAGCACGCGCAATTCCCCAAGCAATACACCGGCTCCAAACTAATCGCACCATCAGCCGTGGTTTGGTGGAAATCAATCCCTAAAGCAGCTTTGGCATATGCTTCCAATTCGCGGCTACCCATCGCTTGGCAGGACTCAGCGCGGCAGATTTGCAGTGTGTGTTTGCCTGCGGGCGTGCTGCGAAAGTGGTGATAAAAGCTAATCACGCCTTGTACTTCAGCACGGGAAAGATTGAGGCTTTTGGCGATTAAGGGAATGGCTTCGGCAGGTACATAACCGAGTTGGTCTTGAAGCGCATGCAAAATAGGCAATAGCGCGCCCGCTTGGCTACGGTGCGTGTCTATTAACGCTTGGATGGTGGCAGTCATAATGAACATCCTGATTATTATTTAATCGAGGTCGCAACCTAGCGCATTCTATGGTGTGGTTCTCCTCATCCTTGCAGCATAGGACAAGTAGTTTGTTTGATAAAGCAGAAAATTTAGAAGAACTGTTCGGATTTGGTGTATAACAAACTCAAAATATGGTTTAACCCAGATCAAAGGTAATCTTATGGTAGATATATTGATTGCTAACCTTTCTGATGCTGAAGCCCTTATTGAGCTACAATGCTTGGCCTACCAGTCTGAAGCAAAACTCTATAATGATTGGTCACTACCCGCCTTAACGCAAACCGTTGAATCACTACGTCAAGAATTTGCCAACTCCACTATTTTAAAAGCTCTTATAGAGGGGCAAATAGTCGGCTCAATCCGCGCTACTGCTGAAAATAAGGTATGTAAAATTGGGCGTTTAATCGTGCATCCTGATTTTCAAAAGCGAGGCATTGGCTCAACCCTCTTGGCACACCTTGAAAGCCTATATGCAGATGCCGCTTATTTTGAGCTATTCACTGGCAGCAAAAGCGTGAGCAACATTCGACTTTATGAAAGGCATGGCTATCGTATAACCGAAACTAAGCCACTCTCCGACAAGGTATCGCTCACTTTTCTAGTGAAAAAGCCCAAGGAAGGCATGTTAACCAACCCTTAGAACATGTGACATAAAAAGCCCCAACAGCATTTTAGGGAAATTGCTTCAAACCACTCGCTACTATAAACTTTGCTCTCCTTACCCTTCTCTTCGGAGCTTTTAACGCCATGAATTAATTCCTGTTACACCTTGTTTGGTCCAGCGTTTCGCTGGTGGTGTAATGTACAGGTGGCGTTGCCTTTTGCGTGAATGTGCAGTCGTAGCCTGTCTAGTGATCAGGAATTACTATGCGCGTCGTTTGTCAGTTTTCTCAATTAACCCAGCACTTTAATGCGCGCCCTATTTTTTCTAATTTATCAGCCAGCTTACAGCAGGGGCTTACGGGTTTAATCGGGCGTAGTGGGCAAGGCAAATCGGTTTTACTGTCCTTATTAGCGCAGCAATTTCCCGCTAGTGCAGGTTCAATTCGCTGGTCAGCGCCGTTTTATTACGTACCACAGCTTGAGCGTTTGCAAGGTGGTCGCCTTGCTGATGCCTTAGGGATAGGCGTTTTATATGATAGTTGGCAACGCATTGAACAGGGGCAAGGTGAAGCGGATGATTTCAGCCAAATGGAAGGTTCGTGGCATCTACCGGCGTTTTGGGAGCAGGAGCTAAAAGCTGCCGGTTTAGCTTTGCCTTTATCGGCTAGCCTTGAGCAACTAAGCGGCGGAGAGCAAACCCGTTTAGCTCTATGTCGCGCTTTTGCCTTAACTGATCACTACCTGCTATTGGACGAACCGAGTAATCATTTAGACACACAAGGCAGGCAATGGCTATTAGATAAACTTAAACAGCATCCTGCTGGCGCTTTGATCGCTACTCATGATCGGCGCTTATTAGAGCAGGTTGAGCGTATTCTGGAGCTGGATCAACACGGCTTGCACGACTACGGTGGTAACTACGCGCTCTATCAAACCATTCATACGCAACAGCTAGCCGCCACTGAACAACAAGTAGCTCAACTCAAGCAGCATGAAAAGCAACAACAACGTGAGCAACAAGCTAGCCTTGAAAAAGCGCTGCAACGCCGACAACGCGGCGAACAGTATCGGCGTAGCGGCTCACAATCAGCACTTTTATTAGATGCGCGTAAAAACCGCGCCGAAACCAGCCTTGGTAAGCTCAAGCAACAACAGCAACAGCTTAGCGAACAGCTAAAACAAGAACTAACGACCACGCAAGCGCGTTTAGAAACGATTAAACCGCAAACTTTGCGCTTCGCCCCACAACTAGCGCCTCAATCCTTATGTTTACATCTAGCTGAGCTGCAATTGCCGTATGTACGCACGCAGCCGATTTCTCTCAACCTCTATAAAGGCGAGCGCTGGCATATCCAAGGTCAAAATGGTTCAGGTAAATCAACCTTATTAAAGGTTATTGCGGGGCTTGAGACCGCATCCTCAGGGTATTGTGAAGTACACGGCACTTGTGTTTATCTGGATCAGCATTTTAGCCTACTGGCAGCTCAGACTTCTGCGCTAGCGAACTTACAACGCTTACATCCCAATCTCAGTGAAACAAGGCTGCGCACCGAATTAGCCGGTTTACGGTTACGGGGTGAAAAAGCCTTGCAACCTATCCATACCTTAAGTGGTGGCGAGCGCTTAAAAGTGGCTTTATTAGCAGTCATGATTGGTGAAACTGCACCCGCGCTCTTGCTCCTAGACGAACCGGATAATCATCTCGACTTAGACTCACGTTTGCTATTGGAGCAAACCTTAGCAGAGTATACAGGAGCACTGATGGTCGTTTCCCATGATTTAGCTTTTGTGGAGCAACTTAAACTTACACAGCGTTTGGATTTATCTCACTAAAATTCTAGTAAGACAGTCCCTTAACATGATATTGCTCTAGTCTGGTTGACCCACTAAGCCGATCACCCTAGAGTGGAAGCATTTTTACATCACTAGCCAAGGAGTTTTTTATGACGATGTCTAAAATAGGTTGCCCCATGCGTTCGGTGTTTGCTGTGATGGCAGCGCTAATGTGGCTAGGTATTTTCCTCACTGGCTTTAAAAATGTGAGTTGGGTGCTTTATTTACCGGCAATTGGTGTGACAGTGGCGGCAATTTCGGGCGTTTGCATGGGCGCTATGCTGTTTGGCAAACTTTGCAAAACTAGTTAAACGATAAGGCTTTGTACACCACAATTTAGTGGAATGCTCCTCTAATGAGCTGCCACTAAGCTACTTTTTGAGCAGCTTGCATTTCCTCACGGAAAATCCGCCGAATCCTATCATCCAAGGATTCACCTTGTAGCTTAATATGTTCTTTCAGTGCTTCATTAATCAAAGCTTGATAATTGCCACCACCCGCTACCTGATCACGAAACCAAGCCAATACCTCGGGATCGAGGCGGATGGTAATTTTTTCTTTGTTAATCTTGGCTATTGCACCACGCTGAGCTTGGGAAAAATCATAATTATCGTCCATAGTTCACCTGTTCAAACTGCTGCTTTTCTTTAAAGTCAGCCAGTCGTGCTGAAATAATTCTAATCACATCCTCATCGCGATACACATGCACAACCACCACTAAACGAGTTTTAGCATCCAATCCCAATGCAATATAACGCTCTTCATCATAATGCCGTGGGTCTGCGATAGTGAGGGTGGATTCTTCATAGAAAATACTTACAACATCCGCAAAATCAACACCATGCTTAATGATATTGCTTTTACGCTTGTCTTCATCCCATTCAAAATAAAGCTCTTCCATAGATGGCTTTTGTACATACAATTGTTAAATTTTGCAAGCTAAGTTGCGGTTTTGCGTCATAGTGCTACATGAAGATGTCAAACGCACCAGCCGCCTAATTCGCCCCATAGCCAATCCCCACAGCACTTCGCTATCATAGTCCACCACCACAGCTAACGAGTCCACTATGGTTCCTCTCAACGATCTAGCCCTGTTTGTAGGCGCGGCTTTTCTTATGGTCATTACCCCCGGCCCGAATATGATTTACCTCATGTCGCGCTCGATTTGCCAAGGCTGGCGTGCGGGGGTGCTTTCGCTTTTTGGGGTAGCAACAGGGTTTTTAGTGCATGTGTTTGCCGCAGCGGTGGGCTTGACTGCCGTGTTTATGGCCGTGCCAATGGCTTATGATCTGTTGAGATGGATAGGGGCTTTGTATCTGCTTTACTTAGCGTGGCAAGCGGTGAAACCTTCGGGTAAATCGCCGTTTGAAGCGCGTCAATTGCCGCATGATTCACCTAAAAAATTGTTCGTGATGGGCTTTTTGACTAATGCGCTCAATCCTAAAGTTGCGGTGTTTTATTTATCTATTTTTCCGCAATTCATATCTCCGCAACACGGCTCGGTGTTTAGCCAAAGTCTGGAGCTGGGTTTTACCCAAATTTTGGTAAGCTTTAGCGTGAATTTTTGCCTGATTTTATCCGCCGCGCGTGTCTCAGCGTGGTTTGCGCATAATCCACATTGGCTCAACATTCAGCGTTACCTTATGGGTTCGGTGTTGGCAGGGTTAGCGGTGCATTTAATGACTGAGCAACGTAAAACTGCTTAAGCTCCTCGCCCAGTCGGGCGGTATAGGCGACCTACCGTCCGACCAGCACAAGATTTCAAGCCTGCCTTGAAACGATAAACTCCAAACCTAGTCCAACCCTATAAACACCGCTTTTAAACATACTAAGGGAGTTATTATGCGAGCTGCGCTCATTCTTGGCTTATTGATTGCCAGTCCTCTGGTCAATGCCGCCCCATTATTTGAGTCCGTGATTGATGCGATGGCCATCAAAAGCTCAGCGAGCCACACTAATAATGGCTGGGACGATACGGCAAAAATCCAAGGTGTGAAATGGGCGTGGCCTTATTACGAGTCGGGTGCACATGACAGTACCATGCAAGGAAGCCTAAAATTAGGTACTGACCCGAATCCCAATATCGGTGCGACCACTGTCGAAGTTAATGGCGCACGCAGCTTCATTACCGAGGTAGATATCTCGATTGCCAATGATTCTGCCGATATTAAAGACTTTGGCCAAGGCAAAGTAAAAACCATAAAAACTAGCTGCGATGATGATTCCGCTAGCTATCAAGTGAGCTTTTATGAGTTCCAAAAACCGCGCTATCACCCGCTATATATCAGTCGGGTCGCCAGCTGGGGCGCGAGTGGCAGCGGTACGGTCAATTTTAAAGTCGCTTATGATGTGAATGATGTCCTACAGCTCGATCCACAAACCTGCACCGTTTTAAATTAAGGCCTTAAAAGGATAACCCATGAAAAAATTGACTCTCTTAGCCTGCTTACTAATAACGGCTGTATCCAGCTCAGTTTATGCTGAATCCAAATACGATACGGAATATGGCAAATGCACGGATGCAGCGGGCACAATGAATAATGGGGTGATGGCGTCCTGTTCAGAAGCTGTCTCAGACATCGCCAAAAAAGACATCAACACTTATTATAAAAAAGTTGAAACCTCACTAAATGAGCGTGAGGATAAAGCAGAGCTATTAGCTAAACTGGAAACTAGCCAAAAAGCTTGGATTCAATATCGCAATGCGCATTGCAGCTTAAGTGAAATGATTGGCGCGCATGAAGTATATTGTTTAATGCTGGTTAATTCACAGCGTGCTGAAGAATTGAAGTCTTTAACGGAATAAGTGCTAATTAGCTATGCAAGGTATGATTTTTATTGGTTTACAGGCGATCGGATTAGTCAATTACCTACTCCGCGGTTAGTGGTTCACTTTATTCAAAGGCTATTAACTTAAGGGCAAAAATCCATATGTCAGTCTTGTTCGTCTTCACTTAAAGACAAGGATACCGATGTGTTATCATGTTAAGTCATTCCACCATTAACCTACCTACATGAACGCAACTCATATCCAACAGATGGCCGCCGCTACTATTTCTGGCGATTTACCCTTTCCGCAAATTGTAGGCAATTTGATCAATGAAGGTGTCGAGTATTATCTGGTTGATTATGTCCGCCGCCAATTTACATTTTATGGCCTGCAAGGTGGTGTGGTGGTAGCGCCTTTGACTATTGACGCTTTACCAATTATTGCTAGCGAGCTAGATGTAAGCGCTTTAAAAGCAGCAATTATTGATAGCCAGCAACATGAACAGAAATTTCCACGCTTTTCAGTACGCGCTATGGAAGCGGGTGTACAAGGTTATTACGTTTTTTTGCGGGGTCAGCGCGTTACCTATTTTGGACGTAAGGGTGATCAACATACCGAGTGGTTCCCAGGCGCACAGCCTACAGGTGAGTAATGCACATCAATAGCTTGGATCATTTAGTCCTAACTGTTAAGGATTTGGATGCCACCATAGATTTCTATACTCGTGTGTTAGGCATGCAAGTCGTGACCTTTGGTGCAGGCCGCAAAGCCTTAGGCTTTGGTACACAGAAAATTAATTTGCATCAACTTGGCAACGAATTTGAGCCAAAAGCACAGCGACCGACCGCTGGCTCGGCTGATTTATGCTTTCTGACGGATACGCCTCTAACAGAAGTGAGTGCGCATTTAACTGCGTGTGCAGTACCTATTCTCGAAGGACCTGTGCAACGTACCGGAGCGATGGGTGCTATTCTTTCTGTGTATGTGCGCGATCCTGATTTCAATCTGATTGAAATTGCTAATCCGCTTTAAGTAGCGGCGAGCCACTTGACTTCACTGGTTGGCCTATTAAAAATCACCTACTCATTTAACGAGTTAAACTAATGAAAATCACTAACCTTCCTTTTGGCCTAACTGATTGGTCGACTATTCCAGCCACTGAACATAAAGGCGACACCGGCATGGCTTATTGGCGCACCCAGCAGTTTGGCGACATTCGCGTACGCATGGTCGAATATACACCCGGCTACTTAGCGGATCATTGGTGTGTCAAAGGTCATATTTTGTTGTGCCTTGAAGGCGAATTAGTCACCGAACTAGAAGATGGACGCATCTTCACTCTGACACCGGGGGTGAGCTATCAAGTCGCTGATCACGCTGAACCCCATCGTTCTTCCACGCAAATCGGCGCGAAATTATTTATTGTGGATTAAAGTGTGGGCTATTAACTAGCTATGCAAATTCAATCGCTTACATCTGAACTCCTGCCAGCTAATTATTAGTTTCTAATAACTAGCTGTTAATGCTGCTCGTTTAAGGCTTGCGCAATCTTAATCAATGCGGTCAATAGCGGCGACCAAGGCTCACGTCCCGCTACGACTAAGCCGGTTTGCGAGCTAAAACTCGGTTCAATTAATGGCAATACCTTGACACCCGCAGGCACGCCGATTAGCTCTAACACATTCTGCGGCAAAATCGCCGACCAACCACCAGCTGAGACATGCGCAAGGATACTAATAATCGAATTAGTTTCGAGGCTAGGTTCAGCGCGGTAGCCCAACTGGCTGAAAATAGCGTCAATCATTTTACGATTTTGCATATCAGGGGTGAGCAAACACAATGCGGTATGAGTCGCCTCATACCAAGTGATACTATCGCGCTGCGCTAGCTCACTCTCCACAGGGCATAAAAACACATGATTTTCTTGCCATAACGGCACGGTAAACAACTGCTGCTGATAGCCCGATTCGACGTACATAATGCCCGCATCCAGATCAAACTGCTGCATGCGCTTTAAAATCTCCGCCGTACCCAGCGAACGCACTTCCAAACTGACATGGGGATGCTGCATGGCAAAAGCGGTGGTTAAACTGGCTACGACTGTGAGCGCTGTTGGTATCACGCCAAGGGTTAAATGACCGGTTAGCTCCTCACGCAACGAGCGCAATTCTTGGCGCAAACCTTCCGCGGTACTGGCTAAACGAATCGCATGCTCCACCACACACTGGCCTTCACGGGTCAAGCCACCGAAGGTGCGACCACGATTTACTACAGCAACCCCTAACTCCAGTTCAATATCGCGAATGGCTGCCGACAAGGTTGAAGGAGAAATATGGCAAGCTAGAGCCGCGCGCCCAAAGTGTTTTTCGCGTGCCAATGCAATCAGATACAGATATTTGCGGGAGATCATAGACCTATTGTGCCAGCTCTAGGCTAGTAAGGCTAATAGGCGTTTGTGCCTACCTGCTAGCCAACATAGGGTCACAGGCACATATGCGCCTAGTGTGACAAGTAACCATCTTAAATAAGCTTTAACTGGTCTCACTAGTTTGAAGCTGCTATGAATACCTATTGAAGACTTTGCTGAGCCTTTTGCAATTATTTTTACACACAAATGTGCTAGCCTAGAAATAGATTAACCACTCTATGAATGAGCAATATTAAAAGTATTCTTGCTTTGAAATCTTGCCTTGGAACTCAATCATGTTAAGTTTTAAAGATTTTACCGATTACTGTGATCTGACTGAAGATGGCTTAAGGTCATTACATGATGGTTTACCTGTCAATGTGCCAGCTACTTATAAGGCTATACCGACGGCTAGCACTAAGCTACAAACTCCACAGCAAACCTTGTCATATCTTCGCAAATATTTGGAGCAATTAGAAAAAAAGCAAGATGCCTAGTTGTGTGTGTTTGATTCTAAGTAACGCAATCTAGCCAAGTGTTTATGCAGAGAAAACTCTAGCTTGTCTGACCAATTAGCAGCGGTTTCTTTTAGCACACTAGTCGATTGATAATTGGCGACTTTGCCAGCTAAAATCACCCAGTTTTTGCTGCCAGTGAGCACATAACGCACATCAGCAAACTCTGCATGCAAGGCTGCTCGCAAATACTCATCCGTTTGTTGTTCTTGCCAACAATTAAGTACTAACCAGCCCTGCTCTTTCAAAAGCTCTGCACATCGACGGATAAAATCGGTGCGTAATTGCACCTCAGCAGTACCGGTCGCATCGTATAAATCTGCAAAAATCACATCGACTTTACGTAGATGAGAGTTCTGCAAAAATACATCCGCATTTTGCTGGATGAGCTCAATACGTTTGGCACGTGGTAGTTGAAAATAGCGTTGGGCGATTTCAATCACTGCCGCACGTAACTCCACCGCAGTAATATGAATACCAGCAACAGCGTGATACAAAGCACTCGCTAAACTTCCGCCGCCTAAACCCAATAGCAAAACACGTTTAGGCTTTACGAATAGCAAAACTAAAAGCATGGCTTGGGTATAGTCATATTGCAAAATATGTGGAGCCGCTTTTAAACAACGACTCTGTTCGTCATTGGCAGCAAACGACAAAATATAACAGTCACCATCATCATAGACAGTGACTCTACCCTGCTCATCTTCGATTTGATAACTCGTTTTAATCATGGCTGAAGCTTAGCCTAAAGCTCCTCGCCTTGTATCAATCAGTTAGAGTGGCACCAGTCATCTTAAGTCGGCAAATCTTGTTTTTCGATTAAATCCCAACGATTTCCATATAAGTCGAGGAAAACGACCACCATGCCATAAGGTTCTTGCCGAGGTGCTTCGACAAAGCGAATCCCGTTATCTTGCAAGCAATCGTAATAGTCCCAAAAATCATCTGTCTCTAAGAAAAAGGCAACACGTCCACCGGCTTGCTTACCGACTTGAGCTTGCTACTCTGGAGTCGCTGCACGGGCTAATAATAAGGCACTGCCCTGCCCACCTTGTGGTGCTACCCGAATCCAACGCTTTTCAGGGCTTAAGCGAGTATCTTCAAGCAGTTCAAACTGCAGACGCTTAAAAAACCTAATTGCCTCATCATAATCGTGCACCAAAAAGCTGGTCAGTGCTAAAGATTGAGCCATGATTATCCTCCTGAAACCTCAGACTAAACTCAGTGCTAGAACATCCTGTAATCGTGCCTCGCTTTGGTCACGATCTAATGAATTTATTGTGTGTTGATGACGCTTTGACGACTAAGAGCAACTAACTTAGCGACTGAATCATGCTTGTACCGCAAAGTTTGTGCTGGTCAGCTTGAACTTAAGCTTTAAGTATAGCGGCTCAGCATTATCCAGTAAGATAATTTAAGAAGTTTTAATGGAAGGAGTTTAAGGTATGCAGAAAACTGCTGTTATTACCGGCGCCAATCGTGGCCTCGGTTTTGGAACTGCCCAAGCCCTAGCCGCTCAGGGCTATCAAGTTTTTATGCTGGGGCGTAATCCAGAACAAATTGCTCAGGCTGCCCGCCAAGTACCGAATGCACAGGGCTTTGCTGTTGATGTAAGCAATACTGCACAGGTTAAGACTGTTGCACAGCAAATTAGCCAGCAGCTAACTCAGCTCGATGTATTAATTAATAACGCTGGGGTCATTTTAGATAGCGCTAATCATGACCTAGTTCATGCAGATCCGGATCTTGTGCTAAAGACCTTTGATATTAATACCGTTGGCGCTTTACGTATGACTCAAGCTTTCCTGCCTCTGTTGGAAAAATCGAGCGCTCCACGTATTGTGAATGTATCTTCTGGTATGGGTGGTTTAAGTGAGATGGGAGCTGGTTATCCAGCCTATCGTCTGTCGAAAACTGCCTTAAATGCTCTGACTACCTTCACGGTTGCAGACCTGAATAACCCGAAGTTCAAAGTGAATAGCATTTGTCCCGGCTGGGTAAGAACTGATATGGGTGGTAGCCAAGCAGACCGCAGTATTGAGGAGGCTATTCCCGGAATTTTATGGGCTGCGCAATTGCCAGAGGATGGCCCAACGGGTGGCTTTTTCCGTGATGGTCAAGGTTTGGATTGGTAAAGCATAGCGTAAAATTTGTAGCCCCGAGTGAGAAACTTGGGGTTATATACTAACGACCTTTTCGGTGTAGTTGGTAAAGTCTTTGCGCAACTTGGATAATCTGAACACGCTGTTCAATTCGGCTATTAGGCAATTGTTCTAAGCTATGATAAGCACCCCACAAAGCGCCCGCCATTGCACTGATCGTATCCACATCACCTCGCAAACTTTTGATAAATTTAAGTAAAGTCAAGAAATCACTATCCAGAAAACGTAAAGCACAGTAGAGAGCTGTCACACATGACCTTACCGCAGTCATACCATTCCCTAGCAGTTTAGCCACCTCCTTAGGGCATGTAGGATAGTCTTGTACCAGCCATTGCTCGGCAATTTGCAGACCTGAACTGAATTCGAGAGTGTGGCAGTGTTCCTTGAGGCTTGCAAAGAGATTCAATGGGTTAGCAGGGTGTTGTAGTAGGAAAGCAGTGGCTTGAGCAATCAACACTGCACCTTCAATACCTAAAGAATGTGTATGCGTAACCTGAGCCGAGAGCTGAGTGTAGGCAGTTAACGTGCGAGAATTTTCGGGTAAAAACAAAGCCATAATGGGTGCACGCATAGCAGCCCCGTTACCAAATGAACCTTGTGGATAAGTTGTTTTATTGGCAATTTCCCAAGACTCACCTTTCCGAATACGTTTTAATAAGCGCGCTGTGCTAGGGCCGTAACCGCGACTCCAATGATAGCTGTTTGCGAAAGCTTGGCTTAAATCACTTTGGTTTAGCTGCTTATTTCTGATCAAGGAATTTGCCAGATCTAAAGCCATTTGTGTATCGTCAGTAAAGCGTGCTTCCTGATCTTTGGTCTGCCCGATGACTCGCCACAGTGCGCGTTCAATCAAGCCCCCTTCAAAGGGTGCACCTAGCGCATCACCTAAAGCGAGACCAAGAAAACAACCAGCATATTGCTCTTCTGTAGGATTCATTTTTATATTCAGGTACTACACAAAGTCTAAAGCCTAGCAAGTTTTCAAACTTAGGTATGAAAATGCTAAAGCTTAGAAAGATTAAGGGCGTTTAAATACTTAAACGCCCCGCTTCTCTTAAGCTTTCAAGGCTTTAGCATGCCAAGCGATATGCTCGCCAATAAAGGTAGCAATAAAATGATAGCCATGATCATAGCCGTCTTGCATACGCAAGGTGAGGCTTTGTCCGGCTTGTTCACAGGCTGCTTTGAAGTTCTCGGGCAGTAATTGCCCTTCGCTTAAGAACTCATCTGCTGTGCCTTGATCAATCAAAATATCCGCCACCCGTGCACCCTGCTGTACTAAGCAAGTCGCGTCATAAGCTTGCCAATTGGCTTGATCGGCGCCGATATAAGCCGTAAAGCAACCGATGCCCCAAGCGCCTTTGACGGGATTACAAATCGGCGAAAAGGCGGATACTGAGCGGTAAGCTTGTGGACTTTTCAAGGCTACAATCAAAGCACCATGCCCACCCATCGAATGCCCTGAGATCGACTTTACACCGGCTATGACTGGAAAATTAGCCTCCACCAGCGACACCAATTCCTCGGTCACATAAGCATACATCTGATAGTTTTTATCCCAAGGTGCTTCCGTGGCATTCACATAAAAGCCTGCGCCTTTGCCTAGATCATAACGCTCCGGCACATCGGGAACTTCATCACCGCGTGGGCTAGTATCGGGAATAATCAAGGCAATGCCATGCTCAGCGGCATAACGCTGTGCACCGGCTTTAACGCGGAAATTATCATCAGTACAGGTTAAACCGGACAGCCAATACAAAGCAGGCACTTTTTGCGTTTCAGCTTGCGGCGGCAAATAGACTGAAAAGGTCATGGTACAAGCACAAGTTTCTGACTCATGCGTGTAGCGCTTGAGATAGCCACCCCATTCTTTAATGCTTTCGATTTGCTGCATACTCACCTCAGAAAATAATCACGGAGCGAATGCTCTCACCATGATGCATTAAATCAAAGGCTTTATTAATGTCTTCCAGTGGCATGGTGTGGGTGACCATACTATCCAGCTCAATCTTGCCATTCATGTAATTGTCTACATAACCGGGCAATTGCGTGCGCCCTTTGACGCCACCGAAGGCAGTCCCTTTCCAAGTGCGGCCTGTGACTAATTGGAAGGGGCGGGTGGAGATTTCTTGTCCAGCACCCGCCACCCCAATAATAGTCGAAACGCCCCAGCCCATGTGGGTGCATTCGAGCGCATCGCGCATAACTTTGACATTGCCGATACATTCAAATGAATAGTCCACACCACCATTGGTTAGGTCTTTTATGTATTCGACTAATGAGCCATTCACTTCTTTAGGATTAACGAAATCAGTAGCACCTAAGGCTTTCGCGATTTCCCATTTAGCCGGATTTAAGTCCACCGCAATAATACGCCCAGCCTGAGCCATCACCGCACCTTGAATCACCGACAAACCAATCCCACCTAAACCAAACACCGCGACGGTCGAACCCGGCTCTACTTTTGCGGTATTCAATACGGCACCAATGCCAGTCGTAACCCCGCAACCGAGTAAACAAACTTTATCTAAAGGTGCGGCTGGGTTTATTTTGGCGAGGGCAATTTCAGGAACAACGGTGTATTCCGAGAAAGTGGAGCAGCCCATATAGTGGTAAATTTCTTTGCCACCGACTTTAAAGCGGCGGGTATGATCGGGCATATAACCAGTCCACACCGTGCTTGCAATCGACTGACAGAGATTGGTTTTGGGTGAAAGACAATATTCGCATACGCCGCATTCAGGAATATAAAGTGGAATCACATGATCCCCGGGCTTAAGATTTTTCACCCCAGGGCCACATTCTTCAACAATACAGCCACCTTCATGGCCCAGAATGCAAGGAAAGGCACCTTCAGGGTCATCGCCGGAGAGCGTAAAGGCATCCGTATGGCAAACACCAGTGGCGACGACTTTGAGGAGCACTTCGCCTTCGCGTGGTCCTTCAACTTCAACTTCTTCTATTTCTAAAGGTTTTTGCGGCTCCCACGCCACAGCTGCACGGCATTTCATAGTACTCTCCTTCTGTTTTTAATGACGATTTAAGCCAACATAGAATGAATGTTCATTTCTGTCAATCATCTAGTTTTAGAAATTTAATCCGCTTACACGCTGAGCTTATCACTGTATTACCTTATAAAAAGCAGCCTTGCTTCAATTTTTATGAACGCGGATTATGCTTAAACTATAGCCCATCTGGAGTTGACCTATGCAAGCCCACCGATTTCTTCTGATTTGCGCCTTAAGTCTCAATATAGTTGCCTGCAGTGAACCCAATGGCCCAGCCTCAACGACGGTCGGCTTTGGAGTCAACCCTAGCCTACCCGCCCCCCAAACTTCGACTATTCCCACCGTTAATATCGCGCCTGCAGTCGGCTGGAACGGTGCTAAACCAGTGGCTGCACCAGGTTTAGTAGTTAATGCTTTTGCTAGTGGCTTAGATCACCCGCGCTGGTTATATGTCTTGCCCAATGGCGATGTCTTGGTTGCAGAAACGAATGCCCCACCTAAGCCAGCGGACAGCGCTAGCCTTAAAGGCATAGCCATGAAACTAGTCATGAAACGCGCTGGCGCTGGTGTACCTAGTCCTAATCGAATTAGCTTGCTGCGCGATACCAATGGCGATGGTATGGCGGAAACTAAAACCACTTTTCTTAGCAATCTCAACTCTCCATTTGGTATGGCTTTGATTGGTAATACGCTTTATGTAGCCAATACTGATGCTATTCTTAGCTTTCCTTATCAAACGGGCAGCACTCAAATCACGGCTGCAGGAATCAAATTAGCAGATTTACCCGCTGGCCCCATTAATCATCATTGGACTAAAAATATTATTCCTAGCCGCGATGGCTCTAAACTGTATGCCACGGTTGGTTCGAACAGTAATGTTGCCGAAAATGGCATGGAAAACGAAGTTAATCGGGCAGCAATTTTGGAAATTGATGTGAAAACCGGAGCCAATCGCTTGTTTGCCTCGGGTCTACGCAATCCCAATGGTTTAGCTTGGGAGCCGCAAACCGGAGCCTTATGGACAACTGTGAATGAGCGCGACGAGTTAGGCGATGATCTAGTCCCTGATTATATGACCTCTGTGAAAGACGGTGGATTTTATGGCTGGCCTTATAGTTATTTTGGGCAAAATATCGATACACGGGTGCAACCACAAAATCCAGAATTAGTCGCTAAAGCCTTGGTACCAGATTATGCCTTGGGTGCACATACAGCTTCCTTGGGTTTAGCTTTTTATCAAGGCCAGTTATTGCCTGCAAACTATCGGGGCGGGGCTTTTATTGGGCAGCACGGCTCTTGGAATCGCTCACCACGCAGCGGATATAAACTGATTTATGTACCCTTTGCTAATGGCAAGCCTAGTGGCCTACCTCAAGATATTTTGAGTGGCTTTGTAAATGCGGAGGGTGAAGCTTTAGGTCGCCCCGTAGGGGTAGTGGAAGATAAAACCGGTGCTATTTTAGTCGCGGATGATGTGGGGAACGTGGTATGGCGGGTCAGTCCAGCACAGTGAATTAACGTAAAGCAGCCGCTTGTCTAAACTGAAACCGCAGGCGCGTATCAAATACCGCTTGCGTTAAGCGCAAACTGGCTGGCAGCAGATTGAGTTTGTATACATGCCGTGGGTGAGTGCCGCCCACCCCCGGATTACCCAAATTATAACGGCTACCTAACAGATAAGGGTCCGTCAAATTCCGTACAGCACTCGCAATCCCTAGCCCGGACGCTAATTGCGGATCATACCATGTCAGATAATCATCACAGTGTAAGCGTCCGCGATAATGATGTAGCACACAGCAATTGATCCCTACCATCTTGCCTTGCCAGAGATAGCGGTCGATTTTGAGAATAGCGCGCCCTGAATGTTGTACGGCTGCTAGCCAAGATAAAGTGACACGCGCATAAGCATCCTGATCTTTTAACTCAGCTGCTGTGAAGCGCTCTGCCCAGACCTGCATCAGCCAAGGTCGAGCTTCAACAATATTAATTAAACTACCAGGAACAATGCTGAAATTAGCCAGCTTTTTGAGCTTACGGCGAATATCCGTGCGGCGATTAGGGGACAGTAAACCTAGATAGTTCTCAAGCGGCAAACCATAAGCACTAGCCGTAGCTTCTTGCTGAAAAGGTATTTCGTCACTTACCACATCAGTGTCGAAATAAGGCAGACGTAAGCGCTTTAGTACTTGTAAAGCGCCCGGTGTATAAGTCGGACTAATCGCAGGTGAATGAGGCATAGCTGCAATATAGGTATAAGTGTCATCGCTATAACATTGCCCGACTGGCAAATAGCCATCGACTTTGCCGTGATAATCAAAACTTAAAAATAAGCGCGGATTACGCATCCCCGGATAGCGCAAAAGCTGCTGCACCAACATCGGTGAGGCGTATAAGGAGCCATCATCTAGATTTTTGAGGATTTGTAATTCTTTTAAGCTTAATTCCACTGGACACTATCCCTGCCAAATTCGCCCTTACCCTCGCTAAATCAAGCTCAGGAAGCTAGTAATAGAAGCATAGTTGGCAATGGAAATACGACTAACGCCACACTCACCAAGCAGCCAAGTTATATAGCTACTTGCTGCTTAACAGTCATGCTCAAGATTAGACTCACTAATCAGTAAAGCCTACCCGTTGATGTGAACCATCACAATAAGGCTTATTGGCTGAGGCACCACAACGACATAAAGCGGTCATCGTATGCGTCGTCGTTGTGCCATTTTTATCTTGAACTTCAATTGTACCTTGTACAATCAAGGGGCCATTCGGTGCTAGTTTAACTTTCACAACTTCAGCTTTATTAGGCTCTGCTTGAGCCTTTTGATCCATTTTGTAAGACAAAGCACCCGAAGGGCAGTTTTTTACTTGCTCGATTAAGCGCTCTGTGGAGGCTGCTTCCACTTTAACCCAAGGCCGCTGTTGAGGGTTAAAAACTTCGGGTAAATGCCGAAAACAAATGGTCGAGTGAATGCATTTAGCCGGTTGCCAAATAATCGTCACTTCGCCATTCGAATATTCTTTAACAATCGCTTGATTAGACATCACTTATTCCTATCTAAATTAATCTAGCATTATCTCACTGACTTAGTGTCGACGCTTGGGGGGCAAAAGCATATTAGCAAACATTAAACCCGCTACAATGGCCATAAACGCCAGCAAGATTTGTGCACTATTCATAGTATTAGCAAGGATTGACTCGCCGGTCACGAAATTATTTAAGCCAATATACATTTTGCTCCCCGGCACTAATAGAACAATGCCTGGCAAGAGCACTATGGAGGTAGGACGATTATTGAGTACTGAATAGGCATTCGCATATAGACCTACCACTAAAGCCCCCATCAAACCGGCTAAACTCGGCTCAAACACTTTAGCTCCTAGACTCGCACTGACATAAGCAAGCGTGCCTGCTAATAAACCCCAAGGCGCGTCCCGCCAACTAATTTTAAAAATTATCAGTAAGGATAAACTCAAACCGAGTACGGCTAAATAACTCCAGAGACTAACACTAACTGCTTGTAAAGGGATTTGTGGTGTCTTCCACCAAAGCGCGGCTAAGGCTAGGCCAAACATAGCGCCGAAATAAAGTTTAAACACCGTCATTCCTGCATCCATAATACGCACTGTACCGGATAAGACATGGCGTGCTGCTAGTTCACGTAAGCCGATTGTCATCACCAAGCCCGGAATATAAGCAATCACACCAGCCAAAATGACAATCGGTACATTTAGCTTCGCGCCTAAGGCGGTAGCAGCACTGACCATGAAAGCGATTAATAAAGCTGTCAGTGGTTCTAACATCTCTTCTAAACGTTTAAAACGCCCAGCTAGCAAGACTAGTAAATAAGCAAAACACCCCGCCACACTAGCTGCGACGATTTCTTGCCATTGCGCACCACAGACCAAAGCGAAACTCGCAGAGAGCACACCCCAAGCGAAGAACATTAACCAGCGAGGATAAGGATCTGGCAGGGTTTTAATTTGTTCTAATTGAGTACGTGCTTGCTTAAGATCAATTTGCTTAGCAAGTACTGCATCTACTAATTCATGCGTGCGTGCGAGGCGATTAAGATCAAACAGGTTGGGCTGTACCCGTTCAATATGATTGTACTCCTCGTCAGACCCTTTCTCCCGAAATAGGAAATGCATGGTCGTGGGGGTGACTAGAAATACGCCTTCAATCCCCAAAGCAGTAGTGACTTCTTCTAATAGATTTTCAAGGCGATGCACTGGCGCGCCATAAGCGTGCAAACTAGTGCCCAATTCAATGATAAAACGACGCAACTGCCCTAATTCAGATGCTTGCATGGTGCTTAAAGACTCTCAAATTGGAGTTAAAATTGTTATAACCCTAAGCGCTTGGCTTTCTAGCAACGAACTTGCCATACTAGCTTGCACCTTTCGGCGAGCAAATAATAGCCTGTTACGCCCCCGAAAAGGCATTTTAGTATCCCATTTTTTATAAGCACAAAGAGAAGCATTTCATGAGCAAACCGATCAAAGTCCTTGCCATTAGCGGTAGTCTGCGGAAAAACTCAACCAATACTGGCCTGCTGCATTATGCCCAAGCAAATGCACCCGCCGGTGTAGACATCACGATTGCCTCTATTCAAGACTTACCTTTTTATAATGCTGATCTCACTGAAAAACCTGCTGCGGTACAAACGCTATTAGCACAACTCGCTGAAGCAGATGCTTTATTATTGGCTTGCCCTGAGTACAACTATTCTATCGCTCCAGCTTTGAAAAATGCTTTAGATTGGGCCTCACGTGAACCCAAAAACGCTTTATTGTCCGGTAAGCCCGTAGCCATCATGGGTTCTGCCGCTGGCATGGGTAGCTCACGCGCTCAATATCATCTGCGCCAAGTGTGTGTGTATTTAAACCTACATCCTTTAAACAAACCTGAAGTTTTTTGTAATGCCTTCGCCAATACCTTTGACCAAGAAGGCCATCTGATTGATGCCACTATTCAAGGCTTGATTAAAGAGCAGCTAGTTGCCTTACAAGCTTGGACTGAGCAACTGAGCAAATAAATCCTGTGTACTTAACTCTGGAGCTGAACCAAGCTTCAGAGTATTCACTTATCTATTTTTTTAAGCCCCTCTAGCTTTTCCCGCTGTTTGCTTTAATATGGTATTTTATTGGTACTTTAAAAGCCTATTTAAAGGAGTTCACCCTATGAAGCCTTCCTATCTAACTTGGGGTTTAGCCGCTGCCTTATTATTTGCAACCAGCAGCCTTGTGGCTAGAGATCATAAGCCTGATCTCGCCGATTTGGTGGTAGGCAACTATCATGGCGATGTGACTTCAGACTCACGTGGCAGCTCTAAAACTAATGTGAACTTAACTATCACCAAAAAAAGTCCTACCAGTGTGCTGGTCACCTCCGATTACGCGCGCTTAGGCTCAGTGGTGGTACCGTTGGAGGCTATGCCGAATCGAATTATTTTAGCCGCCTCAGGTAAAGCAACTGTTTTTTGGGATGGAAATAAACGCCCGATTCGCTTGGATTATTCGCCTGATGGCACGGTCGCTTATGTGGGTTATAAGCAATAAATAGTCCGTGAATCCTAGTGACTACTTCTGCTTAGCTACCCAAGCAAAATGCAGCTGCAAAGCAGGATCAGCCAACAAAGCGGTTAAGCTGGCAAACTGCTTTGCTAGCTGCATTTCGGTGTATAAGTCGTGAATTCCATTATGACAACTACGGCACACGGCAATCCCCTGATTCAATTCTTCACGGCTGTATTTTTTCTTGAAGGCTGTGCGGCGATGTAATTTACGCGGAATGAGGTGATGAAAAGTCAGTGCTGTGTTGCGCCCACAGCAGGTACAAACACCAAAATGCTCCGTTCTTTTTAAACCCATAAGCTAAACCGCAATTAGATAATCTGCCTTGGCGCGTAAACTGGCAACCAAAGCAGCATTTTTAGCATCACTCGCTAAAACTCGTGTTAGAGCTTCAGCTTGACTAATCCCCCAAGCCTGCTGATGCCTTTGTACTAAGCGCGACTGTGCTAATGCAAGTGGTGTATCTAAATACCAAGTTTCATCCCATAAACCTTCTAAACCCGCCCATTCCTGCTCACGGTACAGAATATATAAACCCTCTACTAAGACAATTTGGCAACTGGGGTCGACCACCACTGCATCTGCCACTGGATCACCCACACTATGTTCAAAGATAGGCCAAGTGACCGTACCCTGCTCTGCTTTCAATGCACTTACCTTCTGTACAAAACCTGTAGCATCAAAAGTCCAAGGTGCACCCCGGCGGGCAAAAGCCTCATCTGCATTAGGCAAGGCTCTTAACTGTGCTCTAGTTAGATGAAAACCATCCATACTAAGTACTTGCAGCGAATAACTAGGATTTTGTGCTAAATAAAGCCTTTGCAGCTCACTAGCCATAGTAGTTTTGCCTGCACCTGGCAGGCCAGCTAAACCAATTAGAATACGTTTGGAATCTGAGGCGGCAAGTGCATTGAGACGTTTAACGGCTAAGTGTACTGCGTTCATAATGTTGAGCTTGGTCAATTATCACGCTTCATTAAAACACAATCACTTAAATGAGGGTATTTATCTTAAGCAATTTACTGCTATCTTCAAGAACCATAGCTTGCTTAATCAGTTCGTTTGAAAGCCACTATAACTGTTAGCAATTACTAGAGATAGCTTAATCACCCCACGAGATCTTGTATGCAAAAATTAGAAAAACAACTGTTTAGTGTAAGCCTAAGTATCATTTTAATAGCAACCGCACAAAATATTTTAGCAAGCACCCCCATAAGCACCACTGGCACTTTGTGCATTGGGATTGAATGCAAAAAACAAGCGAGCACAGCTGAAGAATTTATGCCGATTTTTGCTAAGCAAATTAAAACCTATAATGAAAAAGCGCCGCAATTTTGGCCGACTAATCATGTTATTAATCAAACAGCTATTGTTGTTAATATGCCTAGAACTAAAGCTTGGTTAGTTACCCCTCAAGGTAATTATAAAAGCATTCCCGTTGCTGAGGCAGATCAATACTATGTAACGACTGGCTATGATACGGAGTTTAAAGCTTTCAAGGACATTAATGGTCAGTCTGGAATGGTGTTGACTTTAAATGAAGACTCACTAGCTAATCCTGCTAGTTTTAAGAAATATGCTCACTTAGGCACTTACGATTTATTTATCACTTATACACATGAGTTATTTCATCAATTAGAGCAACCCACTTGGAAAGAATCAGTAGCTAATACTAATCCTGATCGTGAAGAAAACTCAGACAAGGTGGCTGAGCGTGCAACACGTGGCTTGATCCTTCAGCAGTTACTTAATGCTTTTATTTACCCAGAGCAACAACGCGATTATGTAAAGAAAGCGGTGGCAACTTATCGTTATTATCAAAAGCAGTATCCAGAAGAAGCTCACAAGGCTATAACTTATGATAATTTAGAAGGTTCAGCCTATTACTTTGAATTAATGAGCTGTTTATATATATCTTACCCTGACATCAAAAATATTGAGGATATACTGGAAGCTTATCGGCTAATCGCCAAAGATGTTGATGTCACTAAAAATCTTGGTTTAGTGCTTGAGGCCTACGCCTTAGGTGGTTTATCGGGTCTTTTGCTAGATTATTATCAAGATCCAGTTATTTGGAAACAAGCCATTATGCAAAAAACAGAGGCTACTCCTTTAAATCAACTGGCTGAGTTATTTGATAAAGAAATCACTGAAAAAGACATTATTAAACCTGATGAGGCTTGGCTCAAAAAATACGAAGATATAGCTAGGGCTGGTGCTCCTGTATTAAGCCAAGATCAGATTAATACAATGATACCTCTTCTTAAAGATCTAAAAAAAGACTCTCCAACTGATTATGAAGCTATGTTAGAAGAAATCAAGAAAAGCAATCCTACTTCTTATGATTTAATTATCAAGCAATTACAATGAATTAATTTTAGCATAATACATCATAGACTTATTCTTTAATTAAGCATCAGTCTCAAAAGCTTTACAGTTACTATTTACCAGCCCAATAAACCAAACGAATTAAACTAGCGGGATAATTGACTAATTATTTCCACTCTGATTCAGGTAAACTAGGATAAGTATTCGGTAAGTTAGTTAAATACGACTCGTATTGATTAAAAAAGCACCAAGTCGGTCGATTAGGTGTTTGCCAATTAGTATAAATAAAAGGTGCTAACTCCATAAGTAAATCAAGCGGAAAACTACGCCCATCCGTTACTGCATATAACTCTTACCCCACCTGTTATAAATGGCTCACCCCAGATGCTTACCTGAGTTGCCCTTATTTATTCGTTTGATTACTTAACATGACTAATAGTTCCACACATTTTCTGTCTCTAATAGCTTTGAATTGACTTTGCTTTCATTGATGCTTTGAAAATTATTATGAACCCAATCGACTAAGGGTCTAAGATGAATAGTTAAATCTAGACCTAAGGTAGTCAGGCTATATTGTACTTGTAAAGGTTTTTCTTGAATGACACTACGAGTAATGAGTCTATCTATTTCTAATTGACGTAATGTCTGTGTGAGCATTTTTTGCGAAACTCCCTCACACGTTCTTTTTAAATAACCAAATCGTTTTGGCTCTTCTATTAACTCTAATAACACCATAACACTCCATTTATCACCAATACGGCTCAGTAGCTGGCGTGAGGGGCATATTAATTTGTAAATATTAGGTGTGGATGTATTAGTTGTATGCATAGTTACCTCAAAGTGCCTAATTGACCTAGTCTGCTATAGTTACCAATATATACCAGTATTCATTTTATACCACACTATTCGTACTCTCAGAGCTAAGTACCTGATGAGTGCACTACCGTTAAATCAAGGAAATTATTATGAAAATTGGTATCTTAGGTTATGGCTCAGTTGGTAAAAGGCTAGCAGAGCTATGTACCCAAGCAGGTCACATAGTAACCATTGGCTTACGTGAGCCGAGTGCAATCACCTCCGATTTGCCCTATGTCAAGAAATCTATTCAAGAGGTAGTACTTGAATCAAACATTTTATTAGTGGCGATTCCTTTTACTGCTGCAGTGGAAACTTTACGCCCTTTTGCCGATAAGCTAATGGGTACAGTCATTGTTGATTGCACTAATCCCTTGCAAGCGGATTGGTCACCCTTATTCTTAGGTCAAGAAAATTCAGCAGGTGAGGAAATACAAAAAGCCTTGCCACAGAGTAAGGTTGTTAAAGCCTTTAATACTATTTTCGCAGATGTAATGTCTACGGCAGCACAACAGTATTTTTCTCAACCAATTACGGCTTTTATTGCAGGTAATGATACTGCTGCTAAACAGCAAGTCATCGATTTAGCTAAAGCCATAGGATTTGCACCTGTCGATGCAGGCGATATTACTAGCTCGCGCTATTTAGAAGCGATGGCACATCTTAATATAAAAATTGCAGTAGGTTTAGGCGGCGGGACTAATGCTGCTTTTATTTATCACCAAAAACATTAGTTTTTAGTCATCATTTGAGTACTCTTAAAGATCTCAAAATTGAGATCTTTAACTTAATAACACAATAAATAGACCTTGGAAAAAATTCTCAGCAAATAAATAACGCGCTGCTGCTTATTTTGTCACCATTTTTGAATAAAAAACAGAATTAAATCCGGTATTCATATATTGATTGAGAATTATTCAGCTTGGTTGTTTTATAATTCTTTTCATCCCAAAAAATCATAGAACGATGCTTGGTATAAATCAAAACTGGTTAATTCTTGATTGATGAAAGAGATCTATTTTTTTCATTAATCTTAATTTTTATTATTGAAAGAATAAAAGGAATTGAAAATAACATAGATAGATGAATTATTGTTCCGGGAAGAAGATTATGTAATTTTCAATTCCTTTTATTCTTTCAATAATAAAAATTAAGATTAATGAAAAAAATAGATCTCTTTCATCAATCAAGAATTAACCAGTTTTGATTTATACCAAGCATCGTTCTATGA